>NZ_JAAGLU010000450.1 GCF_010550245.1 Streptomyces sp. SID12501
ACACGTCGCGCAGCGCGCGTCCGTCGACGGGAGCCCGGTTCTCGGTGGTTGCTGACTGAACGGGAATCACGACATGCCTCTCTCTCGGCTTCGGCCTTCGGCTCTCAGGTACGGGGTGCGGTGAAGTCCGCGGCCGGCGTGGCAACGGTCGGCGACAGGACGTCGTCCGCGTCCGACGGCTGCGCGCCGGCGAGCGGTTCGGCGGCGGGTGCGGGACGGCGGCGCGACAGCAGGGGGCCCGCCATGGCCGTCGTGACCAGCGCCATGATCACCAGCATGGTGAACATGCGTCCGTCGAGGACGCCGAGGCTGACGGCGGCGTTCAGGATGATCAGTTCCGTCAGGCCCCTGGTGTTCATGAGCAGGCCCAGGTCCCTGGACTCCCGCCAGGAGAACCCGGCCAGCCTCGCCGGGAGGATGGCGCCCACGAGCTTGCCGGCGCAGGCCACCAGGATGATCAGGGCGAGCGCGACGTAGTCCGACGCGGTCAGCGCGCCGAGGTCC
>NZ_JAAGLU010000451.1 GCF_010550245.1 Streptomyces sp. SID12501
ACACGTACCTGCTGCTGGCCGACGACCGGTCGTCGGCGGCGGCCCGGCTCGCGGTCCTCGACGACCTGGCGGGCGAGCCGTGGCGCCCGGCGTCGCTCACGCCCGTCGGCACGCCGGCGGACCTCGCGGCCGTGCTGGACGCGTGGCGCGAGGTCGTCGACGGGTTCCACCTGCTGCCGGCCGTGCTGCCCACCGACCTCGACGCCGTGGTCGACGGCCTGGTGCCGCTGCTGCAGGGCGCGGGCCTGTTCCGCACCGCCTACCCGGGCACGACGCTGCGCGACACCCTCGGGCTCGCGCGCCCCGCCAACGTCCTCGCCGCGACGGCCTGAGAGGGGTCCGCCATGACCACGCGTCCGCGCAAGCAGGTCCGCCTCGGGGTGCACTTCCCGGGCGTCAACAGCACGACGGTCTGGAGCGACCCCGAGGCGGGCAGCCAGGTCGACTTCTCGTCGTTCGAGCACCTCGCCACGCGCGCCGAGGCCGCGCACCTCGACTTCTTCT
>NZ_JAAGLU010000452.1 GCF_010550245.1 Streptomyces sp. SID12501
ACATCCAGCTCTACCTGGCCGGGTTCGGCCTGGAGCTCGAGGACCTCGAGGCGCTGCGCACGTGGGGCTCGAAGACCCCCGGCCACCCCGAGTACCGCCACACGGCCGGCGTCGAGATCACGACCGGCCCGCTGGGCCAGGGCCTCGCGTCCTCGGTCGGCTTCGCGATGGCGGCCCGCCGCGAGCGCGGCCTGCTCGACCCCGAGGCGGCGCCGGGCACCAGCCCGTTCGACCACTTCGTGTACGTCATCGCCTCGGACGGCGACCTGCAGGAGGGCGTGACGAGCGAGGCCTCGTCGATCGCCGGCACGCAGGAGCTCGGCAACCTCGTCGTGCTGTGGGACGACAACCACATCTCGATCGAGGGCGACACGCAGATCGCGTTCACCGAGGACGTGCTCAAGCGCTACGAGTCGTACGGCTGGCACGTGCAGTACGTCGACTGGACCGCCGGCGGCGAGTACCGCGAGGACGTCGACGCGCTGCACGCGGCCATCGAGGCCG
>NZ_JAAGLU010000453.1 GCF_010550245.1 Streptomyces sp. SID12501
TACAGAGTGAGCCGACTGGTCATCGGCAGCGCGACGAGCCGGGGTTCCCCCCGTACCTTCGGCTCAGCGCATCGGCGCGGGCGGGACACGTTCCCCCGGTCCCGCCCGCGCCCTCTCTCCCCGTACCGCGTTCACCAGTAGATGACGACCTTGTCGCCGTTCTTCACGTGGTCGAAGAGGGCCGCGGCCTTCTTCCTGTCCCGGACGTTCACACAGCCGTGCGAGGCACCGCCGTAGCCGTTGGCCGCGAAGTCGGCGGAGTAGTGCACGGCCTGGCCGCCGCTGAAGAACAGGGCGTACGGCATCGGGGTGTCGTACAGCGTCGACACATGGTCCCGGGACTTCCAGTACACCGGGAACTCGCCCTCACGGGTCGGCGTGTACTCCGAGCCGAAGCGCACATCCATCGCCGAGACGACCCGGCCGTCGATCATCCACGCCAGGGTCCGGCTCTTCTTGCTGATGCAGAGCACCCGGCCGGTCAGACACCGCTTTTCCGGCTC
>NZ_JAAGLU010000454.1 GCF_010550245.1 Streptomyces sp. SID12501
CAGGTGGTTCCACATCGCGCCCGGTTGAACAACATGCGGGTCGATGAGGCGGCGATCCGCCGCATGGAAGAACGCAGAGCGCGGGTAGGGGCGACAAGGACGGCGGGGGGACCCTGATCCGCGAACAGAAGCAGCCAACGAGATGGTCGCCGATCTCCTGACCCACCGCAGCTACTCCCTCGACCACGGCCGACGGCTCTACGCCGCGGCGGCGGACCTGGAGTAGATGCGCGCCTGGGCCCTCTTCGATGGCAGGATTCGATCGGCTTCGTGCCGGGCTCGGGCGCGTACGCGGGTGGCATCTGCCTCCGCACTGGTGCGGATCCGTTCGCGTCGGTGCGAGCATGGGCTGTCCGGCGCAGTCCCGTGCGGCCCGGGAGGGGGAGGACCGATGCCGGAGAGCCGCGTTGGGAGGGGTGCGTCGGCGGGTACGGTCCTTGCCGGATTCGGCCGTTCTGGCCGCTGTTGGTTATCGGGCCGGCGTTGCGATGTCCCGTACGAGG
>NZ_JAAGLU010000455.1 GCF_010550245.1 Streptomyces sp. SID12501
TTCCGTGATTCCTCCAGGAAACGTATCCCGATACCTGCATGCTCAAGGTTGGGATCTAATTGATAGGCGGGAAGGTCTACTCGAAGAGTGGGCTGAGCCGGCAGGGCCGAATGGTGAGTCTAATTCCGAGATCCATCTCCTGCCGATAAATGATGAGTACCGTGACTTCGGGCGCAGGTTTGTTGAATTCTTGTCCGCAGTTGGTAATTATTATGAGATCGACGCACACGAGCTATATCGTCGCATTCACGTAGAGAGTGTCGATGTTCTCTTGCTGCGCCTTTCTCGTGCCGAGGGTCCAGGTGATTCCGTGGGCATCGGTGCAGCAAGCGGAGCATTGAATGTAGTCCATCGGATGCTGAAAATGTCTGCGCGCTACACTGCCAGTCCGTTTAGTGAATTCACTGGGCGTATGAAGCCAGAGGCGAGTAACTACATGAAGAATCATGTATCTCTGGGGCACACGCGCAGGGGGAGCTTCGTTTTCCCGATCCTGTCAGGTC
>NZ_JAAGLU010000456.1 GCF_010550245.1 Streptomyces sp. SID12501
GACCTCCAGGCCCTGGCCAAGAAGGACAACGTCACGACGGTGTTCTTCGAGGCGCTGGCCAGCGACAAGACGGCCAAGACCCTCGCCAAGGACACCGGGCTGACCACCGATGTCCTGGACCCGCTGGAGGGAATCACCGACAAGTCCCAGGGCGCTGACTACTTCGAGGTCATGCGGTCGAACCTGAAGAACCTCCAGAAGGCACTCGGAGCCAAGTAATGACACCAGCAGTCACGGAGGTGCGAGCCATGCAGTCCACGCCCCGCACGGCGGACGACCAGCCCGTCATATCCCTGCGCGGGGCCACGGCCTCGCTCGGCTCGCGCCCCGTACTGCGCGGCGTCGACCTCACCGTCCACCGCGGCGAGGTCGTCGCGCTCCTCGGCGCCAACGGCTCCGGCAAGTCCACGGCCGTGCGCGCCGTGGTCGGCCAGGTCCCGCTGAGCGACGGCACGCTGTCCCTCTTCGGCACCGAGTTCCCGCGCTTTCGGCAGTGGTCGCGG
>NZ_JAAGLU010000457.1 GCF_010550245.1 Streptomyces sp. SID12501
CTCGGCACTCCCCCGGTGCTTGTGGTCATCCCAGACCTGAAGGAGCAGCGCGAGGTCGACGGGGTCAAGCAGCCGCTGCTTGAGTACGCCCCCGAATGCGAGCAGGCCAGCAGCATGCGAGAACTCACCAGGAGGCTCGTCGGATGAGCAAGGCAGACAAACTGGGAGGCGGATCCAGCTTCCAAAGGGCATACGCCCTCCAGGCAACAACCGACCTCAGCGCCCGCGGACGAGCCAAGGCAGTAGCGGAGGGCCGCGTCGCCTCCTACACCATCGTCAAGATCCCCCTTGCCCAGGTCTCCTCCACTCCCCTCAACCCACGCCGCAACTTTGGTACTCCAGAGGAGCTGACCCGCTTCGGCGAGGACCTGCGCCAGGCCCAGCTCGCAGCCTGCGTGGTCGTTACCCGCGCTGCCTACCTGGAACTGTGGCCCGATCACGCCGAGGCGATCGGCGACGCCGACTACGTCCGCGTCACCGGCGAACGCCGCTTTCGCAGTGC
>NZ_JAAGLU010000458.1 GCF_010550245.1 Streptomyces sp. SID12501
GACCCCTGCCAGGCGATCTACGGCTGGCGCGGAGCCTCCGTCGCCAACCTCGACGACTTCCCCGCACACTTCCCGCACGCCGACGGCGCCCCCGCGACCCGCCTCTCGCTCAGCGAGAACCGGCGCAGCGGCGGCCGGCTCCTCGAACTGGCCAACAGCCTCGCCGCCCCGCTGCGCGCCATGCACGAAGGCGTCGAGGCGCTGCGCCCCGCCCCCGGCGCCGAACGCGACGGCATCGTCCGCTGCGCCCTCCTCGACACCCACGCCGACGAGCTGACCTGGCTCGCCGACCGGATCGCCCACCTCGTCGCCACCGGAACACCACCCGGCGAGATCGCCGTGCTGTGCCGGACCGCCGGCGACTTCGGGGCGATCCAGAGCGCCCTGGTCGACCGGGACGTCCCGGTCGAGGTGGTCGGCCTCTCCGGTCTCCTCCACCTGCCGGAGGTCGCCGACCTGGTCGCCGTCTGCGAAGTGCTCCAGGACCCCGGGGCCAACGCCT
>NZ_JAAGLU010000459.1 GCF_010550245.1 Streptomyces sp. SID12501
ACGCGGCGCAGCGTCTCGGGCGGCTGGTTGACGGTCACCAGCCCGTCGGCCCAGCGCGCGTGGTTCGCGGCCGTCGCCTCGCTGACCGCCGGGCCGATGAGCAGCGGCTTCACGTCGGGCAGCGTCCACAGCTTCGCGCGGTCGACCGTCACGAGACCGTCGTGCGTGACCTCCGCGCCGTCGAGCAGCGCGCGGATCACCTCGACGCACTCGACCAGCCGCGCGTCGCGCACCGGCTTGGGCAGCCAGCCGGTCCCGGTGATGTGCTCGTTCATGTTCTCGCCCGAGCCCAGCGCGACCCAGAACCGCCCCGGGTACATCGCCGCGAGCGTCGCCGCCGCCTGCGCGACGATCGCCGGGTGGTACCGCTGACCCGGCGCGTTGACCACGCCGAACGGCAGCCGCGTCGTCGCGAGCGCCGACCCCAGCCACGTCCACGCGAACCCGGAGTGCCCCTGGTGCGCCGACCACGGCGCCCAGTGGTCGCTGCACATCGCGGCGT
>NZ_JAAGLU010000045.1 GCF_010550245.1 Streptomyces sp. SID12501
CCGGACCTGGCTGGCCATGCACTGGCACCGCTGGCGCACCCGCCACCAGACCCGAGCCCGAACCAGCCACTACCGCACCCGAACCGCCCGCGCTCACTCACCGTGAAACCACCGGCTGTAGTACTAGTGGCGTCGTGGGCCAGACCGAGCCGCCGCTCTCTTGCTGGAGCGTGGAGATGAGGCATTCGCCCCATATGTGACACTTGTCTGTAAAGACGCTGCGGTGGTCCCGGCTCTTCCGGAATTCGAGGACGTTCGGCAGCCTCTCGAACATGGACCATGACGGTCGGGGCGAAGTTCTCGTTCGGTCAGAGGAGCTTGTTCATGCGCACTTCACGGATCTCGCCGATGCCCACCGACAGCAGCTTCGCGAGCCTGGCCGCCTTGGCGGTGGCCACGCCGAGAGGCTTGATCGTCCCCGTGTTCGCGACGCGGCCACCGCCCTCGTCATACGTCAGCCGCGCTGCCTGCGTGAACACCCGCCTCATACCGCCCCCAGTCGGCGGAGATTCCGTCCACGGCCCACCCGAGGAGCTGCCGCCCCTCCAGCCACGTCTCGACCTCGTCGACGCTCATACGCGTTCCTCCCGCATCCCGGCCGTCATGGCCGCGATCCCCCTGGCCGTGTGGCTCTTCACCGTGCCCACCCGCATCCCCAGCAGATCAGCGGTGTTCGTGACGTTGAGGTCCTCCCAGTAGCTCAGCGCCAGTACCGCCAGCTACTTGGACGTGAGTTCCGCTAGATCGGCCCGCGCCATCATCCCGCGCCGCTGTTCACCGGCGCCCTGGCTATGTCCGGAACATCCTAGTATGCGCGCTCGCCCCGCCAGAAGGGCGGCAAACCATACGAGCTGAAGGACAGCGTGACAAGGCCGGCAACTACCGTTCCTAGAGACTGAGCGGGAGTGAGTCCTGTTGCCAGAACTCATGCTCGGCCGAACGCCCCGGACGGTGTTGGGCGTTCTGGTTGCCCGCGTTCGCTCCGCGTCCGGCGCCGACGGATCGTGTCCGTGGTCCGGGAATGCGGGGGCGGGTTCCCTCACACCCAGGAACACGCCGATCGGCCTGGACGGTCCGATGCCCCTGCTCATCACTCCGGTGAGCAGGGGGCGGTGCCGTCCGACGCCGGATCGGGTGTCCCTGGGCGCGCCTTCCGATCGCCACGGCAGCAGCATCGTGACGAGTGGTCTTGCGAGTCGTGCTGGTGAGCGGTTTCTGCCAGTGCTGGGCACCCCAGCGGCTGGTGTAGGCCGGGTCGACGGCGATGACCACGACGCCTGTCTGGACGGCCATCGAGGACAGCCGGGCGCGGAGTTTCCCGGTGGGCATGCCGGAGATCAGCTGCCGGAAGCGCTTCTTGCGGCCGTGCTTCTCCCGGGTCTTCTCGGCGGCGAAGTCCAGGTCCTCCACCGCGATCGCGCGCACACCACAATCTCTGGCCCAGTACAGCAGGCGGGTGAGGGCGTGGCGGACCTGCGCGTCACGGTGCTCGGCGGTACCGGACAGGTCGTAGAAGAAACGGCGCGGGGCGCCGGTCGGGTTGCCGTGCACGTCCAGCTGCCAGGCGGCCAGGTGGTCGGCGTTCATGTCGACGCCGATCACGCCATGGGCGAGCGCAGCCTCGATCGGGATGGCCGGGGTGACGGGGGTCTGCCACGAGGCCGTCAGGTACCAGCGGTCCCGGCCGGTATCCAGGTGGATGCGGTAGGCCACAGCCCGGTCGGCCGCGACCCGGTCCGCCCACTCACCGCCTCTGTGCGCGAACACGACCCGGCAGGCCAGGACATACCGCCCGTACGGGGCGTTCGCCAGATACGCGAGCGGCGCGGGGAGTTTGATGCTCACCTCACCCTCGGGGCTGATACGGATCGTCTCGTTGCCGTAGCGCTTGCCCGACTCACCGTCCGCCTGGCAGAACCAGCGCTCCGCCTCCCAGCCCCGGCGCCACTCGCCTTTGGTGAATCCGGCCTCGTCCAGGTGGTGGCGGGTGCGGGCCAGTTGCTTGCCGCCCCGTACGACGTGCACGACTCCTGCCTCACGGTCGGCCCGCGCGGCAGACAGCCGGTCCTCAAGCACCCGCAGCCGCCGGGACTTCGCATGCCACTCCCGCCGCGACCGGTAACCGCCCGGTGCCCGCTTGGCCCCCTTTTGCCCGACCGGCTGGGACAGTCGCTGCTCGATGGTGCGGATGCCCGCTTCCAGGTTCTGGATGTGCGCCAGCTGGCAGCGACGGGCCAGCGCCCACTGGTCATGAGTGGCTTTGGTGATACTGCCCGCCCATCGCGACGACGACAGGGCCGTCAGTCCCCGCTTGCGTCCCGCCCACGTCTCAGCGGAGTGCTCCAGGCCGTCCCGACAGCGCGCCTTGAGGTCCTTCGAGGCCAGCGACCCCAGATGCCCGCCCATCAGACGCAGCACCTTCCCATCGTCCGGTGTCAGCTTCTTGAAACGGGTCCGGACGGCCACACCACTCGGACCTGACGCGACGAACGGCGACGCCAAGTCCCTCAGTTCACCCATCCCGTCACCCCCGCCCAACCCCACGCGAAGCCCCCTGCCACTGCTTCCAACGAGCAGTTCCACAGAAGGTCACGCATTCGATGCAAGAACGTCAGTTCCTAGCTGAAAACCGACACCCGGCCGAGGCGCGCGACACCGACCACCGGCACTCACTCCCGCTCACCAAAACCCCCTTGAACACACTCCAGCGGCAGCAGCGCGTCGCCATCGCCCGGGCCCTGGCCATGGACCCGAAGCTGATGCTGTTCGACGAGCCGACCTCGGCCCTGGACCCGGAGCTGGTCGGTGACGTCCTGGACGTCATGCGCGACCTGGCCGAGTCCGGTATGACGATGGTCGTCGTCACCCACGAGATGGGCTTCGCCCGTGAGGTCGGCGACAGCCTCGTCTTCATGGACGGAGGCGTGGTCGTCGAGTCCGGCAACCCGCGCGACGTCCTGACGAACCCGCAGCACGAACGGACACAGTCCTTCCTGTCCAAGGTGCTCTGACCACAGCAGAGACGACCGCGGACATACAGCGGACATACGGAAGAGGCGGTGCGAGATCCTCGTACCGCCTCTTCCGCGTGCCCGGGTCACATGAGCGCGAGCAGCAGCGTGTCCGAGGGTGAGCACCACACGGGACGCGCCTCCGCGAACCCCTTCTCGCGGAGCACGCGCGCGTGCCACCCGGCGGAGGGCATGTCGCCTTCGGCGTGCTCGCCGTAGATCTCGAAGCGGCGGGCGGTCGGCCCGGCGAGGACGGGGTCCTGGGCGGCGAGCCGCCACCATTCCGCCCAGTCGACGGCGCCGCTGTGTTTGGCCTGATCCATACGTACGTGGCGCAGTGCGCGCTCCGCCGCGTTGATCCGGGGCGTGCTGTCGTCGATCATGTGGTCCGCGTTCATGAACAGACCGCCGCCGCGGACGAGCTCCGCGATCCGGCCGTAGAGGTCCGCGAGGGGTTCGCTGTGCAGCCAGTGCAGGGCGGTGGCGGTCACAACGGCGTCGTACGAGTCGTACGGCAGCCCGCTCGTCCACCGCGGGTCCTTGAGGTCGGCCGTGACGAAGGTGACCCGGTCGTCGCCCGCGAAGGTGCCCTCGGCGATGGCGAGGAGCGCCGGGTCGAGGTCGACGCCGACGCTTGTGGCCTGCGGGAACCGGTCGAGCAGCCGGGACGTGATACTTCCCGTGCCGCATGCGAGGTCGAGCACGCGCGGGGCGGGGCCGACGAGGGCCTCGACCATGTCGAGCATGATCCGGAACCGATCCTCACGGTCCGGCATGTACCACTCCTGCTGCCGGTCCCAGCTCGCCTGCCAGGCATTCCAGTCGGTTCCGGTGTTCGTCCCGTTGGTGCCGGTGGTGGTGGTCATGGCAAGCCTCTCCCCGTCGGTCAGTCACTCGCTCGCCCGCTTCGAACGCATGCGTAATACCCTGGAAGCAATATCAGCCGTTACTTCCCCGCATCCACGACCATAGAGCGCCCTCGTAAGGACTACAAGTGGAACTGGCCTATTACTCGGACTACGCCGTGCGCCTCGTCAACACCGAGGAACCGGCCCGCGGAAAGGACTCGCTGACCTCGATCGACGCCGTTCGCGATCTCTTCGGCGCCAACCAGCAGGCCGCCCGCCGCGCCACCGACGCCGACGTGACCCGCTTCCGCTCCGTACGGGCCCGTCTGCGCGCGGTCTTCGAGGCGGCGGACACGGGCGACGAGACGCTCTCGGTGGACCTGCTGAACTCGCTCCTGCTGGAGTTCCCGGTGAGCCCGCAGATCTCCGGACACGACTTCCGGGACGACGACGGCCGCCCGCTGTGGCACATGCACCTCGCCGACCACCCGTCGAACGCGACGGCGGGCTTCGCGGCCATCGCCGCCATGGGCCTGGCCTTCCACCTCACCGAGTATGGCGTGGACCGTCTCGGCCTCTGCGAGGCGCCGCCCTGCCGCAACGCCTACCTCGACACCTCGACGAACCGCTCCCGCCGCTACTGCTCCGACCGCTGCGCGACCCGGGCCAACGTGGCCGCCTACCGCGCCCGCAAGCGCCTGGAGGCGGACCGGTCCGAGAAGACGGGCCTGGCGGCCGACACCGCCCAGCGCAGCAGCGTCAGCGGCGAGCGCTGACCGGGCTTGAGCGGCCGGTAGCGGAACCGGACCCTGCCCAGGATCAGATCGTGCGGCACTGTGCCGTAGTCGGTGCTGTCGCCGCCGGCGAAGGAATTGTCCCCGAGCACCCACCAGCCGCCCTCACGGCGCTCCGCGGCCCGTTTGACGACCAGCAGATCCTGCTGGAACGGATGACGCAGGACGACGATGTCCCCGGCCCTGACCCGGTTCCCGTACCGCACCACGAGAAAGTCGCCGGGATACAGCGTGGGCACCATGGACGGCCCGTTCACCGCGACCCATCCGAAGTGCTTCGCAGCCCCTCGGCGCTCGCTCCCGTGTTCGCTTCCGTGTTCACTCTCCTGCGACAGCTCCGGCATCCCGGCACCTCCCCGGTCCATCCTCCACCAGTCCCGGTCTGAGCCCCTACTTTTGTCCTAAGCCCATGGGGGCACTCGCGAAAACCCCTCTCTCAGGGAGTAATGTCCAACCTGAGAAGACGATCACGAGGAAGGAACGCTCCATGCTTTCCCGCCTGTTTGCCCCCAAGGTCAAGGTCAGTGCACACTGCGACCTGCCCTGCGGTGTTTACGACCCGGCCCAGGCCCGCATTGAGGCGGAGTCGGTGAAGGCCGTGCAGGACAAAATGGCAGCCAACGACGACCCGCACTTCCAGGCGCGCGCCACCGTCATCAAGGAGCAGCGCGCAGAGCTCGCCAAGCACCACGTTTCGGTCCTGTGGAGCGACTACTTCAAGCCGCCGCACTTCGAGAAGTACCCGGAGCTGCACCAGCTGGTCAACGACGCCCTGAAGGCCCTCTCGGCCGCCAAGGCGTCCACCGACCCGGCGACGGGCCAGAAGGCGCTGGACTACATCGCCCAGATCGACAAGATCTTCTGGGAGACGAAGAAGGCCTGATGCAAGCCTTCCTCGAAGGGCCGGTCGAAGGCTGACCGGCCCTTTTCCCTGTCCCGGCTCGTTCACCTGTCCCGGCTCGTTCACCTCTCCCTGCCATTTCCCTGCCCCGGCCACGTCGGCCCGCTCAACGCCTGCAGACGAGAATCCCCGCCCGGCAGGTGACCTCGAACACGCCCTCGCGGGCGATCCGGTCGGTGACGATGGCGCGGGCCCGCTCGATCGTCGCGTCGAAGGGCGTGTCGTACTGGTCCGCCCAGGCCCGGTAGGACGCCAGGTACGCGACGACCGGCTCTGGTTCACGGACCGTGACGGTGCTGGGCAGCTCGATCGTCCGCACCCGGCCGAACTCCTCCCCGAGGAAGCCCGGGGCCTTCTCCAGGGAGAAACGGGCCCCGATCGAGAACCGGGCCGGTTCCTGTCCGGTGCCGAGCACGTCGCTCGCGGCCCGCTGCCAGAGGTCGTCGAGTTCGGCCTTGTCCCGCTCGCTGTTGGTGGAGGCGATCACCAGCCCGTCACGGGCGACGACGCGCGCCAACTCCCGCACCGCCTGCGGGATGTCGGGCACGTGGTACAGCATGTGCAGTGCCAGGGCGGCGTCCACGCTCCCCGTGGCCAGCGGCAGCCGCGTGACATCCGCCACGGCGACCGGGCCTGGGACGGTGACAAGGATGCCGGGCGAGATGTCCAGGCCGACCGTGGACAGGGCGGGCCGGTCCTCGCGCAGTCGCTGGACGTACTTTCCGTTGCCGCAGCCGACGTCGACCACGCGCCCGCTCCCCCGCACACCGCTCAGCTGCTCGACGACGACGCCCGACAGGTCATGACGGGGCGTCTGCCACTGGTAGAGCGACTGCCGGGCTGCCAGGTCCCGGTCGCTGCTGTACGCGCTTCCGGCGAGGCGGACGCGGTCGGTGCCGGCGGCTGCGGTGCGTTCGGTCACGTCAGCGGCTCCCGGGTGCGGGTGCGGGTGCGGGTGCGGGTGCGGGTGCGGGTGGGGCGGCGTTCACTCGCCGTCGTCGTCCTCCCCCGCCTCCAGCAGGTTCACCGCCGAGCCCACGATGCTCGGGTCCGGGCTGCCGACGACCTCCTCGTCCTTGCCCGTGTAGTCGAAGCGGGCCAGGACGCTGCGCATCGCCTCCACCCGCGCCCGCTTCTTGTCGTTGCTCTTCACCACCGTCCAGGGGGCCTGTTCGGTGTCCGTCGCACGGAACATGGCGACCTTGGCCGCCGTGTAGTCGTCCCAGCGGTCCAGGGAGGCGAGGTCCATGGGGCTCAGCTTCCACTGCCGTACGGGGTCGACCTGGCGGATCGTGAAACGCGTGCGCTGTTCGCCCTGGGAGACCGAGAACCAGAACTTGATCAGGTCGACGCCGTCGTCGACGAGCATGCGCTCGAACAGCGGGGCCTGACGGGTGAAGCGGCGGTACTCGTCGTCCGTGCAGAAGCCCATGACCCGCTCCACGCCGGCCCGGTTGTACCAGGACCGGTCGAAGAGGACTATCTCGCCTGCGGTCGGGAGGTGTTCGACGTACCGCTGGAAGTACCACTGGCCGCGTTCGCGTTCGGTGGGCTTCTCCAGGGCCACCACGCGGGCGCCGCGCGGGTTGAGATGCTCCGTGAAGCGCTTGATCGTGCCGCCTTTCCCGGCGGCGTCCCGGCCCTCGAAGACGACGACCAGCCGGCGTCCGGTCTGCTTGATCCAGCTCTGCAGCTTCAGCAGTTCGATCTGCTGGAGCCGCTTGTGCAGGTCGTACTCCCTGCGCTCCATGCGCTCGGGGTACGGGTAGTTCTCCCGCCAGGTCTCGACCGGCGTACCGTCCCGCCGGACGAGGACGGGTTCGTCGAGGTCGCTGTAGTCGACCTTCAGTCCGGACATAAGCGGTGTCATACCGTCGGCCTCCTCGGCATCGACATCAGCGGTCAATATCGATCAACAGTGGTCAGTGGAACTGCGGCACGATCAGATAGATGCCGTACGCGACCACGGCCGCACATGCCAGGAAGCACAGCCCCGCCTGGGCGAACCCGAGCGTGTGGGTACCTCCGTCATTCTCGCGCGCACTCTCGACCCGGGCGAGTCCGAGGACGCCGAACGCGAAGACGACGACCACGGCGACGGTGACCCCGAGGCTCACGGCGGCCACCTGGCCCAGTGCGGTCCAGTCCAGCTTCATGTGGGTTCTCCCTCGCTCACGCGGCCGTACCGACGGCCGTCGGCGGCGTCGACCTGATACTGACCTCGTGGGTGTCGTTGACGTTGTGCGCGCTCACGGGGTTGCGGCGCGCGGCGAGGACGATGCCCGCCGCGACGGCGGCGGCGACCAGCGCGACGACCACGGTGCCGAAGGTGCCGCCGTACCTGACCGCGCCCGCGGAGACCCCGCCGACCAGTGCGGCGGCGGGCAGGGTGATCAGCCACGCCATCACCATGCGGCCCGCGACACCCCAGCGCACCTCCGCCAGCCGCCTGCCCAGACCCGCGCCCAGGATGCTGCCCGAGGCCACCTGAGTGGTGGACAGGGCGAAGCCGAGGTGGGCGGAGGTGAGGATGACGGCCGTGGACGCCGACTCGGCGGCGAAGCCCTGCGGCGACTGGATCTCGGTCAGCCCCTTGCCCATGGTCCGGATGATCCGCCAGCCGCCCAGATAGGTGCCGAGGCCGATGGCGAGCCCCGCCGAGGCGATCACCCACACCGGCGGACCGGCGTCGTGGCCGAGCGCGCCCGCGGAGATCAGGGTCAGGGTGATGATGCCCATGGTCTTCTGCGCGTCGTTCGTGCCGTGCGCGAGGGAGACGAGGGAGGCGGAGGCGATCTGGCCGGCCCTGAACCCCTTGGTCACCGAGTCCTTGCGGGCGCGGGCCGTGAGCCTGTAGGCGAGGTACGTGGCGATCAGGGCCGCGACTCCGGCCACCAGCGGCGAGGCCAGCGCCGGGATCAGCACCTTCTCCACGACCTTGGTGAAGTGCACGCCCTCGGCGCCCGCGCCCACCCACACCGCGCCGATCAGCCCGCCGAACAGGGCGTGCGAGGAACTCGACGGCAGCCCCACCAGCCAGGTCAGCAGGTTCCACAGGATCGCCCCGACGAGCCCCGCGAAGATCATCCCCGGGGTGACGAGCGTGTCGTCGACGATGCCGCCGGAGATCGTCTTCGCGACCTCGGTGGACAAGAAGGCGCCGACAATGTTGAGGACACCGCCGATCAGGACCGCCGTTCGCGGTTTGAGGGCACCGGTGGCGATGGACGTGGCCATCGCGTTCGCCGTGTCGTGGAATCCGTTGGTGAAGTCGAAGGCCAGGGCCGTCACGATGACGACCGCCACCAGGAACGTGATGTGGTCCATGCGTTCGATGGAAGCAAGCGCAGGCGTACTCGCGACGAACTGCGAGCAAAGGCTGTTCCTCGAAAAACGCGGGTGCCGTGGAAACCCGCAAGCCTACGATCACCCCATGAGCACCGCCAACAACACCGGCACCGGCACCGACACCGAGAGCGGCATCCGCTGGACCTACGCCTTCGTCGACCGGCCCGTCGGCCGCCTCGGCGCCGCCCAGGCGTTCTGGACCGCCGTCACGGACGCCCGGGCGTCCGAAACCCGGGGTGAGCAGGGCGAGTTCATGACCCTGCTGCCGGGCTCGGGCGACGCCTGCGTCAAGGTCCAGGGGGTGGCCTCCGGGGACGGCGGCGCGCATCTCGACTTCGCCGTCGAGGACGTCGACGCCTTCGTAGGGTCGGCGTCGGCTCTCGGGGCGACGGTCGTCGGGGCGCACGCCGACTGGTCCGTGCTGCGCTCCCCCGCCGGGCAGCTGTTCTGCGCCGTGCCCTGGCACGGGGAGGCGGTACGGCCCGCCGTGGCGCACGGCAGCCGCCTCGACCAGGTGTCCATCGACATCCCGCCCACCGCCTACGACACGGAAGTCGCCTTCTGGGAGCGTCTGACCGCCTGGGACTCCCTCACCGGCTCACTCCCGGAGTTCCACGTCCTCAGGCCCCCGGCCGGCCTCCCGGTCCGGGTCCTCCTCCAGCGCCTCGGCACCGACCGGCCCGCCGCCTCCGCCCACCTGGACCTGGCCTGCGCCGACATCGGGGCGACCAGCGCCCGCCACGAGGAGCTGGGGGCCACGGTCGTCGCCCGGCACGCCCACTGGACGGTCATGCGCGACCCGGCGGGCGGCACGTACTGCCTGACCGGCCGTGACCCCGAGACGGGCGGGCTGCCGAGGGCGACGCCTGCGGACAATCCCGCCTAGCGATCGATCCCGTACGCGCATATCACCAGCGTCGGACCGGCTTCCGGCGCCGGATCCGGGGAACCTCCCGGCGTCGGCGGGCACCCGTTCTCCCCGTCGTCCTGCCCCGGCGCCAGCGCCGGACCGCTGTCGCTCGTCCCGTAGCGGCCGTACGTCTCCGACGAATCCGCCGAGTCCCGCAGCCACACCGTGAGCGCACCCCCGACGGCCACCGCGACCACCCACACGAGGACGGCCCGCCGCCACGCCCTGCGGCTCACCCCCACGCCTCGACGTCGACCACGGCGGCCACCGGGATCGGCCCGTACACGTGCGGGAACTCCTCGCCGCCCGGTTTCGGGGCCTCGTACTTCAGGGGTACGCCGAGCCGCGCGGGATCCACGACCAGCACCACCAGATCGTCGGGGCCGTCGTAGGAGCCGTACAGGAACGCCGCGACGCCCGGGAGCTGGGCGCGGGTCGAGCAGTGGATGAAACCCTCCTCCTGGAGGGTGCGGCCACGCGTCGACATCTCGTACGCGCCTCGCTCGCGGGCCGCTTCCCAGAGGGCGCGTTCGGTGATGTGGAGTATGTGCGGTTCGGGCATGAAGCCAACCTACGGGCCCGGCCGTGCCGCGCGTACGCCGGCCGGCCGGTGCTCTCTGCCCGTCTCTCCGCCGGACTCAGGGTTTCCCCGTGGCGGCCTCGCCCTTCGCCCCCGAGTCGGCAGCGGCCTCCGCCTCGGGATCGACGTACGCCTCGCACTCGGTGTTCCGGCACGGCCCGGCGACCCACTTCGGCACCCATGCGCCCAGGGTCTTGTACCGCCGTACCACCGTGGTCACATGCTGCCCGCAGACGGGACAGTCGTGCTCTTCTCTGACCATGCCCTCAGGGTATTGCCGGAGCGAGCGGGACGCTCCCCACCGGTCCAGGGTTTTCTGCCGAGCGTGCGCACCGGAGGCAGCGGGTGGGGATCAGGTCCGGGGCTCGCGCCACATGGGCCACATCTGGGGGCCGTCCGGAAGGTCCAGGGGGCGGTCGAGGAGGTCGAAACCGAGGCGCTCGTACAGCGTGCGGCTGCGGGCGCTGCTCGCCTCCAGGTAGGCGGCCACTCCCTCGCGGTCGCAGCGGTCGAGGACGTGCTGCACGAGGGCGGTACCCAGCCCCAGGCCCTGGCTGTCCGGTGCGACACCGATCATCCACAGGTATTCGTGGGCGCGCCCGGAGGGGTGTATCCCGGCCGTGAGCCGAGCGATCAGTTCGACGCGCTCGTTGTCGGGATCGACGGCCTCGCGCATCTGGGCGGCGTCGTCGCCCTGCGCCTCCTCCGCCTCGTCCCCTTCGTTCGCCTCGGTCGCCTCGTTCGCCGGGTGGGCGTCGGCGGGGACGGACAGCCACAGGGCGCATGCCGTGCCGTCCTCGGCGAGGTCGACGCGGCCCTCGGCGAGCACGATGTCGAGGAAGGCGGCCATCAGTCTGGGATGCGTCGCGCGGCGGTGCGCCGGGTCCGGGAAGACCCAGCCGCTCACCGGATCGTTCTGGAACGCCCCGTCGAGCAGCCGGACGACCAGCTCCCGGTCGTCCTCGCCCGCCGTACGTATCGCTACGCCCATGACCCGCCCCTTTTGTCTCAACCGCCGTTGATCATACGGCGGTTGAGCCTAACGGGTGCGGGATGTGTGACGGGGCCCGCACACCGTGGGGATGTGCGGGACCCGCCAGACCGGAGCGCCGCGGCGGGGCGCACGGAGTCAGGGCCGTACGCTCCGCCGCGGGTGGCTCCGGGGCCTCAGGTGGTGCGGCGGGTCACGAACTCGGCCAGGGACAGCAGGCCGCCTGCCGCCTCCGGGTCGGGGACCGCGCGGGACAGTTCGTGTACCGCGCGGGCCATCCGGTCGGCCGCCTGGAGCTGCGCCCAGTCCCGGCCGCCCGCGCGCTCGACGGCGAGCACCGTCCGCTCCAGCGCCCCTTCCTGCGCGTCGTCGTACGGAACCGCGTACAACTCGGCCAGTTCGGTGGCCGCCGGTGTGCCGGAGGCCAGTGCGGCGACCACGGGCAGGGACTTCTTGCGGGCGACCAGATCCGCCCCGGCCGGTTTGCCGGTGCGGCTCGGGTCCCCCCATATCCCGATCACGTCGTCGATGAGCTGAAAGGCGAGCCCGGCCTCCCTGCCGAACGCGTCCATCGCCTCGACGTCCTCGGCCGACCCGCCCGCGTACAGCGCCCCGAGGGCGCAGGCGCAGCCGAGCAGCGCACCCGTCTTGGCCTCGGCCATGGCGAGGCACTCGTCGAGGGTGACCTCGCCGGGGCCCCGCTTCTCCATGGCCGTGTCCACGTGCTGCCCCTCGCACAGCTCGACGACGCAGGACGCGAGCCGGGCGGCGGCGACGGCGGACGCCGGGTGCGGGTCCTCGGCGAGCAACAGCAGCGCCAGGGCCTGCAGTGCGTCTCCCGCGAGGATCGCGTCGGCGTCGCCGAACACGGTCCACGCGGTGGGCCGGTGTCTGCGGGTGGTGTCCCGGTCCATGACGTCGTCGTGCAGCAGGGTGAAGTTGTGGATCAGCTCCACCGCGGCGGCCGCTCGTACCGCCGCCTCCCGCCGGCCGCCGAGTGCCGCGGCCGCGGTCAGCACGAGCGCCGGGCGGATCGCCTTGCCCGCGTTGCCCGCCGCCGGGCTGCCGTCCGCGTGCTCCCAACCGAAGTGGTAGAGCGCGACGCGGCGCATGGCCCCGGGCAGCGACTCGATCGCCGCGCGCAGCACGGGATCGACCACGGTCCGGGACTGCTCCAGGATGAGGGCGGCGTCCTGCCCGTCCGCCCCGCCGGACGCCGCCCTCTCCGCCCCCTTCCCCCGTACATGTACGGGGGATGATCCCCCCTGCCTCGCGTGCCTTGTGCCCACGGCCGGCCGCTCCCGTCCCCCGGACTCCGATGATGTCTCCGAAGGCCTCTCCGCCGGACTGCCGATGGGGTTCCGCCTCTCCGGATCCAGAGTCCCGATGGTCTCGGCCGGGCCGTGGGCCCGGGTCATCGCCAGCGGCCGATCTCGACGTTCTCCAGCACGCCGAGGGCGTCCGGCACCAGGACGGCCGCCGAGTAGTAGGCCGTCACCAGGTAGTTGATGACCGCCTGTTCGTTGATGCCCATGAACCGCACGGACAGGCTGGGCTCGATCTCGTCCGGGATACCGGCCTGCTGGAGCCCGATGACCCCCTGCTCGGCCTCGCCGGTACGCATGGCGATGATCGAGGTCGTACGGGCCTCGGTGACCGGGATCTTGTTGCACGGGAAGATCGGCACACCGCGCCAGGTGGGGATGCGGTTGCCGCTCATGTCGATCGTCTCGGGGACGAGCCCGCGCTTGTTCAGCTCACGGCCGATCGCGGAGATCGCGCGCGGATGGGCGAGCAGGAACTTGGTCCCGCGCCGCCTGCTGAGCAGTTCGTCCAGGTCGTCGGGGCCGGGTACGCCGTCGTGCGGCTGGAGTCGCTGGTCGTACTCACAGTTGCTGAGCAGTCCGAACTCCCGGTTGTTGATGAGTTCGTGCTCCTGGCGCTCCTTCAATGCCTCGACCGTGAGCCGGAGTTGCTGCTCGGTCTGGTTCATCGGCTGGTTGTAGAGGTCGGCCACGCGGGAGTGGATGCGCAGCACCGTCTGGGCGATGCTCAGTTCGTACTCGCGGGGCCTGGCCTCGTAGTCGACGAACGTGCGCGGGATGTCCGCTTCGCCGTGGTGACCGGCCGCGAGGTCGATCTCCTTCTCTCCGTACCTGTTGGCGCTCTGCTCCGGGATCGCGCTCAGCGCCTGGAGGTGATCGCGCAGCGAGTCGGCACGCTCGGCGACCTGCTCGAAGTGCTGACGGGAGAGTGTCAGCACGATGCACGTGGTGACCGCGCGGGCCGTGTACTCCCACAGGGCGTCGGGGTCGACGAGCGCCTGGTCGCCGAAGTAGGCGCCGTCGGCCAGCATGCCGAGTTCGGTGTCGTCCCCGTACAGGCCCGTGCCGATCTTCTCGACCTTGCCGTGGGCCAGCAGGAACACCTCGTCGTTCGCGCTGCCGAAGGAGGCGATCTCCGAGCCTGGTGCGAACTCCCGCTGCTGGCAACGCCGGGCCAGCTCGGCGAACACCTCCTCGTCCTCGTAGTTCCGCAGCACCGGCAACTCGGACAGTTCGGCGGGGACCACTTCCACGCGTTCACCGGTCTTCACGAACGTCAGACGGCCGTCTCCCACGGAGTAGGTGAGCCGCCGGTTCACGCGGTATGCACCACCCTGCACGTTCACCCAGGGAAGCATCCGCAGCAGCCAGCGTGAGCTGATCTCCTGCATCTGGGGTACGGATTTGGTGGTGGTGGCCAGGTTCCGCGCGGCCGAAGTGCCGAGACTCTGCTGCGGCTTGTCCTGCTCCGTGCGGATCTCTTCGCCTACCGACATAAAGAACTGCCCTCCCATTAACGCGTAATGCGCCGATGCGTCGACCCCCCTCGGGCGTGCTCCGCATCGGACGCCTGCGCTCCCCACCCTTCCTCACCGAGCGTGTCGGTGCTATTACACGAATGAGCGGGAATGGATCATCGCCGAAGTGGGCACATGAGAGTTTTTCGCCAGCTCGTTCGACCTGGCGAACGGGAAATGCCTCTTCCGGGGAACTTCAAGATCGCGTCGGCCGTTTGAGCAATTACCGGACAACGAACAAAACGAACAAGGAGACATCGATGGCAGGCTTCCTGGACCGCGCCAAGGAACAGGCACAGCGCGGCCTGACGCAGGGCAAGCAGAAGCTCGACGAGGTACAGGCCCAGCGGGCCGGCGGCGACCTGCTCAAGAAACTGGGCGCGGCGTACTACGCGGAGCGGCGCGGCAGCGGTTCCCCCGACGCGACGCAGCGGGCCCTGCAGGCTCTGGAGAGCCACATCGCGGTGAACGGGGACTCGTTCCTGCACCAGTGACGGCCAGTGACGCCATATCGGCGTCTTTGACCGGATCGGCTCGCACGCCGTGCGAAAAACTGGCTCCGACCGTCGGATTCCGGTACAAGCTGCGATACGAGGCGGTCACGACCGGTGACCGTCGCGCAGTGCGAAGGAGACGGTCATGGCCCCACCCATGTCCGCTGCCGACTTCCTGGACCGGCTCAGGGAGGAAGGCGTCATCGTCGTCGAGGTGGGCGACTGGGTCCACCACAACCGCAATCACAAGGGTCCCTGGGGGCCGGTCCACGGCGTGATGATCCATCACACGGTGACCGAGGGCAGCGAATACACGGTGGAGCTGTGCCGTGCGGGCTACGCCGAGCTGCCCGGCCCCCTGTGCCACGGGGTCATCACCAAGGACGGCCGAGTCCATCTGGTCGGCTACGGCAGGGCCAACCACGCGGGCCTGGGCGACGACGACGTCCTGCGTGCGGTGATCGCGGAGAAGGCGCTGCCGCTGGACAACGAGGCCAACACCGACGGCAACCGGCATTTCTACGGCTTCGAGTGCGAGAACCTCGGCGACGGGGAGGATCCCTGGCCGCAGGCTCAGCTCGACGCCATCGAGAAGGTCGCCGCGGCGGTGTGCCGCCATCACGGCTGGACGGAACGGTCGGTGATCGGCCACCTCGAATGGCAGCCCGGCAAGATCGATCCCCGGGGCTTCACCATGCAGTGGCTGAGGGAACGGGTACGGGACCGTTTGAAGTAGGGGTTTCCTCGCCCCCGCCGCCCCCACCCGTCCCATCCTGAACCTGGGGGCTGCGCCCCCAGACCCCCGCATCGGCCCTGAACGGGCCTCGTCCTCGAACGCCGGACGGGCTGGGGTGGGCGGGTGGGAAACAAGGCCTCGACCGGATCCGCCTCGCATCTCGAACGCCGGACCAGCTCACAATGGCCCCGTGCCCCTCCCCACCCCCCTCCAGGAACTCGCCGACCCCCGCTTCGCCCGCCGCTCCCTCCGTCTGGTCCTCAAGCGCGACGACCTCATCCACCCGGACCTGATCGGCAACAAGTGGCGCAAGCTGGTGCCCAACCTGGAAGCCGCCGCCGGCCGCCCGGTCCTCACCTTCGGCGGTGCCTACTCCAACCATCTGCGTGCCACAGCCACCGCCGGCCGCCTCCTGGGCCTGCCCACGGTCGGCGTGGTCCGCGGCCAGGAACTCGCCGACCGGCCCCTCAACCCCTCCCTCGCCCACTGCACGGCGAACGGCATGCGCCTGCACTTCGTCGACAGATCGACGTACCGGCACAAGACAGACCCCGACACCCTCAAGGCCGTCCTCCGGGCGGCCGGCGCCGAGGACGCGTACGTCGTACCCGAGGGCGGCAGCAACCCCCTCGCCGTACGCGGTTGCCGTGCCCTCGGTGAGGAGCTGCGGGGCCATGCCGACGTCGTCGCGGTCGCCTGCGGCACCGGCGGCACCCTCGCCGGCCTCGCCGCGGGCCTCGCCCCCGAGCAGCGCGCCCTGGGCATCCCGGTCCTCAAGGGGGGCTTCCTGGACGCGGAGACACGGGCCCTCCAGGACCTCACCTTCGGCGGGCCCCGCGGCTCGTGGACCCTCGACCACCGTTTCCACTTCGGCGGCTACGCCCGTACGACCCCCGAACTGCACGCCTTCGCCGACGACTTCGAGGCCCGTCACGACGTACCCGTGGAACGTCTCTATGTCGCCAAGATGCTCTACGGACTTGTCGCCCTCGCGGAGGAAGGCGCGTTCGCGAACGGAACCACCGTCGCGGCGGTGATCACGGGCCGCCCGTTCCCGTAGCCGACCAGAGCGCGCCTCCCCCCAACCCGCCTACTCCGCCTCCCTGAACGCCGCCGCCTCCTCCAGGTCCAGTCGGCGCAGCAGCGTCCGCAGCATCTCGTCGTCGATGTGGCGCGCGTCCCGGAGTCGCACGAACACCTTCCGTTCCACGCTGATCATCTCGCGGGCCAGGCGCCGGTAGGTGTCGTCCACCGTCTCGCCGGTCACGGGGTTGACCGAGCCCAGGCGCTCCCAGACGGCGTTCTGCCGACGTTCCAGCACCGAACGCAGCCGGTCGGCCAGCGGGGGCGGCAGCGTGTTGCTCTCGCCCTCCAGCAGGCTGTCCAGGTGCCCCTGTGCCGCCCTGGACGCCTGCGCCTGGGCGTTGGCCTCCGCGAGCGTCTCGGCCTGCGCGTCACGTCCGGGCAGCTTCAGCAGCCGGATCAGGGGCGGGAGTGTCAGACCCTGGACGACCAGTGTGCCGATGACCGTCGTGAAGGTCAGGAAGAGCACCAGGTTCCGTTCCGGGAACGCCTCGCCGCCCTCCATCGTGAGCGGGATCGAGAAGGCGATGGCCAGCGAGACGACCCCCCGCATCCCCGCCCAGGAAATGACGAACGCGCCCTTCCAGGTCGGGTTCGGTTCGCGTTCCCGGATCCGCGGCGACAGCAGCCGGGGCACGAACGTCCCGGGGTAGACCCAGGCGAACCGGGTGACGACGACCACGAGGAAGACGGCGATCGCGTACCAGGCGGCATCGACACCCTCGTACTCCCCGAGTCCCTCCAGGACGACCGGCAGTTGCAGTCCGATCAGGGCGAAGACAGTCGATTCGAGAACGAAGGCAACCATTTTCCAGACCGCCTCCTCCTGGAGGCGGGTCGCGAAATCGACCTCCCACGCGCGATGTCCCAGATAGAGCGCCACGACCACCACCGCGAGGACCCCGGAGGCGTGCACGGCTTCGGCGACCGCGTAGGCCGCGAACGGGATCAGCAGGGACAGCGTGTTCTGGAGCAGCGCCTCCCTCAGGTGCGTGCGCAGCCAGTGGATCGGCATCATCAGGATCAGCCCGATCCCGACACCGCCGACCGCCGCGAGCAGGAACTCGCCGATCCCGCCCGCCCAGGTCGCGCCCTCCCCGACGGCCGCCGCGAGAGCGACGCGGTACGCGGTGATCGCGGTGGCGTCGTTCACCAGGGACTCGCCCTGGAGGATGGTGGTGACCCGCGACGGCAGCCCGACCCGGCGCGCGATCGCCGTGGCCGCGACGGCGTCCGGCGGCGCCACGACCGCGCCGAGCACCAGCGCGGCGGTCAGCGGCAGCCCGGGCACGATCAGATAGGCCGCCCAGCCGACGACGAGGGTCGCGAAGAGCACGTACCCGACCGACAGCAGGGCCACGGGCCGCAGTTGCGCGCGCAGATCGAGGTACGAGCTGTCGACGGCCGCCGTGTACAGCAGCGGGGGCAGCATCAGCGGCAGGACGACATGCGGGTCGAGCGCGTAGTCGGGCACCCCGGGGACGTACGCGAACACCAGGCCGGCGGCGACCAGCAGCAGCGGGGGCGGGACAGGGGTGCGGCGGCCCGCGGCGGCAATGGCGGCGCTGCCCGCGACCAGCAGGAGCAGTGGCATCACATGCATCGGTTTCGGCCCACTCTCGTTTCCACCCACCCTGGCATCCGTGCACTCCGGCTTTCCGCGCGGCCTGCCGCACAGCCGTCGTAACCTGGCAATCATGAAACAGTGCACGCATGCCGACGCGCTGCCGCTCCCGGAACCCCAGCCGAAGAACGAGACCTGTCCGGAGTGCCTGGCGGCCGGAACCCACCCGGTGCAGTTGCGCCTGTGCCTGGAATGCGGCCACGTCGGCTGCTGCGACTCCTCGCCCATGCGCCACGCGACGGAACACCACAAGGAGACCGGTCACCCGGTGATGCGGACCTTCGAACCCGGCGAGAGCTGGCGCTGGTGCTTCGTCGACCACGTCCTCGTATGACGGCCCGGATGAACGCGCGGAGGCCGGAATTGCCGGAGACCCACCCTCACACCCGTGTGAGCTGGGGCATTGGTGACCGAGGGCGTACTCGTGTGACTCTGGATCCGGACGGTTCGACCGTCTGACGTCTGGGTACGTCAACCCGGCGCGCGCTCTTCCCAATTGGGCCCGCAGACCCCTAGCCACTGTGCGTATACACAGGTTTACTATGAGTGACGGCAAGGGGCTGGGGTCCCGAGGACAGGAAAGTCCAGAGCGCGGTAGCGTCACCGCTGAACCACCTATCGCGTTACCCGGGGGGCGACCCTCGGCCCCCGAAAGAGCTTGTACCACCTTGGAGGTGAGGGTGTCCCAGTTCGCAGGCGAGCCCGCGACCCAGGACTTCGTGGAAGTCCGGCTGCCGGCCGCGGGTGCCTACCTGTCGGTGCTGCGTACGGCCACGGCCGGTCTCGCGGCCCGTTTGGACTTCACCCTCGACGAGATCGAGGACCTGCGCATCGCAGTGGACGAGGCCTGCGCGATCCTGCTTCAGCAGGCCGTGCCCGGCTCCGTACTCAGCTGTGTGTTCCGACTGATCGACGACTCCCTGGAGGTCACGGTCTCGGCCCCGACCACGGACGGTCACGCCCCCGCGCGCGACACCTTCGCCTGGACCGTCCTGTCGGCCCTCGCGGGCCAGGTCGACTCGACCGTCGCCGAGGACAAGACCGTGTCGATCAGTCTCCACAAGAAGCGCGGCGCGGGACCCGGGCCGGCGTGAGGAACGGGGACGGGCCGGTGCGTGACGAAGAGCGAGGCACGGCGGACGCCATTTCTGGCATCGCCGGTATCTCCGGCATCCCCGAGCAGGCCCGGCCGCATCCGGAGGACAACCCCCCGGAGGCCGGCTTCGTGGACGACGGGCAGCTGGATCGGGAAGGTGCCGTGCAGAGTGCGCCCCTGGAAGGGCCAAGTGAGCTCTCCCCTGTCCGAGCCGACGCTCGGACTCCGGGAGGGTCGACGGGCGGGACGATGAGCGAGCACGAACGAGACGACGCGCAGGGCGCACAGCAGACGGCACAACAGACGGCGCAGCCGCCGGCTCAGGCCACACAGCACTCCGCGACGGACCGCAGCGGAGCGCGCGCCCTGTTCTACGAGCTGCGCGCGCTGCCGGACGGCAGCGCCGAGTACGCGGAGCTGCGCAACCGGCTGGTCCGTATGCATCTTCCGCTCGTCGAGCACCTCGCGCGCCGCTTCCGCAACCGCGGTGAGCCGTTGGACGACCTGACCCAGGTCGCGACGATCGGCCTGATCAAGTCGGTCGACCGTTTCGACCCGGACCGTGGCGTCGAGTTCTCGACGTACGCGACCCCGACGGTCGTCGGCGAGATCAAGCGGCACTTCCGTGACAAGGGGTGGGCGGTCCGCGTCCCGCGCAGGCTCCAGGAGCTGCGCCTCTCGCTCACCACGGCGACGGCGGAGCTCTCGCAACGGCACGGCCGTTCCCCCACGGTCCACGAGCTCGCCGAGAAACTGGGCATCTCGGAGGAGGAGGTCCTGGAGGGCCTGGAGTCGGCCAACGCCTACTCCACGCTGTCCCTGGACGTTCCCGACACGGACGACGAGTCCCCGGCGGTCGCGGACACACTGGGCTCGTACGACGAGGCCCTGGAGGGCGTCGAGTACCGCGAGTCGCTCAAGCCGCTCCTCGAGGATCTCCCGCCCCGCGAGAAGCGCATCCTGCTGCTGCGCTTCTTCGGCAACATGACGCAGTCGCAGATCGCGCAGGAGGTCGGCATCTCCCAGATGCACGTCTCCCGCCTGCTGGCCCGGACGCTGGCCCAGCTGCGCGAGAAGCTGCTGGTGGAGGAGTGAACCCCCCGACGAGTAACCGTGTGACCGAGTAACCCTTCGGGTTATTCGGTTTCGCTGCCGGGCCCCCGGATCCCGAGGGCCCGGGTCGTCTCCTGGTTCACCAGCAGCACAAGCGCGGCGACCGCCACGACGCCCAGCACGATCCCGCCCGGAACGGCCATGCTGTCGGCCCGGAGCAGGTTGTAGGCGACGGGCAGTGCCATGATCTGCGTGATGACGGCCGGCCCCCGGCTCCAGCTCCGCCGCCCCAGCAGCCCGCGAGCGGCGAGCAGCGGCAGCAGTGCGAGCACGATGAGCGTGACGCCGCCGGTGACGGCCTGCTGCCGGTCGTCCGGATCGCCGGTCAGCCCCAGGACGAGGATGTAGGCCCCGCCGGCCATCAGGGCGAGCCCCTCCAGGGCGGCGAGCACGGCCGCCGCGGTCAGCCGCAGGGGCCGCGGCCACGTCGGTTCGAGGGTTTCCGGGGCGGGGGTCTGCTCAGCGCTCACCCCTGAAGGGTAGCTCCGGGCTCCACGGCGCTCGGCCCGCCCCGCACTCCCCCGGTCCACCCCGCACCCCAGGGGCGTGCGCCCAGAGTGCCGGACTCACGTCCGCTTTTCTTACTGATCCCTAACCTGCCCTGGGCCGAGTACCACCCAGTAGGTACCCTGCTTCGCATGCGTGCACTTCTCGTGGTCAATCCGGCGGCTACCACCACAAGCGCCCGTACGCGCGACGTGCTGACCCATGCTCTCGCGAGCGAGATGAAGCTCGAGGCGGTCACCACCGAGTACCGGGGCCACGCGCGTGACCTCGGCCGGCAGGCGGCGGAGAGCAAGGACATCGAACTGGTCGTCGCTCTCGGTGGCGACGGAACGGTCAACGAGGTCGTGAACGGCCTTCTGCACAACGGGCCCGACCCGGACCGGCTGCCCCGTCTCGCCGTGGTCCCCGGCGGCTCCACGAACGTCTTCGCCCGCGCCCTCGGTCTGCCCAACGACGCCGTGGAGGCCACCGGCGCCCTCCTGGACGCCCTGCGCGAGAACCGGGAACGCACGGTGGGCCTCGGTGTCGCGAGAGGCACACCGGGCACCGAGGACGAGTCGGTGCCGGAGCGCTGGTTCACTTTCTGCGCCGGACTGGGGTTCGACGCCGGTGTGATCGGCCGTGTGGAACAGCAGCGGGAACGCGGCCGTAAATCCACACATTCCCTTTACCTGCGGCAGGTCGTGCGCCAATTCCTTGGAGAAGCGAACCGCCGGCACGGCACGATCACCCTGGAACAACCGGGCGCCGACCCGGTTACCGATCTCGTGCTGTCCATAGTCTGCAATACGTCCCCCTGGACGTATCTGGGTAATCGTCCGGTGTACGCGTCGCCTAAGGCTTCGTTCGATACCGGGCTCGACGTACTCGGTCTCAGCCGCATGTCGACGGGCGCGGTTGCCCGGTATGGCACGCAGTTGCTCACTTCGTCCCCCGAGCGGGGGCCCCATGGGAGGCATGCCACCTCCCTGCACGACCTGACGGACTTCACCTTGCATTCGAAGGTCCCCCTACCCCTCCAGATGGACGGCGACCACCTGGGACTGCGAACGAGCGTGACGTTCACAGGCGTACGCCGTGCACTGCGTGTGATTGTGTGAGCGGAACGGGCTAAAGTCCTTCCACTCGAACGTTTAGGCCAGGGTCCACCCCATGGAAGTACGGCTGTGACCGAGCCGACACCGAGGAATCAAAAAAAACTTTCCGGTAGGGGTTGTATCCGCCGCTGAGGTTTGCGAGTCTCTACGTGGCGCTCGGGACGGCCCGCAACACCGGCCACCACAGAGAGCCAGAACCCCTCCTCACTCCAAAGGACCACATCAGTCCGTCTGATGATCGGCCCTTCACTTGTTGAGGGATTCGTGAAAGCGTTCACATTCACAAGCAACGTGCATGTAATACCAAGGAGAGGTAGCAGCCATGGACTGGCGTCACAACGCCGTTTGCCGCGAGGAAGACCCGGAACTCTTCTTCCCCATCGGCAACACCGGTCCTGCGCTGCTGCAGATCGAGGAAGCCAAGGCCGTCTGCCGCCGTTGCCCCGTCATGGAGCAGTGTCTGCAGTGGGCGCTTGAGTCCGGCCAGGACTCCGGCGTCTGGGGTGGTCTCAGCGAGGACGAGCGCCGTGCCATGAAGCGTCGCGCCGCCCGCAACCGGGCCCGCCAGGCAACCGCCTGACAACCCACCCCGTAACAGCCTGAGCTTGGCGGCGCGTACAGCGAGTACGCATCTCCCGCCCCCGAGCCGCAGCGCGCAGTGCCCCCGATGCGCATCACCACACAAGCATCTGAGCCCCGGACCGTCCCATGGTCCGGGGCTTATCGCTGTGCTCGGGCCTGTCGCCGCACTCGGGCTCATCCGCCCCGCGCGCGCTACTTGTTGGCACGCACCGGGATGTCGAGGATCACCTGCGTGCCTCGCTCGGGCGCCGCCACCATGTCGAACGTACCGCCCAACTCCCCCTCCACCAGAGTTCGTACGATCTGCAGGCCCAGGTTGCCGGAGCGGTGCGGGTCGAATCCCTCGGGGAGACCCACGCCGTCGTCCTGGACGGTGACGAGGAGGCGGGACTCCTTGGTCGTGCCGCCGCGGACCGCCGAGACCTCCACCGAGCCGGTGTCGCCCGGTCCGAAGCCGTGTTCCAGGGCGTTCTGCAGGATCTCGGTCAGCACCATCGAGAGCGGGGTCGCGACCTCCGCGTCCAGAATGCCGAAGCGCCCGGTGCGCCGGCCGGTGACCGTGCCCGGCGAGATCTCGGAGACCATCGCGAGCACACGGTCGGCGATCTCGTCGAACTCGACGCGCTCGTCCAGGTTCTGGGAGAGCGTCTCGTGCACGATCGCGATGGACCCGACCCGCCGTACGGCCTCCTCCAGTGCCTCGCGCCCGCGTTCCGAGTCGATGCGCCGGGCCTGGAGGCGCAGAAGGGCGGCCACCGTCTGGAGGTTGTTCTTGACGCGGTGGTGGATCTCCCGGATGGTCGCGTCCTTGGTGATCAACTCACGCTCGCGGCGGCGCAGTTCGGTGACGTCACGGAGCAGGACGAGTGAACCGATGCGCGTTCCCTTGGGTTTGAGGGGAATGGCGCGGAACTGGATGACCCCGTCGACGGACTCGATCTCGAACTCGCGCGGCGCCCAGCCGCTGGCGACCTTGGAGAGCGCCTCGTCCACCGGGCCCCGGGACGGCGCGAGTTCGGAGGTGGTCACGCCCAGGTGGTGACCGACGAGGTCGGAGGCGAGGCCGAGACGGTGGTACGCGGACAGCGCGTTGGGCGAGGCGTACTGGACGATGCCGTCGGCGTCGAGCCGGATCAGTCCGTCGCCGACCCGCGGCGAGGCGTCCATGTCGACCACCTGGTTGGAGAAGGGAAACGATCCGGCGGCGATCATCTGGGCCAGGTCGGAGGCGCTCTGGAGATACGTCAGCTCCAGGCGGCTCGGGGTCCGGACGGTGAGGAGGTTGGTGTTGCGCGCGATGACCCCGAGGACGCGCCCCTCCCGGCGCACGGGGATCGACTCGACGCGGACAGGGACCTCTTCGCGCCATTCCGGGTCGCCCTCGCGCACGATCCGGCCCTCGTCCAGGGCGGCGTCCAGCATGGGGCGGCGGCCACGGGGGACGAGGTGGCCGACCATGTCGTCCTGGTACGAGGTCGGACCGGTGTTGGGCCGCATCTGGGCGACCGAGACATAGCGGGTGCCGTCGCTCGTGGGGACCCACAGGACGAGGTCGGCGAAGGAGAGGTCGGAGAGCAGTTGCCACTCCGACACCAGCAGGTGCAGCCACTCCAGGTCGGAGTCGCTGAGGGCGGTGTGCTGGCGTACGAGTTCGTTCATGGAGGGCACGTGTGCGAGCGTACCCGCCGGTTCGGACATGGCCGGAAACCGTGGCTGGCGGGGGCCTCGAACGGGCCCGGAAACACCCGCGGGCCGCGGCGCCTGAGAGGGACCCTCAGCCCTCCCGGCACCGCAGCCCGGAGCAGCAACGGCCGTGGGGTGTGCGGTCCCGGTCGGCCGATGGATGAGGAGCCGGCGCAGTCAGGGCAGAGAGCCCCGGTTCCTCGATCCGTCTTCCTGTGCGGGGAAGACGGAGGCTCTGGTCTTATGTCTCTTCGTATGCCTCTCTACGCATTGTGGACTAGACCATAGGTTGTGTCCATGCGTTGAAGAGTGTTTGTTGCTGTGCCTTCACGAGCAGACCGGACACCCGGAGGCTGCCCGAAAGAACTAGTCGGACGTCCAAGCGTCCACCACGAAGCCTAGCTCTGTTGGTTCCTGTGCGGGGGTGGATCGCCAGGCCAATTTCCGCCGTTAACGCGGTCTGTTAGATTGGTCTAAACCACACGGTTCTCTCCAGATCGGCAGGCCCAGCGTGGAAGTTGTCATCGTTCCGGACGCCAAGGCGGGTGGCGAGCTCATCGCCGGGGCCGTGGCACAGCTGCTCCGGCACAAGCCGACCGCCCTGCTCGGCGTGGCCACCGGCTCGACCCCGCTGCCCGTCTACCAGGCGCTCGCGGCCCAGGTGGGTTCCGGCGCCGTGGAGGTGTCCCGGGTGCGGATAGCCCAGCTCGACGAGTACGTGGGGCTGCCGGCCGAGCATCCGGAGTCGTACCGTTCGGTGCTGCGCCGCGAGGTGCTGGAGCCGCTCGGGATCGGGATGGACGCGTTCATGGGGCCCGACGGGACCGCCGAGGACGTGCGGGGGGCGTGCGAGGCGTACGACAGGGCGCTGGCCGAGGCCGGCGGGGTCGACCTGCAGTTGCTGGGGATCGGGACCGACGGACACATCGGGTTCAACGAGCCGTGCTCGTCGCTGCGCTCGCGGACCCGGATCAAGACGTTGACCGAGCAGACGCGGATCGACAACGCGCGGTTCTTCGACGGTGACATCGGCCAGGTGCCGCATCACGTCATCACGCAGGGCATCGGCACGATTCTTGAGGCGCGGCATCTGGTGCTGTTGGCGACCGGTGAGGGTAAGGCCGATGCCGTGGCGGCGACTGTGGAGGGGCCTGTTGCCGCGGTGTGTCCTGCGTCGGCGCTGCAGTTGCACACGCATGCGACGGTGGTTGTTGATGAGGGGGCGGCTTCCAAGCTGAAGCTTGCGGATTACTTTCGGCACACTTTTGTCAATAAGCCTGACTGGCAGGGGATCTAAGGGCGATCCAAGGGCTCTACGCGTCTGCCGGGTTCTGTCTCGTATTGGATGCCGGTCCGCTGTGGCTTGTCGCGCAGTTCCCCGCGCCCCTAAAAAGGCCACGCCGGTCCTCCCTCTTTTTGAAGGCGGACCGGCGTTTTTGTCGTTGTTGGGGCTACTCCCCCGCGATGATCTCTGCCGCCGCCTGGCCGCAGACTCTGGCCGCTCCGTGGGTTGCGAGGTGGGCGGCGCCTCGGCGGGGGGACTGGGGGACGCCCATCTCGACGACGATCGTGTCGGGGCGGGCGGTGAGGAGCGTGTCGAGGGCCGCCGACATCCACGGGTGGCGGTGTTCGTCCCGGACCACGGCGACGATGCGGCTCGGGCCCGCCTCGGTCAGGGCTGTCTGGGCCGCCGCCTCGCCGGTGAAGGTGCCGGTGCGGGTGCCGGGCAGCAGACGTACCAGCTCGGCTGCCACGCCCCACGGGGTCTCGTTGCCGACGGCGAAGTTCGCCACGGGGGTGAGGGCGGCCACGTACGGGGGCTCGCGGAGGGGTTCGAACGGGGCGGAGTCCGCCGGGTACGTCGCCTCCACGGCTCGGCGGGCGGCGAGGAGGCCGACGTCCGTGAGCCTCGGGGCGGAGGGCTCCTGTGGTGGCGCTGCCGTCCAGCGGGACAGGGTCCGGACGCGTTCCGCCGCGTCCGCCAGGCGTTCCTCCGGGAGTTCGCCGGTGCGGACGGCGTTGATCAGGGCGTCGCGCAGACGGCGTACCGTCTCGTCGTCCGCGAGGCCGCCGCCCACGCAGATGGCGTCGGCACCGGCGGCGATGGCGAGGACGCTGCCGCGTTCGATGCCGTAGGTGCCCGCGATGGCCTGCATCTCCATACCGTCGGTGACGATCAGGCCGGTGTAGCCGAGTTCGCCGCGCAGAAGGTCGGTGAGGACGGGGTGGGAGAGAGTGGCCGGGCGGTCGGGATCCAGGGACGGGATCAGGATGTGGGCGCTCATCACCGCCCTGGTGCCGGCGTCGATCGCGGCGCGGAAGGGGGCGAGTTCACGGTCGAGCACTACCGAGCGGCTCGCGTCGATGCGTGGGAGGGCGTGGTGGGAGTCGACCGACGTGTCCCCGTGGCCCGGGAAGTGCTTCGTGCAGGCGGCGACGCCCGCCGTCTGGAGACCGGTGACGTAGGCCGCGGTGTGGCGGGCGACCAGCTCCGGGTCGGCGCCGAAGGAGCGGACGCCGATGACGGGGTTGGCGGGGTTGGAGTTGACGTCCGCCGACGGGGCCCAGTTGAGGTTGACCCCGCAGGCCCGGAGTCGGTGGCCGAGCTCGTACGCCACCTGCCGGGTCAGCTGGACGTCGTCGACGGCGCCCAGGGCGTGGTTGCCGGGGAAGGAGGAGCCGGTGTGGACCTCCAGGCGGGTGACGTCGCCGCCCTCCTCGTCGATCGCGACCAGGACGTCGTCGCGTTCGGCGCGCAACCGGGCGGTGAGGGCGGCCAGTTGGGTGGGGGAGGTGATGTTGCGGCCGAACAGGCCCACGGAGGCGAGGCCCTCGGCGAGGCGGCGCAGCAGCCAGTCGGGGGCCGTGGTGCCGGTGAAGCCGGGCTGGAGGACGGTGAGCGCGTCGCGGGTGAGGCCATCTTTTTCAGGACCAGAAGCAGCCGGGCGGCGGGCGAGTGTCGTCATCGGGTGGGGTTATCCCTTCACGGCGCCCGCGGTCAGACCCGCGGCCATCTTGCGCTGGACGAGGAGGAAGAGGACGACGATCGGCACGGCCATCATCGTGGAGCCGGCCATCATCGGGGCGTACTCGGTGCCGTGCTTGGTGGTGAAGTTGCCGAGCCAGACGGTGGCGGTCTGGTTCTTCTGGCTCATCAGCATCAGGGCGTACAGGTACTCGTTCCAGGCCTGGATGAAGCCGTAGACCGAGGTGGCGACCAGGCCGGGGGCCAGGAGGGGGAAGACCACGCGGAGGAAGGCGGTGGTGCGGGAGCAGCCGTCGACCATCGCAGCCTCCTCCAGTTCCTTCGGGATGTTGACGATGAAGCCGCGCAGGGTCCACACCGTGAACGGAAGGATGAAGGTGAGGTAGGTGATGATCAGGCCGGACAGCCGGTCGTACTGGTCGAGGTCGTTGAGGAGCAGGAACACGGGGATGATCATCGCGACCAGGGGGACCATCTGCACGGCCAGAATGCCCACAATGACGATCTTCCGGCCGCGGAAGGCGAAGCGCGAGATGGCGAGCGCCGCCAGCAGGCCCACGACGATGCCGATCACCACCACCGTCAGGGACACGAAGAGGCTGCGGCCGACCGGGCCCCAGAAATCGGCGATGTTCAGCGCGCGGCGGAAGTTGGCCAGGGTGAAGCCCGTCGGCAGCAGGTTTGGGTCGGGGTCGATCGCGTCCTTCGCCGGTTTGAACGCCGTGTTCAGCATCCAGTAGACGGGGAAGCCGGCCGTCAGGAAGACGAACAGGCCCAGCAGGTTCCAGCCGGCCTTCGACTTCCGGGGCTTCCGGGGCTTCCGGGGCAGGGCGGGGGCTGCCGCGCTCATGCCGCTCATTCGACGTCTCCGATCTTCAGCATCTGGCGCATGTAGACGGCGACGACACCGAGCAGCAGCACCACGGTGAGCAGGGCGATCGCCGAGCCCTGGGCGTAGTCGTTGACGGCGAAGGCCCGGTCGTAGGAGTAGGTGGTCAGGAGCTGGAACTCGGCTTCCGGGTGGCCGTTCCGCATGACGAACACCTGGGGGAAGACACCCATGTCCCAGATGACCGACAGGGTCGTGAGCATCACGATGATCGGTTTGAGGATGGGGAGGGTGACGTAACGGAAGACGCCCCAGGCGCCAGCGCCGTCCAGCCGGGCCGCCTCCTCCAGCTCCTTCGGGACCTGGGTCAGTCCCGCGCCGAGCGTGATGACCACGAACGGCACCGCGCCCCAGACGACGAGCAGCATGATCACGGCCAGGCCCTGCGGTCCGCTCGCGAACCAGTTGTGGCCGATCAGCTCGACGCCCGGCAGTCTGCTCAGCAGCGCGTTGACGATCCCGTAGTCGGAGTCGAACAGCCACTTGAAGACAGTGGTCGCCACGATGATCGGCATGCCCCAACTGGCCACCAGGACGATGTTGACGAGCGTCTTCATCCAGCCGCTCACCCGCTGGAGCAGCAGCGCGATCAGCATGCCGCCGACCATCGTGAGGACCACGCACCCGACGGCGAAGACGATGGTGCGGACGACGACGTCCCAGAACTCGCTGTCGCCGAGCACCTTGCCGAAGTTGTCGAAGCCCACCGACTCGGCCGGCTGGAAGCCCCACAGCTGGGACTGCCCGAACTTCTGGAAGGACAGGGTGACCAGACGCACGAGGGGATAGCCGAGGACCAGCGCGAGGATCAGCAGACAGGGCGCGAGCAGGGCCCACGGAATCGCGGCGGTGGCCTTCGGGGTCCGCCTTGCGGGTGGCGGTACGTCCGTGCCGGTTGGCGGAGACGGCCGCGCGTGCCGCTTCGGCGGCGGCAGCTTGGCAGGTGTGGTCGTATCAGCGGCACTCATCCGCGCGCTCCTCAGCGGTCCCTCAGGTCGTACGGTGGTTGCGGTCGTCCAGGTCGTCCAGGTCCTTCAGGCCCATTCAGATCCTTCAGGCACTTCAGGTCCTTCAGGTCCTTCAGGCAGCGGGCGAGCGGGGCCCTCCCCGTGGTGGGGCCCCGCGTCGGCTCGCTACTTGACGTTGATGACCTTGTCGATCGCCGCGTCCGCTTCCTTCGCGGCGTCCTCGACCGACTTCTTGCCGGTGCCGATGCTCTGCAGCATGGTCTGCAGGATCTGGGCCTTCTCGACCTGACCCCAGCCCGGTGCCATCGGCACGAACCAGTTGGACTCGGCCGCCGTGGCCGGGACCGCCGTCGCCGGGTCGCTCTTGAGGGTGGCGAGGTCGGTCTTGTTGTTGGGCAGGTTGCCCTTGGCGATCAGGCCCTTCTGGCCGCTCGCTCCGGTGTAGGCGTTGATCCACTCGGCGGCGACCGTCTGCGCCTTCGACTTCACCGGGACGGCGAGGTCCGAACCGCCCAGGAAGACCGGCATGTTCTTGCCGGACGGGCCGGGCATCACGAAGTTCTCCGTGTTGCCCTTGAGCTTGCCGGTCTTGTCGTTCTCCGGCGTCTCGGCGGTCGCGCCCTCCCACGCGGCGGCGAAGATCATGCTCGTCCTGCCCTGGCCGTAGACGATGTAGCGGTCGGACTCGTCCTTGGTCTTGTCGCCGTGCATGTACTTGTCGATGACGTTCTTGAACTCGGTGAGGCCCTTGACGGACTCCGGGGAGGACAGGCTCGCCTTCCACTGCCCGCCCGACTCCTCGGCGATCGAGCCGCCGGCGTCGTACACGAAGGACATGGCGGCGTACCAGTCACGGGTGGGCTGGTACCAGGCGTTGTACTTGCCGCCCTCCTTCTTCTGGATCTTGTCCAGGGCGGAGGTGAGTTCGGCGTAGGTCTTCGGTGCGGACTTGACGCCGACCGAAGCCGCCACGTCCTTGCGCCAGTTGGCGACGCGGCCACCGGCGTAGTAGGGCACGCCGTACGTCTTGCCGTCGTAGGTGACGGAGGCCTTGAGGCCGTCCAGCCAGGCGGCCGAGTTGTCGAACTTCGCAGGGTCCAAGGGGGTGAAGGCGCCCTTGACCATGTAACCGAGCATCTCGGTGTTGCCCATCTCGACAACGTCGGGGGCCTTGTCGGTGGCGAGGACGGCGTCGAGCTTGGCGTTCTTGTCGGGCCAGCCGTAGTACTCGTGGTTGATCTTGATGCCGGGGTGCTTCTTGGTCAGCGTGGCGTCGGCGGCCTTCACCAGCTCGGGCCAGTTGTTCTGGGCGTCCACGGTCAGCCAGACGGTCAGCTCCTTGGCGTCGGCGCCCGAGTTGTCCGAGCTTCCGCTGTCACTGTCCCCGCATGCCGCGATGGAGACCATCATGCCCGCGATACCGATCGCGGCTATCAGCTTGCGCTTCACGCCAACCTCCTCTGGGAGCTGGACCAATGGTGTAGACCAGTAGGCGGAGCTTGGCTCAGACCAAACAACGTGTCAAGGGTGCGGGAACGCCTTTGACCAGCCGTTATGCGACCTACATATGCAGGAACCTTTAAGTAAGAAAGTGGCGGAAATACCCAGCACATCCCTCCGGTACGAGGTAGACCACTTCAGGGGAGCGCACGGGCGCAACCTTGGGCGGGGCTTTCCGCGCGGTGGACTAGACCAGCGGGGGGCGTGAAGGTATACAGAGGGGATCACGGAGCGCGCGAGGGCTCGTGGAGACCATTCACAGGTCAATCACGGCGCCGACCGTGCCACGATGTGCACTTGGACCGGCGGGATGCCGGCCGAAGCGGTACCAAAAGCCGGGAAGGCGGAGCATGAGCACCGACGTGAGCAGTGCGGAGAACGAGGGTGGGGCTACCGTCCGTACCGCGCGCGTGCCCAAGTACTACCGCCTGAAGAAGCATCTGCTCGACATGACGGAGACCCAGGCGCCCGGCACCCCGGTCCCACCCGAGCGCACGCTGGCGGCGGAGTTCGACACCTCCCGCACCACCGTGCGCCAGGCCCTCCAGGAACTGGTCGTCGAGGGCCGGCTCGAACGCATCCAGGGCAAGGGCACCTTCGTCGCCAAGCCGAAGGTCTCCCAGACGCTGCAACTCACCTCGTACACCGAGGACATGCGCGCCCAGGGCCTCGAACCCACCTCGCAGCTCCTCGACATCGGCTACATCACCGCCGACGACGCCCTCGCCGAACTGCTCGACATCACGGCGGGCGGGCGGGTCCTGCGCATCGAGCGGCTTCGGATGGCGAACGGCGAGCCGATGGCGATAGAGACCACCCACCTCTCCGCGAAGCGCTTCCCCGCCCTGCGCAGGTCACTCGCGAAGTACACGTCCCTCTACACGGCCCTCGCCGAGGTGTACGACGTCCACCTCGCGGAAGCCGAGGAGACCATCGAGACCTCGCTGGCCACCCCGCGCGAGGCCGGCCTGCTCGGCACCGACGTGGGCCTGCCGATGCTGATGCTGTCCCGGCACTCGCTGGACAGGGACGGCCAGCCGGTGGAATGGGTGCGGTCCGTCTATCGGGGGGACCGGTACAAGTTCGTCGCGCGGCTCAAGCGGCCGATCGACTGACCGCACGCTCGAACGGGTTTTGCGGCTGCTGACAGATTCCCCTCACCAACAGGGGTTGTCCGTTGTACTGCTTGACAGCGCTCAGGGGGTGCCATGCCGCACGAACTGTTCTATTCCTGGTGGCGCCTGCGGGAGCTGACGCCCTTGAGGGAATTCACCAGCTTGGAGAGCTGGGCTTTGGGCCGGCAGCACACGAGCAGGTGCACGCGGTCCTGTTCGCCGTTGAACCGCTTCAGCTCGGCCTCGAAGCCGGTGCAGACCTCCCGCACAGTCTCCCCGGTGCGGGTCAGCATGGCGTCGATGAACACCTTCCGCCTGTTGGACCAAGGACCTGCCTGTGGGCAAGCGTGCCCACACGGAGAACCGGGCCGGACATCGGCATCGACGTGGGCGTCACCGTGCCCGGCTCGGCGGCACCCTGGCCAAGGTCCCCGCCCCCGGCACCTCCCGACGCTGCTCGGCGTGCGGCTGCGCCGCGCCCGGCAGCCGGGAGACCCGGGCGTGGCGGTCGAACTGCCGCCTGCCACGGCGGGCTCCGCACACTGAGCGAACGCCTTCCGCGACGGGCCGCCGGAGAAATCCGGCGGCCCGTCGTCCCATCTCCCTCGCATCTCCCTCGTACCTCCCTCGTACCTCCCTCGTCGTCCCAAAGCGCTCAACTCTCCGATACGACACAACATGTGGGGGTGCTTCCAGGGCCCGACACAAGATGTATGCTCATGCTCGCTGTCGCCGCAGGGGAATCCGGTGCGAATCCGGAACTGTCCCGCAACGGTGTACTCACGCACGTTTTGTGCGCGTTTCCAGTCCGAGGACCTGTCGACAGCACGCCCGGCCCAACCGGTCCGGGCGTCTGACGTCCGGGCCTCGTGGAGTGGGCCGGTGGACGCGCGCGTACCCGTAAGGCGTCCGTGTGCCCCGCTGCCCTCCGCAAGGCCCCGTGCCGAGCGAGGGAGAGCCCCACGTGACCATCGCGCCAGCCGAACCGGCTTCAGCGACCGCAGTGGCCCCACTGATCCCAGTGGCGCCAGTGGAGACGGACGGTCCCGGTGCCGCGCTGCTGCGGATCCTGACCGAGCTGACCGCCGACCTTCCCGACGCCGACCCCGGCCGGGTCGCCGCCGCCGCGCTGCGCGGCAGGTCCGTGCGGGCCGACGTGTCGGAGTTGCGCGAGCTGGCCACCGAGGCCGCGGCCGGCCTCATCTCCGAGGACCCCGCCTACTCCCGGCTGGCCGCCCGCCTGCTGACCGTCACCATCGCCGCGGAGGCCGCCTCACAGGGCGTCACGTCCTTCTCCGAGTCGGTCGCGGTCGGCCACCGGGAGGGCCTGATCGCCGACCGCACCGCCGAGTTCGTACGGCTGCACACGGACCGTCTGAACAACCTGATCGACGTCGAGGGCGACGACCGCTTCGGGTACTTCGGGCTGCGCACTCTCCACAGCCGGTACCTCCTGCGCCACCCGATCACGCGCCGGGTCATCGAGACGCCCCAGCACTTCATGCTGCGCGTGGCGAGCGGTCTCGCCGAGGACGACACCATTCGAGGGCTGGACGAAGTCGCCGCGCTCTACCGGCTGATGAGCCGCCTCGACTACCTCCCCTCCTCCCCCACGCTCTTCAACTCCGGTACCCGGCACCCCCAGATGTCGTCCTGCTACCTCCTCGACTCGCCCGTCGACGAGCTGGACTCCATCTACGACCGCTACCACCAGGTCGCCCGACTCTCGAAGCACGCCGGTGGCATCGGGCTGTCGTACTCCCGGATCCGCAGCCGCGGTTCGCTGATCCGCGGCACCAACGGGCACTCCAACGGCATCGTGCCGTTCCTGAAGACGCTGGACGCCTCCGTCGCCGCCGTGAACCAGGGCGGCCGGCGCAAGGGTGCCGCCGCGGTGTACCTGGAGACCTGGCACTCCGACATCGAGGAGTTCCTGGAGCTGCGCGACAACACGGGTGAGGACGCCCGCCGTACGCACAACCTGAACCTCGCGCACTGGATCCCGGACGAGTTCATGCGCCGGGTGAACGCGGACGCGCTCTGGTCGCTCTTCTCCCCCTCCGACGTGCCCGAACTGGTCGACCTGTGGGGCGACGAGTTCGACGCCACCTACCGGTTGGCCGAGGAGGCCGGGCTCGCCCGGAAGACCATCCCGGCCCGCGATCTGTACGGCCGCATGATGCGCACGCTCGCGCAGACCGGCCAAGGCTGGATGACCTTCAAGGACGCAGCCAACCGGACCGCCAACCAGACGGCCGAGCCGGGCAGTGTCGTCCACTCCTCGAACCTGTGCACCGAGATCCTGGAGGTCACGGACGACGGGGAGACCGCGGTCTGCAACCTGGGCTCGGTCAACCTCGGCGCGTTCGTCGATACGGCGGCCGGTGACATCGACTGGGAGCGGCTGGACGAGACGGTCCGTACCGCCGTCACCTTCCTCGACCGGGTCGTCGACATCAACTTCTACCCGACCGAGCAGGCGGGCCGCTCGAACGCGCGGTGGCGTCCGGTCGGCCTGGGCGCGATGGGCCTCCAGGACGTCTTCTTCAAGCTGCGCGTCCCCTTCGACTCGCCCGAGGCCAAGGCCCTCTCCACGCGCATCGCCGAGCGCGTCATGCTCGCCGCGTACGAGGCCTCCGCCGACCTCGCCGAGCGGGGCGGCCCGCTCCCGGCCTGGGAGAAGACCCGTACGGCCCGCGGTGTGCTGCACCCCGACCACTACGACGTGGAGCTGAACTGGCCCGAGCGCTGGTCGGCGCTTCGGGAACGTATCGCCGCGACCGGGATGCGCAACTCCCTGCTCCTGGCGATCGCGCCCACGGCCACCATCGCCTCGATCGCCGGCGTGTACGAGTGCATCGAGCCGCAGGTCTCCAACCTGTTCAAGCGCGAGACGCTGTCCGGCGAGTTCCTCCAGGTCAACTCCTACCTGGTACGGGAGTTGAAGGACCTCGGTGTGTGGGACGCCCGCACCCGGGAGGCGCTGCGCGAGTCGAACGGCTCGGTGCAGGACTTCGCCTGGATCCCGGCCGACGTACGCGCCCTGTACCGCACGGCATGGGAGATCCCGCAGCGCGGGCTCATCGACATGGCGGCGGCGCGGACGCCGTTCCTGGACCAGTCGCAGTCCCTGAACCTGTTCCTGGAGACGCCGACCATCGGCAAGCTCTCCTCGATGTACGCGTACGCCTGGAAGTCGGGCCTGAAGACGACGTACTACCTGCGCTCCCGCCCGGCGACCCGTATCGCCCGTGCCGCGCAGGCCACCGTCCCCGTCCAGCAGGCCGCCGACCCCGACGCCGTCGCCTGCTCCCTGGAAAACCCCGAGTCCTGCGAGGCCTGCCAGTAATGACCATCGCACCTGAGAAGACCGAGAAGAACCTGCTCGACCCGGGCTTCGAACTCACCCTCCGCCCCATGCGCTACCCGGACTTCTACGAGCGCTACCGGGACGCCATCAAGAACACCTGGACCGTCGAGGAGGTCGACCTCCACTCGGACGTCTCCGACCTGGCGAAGCTGTCCGAGGGCGAGCAGCACATGATCGGCCGGCTGGTCGCGTTCTTCGCGACGGGCGACTCGATCGTCTCGAACAACCTGGTGCTCACGCTCTACAAGCACATCAACTCCCCGGAGGCGCGGCTGTACTTGAGCCGCCAGCTCTTCGAGGAGGCCGTGCACGTCCAGTTCTATCTGACGCTCCTCGACACCTACCTCCCCGACCCGGCGGACCGGGCCGCGGCCTTCGACGCGGTGGAGAGCATCCCGTCGATCCGCGCGAAGGCCGAGTTCTGCTTCAGGTGGATCAACGAGGTCGAGAAGCTCGACCGGCTGGAGACCCAGGCCGACCGCCGCCGCTTCCTCCTCAATCTCATCTGCTTCGCCGCGTGCATCGAGGGCCTGTTCTTCTACGGTGCTTTCGCCTACGTCTACTGGTTCCGCAGCCGGGGACTCCTGCACGGCCTGGCCACCGGCACGAACTGGGTCTTCCGGGACGAGACCATGCACATGAGCTTCGCGTTCGAGGTGGTCGACACCGTCCGCAAGGAGGAGCCGGAGCTGTTCGACGAGCGGCTTCAGCAGCAGGTGACCGACATGATGCGGGAGGCGGTCGAGGCGGAACTCCAGTTCGGCCGGGACCTGTGCGGTGAGGGCCTGCCGGGCATGAACACCGAGTCGATGCGGCAGTACCTGGAGTGTGTCGCCGACCAGCGGCTGGCCCGCCTGGGCTTCGCCCCGGTGTACGGCTCCGAGAACCCCTTCTCCTTCATGGAGCTTCAAGGGGTCCAGGAGCTGACCAACTTCTTCGAGCGCCGCCCGTCGGCGTACCAGGTGGCCGTGGAGGGCACGGTCGACCTCGACGAGGATTTCTGACGCCACGTCACTGATGGTGCCGGGCTTACCGAAGAGTAAGCCCGGCACCATGAAGTGCGGGGCCTCGCCCATGGACCGTCCATCGGCCGTCCATGGACCTCCTATGGAGCGGCAAAGTTCTTCCGACGCATCTGTTCCGGTCTTGTCGGCCCCGGCTACTTTCTGGCCATCCGATCATGCGCACAACGGCATCACGGATGCTAAAAGTGTCATGCCCATGACGATAACGCGCACTGCTGCCGCTACGCGCGTCACAGGCCTGCCACCAACGTCGAGAACCCCACTCCAACGACGGAGGCAGTACCCCCATGCGTAAGACACCTACCGGTAAGCCCGGCCGGAGCCTGCGAAGACTCCTGGCCGCCGCCGTACCCGCCGCCGCCCTCGGCCTCGCCGGGCTCGTCGCGGTGCCGGCACACGCGGTGCCCGCGGCGCACGTAGCCGCGAGCACCTCCCGGGTCACCCAGAACTCCAAGGCCCTCACCTCCCCGGACCGGCAGACGTTCCACTCGACCGGCAAGGCCGGCCAGAAGGTGCCGACCACGCATCTCTGCGCCACCGCCGAGCCCGGTCACGTCTCCTGTTTCGCCCAGCGCCGGACCGACATCAAGCAGCGGCTCGCCGCCGCAGCCGCTGCCGCCACGCCGTCCGGGCTCAGCCCTGCCAACCTGCACAGCGCCTACAACCTCCCGTCAACGGGCGGCTCCGGCCTGACCGTTGCCATCGTCGACGCGTACAACGACCCCAACGCCGAGGCGGACCTGGCCACTTACCGTTCGACGTACGGCCTGTCCGCCTGCACCAAGGCCAGCGGCTGCTTCAAGCAGGTCAGTCAGACCGGTTCGACGACCTCGCTGCCGACCAACGACACCGGCTGGGCCGGCGAGGAGGCGCTCGACCTCGACATGGTCAGCGCCGTCTGCCCCAACTGCAGCATCATCCTCGTCGAGGCGAGCTCCGCCACCGACTCCGACCTCGGCACCGCCGAGAACGAGGCCGTGGCGCTCGGCGCGAAGTTCGTGTCCAACAGCTGGGGCGGCGACGAGGCGTCCTCCCAGACGACCGAGGACACCTCGTACTTCAAGCACCCCGGTGTCGCGATCACGGTCAGCTCGGGTGACAGCGCGTACGGCGCCGAGTACCCGGCAACCTCCCAGTACGTGACCGCGGTTGGCGGCACCGCCCTCTCCACGTCCTCCAACTCCCGCGGCTGGACCGAGTCCGTGTGGAAGACCAGCAGCACGGAGGGGACCGGGTCCGGCTGCTCGGCGTACGACGCCAAGCCGAGCTGGCAGACCGACACCGGGTGCACCAAGCGCATGGAGGCGGACGTCTCCGCCGTCGCCGACCCCGCCACCGGTGTGGCCGTCTACGACACCTACGGCGGTTCCGGCTGGGCCGTCTACGGGGGCACGAGCGCCTCGGCTCCGATCATCGCGGGTGTGTACGCGCTGGCCGGTACCCCGGGTTCCAGTGACTACCCGGCGAAGTACCCCTACAGCCACACGAGCAACCTGTACGACGTCACCAGCGGCAACAACGGCTCCTGCACCACCTCGTACTTCTGCACCGCGGCCACCGGCTACGACGGTCCGACCGGCTGGGGCACCCCCAACGGCACCACCGCCTTCACCTCGGGCACCAGCACGGGCAACACGGTGACCGTCACCAGCCCGGGCAGTCAGTCGACCACCACCGGCAGCGCGGTCAGCCTGCAGATCAGCGCGACCGACAGCGCGTCGGCGACCCTCACCTACAGCGCGAGCGGCCTGCCGACCGGGCTGTCGATCAGCAGCTCGACCGGCCTGATCTCCGGTACGGCGTCCACCGCGGGCACGTACCAGGTCACCGTGACCGCGAGCGACAGCACCGGCGCCTCCGGTTCCGCCTCCTTCAGCTGGACCGTCGGGTCGACCAGCAGCACCTGCACCTCGTCCCAGCTGCTCGGCAACCCCGGCTTCGAGTCGGGCAACACCACCTGGACCGCTTCCACCAGCGTCATCAGCAACTCCACCAGCGAGGCGGCGCACGCCGGCTCGTACTACGCCTGGCTGGACGGCTACGGCTCCGCGCACACCGACACGCTGTCCCAGTCGGTGACCGTGCCCAGCGGCTGCAAGGCCACCTACACCTTCTACCTGCACGTCGACACCAAGGAGACCTCCACCAGCACCGCCTACGACAAACTGACGGTCACCGCCGGATCGACCACCCTGGCGACGTACTCGAACCTCAACGCCGCCTCGGGCTACGCCCAGAAGTCCTTCGACCTGTCCTCGTACGCCGGCTCCACCGTCACCCTGAAGTTCAGCGGTGTCGAGGACTCCTCGCTCCAGACCAGCTTCGTCCTCGACGACACCGCCGTCACGACCAGCTGACCACCACCCGCACCGGAGCCCCGGCCGCCGCCTTCGCGGCCGGGGCTCCGGTGCGGGATGAGGTGCGAGATGAGGTGTGGGATCCGGACGGGCGGGTGACACGTCGAAGGAAAGAGGAGGCCCCCCTATGCGCCGAACGATCCGCCGCACGACCCTCGCCCTCGCGGCACTCACACTCACGCTCACCGTCGCGGGCTGCACCGAGCGCGCCGACAGCGGCAAGGACGGCGGCAACAGCGTGTCGTCCGCTCCCTCGCCCGCCCCCACCACTAGACCGACGAGCCCGACGAGCCCGACGCCGAGTCCCGCGGACTGTACGGCGGTGACGACGCTCGGCGCCCGCGACAGCGGCCGCACAGTGTGCCTGGCGGTTGGCGACACCGTCCGTATCAGCCTGGACGGAACCTCCGAGCGGCCCTGGAAACCGGTCACCGTGAGCGGTCCCGGCCTGGCGGCCACCAACAGCGGGCTCGTCCTGCTACCCGGCGACGCGAGCGCCGCCTTCAAGGCCGTATCGACAGGCAGGACCCGGCTGGAGTCCACGCGGCCGCTGTGCGCCACCCGGACCGGCCAGGTCTCGTGCCGGGCGATTCAGGAGTGGTGGGTCACCGTGGTGGTGAAGTAGCGCTGCCGCCGTACGGGGAGCGTCGTGGGGCCGATCCGCTCGGCCTCCCGGCGAGTCTGCTGGGCCTCGCGGAGCTGGCGGTCGATGCGCCGGTCGCGCGCCATGCCGATCAGGGACGGGAGGGCCAGGGCCACGAAGACCGCGACGACGACGAGGATTCCGACGATGTTGTCCGTTGCTGTGTTCATGGACATTAGTCTCGCGCCGAATGCTCCTGACCGTCAGTGGCAGGACTGCCGCACACCCTCGATTTCCTGCCAATGCCGAGGCACACTGGAGACATGCTCGAAAACGTGGCCGTGATTCTGCTCAACGGAGTGCATCCCTTCGAACTCGGCGTCGTCTGCGAGGTCTTCGGCCTCGACCGCAGCGACGAGGGCCTGCCTGTGTACGACTTCGCCGTCGCCTCGGCCGAGGGACCGACGCTGAGCACCCACGCGGGCTTCTCGGTGAGTACGGAACACGGGCTGGAGCGTCTGGAGACGGCCGACCTGATCGCCGTGCCGGCCGGGCAGACCTATGCGGACCGGGAGTATCCGCCGGAGCTGCTGGACGCGCTTCGGCGGGCCGTGGAGCGCGGGGCCCGGGTGCTCAGCGTCTGTTCCGGGGTCTTCGTGCTCGCCGCCGCGGGCCTGCTGGACGGCCGGCGGTGCGCGGTGCACTGGCGGCACGCCGACGAGCTGGCCCGGCGCTATCCGCGGGTCCGGGTCGAGCCGGACGTGCTGTACGTCGACGCGGGGCCGGTGATCACCTCCGCCGGTACGGCCGCCGGGATCGACGCCTGTCTGCACCTCGTACGGCAGGAGCACGGGCCCGAGGTCGCCAACGCCATCGCCCGCCGGATGGTCGTACCGCCGCACCGGGACGGCGGCCAGGCCCAGTACATCGAGCGGCCCCTGCCCCGGTCGCGGTGCGACACCGTCGGGGAGGTGCTCGTGTGGATGGAGCGCAACCTCGACGAGGAGGTGACCGTCGAGCAGCTCTCCGAGCGCGCCCACATGTCGCCCCGCACCTTCGCCCGCCGCTTCCAGCAGGAGACGGGCACCACGCCCTACCGCTGGATTCTGCGGCAACGCGTACTGCTGGCCCAGCAGTTGCTGGAGGCGACGGACGAGACGATGGACGCCATCGCCTGGCGCACCGGGTTCGGCACCGCGGCGGCGCTGCGCCACCAGTTCGTACGGTCGCTGGGGACCACCCCGCAGGCCTACCGGCGTACGTTCAAGGGCCCGGAGGCCGCCTGAACGTACGCCGGTTCCACCGCCCGGGCCCCTTCAGCGGGCTGTCGCCCGCAGCAGCATCCGGTCCGGGTGCAGGGTGATGCCCACGCGGACCGCGTCGCGCGATCCGGGCACGCGTTCGAAGCGCCACCGCCTGGCCACCTCGGCCGTGAGGATGGTCAGCATGGCCATCGAGAAATGGTCACTCGGACACTTGCGGTTGCCCACGCCGAACGGGGTCATCGCGTACTTGGGCAGGTCCTTGACACGTTCCGGAAGCCAGCGGTCGGGGTCGAACTCGGTGTTCCGCTCGTACGAACGCGGATCGCGCTGTATCGCGTACGGGCTGTACACGAGATCGGCACCGGCTGGAATCCGATAGCCGCCCAGCTCGGTCTCGGCCACCGCCCGCCGTGTCAATATCCATACGGGCGGCTGCAAACGCATCGTCTCGACGACGACATTGTTCGTGTGCGCCAGCTTGCGGACGTCCTCGAATGCGACCGCTCGGTCGCCCCCGACCGATTCCGCCTCCTCGGCCACCTTGTCGGCGTGTTCCGGCTGTTCGGCGAGGACCTGGAGCAGGGACATGATCGTGGAGGCGACGGTTTCGGCGCCCGGAGTGACTATGGCGATGACCTGGTCATGGATCTCCTGTTCGCCTATGGGGTCGCCATTCTCGTTCTTCGCCGTCAGCAAAGCCGTCAGCAAATCGTCCGGATTTTGACCGGATGCCCGGCGCTCGGCCACGATCTCGTCGACGACAAGATGCATATCGGCCAGGGCCCGGTTGAATTTGAGGTTGGCCGGCAGCGGAAGCCGGTAGAGCGGCCCCGCCGGGATCACCATGCGCCGGTACATCCCCAGGAACACCGTGGCGAGCGCGGCGCACAGGCGTTCGGCCCGCTCGTCCATGTAGTCGCCGCGCAGCAGACAGCGGGCCGCGATGCGCACGGCGATCCGGAAGGACTCCGCGGTGCAGTCGATGATCTCGCCGGGCTGCCAGCGCCGGGCGAACGCCTGCGCCTCCTCCGCCATGATCGGTCCGTACTCGGGGAGGACGTCCAACCTGAACGCGGGCTGTATGGTGCGCCGTTGGCGCCGGTGGGTGGGCCCGTTGGCGGTGGCCACGCCCTCCTTGCCGAGCAGCCCTTCGAGGGACTCCCACAGCGGGCCGCCGATGATGTAGTCGGGGTTCAGCGCGAGTTCTCCGACCAGTTCCGGCGCGGTGGCGGCGTACACCGTCTTGGGGCCGAGTTTCAGCCGTACGACGTCGCCGTGGTCGCGGAGCCGGGCGAAGTAGCCCAGCGGGTCGCGGACCAGCTGCCAGCCGTGGCCGAGAAGCGGGACACCGCCGCCCGCGAAGGGCGGATCGGGCAGCTCCCTGGCGTGGGGGGACACGGGACGTACTGATTCGACGGTCATTTCTCACCTGCCGCTTCGTTGTTGACGTACGGGGGTGTGGAGCGGTCGTCCCAGTTGTCGACCATGTAGCGGCCGGACTCGTGGTGGAACCAGTAGACGGAACTGAACCAGTTCCGCATATTGCCGAGACAGACGATCACGGCGGTGCTGATTTGCTTTCCGCGCGCGCTGCCGTCGTCGAGTGATTCGGCGAACCTGCGCGCTTCCTGTTCCTTCGAGAGGAATTCCAGAACTGTCCTCTCGACCCGCCCCCTGACTTCCGTGATGGCCTCTTCGAGTGTCAGCCCGTCGTGCCGTATGAGACTGATCCCGAGATTGTGCACCTCGTCACCCGCGAGTTCCTTCGGGAGTGAGCAGAGGTCGTTGTACCAGGCGGCGAATTCCTGACTCAGCAGCGCCGCCCGGTGGAATGCGGGGTGTTTCCGCACCACGCTCGGGAGTTCGCATCCCGCGCTGGGCTCCAGGAGATCGGTCCAGATCCAGTGCGCGAAGGTGAGCCGCCGAAGTTCGAGGTATTCCTCGACTTTCGGCACGGTTCCGTTTGTGCGGTTTCGGAATTCGCGGTCGTACGCGTCGATCACCTCGTGGAAGTGCCGCGCGAAGCGGGCGTTCCACCTCCTGCCCAGGAACGAGTACAGGCGCAGGACACTGTCCGCGAACCCCGCGACCAGCGGGTCCCGGTGGTACAGATACATCCCGGGTGCGTCCAGCGCGGCGTGGAGCCGGCCCTTGAGATGCCGCCAGGCGGCGGGCCGGCCATGCACGATGTCGCGGTCGTGGCGGTCGTCCCAGACGAAGAACCAGGCACTGAAGTCCGCTATCGCCTGGAGTACGTCGTCCGGGGCGCCGAGGTAGTACCCGGCCATGAGGTCGGTGTAGCAAAGACCGTCGGCATATTCTGCGACCTTGTCCGCCGACATGAGGCGTTTTTCCAGCAGCCAGCCCCTGGTCCTCTCCTGCAGTTGGGGCCAATACGGATGCAGTTGCCGGGGAAACGCCGCCTCGATCACAGGTAAGGCCAGTGATGGTGGGATCGCTACCGCTGGTGTCGCCGGTGAGGTGCTGTGTGGGAAAGCAGGCACGAACAAACCCCTCTCAGCCGCGAGTTGGCGCAACACCCCTCCCGCTGTGCCGGGCGTGCGCCGTTGCGTATCCCCGCAGTTCCCATTCAGCACTACAACTGACCGTTCTGGGAACGTATTTGCTTCCTTCACTACCCCAAGCTGCCGAGATTCACCTCTTGCCTGACTGGTTCTGGATCACTACAGGCGCACTTGAGTCCACGTTTCGATCGAACGTACGACAGACATGCGAACGGCTCCTGCTCAGGGCATCATCCTGAGCAGGAGCCGTTCGCGTTTACGTCTGCCTCAGACGTTGTCAGAAGTTGTCAGTCGTTCGCGACCACGGGATACCGCGGCTCGTTCTCGGCCATCTGCCGCAGCGCGTCCTTGCGCTCGCGCTTGGAGAGCCGGTCGATGTACAGATATCCGTACAGGTGATCGGTCTCGTGCTGCAAACAGCGCGCGAAGTAACCGGTGCCGCGCACCTTGATCGGATTGCCCTTCTCGTCCTGCCCGGTCACCTCGGCGTAGTCGGGCCGGGCGAGCGGCGCGTACGCGGTGGGCACCGAGAGGCAGCCCTCGTTGCTGTCGTCCAGCCGGCGCCGGTCGGCGGGCAGCTCGACGAGGACCGGGTTGCAGATGACACCGGTGTGCCGGGCACCGTCGTCGTCGGGGCAGTCGTAGATGAAGACCTTCAGGTCGACGCCCACCTGGTTGGCCGCCAGGCCGACGCCCTCGGCGGTGCGCTGGCTGGCGAACATGTCCGCGACGAGCTGGTCCAGTTCCGCGCCGAACTCGGTGACGTCCTGGCACTCCTTGTGCAGCACCGGGTTGCCGACGACCGTGATGGGCCGCGAGGTCCCGCGCTCACGCCAGGCGGCCTCGCGCTCCTCGCCGTCCTCGGTGTCGATGACGAAGCCCTCGTCGTCCACGGGAAGCACGCCCACGTGCTGCTGATCGGTGTCCTGCTGCGCCATGACCGACGATGCCTTCCTCAAACAAACGGGGGGAGAGTTGCTGATACAGGGTACGGGCAGTGCCCCTGCGGGGGCCGCCCCGCAGGGGCACCCCCAGGGGCGCGGGGCTGTGTCAATTTGCGGCTCCGCCGCGCGGGCGCGACAAGCCACGACGAACCCGCACCCGGCAACAAGCCCTAACAAACCTCTTCGAGATCCCGCCAGTCCCGAGTCTCCGGACTGTCGGCGACCCACCCGTCCAGCAACCCTCGTACGAGAGTTGCCGGGGCAGCGATGCCACATTCCCGCTCCGGCGCCCACAACTGCCCGTCCGTACGGTGCCCCAGCGGCCCGGGATGCCCCGGCTCACTGTGATCGTGCGGATCGAGATGCTCCCCGTCACCCTCGTCGGACGGCATCCGGGACTCCGAGCACATCCGGCACAGCAGCCGAACGGACGACGACCAGTCCTCGGCAGCGAACCCCGCGTCGGACGCCAGCCGCTCCAGGGCGTCCCGGTCCTCCTCCGCGCCGGCCTCCAGGAGGACCACCCAGGTGGGCACGGGCGAGGGCGCCCACAGCTCGATCTCGTCGAACACGGGGTAGGAGTGCCCGGCCACGGTGGTCCGCTCGCCATGGGGCACCCCGTCGTGCAGCACGACCTCGCCCCAGCGCCGGCCGGAGGACGGCAGCGGAATCGACAGCACCTCGATCCGGGCGGGGTCCAGCCGCCGCCCCCACACGACCTCGGCCTCGCCCTCCGGCGACAGCCGTACGGCCGCGCTGCCCAGGTCCATTCCGGTGGGCTCACCTGCGGCCGTGGCGCCCCCGGGGACCCGCAGCCCGTACGCCTGCCAGGCCCGCCGGGCCAGCGGCCAGTCCTGGAGGGCGGTGGCCGCGATGCCCACGTTCCACCAATCGGGGGCCCCGGTCTCCCGGTCGAGCAGTGCGACGGCTCGGAGACCGGCCGCGCGGGCCTGCTCCCAGTCGTGCCGGAACTTGTGCAGCAGGGCCAGGTTGAACCAGGACTCGGACAGCCAGGGCTCAAGATCGGCGGCACGTGTCAGCAGCGCGCCCGCGTCCTCGTACCGCCCGTCACCGATCAGCGTGAACGCGCGGTCGGTGGCCTGCCGCCATGAGGCGGAGGGCCGGTGCCGTCCCTTGCCGAAGATCCTCACGATTCCCGCCTGCCAGTGCCGTGGAGTGGGCCGGCTTCTGCCCCCGTACAGCCTCTCCCTCGCATCCAACCACGGACCGCTGGAGGGGCGCTCATTACCCATGGGTTACCCAACCGAGGGCAGCGTAAGACCGTGCGCCCCTCTCCCACCACCATCTTCAACCGATGCGCTCCCGGACGACTCCGCCATTTCTGGCGAGTACCCGGGCGAGGGATTCCACCACCTCGGGGTGATAGTCCCGGCCGGTGCCGAGCCGCAGCTCCTCCAGCGCCCGCAGCGGACCGCCCGCTCCGGCGTCCCGCACCTTCTCCTCGTACGCGTTGACGGCCCGCACGATGCGCGCGGAGACCGGCTGCTCCCGGTACGGATCGGCCTGCAGCTCCACGACCACGGCGACCGCCGCGGCCACCCCCGTCTGCCGTACGACGGCCCCGCCGAGCAGCGCGATCCGGCGCTGCTCCTCCAAGGGGAGTACGGCCGTGGCCCCGGCCGGTACCGGGTCGACGAGGCTGAGCTGCCCGATGTCGTGCATGAGAGCCGCGTACTCCAGCACGGTGAGCTCCGCCTCGGACAGCCCCAGCTCCCGCCCCACCGCGCAGCTGAGCACCGCGACGCGACGGGCGTGCCCGGCCGGGGTGTACCCGGCGATCTCGGTGGCGCGGGCCAGTGAGGCGATCGTCTGCCGATAGGTGGCCCTTACGGCCGCGTACCGCCGGAAGGCGAGCTGCGTGAGGAGCAGCGGCAGCGAGAAGACGGGCAGCGCCCAGAGCCCGACGACGGCGACGGCGAGCGCCATGACCACCCCGGTGGCGCACACGGCGGTCCCGATCCCCAGCATGGCCCGCAGCTCGTCCCGCAGCAGCGGACCGAAGGGCCAGCCGGTGCGCGAGTGGGCGAGCGCGGCGGCGAGTACGGCGTCGCAGAGTGCGGTGAGCACGAGCAGCGCGACGAGCAGCAGGACGTACGCGGGGCCACCCCAGGCCTCGAACACGCCCTGGTTGTAGAGGGGTTGGAAGCAGATGGCGGCGAACCCGGCGGTGAGCACCCGGCGGGCGAGGTGGTCGGCGGTCGGCCCCTGGCCGCGCGCGACGTGCGGCACGCAGCCGACGAGGGTGGCCGCGACGACGACGGCGACGACCTGGAGAGCGCCGTGATGCGTGGCCCGCCCCGCGTCCTCGCCGAGCAGCGCGTACGACAACGCCGCGGCGGAGGCGAGCGGCGCCGCCTCCCGCGACTCGGGCCCGCTCCACCGGGTCAGCTCCCCGAGCGCGACAAGCAGCCCGAAGGAGACCGCGACGACACGTCCGTCGAGGCCGGACCAGAGGGTGTGGCCGAGGGAGAGGACGGTGAGGAGAGCGGCGGTGAGGTGAACGCTGGTTCTCATGTCACCCCGCCCCCACCCTCATTACGAACCTGCCCGGCAACGGCAACAGGAACAGGGCCGGAATCGGGGCAGGGTCCGGGATCGGAGCCGGAGTCGGGATCGGGAGCGGAGCCGGAGCCGGAGTCGGAGTCGGGGTGCGTTGGTGTCCGACTGGAAACTGGCGGAGTGGGTGGGTAATCACGACGGGACTGGACCCCGTCAGCTGTGACCGCCGGATGCCACCCACCCCGCCGATCAAGAGCACGCGTCAACGCCCGCACCATCACCGGATCGAACTGCGTCCCAGCGCACCTTTCCAGTTCCGCCAGAGCAACCCGCACCGGCCTGGCCCGGCTGTACGACCGGGTCGACGTCATCGCGTCGAACGCGTCCGCGACGGCGACCACACGCGCGAACTCCGGAATCTGGCTGCCGACGAGCCCGTAGGGGTACCCACTCCCGTCCAGCCGCTCGTGATGGTGCAGGATCGCCGACCGGGCCTCCCCGAGGAAGCCGATCCCCCGGACCATCTCGTGCCCGTACTCCGGGTGCAGCTCGATCACGCGCCGCTCCTCCGGGGTGAGCGGCCCGTCCTTCCGCAGCAGCCGGGTGGGGACGCCCAGCTTGCCCACGTCGTGCAGGATTCCGGCGAAGCGCAGGACTTCCACCCGCTCGTCGTCCATGCCCAGTTCCCGCGCGATCATCATCGACGCCTGTCCGACCCGCTCGCTGTGCCCGCGCGTGTACCCGTCCTTGATGTCGACGGCCTGTACGAGCGCCCTGATCGTCGCCTGGTGCGCCGCCCGTTCCCGGTGGTACTGCGCGAACACCCACCACGACACCCACATCGGCAGCAGCACGAGCAGCGCGGCGACGGGACCGTACGGGCCTCGCCACAGGACGGCCATCATCAGCCCGGCGAGCCCGTGCACCCCGACCGGCACCAGGGACCGTACGAACAGCCCCCGCCAGGCCAGCCGTACCGGCACCCGTTCGGCGAGCGCCAGGATGCCGCCGTCGAGGAGGGCCAAGACCAGGCAGAACGCGACCACGGCCACCCCGGCGGTGACCAGGGCGTAGGGAAAGTAGGAGGAGACGACCGCGTCCGGTCCGCCGAGCGACCAGTGCACCCGCGAAGCCGTCCAGGCGCCGATCCCGAGCTGTCCGGCCCGCCAGAGCCGGCGCGTCCAGGGCGTCCGTTCACCGCCCCGCACCAGCAGCGCGCCCGGCAGCGGCACCAGGGCGGCAGCCGCGGGCGGCAGCAGGAAGGCAGCGGCGAGCAGGACGGGCGTGTGCCACCGGGGCGGCCCGCCGCCCCCGGGACCGGCGGCGCCCGGACCCTCGTACTCCCGGCCCCCGCCGAACCGGCCGACCGCGAGCTGCTCGCACGCGGCGCACAGCGCGGCGAACAGCGCAACGGCACCCCAGGGGGCGTGCGCGGACCGGACGGGCGCCGCGCAGAGAACGGCCCCCGCGGCGACGGCGATGACGTAGACACGCGCCCACGGCGTGATCGACCGCATGGCGCTCCCTCCCCCGTGTCCCGGACCAGGGCCGGCCGGGCTGACGTTCGGCACAAGCCTGTTCAGGCTCCGGGACATGGAGGATAGGTCGGCCGACGGCGGCCGTACGGAGGCATTGACCGAATCTCAGGCCTCAGAAGCCGAAGATTAGCCCGTTCGAGTGAGCCGTCGACATATCGGCCCAATACATCGATTCAGTACATCGGCTCAGTACATCGGCTCAGTACATCGGCTGAGCATGTCGGCTCAGCACGCCACATCCGCGGCCAGTACCTTGGCCAACTCCTCGATCGTGGCGGGGGATTCACGCTGGAACGCGGCGATGTCCAGCCCGTCGTCGCCCATGACGGTGAGCAGCGCGCGTTCACCGACGGCCAGCACGATGACATGCCCGGAGCCGCACCTGGCGACCACCTCGCGCAGGGCGCCGATCTTCGCCTGCTCGGCGATACGGCGGCTCACCCCGAGCGTCGCGGCGGCGAGCGCCGCCACCGACTCGGGGTGCACGGTGTCCGCGTCGGCCACGACGAGAAGGCCGTCCACCGTGGACAGAACGCTCTCGGAGACTCCCATCACCCGGTCCCGCAACGAGATCAGGATGTCGGTCAACTGTGAGGACTGGGGAGATTGGGGAGGCTGGGGAGGCTGGGGAGGCTGGGGATTGTCGCTGAGAGGGCTCGGAGGGCTCAGGGGACCCATGGGACGTACTCCTTGCGGTCAGTCAGGCTCAGGAAGAGCACCCAACGCATGGCGGACCCGCCGCAGCGTCTCGACAGAGGGTTGGTCGGCGGCCAGTTCTTCGGCCGAGGGGCCCAGCAGGGCAGGGTTCGCCGCACCCCGTACGGGAAGCGGCTTCCGTACGGGCAGAGGGGGCGTGCTCACACCCGGGTCGTCGTGGTCCGCGCGTCCCTCTTCGTGTCCCTCATCGTTTCCGTCAGCGCTTCGGTCGGTGCTTGGGTCAGCACTTCGGTCGGTGCTTGGGCCATCTCTTCCATCGTCCGCACTCACTTCCCCCCTTTCTCTCCGCCACGGGGCATGCGCCTCGGCAGCGGCTCGGTTCTCGACGGCGCCGGCGGCGGGCCGACGGCCGGCGTACGGCCAGGGGTGACACGCGGCGCCGTGCTGGGCCGACCGCCGGGGACGGTCGGGTTCTCCCACCGGAGGAACCCGAGTGTCCGCATGCGGATCAGGTCCAGCATCACGGCGTACAGCCCGCGCCCCAGCGCGAAGGCGATGTCCCGGGCCGTACGGCGCCCGTTGACCTGGTTCAGAATGTCCTCGTGCCGACGGGACAGCGGCCCTTCCACGACACCCACACCGGGTACGGGGCGCACCCGGGCCAGTTCGCCCGGAGGTCCCCAGAGGCGGATGAGCAGCGCGATGCGCCGTGTCGTCTCGTCGGTCAACTGCCTCGGCTCCACGCCCGGTCGGGCGAGGAGCGTCGGCTCCGGGTCGCTCAGTTCCCAACTGCCCGGCGCGCCCAGTGACAGCGCGAAGGCCCCGTCGAACACGGCGGCCGTGCAGACGACTTCGAGCTCGGCGGCGCCCAACAGCCCGTCGGCGACCAGGCGTTCACCGAGCAGGTCCGCGTCGCGCTGTGCGGCGCACGCGGCGAGCCAGTCCTCGTCGCCGATCCGGCCCGAGGTCAGCAGTACCGAGGTGGCGGTCGGCGCACCCGGTGTCTCGATCGCGCCCACCAGGCCGTCGCGCAGGTGGAGCGTGCCACCCGGGGCGCCCGCGACCCGTACCGTGCCGCTGACCCCCTCCTCGCGCAGCGCCAGCAGCAGCGCGGGCAGATTGCGGGCGGCGGATGCGTTCATGCACTCACCCGCACTCTCGTACGGGTCGTACGGGTCGTACGGGTCGTACGGGTCGCACAGGTGGGGTCGGCAGGGCCGGCCATACCGCTCGGGCCCGTCACGCCAGCACCTCGTCGGCCAGGTCACCCATGCTGCGCGCGGCGAGTGCGAGGTTGGCCCGTTCCCGGTCGAGTCCGGCCGTCAGCAGCAGCGGGTCGCCGGCCGGGCGGCCGACCGTGACCAGGACCTGGTGGCGTCGCACGCTGGTCGTGACGACGCTCTCCAACTCGCCCTCGGCGCCCGCCCGGCCCAGCCGTTCGGCGACGAGGGCGGCGAACTCGGAGCTCTCCGGGCCGTCCCCGGCCTCGGCGGTGTCTCCCGCCACTCCGTAGGTGAGGCCGGTGACGGCGTCGACGAGGGCGACACCGGTGACGCCGGGGGAGTCGAGGAACCGGGCCAGCGAAGCCTCAACTGCCGTCGACATTTCGCCATTCCCCCTTCGCGTACGACCGCTGCACAGTACTTTGAGCGCAACTTTCGTAACGCACACCAAAGTTGATGTTTTACGACCCGCAGGTCGTTCGAGTTCGATCGTAGTTGCACGGACTGCGACCGGTCAGCATCACTGAGGAATTGGGGCACCAGAATGAACATCGAGACAGCGCTCAAGGAAGCCATGACCGTGGACGGGGCGCTCGGCGTGGCGCTCGTCGACTACGACAGCGGTATGTCACTCGGCACACTCGGCGGTGGCCCGGGCCTCGACCTGGAGCTCGCGGCGGCGGGCAACACCGAGGTCGTACGGGCGAAGATGCGCACACTGGCCTCGCTGGACATGAACGACAGCATCGAGGACATCCTCATCACGCTGGGCAAGCAGTACCACCTGATCCGCCCGCTTGCCAGCAGCAAGGGCGCGCTCTTCCTGTACATCGCGCTGGACCGGTCGCGCAGCAACCTGGCGCTGGCCCGCCACAGCCTGAAGAGGATCGAGAACGGCCTGGACGTCTGAGGTCCACCTCCGAAGTCCAGACACAGACAGGCACAGGCACGAAAACGACGATCGGCCCCGCCTTGGCGGGGCCGACGACGTCCGGCGGTGTCTGCTGTCTGCTGTCAGCTCTCGGCAGCCACGTCGTGGTCGGGCACGACCTGCCCGGAGCGGATCATGTCGAGCCGCCCCATGACCTTGGCACGCAGGTCGGTCGGCACGTCGTCCTGACCGCAGCAGCGCTTGACAAGCTTCTTCACCGCCTGTTCGAGCCCGTACTTCTCCAGGCACGGAGAGCACTCCTCGAAGTGGACCTCGAACTTGGTGCAGTCCGAGTCCGGCATCTCCCGGTCGAGGAACTCGTAGAGATGATCGAGTACTTCACTGCAGTCCGTCTCGTGCGGCTCTCCGCAGCTCATGAGCCCGAGCCTTTCGCTTCGTTCGACTCTCCTGCACCGGCCGGGACCAGGCCACGGTCGCGGGCGTAGTCCTCCAGCATGCCGCGCAGCTGACGGCGACCGCGGTGCAGCCGGGACATCACCGTGCCGATGGGTGTCCCCATGATGTCCGCGATCTCCTTGTACGCAAAGCCCTCTACGTCCGCGAGATACACCGCGATCCGGAATTCCTCAGGGATCGCCTGCAGCGCTTCCTTGACGTCCGAGTCGGGCAGGTGGTCGAGCGCCTGCGACTCGGCGGAGCGCAGACCGGTCGACATGTGCGACTCGGCACGCGCGAGCTGCCAGTCCTCGATCTCCTCGGCGGCGCTGCGCTGGGGCTCGCGCTGCTTCTTGCGGTACGAGTTGATGAACGTGTTCGTGAGAATCCGGTACAGCCACGCCTTGAGGTTGGTGCCCTCACGGAACTGGTGGAAGGACGCGTACGCCTTGGCGTACGTCTCCTGCACCAGGTCCTCGGCGTCGGCCGGGTTGCGTGTCATGCGCAGCGCGGCGGAGTACATCTGGTCGAGGAATTCGAGCGCGTCCCGCTCGAAGCGCGCACTGCGCTCGGCGGTCGACTCACTCCTGCCCGGACCCTCGGGCTGCTCCGCCTGGCCGTGTTCGGTCCCTGCGTCGGTCCCAGTGACCGGACCCACCTCCTCCAGTGCCGTGGTGAGACCGAAACCGATCCCACTCGAATCGGAGGATAGACGAACATCGTGTCCGCCCGCCGCCCGAATAGGGGCGGTCTTCGACGCGTGCAGCACCGTCCAGTCCAGGTCAGCGCTGCTGCGGCGATTCGGGCAGATGGTCGAACCCATGCGGCGGACTTCCTCTCGTACGAACGGTCACCCCACGCTCGTGGTGTCTGATTCGCACAACAGTGGTCCGCCGCCCGGCATTCCCGGCCCTCACCCGAGTGACGCGGTCCACGACACGACCCGCCCGGTGATCACCGCCACCGCCTCCTCCTGCCCCATGGGTGCCCGTTTCGGCACGGCGAAACCATGATCGCCGTACGGAACCTCCACCAACTCGTGCTCCCCCGGCGGGAACTCGGCCGGTTTCCCGAACGGATCGTTGCCGCCCTGGACCACAAGGACGGGCACCCCAGCCCCGAGCAGTTCGGCGGCCCGCGACCTCTCGGGCCTGCCGGGAGGATGCAGCGGGAAGGAGAGCGCGAGCACGGCCACGGCGCCCAGTTCTCCGGCCGTACGACAGGCCACGCGGGCCCCGGCACTGCGTCCGCCCGCGATCACCGGCAGCCCGGGCTTCGCGAGCGCGGGCCAGATTCCCCGCCACCCCGCGTCCAGCGTCTTCGGCGCGGGCGCCATCTTCTTCCCGGCCACCCGCCAGGGCTGCTCGACGAGCGCCACGGTGACACCGTGCGCGGGCAGCTCCCCGGCGAGCGCCTGGAGATCCCGCGCCTCGATACCCCCGCCGGCGCCATGACCGACGGCGAGCACGAACCGGGCCTTGGCGGCCGGACACCAGGTGATGCGGGCAGTGCCCACGTCGGTCTCGACGGTCTCCGTGCTGTTCTCGGAGCTCTTCTCAGTGCTGTTCTCGGCGCTCTGGGTGTTCTGGATGTTCTGGGTGCTCACATCAGAAGAGTGTGCCCTCCTCGGGCCCCTCCAGCTCGGTCAGCAGCTCCGCTCCGTTGTTGCGGACGTTGCTCACCGCCGTGGAGACGGGGAACGCCCGCAGCAGGCCGGTCGGCGGTGGCGCGAGCAGCCCGCGCAGGTCGTCCACGTCGGTACGGGCCGGGTCGAGCCAGGCGTCCCAGTGGTCCGGGGTGAGCATCAAGGGCATCCGGGGGTGGATGTCGGCCAGGGCGCCCGGGCCCTCGGCGGGGGCGCCGACGAGCGGGGTGGTCTCGGCCTCGGTGGTGATGACCGAGCAGGTCACCCACCAGGCCAGCGGATGGTCGTCGGGCAGCGTCCGGTCCCGCCAGAACTCGTACAGGCCGGCCATCGCGAAGACCGACCCGTCGGCGGGCGTCACGAAGTACGGCTGCTTTCGCGGACGCTTCTTCTTCCCCTCGACCTCCAGCTCGCGCTCGCCGGTCGCGGTGACCCACTCGTAGTAGCCGTCGGCGGGCAGGATGCAGCGCCGGGTGGTGAAGGCACGTCGGAACGAGGGCTTCTCGTGGACCGTCTCCGCGCGCGCGTTGATCATCCGGGCGCTGCCCTCGGGCGTCTTGGCCCAGGACGGGACGAGCCCCCATTTCAACTTCCGCAGCTGCCGAACCGGATCCGGATCCTCGGCGTCCTTGAGAGGACGGTCGAGGACCGCGTAGACCTCTTTGGTCGGGGCCACGTTGTAGTCAGGGGCGAGTGTCTCCTCGGGCTCCCACTTGTCGACCTCAAAGATTCCTGCGAGATCCTCAGGCGCACGACTCGCTGCATACCTACCGCACATACGTGCCAGACTGCCAGATTCGAAGCGACGCTAGGGAGCCTCCGCAGACAATGGACAGCACCGCATCCACCTCGCTGGCCGGCCTCTGGGACGAGATATTCGGCAGCCAGCCCGACCCCGACCTGTGGGTGGTGATCGCGACCATGGTGGTCGCGCTCGCCGTGATCATCCCGCATCCGCTGTGGCGCCTCTCCCGCAACGCGATCACCATCGCGCACGAGGGCGGCCACGGTCTGGTCGCGCTGCTGACCGGCCGCACCCTCACCGGCATCCGCCTGCACTCCGACACCAGTGGCCTCACGGTCAGCCGGGGCAAGCCGCACGGCCTGGGCATGATCCTTACGGCCGCCTTCGGCTACACCGCTCCCCCGCTGCTGGGCCTCGGCGGCGCCGCGCTCCTCGCCGCCGGCCACATCACGGCCCTCCTGTGGCTGGCCACGGCGTTGCTGCTGGCGATGCTGGTCATGATCCGCAACGCGTACGGTGCCCTCACGGTGTTCGTCTCCGGCGGCACCTTCGTGGCGGTGTCCTGGCTCGCCGGCCCCCAGATCCAGGCGGCGTTCGCCTACGCGGTGGTGTGGTTCCTGCTCCTGGGCGGAGTCCGCCCGGCCTTCGAACTCCAGGCCAAGCGCCGCAGGGGCGGGGCGGGCGACTCGGACGCGGACCAGTTGTCACGGCTCACGCATGTACCGGCGGGGCTGTGGCTGTTCCTGTTCCACGCGGTGAGCCTGTGCTCACTGATAGGCGGGGGGCGCTGGCTGCTGGAGGTATGACGCGCCCCGCAGGGGCGTCGTCTCAGGGGCGCGGGGCTGTGTCTATCAGCGGCTCCGCCGCGGGGCTCGACCAGCCACAACGGCGCCGCACCCGAATAACGGCCGCCCACTAAACTAAACCTATGGCCCCGAACCCCGCAGACCCCGCCCTCTGGCCCGCCCCGCACGCGAGCGGAGCCGTCGACGCGACGGTCCACGTGCCCGGGTCCAAGTCCGTCACCAACCGCGCCCTCATCCTCGCCGCCCTCGCCTCGGAGCCCGGCTGGCTGCGCCGCCCCCTCCGGTCGCGGGACACCCTGCTGATGGCCGGCGCCCTGCGGACGATGGGCGTCGGCATCGAGGAGACGGTGTCATCGAGTTCGTCCGTCGCGGGGGCCCCCGACGGTTCCGGCTCCGGCGAGGCCTGGCGCGTGATCCCCTCCGGCCTGCAGGGACCCGCCACGGTCGACGTCGGCAACGCGGGCACGGTGATGCGCTTCCTGCCCCCGGTCGCCGCCCTCGCCGACGGCCCCATCCGCTTCGACGGCGACCCGCGTTCGTACGAGCGTCCGCTCCACGGCGTGATCGACGGCCTGCGCGCCCTCGGCGCCCGCATCGACGACGACAGCCGCGGCGCGCTCCCCCTGACGGTGCACGGCAGCGGCGCCCTGGACGGCGGCCCGGTGTCGATCGACGCGTCCTCGTCGTCGCAGTTCGTGAGCGCCCTGCTGCTCTCCGCCCCGCGCTTCAACCAGGGTGTCGAGGTCCGCCACACCGGCGCGACCCTGCCCTCGCTCCCCCACATCCGGATGACCGTCGACATGCTGCGCGCGGTCGGCGCCCAGGTGGACACCCCTGAGTCGGGCGGCGAGCCGAACGTCTGGCGGGTCACGCCGGGCGCGCTGCTCGGCCGGGACCTCACCGTCGAGCCGGACCTCTCCAACGCCCAGCCCTTCCTGGCGGCGGCCCTGGTGACCGGCGGCAAGGTGACGATCCCCGACTGGCCGGCCCGCACCACGCAGCCCGGCGACCGGCTCCGCGAGATCTTCACGGAGATGGGCGGCTCCTGCGAACTCACCGAGTACGGGCTGGAGTTCACGGGCTCCGGGTCGATCCACGGCATCGACGTGGACCTGAGCGAGGTCGGCGAGCTGACTCCGGGCATCGCGGCGGTCGCGGCCCTCGCGGACTCCCCCTCCACCCTCACCGGGGTGGCCCATCTGCGCCTCCACGAAACGGACCGCCTGGCGGCCCTGACCAAGGAGATCAACGAACTCGGCGGCGACGTGACCGAGACGGCCGACGGCCTGCACATCCGCCCGCGCCCCCTGCACGGCGGCACCTTCCACACGTACGAGGACCACCGCATGGCGACAGCCGGCGCGATCATCGGCCTGGCGGTGAAGGACGTACGGATCGAGAACGTGGCGACGACGGCGAAGACCCTCCCGGACTTCCCCGATCTGTGGGCCGGAATGCTCGGGAACTGACGGGCGGACCAGGATCATGCGCCGCTACGGCAAGAACACCGACGAGGACGACATCCGCTCCCGCCCGAACCCCAAGGGCAACCGACCCCGTACGAACATCCGCCCGAAGCACGAGGACGCGGCCGACGGCATGGTCCTCACCGTCGACCGGGGCCGGCTGACCGTCCTGGTCGACGACCGGATCGTCATGGCGATGAAGGCCCGCGAACTGGGCCGCAAGGCCGCGGTGGTCGGCGACCACGTGTCCGTCATCGGCGACCTCTCCGGCAAGAAGGACACGCTGGCCCGCATCGTCCGCATCGCGGCGCGCACCTCGCTCCTGCGCCGCACGGCGGACGACGACGACCCCTACGAGCGCGTGGTCGTGGCCAACGCCGACCAGCTCGCCATCGTGACGGCGCTGGCCGACCCCGAACCCCGCCCCCGCCTGATCGACCGCTGCCTGGTGGCGGCGTACGCCGGCGGCCTGACCCCGCTCCTGGTCCTGACCAAGTCGGACCTCGCCCCGCCCGACAAGCTCCTGGAGCTGTACGGCGCCCTGGACATCCCGTACGTCGTCACGAGCCGCCAGGAGCTGGAGAGCGGGGCCGCCGTGGCCCGCGTACGCGAGCAACTGGACGGCAAGATCACGGCGTTCGTCGGCCACTCCGGCGTCGGCAAGACGACCCTGGTCAACGCCCTGGTGTCGAGCGGCCAACGGCGTTCGACGGGCATCGTCAACGCGGTGACGGGCCGCGGCCGCCACACCACCACCTCCGCCCTGGCCCTCCCCCTCTCGGGCGACGCGGGCTGGGTGGTCGACACCCCGGGCGTACGTTCGTTCGGGCTGCACCATGTCGACCCGTCCCTCGTGATCCATGCATTCCCCGACCTGGAACCGGGTACGGAAGGCTGCCCGCGCGCGTGCAGTCACGACGAGCCCGACTGCGCGCTGGACGAGTGGGTGGAGAAGGGGCACGCCGATCCGGCGCGGCTGTACTCCCTGCGCCGGCTGCTGTCGACAAGGGAACGGACGGAAGGCGACTGACCTCCGCGTTGTTTGGCCGGGGCGGCGGACGGTAAGTGCATAATCGCACCGAGCCGAATCCGAGCATGACGTAACAGACGCATCAGGCACAGCGGACGAAGCAGTCGAAGCGGCACACGGGAGGACAAGACATGGCGTGGCTGCTGGTCGTTGTGGCGGGACTCCTGGAAGTCGGCTTCGCCGTCTGCCTGAAGCTGTCCCACGGCTTCACCCGCCTCTGGCCGACGGTCGCGTTCTGCGTCTTCGCCCTCGGCAGCTTCGGCCTGCTGACCCTCTCCCTGAAAAAGCTCGACGTGGGCCCGGCGTACGCGGTCTGGACCGGCATCGGCGCCGCGGGCACCGCGATCTACGGAATGATCTTCCTCGACGACCTGGTGTCCGTCCTGAAGATCGTCTCGATCAGCCTGGTCATCATCGGCGTGATCGGCCTGCAGCTGTCGGGCTCGTCGCACTAGCCGCACCGGACGGGACTCCCCGCCCCCTCAGTTCCACACGGCGGCCTCCGAGGGCTGCAACACACTCCGCACGAGGTCGGCGACACCACCCTCCCCCGGGGGCGCGGCGACGCAGGACAGGGCGAGCCGGACGGCCAGTTCGCAGGTACGGGACATCTCGGCCACGTCCGACTTGGCCGCGCCGGCGCCGGACAGCACGGTCACGGCACGGTCCCGGACGAGCGCCACGAAGTCGCCGGGCGAGGGCAGCGGCCCGTCGGCCCGTCGCTGCGCGGGCACCGCGGCGGAGGACGGCACGGCGGAAAGCGTCGGCGAGGGCAGCCGTTCACTCCAGCAGCCGGTCAGCAGGGCCCGCACGAGCACGTTGTCGCGGGCGGCCGACGCGGTCCACTCGGCGGCCGTGGTGAGCCGCTCCCGCGCACCGGCACCGGGGTCGGCGGGCCCGGTCAACGCCCGCTCGACGCCCGCGAGGTAGGCGTCGGCCTCTCTGCGGACGAGAGCCCGGGCGAGCCCTTCCTTGCTGCCGAACTCGTTGTACAGCGTCTGCCGAGACACTCCGGCCGCCGCCGCGACGTCGACCATGCGTACCGTGGACCACGGACGACGCGCGAGCGCCGTGTAAGCGGCATCCAGCAAGGAATCCCGCGCTGCAGGCATCATTCGCCTCCCAGGGGCGAGCGGCTCCGGGCCCCAGGTTTGACTCGCACGGAGTCACTGTCAAGGGTTCGCGACAGCGCCAGGGGGCGCGTATCGACATTCGCACCCCGTCCAGAGCCGGCAGCGTCAGGAAAGCCGACAGCGCCGGACAGCTGCGGGCCATCCCGCCCACTGCCCCCTGTAGCCCGGCGGCAGCCGCGAAAGATACGGTTCGCCTATGCCCGACTATCTCGATGACCTGCGCCTTGCCCACGTCCTCGCGGACGCTGCCGATGCCACGACGATGGCCCGGTTCAAGGCACTCGACCTCAAGGTCGAGACCAAGCCGGACATGACGCCGGTCAGCGAGGCGGACAAATCGGCCGAGGATTTGATGCGGGGCCAGTTGCAGCGGGCCCGCCCGCGCGACGCGATCATCGGCGAGGAGTACGGCACCGAGGGCACCGGCCCCCGCCGCTGGGTGATCGACCCGATCGACGGCACCAAGAACTACGTCCGCGGGGTGCCCGTCTGGGCCACGCTGATCTCCCTGATGGAGGCGGGCCCGGGCGGCTTCCAGCCGGTGGTCGGCCTGGTCTCCGCTCCCGCCCTGGGCCGCCGCTGGTGGGCGGCGAAGGGCCACGGCGCGTTCACCGGCCGCAGCCTCTCCTCGTCGTCCCGGCTGCGCGTCTCGAACGTCTCGAAGATGACGGACGCGTCGTTCGCGTACTCGTCGCTCACCGGCTGGGAGGACCGCGGTGTGCTGGGCGGCTTCCTCGACCTGACCCGCGAGGTGTGGCGCACGCGCGCGTACGGCGACTTCTGGCCGTACATGCTGGTCGCCGAGGGCGCGATCGACATCTGCGCGGAGCCGGAGCTGTCCCTGTGGGACATGGCGGCCAACGCGATCATCGTCACGGAGGCCGGCGGCACGTTCACCGGCCTCGACGGCCGCCCGGGCCCGCACAGCGGAGACGCCGCGGCGTCGAACGGCCACCTGCACGACGAGATGCTGGGCTACCTGAACCAGCGCTACTAGATCCTGCCCCTGATCCCCGCACGCCCTGTAACAGCCGTACACGCCCCCTTGTTGACCGTCTCTTTAACTGCCACCCTGAAGCTCCCCCCACTTGTGAACTTGTGAAACGCTGAACAAGCCAGCGAGGACAGGACACAGAACTGGGGCGGGAACTCTCTAGGAGGTGGCTCCACCCCATGCTCGTACGTGACGCCATGAGCACCGTGGTCCTCACCATCGGCCCCGATCACACACTCCGCCAGGCCGCCGCGCTGATGGCCGCGCGGCGTATCGGCGCGGCGGTGGTCCTCGACCCGGACGCCGGCGGCATCGGCATCCTCACCGAACGCGACATCCTCAACTCCGTCGGCCGCGGCCAGAGCCCCGACGCCGAACGCGCCCACGCCCACACCACCAACGACGTCGTCTTCGCCACGCCCTCCTGGACCCTGGAGCAGGCCGCACACGCGATGGCCCACGGTGGCTTCCGCCACCTCATCGTCCTGGACGGCGGCGAGCCCGCAGGCATCGTCTCGGTCCGCGACATCATCCGCTGCTGGGCCCCGGTACGGCAGCACGCGCCGGCCTGAACGGGAAACGCACCGAGGGCCGAAGTCCTGTATCGGACTTCGGCCCTCGGCCTCAAGTAGCGGGGACAGGATTTGAACCTGCGACCTCTGGGTTATGAGCCCAGCGAGCTACCGAGCTGCTCCACCCCGCGTCGGTAAACACAACGTTACGTCAGCCCCACCCACGAAGGCAAATCGATTCCTGCCCGTCTGGGTTCCCCCTCTCTGGGAGGGATGGGACGGGCTGTGGGAGGGATGGGACGGGTAGGGGCGGCGGGTGCGAAAAAGCCAACGCCCACCCCCACCCACCGCGCCCTCAAGCAGAAAGCTCTTCCCGCAACGCATCCCGCAACCGAGCCGCCCGCTCCGCGACCTCTCCAGGCCCCAACGAAACCGCCAGATCGGCCCACCGCTGCCCCTCCGCCAACTCCCCCCGCCGCGCATACACCAGCGCCAGCCGCAACGCGGCCCGCCCATGCCCCGCCTCAGCCGCCCGAGCCCACCACACCGCGGCCTCGGGCTCACTTCCCTCCCGGGCCAGCAACAGCCCCAGATTGAACGCCCCGTTACGAGACCCGGCCTCAGCCGCGGCCCGGTACCACCGAGCCGCCTCCACCACGTCTCCACGAGCCGACGCCAGCATCCCCACCCGCACCTGCGCCCGCCGATGCCCCTGGGAAGCCGCCCGCTCGTACCACTCCTCGCACTCCGTCTTCTCGTGCGCGATCTCACCGAGCTCGTGCGCGGGCGCCTGCGGACGCCGCGCGTCGAGCACCGAGGCCAGCCGATACGCGGCCTCGGGGCTCCCCCCGCCCGCCGCACACCGCAGATACCGCTCGGCCTCCCGCTCGTCGCCCTCCCGCAGCCGGGCGATCCCGACCTGAAGCGCCGCCTCGGTGTGCCCGGCGCCGGCGGCACGCTCGTACCACCGCAGCGCGGCCACGTCCTCGCCCCGCCCGGCGTGCAGAATCCCCAGGTTGAAGGCGGCATCGACACTGCCCACCTCGGCGGCCTTGGAGAACCACGGCTCGGCTCCGGACGCGTCACCGCCCTGCAGCAGCAGAATGGCGAGCGCGTTCGCGGCCTCGCGGTGCCCGGCGTACGCGGCCCGCCGGTACCACTGCTCGGCCTGCGCGGTACGCGACTGCTCGGCGCAGAGCAGGCCGAGGTTGTACGCCCCGTTCACGTCCCCGGCGTCCATCGCCGCCCGGTACCAGCGCTCGGCCGTCTGGGTCTCACCACGCTCGGCGTGCAGCGCGCCCAGCGCGTTGGCGGCGTTGCCGTCCCCGTCCTGGGCAGCCCGCAGCCACCACACGGCGGCGCTCTCATCGTCCCCCGCGTCACGCAGCAGGAACCCGAGCGCACACGCGGCCCGGGCCTCGCCGTCCTTGGCGGACGTCAGATACCAGCGCCCGGCCTCCTTGAGCTCACCGCGCCTCTCCAGAATGGCCCCGAGATGGAGCGCGGCCCGCTGATGCCCCCGAGCGGCGGCCTGGCGGTACCACTGCTCGGCCTCCCCGGCACCACCGTCACCCGCACTGTCCTCAGCGCCCGCGCTCTCCGTACCCTCCGCGGCCTTGCGGTCGAGCGCGCGGGCAATCCGGTACGCGGCCTCCCGGTGCCCCCGCTCGGCGGCGACCCGCATCCACTGCTCCGTGGCTACGTCCCCGCGGTGCTCCAGCAGATCGGCGAGGGCGTACGCGCCCAGCACGTGCCCCTGCTCGGCGGACTGGCGCAGCCAGTACTCGGCGGCCGGCTCGTCGCCGCGCTCGCGGTGGTGGCGGCCGAGCGCGTGCGCGGCGGGGGCGGAGCCGGCGACGGCGGCGATCCGCCACCATCCGGCGGCGTCGTCGGCGTACCCGCGCTGGTGGAGGAGGACCCCGAGGTTGTTGGCCGCGGCACGGTCACCCACGGCGGTGGCGGCACGCAGCAGAGGCTCGGCTCCGTCGAGATCACCGCGGCGCAGCAGCATGGCTCCGAGGACACTCATCGCCTCGACGTCGCCGGCCTCGGCCGCGAGCCGCCTGCGTGCCTCTTCTACCGCCTCGCCGGTTTCGTCCCGGTCGGAAGGCTGCACAAATCGCCCTGTCTCCAACAGAGTTGCCTTGTCCCCCATAACGTCCATCGTCGCACCACCTGCAACCTGGGTACACCTGGTATACCGCAGCCAGTGAGGTCTCTACAGCGTTTTGTCGACATGCCCACAGAGAGACAAGTGAAACACAATTACCCTCAACTGCCCCGGGTAGGCGCGGCCTTCACCAGGTCGGCACATGCGTTCGCACATCACAAAGGCCCGGATCCTTGGAGGATCCGGGCCTTCGCGTTCAGTAGCGGGGACAGGATTTGAACCTGCGACCTCTGGGTTATGAGCCCAGCGAGCTACCGAGCTGCTCCACCCCGCGCCGTTGTGTTCAAACCGTACCACGGCGCGGGAGGAGCGGGAGCCGCAGCCTCAGCAGGGCCTCCGAGCAGCACTAACTACTGGTGGAGGTACTACTGGGACTGCTGCTGGGACTGCCACTTGGACTACCGCTGGGACTGGGACTGGGACTCGCGCTACCGGAGGAACCACTCCCGCTACCGGTCTTCTTGTCGGCCGCGGTCTGCGCCGCCTCGGCCCGCTTGAGCGCATCCTCAAGGTCTGTCTGCGCCGTGCCGTACGCCTCCCAGTCGCCCTTCTTGAGAGCGGCCTGGCCGTCGTCGAAGGCCTTCTGGGCATCGTTGAGGGCCTCTTGGACCGTCGGGTTGCCGGACGCCGGTGGTGGCGTCGTCGTACCGTCGCCGTCGTCCGGTGGCTCGGTGGTCGTGGCCTCCGCCCCGAAGACCTTGTCGAGTGCGGCGTCGAGTGTGTCCTCGAAGGCGGTCTGGCCGTCGTAGGTCACCAACACCTTGCGCAACAGCGGGTACTTGAGTCCGCTTCCTCGTACGTAGACGGGCTCCACGTACAGCAGTCCTCCGTCGAGCGGCACCGTCAGCAGGTTGCCGTACTCGATCTCCGAATCCCCGCCTCTCAGCAGCCTGATGGTCTCGGCGATGTTCTGTTCGGAGTTGAACTGGCTCTGGACCTGTTTGGGTCCGCTGACGGTTCCGCTCGTCGGCAGTTTCAGGATTCTGATCTTGCCGTAATCGCTCGTCCCCGCCTCGGCGTTGACGGACATGAAGGCACTCAGGTTGTCCCGGCCGTTCGGCGTGAACGTCGTCGTCAGGGAGAACGCCTGCGCCTGCTGGTCGGGCATCTTCATGCTCAGGTAGTACGGCGGCACCGCGTCGCCCGACTTGTTGCTCGGGTCGTCCGGCACCTGCCACACCTCGGAACCGCTGAGGAACGTCTCGGCGTCCGCCACGTGGTAGCGGGTCAGCAGCTCGCGCTGGACCTTGAACAGGTCCTGCGGGTACCGGAGATGGGCCATCAGCGAGGCCGAGATGTCACTCTTCGGCTCGACCGTGTTCGGGAAGGCCTTCATCCAGGTCTTCAGGACCGGGTCCTCGGTGTCCCACTGGTAGAGCTTGACCTCGCCGGTGTACGCGTCGACGGTCGCCTTCACCGAGTTGCGGATGTAGTTGACCTGGTTCTGCTGGGCCACCACCGCACGCTGGTTGTTGCCGGCGGTGAGCGAGTCGGCCGTCGTGTCTCCCAGAGTAGTGCGAGAGGCGTACGGATAGCCGTTCGTCGTCGTGTAGGCGTCGACGATCCACTGGATCTCACCGTCGATGACGGCCGGGTAGGCGTCACCGTCGATGGTCAGCCAGGGCGCCACCGCTTCGACGCGCTCCTTGGGCGTGCGGTTGTACAGAACCCGCGAACCCTCACCGATGGCACCGGAGTAGAGGATCTGCGGCTCACCGAACGCGACGGCGTACGCGGCACGGTTTATCGGGTTGGAGAGGCTGACGCCGCTCTTCCCCCGGTAGCTGGTGGTCTTCTCGCCGGTGTCGTCGGAGTAGTCGATCTCCTTCTGGGGACCGCCGACGATCGAGTACTGGCTGGTCTTCTCGCCGTAGTAGATCCGCTGCTGGTACGTCCCGAGGTCACCCGAGGACGGCAGGTCGGACTCGGTGAAGACCGGTCGGCCCTGGGCGTCCCCCGTGGTGCCCTTGGCCGCGACCACGCCGAATCCGTGCGTGTAACGGAAGTGGTCGTTGATCCAGTTGTTCTTCGGAATGCCGTTGAGGTTCAGCTCACGCAGACCGATGACCGTGTCCTGGTCCTTGCCGTCCTTGCTGTACCGGTCGACGTCCAGGTTGGTCGGGAACGCGTAGTAGTTCCTGATCTGCTGGAGCTGCTGGAACGTCGGCGAAACGATGTTCGGGTCCACGATGCGGATACTCGCCGTGGCGTCGACGTCGTCGCGCAGCTTGGTCTTGTCCTCGGTGTCACTGCGGCCGGCGTACTCGCTGACCTTGGCGCCGTCGATGCCGTAAGCCTCGCGCGTCGCCTTCAGGTTCTTCTCGACGTACGGGGCCTCCTTCGCCTGCTCGTTCGGCTGGACCTGGAACTTCTGCACGATCGCCGGGTACAGCCCGCCGATGAGGATGGCCGAGAGGACCATCAGTCCGAAGCCGATGACGGGCAGCTGCCAGGTGCGCCGCCACAAGGTCGCGAAGAACAGCAGCGAGCAGATGATGGCGATGCAGAACAGGATCGTCTTGGCCGGCAGGTAGGCGTTCGCGTCGACGTACCGCAGACCCGTCCAGTTGCCGGTCGCCTTGAAGTCACTCGACTTCACCGCGAGGCCGTACCGGTCGAGCCAGTACGCGACCGCCTTGAGGGCGACGAAGATGCCCAGCAGCACGGACAGATGGCCTGTCGCCGCTGCCGTGGCGCGAGCCCCCGGGCTGGTGATGCGCAGCCCGCCGTACAGATAGTGGGTGAGGGCTGCGGCGATCAGGGAGAGGATCGCGGCTGCGAAGCCGAAGCCCATCAGGAAGCGGTACCAGGGCAGGTCGAAGGCGTAGAACGACACGTCCAGACCGAACTGGGGGTCCTTCTGTCCGAAGGACACCCCGTTGACCCACATCAGCCAGGTCCGCCACTGCCCGGACGCCGACGCGCCCGCGATGAGGCCGACCAGGGCGGTGATACCGAGCAGCAGCCACCTCTTGTACGGGGCGATGCCCATGCGGTACCGGTCGAGGCTCTGCTGCTCCATCGACATGGCGCTCAGCGGCGGGCGCAGCCGGTGCGCCAGCCAGATGTTCACCCCTACCGCGGTCGCCATCAGCAGACCGAAGACGAAGAAAAGGCCGATCTTGGTCCACAGGGTGGTCGTGAAGACCGATGAGTAGTTGACCGAGCGGTACCAGAGCCAGTCAGTCCAGAAGCCCGCGAACATGATGAACGCCATGCCGAGTACGGCAAGGACGCCCAGCGTCATGAGCAGGGTCCGGACGCGCCGGGACGGGCGGCCCACTCTGATCCGTGGCCCCTGCGGGCCTCCGCCGCGGTCCGGCATCTGGAAAGCCAAGGTTGGCACCTCAAAAGTCGCTGTCGGTCCGTCAGGCCCCCGTGATCGCGGACCCTCCGTCAGGGCCCGTGATCGTAGGGGCCTCACCTATGCAACTTACTCACGCTTTACTCGGTTCCCGCTTCGGGCCATGAACGAGGCAGGATTGTGACCATGTCCAACACTCCCATGGCGGCGAACCCGCTCACCCGGGCCGTACTCGAGATCGACGAGTACGTCTCCGGCCTCGGCTGGGACCAGCCGGCTCGCCTCTTCGCCCTCGTAGACACCGCCCGACTGCGGGTCCAGGAACCTGCTCTCGCAGCCCAGCTCGGCCTGGCCGACGAGCAGGCGACCACCGGCCTCACCCCGATCGAGCAGGACGAGATTCCGGCGGGCAAACCGCTGGACGAGTTCCTCGCCACCATCGCCTGGCCCGACTCGGTGGTCGGCTGCGCCCTCACCGTCGAGCGCCTGATGCTCCCGCCGTCCGCGGAGGCGTCGGTTCCGGCGGGGCTGAGCGAGAAGAAGCTGGCGGCCTGGGTCGCCGCGCACGCGGACCGTCAGGAGGTCCGGATGACGGTCGCGGTCCTGCGCGACGGCACGCGCGACTCGGCGGTACGCCTGCGCGAGAAGGACGCGGCGACGGAAGTACTGACGGGCTCGGGCCTGGTACCGGGCCTGGCGGAGGCACTCTCGGCGACGTTCGCGGACTGACGGAGGAAGGAGGTGTGGGTGAGCGGTCCTATGGACCGCTCACCCACATTCCTGCCCAACTACTACTTGGTGCTGCACTTCGGCAGCTCACCGGTGTCACCGGAGCGGATGTCCTTGAGGGCGTTCAACGCCTCGCCGATGGTGCCCACCTTGACGAGCGTGAGCCCCTCGGGGGTGTCCTTGGCGGCGGCCTCGCAGTTGTCGGCCGGCGTCAGGAAGTACTGGGCCCCCTTGTCCCGCGCGCCGACGGTCTTGAGCTCGATCCCACCGATGGGGCCGACCTTGCCGTCGTCGTCGATGGTGCCGGTACCGGCCACGAACTTGCCGCCGGTGAGGCTCCCGGGCGTCAGCTTGTCGTAGATGCCGAGGGCGAACATGAGCCCCGCGCTGGGCCCTCCGACATCGGCGAGCTTGATGTCGATGGTGAACGGGAAGGTGTGGTCGGTCCCGGCCGAGATCCCGACGATGGCGCGTTCGGCACTGTCGTCGGCGGACCTGGTGGTCGTGATGGTGACGTTCCGCGTCTTGGTGGCCGCCCGGTTCGCCTTCTCGGCGGCGGCCTGCTCCGCGGCGGGCACGATGGCGAAGACGACCTTCTCGCCGGCCTTGTGCTTGGTCACCAGCTTGGCGACGTCGCCGGGCTCCTTGACCGTCGTACCGTCGACAGCCTTGATGACATCACCGGCGTGCAGCGCGCCCTCGGCCGGGGACCCCTTCAGGACGGTGGAGACGATCACCCAGGACTGCACCGGGACGTCGAGCTGCTCCAGGGCCGCGACCTTTGCGCTCTCCTGGGACTGGCTGAACTCCTCGGCGTTCTCCTGGGTCGACTGCTCCTCGGTCTTGCCGTCCGGGTACAGCGTGTCGTGCGGCACGACCTTGTTGTCGTGCGAGAGCCACCCGAACACGGCCTCGACGAGGTTCATCTTGTAGTCGGCGCTGGTGACCCGAACGGTGGTCATGTTCAGATGCCCGGTGGTCGCATAGGTCTTGCGCCCGGAGATCTGCAGCACCGGGTCGCCGCCGTGGTCCCCGAGAGTGTTCACGGTCGGCCCCGGCGACAGCTCCGAATACGGCACGTTGATGAACACTCCGGCGCACAGGAGCGCGATCAGCATCAGGGTGGAGGCGAGCAGCGTCGCGGTGCGGCGTGGCATGGCACGACAGTACGGGACGGTCCTGTCGGCGCACCGTCAGGGCCGCCCGTCCGGTGGCTCAGGTACGGGACTTCTCCATGGCCTCGCGGAACCGCTCGTAACCGTCGAGTTCGGGACCGTCACCGCGTGTCCTGCGCGTCCGGTTGGCCCAACTGCCCCACAGACCGGCGCCGATCGCAGCCACAAGCGGAATCAGCAACCAGGCGAGTGCCGCCATGCCGACCTCCCAACCCCAAAGAGCGACCGCAACTGACTGATCAGCAGATTAACCTCCGCCGTGTCAACGCTCACGCCCGGGGGGCGGTTACGCAACCGGAGACGCCTCACCCGCAGGGTCACCCGCCCGGCTCAGCAGGCGCCGACCCACTCCTCGGTACCGTCGGAGAACGTCTGGTGCTTCCAGATGGGCACCTCGTGCTTGAGGTCGTCGATCAGCTTCCGGCAGGCCGCGAAGGCCTCGCCCCGGTGCGGGCAGGACACGGCGACCACGACAGCGAGGTCCCCCACGGCCAGGTCCCCGACCCGATGCACAGCGGCCAGCGCCCGCACCGGAAACTCGGCGACGACCTTCTCGGCGACACGCCGCATCTCGGCCTCGGCGCTGGGGTGACACGAATAGCCGAGCGCGTCGACGTCGGCACCACCGTCGTGATTCCGCACGGTCCCCACGAACAGGGCGGTCCCCCCGGCGGAGTCGTCTCCCACAGCCCGGAAAACCTCGTCCAGGGAGAGCGGCGTCTCCCGAACGGCAACGAGCTTGATGGGCTCCAGAGCCGCCTGCTCACCGGGATGATCACTGAGGGATGCCATATGTCCATCGTGCCACGCCCAGCACATCCGGCCCGTCCGGCGTTTGAGGACGAGCGCATTCAGCGCGACAGGGGGGTCTGGGGGCACAGCCCCCAGGGATGGGACGGGTAAGGGCGGCGGGGGCGAAAACAATCCCACCCCGCCCCCTCAAAACCGCCGCCGAGCCTTCCGAGCCCGCCGCACCAACGCAGCCGTACCCAACAACGCCACCGTCGCGCCCGCAGCCCCCGCAGCAGTCGCGTCCTTGCGCCCGAGCCGCCGCCCGGCCACCGTATGCCGCCCGGCCACCTCCTCGAGCAGCTCCGCGAGCACCTCCTCGTTGCTCCACTGAGGCCGCCACCCGGCATCATGCAGCCGGCTGCCGCTCACCACCCAGGGATACATCGTGTACGCCAGATCCCCGGCCGGTGAGGGCGTGAGCCCGATCCGGTGCAGCCGGGCGGCCGCACCCAGAGCCACAGCGGACGGCAGCTCCATACGGCGGATCCCGCTGATCTCCTCGACCTGCTCCTGCTCCAGCCACCCGTCGCACCCGACAGCCAGCTCCCCCTCGACCTTCTCCAGCACCGCGTACTCCAGAGCACTGCACAGATCCTCGACGTGACAGAACTGCCAGGCAGGCCGCGACCCGGCCACGACCAGCAGCCGAGGCGACTCGAAATACCTGGTCAGAGCAGTGTCCGTACCGCCGATCAGCACCGCGGGCCGCACGACCGTCACATTGAGCCCGGGATGCGCTCGCGGCGCGCGCCGGGCCAGCCGCTCGATCTCCAGCAGGTCTCCGACCCCGGTCGCCTCGGCCGTCGCCCGCAGCTCGGCGTCCTCCGCGAGCGGCAGTTCGTTGTCCGGCAACGCCCCGTAGACCATCGCGGACGTGCACAGCACGACCCGGTGCACCCCGGCCGCGGCGGCAGCCGTCAGCACGGTCTGCGTCCCGCGCACGTTGTACGCCGTACGGGCCGTGCCGTCCGTCTCCAGGTCCAGATCGAGGGCCAGATGGACCACGACGTCGGCGCCCCGCAGCTTCTCCGCGATGGCCGGATCCCGCACATCGAGGATGTGCCACTGCGCCGCCGCGCACTCGCCGCGGCGCTCGTCGATGGCAACGACCTGCTTGATCTCCTCGGACGCGGCGAGCCGCTCGGTGAGCAGCGCTCCGATGCCCGTCGCGGCGCCGGTGACCGCGACGACCGGCCCGCGTAGGCCCGGGTTGGTTGAGTGGTTTCGCGCTGCGCGAACCTGCGGATCTGGGGAACTCACCGGCGTCTCCAGCGGTTGTCTTCAGTAAGGACGCGCGTGACGCGTACGTACCAGGTGACATCCATCCTGCCGCAGGCCAGGAGTCGGCGAAGCACCGAGCCCCCAACCGGCCACGGTGTCTAGGCTGGGTGGTGTTGTCGGGCAGCCGCCGTCGAAGAGCCGACGGCCTTACCAGCCGAGGAATCCCGTGAGTGACACCCCATTCGGTTTCGGCCTTCCGCCGGAGGAGCCGGAGAACGGCGACGAGGGCAAGCAGGAGGACCAGCAGGGCGGTGGTGGTCAGGGACCGTTCGGTTTCGGACTGCCCGGCTTCGGTGGTCCCGGAGGCGACAATCCGCTCGCAGCCATGTTCGGTTCCATGAACCCCAACGACCTGGGCGCCGCGTTCCAGCAGCTGGGCCAGATGCTCTCGTACGAGGGCGGTCCGGTGAACTGGGACATGGCCAAGCAGATCGCCCGCCAGACGGTCTCCCAGGGGACGTCCGACGGCGTCAAGGACTCCAGCATCGGTCCCTCGGAGCGCACCGCGGTCGAGGAGGCCGTCCGCCTTGCGGACCTGTGGCTGGACGATGCGACATCGCTGCCGTCCGGCGCGGGCTCCGCCGTGGCGTGGAGCCGCGCGGAGTGGGTCGAGGCGACCCTGCCCGCCTGGAAGGAGCTGGTCGACCCGGTCGCCGAGCGCGTCGGCGCGGCCATGGGCGATGTCCTGCCCGAGGAGATGCAGGCCATGGCGGGCCCGCTGATCGGCATGATGCGCTCCATGGGCGGCGCCATGTTCGGCACGCAGATCGGACAGGCCGTCGGGGTGCTCGCGGGCGAGGTCGTCGGCTCGACGGACATCGGTCTGCCGCTGGGCCCGACGGGCCGGGCCGCGCTGCTGCCGGCGAACATCGAGGCGTTCGGCAAGGACCTGGGTGTGCCGCAGGAGGAGGTGCGGCTGTATCTCGCCCTGCGCGAGGCCGCCCACCAGCGCCTGTTCGCCCATGTGCCGTGGCTGCGCTCGCACCTGTTCGGCGCGGTCGACGGCTACGCGCGCGGGATCAAGGTCGACACGGCCAAGCTGGAGGACGTGGTCGGCCAGTTCGACCCACAGAACCCGGAACAGCTGCAGGACGCGCTTCAGCAGGGCATGTTCCAGCCGGAGGACACCCCGGAGCAGAAGGTCGCCCTGGCCCGTCTGGAGACGGCGCTGGCCCTCGTGGAGGGCTGGGTCGACGCGGTGGTGCACGCTGCGGCGAAGCCCCGTCTGACGTCCGCTGACGCGCTGCGCGAAACGCTGCGCCGCCGCCGTGCCTCGGGTGGCCCGGCCGAGCAGACGTTCGCCACCCTGATCGGCCTGGAGCTGCGCCCGCGCCGCCTGCGTGACGCGTCGCGCCTGTGGGCGTCGCTGACGGACGCGCGCGGTGTCGACGGCCGGGACGGTCTGTGGGCCCACCCGGACATGCTGCCGACGGCCTCCGACCTGGACGACCCGGACGGCTTCGTGCACCGCGAGCAGCTCGACTTCTCCGAGCTGGACAAGATGCTCGGCGAGGCGGCGAGCGGCTCCGCCGAGAAGCCGAACCTGGAGAAGGACGACGACTCCGAGTGACTCTCCACGACGACGCGGTCCAGGTGCTGGAGAAGTACGAGGATCAGGATCAACAAGATCTCCGTCAGGCCTACCTGGACCATCTGGACGGCCATTCCGACGGGATGTGGAAGGGCTGCGAGGACGGACACATCACAGCCAGCGCTCTCGTGATCGACCCGGAGCGTGAGCGGGTCCTGCTCACGCTTCACAAGAAGCTGCGGATGTGGCTCCAGATGGGCGGGCACTGCGAACAGAGCGACAGCACACTCGCCGGTGCCGCGCTCCGCGAGGCCACGGAGGAGTCCGGCATCCCCTCGCTGCGACTCCTCGGGAGCACTCCGGTCCGTCTGGACCGGCACCACACGCCCTGTGCCTGGCACCTGGACGTGCAGTACGCCGCCGTGGCACCTCGGGGAGCTGTGGAGGCGATCAGCGACGAGTCCCTGGACCTGCGCTGGTTCGCCTACTCCGAGGTGGCGGACGTAGCGGACGACTCAGTCGTACGACTGCTCGAAGCAGCCCGCGCCAGACTGTGAACGTGTAAGGGGCGACCGCCCACGGTGGTCGCCCCTTACACGTCACCTGTCACCTGTCCGGTGCGGCTAGCCCCAGGCGTTGCCCTGGTTCTGCGCCCGGGCCCCATGCTGTCCCATACCGAACTGGGCGGCGGCGCCCTGGCCGATCTGGGCGTTCTGCGGCGGCAGCAACTCGCTGGGCTGGATCAGCGCGTAGCCGCTGCCCATGAAGCTGAGCTCCCAGCCCTCGCCGGTGTTGCCGCGGCGTCGCCACACTCCGGAGGTGTGCGTCTGGGCCTGCATCTGCACGCGCAGGCCGGTCGACCAGGCGACGATCGCGTCGGCGTCACAGTTGACGTACTTGTCCGGCGTCACCTGCATCATCAGCGGCGCGCCCGAGGTCATCAGAGCGACCCTGCCGCGGCCGGTGATGTTGAGCTGGTACTTCCCGGAACCGGAGATGCCGTAGAGGCTGTCCACGGCGATGACCTCGTGGTGCAGCCCGGAGTCCATCGCCAGCACGTAACTGCTGTCGACCGTCAGCCCGTCCTGCTCCACGTCCACCACGTGGATGTGCTGGGCGAGGTTGGCGAGGTAGACCGTGCCCTGGCCGTGGCAGCGCATCAGGTCCAGGCCCTCGCCCGTGTGTGCGCGCGAGCGGCCCTGGTTGTTGCTCTGGTACTCGGCGTCGAACTCCATCAGGCCCTGGTAGGCGACCATCGTGCCCTTGCGGGCGAGGATGTCGTCGTGGCCCTCCAGAGTGACCCGGAGCATCTGCTTGCTCTGCAGGCTCCAGCGCTCCTGGGTCTGCGAGTCGTTGTGCGCGAAAAGTGGGCTCTGCATGGCGTTCTGGCTCCCCCTCAGCCCCGGAACCGGAGACGGTCGGTGCTGTCCTCGCTGGGCTGGACGACGACGATGCCCTGGCCGGAGAAGGCCATCTGGAAGGCCTCGCCGCTGCCCCGGCCGATGAGCGACTGCGCCTTGAAGCTGCGCTTGCCCTTCACCTTGAGGTTCGGGGACCAGGCGACGAGCGCGTCCGGGTCGACGTACGTCTCGTCTTCGCCGCCACCGCAGTCGACGACGATCGGCTTGCCCCGGGAGGTCAGCGCGACCCAGCCCTGCCCGGAGATCTTGGTGTTCCACAGGCCCTGCCCGGCGAACTTCGCCAGCCCCTTGACCCGCTCGACGCCCCAGGTGAGGTGCGCGTCGAAGGCGAGCAGGTTGGTGGCGTTGACGGAGATGCCGTCGCCGTTGAGGTTGATCACGACCACGTTCGCGCCGTAGTCGGCGAGATAGAGCAGGCCGTCCCCCGAGCACTTCATCAGGGGTGCGCCCTCGCCGGTCATCCAGTCCTTGGCGATCTGGCGCACGGCCGGCGGGTTGGGCTCGTACTGGACGAACCCCTCGTAGGCGACCATCGACCCCACGCGCGCGAGGAGGTCGTTTCCGGTCTGCATGGCGACCTTCAGCATGTGATTGCCGTGGTTGTCCATGCGGGCGGTGACGGGTGCGGGAGCGTAGCCCGCGAGTGGCTGGTTCATGACGGGCTCCCTCAGACCTCGTACGGCTGGACGACGATGAAGTTGCCGGGCGCGCCTCGGAACTGGAGGTTGACGCCCTCCCCGGTGTCGCCGGGGTAGGCGTTGCGGCGCATCCGTACCTGGCTGGAGACGACCACCTGGGAGGCGGCGGACCAGGCGACCACGGCATTGCAGTCGGCGAACGTGGTGGGCGTGACGGGGAGGACGACGGGGACGCCGTGCGTCTTCACGACGATGGTGCCGGTGCCCGTGAACAGCATGGTGAAGAGAGCACCGCCGGGAATGCCGTGCCCCTCGACGCGACGCACCTCGTACTGGAGGCTCTCGTCGAACGCGAGGACGTTCTCGGCGGACACGCAGATGCCATCACCCTGCAGCTCGATGGGGTGCAGCATCGTGGAGTTGTCGGCGAGGAACACCTGGCCCTGGCCGGTACAGCGCATCAGCTGCATCTCCTGACCGGTCGCGCCACCAACGACGCGGCCGGCGAATCCGGCGCCCTTGTAGCTGAAGTCGACCTTGCCCTGGTAGAGCACCATGCTGCCCTGCCGGGCCAGCACGGGCTGACCGCCCATGCCCAGGTCGACACGGATCAGCTTCTTGTTCTGCTGCGTCCAGCGCTGCCCGGTCGGCGTCTCCTTGAACTGCTGGAGCGCGGCTGTGACGCCGGCGCCCTGACCGGCACCCTGCGGTACGCCCTGGGGCACGCCGTAGGTGGCCTGCTGGCCGGGGGCCTGCCCGAACGGGGGCTGCTGGCCGTAGCCCGGGGGCGGGGTCGGCTGCCCGTAGCCGGGAGGGCCGGGCGGGGCCTGGGGCGCCTGCGGCTGGCCGTAGCCGGGGGGCAGTGATCCTGCCTGGCCGGGCGCCTGGCCGTACGGGGGCTGCGGGGGCCCCTGCTTTCCGTAGGGCGCGGGCCCCGGAGCCGGGGGCGGATCGGAAG
>NZ_JAAGLU010000460.1 GCF_010550245.1 Streptomyces sp. SID12501
GCGTTCGTGGCGTCGTGGCGTCGTGGCGGTTGCGGTTGCCGTTGCGGTGATCAGCCTTGGGGCCGGTCACGGCGAGGCGGCCGTCGACGAATGCGGATCGGAGCCGGACTGGGCGCAGCACCCGGTCCCGACATGCTCAAAGAGCGCCGGCCCAGGCCCTGCGCACGAGGAAGGAAGCCTGACCGGCGAAGGCCCGTGTGCCGTCCGAGCCGTCGAGCCGGATGCCACCGTCACGGTGGCGCAGGACCGATCCGGGGTAGTTGTGCGCGTGCAGGGTTACCGACCCGGCGACCGCCCCGGGGCGCGGACAGAAGGTGGCGTCTGCACGAAACAGTTCGCTGCCGTCGTTGGTGCTCAGCCGTAGCCGCAGGTCACGATGGCGCAGAAAGCGGCCGTCGGCGGCGCGGAAGGTGACGCACCGCGTGTCCGCCAGCCCCCGGATGACCACGAAGGTCACCCGCTGCCGCGTCTGTGCGCTGCTGGACGCGGAGACTCGGCCGA
>NZ_JAAGLU010000461.1 GCF_010550245.1 Streptomyces sp. SID12501
AACCCGCATGGTGCCGTTGCTGAGGGAGAGGTCGGAGTGGCAGACCCCGGCTGCGGCGAGCCGCACCCGGACCTGACCGGGGCCGGGTTCGGGCAGCACGATCTCCCGTATCTCCAGCGGGGCTCCGACGGCGGGCAGGATGGCGGCGCGGACCATGGTCGTCGTCTCCGTACTTCCGGGATTCAGAACTGCAGGGACTTGGTCTGGAGGTACTCCCCCAGGCCGTGCGGGCCCAACTCGCGGCCGACACCCGACTGCTTGTACCCACCGAATGGCGCCCGCACGTTGAAGCGGCCCCCGTTGATGTCCACCTGCCCGGTGTCCATGCGGCGGGCGAAGGCCGTCGCGGTCTCCGCGTCCGCCGCCCAGACGGCTCCGCCGAGGCCGTACACGGTGCCGTTGGCGATGCGCAGGGCGTCGTCCTCGTCCTCATACGGGAGGATCGACAGCACGGGGCCGAAGATCTCCTCCTGGGCGATGGTCATGTCGGAGGTGACGTCG
>NZ_JAAGLU010000462.1 GCF_010550245.1 Streptomyces sp. SID12501
TCGATCGTCACTTCGCCTCCGCCCGCTTGCGGACCCATGCGTTGAGCATCGTGGCGAGCAGCAGCATCAACCCGAGGAAGAACTTGAACCAGTCCGGGTTCCACTGGGCGTACACGATGCCGTTGCTGGTCATGCCGAAGATGAAGGCGCCGATGGCCGAGCCGATGGCCGAGCCGTAGCCGCCCGTCATCAGACAGCCGCCGATGACGGCCGCGATGATGTAGAGGAACTCGTTGCCGACGCCCTCGCCCGACTGGACGACGTCGAAGGAGAACAGGATGTGCTGCCCGGAGATCCAGGCGCACAGCGCGACGCACATGTAGAGGCCGATGCGCGTCTTGACCACGGGCACGCCGGTCGCGCGGGCCGCGTCGGCCCCGCCGCCCACGGCGAAGATCCAGTTCCCTGCGCGGGTGCGCAGCAGGATCCAGGTGGCCACCGCGACCAGGGCGAACCACCACAGGATGGTGACCTTCAGGGTGACCGAGCCGACGTGCCAT
>NZ_JAAGLU010000463.1 GCF_010550245.1 Streptomyces sp. SID12501
ACTCCGCCCACCGACGCGGTCCACAGCTCGACACTCGCGGCCTGGTCGGAGTAGGAGATCGCGCGGGTGGCGAGTGCTGCCGTCCGCGTGATCAGTTTGCTGCCGTCGGCCGTCATGCCGTCGGCACCGACCCCGCGGTTCTGCATGACCAGGCGGGCCGTCGAGTCGGTGTCCGAGGTGACCGATCGCAGCACGCTCGGTGCTGCGGTGGCCTTCAGCATCCGGTGTCGCCAGTCCTCATCGGTGAAGAACCTCGGATCGCCGTAGAGCATGGTGGCGCTGACAGCGGCGGCGCGGGCGCCGTGCTCGTTGTGCCCGTACGGCGTGGGGAATCCGTCCTGCCCGGCCGCGCCGCTCAGGACGGGGTCTTCTGCAGCGGCCGGGACGTAGCGGGAGAAGTCACTCGTGACGTTGGACGCCTGCCTGGCGTCGATCGGGGAAACAAGTCCGGTCGAGCTCGCACTCTCCTTCAACTTCCAGTCGTTGGACTCCCACGTGGA
>NZ_JAAGLU010000464.1 GCF_010550245.1 Streptomyces sp. SID12501
GGTGGCCTCCTCCCACACCTCGTCCGAGCCGACGGACTTCTCGGGGTTGCGGGTCGACAGCTCGAGGTAGAAGTCGTCGAGGCCGTAGTCCTTGAGCAGCTCGAGGACGAACGTCAGCAGGCTCGTGAGCTCGTCGCGCATCTGCTCGCGGGTGCAGTAGATGTGCGCGTCGTCCTGCGTGAAGCCGCGTCCGCGGGTCATGCCGTGCACGACGCCCGACTTCTCGTACCGGTAGACGGTGCCGAACTCGAACAGCCGCAGCGGCAGCTCGCGGTACGACCGCCCGCGCGACTTGAAGATGAGGTTGTGCATGGGGCAGTTCATGGGCTTGAGGTAGTAGTTCTGCCCCGCGCGCCGCACGTTGCCGTCGGCGTCGCGCTCCTCGTCGAGCTGCATCGGCGGGTACATGCCGTCGGCGTACCAGTCGAGGTGGCCCGAGATCTGGAAGAGCTGCTCCTTGGTGATGTGCGGCGTGTTGACGAACGAGTAGCCGGACTCC
>NZ_JAAGLU010000465.1 GCF_010550245.1 Streptomyces sp. SID12501
AGGGCTGCGAGCCGTCGTCGGGATCGCATGGCGGGGACGCTAGCGCAGGGCCGAGGGCCCGACCAGGGCCGGGCCCGTCCCCCGTCACCGGCCACGGGGACGCACGGGCGAGCCCGTGTCGGGCGCGGGTGAGAGGCTGGGCGCATGCACTTCCGATTCCTCGGCAACTCCGGCCTCAAGATCTCCGAGCTCACCTACGGCAACTGGCTGACCCACGGGTCCCAGGTCGAGAACGACACCGCGACGGCGTGCGTGCGCGCCGCGCTCGACGTCGGCATCACGACGTTCGACACGGCCGACGTGTACGCCAACACCGTCGCCGAGTCCGTGCTGGGCGACGCCCTGGCCGGCGAGCGGCGCGAGTCGCTCGAGATCTTCACGAAGGTCTACTGGCCGACCGGCCCCGGCGGCCCGAACGACACCGGCCTGTCGCGCAAGCACATCCGCGAGTCGATCGACGGGTCGCTGCGTCGCCTGGGCACCGACTACGTCGACCTGT
>NZ_JAAGLU010000466.1 GCF_010550245.1 Streptomyces sp. SID12501
GTCGGGCACGAGCACGGGGTCGTCCGGGTGGGCCGGGTCCTCGCTGATGAGCACGACCGGGACGCCCCACTCGCGCACGGCCGCGAGCCGCTCGGCGCTGAGCGACTTGCCGATGACGACGAGCCCGTCCACCGCCCCCAGCGCGACCGGCGTGTCGAGGACCGACTCGTCGGGGTAGCGCTCCCGGTCCAGCCCCGCGGGGTACGTCTGGACGGCGACGACCCGGTGGCCGGCACCGCGTGCGGCACGCGCCACGCCGGCGATCAGCGCCCCGAAGTAGAACCCGCCGACGACCGGCGACAGCACGCCGATCGTCCGTCGCACCGTGGCGCGAAGCCCCCGTCGGACCGTCACCATGTCCCACCTCTCGCCCACGCCGTCGGAGCCGAGCTGATGCATTTCACCCGCAACGGGCGCAAGACTAGGTGATCGTGGTCACTCCTGCACATGACACCGGCAAAGATGCTGTCTCTCCCGCGACCGGGGCGCAGCCCGTCGT
>NZ_JAAGLU010000467.1 GCF_010550245.1 Streptomyces sp. SID12501
CCGCCAAGGTCAAGGCGATCGAGGAGAACATCGCCCGGTTCGAGAAGGCCCACCCGAACATCAAGGTGAAGACCACCGGCAACATGACCGACGACAAGGTCAACCAGGCCCTGCGGGCGGGCGGTGACAAGGCCCCCGACGTGGTCTCCTCCTTCACCACCGACAGCGTCGGGAAGTTCTGCAACTCGGGCGCCTTCGTCGACCTGAACCCCTTCCTCGCGAAGTCCGGGGTCGACAAGGCCAAGGTGTTCCCCAAGACCCTGCTGGAGTACACGCAGTTCAAGGGCAACCAGTGCACGTTGCCGCTGCTGAACGACGCCTACGGCCTCGTCTACAACAAGACCGCGTTCGCCGCCGCCGGCATCACCGAAGCACCGCGCACCTGGAGCGAGTTCACCGCGGTCGCGGAGAAACTGACCAAGCGGAGCGGCGACTCGTACGAACAGGTCGGCCTGATGCCCACCTTCCACGGCTACGAGACCACCCCCATGCCGCCGG
>NZ_JAAGLU010000468.1 GCF_010550245.1 Streptomyces sp. SID12501
CGCTACGACCCGGTCCGGGCCTGGATCACGGCGACGACGCGAGCGGGGTGGGCGGTGGGGTCCGGGCGCACCGTGCCATGATGCTCTATCTGGCGTGCGGCCCCGTCGGCCCGCTGCCCGTCCACCGACCCGATCCGTCTGGAGTTCCACGGCATGTCTCTGCTCTCGGGAGCCTCGATCCTCGTCACCGGAGGCACCGGGTCCTTCGGCAAGGCGTTCCTCCGCGAGGTGCTGGAGCACCACGACCCCCGCCGCCTCGTGGTGTTCAGCCGGGACGAGCTCAAGCAGTACGAGGTCCGCCGCGAGCTCGACGACGACCCCCGCCTGCGCTGGTTCATCGGTGACGTCCGGGACCGCCAGCGCCTGACGCGCGCGATGCACGGCGTCGACTACGGCGTGCACGCGGCCGCGCTCAAGCAGGCGGAGATCGAGTCGGGCGCGCTGACCGGCTTCACCGCCGCCATCGCGGCCTACGGCTTCTTCTTCATCCCGGCGATG
>NZ_JAAGLU010000469.1 GCF_010550245.1 Streptomyces sp. SID12501
AGAAGCGTGGAACCTCGTCGCGGTCGGCGGTGTAGTCGACCCGGTTCCAGACCTCCCACTGGTGGTGCGAGCCGTGGTCGGGGTCGTTGGGGTGCACGTCGTGCAGGTCGTACCCCGGCGAGGCGGGGCTGTTCTCGACGTACGGGCGCGTGGGGTCGAGCTCGGCGACCACGGCCGGGAACAGCTCGGTCGCGTACCGCAGGCCCCACGTGCGCCCCTCGAGCTCGTCGGGCCACCCCCAGTCGCGGAAGCCCCACAGGTTCTCGTTGCCGCCGTTCCACACGACGAGCGAGGGGTGCGGCGTGAGGCGCGCGACGTGCTCGCGGGCCTCGGCCTCGAGCTCCTCCAGCAGCGGCGACTCCTCGGGGTACGCCGCGCACGCCAGCAGGAAGTCCTGCCACACGAGCAGACCGCGCTCGTCGCACAGGTCGTAGAAGTCCTCGGACTCGTAGATCCCGCCGCCCCACACGCGCACGAGGTTGAGGTGCGCGCCGAGG
>NZ_JAAGLU010000046.1 GCF_010550245.1 Streptomyces sp. SID12501
CGGCCGACTCCACGGTGAGATAGGGCACATCCCGCCCGTCGAGTACGAAGCGATTCACTACCTCAACACCACGAAACCCCAGGTCACACCCAACATCTGAGATCTCTATCGAACCCGGAACGGTTCACGGTGTGCCGAGTGTTCCGGAGCGGGATCGCACGGATGCCGGCGCGACGGACCCGCAGGGCGAACATGTGCGTGAGGTTGCCCGGTTCGATCGGCGTGCCGTAGGGGCCTCTGGTGTTTTGCCTTGACGGCAGTGTTTGACGGAAACGGTTTCAAGAGCGGATGCGGGAGTGTCCCGGGGCCCTGGCACGGTGGCCCTGATGTGCCGGGACGGCCCCTCGCTAGGATCCCCGATCATGGACATCGGTGGCGGGGAATCCTCACAGCAGGACACAGGGCGCGGTACGGCTGTCGAGTTCGTCTACCAGCTGGTGGTCGCGGACTTCGAGGAGGCGTTCCGTGGGCGAGCGCGTCGGACAGCGGCGGGTCGGGTCCAGGTGCTCATGGGGCCGCTGGTGGTGGTAGTCGTTCTGGCCGTCTTCTCGGTCGTCCGTGATTCCGAGCCGCACGTGTTGATCATCTCTCTGGTGCTCGGCCTGGCAGTCACAGTCCGGGGCGCGGTGCGAGGCCTGCGCACCGCGGCCCGCCGGATGTTCAGTGTCATGGAGCCGTACGGGCAGTGCCGCATGGTGGCCGACGACCGTGGCATGGCCACTACCGGTGAGCGGGCGTCCTTCACCGTGGAATGGACCGTGTTCCGTGACTACTTCGAGACGCCCGGGCTCTTCGTGCTGCTGGGCGGCGACCGTGCGTCGGGAATCGCGGTGCTGCCCAAGCGGGGCGCACAGAACCCAGCGGACTTGGATCGGCTCCGGGCGATCCTGGACAGGAACCTGAAGCGGCTTTAGGCCAGCCCTGGCCGCGCGAGGGGCGCTCACCCGGGTCGGACAGCCGATGGAGGTGAGGCAGCGCACCTTTCCTGTGCACGATCAGCCGCCCACGCGGTGGCCCTGCGCCATTGTCCGGCTGGCTCGCCTGCGCCAGGATTCCCGCATGACGATCTTGCCGCCGTCTCTCCTGCGTGCACTTGAGCGGTTCCATGCCGCTCACCCGTGGGACCACAACGCCCACTACCACCCGTGGATCCTGCGGCAGTTGCCGAGGCGGTACGGCCGTGCGCTGGACGTCGGGTGCGGCAGCGGTGACCTGGTGCGCTTGCTGGCCGGGCGGAGTACGGCGTCGGTGCTCGGTGTCGACTCCGACCCTGCGATCGTCGATCGGGCGCGGGGACTTACCTCCCCCGCCGCCCCGATCGCGTTCACCGCTGCGGACGTGATGACCGGCCTTCCCGGCGGCCCGGACGGTTCGTACGACGTCATCACCTGCGTCGCCGTCGTCCACCATCTTCCGTACGCCGACGCGCTCGCCCTCCTTCGGCAGCGGCTCGCGCCCGGTGGGACGTTGGTCGTGGTGGGGCTGGCTCGGGCTGAGAGTCCTGTTGATCACTTGCTGGGGGGATTCGCCATTCCCGCGAACGTCGTCGTGGCCTGGGTGAAGAACCGGGGGCGGCCGGCGGTGCGGCCGGTTGCCATGAGTGCGCGGACGCGGGCGGCGGAGATGGGGTTCGGCGAGGTGGTGAGGGAGGCACGGCGGGTGTTGCCCGGGTGTCGGGTGCGGCGGCGGCTCTTCTGGCGGTACACCCTGGTGTGGCGCCGGCCGACGCGGAGTTGACCTCATTCTCGTTCTCCTCGTTCTCCTCTTTCTCGTCCTCCTCCGGGTCCTCTCCCGCTGCCTCCTTCTGTGTCACCGTTGGTCCATGACCGATCCGCCTGGGCGCGTGGAGCTGGTGGAACGGGTGGACGAGCTGGATCGGGTCGTCGGGGTGGTGGAGCGCGGGGAGGCCGTTCGGCGTGGATGGCTGCACCGGGTCGCCACCACTGTGTGCCGGGATGCCGGCGGGCGGGTGCTGGTGCATCGGCGGGCTGATGGGCTCGCCCGGTTTCCGGGGCAGTACAACTGGCTGGTGGGCGGCGCTGTCGACGTAGGGGAGACCTGGGAGGAGGCAGCCGGCCGTGAACTCGCCGAGGAGTTGGGGGTGCGGGTGGATGTGCGGTTCGCCTTCAAGTTCCTTTGCCGGGGGGCCATCAGCCCGTACTGGCTCGGCGTCCACGAAGCCGTTGTCGCGGAGGAACTCTCGCCCGCCCCGGCGGAGATCGCCTGGCACGGGTGGGTCAGCGAGGGAGAGTTGGGGGAGATGACCCGGCAACTGGCCTTCGTACCCGATGGTGTTGAGGCTCTGCGTCGCTATCGGTCCGAGACTGTCGCCGACGAACCTGCGTAGTCATCGGTCGACTCTTCCAGCGGCTGCTGCGGCTCGGCCCTCCCCTGGCCCGGTATCTCGTCGTACAGCACCGTCGGGTCGTGCGTCCTCGGGCTGGGCATCTGTACGAACTCGACTCTCACGGTGACGGGCGGAACCGTGGTGCTGGCCGTCTCGGTCCTGGTCACCTGGGTACTGCATCTCAGCGGGTGGGGGAAGCCGCCGGGTGTGCGGCCGGTGGGCGAGTGGCCGATGCGGGAACGGGACCGTTCTGCGCGGGCCGGGCATCCGGGGTGCGGGGGGTGCCGACTGGGGGGGGGGGGGCGGCGGGTCGGCGGCAGTACGGGTGTCGCGGGCGGTGTGACGAGAGGTACGGCCATTGCCGTTGAGGGCGTCAGGGCCGCGGACGTCGTCAGGGCTGCGGAGGTCGCTCCGGAACGCGTCTGACCATCTGACCTGCACATCTGTCGTCCGAGGAGGCGTTGTCAGTGGTACGCCGTAGTCTCGCAAGGGATGGCACAGTCGTGGAGATGTTCGGGGCTGCGGTGGACGGCGGACGGTCCCGTGCTGCGGTGGGAAGGTGGGCGCGGTAGTGCGCTGACCTGGGGAAAAAGGTGGCCTTCGGGGTCGCGGAAGGGGGCGTACGGACATGTGTGGGAGCGCGGGGAAACACCTGTCCGATACGGGCGGAGGTGTCGGGGCGGAGTACGGGGGCGCGGTGCGAGGAGTGCGCGCGGCTGGACCGGGCACACTCGGTCGCCGCCGACACGATCGCGGACGATCCACGGCCCTACCACGTATATCTGGCGTGGTTCGGGCCCGGGATGACCAAGGTCGGCATCACGGCGCTGGAGCGGGGCTCGGCGCGGCTGCTTGAGCAGGGTGCCGTCGTTTTCAGCTGGCTGGGTGTCGGCCCGCTGATGGCCGCCCGGCGTACGGAGGAGTTGCTGCGCGCCGCGCTCGGGGTCCCGGACAGGATTCCGTACGCCGACAAGCGGGCGGTGCGGGCCGCGCTGCCGGGGTCGGCGGCGGAGCGGGCCGCCGAGGTCGAGGACCTGCACGCCCGGGCGGTGGGGCTGGCCGGCTGGCCCGAGTCCCTGGAGCGGGCGTCCTGCCAAGTCGTCGACCATGTCGGGGTGTTCGGGCTGACAGGGCCGGCGCCGGCCGTGGGTAGCGTGAGTGAGCTGGTCGCGGGAGGTGTCGTCGGGGGCGAGCTGGTGGCGGCGGCCGGGCCCGATCTGCATCTCGCGACCGACGACGGGCGGGGGAACGAACGGGAGGGCGGGCGGAGAGTGGTGGTGCTGGACACCAGGCTGATGACCGGGTGGGAGCTGGTACCTGTCGGGAGCGGTGGACTCACTGTTCCTGTGCGGGAGTTCAAGGCGGCGAAGGAGTCGGCGGGGGTACAGGACGGGTTGTTCTGAGCCCGACTCCATACGACGCCGTTCGGCCAGTCAGATCAGAGGGGAGCGGGGATGACGGTGGACGGCACGAGGGAAACCTCGGTGGACGGAAACGCCGACGCCGGCCTCGACGGGGACGGGGAGGTCGCCGAGGTCCGGCGGTTCTGGACGCGGCTCGGGCTGCCGGGCCTCGTCGACGTGCACACGCACTTCATGCCCGAGCGCGTACTGCGCAAGGTGTGGGCGTACTTCGACGCCGTCGGCTCGGTGGGCGACGGTGTCGAGTGGCCGATCACCTATCGGCTGGAGGAGGACGAACGGCTCGCGCTGATAAGGGAGTTCGGGGTTCTGGCCTTCACCGCCATGCTCTACCCGCACAAGGCGGGTATGGCCCGGTGGCTCAACCAGTGGGCCGCCGACTTCGCCGGCCGTACCCCCGACTGTCTGCACACCTCGACCCTGTTTCCCGAGCCGGGCGTCGAGGCGTATGTCCGGGAGGCCATCGAGTCCGGCGCGCGCGTGTTCAAGGCACATGTGCAGGTGGGGGCGTACGACCCGGCCGACGAGCTCCTCGACCCGGCCTGGGGCCTGCTCGCCGAGGCCGGGACACCCGTGGTGATCCACTGCGGCTCCGGTCCGGCGCCCGGCAAGCACACCGGGCCCGAGCCGATCGGGCGCGTGCTGGCCCGGCACCCCCTGCTGCGGCTGGTCGTCGCGCACCTGGGCCTGCCCGAGTACGAGGACTTCCTCGGCCTCGCCGAGCGGTACGACGAGGTGCGGCTGGACACGACGATGGCGTTCACCGACTTCACGGAGCGGATGGCCCCGTTCCCCCGGCCCGAACTCCCCCGGCTGGCGGACCTCGGCGACCGCGTTCTGCTCGGCTCGGACTTCCCGAACATCCCGTATCCGTACGTCCACCAGCTGCATGCCCTGGAGCGGCTGGGCCTCGGCGACGACTGGCTGCGGGCCGTCTGCCACGGCAACGGGGCGCGGCTGTTCGGGCTGCCGGAAACGGATGAGGAGGGTCTGACATCGGCGTGAGTTCGAGGTGAGAAGAGGCGGTCGGCAGGGATAAATCGGGCGTACGGAAGTGGGGTGCGTAACTTTCAATCAGGTTCGCCCAGGAGACGCACAGGATGCCCGAGGGCTGCCTCAGGGGCTTCGCGGGGGAGGGTCCGACGGTTTGCGTAGTCGTGAAACGTGCAGGTCGGAGAGGATTTCGGCGCTTCAGGGTGCATGGTTCCACCCCCACTTTTCCAGCCTCCCGGGGCCGGAATTCCCAGGGGTTCCCTGAGAGGCGCCTGTGAGTTTCTCAGGAAAATCACAGGTTCCAGAAAGCTTGCTCTCAGAGGACACCGACAAAGTCTCGGCTATGACCACGACCCAGCCCCAGGGGCGCACCGAACTGCTGAGGCCGGACGGGAGCCCCGTCCGGGTGCTTGTGGTGGACGACGAGCTGTCGATCACCGAGCTGCTGTCCATGGCCCTTCGCTACGAAGGCTGGCAGATCCGCAGCGCGGGTGACGGAACGGGTGCGGTGCAGACCGCACGCGAGTTCCGGCCCGACGCCGTCGTTCTCGACATGATGCTGCCCGACATGGACGGCCTCACCGTCCTCGGTCGGCTGCGGCGCGAGCTGCCCGAGGTTCCCGTTCTGTTCCTGACGGCGAAGGACGCCGTCGAGGACCGGATCGCGGGCCTCACCGCGGGCGGCGACGACTACGTCACCAAGCCCTTCAGTCTCGAAGAGGTGGTGGCGCGGCTGCGCGGCCTGATCCGGCGCTCCGGTGCCGCCGACCGGCGCTCCGACTCCGTGCTGGTCGTCGGTGACCTCACCCTCGACGAGGACAGTCACGAGGTGTCGCGGGCCGGCGACGGCATCCATCTCACCGCGACCGAGTTTGAGCTTCTGCGCTTCCTGATGCGTAATCCCAGGCGTGTGCTCAGCAAAGCGCAGATACTCGACCGTGTGTGGTCGTACGACTTCGGCGGCCAGGCGAACGTGGTCGAGCTGTACATCTCCTACCTGCGGCGGAAGATCGACGCAGGGCGCGAGCCGATGATCCACACCCGGCGCGGTGCCGGGTATCTGATCAAGCCCGCCGGCTGACCCTTTGCCATTGGTGGTGCCGCTCCGGAAGACGTAGTAGAGCCCGGTAGGAGGGCAGCACGGTGAGCAGTAAGAGGAAAGCGGGCGGCCAGCGAAGGCTGGGCAGGCTGGAGCAGAAAGCCCAACGGCAGAGCCGGCCGAAGACCCTGCGTACCCGGCTTGTCGTCTCGGCGGTGTCGCTGATCGCCGTGGTGTGCGCCGTGATGGGCACGGTGACGACCATCGCGCTCGAACAGCACCTCTACAAGCAGCTCGACTCCCAGGTCAGCGAGGCCGCCAACCGTGTCGGCGGTCCTCCGAAGGGGGGTGTGGGGGGCCCAGGCGGCGACAAGAGCGATCCGGGGGCTCCCGAGCAGCCGAACACCGGCTCTTCGGAGACCACTTCCGGCACTTCGGACACCAACAAGACCACCTCCATACAGAACCAGTCGCCCGAGGTTCGGATCCAAACGTTCGTCACCAGCGGTCCGACGCAGGTGAAGACCATCGCCGCCAGTGTGGACACGAACGGTGGCGTCACCAAGGCGGTCATCGCGACGGAGTCCTCCGACGCCAACAACAACTACAGGATGAAAGCCACCACGCTGAATCAGGCGCAGATGGCCGAGCTTGCCGCTGTCTCCCGCGACGGCGGCCTGCACACCGTCACCCTCGACAACATCGGTGAGTACCGAGTCAAGTACGTCAGCAGCAGCAACAACGGCAACTACTACGTCGCCCTGCCCACCGAGTCCGTCACCTCGACCATCAACACGCTGATCATCGTCGAGGTCAGCGTCACCGCCGCCGGTCTCGTCGCCGCCGGGATCGCCGGCACGGTCCTCGTCGGAGTGGCCCTCCGTCCGCTCCGCAGGGTCGCCTCGACCGCCACCCGGGTCTCCGAACTCCCGCTGCACACCGGCGAGGTGACCCTCAACGAGCGTGTCGCCGAGTCCGAGACCGACCCGCACACCGAGGTCGGCCAGGTCGGCGCCGCCCTCAACCGGATGCTCGACCATGTGCACGGCGCCCTGCACTCACGCCAGCAGAGCGAGATGCGCGTACGTCAGTTCGTCGCGGACGCCAGTCATGAGCTGCGTACGCCGCTGGCGTCGATCCGCGGATACGCCGAGCTGACGAGACGTGGACGCGAGGAGACCGGGCCGGACACGCGGCACGCGCTCGGGCGGATCGAGTCCGAGGCGGGGCGTATGACGCTGCTCGTCGAGGATCTCCTCCTGCTCGCCCGCCTCGACGCGGGCCGGCCGCTCCAGTTCGACCAGACCGACCTCGTACCGCTCGTCGTGGACACCGTCAGCGACGCGCGCGCCGCCGGACGGGAGCACAACTGGCGGCTCGACCTGCCCGACGAGCCCGCGCTGGTGTCCGCGGACGCGGCCCGGCTGCAGCAGGTCCTGGTGAACCTGCTGGCCAACGCCCGTACGCACACCCCGCCCGGGACTACCGTCACCGCGCGCGTGCAACGGCGCGGGCCGTGGCTGTGTGTGGACGTGCAGGACGACGGACAGGGCATCCCCGCCGACCTGTTGCCGCATGTGTTCGAACGGTTCGCGCGCGGCGACACCGCACGCTCCCGCACCACCGGGTCCACCGGGCTCGGGCTCGCCATCGTGCAGGCCGTCGCGACCGCGCACGGCGGCGCGGTGACCGTCGACAGCGTGCCCGGACAGACCGTCTTTACGGTGCATTTGCCGGCCCTTGCCCCCGAAACAAACTGGCAATCGGACTCACAGGTACAGCACAGTGCCACCACATGGGTGCAACAGGGGGCCTGACGAAAGTCGGTCCTATGCGAACCGACTCTTCTTCCGGCACCCTGCCGGCGCGGGAGCACCTCCCGGCCGCGGCAGCCGGTACGCCTGTCCTGGACGTAGTGATCCCCGTCTACAACGAGGAGAAGGACCTCCAGCCATGCGTGCTCAGACTGCACGAGCACCTCAAGCGCACGTTCCCGTACGCGTTCCGCATCACGGTTGCGGACAACGCGTCCACGGACACCACTCCCCTGGTGGCGGCGCGGCTGGCGGCGGAGCTGCCGGAGGTCAGGTCCTTCCGGCTGGAGCAGAAGGGGCGCGGCCGAGCACTGCGGACAGTGTGGTCCGCGTCCGACGCGCCGATCCTCGCCTACATGGACGTCGACCTCTCGACCGACCTGAACGCCCTCCTGCCGCTGGTGGCACCGCTGATCTCCGGTCACTCGGACCTCGCGATCGGCTCCCGGCTCGCCCGCTCCTCGCGCGTCGTGCGCGGTGCCAAGCGGGAATTCATCAGCCGGACCTACAACCTGATCCTGCGTGGCTCGCTCCAGGCCCGCTTCACGGACGCGCAGTGCGGATTCAAGGCCATCCGACGTGATGTCGCCCAGATCCTGCTGCCGCTCATCGAGGACACCGGCTGGTTCTTCGACACCGAGATGCTGGTGCTCGCCGAGCGCGCGGGCCTGCGCATCCACGAGGTACCGGTCGACTGGGTCGACGACCCGGACTCGACCGTCCACATCGTCAAGACCGCGACCGACGACCTGAAGGGAGTGTTGCGCGTGGGCAAGGCACTCGCCACCGGCTCGCTGCCGCTGGACCGGCTCGCCCGGCCCTTCGGCGACGATCCGCGCGACCGCGACATCAAGGACGTACCGAAGGGGCTGGCCCGCCAGCTCGTCGGATTCTGTGTGGTCGGCGGTATGTCGACCCTCTTCTACCTGGTGCTCTACAGCGCCTTCCGGGGCTTCGCCGGCTCGCAGATCGCCAACGCGCTCGCGCTGCTGGTCTCCGCCGTCGCGAACACCGCGGCCAACCGGCGCCTGACCTTCGGAGTGCGCGGCCGGGGCGGTGCGGTGCGCCACCAGGCGCAGGGCCTGGTCGTCTTCGGCATCGGGCTCGCCCTCACCAGCGGCTCGCTCGCCGCCCTCAACGCGGCGACCAGCGACCCCGGGCACTCCACGGAACTGGCGGTGCTCATCGCCGCCAACCTCGCGGCGACGGTGCTGCGGTTCCTGCTCTTCAGGGCCTGGGTGTTCCCGGACGAGACCGACGAGCCGGCCTCGCCGTCGACGGTGGTCGCCTCACACCTGCCGAACTCGCCCGTCTACCAGGCCTACACCACAGGCCCGTACGCCAACGCTTCGCACAGCAACGCTTCGCACAGCAACGCTTCACACAACAACGCTTCACACAACAACGTCAACAACGCCAACGCTTCGTACGGCAACTCGCCTTACCCCACTGACCAGTTCCGCGCCGGTGATGTCGCGGACCGCACCTGGGGGGACCCGACCACGCGGCTCCAGCCGGTGCGCCCGCACGACAGCCAGGATCCGAGGAACCCGCGATGACCACTCACTTCGACCAGACGACCCATTCGGGCCCGGGGGGTGCGAGCCCCTCGTATCCGCCGCCGGACTCAACTGCCGTACAGCAGAAGGCGGTTCCTGATTCGGCCGGGACGGCACCCTCGTCCGGTGAGCCCAAGCAGCCCTTCGTGGGCAGACTGTGGCGAGGCCGGCCCGAGGACCACCGGTGGGTACGGCCCGCGTTCCTCGCCACGCTGCTGGTGATCGGCGCGCTCTACACCTGGAACCTGACAGCCTCCGGATACGCCAACTCCTTCTACTCGGCGGCGGTTCAGGCCGGCAGCCAGTCCTGGAAGGCCTTCTTCTTCGGCTCCCTCGACTCGGCCAACGCCATCACCGTCGACAAGCCTCCGGCCTCGCTGTGGCCGATGGCGCTGTCGGTCCGGCTCTTCGGCCTCAACTCCTTCGCGATCCTGTTCCCGCAGGTCCTGATGGCCGTCGCCACGGCGGGTGTGCTGTACGCGTCCGTGCGGCGCCGGTTCAGCGCCACGGCCGGGTTCCTCACGATGGCGGCCTTCGCGGTGACGCCCGTCGCCGTGCTGATGTTCCGCTTCAACAACCCGGACGCGCTCCTCGCGCTCCTGATGGCCGCCGCGGTCTACGCGACCCAGCGTGCCATGGAGAAGGCCGAGACGAAGTGGCTGCTCTGGGCGGGTACGGCGATCGGTTTCGCCTTCCTGGTCAAGACGCTCCAGGCCTTCCTGATCCTGCCGGTGCTGGTACTGGTGTACATGATCTTCGCGCCGACCAGCGTCCGCAGGCGCATCGGACAGGTACTGGCCGCCGGGCTCGCGATGATCGTCGCGGGCGGCTGGTGGGTCGCGATCGTCGAGCTGTGGCCGGCGTCCTCGCGCCCCTACATCGGCGGCTCGCAGAACAACTCCTTCCTTGAACTGACCTTCGGCTACAACGGACTTGGCCGTATCAACGGCGACGAGACCGGCAGTGTCGGTGGCGGTGGCGGCGGTGGCGGCACCGGAATGTGGGGCGAGACCGGCTGGAGCCGGATGTTCAGCTCCGGCAGCGGCGGCCAGATCTCCTGGCTGATCCCGGCCGCGCTGATCCTGCTCGTCGCGGCGATCTGGGCCGGCCGCAAGGCCAAGCGCACGGACGCCGCCCGCGCCGGGCTCCTCCTCTGGGGCGGCTCGCTGCTGATCACCATGGTGATCTTCAGCTACATGCAGGGCATCTTCCACGACTACTACACCGTCGCCCTCGCCCCCTACATCGCGCCGCTGGTCGGCATGGGCGCGGCCCAGCTCTGGCAGGAGCGGGACAAGCTGTGGGCGTCGCTGACGCTCGCGGCTGCCACGACGGCCACCGCGGTCTGGGGTTACGTCCTTCTCAACCGCTCCTCCGACTACCTGCCCTGGCTGAAGTGGCTCGTGCTGGTGGGCGGTCTGGTGGCCGCGCTGGGGCTTGTCTTCATTAACCGGCTCGGGCATCAACTGGCCCTGGCTGTCGTCGGGTTGAGCTTCGTCACGGCGCTGGCCGGTCCGACCGCGTACTCCCTCACCACCCTCAACGAGGGTCACACCGGCTCGATCATCACGGCGGGTCCGTCCGTGTCGGGCGGTCGCGGTGGGTTCGGCGGCGGCGGTGGCGGCGGCGGTATGGGCGGCGGTCCTGGCGGCGGCACCACCCAGGGTGGCCAGCAGGGCACCCAGCAGGGTGGCGGCATGGGCCAGCCCCCGACAGGCGGCAACGGCGGCGGCTTCCCCGGCGGCGGCAACAACACCCAGGGCAACCAGCAGCAGGGCAACGGGAACACCCAGCAGGGTGGCCCCGGCGGCCGGACCGGTACGACCGGCGAGGGCGGCGGCATGGGCGGCGGCGGTGGCGTGGGCGGTCTGCTCAACGGCGCCAGCGTCACCAGCGAGGCCAAGGCCCTGCTGGAGAAGAACGCCGACGACTACACCTGGGCCGCGGCGGCCATCGGCGCCCAGAACGCGGCGAGTTACCAGCTCTCCACCGGCGACCCGGTGATGGCGATCGGCGGCTTCAACGGTACCGACCCGTCCCCGACGCTGGCCGAGTTCAAGAAGTACGTGGAGGACGGCAAGATCCACTACTTCATCTCCAGCGGCTCCGGCGGCGGTATGGGCGGCAGCAGCACCACGACGAGCACGTCGTCCCAGATCAGCTCGTGGGTCGAGAGCAACTTCAAGAAGGTGACGGTGGGTTCGGCCACCTTCTACGACCTGACCCAGCCGACGAGCAGCAGCTGATCGGCAGCGACTGAGGGTTCTTTCCCTGGTGGTGGCCCGGAGCGATCTCGCTCCGGGCCACCATTCTGCTATCTGTTGTACGCCGTACAGGAACTGTTCTACGGTGTACAACATGTCTACGTCCCCCCAAAGCGACGCTCGGAGCCAGGGCCACCCCCAGCGCTGGCTGATCCTCGGTGTCATCTGTCTCGCGCAGCTCACCGTGCTGCTCGACAACACCGTCCTGAACGTCGCGATCCCCTCCCTCACCCGGGAGTTGGGCGCCGGTACCTCCGACATCCAGTGGATGATCAACGCGTACTCGCTGGTCCAGTCGGGCCTGCTGCTCACCGCAGGCAGCGCGGCCGACCGCTACGGCCGCAAGAAGATGCTGATCGCGGGCCTCGTCCTGTTCGGCGTGGGTTCACTGGCCGCCGGACTGGCCGACAGCACCGGCCAGTTGATCGCCGCCCGCGCCGGGATGGGCGTAGGCGGCGCGCTGTTGATGACGACCACTCTCGCCGTGGCGATGCAGATCTTCACGCCCGAGGAGCAGCCGAAGGCCATCGGTATCTGGGCCGCGGTGAACTCGCTGGGTTTCGCGACCGGCCCGCTCCTCGGCGGCTTCGTGCTGAACCACTTCTGGTGGGGGGCGATCTTCCTCATCAACATCCCGGTCGCGGCACTGGGGCTGGTGGCGGTCGTGGCCCTGGTCCCCGAGTCCAGGAACCCGACCGGCGACCGCCCGGACCTCCTCGGCGCCCTGCTCTCCACGATCGGCATGTCCTCGCTCGTGTTCGCGATCATCTCCGGGCCCGAGCACGGCTGGACGTCCGGCCGGGTACTGGTTCCGGCGGCCGTCGCTGTCGTGGTGCTGGGTGCCTTCGCGTACTGGGAGAACCGGATCCCGTACCCCATGCTCGACATGCGCTTCTTCAGGAACCGCCGGTTCACGGGGGCGGTCTCGGGTGCGGTGCTGATCACCTTCGGGATGGGCGGGTCGCTCTTCCTGCTCACCCAGCACATGCAGTTCGTGCTCGGATACGGCCCCCTGGAGGCCGGGCTGCGTACGGCACCGCTCGCGCTCGCCATCGTGGCACTCAACTTCACCGGTGTGTCCGCGAAATGGGCGACCAGGCTCGGGACCCCCCTCGCCATCGGGCTGGGCATGACACTCATGGCGTGCGGCCTGGTCTCCATCGCGACGGTCGCCTCCGGCGGTTACGCCGGTACGTTGCTGGGCCTGCTGCTCATCGGAACGGGGGCCGCGGTGGCCAGCCCTGCGATGGCCCACGCGATCATGAGCTCGATTCCGCCGGAGAGGGCCGGCGTCGGGGCGGGGATCAACGGCACGGTGGCGGAGTTCGGGCAGGGGCTGGGCGTCGCGGTGCTCGGCGCGGTGCTGAACTCGCGGTTCGCGGCGCTTGTTTCGGTGGCGGCGGGTTCCCTGCCGGGGGCGTTGGCGGAGGCGGGGTCGGTTGCTGAGAGGACGCGGATCACTGAGGCGTTCGCCTCCGGGCTGGAGAGCAGTCAGTTGGTGGGGGCGGGAGCGGTGTTGCTCGGTGGGGTGGTCGCTGCGGTGTTGTTGCGCAGGGCTGAGCGGGCAGAGTCTGGGGTGGGTGTGGGCGCCTCGTAGTTCGGGGGTTCTGTTCGATTGCGGGTGCGGCGGCGTCGTGGTTTTCGCGCAGTTCCCCGCGCCCCTGAAGAGGCGCCTAGCATGACCTTCGTTTGAAAGCTGACGAAAGGTACGGCCATGGTGAGGGCAGCCGAGGGGCCGACGCGGACCAGTGTGTGGCTGGACGGCAAAGCCGTGCGCCGAGGTGGCGGCGGTCGCGCCGGGCAGCCCTCCGGGCTGGACCGGGACCGGATCACCGAGGTGACCGTCCGGTTGCTGGACGCGGAGGGACTGGCCAGGTTCTCGATGCGGCGGCTGGCCGCCGAGCTGAACGTCACGGCGATGTCCGTCTACTGGTACGTCGACACCAAGGACGACCTGCTCGAACTCGCCCTCGACGCCGCCTGCGCCGAACTGCGCCTGTCCGATCCGGAACGGGGCCCGGACGCCGACGCCGAGGACTGGCGGGACCAACTGCGCGTGCTGGCCGGCGAGTACCGCGCCCTGCTGGTCCGCCACCCCTGGGTGTCGCCGCTCGCCGGGACCTACCTCAACATCGGCCCGCACTCGCAGGCCTTCTCGCGTGCCGTCCAGCGCGTGCTGCGCCGTACCGGCCTGCCCGCGCGGGGCCTCACGGGCGCCATCGCCGCCGTCTTCCAGTTCGTGTACGGATTCGGCACGATCGAGGGCCACTTCATCGCCCGCTGCACGGACGCGGGGATGACCCAGGACGCCTACTTCCAGCACGCCATGAGCGCGGTGGAGGCCGCCCCTGAGGCCGCCGAGTTCATCCAGGAGTCGGCGGACATGATGGCGGCGCGGGGCGGCGGCACGGTGGAGGAGATGCGCGAGCGGGACTTCGACTTCGCCCTGGAGCTGCTGGTGGCGGGGATCGAGGCGATGGTGACCCGGGTGGGCGGAATCAGCCCCTCCGGGGGTCCGACCCCGGACCCCTCAGGGACGGCCCCTACTCCGGCGGAGCCAGCCGCGCCGGGAACCCGCCCGTAGCCACCGGACCCCACTTCTCCGGCGTCACCCGGATGATCGACTTGCCCTGCTTGACCATCGCCTCGCGGTACTCGTCCCAGTCCGGGTGCTCACCGGAGATGTTCCGGAAGTACTCCACGAGCGGCTCGACCGAGTCCGGGGAGTCGATGACCTCCGCCGTGCCGTCGATCTGGACCCACGGCCCGTTCCACTCGTCGCTCAGCACGAGCAGGCTGACGCGCTCGTCCCGCTTGGCGTTGCGCGTCTTGGCGCGCTCGGGGTACGTCGACATGACGACCCTCCCCGAGTCGTCGACCCCGCAGGTCAGCGGCGAGGCCTGGGGGGACCCGTCCGCGCGCCGGGTGAGGAGGATCGCCCGGTGGCGCGGCCGTACGAAGTCGAGCAGCTCGGCCAGGGACACGGCGGTGTTCGTAGCGATGTTCGGTGCCATGGCGCCAGCCTAGGCGCAGGGGGCCTCAGGACCTCCCGGATACGCCGGGCACGGCCGTCATCTCCACCCGGCCGGACCGGCCTGTCCGGGCTTCGAGCGGTTCGGAGAACAGGTCACCACCGCCAAGGAAAGGTACGTGGGCTGTTCGAGTCGACGGTGGGAAATTCCGCCGACACTTTCCGGTGGCGTTCGATCAGTTCCGGCTTGCTCCCGGCCGGGGGCGGTTCGAGATGCGGGGGCCGCCGCAGAGCGTGGTGGGTAGGTGCCCCGGCGGTGGTGCGGGGTCGCGCGGCGGTAGCGCCTGCGGAGCGTGACGAGTACGCATGGCCGCGCCCGGCTGGTCCGTGGATCCTCGAACGTCGGCCGAAGCCTGGCCGGGCGGGCGGCTGCCGAAGGGTCAGGCGGCGGGAACCGCCTGCGGATAGAGCACGCTCGGGTCGGCGGACAGGGCCGCCTTGAGCTGGACGCTGTTGTTGTCGGCGAGGATCTCCATCCTTCCGGCCTCGATACCGTCGAGGGCGGCGCGCACGACATCGGCGGGGTCGTTCTTCTCCACGTCCCACCCGGCCATCATGTCGGTGTCGGTGCTGGCCAGGTGCAGGCCCGTCACCGCGGTTTTCTGGCCCGCGAGTTCGAGGCGGATGCCGTTGGTGAGGCTCCACGCCGCCGCCTTCGACGCGCTGTAGGCGTTGGCCCCGTCGTAGGCGAGCCAGGACATCGCCGACAGGACGTTGAGGATGGCCCCGCCGCCGTTGGCGGCCAGGACGGGGGTGAACGCCCGGACCACGTTGAGGGTGCCGAAGTAGTTGGTGTCCATCTCCAGCCGTATCTTCTCGGGATCCCCGGTGACGAGGTTCTGCTGGGTGAAGACGCCGGCATTGTTGATCAGGAGGGTGACGTCCGAGGCCGCGCCCGCCGCGGCGGCGACCGAAGCCGGATCGGTGATGTCGAGCCGCAGTACCTCTACACCGGGGAGGTCGACGAGGTGGGGGGTGCGCGCGGTCGCGTAGACCTTGGTGGCGCCCCGGTGCAGGAGCTGTTGGGCGAAGTGCCTGCCGATGCCGCGGTTGGCGCCGGTGACGAGGGCGACGGAACCGGTGATCTTCATGGGGACTCTCCTGGCAGTGGTGAGGTGATTCCTGTCCGGGCTGTCCGGCCTGTTCGCGGGTTACGCTAGAACCTGACGTTGACGTCAGAGGCAAGGAATGTGATCCAGGTCATAGGGGGCGTTGATGCGCATCGGTGAGCTGGCCTCAAGGGTGGGCGTGAGTGTGCGGGCACTGCGCTACTACGAGGAGCAGGACCTGCTGGCCTCGGTGCGCAGCCCCAGCGGCCAGCGGCAGTACCCGGACAGCGCGGTCGACCGCGTCCAGCTGATTCAGCAGCTGTACTCCGCAGGGCTGCCGAGCAGGGCGATCCTGGAACTGCTGCCGTGTGTCGAGACCGGTGACGTGACCCCCGCGCTGCTCGACCGGCTGTCGGCCGAGCGGGACCGCATCGATGCGCAGGTCAGCACCCTGGTGAAAACCCGGGACCGGCTCGACGCCATCATCACCACGGCTGCCACAGCCAGGAGCGCGGGCCGGCCCTGCCCTCGTTGAGCAGCGCGCCTCCCCCAGGCGTGCGGCAGTGCTTGTCCGCCCGATGCAGACGGACGCCCGTCAGCAGGCGTGACTTGATGTCTCCTGGTGGTGGGCCGTCCGTCCCAGCGGTAGAGCGGGGTCGCGCGGCGGATGAGCATGCGGAGCGTGACGATTGCGGCGGACAGACAGAGACGGAAGTCCACAACAGTCGGACACGGGATCCGACACGATGCGCGCGTACCTCAACTCACCTCCGGGAAGAGCGCTGTGCCACGTCGGAGAGGAAGTCCGCCCAGGCTGTGGGCCGGAGGGTGAGGCGGGGGCCGGAGGGTGTTTTGGAGTCGCGTATGTGGATGATGGTGAGGGTGGGGGCTATCTCGACGCAGGCGGAGCCTTGTTCGCTGTAGGTCGATTTCTGCCAAGTCGGTTCAGTCATGGTTCGTCTCTCAGGCGTCTTGGGCGATGCGGTGGATGAGGTCAAGCGAGGGCGCGGGCTTCAGAGCGACGGCCTCCATGCGGTCCAGGACGAGCCGGTACATCTCCAATCGTCCTGCCCCATCGACGAGTTCGCTGCCGTGTGCGGTGTCCACCTCAACGGTGTCGAGGGCGGAAACCGGGCCGTGGAAGTAGTCGACGGCGTGGCCGGTGGTGGGAAACGAGGTGCCGTCGAAGGGGATGACGCGGACGGTGACGGCGGGCTGCTCGCTGATATCGGTGAGGTGACGCAACTGGGCCCTGGCCACTTCGCGCCCGCCGAACTGCATGCGTAGGGCGGCTTCGTGGACGATCGCCGTGTACGGCGGTGGCTGCTCGCGATAGAGGATGGCCTGACGCTTGATGCGGTGGGAGATGCGGTACTCGATCTCGTGGGGGCGCAGGGCTGGAACCGCTTCGCGGAACAGTGCGCGGGCGTGTTCCGGTGTCTGGAGCAGGCCGGGGATGTTGATGACTTGAGCCACGCGGAGTGCCGTGGAGTAGTGCTCCAGCTCGGCCAGGTCGAGGAGGCGGGGTGGCAGGGTGTCGCGGTACTCCTCCCACCAGCCACGCGTACGGTCGGCGGCCATGGCGGCGAGAGCGTCTACCCGGGGCTGGTCCGTGCAGCCGTAGATATGGGCGAGTGTGTGTACGCGATCCGCACTGATGCCGAAGCGGTTGGCCTCGATGTTGCTGATCTGGGCTGGGGTCGTCCCCAGAGACCTGGCGGCCTCGACAGCGGTCATGCCGGCGCGTTCCCGTAGGCGGCGCAGTTCGATGCCGACTCGGAGGCGGCGTGCCGTGGGGGTAGGCCTCGGTGTCATGCCCTCACTCCATTTCATACACCTGGCGTGGTGGTCACCCACACGAATGATGTTGCTGAATGATTTGCTCGATCAAGCAAAACATTCAGCTCTCAAAGTCCATGGTGAAACCCGAGCCGCTCAGCACCCGACCGACAAGCCGGAAGCGCACCGCGCCCCCCGCTCACGCGCGGCACTGCCACCGCCCGGCCGGGAGATCGAGTGAGCCAAGTCCCTCCACCGTAGGAGTCGTTCATGAGCACCGTAACCCCGCCCCACACCTGGACGTACGCCCTCCGCCTGCCCCATGACCCGCGCGCCGCACGGGTCGCACGTATGACCGTACGGTCGGTGCTGGACAGCCACGGCAGGCCCGAAGTCCTTGACACTGTCGAACTGTTGACCTCTGAGATGGTCACGAACACCTACCGGCACACCAACGGCCCCGCCTCCCTCCGCCTCACCGCCCTCGCCGACGGACGTCTGCGCGTCGGCGTCTGGGACAGTCACCCGCGTATCCCTTCCCCCTTCGGCCTGCCGCCCCGCGACCGTGTCCCGCTCGCAGCGGCCGACGGCGAGGGCGGGCGCGGGTTGCGTCTCGTGCAGGAGTACGCCGACTGCTGGGGCGGCTGGCCCCTGGGGGACGGCCTGTTGGACCGTGGCGCGGGGAAGCTGCTGTGGTTCGAGGTGGGCGGGTGACAACCACCGCCTCTTCTGCGTACTCGACTTCACCGACCCGCGTGAGTTGAGAGGCTGTGAGTGAGACCGGCCGGTTCTGGAGAAGGATCCGAGCGGACGGACAACGGACAACGGACAACAGCCAACTGAGGGCGGGGAGCGGTATGGGCAATGGTTCGAGCCACGGTGAGAACGACGGCAATGCGGAACAGTGGCCCCTTCTCCCCGACTGGATGTGGGACTGCACCGACTGCGTCCGGCTCTACGAGGAGATGCGCCACGTACAGGCCGAAGTGGCCGGGTTGACGGCTGAAGACGCCTCCGTCGACTGGGACTTCACCGACAGCGTCCTGGGAACGCAGATCAGGCTAGGCCGTCATCTCGCCGACACGCACGCCGAGTTGCTGTCCCCGTGGGATCCGGGCTGCGCGACCTGCGCCGAACGACAGGAGTCCCTGGTGAAGGCGGAGGGACGGCCCGACTGGATGCCCGCGGCCGTGATGAACGCCGAGGAACACCGAGCCCGGCACCTCTTCGTCCCGCCCCGGCTGCTCCGACTCCTGTAGCCCGTCTCAATCAGTCACGCCAAACAGTCACGCTGTCGGCAGCGCAGGCCCCTGCACCGCCTGAACCTCGATCTCCACCCTCAACGTCGTACCGATCGCCGCGATCCCCGTCCGCACCACCTGGTTGTAGTTCATGGCGAAGTCCTCGCGCCGCAGATCCGTCGTCGCCCGGAACGCGGCCCGCGTGCCGCCCCAGGGGTCGGTGCCGGTGCCGAGGTAGGCGAGGTCGAGGTCGACGGGCCGTACGACACCGCGCATGCTCAGCTCGCCGTGGACGGTCCAGCGGTCGGGACCGGCGGCCGGGGTGAGACCCGTCGAGCGGAACGCGATGTCCGGATGCCGCTCGGCGTCCAGAAAGTCGGCGGACCGCAGATGCTCGTCCCGCGTCGCGTTCCCCGTATCGATCGAGGCGGCCGAAATCACCGCATCCACCCGGGACTTGGCGACGTCGTCCGGTGCGATCCCGATCGTCGCCGTGAACTCGGTGAACCGTCCGTGCACGCTGGAGATGCCCAGGTGCTGGGCGACCGCCCCGACGGACGAGTGGGCCGGGTCGACGGTCCACGGCCCCGGCGGCGGCAGTTCGGCACCGCCGCCCAGCCGGGCGAGGGTGACGGTACCGACCTCGGTCCGCCGGCTCGCGGTGACGAGGGCGGTGGACGCGGTGGGCGCGTATCCGACGGCCGTCACGATCACGGTGTACGCGCCGGGTGCGAGCGGGGTCGCGTCACGCACGACCCCGTCCGCGTCGGCCCCGGCCCGCACCACCTGCCGCCCGGTCGCGTCGGTCACGGTGACGACGGCGTGCGACACGGCCCACCCGTCCCGCGTACGAACCCGCGCGCTCAGCCCTGTGACGCCTGTGATGCCTGTGACGCCTGTCATGTCCCGCAACTCCCCGTCACTCCCCGCCCGGGTGGGCGAGTTCGATGTCGTGGTCGTCGGCGCCGCGGCCGGTGACGGTGAGGGCGGTGGCCACCGGCGGGTAGCCGGTCGCGATGACCGTGTACTCGCCGCTGTCCAGATCGGCGAAGGCGTACGCCCCGTCCGTGCCGGTCGTCGCCGAGCCGACCACGTTGCCCGCCGCGTCGACGAGCGTGACCCGCGCGTCCCCGAGCAGCCCGTGCGGCGCCCGTACGACACCCCGCACGTGCGCCCCGGACGCCAGTTCCACCTCGACCCGGGTGACCCCCGTGCCGCCGACCTCGACGGGCAGCGCCCGCGGCCGGTACCCGTCGGCGTTCACGGCGACGGTCACGGCACCCGGCACCAGCTCGGCGAACGCGAACTCGCCCTGCTCACCGGTCGTCCCGGTGGCCAGTACATCCCCGCGCACATCGGTGACGATGACCATCGCGTCCTCGACGGGCACCCCGGTCTCGGCGCCGCGCACCAGCCCGCCGAGCCCGCTGGTGCCGCTGAGCAGGATGTCGTACGCGACCGGCTCGCCGTTCACGACGACGGTCGAGGCCTGCGGCTGGAACCCGTCCGCCGAGGCGATCAGGACGTACGAGCCCGTGCCCGGCGCGTCCAGCGCGTAGGCGCCGTCCCCCTGCGTGACCGCGAGGCCCAGCTGACGTCCGGTGAGGGAGATCAGCGTGACGGCGGCCTGCGGAACGGGCACGCTCTCGGCACCGTGCACGTGACCGCGTACCGGAATCCCGCCACCGGCAGGCGTGTCGACGGGCTCGACGGGCGCGGCGGCATCGACAGCCACCGTGGCGACGGTCTCCGTCGCAGAGATCGGGGCGACCGGGACGGAGGAGACACCGTTCTTCTCCTCCGCGGCCTGCGCCAGCGCGCCCTTGGTCCGCAGCGGGACCTCCTTGATGAAGAGGGAGAAGACGAGCGCGAGCAGGGCGGCCGGGGCGGCGTAGAGGAAGACGTCGCCGATGCCGTGGCCGTATGCGCCCTCGATGACCGTGCGCAGCGGCGCGGGCAGCGCGTCGAGGTCGGGGATGGTGTTGGAGGTGGAACCGGTCAGCGCCGACGCGTACTTCGGGTCGATGGTGGCCAGACCGTCCTTGAGGTGGTCGGTGATCCGGTGGGCGAGGACCGCGCCCAGCGCGGAGACGCCGATCGCGCCGCCGAGGGAACGGAAGAAGGTGACCACCGAGCTGGCGACCCCCAGGTCGGAGGGGGAGACCTGGTTCTGGGTGCAGAGCACGAGGTTCTGCATCATCATGCCGACGCCGAGGCCGAGCAGCGCCATGTAGACGGCGACGTGCCAGTACGGGGTGTCGTAGCGCAGGGTGCCCAGCAGACCGAGTCCGGCCGTCACCAGCACACCGCCGGCGAGCAGCCACGCCTTCCAGCGTCCCGTACGGGTGATGACCTGGCCGGAGACGGTGGATGCGACGAACAGGCCGCCGATCATCGGGATCGTCATGACGCCGGACATGGTCGGCGACTTGTCGCGGGCCAGCTGGAAGTACTGGCTGAAGAAGATGGTGCCCGCGAACATCGCGATGCCGACGAAGAGCGACGCGAGCGAGGCGAGGGTGATCGTGCGGTTGCGGAAGAGCCGCAGCGGGATGATCGGCTCACTGGCCCTCGACTCGACGAGGACGAAGATCCCGAGCAGCGCGACCGTGCCGCCGATCATCGCGTACGTCTGCCACGACACCCAGTCGTACTTGTCGCCGGCGAAGGTCACCCAGACCAGCAGCAGACAGACGGCCGCGGTGATGAAGAAGGCACCGGTCCAGTCGACCTTGGCCCTGCGCTTCACGACGGGCAGGTGCAGGGTCCGCTGGAGCACGACGAGGGCGACGATTGCGAAGGGCACGCCGACGTAGAAGCACCAGCGCCAGCCCAGCCAGCTGGTGTCGGTGATGACACCGCCGATCAGCGGGCCGCCGACCATCGCGGTCGCGAAGGTGGCGCCGAGGTAGCCGTTGTACCGGCCGCGCTCACGCGGGGAGATCATCGCCGCGAGAATGATCTGGGCGAGAGCCGAGAGCCCGCCCATGCCGACGCCCTGCACGGCACGGAAGGTGATCAGCATGCCCGCGTTCTGCGAGAGCCCGGCGGCAGCCGAGCCCAGCACGAAGATGACGAGCGCGAACTGGATCAGCAGCTTCTTGGAGAAGAGGTCGGCGAGCTTGCCCCACAGCGGGGTGGACGCGGTCATCGCGAGCAGCGACGCGGTCACGACCCAGGTGTAGGCGCTCTGGCCGCCGCCGAGGTCCTTGATGATGTCGGGCAGGGCGTTGGAGACGATCGTCGACGACAGGATCGCGACGAACATGCCGAGCAGCAGCCCGGTGAGCGCTTCCAGAATCTGCCGGTGCGACATCGGCGCGCCGTCGGCGGAGCCGTGGGAGCCTCCCCCGTGCTTGGCGTGTGCCGCCCGCACACCGGCCGGTGTGGTCGTTGCCATTGAACTTCCTTGTCTGTGCTGCGTCTTGTGCGTCTTTACGTCGTTTGCCACGTCGTTTGCCACGTCGCTTGTCACGTCGGCTGGCACGTCGGCTGTTACGTCGTTTGCCACGTCGCTTGTCACGTCGGCTGGCACGTCGGCTGTTACGTCGTTTGCTGCGTCGCTTGTTGCGCGCCGAAGCTCTCCCGGAGCCGCCCCATGAGCCGGGTGAGCTGCCCGACGTCGTCGTCGCTCCAGTCGGCGAGCCGGTGGGCCAGCAGTTCGGTGGACCGCCGTGACAGCTCGCCGATCTGCGTGCGCCCGGAGGGCGTCAGCCGCAGAATGCGGGAGCGTTTGTCGGCGGGGTCGGGGAGCCGCTCGATCCAGCCGCGCACGGCGACGTGCGCGACATGACGGCTGGTCACGGACATGTCGACGGCGAGCAGCTCGGCGAGCCGGCTCATCCGCATGTCCCCGTACCGGTCGAGCAGCATCAGCACGACGCCGGAACCGCTGGGACACTCGGGCGGCATGACCCGCCCCATCTCCCGTTTCACGGCACCGAAGGCACTGAACTGACGCGCCAACTCCTCGTACTGCGTCTGCTCGGCCACCACACCCCCTGAGTCCTGCCCGCCGCTGTATGCGCTGTATGCGTATTCGTTGCTTGGGGCAACCATAGAAAAGATTGGTTGCTGCAGGCAAATGAAATGAGGAAGGGGTGGGCTAAAAACTTGGCAAAGGCACGTATTGGCGAACGTAAACGCGCAGGTGGGGGCGGCGGGAGCGGGGCCCAACTTGGGCGGGCGCCGTCGGGTTCGCTAGGGTCTCGCATCATGGCCAACACCGAGGGCCCCGAGGGCAACTACGACCCCGCGGGCAGCACCCAGATGTTCCGAGCGTTCGTCGACGAGACCCCCCAGGGCGGCAGCCGCCAGGCACCCGCCCCTGCGGGCCCCCGCGTCGGCCTGATCGTCGGCGTTGTCGTCGCCGTACTGGTGGTCGCGGCGGTGGCCTGGCTGGCGCTGAAGTAGAACCGACGGAATCCGCGCCGGCGACACGGCCGGCGCGTTCCGGAGGCCCACTGAGACCCACGAGCGATCCATGGGCGCGGCCTGCGCCGCTTCCGAGCGAAGGACGTGCCGCCATGGACCGCGCAGACGGCTGGGTCAGCACCTCCATGCCCTATCTGGCGCCGCGGGTGAGCGGGCAGGGCGACACCTGGAGCGAGGAAGCCGCCGCGAAGGGGCGTCGGGGCACACAGCGCATCGTCCACGCCGGGGAGGTGCCGGCGTCCGAGGAGGTCTCCGGGCTGCTCGGTGTCGCCGAGGGCGAGGCCGTGGTCGTACGGCGTCGGGTGATCGAACTCGACGGTGAGCCCTGTGAGTTGACGAACACCTACTACCCCGTCCACATCGCCGGAGGCACCGCACTCGCCGGCCTCGCCAAGATCCCCGGCGGGGCAGTCACCCTGCTCGCGCGCCTCGGGCACGTGGGCGTACGGGTACGCGAGGACGTGACGGCCGGGCTGCCCGGCGCGGCGGAGCAACAGGCGCTGCGCGTCGGCCCGGACGCCCCCGTCCTACGGCTGACCCGGCTCACCCTGGACGCCGAGGACCGCCCCCTCCAGGCCGACCTGATGACCATGCCCGCCCATCGGCAACGCCTGCGGTACGAACTGCGGATCGGATAACGGGCGGCGGGGACCGGCGCTTCCTCCGCGCACTCCCCTACGCCCACTCCACCCCGGCCACGCGCGTCTCCACCCGCATCCCCCACGGCACGCGCCACTCCTCCACGCACACCGTCCAGCTCTGCTCCCGCCTCGCACCCGGCCCGATCGGCGTCGGGAGCGCCACGGTCGACCCGATCGTCGCCCAGTCGATGCCGAGCAGGTCGATGATGTGCGTACCGAAGGTCACCGTGCCCGAACGCACCGGTGAGCCGCCGGTGTTGTGGAAGGCGAGAGTCACCTTCTCGCACCAGCGCTTGTCCGTGGGCTCGCGTACCGGCGCACCCGTGGTCAGGTACGCGGGACCGATGGGCGGTGACGGCTCCGGTGTCGTCGGTGCCGGCGGCGGTGTCGAGACGGAGGTCTGCGTCGACGTCGGCGCGGGAGTCGCCGGATTCGTGCTTGTACGGGCCGAGTTGGAGCCTGCTGCCGGAACGGGCGGCGATCCGGGCGCCGTTGAGGGCGTGAGCGGCCGACTCGTCTGCCGGGACGGCGAGTTGGGCACCACTGTTTCCGACTCGGGTCCCTCCAGCGGTACGAACGTCACCTCCCCGGTGGGAGCAACCGCCGTACCGCCGATCGCCGGTCGCTCGACCGGGACGTACGCCTCGTCGGGTCCGCCACTGACCCCGCACGCCGCCAACACCCCTGTCAGGGCACAGGCCACGACGGCCGCCGAGGTGGTCAGGGCGATGGCGCCCCGGCGGTCATGCGTCGTATGCGTCGCGCGGGTCTGTCGAAGCATCGCGTCATCGTCGCTGATGCTCCGTCAGAAGTGAACCCACAGGACTTGCAGGACCCGCAGGACCCGCAGGACTTGCAGGACCCCTCAGCGAGCCCTCGGCCGGACCTCAGTCGGAGATCAGGCCCTCGCGGAGCTGGGACAGGGTCCGGGTCAGGAGGCGTGACACGTGCATCTGGGAGATGCCGACCTCCTCGCCGATCTGCGACTGGGTCATGTTGGCGAAGAAGCGCAACATGATGATCCGGCGCTCACGGGGCGGCAGTTTGGCCAGCAGCGGCTTCAGGGACTCGCGGTACTCCACGCCCTCCAGTGCCGTGTCCTCGTAGCCGAGGCGGTCGGCCAGGGAGCCCTCGCCGCCGTCGTCCTCCAGGGCCGGGGAGTCCAGGGACGAGGCCGTGTACGCGTTGCCGACAGCGAGGCCGTCGACCACGTCCTCCTCGGACACGCCCAGCACTACGGCGAGTTCGGGCACCGTGGGGGAGCGGTCCAGCTTCTGGGCGAGCTCGTCGCTGGCCTTGGTGAGGGCCAGGCGTAGCTCCTGCAGGCGGCGCGGTACCCGCACCGACCACGACGTGTCGCGGAAGAAGCGCTTGATCTCGCCCACGACGGTCGGCATCGCGAACGTCGGGAACTCGACGCCGCGTTCGCAGTCGAAGCGGTCGATCGCCTTGATCAGGCCGATGGTGCCGACCTGGACGATGTCCTCCATCGGCTCGTTCCGGGAGCGGAAGCGTGCCGCCGCGTACCGGACGAGGGGGAGGTTCAGCTCGATGAGGGTGTCCCGGACGTACGTACGCTCGGGGCTGTTCTCGTCGAGGGCGGCGAGCCGCAGGAACAGGGAACGGGACAGCGTGCGGGTGTCGATGGCACCCGTGGTCGGTGGAGCGGGCGGGAGGGCCTGGGTGGCCGGGGCTGCCTCTGCCTCGACCTCCACTACGAGGGCCGGGACGTCGTGAAGCTCGGCGGGCGCCGACTCGCTCTTCGTGAGCGTGAGCACCTTGGAGCTGCCCTGGTCTGCGGACATGCCACCCCCTTTGGGTCGCGGACGGTCGCGGCGGACGTTCCGATCTGAGGAACGCAGCCTTCACCTGAATACCGGAGCCGGAGCCACGGCAAACGCTCTTCACGGAGAATGTCACATGTCGGCAACACGCTGTAGTTACATGTCGACATGTGGGACGCGAATCCGCCCTGGAAAAAGGGGGTCTGGCAGTTTTTAACCCCAGAAATGTCGGGAAATGCGTCACTGAGCGATTCGCTCTCCCAGGTGACGACTCGCTCCTGTATCCGGTTACGTGTCCGGTGACGTCTCCGGGGGCGCGACCGGAGACGTCACGGTGCCGTCCCCGACTACGCCTCGACGCGGTTCGCGGAGCGCAGTCGCGCGAAGCTACGGGCCAGTAGCCGGGACACGTGCATCTGCGAGACACCCAGTTCCGCGCTGATCTGCGACTGGGTGAGGTTGCTGTAGTAACGCAGCAGCAGGATGCGCTGTTCGCGTTCTGGGAGCTGGACCAGGAGATGCCGGACCAGGTCGCGGTGCTCCACGCCGTCCAGCGCGGGATCCTCGAAGCCGAGCCGGTCGACCAGGCCCGGCAGCCCGTCGCCCTCCTGAGCGGCCTCCAGCGAGGTCGCGTGGTACGAGCGGCCGGCCTCGATGCAGGACAGCACGTCGTCCTCGCTGATCCGCAGATGCTCGGCGATCTCGCCGGTCGTCGGGGTGCGGCCGAACGCCGTCGTCAGGTCCTCCGTCGCCCCGGTGACCTGCACCCACAACTCGTGCAGCCGGCGCGGTACATGGACCGTGCGGACGTTGTCCCGGAAGTACCGCTTGATCTCGCCGATGACGGTCGGCATCGCGAACGTCGGGAACTGGACACCCCGGTCCGGGTCGAACCGGTCGATGGCGTTGATCAGGCCGATGGTGCCGACCTGGACGACGTCCTCCATCGGCTCGTTGCGGGAGCGGAAGCGGGCGGCGGCGTAGCGCACGAGCGGGATGTTCGCCTCGATGAGCGCCCCCCGCACGCGGTTGTGCTCCGGCGTACCCGGATCCATCATCTTGAGCTGGCCGAAGAGCACCTGGGTGAGGGCCCGGGTGTCAGCCCCTCGGCTCCGCTGGGGGGTGGGCTCCTGAGGTGCGGCTTCTTGGACAGCGGCTTCTCGGGCAGTGGCTTCCTGGGGTGGCGCAGTACTGGCCGACACGGTCAAGGCCACCTCTTCATCGGTCAACTCATCGGTCAACTCATCCGTCAAAAGCGGTCATAGCATCACAAGACATGTGCACTGTGTGCAAGCACCCCATAACACCGTGTTGAGTGAGAGTTGGACCATAAGACGTAAAAAGACCCCGCACCGTTCCGGTGCGGGGTCGTCGCCTGTGCGGCCGTACGGCTCAGAACTCGTAGTCGGCGATCACCCAGGTGGCGAACTCGCGCCACGGTCCGGCAGCCGTCTGATGGGCCGGGTGCTCCAGGTACCGCACCAGCGCGTCCTTGTCCTCCACCGCCGAGTTGATCGCGAAGTCGTAGGCGATGGGGCGGTCGGTGATGTTCCAGGCGCACTCCCAGAAGCGGAGTTCACCGATCTGGCCGGGCAGGGCGCGGAAGGCCTCGACACCCGCCACGACCCGCGGTTCGTCGCGCTGGACGCCCTCGTTGAGCTTGAAGAGGACCAGATGGCGGATCACATGCACTCCCCTACTTGGCGCCGTCGGCGATCCAGGTCATGAAGTCGCCTATGGCGCTGGCCGCGTTCGAGATTCCTTCGAACGCTATCTGGACGTAGTCGGCGGCCTTCCTCGGGTCCGTGATGATCACATACAGGATGAAGACCACAACCGCGTAGACGGCGATCTTCTTCGCATTCACCGCCACGGCGGCCTCCCCCTCAGACCCGACCAGACCGGACCGCACGACACCCGACTGATGTCGCACGAAAGGCCCCGCCGTCCGGCGAGGCCCTTCTACAGCGGTAGCGGAGGGATTTGAACCCTCGGTGACTTGCGCCACACTCGCTTTCGAGGCGAGCTCCTTCGGCCGCTCGGACACGCTACCGAGGGGAACCTTACAGCACGGTGTGGCATGGTCCGAAATCCGTTTATCGTCGTCCCCCGCCGGTGAATCAGCGGTCGGCCAGGTGATCAGTCACCGGTCAGCGGTCGTGGCGGAAGAAGGTGGTGAGGAGGCCGGCGCAGTCGTCCGCGAGGACGTCGCCGATCACCTCGGGGCGGTGGTTGAGGCGGCGGTCGCGTACGACGTCCCAGAGGGAGCCGGCCGCGCCCGCCTTCTCGTCCCGGGCGCCGTAGACGACCCGGTCGACCCGTGACTGCACGAGGGCGCCCGCGCACATCGTGCAGGGCTCCAGCGTCACGACGAGCGTGCAACCGGACAGCCGCCACTCCCCGAGCCGTTCCGCGGCCCGCCGGAGCGCGAGGACCTCCGCGTGCGCGGTCGGATCGCCCGTCGCCTCGCGCTCGTTGTGCCCGGTCGCGAGCACCGTCGTGCCGTCGGCGGCCAGGACGACGGCGCCGACGGGGACGTCACCGCCCAGGGCGGCCCGCCCGGCCGCGGCCAGGGCGAGCCGCATCGCGGCCCGCCACGGATCACGTACGGGGTCGGGCGCCCCTTCGTCGATCAGGCCCTCTCGGCTCAGCGCACCGTCTCCAGGACCTCCGACGCTCCCAGGGCCTCGGCGATCGCGCTCAGCGCGTCGTCGGCGTCCAGGGCGCGCAGTTCCTTCTCGCCGACGCCGAGGTCGTCGAGGATCACGGGGTCCCCCACGGGGCCGTGCGGCACCGCGTCGGCGGGGACGCCGGTCTCCTCGTCGTCGTCGGCGGAGTCCGAGTCGGTGTCCGGATCGGCGTCCGACTCACCGTCCTCGGTGCCGTCGAGGTCGAGGACGAGGGCGTCGAGATCAGGTTCGTCGGCGTCCGGATCGCGGCCGAGCAGCTCGGCCGTGAGCAGGATCTCACCGTACGAACTACGGGAAGCGGCGGCGGCGTCCGAGACGTAGATCCGGGGGTCGTCCTCGCCGTCGATGCGGACGACGCCGAACCAGGCGTCCTCCTGCTCGATGAGCACCAGCACCGTGTCGTCCTCGGGGGAGGCTTCACGGGCCAGTTCGGCCAGGTCCGACAGGGTTTCCACATCGTCGAGCTCTGTGTCGCTCGCTTCCCACCCGTCTTCGGTGCGCGCGAGCACTGCGGCGAAGTACACCGTGACTCTCCCACTGTTCCTAGGCGTGCCCGTTGGGGGTCCCCCCGGCGGAGGTTACGGGCGGGGAAGGCTGTTCGCCGAGCCCCACCCACTCGGCATCGTGGCAGAAACGGAGCGTTCAGGGGACGTCTTCGGCACCCTGTGTCCGGCTCTTTTGATCGGTTGTCAGCCGAGCCCTTCAGCAGCGCTCTCGTTGCCGCCACCAGCGGATCGTAACCGGCTTCCGTCAGCGCCCCTGCACGGCTACCCCCTCAACGCGCCTGCTACCAGCGGAACGTACGCATACGCATGGCGTGGCGAAGGCGCGCGGTCTTGGCGCGGCGGGGCTGTACACGGTCGCGCAACTCGCGGGCCTCGGTCAGCTCGCGCAGGAAGACGGCCCGGCGCCGACGCCTCTCGGCCTCGGTCTCCGACGCCTTCCGGTCCTGGTCGGGTGTGTGGTCGGGTGCATGGACGGGTTCGTGGTCAGACATGGGCAGCACCCCCAATCCGTCCCTCCACCTTCCCTCCGTCGGGCGGTTTGATGCCAGCGGAAGAGTGAGGGAGGAGTGGAGTCGCTGTACGGGGAAGCGGAACCGCTGTATGGGGGAGCAGGCCGCTGTGCTGGACCCCGGCTACTGTTAGGGACATGCGTCTCCACGTCGTCGACCACCCTCTGGTCGCCCACAAGCTCACCACCCTGCGCGACCAGCGCACCGACTCCGCGACCTTCCGCCGTCTCGCCGACGAGCTGGTCACCCTGCTCGCCTACGAGGCCACGCGCGACGTGCGTACCGAACAGGTCGACATCACGACTCCGGTCGCCTCGACCACGGGCGTCAAGCTGTCCTACCCGCGCCCCCTGGTGGTGCCGATCCTGCGGGCCGGTCTCGGCATGCTGGACGGCATGGTCCGGCTGCTGCCGACCGCCGAGGTGGGCTTCATGGGCATGGTGCGCGACGAGGAGACGCTCCAGGCGTCCACGTACGCCACCCGCATGCCGGAGGACCTCTCCGGGCGCCAGGTGTACGTCCTCGACCCGATGCTCGCCACCGGCGGCACCCTGGTGGCGGCGATCCAGGAACTCATCAAGCGCGGCGCCGACGATGTGACGGCCGTGGTCCTCCTGGCCGCCCCGGAGGGCGTCGAGGTGATGGAACGCGAGCTGGCGGGCGCCCCGGTCACCGTCGTGACGGCCTCGATCGACGAGCGCCTGAACGAGCACGGCTACATCGTCCCGGGCCTCGGAGACGCGGGCGACCGGCTGTACGGCGCGGCCGAGTAGTACCGGTAGTACCAACAGGCAGTACGGAGTACGAGGCTCAGCAGCCCTTCTGGGTGCTGGAGGGCGTCGGCGCGGGACCGGCCAGCGCGGCCAGTGCCTGGTCGGCGTCCTTCTTGCTGGTCAGGGCCGTGAATTTGGTGCCGATGAGCAGGTCGACCTCGGTGGCCGAGGTGCGCGCGTCGGTCTTCACCTGGGCGCCGGCGAGCTGGGTGCCGAGCACGGGCAGGGCGGCCTGGGCGGCCGACTTCGCGCCGAGCACTATCCCGGCTCCGGCGATCTTCTTGTCGTAGGCCTTGGGCGCGTTGCCGACGTCGCCGATGCGGAAGCCGCGCTTTTTCAGCTCGTCCGCGGCCTGCTTGGCCAGGCCGCTGCGGGGCGTGGCGTTCAGGACGTTGACGGTGATCCGGCCGGGCTCGGGCAGAACTCTGGGAGCCGTCGGCGGTGTCGCCGTCGGGGTTGCCCTGGTGGCGCAGTCCGACTTCGGTCCCGCTGCCGTTGCCTTGCTGCCGCCGCCGGTGAAGACGTCGATGAGCTGCAAGGTGCCCCAGCCGATCAGGCCGAGGGCGGCGACGGAGGCCACGAGTCCGAGCACGAACCTGCGGCGCCCCCGGGGTCGGCGCATCCGCGGGTACTTGTCCCCCGTGATGCGGTACTGGCCGCCCATTCCGGGGGGAGTCAGCATGCTCATGGGCGCAGCGTAGTGGGCCCGGGCACCGATGCCTACTAAATGATCATTGACCCGACCGCAGTACTACCCGAAAGGGCCAATAAGCGTCGTGAGGACGGCCGTCAGGCGATCCGTCGGGCCATCCGTCAGGTAATCCGTCAGTCCATTTCGAGGACGCGGGCGTGCAGCACCTGGCGTTGCTGGAGGGCCGCCCGGACAGCGCGGTGCAGACCGTCCTCCAGATACAGGTCGCCCTGCCACTTCACGACATGCGCGAAGAGGTCGCCGTAGAACGTCGAGTCCTCGGCGAGCAGGGTTTCCAGGTCGAGCTGGCCCTTGGTCGTCACGAGCTGATCGAGGCGGACCGGGCGCGGCGCGACGTCCGCCCACTGCCGGGTGCTTTCCCGGCCGTGGTCGGGGTACGGCCGGCCGTTTCCGATGCGCTTGAAGATCACACGGAAAGCCTACCGGTCCAGACGTTCCGGGCGCAGCCTCCCGGCTAGGGCCGTGCAAGGCAACTGCGTGCAGATCGTGACCAATATCGGTCAAAAGGGGTGGGTGTGATCTGGTTGTTGGCACATTTCCCCTATGGATGATCGAAAGACAGCTGTCGGGTATGCGCGGCAGAGTCTCGGCCGACCGGACAAGTCGGCCGGGTCCGTGCGGGCGCAGCTCACTGCGTGCCGCGCAGAGGCGATCGCGCGTGGCTACCGCTACGAGGGCGCGTACGTGGACGAGGCGGTCTCGGCGTACCGCACGGATTCGGTCCGCCCGGAGTTCGGGCGAATGCTGGCCGATGTGCGGAACGGCCGTGTGGACGTGGTGGTCGTCAACTATCTGAGCCGTCTGACCCGGCAGGACGCGGAAGCAGCCCGGTCTCTTGTCGCCGGACTCCACGGGCTCGGTGTAACGGTGGTCTCGGTGGCCGAAGGCACGTACGGCCCCGGCACCACAGAGGAGTTGGTCCGACACCTGGAGGCGGCACATCAGGAGAGCCTGAACCGGGCACGTCACGTGAGCGACACGAAGCGGGTCCTGCGGGAAGCGGGGTCATGGGTCGGTGGTGTGCCGCCTTTCGGATACGCGGTGACCGAGGCCCGCAGGGACGGGCTGACGATTCGGCAGCTGATCGTGGTGCCGGAGGAAGCCGAGGTCGTTCGCGATGTCGTACGCCGGATTCTTACCCACAAGGATGAAGAGGTGTCGGGCGGGGAACGTCACCCTGGCTCGCTGTCGGGCATCTGCGCGGAGTTGAACGCGGCGGGAGTGCGGACGAAGACCGCCCGACTCTCCGACAAGTGGCGTGCCGGAGGTCCCACCGCGGTGGGAGGCAGACGTGGGCCTTCACTCTGGGAGGTGTCCACGCTGAAACGGATCCTGAGGGATCCACGGCTGATCGGGCATGTGGTGGAGCCGGTCTACGGTCCGCAGTCGTCGGACGGCACAAGAGCCCGGCGCTCTGTCGTCGGGTACCGCAGCCTCGTGGACCCGCAGACGCAGATGCCGGTGATGAGTCATGAGCCTGTCCTCGACATCGATGACTGGGAGCGGCTCCAGTCGTGGCTGGACACGAGAGGGCCGGGGAAGGGCGGTCCGCGGTCTGGTTCTCTCCTGGGCGGACTGGGTGTCCTGTACTGCGTGTGCGGGGCGACCATGGTCAGCAACGGCACCGTGGGCGCCACAGCCTCGTACCGCTGCTCCCGGCCCAAAGGGGCGACGGGGGGACACCACGGAGGTAACAGCATCAAGCGCGAGCATCTTGAGGAGTACGTGTCCCAGCGAGTCCTGTCCGAGGTTGCGTGTGCCGACGAGGGGCAACCGGGAGCGGTGGAGCTTCTCGTCGAAGCGGGTGCTCGATTCGGTTCGGCGGCAGACCTGCTGAGCAAGTCGAGAGCGTATGGGGCAGGCGGGTGGCCATCGGCACCGCTCACTGAGAAGCGTGACTTTCTGCGTTGTTTTGTCGACCGCGTCGAGGTGGCCAAGGCGCTGACGCGAGGCAATAAGTGGGAGCCGTACGACGCCGGTCGTCGAACGGCTCTCACCTGGGCCGGGTCGCTGTCCCGTGGGTGACGGGGTATGCGGCGCGGCGACGGCGGTAGCCACCGGGCACCGGGCCCCGTCGCCCGCTCGGCGCCTACTTGCCGGAGGCCCTCGCGGCCTTCGCCGCCGCCTTCATCTCCTGCTTGTGGGCCCGGACCTTCGTCAGGGACTCGGGGCCGGTGATGTCGGCGACGGAGCGGAAGGACTCCGGTTCGCCGTACGCGCCGGCGGCCTCGCGCCAGCCCTCGGGCCGGACGCCGAGCTGCTTGCCGAGGAGGGCCAGGAAGATCTGGGCCTTCTGCTTGCCGAAGCCCGGCAGGTCGCTGAGGCGCTTCAGCAGCTCCTCGCCGGTCGCCGCGTCCCGCCAGACTCCCTCGGCGTCACCGCCGTAGTGCTCGACGAGGTACTGGCAGAGCTGCTGGACGCGCTTGGCCATCGAGCCCGGGTACCGGTGCACGGCCGGCTTGTCGGAGAGGAGCGCGGCGAAGGCCTCGGGGTCGTACGCCGCGATCTCGTGCGCGTCGAGATCGTCGGCGCCGAGGCGCTGGGCGATGGTCGCCGGCCCCTTGAACGCCCACTCCATCGGAACCTGCTGGTCCAGCAGCATTCCGGTCAGCGCGGCGAGCGGACTGCGGCCGAGGAGCGCGTCGGCCTCGGGGTCCTGGGCGAGGTGGAGAGTGACGTCCATGGGCCGATCATGCCCCGACGGTCGCCCGGCCGCGTGTGGGACATGGCTCCATGGAGGGGCCGGGCGACTCGTACGGCGGTCAGAGGTATACGTACGGGCTGGTCAGGGATGTCCCGAAGAGGGCGTCCGACAAGTGGACCGTGATGCCGGTGTTCCTGCCGCACAGGGTGTGGGAGCCGTTGACGACCGGGCCGGAGGCCGAGCCGCGGGCGAGCCAGAGGCAGCCGTCCATGTTCTCGCCCGGGATGCCGACGACCGTTTCCGCCCGGCCGTCGCGGTTCAGGTCGGCCAGGTGGACCGAGGTGCCGAAGCCGTCGTACGCCTCGGCGGTGTCCGGCACGCCGGCCGTGTTCTCGGTGTAGCCCGTCGCCCCGGCCGTTGTCAGGCCCCTGGCGGAGCCGCGCAGGAGTACGGCCGTACCGGCGCCCTCCTTGTTGGCCACGCCCTCGTTCGGAGAGCCGATCAGGACGTCGGCGTAGCCGTCCTTGTTCACGTCGCCGATGCTGAGGGACTGGCCGAACATGTCGGCGTTCTCGGCGCTGCCCGGGACGCCCGGGGTGTCCTGGTGGAAGACCTTCGGGCGCTGGGCAGCGGTGATGCCCTGGGCGCTGCCGTAGAGGACCTGGATCTCGCCGCCTCGGTGGGCGGCATCCCTCGTGCCGGCGAGGGACTCGTCGTCGGCGATGCCGGTGACCAGGTCGCCGTAACCGTCGCCGTTGATGTCGCCGATGCGGCCGGTGTGGCCGGCGGCGTAGGGGAGTTCGAGCGCTTTGTTCTCCCAGGGGGCCGACTCGTCCGGCGGTCCTTGTTCGAGGAACACCGGGCCGCGGCTGTCGCCGTCCGTCGGCCCGGGCAGCCAGAACCGCTCCGCCCGGCCGTCGCCGTCGACATCGCCCATCACGACGCCCCGGGCGTCGCCCAGGCGGCGATCCAGGTAGTTGGCCGCAGCCTTCCCGGTGCGTTTGAAGGGGCCCGTGTAGGAGGTGCCCTCGCAGCGGGAGCCGATGGTGAGTTCGGGGGCGCCGTCGCCGTTCATGTCGCCGGTGGTGATGTTCGTGCCGAAGCCGCAGAACGTCCGGTCCTTGCCGTAGCCGGCGGGCGGAGTGATCTCCACACCGCTCCTGAGGCCGCCCGAGCCGCCCCACACGACGGTCACGGAGCCCCGCACGTCGTTGTTGCCGACGGCCTCGGACGGCGAACCGATCAGCAGGTCCGCGTAGCCGTCGCGGTCGAGGTCGGCACTGGCCACCGTCTCGCCGAAGCGGTCCCCCTGCTCGGGGTTGCCGGGGATACCGGTGGTCGCCTGTGTGATGACGGTCCGGCGCGTCACGCTCACCGTGGACTTCCCGCCCCACAGGACGACGACCGCCCCGGCCGCCTCCACGCTGCCGTTCGCCGCGCCCGGGGCGCCGACGGCCAGGTCGCGGTAACCGTCGCCGTTGAAGTCGTCCTGGACGGCGGCGGTGTTGGCGCCCTTGTAAGGGGCGGCGGCCGATGAGGCCGTGGGGGTGAGCGTGGCGGCGACGGCTGTGGTCAGCACGGCTGTCGCCATGACGGCTCTGCGCAACAGAACTCCTTGGTGTGGACGGGCTCGAACACCAGTCGCCTCTTTGGACACAGCGGTCTCACAGAAGGTTGCATGCTGTTCCGGGAGTTCCCGAGTCGTTATGTCAGCAGTCCCCGGGCTCACCGACCTCAGCGCGCGCGGGGCCGCCGCCCGGTACGTCCGGGATCGACCTGCCGGACGTGTACCTGCCGGAGAAGCGCGCTCAACTGGCGTTTCTTACCCGGGAGGTAGCTTTTCCCGGGTGACCCCGACTTCAGGACACCCGACAGGACATCCGACGCCCGCCGATCTGATCGCCCACTACGGCCTGGAGCCGATCCCGCGTGAGGGCGGGCTGTTCCGGCGTACGTGGGCGGGGCCCGAGCGGGCCGACGGGCGGCCGGAGGGCTCTGCGATCGTCGCGCTGCTGACCGCCGAGCCCGGCGACTTCTCCGCGCTGCACCGGCTGCCGTCGGACGAGGTCTGGCACTTCTACCTCGGCGATCCGCTGGAACTGCTGCTCCTCGCACCGGACGGCACCTCCCGGACGGCGGTGCTCGGGCCCGGTCTCCTGCACGGGCAGGAGCCGCAGCTCACCGTTCCCGCCGGGACCTGGATGGGCGCGCGGGTCGTCGAGGGCGGCGCGTGGACGTTCTTCGGGTGCACGATGGCGCCCGGGTTCACGTACGAGGGGTACGAGCACGGGGACGCCGTCGAACTGGCCGCGCGTTATCCGGCCGAGGCGGCTCGCATCGAGGCACTGTGTCGCCCATGAGCCCATCCACCAGCCCATCCACCAGTCCATCCGTGAGCTCTGCGGGTCTTCTCGCCGGTCAGGTCGCCCTTGTCACCGGAGGCGGTGGCGGGATCGGGCGCGGGATCGCGCTGCGGTTCGCGGCGGAGGGGGCCGCCGTCGCCGTGCACTGCCGGAGATCGGACGAGGGTGCGCGGGAGGTGGCCGCGCGGATCGAGGCGTCGGGCGGACGAGCCGTCGTGCTGCGGGGCGATCTCACCGTCGAGGACGAGTGCCGACGGGTGGTGCGGGAGGCCGCCGAGTGGGGTGGCGGGCGGCTTGACGCGCTGGTCAACAACGCGGGTGTGCAGCCGGTCCAGGAGCTGGCCGCGATGACGGTCGCGGACTGGCGTGCCGTCGTCGACACCAACCTTCTCAGTGTCTTCGCCTGTACGCAGGCTGCGGCAGAGGTCATGCGGGAGCAGGACAGCCAGGGCCAGAGCGAGGGCGAGGGCCAGGGTGGGGGCGGGAGCGGGAGTGGCAGCAGTGTCACCCACATCGCCTCCATCGAGGCCGCGCATCCGGCGCCCGGTCACGCGCACTACTCCGCCTCGAAGGCGGCGGTTGTGGCGCACGCCCGGTCGGCGGCGTTGGAGTACGGGCCGTATGGGATCCGCGTCAACACCGTCTCGCCCGGGCTCATCGACCGGGAAGGGCTGGCGGACGACTGGCCGGAGGGGATGCGGCGCTGGCAACAGGCAGCGCCCGTAAGGAGGTTGGGGCGGCCCGAGGACATCGGTGACGCGTGCGTGTTCCTCGCCTCCCGGCTGGCGTCCTGGGTCAGCGGCCACGACCTGGTCGTGGACGGAGGGGTGTCCGCCCGTCCCACGTGGTGAAGACCACGGCGAATACGGTTCCGGCGGGGTGAGCGGGGCGTCAGGATCGTTCGTACGTATACGAGAGCCGAAAAGTCCCGAAGACGGAGAAGGTACGTGGGCCGACTACGGAACGAAGGGCGCGATGACCGACGAGCCGCAGGAGGCGAGCGCACGGGGATCGGCGGGCGGACGGGCACAAGGAACGTCCGAGTAGTGAGGAACACCCGGGGGGTGAGGAACGCGCGGGGAGTTCAGCGGCTGGCGCTGCTGGGCACCATGCTGGTCCTGTTCCTCCTCGTCGGCGGGGCGGGGACCGCGTCCGCGCATGCCGCTCTCCGCGACACCGACCCCAAGGACGGAAGCGTCCTCAAGTCCGCGCCCCGACAGGTCACCCTGACCTTCACCGAGTCCGTCGCCCTGCTCGACGACTCCTTCCGTCTCTTCGACCCCGACAGCCGGCGCGTGAGCACCGGCGAGGCCAAGCATGTGGACGGGCGTTCCGACGCGGTGCGCGTCAGCCTGCCGGGGGGCCTCGGCGAGGGCACGTTCACCGTGGCCTGGCGGGTCGTCTCGGCGGACAGTCACCCCATCTCGGGCGCCTTCACCTTCTCCATCGGCGAGCCCTCCGCGACCCCGGCCACCATCGACACCGGCCCCACCGAGAACGCGGCCACCAGCGCCCTCTACGACATCGTCCGCTATCTGGCGTACGCGGCTCTGGCGCTGCTCGTCGGTACCGTCGTCTTCGTCCTCCTCTGCCGTCCGTCGAGCACGGACCCCCTGCGCAGGCTGGTCCTGACGGGCTGGTGGACCCTCCTCGTGGCCACCCTCGCGCTGCTCCTGCTGCGCGGCCCGTACGAGGCCGGCACCGCACCCGCCGGCGCCTTCGACCTGTCGACACTGGAACGCACCGCGACCAGCAGGCCCGGCCTGGCACTCCTCGTCCGGCTCGCTCTGCTCGCGGCAACAGCCGTACTGCTGACCGTGGTTGTACGGCGACGTCAGCGAGCCGATGGCGAGACGGGCGACCGGGCGAAACCGGTCCTGCTCGCCGCCGGAGGTGTGCTCGCCCTCGGTCTCACACTGACGTGGGCCGCCGCCGAACACGCGTCGGCCGGTATCCAGGTGCCGGTGGCGATGACGTCCTCGGTGCTGCATCTGCTCGCCATGTCCGCCTGGCTGGGCGGCCTCGCGGCCCTGCTCACCCTGCTCCAGGCGGAGGAGCCGCTCCCGGCGTCCACCGTCACCCGCTTCTCGCGGCTGGCCTTCGCCTCCGTGGCCGTCCTGACCGTCACCGGCGTCTACCAGGCCTGGCGCGGCCTCGGCTCCTGGGACGCGATCACCGGTACGTCGTACGGCCGCATCCTGATCGCCAAGATGTGCGCGGTGGCGCTGCTGCTGGTGGCCGCCGGGTTCTCGCGCCGGTGGACGGGCCGGCTGCTGGTACCGGAGGCGGCGGAGGCGGAGGCGAAGGTCGCGGAGCGGGTGCCGGAGACGGTCGGCGGTCCGGTGACTCGGTCCGGCGAGAGCGACGCCGGCATTGCCGAGGGCGGCACTTCCGACGCTGGCACTTCCGACGACGACACCTCGGACGACGACACTTCCGCCCCCGTAAGCGCCTCCCACCGGCGTCGGCTCCGCCGCTCCGTGCTGGCCGAAGTGGCCGTCGGCATCGCGGTGTTGGTGATCACGACCGTCCTGACGACCACTCTGCCGGGCCGGGCCGCCGCCGAGGCGGCGGAGGCCGCCAAGGACGCGCCCGTACCCGGTGTGATCAGCGCGACCACGACGACGATCCCCTTCGACGTCGGTACGCCGGGCGGGCACGGCAAGGTGCAGATCACCCTCGAACCCGGCCGGGTCGGCGAGAACAGCGTGCAGGCGGTGGTGTTCGGCCCCGACGACGGCTTCGCGATCGTCCCCGAACTCCGCATCTCCTTCTCCCTCCCCAGCAAGGACATCGGCCCGCTCAACGCCGAAGTCACCGACCTGGGCGGCTACTGGGGCACCAACACCCTCAACCTGCCGATCGCCGGCACCTGGACCATGAAGGTGACGATCCGGACGTCGGACGTCGATCAGGTGAGCGTGTCGCGGAAGGTGAGGATCGGTGGCTGACCGGACCTGACCCGACCCGACGGCAGGTGTCCCCGCCGCCGTCGCGCCGACGCGGAACCACGCCGCCAGGACGATCGGGTACGCCAGATAGCCGAACCGGGTGGCCGGTGTCAGGCACATCGCCAGGCCCAGGCCGACGGCGAGGCGGTCGGCCGCCGCGCGGACCGTGTGCGGGGGCCGGAGCACGAGTGACGCCGTCACCGCGACGGCGCTCGCGACCAGCAGGGCGACCGCGAGGACGAAGCCGCCCGGGACGTACTCCGCGAGCAGATGTCCGGGCAGCGGGCTCGTCGCCGGGGAGTGGATGCCGCCCTTGCCCAGCGGGAACAGGACCACGTGCTCGACGAAGGCGCGAGGGTCGGCCAGGGCGACCGGTACGACGGCTGCGGAGGACGTCAGGAGAGCGGTCGCGGTAGCTCGAACGGCCGTACGGCGGCCCGCTGTGACGGCGATCAGGGCGAGACCGACCGGGAGGAGGGGCCAGGCGGTCCACTTCAGGGCCGCTGCGGCGCCCATCGCCAGCCCGGCCGCGACCCCCGCTCCGGGTCCGGAACCGACCCCGCCCGCCAGCGCGAGCCCCAGGCACATCAGCCCGATCACCGGCAGGTCCACCCCGCCGACGGCGAGGGGCAGGGCCACGGCGGGGAAGGAGAGCAGCAGGGCCGTAGTACGGGTCGAGTCGACCCTTTGGGGCCTACTGGACGTACGCAACCTGGTCGTGGCGTACACGCACGCGGCGAAGGCCGCGCAGAACCACAGGCGGGCGTCCGTGAGCGGGGCCAGTGGCGTGCCGGCCAGGAGGGCGTGGGGGAGGCCGAAGAGGGCCATACCGGGCAGGTACGGGTTGTAGCCGTCCACGGTGGCGGGGTGGGGCGCGTACGGGCTGCCCGTGTGCAGCAGCAGAGTGCCCGAGTGTTCGACGACCCCGACCTCGGACTGGGCGCCGCCGAGCGCGATCAGCAGGGCCAGGGGGAGCAGCACCGCGCCGACGGTGGCCGCGCGCAGTGCTGCCCGGCTCTTCCAGGGGTGCGGGGAGCGGGCGGCCAGGATCGCCGCCGTGCCGTAGCCGAGCGCCGCGCAGACGCCCCATACCCGGTGCGGGGGCAGGGTCGTGGCCAGCGCCGGACCGAGTGCGAAGACAGCACAGGCCAGCAGGTGGACGACGTCCCGGCGGACCGGCGTGCGGGGCGAGGACCCGGGGATGCGCCTCCCGGTCGCCGGGGGCGCCATGGCGGTGCTCGTGCTCGGGCTGGGCATGGGCGGGCTCCTGCCGGCTCCGGCTGACGGTGGGGGTGATCACCATCAATGTCGCTTCCGGGCCGGTCCGCCCGCCTCGGCTGAAAGGTCACCGTTTGTGGTGGGCGGGGCCGCGCGCCTCGGCCGAACGGCCGAGGGAAGGGTTTGCGTCGACTGTTTGCCATCTGGTTGTCAGCAAATATTCACGCCTTTATGTCCATCACGTTTCAGGAACGGCGGGCGCCAGCTCTTGACGACGGGCCGAACAAGGGCTGTTATTGCCGCCACGATGTTCGGTCAAGTTGATTTCTGGTCGATTTAGATCAGCATGGACCCAGCGTAGTCGTGACCTTGCTCCCCGTTTCGGGGGGTCTGTCCTCAGGAGCCGTCATGCACCACACCCCCTCCGGTCTGTCCGTCCCGGGTCCGAGCCGCCGCACCCTGCTGCGCGGCGTCGGCGGCGCGGCGGCACTCGGCGCCGCCGTTCCGCTGCTGAGCGCCTGCGGCGGCAGCGACTCGAGTTCCGACACGAAGACCGTCACCCTCGGCTCGAACTCGTCGGACGCCGTCCCGAAGAAGGCCTTCGCCGAGATCTACGCGGCGTTCACGAAGAAGACCGGCGTCAAGGTCGACGTGAACACCAAGGACCACAACACGTTCCAGGAGCAGATCAACTCCTACCTCCAGGGCACCCCGGACGACGTGTTCACCTGGTTCGCCGGCTACCGCATGCAGTTCTTCGCGGGCAAGGGCCTGGCCAGCCCGATCGACGACGTGTGGCAGAAGATCGGGAGCAACTTCCCCGACGCGATGAAGCAGCTCAGCAAGGGCGCGGACGGCAAGTACTACTTCGTGCCGCTGTACACGTACCCCTGGGCGATGTTCTACCGGAAGAGCGTCTTCAAGGAGCACGGCTACGAGGTGCCCACCACCTGGGCGCAGTTCATCGCACTGTGCAAGCAGATGCAGAAGGACGGCCTGGTCCCGATCGCCTTCGGCGACAAGGACGCCTGGCCCGCGCTCGGCACCTTCGACCAGATCAACTTCCGTACCAACGGCTACGACTTCCACGTCGAGCTGATGGCCGGAAAGGCGTCCTGGACCGACGCGAAGGTTCGCGCCACGTTCGACAACTGGGCCGAAATCCTTCCCTACAGCCAGGAGGGATCGACCGGTCGCACCTGGCAGGACGCGGCCCAGACCCTCGTCTCGAAGAAGGCCGGCATGTATCTGCTGGGCACCTTCGTGGGCCAGCAGTTCACGAACGCGACCGATCTTGAGGACCTCGACTTCTTCGCCTTCCCGGAGATCGACCCGTCCTTCGGGCAGGACACGGTCGAGGCGCCGACCGACGGCTTCATGCTGAGCAAGTCGCCGAAGAACAAGGCCGGTTCGGTCCAGCTGCTCGAGTTCCTGGGCACTCCGGAGGCCGAGCAGATCTACCTCAAGGCCGACCCGAACGTCGTCGCCGCCTCCACCACCGCCGACACCTCCTCGTACAGCGCCCTGCAGAAGAAGGCGTACGCGATGATCAGCGGCGCGAAGAACCTCACCCAGTTCATGGACCGCGACAGCCGCCCGGACTTCACCTCCACGGTGATGCAGCCCGCGCTGCAGAAGTTCATCCGTGACCCCAAGGGCATCGACAGCCTGCTCTCGTCCATCGAGCGCCAGAAGAAGACGATCTTCGCCTCCTCATGAGCACCTTCGATTCGATCCCCGTGGTCCCGGGGGCGGCCGACACGCCGCCCCCGGGCGGTACCGGTACGCCCTCGTCCCCGCAGAGCCGCAAGCCGGCCTCGGGCCACCGCAGGCTGCTGACCCGCCGTGACCGGGTGGCCCTGGGCTTCATGGCGGGCCTGCCGACGTTCCTGCACATCGCCCTTGTGTGGGTGACGGCCTTCGCCTCGATCGGGCTGGCCTTCACCACCTGGGACGGCATCGGCTTCGACTCCATCAAGTGGGTCGGGCTGCAGAACTTCCGTGACCTCTTCGCCGACAACCCGCAGTTCTGGCCGGCCGTCCAGCACAACGTCATCTGGTTCGCCGTACTCATCGCGATCCCGACCCCGCTCGGCCTGTTCCTGGCCGTGCAGCTGGACAAGAACATCCGGTTCAGCCGGGTATACCAGACGGCCTTCTTCCTCCCCGTCGTCGTGTCGATGGCCGTCATCGGCTTCGTCTGGCAGCTGGTCTACAACCCCGACACGGGCCTGATCAACAGCCTGATCGGCGCCAACAAGCCCGGCCACTACATCGACTGGATCGGCGACCCGGACCTCAACCTCTGGGCGATCCTCGTCGCCGCCTCCTGGCGGCACACCGGCTACATGATGATCCTCTACCTGGCCGGTCTGAAGGGCGTCGACCCGTCACTGCGCGAGGCCTCCTCGCTCGACGGCGCCAACGAGTGGCAGACGTTCAAGAACGTCATCTTCCCGACCCTGCGGCCCACCAACACCATCGTCCTGGTCGTCACGATCATCGAGTCGCTGCGCGCCTTCGACCTCGTGTACGTCTTCAACAAGGGCGCCCAGGGCACCGAACTGCTGTCGATCCTGGTCACGAACAACATCATCGGCGAGTCCAGCCGCATCGGTTACGGCTCCGCGATCGCCGTCGTCCTGCTGGTGATCTCGCTCGTCGTGATCATCCCGTATCTGATCAGCACCTTCCGGAAGGAGCGGCGGGCATGAGCGCCTCCATGTCGTTGAAACAGCGCGCCCCGGTCCGCCCCGCCCGCGTACTGCTGCACGTGTTCCTCGTCGTCATGTCACTGGCCTGGCTCGCACCACTGCTCTGGGCGGTCTACGCGGCGCTGCGCCCGTACGCCGAGACCAGCACCAAGGGCTATGTCTCCTGGCCCGACAAGCTGAGCTTCTCGAACTTCACGAACGCGTATCAGCAGTCGGACATGTCGCACTACTTCGTCAACACGCTGATCATCGCCGTCCCGGCGGTGCTGCTGACGCTGTTCCTGTCGTCGATGGTCGCCTTCTACGTCAGCCGTTTCGACTTCCGCGTCAACCTGTTCCTGCTGCTCATCTTCACGGCGGGCAACCTGCTCCCGCAGCAGGTCATCATCACGCCGCTGTACCGCATGTACCTGCTCATCGACCTGCCGGGGATCACCGAGTCCGGGAAGCTGTACGACTCCGCGCTCGGCCTGGTCCTCATCCACATCGCGTTCCAGTCGGGTTTCTGCGCGTTCGTGCTCGCCAACTACATGCGGATGCTCCCGCACGAGCTGACCGAGGCCGCGCTCGTCGACGGCGCGTCTGTGTGGCGGATGTACTGGCAGATCGTGCTGCCGCTGTGCCGCCCCGCGATGGCGGCCCTCGCCACCCTGCTCTCCATCTGGATCTACAACGACTTCTTCTGGGCCCTCGTCCTGATCTCCACCGGCGAGAACATGCCGATCACCTCGGCGCTCAACAACCTCTCCGGCCAGTACTTCACCGACCCCAACCTGGTTGCCGCGGGTGCGCTGTTGACCGCTATCCCGACCCTGATCGTGTACTTCGCGCTGCAGCGGCAGTTCGTCAGCGGTCTGACCCTGGGTGCCAACAAGGGCTGAGGCCCCCCTTGGACACCCCTTGCAAGAACAGGAATGCCGACCGATGAAGCGCGAACTCGCTGTCCCCGGTATCGCGTACGGGGGCGACTACAACCCCGAGCAGTGGCCCGAGGAGGTCTGGGCCGAGGACATGCGGCTGATGCGCGAGGCCGGGGTCACCATGGTGAGCGTCGGCATCTTCTCCTGGGCGCTGCTCGAACCGGCCGAGGGGGTATACGACTTCGCCCGCATGGACCGTCTCCTCGACCTCCTCCACGAGAACGGCATCGCCGCCGACCTCGCGACCCCGACGGCGGCACCGCCCGCCTGGTTCTTCCGCGCCCACCCCGAGGCGCTCCCAGTGGACAAGGACGGGTGTCGGCTGTCGTACGGCAGCCGCCAGACGTTCTGCCCGAGCAGCCCGGCCTACCGGGAGGCGGCGCTGCGGATCGCGGGCGCGCTGGCGGAGCGGTACGCAGCGCACCCGGCGGTCGCGATGTGGCACGTCCACAACGAGTACGGCTGCCACAACCCCGCCTGCTACTGCGACGAGAGCGCGGAGTCCTTCCGCCGCTGGCTGCGCGCACGGTACGGGGACGACCTGGCCGCGCTGAACAACGCCTGGGGCACCACCTTCTGGAGCCAGTGGTACTACGACTGGGCCGAGATCATCCCGCCCCGCGCGACCGGCGCGGTCCCGAACCCGACCCACCAACTGGACTGGCGCCGCTTCTGCAGCGACGAACTGCTGTCGCTGTACAAGGCGGAGAGGGACGTGCTGAGGTCGGCGGCCCCTTCCCTGCCGGCCACCACCAACTTCATGGTGATGTACAACTTCGACGCGCTCGACTACTGGCGCTGGGCCCCTGAGCTGGACGTCGTCGCGAACGACCACTATCTCCGCTCCACCGATCCCGAGTCGGAGATCGACATCGCGCTGAGCGGTGATCTGATGCGGTCGCTCGCGGGCGGCCCCTGGTTCCTGATGGAGCACTCCACGGGTGCGGTGAACTGGCAGCCGGTCAACAGGGCGAAGACGGCAGGGGAGTTGCGCCGCAACGCCCTCGCCCATGTCGCCCACGGCGCGGACGGCATCGCGTACTTCCAGTGGCGTGCCGCGAAGGCGGGCGCGGAACAGTGGCACTCGGCGATGCTTCCGCATGCCGGCACGGACAGCCAGATCTGGCGGGATGTCGTCCAACTGGGCGCGGATCTGCGGGCGTTGGCCGAGGTGCGCGGCAGCACGGGCACGGCTTCGGTGGCCATCGTCTGGGACTGGGACGCCCGTTGGGCCCTGGAGCTCCCCTCCCAGCCGAACGGCGAACTCCGCTTCCAGGACCTCGTACGGGACTGGTACGAGCCGCTGTGGCGGTCGGGCGTCGCGGTGGACTTCGTACGGCCGGACGCTGAACTGGACGGATACCGGCTGGTGCTGGTCCCGAGCCTGTACCTGGTCGACGACGAGGGCGCGACCAACCTCACGGGCTTCGCGGAGCGCGGGGGCACGCTGGCCGTCGGGTTCCACAGCGGTGCCGTGGACGCCAACTGCCATGTACGGCTGGGGGGTTACCCGGGCGCGTTCCGAGAAGCCCTCGGGGTGCGGGCGGACGAGCTGTTCCCCTTGCTGCCGGGGGAGTCGGTCGGGCTCGGCGAAGCCGGCGGTGCCGTCGACGGCACGGGAACCCTCTGGTCGGAGCGGTTGCGGCTGGAGGGTGCGGGGGCGGAGGCGGTGCTGTCGTACACGGACGGTCCGTTGGCCGGGGTTCCGGCGGTGACGCGCAACTCGGTCGGTGCGGGCGCGGGTTGGTATCTGGCGACCCGGCCGGACGCGTCGACGCTGGGTGCGCTGCTCGCCCGTATGTGCGCGGAGGCGGGTGTCGAGGGTGTGCGGGCGACTCCGGTGGGCGTGGAGGCGGTGGTGCGGCGGGGTGCCGACGCGGACTTCCTGTTCCTCATCGACCATGCCGGGGAGGGCGCCGAGGTCGCGGTGGCGGCGGGGGCGACCGAACTCCTCACCGGGGAGGCGCTGTCGGGCGGCTCGGTGCGGGTCGCGCCGGGCGGGGTGTCGGTCGTACGGGAGCCGCGTCTCCAGCCCTGACGCTCCGACGGGGGTGCGCTGACGCCCTCTGCCAGTCGCCCGCGTCACGGTCGACGCAGACCCGGAGCGGGTGTACCTCGCCTTCCCCGCCCGGCGGGAGACCGACACGGGCAGTCATCCGCTGCGGTTACCTGGCTCGGATGACTTCATAGGCGGCTCTGGCGGTGGCGGCGCTGATGAGCCAGGTGCGCAGAAGGTGGGGATCCGAGCAGCACTTGATCTCCTGGCTGACAAAGAAGGGCACATCAATTCCGCGCCCCTCCAAGACGGTCATGATGGATTCGCGGCGGCCAGAGGTAAGGCCTTGGGCCCGCCCTCGGGAGAAGGCTTCGTCCCAGAGCCGCTCCACGGCGTCCTTCTCGGGGGAGAAGGGTCCACGTCTGCGCTACTCGGCTTCAAAGATCTCTGCGGCGGACGCGGCGGTGACGGCGCGCCGAAGCCAGTGACTCAGGGTATCGGGGTCGCCGCAGCCGGTGATGCGTTCACGGGTGTCCTCGGGGACATCGATGCCGCGCTCCGCGAGAACGGTGAGGACGTCCTCGGCGGCGCGTTGCGTCTCGCCCTCGGCCAGGCCCTCGGCCAGGCCCTCGGCCAGACCCTCGGCCAGACCCTTGGTCCGGGCTTCGTCGCGGACTTCTTCGAAGAGGGGCGACTTGTAGAAAGAAAGGTCCACGGCCACCAGTGTCCTCCATTGCGCTGCGGCGGGCAGCTTGCCCAGGCCCTGTGAGATGAATTCGATGACGGGATTCTTGACGTCGTCCGTCTCGTCCTGCAGAACGGTCGCCATTGCTTTCAGTATGGCCCCGATGTCCGGGTTCTTGCCGTGGGTGATCGCGGACAGCGTGGCGAGTTGGAGGTTCTTGCGGACCTCGGCGGGTTTGGTCATTACCGGCATGTTGTGCGGGCCCACGACCAGCGGGCGCAGGGTGAGAAGGGGCCACTGGCGAGGGCCGAAGGAGACCGGGCGGGCTGCCCATTCGGCGGTCGCGCGGTCCTGGCAGACGATCAGCAGTATCGGCTGCAGCCGGTACTTCGCGAGCACGTACGAGGCGTAGTACGCCCAGCTCGCGGGCTTGCGGGGGTCCTTTTCGCCCTGGGACTCGATGGCGAGGAGAAGCGGTTCGTCGTCCTCTGTCTCCAGCCGTAACAGGGTGTCGACGCGACGTTCGACCGGCTGGGTCTCGGTGAGGTCGGTAGGCAGGACGGTGACCGAGGTGGGTTGGGCAAAGTTGATGCCCAGCACCTCGGAGACCCGGGAGAAGAGCTCCGGGTACTCCTGGAAGATGCGGTGCATCGCCTCGTGAGGCGCGCTGACCATAAGGGTCCCTGGGAGTGTGAGTTGGTACGAGTCATGCGGGAAGAAATTGCCTGTGGCATGTGCCGGAATGAATCTCGCTGCGAGCGTAGGAGTTCAACAGGGTCTGGCAGTAGCCAAGTTGGTGACGTTCACCCTGAGGGGTGAAGGACTCCGAGAGTTGATCCGCTGTGGAGTTGACGGCATTCGCCGCATCTGCCGGGCTCCGGACCGCGGAAGGCCCGCTCGCAGCCGTCGCAGTTCTGGAGTGGGTGCCGGACGGGTGATGGCCCGGCCGGTGCGCGGTACGGCGCCGGGGGCGGCAGCTGGGTGGTGAGGCGGTGGGCGAGGAAGGCGGCCGGGCGGCGCATGCCTTCGGGTGGGAGGTTGCTGGTCAGTGCGTGTCGTACGGCGGTGGGGCTGGTGTCGCGTTCCAGCCAGGCGGCGACGCCGGGTGCGAGGTGGGCTGTGTCGCAGGTGGACAGGAGCAGGTCGGGGTCGAGGCGGCGCAGGCCGGCGAGGAGGTCGGTGGCTGCCTGGAGGAGGCCCGGCCCCTTGTACGCGGGCTGCGGTACGGCGGGGAGGGGCTTGCGTGGGGTGCGCTTCTTCGGCGGGCCGGGGGCAGCGGGGTGCGCGGGGCGGGTGGGCTCGGTGGCACTGGGTTCGGGGGCGGGCGCGTGGTGGGGAGCGGGCCCTGGACGTGACTCCGGTCGGGGCTTGGAGTCCGAGTCCGACTTCGGCTTGGTACGGCGATCAGCGTGGCCCTCGGCATGACGTCCCGGCCGGTTGCAGGAGACGGTGCGGGTGACGATGTTGCCGGTGGGGGTGCGTTCGCGGGTTCGGCTCAGGTAGCCGTGGGTTTCGAGGTCGCGCAGGGCGGCGGCGATGCGGTCGGGGCCCTCGGGGAATCTCTTGGCGAGGGTCTTGATGTCGACGGGGGAGCCCGGGGGCAGCGACTGGATGTGGGTGCCCAGGCCGATGGCGAGCAGTGAGAGCTCGGGGTGCTGGGCGAGGTGGTTGCCGATCACCGTGAAGCGGGTGGTGTGGCGGACGTTGTCGTGGATGACGCCGGAGATGCCGGATTTGGGGCGCCGGTGGGGGTGATTTTTGCCCGCGGGGCGGGACGGGGCGCATGGGGGCGCGCTAGGGTTTTTCGTGTCCATCGGGAAGGGGTCTACTTCCTTGGTGGTCAGGCCCTCGCATTGGGATTGCAGTCCCGGCGAGGGCCGTCGTATGTCCGCTGTCTGCGGTTGCTGTGGTGGTGGTGCTGGGCTGAGCGTAAGGCAGGCAACCGGGCACAAATCCAGCTGAGTTGCTGATGTTCACTCGGGCGAGTGAGTTCGCGTGGAAGCGGCCGTGGTCGCCCCCCTCCGGCGAACGGGAGGGAAGGTGGGGCTTGGTGGGTTTCTTTATCTCCCGTGTTTCTTTGTCTTTGGCTCCTGTGTTTCTTTGTCTTTGGAAGGCGCCGGGCCTTCCTGGGCACACGTCACCGGAACCTACGTTTCCGGGTTCCGGTGCGCCGGTTTTCACGGTTCGACGTTCGTTGTTCACTTGAGGGCGACGCGCAGGAGAAGCAGATCGAACTCGGGCCCGTCGGCACTACCCCGATAAGGACCGGCGTACCGGTACCCGAGCCGGGCGTACAGATCCTGGCCACGCCGGTTTGAGGGCAGGGCGAGGAGCGAGGACCATTGCGGGGCGATGGCCGTGAGTAACTCGGCATGCAGCCGTGTACCGATTCCCTGTGCCTGCCACGGCGGTCGTACGGCCAACTCGCACAGCCCCATCAGCCGTTCGGTACGGGCGCCTTCGGGAACCTGGTCCACGAGCCCGGGGCCGAACCAGTAGTACGCGCTGCACGGAAAGGCGTACCCGAACCCGACGGCGGTTCCGCCGGTGTACGCGACGACGAGAGCGAACCCGGCGTGTTTGAGGTGGCCTTGGACCTGGCGGCGGAGCGCGGGTACGGACAGTCCGGAGGCCTCCGCGCCGGGATTGTCGACCAACTCGGGGTGGGCATCGGCCCAGAGGTCGGCGATGACGTCGAGCAGGGGTGGGACCTGGCCGGGGCCGTAAGTGCGGATCACCAGGTCCGTGCTGGTGCTCGGGGTGCTCACTGTCTACTCCTAGCTGGCGCCGGTGGTGGTGCGGTACTCCTCCAACCAGTCGGCGACCGCGGGGACCGCAGCGTGCCGCTGGAGTGCGCTCTCGACGTTCTGTAACTGCTGAAGCAGCCGGTCGGAGCGGACCTCGGGGAGGTACACAAGGACGCGTCCGGCGGCCTCGGCAGCTGCCTCGGGCTCAGGGCGTTCCCTCACCGCATGCTGGATGGCGACATCGGCGGTGTACCGGGCCCTGTTGCGGGCGAACTGGTTGCCGTGGAGCAGAACGGCCTGCTCGGCTCCGGCGGCGGCTCGCTCGTGCTGGTCGAGGTCGGCGCGGGCGAGGGCCTCCAGCCCGGCTAGTTCGGCGGGTGTGTAGAACTCCAGCCACTCCGGATCGGATTCGGTGGGACCCTTCGCGTAGAGGCGATGGGCGCGCACGATGGCCTGGTCAGCGGCTCCGCGATCACCAAGAAGGGCCCATCCGCCGGCCTCGCGCATGGCGAACAGGCTGAGCAACCGTGAGGAGCCGTAAGCGCGGACGACGCTCTGAGCGCCCTGGGCAGCGCTGATCGCCTCGCGCGGCCTACCACTGGCTTTGGCCAGCAGACTCAGGCAGCCGAACGCGTGTCCTTCCAGGCCGGAGTCATCGGCGATCCTGGCAGCGGCCAGTGCTTCGCCGTACAGGGAGCGGGCGTCGGCGGCGCGGCCGGAGTCGTACGACAGCCATCCGGCGGCGATCGACAGGTGCCCGGTTGCCGTGCGAAGCCGCTTGCCGGTCTTCTCCGTGTACGCGCCGTCGTGCAGCCACTCGTACGCGATGTGCAGCATGTTCGAGGCGTCCCGGCGCAGAGCGGCGGAGCCGTGGTCGTGGTCGTGGCTGTAGATGGTGGTCACAGCCTCGTCGACAGCGCGGACGTCCGTGATGCCGATACGGCCGGGACGCCTTTGAACGAGGGCACCGAGAGAGAAGGAAAGGGCTGCGCCCGCGCCGTCGAACAGGAAGCCGCGCCGATTCACCGGGGCCACCCGATCAGGCTCGTGCGGCGGGAGGACCGGGCGTCGCCCGGTTGCTGACGATGCCGGGCGAAAACCCAGCTCGGTCATGGTCCGTCCACCGGTGAGCCTGCTGAGAATTCTGCGGTATACGGCTCTGGGACAGTCGACGTCCCCGTCCTCCCAGGCGGCCACCAGGCGTGACGTACAGCCGACTGGTCCACCCATCTCCTCGCCGGTGGCGACGATCAGCTTCGCGAACTCCTGACGGCTCATCTGGAATTCCAGCTCGCGCACAGCGCGCAGCCGGACGTTGGGGCTGTGTCGGTGGTCGGCCATACCGAACTCCGGGGCTGCATCTGTGTGTCGACAGGGGTGCGGGGATCGTACGGCTCCTCCCCCTGTCATGCCCCGCCCTTGCGGCGGGATCACCCTCGCTGGACGGACTTACATCGTTCTTGCATCGGGCCGGCATCGCTCCGACTCGGCCCCGGCTGCTTGCCTGGACAGTGACATGACGACCGACCAGGGAGGCAACTGTGGCGAAGTCCTCCAGGAAAGGAGCACGCACCGACATGTTTGACTTTCTCCGCCGGACCGTCGCGTGGACGAGGCTTCTGTCGTCTCCGGGTACGGGGCGACGCCGAGTGGGAGCCCGACTTGCCTCACCTCCCGTGGCCGAGTGGCAGGGCCCTGTCCACTCCTCTGAAATGTGGCTCCCTGTCCAGAGGTCGCCGTACGGCCTGGACGATCTCCTCGACGGTGGCGCGAACGCCTTGGTGCGCCCGTACCTCGTTGGGTACGAGCGAGAGTGCGTCAGGCGGCAGGGACCTCGGCTTGCTCTGGTGCTCGCTGCGGATTTCCGGATCGACCTCGACTGGCACTCGGTACGTGCACCGGAGGTGGCCGTCTAGATGGAACCACCCATCCCACCCCGCCTCCTACCCTGGCCCTCCCCCGAAGGCAAGCCGTGCTTTCTCGTGCACGGCAGCGAAGGCGGCTACGTCACACGCCTGGCCGACGAGATGGAGGCGATGCAGCTGACCATGGGCACGGACGTGCTCGGCTTCGCCCGTGCGGTACTGAACGACCAGTCATCCCCGGCCGCCGAAGTGCGGTACGCCGGTGTCCGGCTCGCCGAGTGCCTGGGGGATGTACTGCGGGTCGCCGAGTCGCGGGGGATGCGGCTGCCCGTACCGGACGGTGCCGATGCCGAGGATGCCGATGACCTTGGAGATACCGACACCGACACCGACACCGACACCGACACCGACACCGACACCGTCCGGCCGGGAGTCCGTCCATGAGTCCCGGCCCGCACACGGTGTACCGGTACGTCCCTCACACCATCCGGCAGATCCCGGAAGCCGGCGTGAGCTACGAGGTGTGCAGCTCCGAGCCTGGCTGTGCAGAGGGGTCCGGGCCGCAGGACGCCCAGGAGAACGCCCAGGACTGGGCCCTGCGGCACACCGGGCGTACCGGTCACGCCCTCTTCCACCGGGTCGTGACGGATCACGCCCGGGTGACCCGCGAGGAGGGAGAATAGGCGCGTGACTGATGTGCGAGACGCCTTGGACGGACTGGCCGGGGATCAGCAGCTGTCGCAGGACTGGCTCGGTGGGCTGACGGCGAATTCCGCGCTGCCCGTATCCGTGCTGGCGCGACTGCTCACCGTCGAGGAACTGCCCGACCACACCTCCTCCTGGCTCACCCGGTACCCACTCGACCGGGAGAAGACGGCCTTGCTGGTGGCCTCTCCGAAGACCGCCCACCGGCTTGAGGCGGCGGCGAACCCGTCCGCCGATGTCGACGAACTGACGCTGCTCGCCCGTGATCCCGAGCTCCGGGTCCGGTGGGTCTACGCGGTGCTCGTAGGTGACTTCGGCCGGCGCATACCGGATGGAGCGCTGGAGACCCTGGCCGGCGACAGCGAGGTGAAGATCCGGCGGATGGCGGCGCAGCCGTCCCTGCCACTGCCGGTGCGGGCGCGGCTTGCCGAGGACGAGGACGCCTCGGTGCGGGCCGTCGCCCTCACCGCGGAGCTGTGGCCGCAGCTTCCGGCCGCCGTACGCGAGGCCCTGCTTGCCGACCCCGAGCCCCAAGTCCGGGACGCCATAGCCAAGTTGCTCCTCAGTGAGCCCGAACCCCTGCCCCTGCCCGAGCCCGCCCTACGTGTCCAGGACCCCGACCCCTACGTACGGAGCAGAGCAGCCCAGGATCCCGACGTACCGACCACCCTGGCCCTGCGACTCGCCGAGGACTTCGACGACTACGTCCGGCTCTGCCTCTCGATGCGCGAGGACCTCACGGAGGAACAGCGCTCCGCCATCGCGTACGTCGTGCCGCATGGCTACCACATGCCCCCGCGCTGGATCGAGGAACGCGGTCACGAACCGGACGTGGCCCGGCGGGCCGCCGCCTCCGGGCATGTCCTGCTGCGGCGGAGCATCGCCGGGCAGCGGCATCTGCCCGCCGATGTGGTGGACCGCCTGGCCGAGGACGAGGACTTCTTCGTCAGGCTCACGCTGTGCGAGTCGTGCGAGGAAGCCCCGCACGAGCTCGTGCTGGAGATGTACACGTACTGGCACGGCCTGAGGTGGAGCTTCTTGCGCCGCCACCCGAACTTCGCCAGCCCCGGTCTCGCCCGCTTCGCCGACCACCCCAATCCGAGGCTGCGTCGCGCCGCCCTCGACGATCCCGAGGCCGGACCCGAACTCGTCCTGCGTCTGATCGACGATCCGGAGATCGGCCCCTGGGCGAGAACGGACCCCAGACTGCCCAGCGAGGAACTGCACCGGCACCTCGCTGTCCCGGGTTACGCACTGGGCGCCGCCGCGAATCCCGCACTGCCGCCCGCGACGATGCACCGGCTCCTCGATCTCGCCGGGGTGGCGAACCTTTCGGGAACCCACTGACTCACTGAACCCGTGCCGTCCCTCTCACAAACCTCTCGTCACCCTGGCGGACCCACCCCCGGGGCCCAGCCGCCCGCAGTACGACATCAAGCACCCCTTCGACCCGCGCCGCGTAACTGTGCGAGAACCACGGCATGTTGGCCTCCACCACCGCCCAACGTTCGCGACCGCCCCGGTCGGGATCCTGGATGAGGCCGACATCGACGGCGACCGCGCTGGGCAGGGAATCCCCTTCGGCGGTGAGGAGTTGATCGGCGAACCGGAGGACCTCCGACTCCCGCCCGTCCCCGTCGAGCGGCGCCGGATCGAGACGCCCGAACACCGTGTACCGGCTGCCGGTCACCACCCGCCCGTCGAGTACGAACAGGCGGTACTCGACGGCGAAAGTGACGATGTCCGACACCAGCACGGGCGTGTCCGGGCCCACGGCCTCCCCCGTATCGCCCGTATCGCCCGTACGGGGAAGCCGCGAACCGTCGGCGTACACCGCCGCCGGGAACGACTTGGCGCTCGGCGGTTTGACGAACACCGGGCGCCGAACCCGCCACGCCTCCGCGAGGGTCGTCAGTTCCACGTGCCGTCCCGTGAACTCCTCCGGCAGCGCGGCGAGCCAGTCGTCGGGCGGTTCCAGCAGCCCGAGGCCGAGCGCACCGGCGATCCGGTGGTCGTACGCCAGCGGACCCCCGTACCAGTGCACCGCCCGGTCCCCCGAACCGGACAGCCCCGTCAAGGCCGACGCAGCGGCGAGCGACCGCACCTCCATCCCCCGTCCGGCCGCCGCCTCCGCGAGCAGCACCGTCGTACTGGTCTGCTGACCGGAAGTCAGGAACACCGGAACCGGTCCCCCGTCGCCGCCCATGACTCGCCCCCCCTTGTCAGGTCCCGCCCCGGGACAGGTACTCCGTCACCCGTCCCACCCCCCAAACCTCACCGATCTTGTGCCCGATGTCGAACAGGTTCGCCGCGTGCACCCCCGCGTCCCGGTCTCCCACCGCCTCCTCGACCACCACCGGAATGAACCCGTGCTGCATGGCGTCGAGAGCTGTCGCTCGTACGCAGCCGCTGGTTGTCAGGCCGGCGATGAGGAGGGTGTCGATGCCGTGGGAGGTGAGGTACGTGGACAGGGTGGTGCCGAAGAAGGCGCTCGGGTACTGCTTCGTCACCGTCAACTCCGCTTCCCTCGGCGCCAGTCCGTCGATGAAGTCGGCGTACGGGCTGCCCTCCACGAACGCCCGCAGGCTCGGCACCTTGCGGTAGAAGACGCCTCCGTCGCTGCCGTCGGGGCGCAGGAGCACGCGCGTCACGATCACCGGGACTCCGGCCCGGCGGGCGACGGACAGCAGCCCTCGCATCGCCTCGGCGGCGCCCTCCGCGCCCGCCCCCGCGTAGAGGGGGCAGGCCGGATCGACGTACGCCCGGGCCGGGTCCACGAGGAGGAGGGCGGGGGAGGTGCCGGGGGTCAACCGGCCGCCCAGACCGGCGCGTCGGTAGTCGTCCTCCGCGGTGCCCGCCTCACCGGTTCCCGGAACCGGACTCACGTCGAACTCCCCCTCCCCGCACGGGACTTCATCAGCGGCTGGATGCGCGTCCCGAAGTTCTCCAGGCCCTCCAGGAAGTCGTCGAAGACCAGCATGATGCCCTTCGTGCCCGCCACCTCGGCGACCTCGTCGAGCATCCTCGCCACGCTCTCGTACGAGCCGACCAGCGTCCCCATGTTGAAGTTGACCGCGCCCTCGGGCAGCGCGATCGTCCGCGCCGTCGACGTTCCCGTGGACGTCGTGTCGGTGGCCGTCTCGCCCGCCATGTACGCCAGCGCCGCGCGGTCGGCGTTGTCGTGGTAGTCCTGCCACGTGGCCTGGGCTGCTTCGTCCGTCTCGGCCGCGATGATCATGAAGAGGGAGAGGGCTCCGACGTCCCGGCCCGTTCGCTCAGCCTCCTCCATCAGCGTCGCCGTGCTGCCCGCGAGCGCCGTCGGGGTGTTGACGCCGCTGCCCAGGATGAAGTTGTACTCCGCGTGCTCCGCGGCGAACTTCATGCCGGTGCCGCTCTGGCCGGCCGCGACGATGTCGATGTGCCCGTCCGCCGGGCGCGGGGAGAGGACGCAGTCGTCCATCTCGTAGAACTCGCCCTTGAAGTTGCTGACGCCGTCGCGCCACAGGTCCTTCATCACGGTGACGTACTCGACGGCTCGCGCGTAGCGGTTGCCGAAGTGGTCGTCGCCGGGCCACAGGCCCATCTGGGAGTACTCGCCGGGGGCCCAGCCCGTCACGATGTTGATGCCGAAGCGGCCGGGGGCGATCGAGTCGACCGTGACCGCCATGCGCGCGACGATCGCCGGGGGCAGGGCCAGGATCGGTGTCGAGGCGTAGAGCTTGATGCGGTCGGTGACCGCCGCCAGGCCCGCCATCAGCGTGAACGACTCCAGGTTGTGGTCCCAGAACTCCGTCTCGCCGCCGAAGCCCTTCAGTTTGATCATGGAGAGGGCGAAGTCCAGGTCGTGGGCCTCCGCCTTCTGCACGATCGCCTTGTTGAGGTCGAAGCTCGGCAGGTACTGGGGTGCGCTCTTCGAGATCAGCCAGCCGTTGTTGCCGATGGGGATGAAAACGCCGATGTCCATGCCACTCCTTGGAGAGATCCTCTGGTCGGACCCACCGGACGGACCCACTGGGCGGATCCTCAGATGTGAAGTCCTCGACAGTCAGTTACGTTCAAATCTCAACTGTCCTTCAACGGCAGGCTACTTGGCCCTGATGACGGTGGAATGTCACACAACCTGCCCTGTGAGGGCGGTTGTTGCTGCCCATGTGCTCCGGTGAAGGTGACCGGAGATGAACGTGAGATTCCTGCAAAGTCCTGCTTGAGGTGCCATTTAAACGGTAAAACTTCAAGTATGAACGCACGGCTGGCACTGCTCGGCTCGGTGGACCCCGGTGTCGCTGAGAGCGAGGTCTTCCGGCTGGCCCTCCAGCACGCGGTGGCGGAGCTGGGCGCGCTCGGGGGAACGATCCACCTCCGGGGCCCCATGTCGGCGCTGCGGCTGGTGTCGGCCACCGGTCTGCCCACGGCTCTCACCGGCCCCTGGGAGATCATCGACCAGGAGGGCCCGCTGGCCCCCGCCCGCGCCCTGTACGAGGACTTCCACGAGGGCCGTGGGGTGTGGATACCCGGGGTGGCGGCCGACCGCGCCGATCCCTCGATCCCCATCTGCCCGTCGAGCGCGCCCATCCCGGGCAGCGGACTCGCCGCCGTGCCCGTCATCCGACGTGACCGCAGCATCGGCGCCCTCACCGTCATCACGGGTGACCACCGCGAACCGACGTCCGCCCACTGGCGGTTCCTGCGGGCCGTCGTCGCCTGGGCGGAGGAACGCATGGTCCAGGCGCCGTTGCCGGCCGGGCCCGTGCACTCGGAGATGAGCGGCGACCGGCTCCGCCAGGCGCTGAAGGAGGTCCGCGTCGGGTCGTGGGACTGGCACATCAAGAACGGTGAACTCATCTGGGACGAAGCCGCGATGGAGCTGTACGGCACCCGCCCCGAGGAGTACACCGCCCGCGTCGAGAACTGGATGCGCTGCGTCCACCCCGACGACCTCGGACCTACCCTCGCCCTCGTCGACCAGGCGATCCGCGGCCACTCGGTGTTCGAGGCCGAGTACCGCGTACGGGGCCTGGACGGCACGTACGGCTGGCACCAGGCGCGCGGCCGGGCGACGTACGACGAGCACGGCGAGCCCCTGCGGATGATCGGCATGGGCTGGGACAGCAACGAGTCGCGGACCGCCCGGGACGCGCTCAGCCGCGCCCTGCGGCACATGAGCGACGGGTTCCTCGCGGTCGACGACACCTGGCGGATCACCTTCGCCAACCTGGAGGCCGAACGCACCCTCGGCCTCTCCGAGGCGGAGCTGTTCGGGCAGGTCCTGTGGGACCTGCCGACCGTGCGGGAACTGCCCGATCTGGAGAGGCGCTGCCGGAAGGCCGCCGCCGAGGACAGGTCGGTCGGCTTCGACATACGCGTGCCCGGCACCGGTCGCCGACACCACCTGCGACTGGTCCCGGGCCCCGACGGCCGCACCCTCTACCTCCAGGACGTCACCGAGAAGCGGCGGCACGAGGAGGAACGGCGGGCCGCCGAGTACGACGCGGCCGAACGCGCCGCCCGCATAGCGGAGTTGACGGCAGGGCTCGCCAAGGCGACGACCTCGCGGGACGTCGTCGACGTGGTAGCCCGGCGCGTACTGCCGCCGTTCGCCGCCGCCGGCCTCATCGTCCAGACCATCGAGAACGACCGCCTGTGCACCGTCGGATCCATCGGCTACGAGGAAGACTTCCTCAACCGGATCAGCGACGCCCCGCTGACACCCGGCTGGCCCAGCTGTGACGTGATCATCAACGAGACCCCCGCGTTCTACTCGTCCCCGGAGGAGTTCGCCGCCCACTATCCCCCGCTGGCCCGCCTGCCCCGGCACAGCGGCAAATCGGCCTGGGCGTTCCTGCCGCTGACCGCCTCCGGCAACACCTTCGGCGTCTGCTCCGTCAGCTTCGACCGCCCGCGTGGTTTCACCGACGAGGAACGCACCCTCCTCACCACGATCAGCGCCCTCGTCGCCCAGGCCCTTGCGCGGGCCCGCCTCTACGACGACGAGCGCAGCCGCTCCCGCGAACTCCAAAGCGCGCTGCTGCCGAGCGAGTTGCCCGACCTGCCCGCCTGCACGGCCGCCGCCCGCTACCTTCCCGCCGCCCAGGGCGTGGACGTCGGCGGCGACTGGTACGACATCATCCCGCTCTCCGGCGGCCAGGTCGCCCTCGTGGTCGGTGACGTCATGGGCCACGGACTGCCCCAGGCGGCCACCATGGGCCGGCTGCGCACCGCCGTCCACACCCTCGCCGACCTCGAACTGCCCCCCGACGAGATCATGAGCCACCTCAACGACATCGTCGGCAACATGGGCGAGGAGTCGTACGTCACCTGCCTGTACGCCCTCTACGACTCCATCACCCAGACCTGTTCCATCACCCGCGCCGGCCATCCCCCGCCCGCGGTCGTGCACCCCGACGGCACGGTGTACTTCCCGGCTCTCACCGCAGACCCGCCCCTCGGCGCGGCCGAACCCCCCTTCGAGACCGTCGAGTTGAAGGTCCCCGAGGGCAGCCTGCTGGTGCTGTACACGGACGGTCTGGTCGAGTCGTCGAAGCGGGAGATCGACGAGGGCATGACCCAACTGGCCGCCCTGTTAAGGGGAGCGTACGAGGCCGGTACGGAAGGGGACCTCGAAGGACTCTGCGACACACTCACCGCGGGACTGCTTCCCGTCGAGCAGCCGAACGCGGACGACGCGGCTCTCCTCATCGCCCGTCTGCACGCCCTGACCGGCGACCGGGTCGCCTCCTGGCCGCTGCCCGAGGACCCGCGGGCGGCAGGCCAGGCCCGTCGCCATGTCCGCGAACAGTTGTCCGCCTGGGGCCTGGACGACCTCACGCCCACCACGGAACTCCTGGCCAGCGAGCTGGTCGGCAACGTCGTACGGCACGCCAAGGGCCCCGTCCAACTCCGGCTGCTGCACGGCGCCGAGCTGATCTGCGAGGTCTTCGACGGCAGCCTGACGATGCCCCGTATCCGCCGGGCGACGGAGACGGACGAGGGCGGCCGGGGGCTGCAGCTGATCACCGCCCTGTCCCAGCGGTGGGGGACGCGTTACACGCCGACCGGCAAGTGCATCTGGACGGAGCAGGCGCTTTTGCCTCCGGCGGGTGGGCGGGGTGAAGCGCCCGGTGACGCACTGGAGTTGATGTTTCTGAACTCGGGGGAGTTCGATGACTTTCCGGAGTTGAGAGGGCTCGGGGACCTGAGCTGAGCCCTCTCGCCGGGTACGTGGTTCGCTGCGGGGCGGTGGGGGCTGGTCGCGCCCACGCGGCGGAGCCGCAAATGTCACAGCCCCGCGCCCCTTAACGGCTAGTTCTGGTAGACCTTGTCCGTTCCCGGGCCGCCCGAGAGGGTGTCCCTGCCGGGGCCGCCGTGCAGGATGTCGTTGCCGCTGTTGCCGTAGAGCGTGTCGTTGCCTGCGTCGCCGTACAGGCGGTCGTTGCCCTTGCCGCCGTAGAGGAAGTCGGCGCCCGACTTTCCGTGCAGGATGTCGTTGCCGGCGTCGCCGTACAGCGCGTTCTCGTCCCCGTCCCCGTCCGTACCGCCGGTGAGCGAGTCGTTCCCGGTGCCTCCGTGGCACGCGGTCGAGCACCCGGTGAGGACGTCGTTCCCGGCGCCGCCGTACGCTCCGAGGCCCCAGATTCCGCCCCCGCCGTTCAGGCGGTCGCTGCCGTCCTGGCCGTAGAGGACGTCCCAACTGGTGCCCCGCAGAACGTCGTTGCCCTTGCCGCCGTAGATCGTGGCGTACGCGGTGTTGTCGGCGGCGATCGTCGCGGTGTCGTTGCCGTCGCCCAGGTCGACGTCGTAGATGTCGGAGTCGTCGGAGCCCAGCGGGATGCCGACCGCGCAGCGGGCGACCGTGTGGTCGGTCGCCGACGGGTACACGCACTCGTCGTTGCTCGCCGCGCTGCTGTCGATGGCGATGGGGGCACGGTCCCGGAAGGTCAGGATGTAGTAGGCGTCGAACTCGTTCTCACGGGTCTCCACCGTCATCGACACCGTCAGCCTGTTGGTCTGGCCCGAGGCGCCGTTGTACCAGAGCTCGCCTGCGGTGTGGTGCAGTGAGCCCGCGTCCGGTGTGGCCGCCTGGGCGGCGGGGGCCGTGAGCGCGGCTGCGCCCAGGGCGAAGGTGAGGGTGAGGGTGAGGGCGGTGGTGGTCGCGGTGGCGGCGATCCTTCTGTGTGTACGCATGCCGAAGCAGCCCCTTCGCGGGCGTGGTGCCGTGGGTGGGTGTGTCGCGGGTGGTCGTCGCTTCTGATGTCCCGTTAGACAGCGGACCAAGGGCTGGGGTTGTACCCGAATCCCGAAACATGGTGAATCTTGCGGAGCCTCACCTTTCGGGTTTTCGGGTCCGGCGCGTCGGATGAGCCCTGGGAAGGGCATCGGGGCCGTGCGGTGGGCCGTCGCGGGCGCGGGCGCCGGTTCGCCGTGGGGCGTGTTCGCTCAGCCGGGACGGTTCCTGGCGGGCGGGTGGCGAACCGGTGTCCCGGTCGGACGGGCCGTTCAGCAGCCGCCGGAGGCGGTGGTCGGGGCGGCGGCGCCGATCTGGAGGGTGGCGGAGGAGGCGCAGCAGCCGCCGCCGGACCGCTCGTCGTCCTCCGGCTCGTCGAAGAGGCCCGCGCCGCCGCACACGCCCGTCTCCGGCAGGGTGAGTTCGACGCGCTCGGCGGCCTCCCGGTCGCCCGAGATCGCGGCGGCGATGGAGCGGACCTGCTCGTAACCGGTCATGGCGAGGAAGGTCGGGGCACGGCCGTACGACTTCATGCCGACCAGGTACACGCCCTGCTCCGGATGCGAGAGCTCGCCCACGCCGTGCGGGTAGACGGTGCCGCAGGAGTGGACGTTGGGGTCGATGAGCGGCGCCAGGGCGGTCGGCGCCTGGAGGCGCTCGTCGAGGCCGAGACGGAGTTCGGACAGGAAGGACAGATCGGGGCGGAAGCCGGTGAGGACGATGACCTCGTCGACCGGGTCGAGGCGGCGCCCGTCCTCCGCGACAAGGACGAGCCGGTCACCGTCGCCATCGCCGCCGCGTTCCACAGCCTGTGTACGGAATCCCGTGACCGCGTCGGCATGGCCCGCCTCGACGGCGGCCCGGGCACGCAGACCCAGCGCGCCTCGGGCGGGAAGCTGATCGGCCTCCCCGCCGCCGTACGTGCTCGCCCCGACGCCGCGCCGCAGGATCCACACCGCGTGCGTACCGTCCGCCTCCTTTGTCTCCTTCGCCAGGTCGGCGATGAGCGCGAGCGTGGTGAAGGAGGATGCGCCCGAGCCGATGACAGCGGTGCGCCTGCCCGCGTAACGGGCGCGTACGGCAGGGTCGTTGAGGTCGGGGACGCGGTACGAGACGCGCTCGGCGGCTGTCCTCTCGCCGAGCGCGGGCAGGCCGTCGGCGCCCATCGGACCGGGGGCGGACCAGGTGCCGGACGCGTCGACGACCGCGCGGGCGCTGATCCGCGCCTCGACTCCGTCGCCGGACCGGACGTGCACGGTGAACGGCTGCTCGTCGCGCCCCGAGTCGACGATCCGGTCACGTCCGGCGCGGGCGACGCCGGTCACCGTCGTGCCGTAGCGGACCCTGTCGCCGAGCGCGTCGGCGAGGGGCTGGAGGTAGCGCTCGGCCCAGTCGCCGCCGGTCGGGTAGGCGGCGGCGTCGGGGCGGACCCAGCCGGTCGGGGCGAGCAGCTTCTCGGCGGCCGGGTCGACGACCTCGCCCCAGGTCGAGAACAGCCGTACGTGGGACCACTCGCGTACGGCGCTGCCCGCGACCGGGCCGGCCTCCAGGACCAGGGGTTCGATGCCGCGCTCCACGAGGCGGACGGCGGCGGCCAGGCCGATGGGGCCGGCGCCGATGACCACGACGGGCAGCTGGTCGGTGCCGGGCACGCTGTTGCTGGACGAGGCCACGGGGGTCCCCCTTGTTTCGATATCCGTCGATCTCCTGTGTCGCCAGCATTACATCTGCATCGATGAGCGTCAACATAGACATTCATCGAATCAGTGGATGGATGGATGGATGGGTGGGCGCGGGCCGGTCGCCCGCGGCCCCTCCCGTCACTGATTCGACGTATGTCAACATAGATGCATGTCGAACACGAAGGTGTTGCCGCTACTCGCCCCTGACTCTGCTCCTGCTCCTGCTCCTGCTCCTGACCCCGTCCTCGCCCCTGGCGAGGCCGCGACGCCGTGCTGCCCGCCGCTGAGCGAGCGCCCGTTCACCGCGGAGGAGGCCGAGACGGCCGCGCGGATGTTCAAGGCGCTCGGCGACCCGGTGCGGCTGCGGCTCTTCTCCGCCGTGGCCTCTCACGAGGGCGGCGAGGCGTGTGTCTGCGACATCTCCGACGTCGGGGTCTCCCAGCCGACCGTCTCCCACCACCTGAAGAAGCTCAAGGAGGCCGGTCTGCTCACCTCCGAGCGGCGCGGTACGTGGGTGTACTACCGGGTCGAGCCGTCGGTGCTGGCCTCGATGGGCAAGCTGCTGGTGACCACCTCGACCGGAGCCTGAGCGCGCGACCGGGCCTTCTCCGGCGGGTTGCCGTCAGTCGCCGGGGGGAGTGGGGGTGAACTTCCGCCGCCAGGCCAGGGAGACGTACACCAGCGCGACCAGGACCGGGACTTCGATGAGCGGGCCGACGACACCGGACAGTGCCTGGCCGGAGGTGACGCCGAAGGTGGCGATGGCGACCGCGATGGCCAGCTCGAAGTTGTTGCCGGCCGCGGTGAAGGCGAGGGTGGCCGTGCGGTCGTAGGCCAGGCCGATGACCTTGCCGAGGGCGAACGTGCCGAACCACATCACCGCGAAGTACACCAGCAGCGGCAGCGCGATACGGGCGACGTCCAGCGGCTGCGAGGTGATCGTCTTTCCCTGCAGGGCGAAGAGGACGACGATCGTGAAGAGCAGGCCGTACAGCGCCCAGGGGCCGATCCTCGGAAGGAACCCGGACTCGTACTTCTCCCGGCCCAGCCTGCGCTCGCCGACACGGCGGGTGAGGAACCCGGCAAGCAGCGGGACGCCGAGGAAGATGACCACGTTCAGGGCGATCTTCCACATGGAGATGTCGAGGTGCTCGCCGTCACCGAGGCCCAGCCACCCCGGCAGCAGGTCGAGGTAGAACCAGCCGAGCAGGCCGAACGTCAGTACCTGGAAGACGGAGTTGAGGGCCACGAGCACGGCCGCCGCCTCGCGGTCGCCGCAGGCCAGGTCGTTCCAGATGATGACCATGGCGATGCAACGGGCGAGGCCGACGATGATCAGGCCCGTGCGGTACTCGGGCAGGTCCGGCAGGAAGATCCAGGCCAGCGCGAACATCACGGCCGGGCCGACGACCCAGTTGATGACCAGCGACGAGACCATCAGCTTCTTGTCACCGGTGACGGCGTCGAGCTTGTCGTAACGGACCTTCGCCAGGACCGGGTACATCATGATCAGCAGGCCCACGGCGATCGGCAGCGAGATGCCGCCGATCTCGACCTCGGCCAGGGCGTCGTTCAGACCGGGGACTGTGCGGCCGAGGCCGAGCCCGAGGGCCATCGCGACGAGGATCCATACCGCCAGGAAGCGGTCGAGCGTCGACAGCTTCGCGACGACCGAGGGCTCCCCGGCGGTCGCGGCTGTTTCGGTGCGGGTCACAGGCAGGCCCTCTTGTTCCCGGCGGCGGTACGTGCGGACTCGGCCAGGTCTGCGAACTGGCCGGCGAGCCGGGCGACGACGTCGGGGCGCAGTTTGTAGTACGTGTACCGGCCGCACGGCTCCGTCTCGACGAGACCGGCCTCGCGCAGCACCCTCAGATGGTTGGAGAGGTTGGTCTGCCGGGCGCCGGTCTCCTCCACCAGGTGGGTGGTGCACAGCGTCTCCTGGGCGAGCAGGGTCACGATCCGGAGCCTGAGCGGGTCGGCCAGAACCCGGATCAGATCAGTGTCGACTGACGTCATCATGGGCTGATACTTTCACATCACTCCACACTGATACCAGCCTGAGCTGATGCGAGCGGGGCTCATGGCAGGACCCCGCAACAACCAAGAAGAGCCAAGAAGAACCAAGTACCTGTGACGAACCAAGTACCTGTGACGAACCAAGTACCCGTGACGAACCAAGTACCCGTGACGAAGGAAGAACCGATGACCTCCAGCCCGCCGCCGCTCGCCTCCGTGCTGTTCGTCTGCGTCCACAACGCGGGCCGCTCCCAGATGGCCGCCGGTTTCCTCGGTCACCTCGCGGGCGATCGGATCGAGGTCCGCTCCGCCGGGTCGATCCCCGGAGACCGGGTCAACCCGTCCGCGGTCGAGGCCATGAAGGAGGTCGGCGTCGACATCGCCGACGCCCAGCCGAAGATCCTCACCACCGAGGCCGTCAAGGCGTCCGACTACGTCATCACCATGGGCTGCGGCGACGCCTGCCCCGTCTTTCCCGGCAAGAAGTACCTCGACTGGGCCCTGGAGGACCCGGCGGGCAAGGGCGTCGAGGCCGTCCGCCTCATCCGCGACGAGATCAGGGGGCGTATCGAGGCCTTGATCGCGGAGATCGACGCCCAACGGGAGGCGTGACCGCAAAGGCGTCGAAGGCGCTCCTCCGAGATCCCGTACAACGTTTCGCGCCGGCGTGAGTCTGACAGGGCGGCATGAGTTGGCGGCCGTTCCTGACAGCGGACGCAGCACATCGCCGGCGCGCAGACAGGGGAGAACACATGGGGGCGGGACGCTTGAGACGCACGACTTCGAGACGCATGACTTCGCGTAAGGCGCGGAATGGCAGGCGGTCGAAAACCGGGGTCGTCTCGGTCGCGGCGGTCCTGGCGGTGGTGGCCGGGCTGCTGCAGTTCACCTCGGGGCCGGCCGTAGCGGCCGACGGCGAGGACATGCCGTCCGTCACTCTGACCGGCGCGCACCGGGAGTTGCCGAGGCAGGTGTACCTGGCCGCGGTGGACGACTCCGGGTACCTGTCCGACGCGACTCCGTACACGCACTCGGCGGCCGACCCGGTGACGTGGACCGGCCGCGACGGCTCGACCAGGGAATACACGAACCACGCGTACTCGGACTCCTACAACGGCGGCCTCGGGCTGGAAAAGCCACCGGGGACGACGAACGTGTACCAGATCCGGCGCTACTCCACCGGCAAGGTGACGCGGTTCTACGCGCGGGCCGGCGACCGGGTCACCCCCATCTTCGCCGAGAACCGCCTGGTGGTCGCCCGCGAGGTCGGCGGGAAGTGGACGCTCATCCTGCTGGAGATGCCGGCGGGCGGCGGGCAGCCGGTCGAGCGGCCGGTGACCGGCGTGGCGGACGACTTCAACGGGTGGACGTACGAAGAGACGTCGGACACCCGAGGGGCCGCGTTCTGGTACAAGCCGACCGATGCCGGCCTCCCCTGGCGCACCGCGCTGCTCGACTTCGGCACCGCCGCGCTGACGTACGTGCCGAGCGACGACTTCGGTGTCCTGGAATACCCCCATCTGGCCGGCGACACGGTGCTCTTCTTCGCCGTCGACAAGGCATTCCAGACCTCGCGGCTGTACGTCGTCGACCGCGATCGTCCGGAGACCCCCGGGCACCTGGTGGATGTCCCGGAATCCGCCCGCCTCAAGGCCCGCGCGATCGGTGACTGGGTGCTGTACCCCGACGACACCAGCAAGAACGCGATCCGCGCCGTGCCGGTGACCGGCGGCCCGGCGCGCACGCTGCTGCCCGCCTCGTCCGGCAACTTCGTCGACGGCGACGACGGCAGTTTCTCCATCGAGGGCGGTACGGACGCCGAGCACTGGGCGATCCAGCGCGTCACCCTGGGCGCGGACGGGGTCCCGGTCTTCGAGCCGGTGGTACCGCTGCCCGCCATCTCGGTGTACGAGGCCGGCGGCGTCGCGGTCGATCAGGGGCGGTTGCTGCTCGGCACCGAGCACGTGGAGGTCGGGCCCGGCACCGATCTCACCGCCTCCGCACTCTCCCTGGCGGCCGACGGCACCCTGACAGCCGCACCGCCGGAGAAGCTGCGCGACCTCGGGTACGACGCGCACGACGTGACCGACCCCGACCACGTCTATCACGCGGAGTGCTACGAGGAGTGCCTGCGGTTCACCGGCACGGGAGAGGGCGACATCCCCCGCTGGGAGGAAGGGCTGTCGGCGGACCTGGCGGCGTCCGGCTCGTACACGGTGGTCCGGGCAGGGAGCACCCAGCAGGTGCGGGACGGGAACAAGGTGCTGGCCACCGGCTCCTGGCCGGCCGCCGCCCTGTGGGGGAACACCCTGTGGTCGGCCGGGACCGACTCGGGGGGCAGGGCCGAGTTCCAGAGGTTCTCGCTGCCGTCGATGCAGAAGCTGGAAAGCGTGAGCTTCGGCGTCTGCTCCCCGTCCGATCTGCAGGTGGTGGGCCGGTACGTCTACTGGTCCTGCGGACCGAACGCGCAAGCGGGCGTCTACGACCAGAAGACACACACGCAGCAGGACGTACCGCAGGGCTACGCGCGACTGGGCGACGGCTATGTGGTCTCCCAGGACGACGAGTCCGACAAGCTGCTGATCACCTATCTGACGGGCGCGGTCCCCTCCGACCGGGTAGGTACGAAGGAACTTGGCCCGCTCCCGTCCCAGGCGCACGCGCCCGCCGACCCGCGCGGCCGGTACTGGAACGTGGACCGGTTCGGCGGTCCGGTCGCCTACCTGACGGCGTCCGGCGACGTGACGGTGAAATGGCCGCAGGTGACGACCTCCCCGCTCACCGCGATCGACTCCACCGTTCCCACGTCCGTCGACCTGCGCCAGGGCGGCGGCTTCGAGGGCGTCTGGCACCTGAACAGGCCGACCGCGAGCTGGAAGCTGACCGTCGCCGGTCAGAGCGGCGCCGTAGTACGGACCGTCACCGGCGGCCCGGCGCGCGGGAAGCTCACCGCGACCTGGGACGGGCGCACCGAGAACGGGGCCCTGGTCCCCACCGGCAACTACCGGGTGACACTGACAGCCCGGGCCGCGGACGGCACGACGACGGACACGCAGATCCACAACAAGTGGGTACTCGTACGGTCGTTGGAGCGCCACGACTTCGGCCGGGACGGCATCGGCGACCTGATCACCTTCGACAGCGCGGGCCGCCTCGCGATCCAGCCCGGTACCGGGCGCGGCACCATCGACAGCGCGCACAAGACCCTGGCCGGCGGTTGGCCCACCTCGTCGACTCTCGTGCCGTTCGGCGACCTGAGCGGCGACGTGTGCAACGACCTCCTCGTCCGGGACTCCGCCGGGCGGCTGACCCGGTACGACGGCACCTGCGGCAAAGCGTTCACGCCCAGGACCACGCACCGCCTGCTCGGCACCGGTTTCGGCGGGTACAACGCGCTGACCTCGCCCGGCGACCTCACCGGTGACGGGCTCGCCGACCTGGTCGCCCGTGACAAGGCGGGTGTGCTGTGGCGGTACTCCGCAGACGGCAAGGGCGGCCTGACCGACCGGGTACGGCTGGCCGCGGGCCAGGGCGGCTACACCCGGCTGGTCGGTGCGGGCGACCTGAACGCCGACGGCATCGGCGACATGGTCGGACTGGACGGCAGGGGCGCGCTCTGGCGGTGGCTCGGCGACGGCAAGGGCGGCTTCGGCGCCCGGGTCCGGATCGCCCAGGGCATCAGCGTCAACGCCCTGGCCGTCCCCGGCGACCTGACCGGCGACGGCCGTCCCGACCTCGTCGGCCGGGACAGCGCGGGCGCCCTGTGGCGCTGGAACGGAACGACGTCCGCCACCTTCGGCACGAAGACCCGCATCGCCACCGGCTGGAACGGCTACACGGGTTTGTACTGAGCCTCCCCGCCTCTCCCTCCGGGGCCCGGCCGCAACCCCTGCGACCGGCCCCCGGAGCACGAAGAAGGGCCCCGCTGCGAACAGCGGGGCCCTTCGACATCGTGCCCGGTGAGGCACTGGCGGAGGATAGGGGATTCGAACCCCTGAGGAGTTGCCCCCAACACGCTTTCCAACTGTTCGGCCGGGTGTCCGGCCACATCCGTCAGCGTCCTGACCTGGGTCGAGAGGGCCCGATGGGAGTGCTCCGGACGCCTCTGAACGGAGGTGAATGCAACCCGAACTGCAACCCTCGGACCGGCTTCCCGGCGGGTGTGCCATGCTGCCCCGCCCTTGAGTTCTAGCGATCGTCGCAACACCCCAGCTCAAGGGGTGCAATGTTCGAGATCCGCAAGACACGGGCGGTGGCCTGGGGCCGCAGGTAGCTGACCCGTGAACGTGAGGGATACGGCCGTGCCGCGCGGACGCAGTCGGTGGAGGATCTCGTCCCCGGTCTCGTCCACGATCAACACCGCTTCCAGCTCCATCAGCATCGCTTCGCGCATCTCCCGTACCAGTGCGCGTGGTTCGCGGTGCTCGAAGCAGCCCGCGATCTGGCCTGTCACCGCGCTCCCGTTCCTCGTCGTCCGGCCGGGTTTTCGTGATGTTCACCAGGAGAACGCCGGGGGAATCGTTGATTCCGGAAGGGAGCTTGCGGGGCTTCCGTTGGGAACGGCACTCTCTAAATCACTTACGAAAATTTATTCGATATGTAAAGATCGCTCTGCAAACGGGGGGAAGGGGCAGAAGGGTGAGGACGGGTGTGCCTGACCAGCGCACTGGCGTTTCCTCAGCCTTGTTGGACTGTGACCGGTATGTCCTGTCGGCAGGTATTGCCGTGCCTGTATTTGGTGATCCGTCAGTTTTTAGTGTCCAACTATGGGCACGCACTGTCGTGCTTCCTCCCGGGTCGATTTATCGCGATCGTTCCGACGAGGAGAGCAGGGAATCGAAGTGCGCGGATCACTACTTTTACGGGGTAATCGCCGCAGCCGTTCCAGACGGCACGCGGGCTTAGCCGGAATCGCGCTGCTGACAGCGGTCTCCGTGGTGACGGGACTGGTACAGGCGGTTCCCGCGAGCGCCGCCGTCGCCGTGGACCCGCTACCGGACACCGGTGGCTCGGGGATCTCCTTTGGGCAGGATGTCCGCGCCAACCGCTGCGAAGCCGGTTTCGGCCTGCACATCGGCGGTCCGGCGCTCAAGGCCGCTGCGGAAAAGGCTCTCAACGGCACCGACGCCGACCTGGCTGCCGACCTGTTGCGCCCCAGCAACATCTATCCCAGCGTGCTGGACGATGCCGTACGCGTGGACGTGAGCGGCGTCTCCGACTACGTGGCCGCGTCCAACGCCAGCGAGACGCGCTGGGAAGCGGCCAACCGGACCTATGCGCTCTCCTACTTCGGTGACGACGCCGTTACGGTGAACGCGCCCGAGTTTGACGCAGACATCACAACCTTCACCATCGGCCCGCAGCTGAAGCTGTACGACATGTTCGGCCAGGACGGCCGCAGCATGCCGGGTGCTGCCGCCATCACCGCGGCGAAGAGCCTCAACGCCGCCATCAAGGGCCAGAACCCCGGCGACGACCGGCTCGCCGACCTGATGCTGTCCCCCAGCGGCCTCTCCGCGCCCTACAACAACACCACCGCCAGCGACATTGCCCGCTATCTGCGCCAGGGCGGTTTCCCGAAGCAGGCCCCGGTGGATGGGTCAGCGGAGTACCGGATGGAGGTCGAGGCACTCAAGATCGCGTGGGGGAGCTGCGACAGCTGGAACCCCACCGACCCGCGCCGAGTGCTGGCCTCCGTGACGGCCACCGCCTACGCGGAGTGGGAGCAGGAGTACGCGGCCCAGGCCCAACCCCGCAGAGACATCATGGCCGCCGAGGTGACCGCCGCCGCCCAACTGCACAAGGCCACCGACGCGATGATCGAGTCCATCGCGCAGGCATGGCTGGCTGAGCAGATCCTGCTCTGGCAGAAGTACTGGGCCGGTCAGTCCGCAGCCGATCCGCTGCGGCCCAAGGCGGCCGTCTTCACCCAGGCCACCACCAACCTCGCCAGCGCCCGTACCCGAGCCGCCGCCCAACTCACCCTGGCCAACACCGCCGTGACCGCCGCCGGTGCGGCCTCCGCCAAGGCCACCAACGCCCAGACCGCCGCGTACGCCATCGCCGACGCGGCCAAACTCCCGCGCGGGCGGGGCCTGTTGTACGCCCAGCAGTCCGTGCAGTCCGTCAAGGCGTCCTACGCCGCGGCCCAGGCAGCGGCCAAGGCCACCCAGACCGCGGTGAACGCGGCGAAGGCGACGGTCGCCGACAGCAAGGCGCAGTTCGCGCTGTCGCAGACCCAGGCGCACGCTCTCAACACCGAGTTCCGCCGGGCCGCCGCGCAGGAGGCGGCAGCGCAGGCCAAGGCCGCCGCGACCGCCGCAGCAGCCCAGGCCACCGAAGCCGCCACCAACGCCACCAAGGCCAGGACGGCGCAGACCACCGCTGAGACCGCCGAACAGACCGCCAAGACCGGCGCGGCGAAGGCCAAGTCGGAACGCGGCAAGGCCGAAGCGGCACGCGACACCGCCAAGGCCGAACACGCCAACGCCACCCGCGAACGTGGCAAGGCGAGCGACGCGGAATCCCGCGCCCAGGCCGACCGGGACGCCGCAGCCACCGCCCGCAGTGCGGCGGAAACGGCCGGTGCCACGGCTTACACGAAGTTGGAAACGGCGGAAGACGCCGAGGCCGACGCATATCGGGCACGTGATGCCGCTCGGAACGCCGAGGTCGACAAGCAGGCGAAACTGTCCCGCGCCTCGGCGCTCGAAGCAGCCGCTGCCGCCGCGGCCGGTTCCGCTGCCGCCGGCGAGGCCAGGACCGCGGCCACGGAAGCCCGGACAGCCGCCAACAGCGCGACAAGCGCGGCGACCAGCGCCCGCGCCAACGCCAACATCGCGAGCGATGCGGCTGTGGCGGCCCGTGCCGCGGCGACCCGGGCGGACGGGG
>NZ_JAAGLU010000470.1 GCF_010550245.1 Streptomyces sp. SID12501
CCGGACCTCGTCGGCCGGAACTTCAACGCCGACGCGCCCGGCGAGAAACTCGTCGGCGACATAACCTATATCAAAACCGGAGAAGGCTGGCTTTATCTCGCGACCGTCATCGACTGCTGCACGAAGGAAGTCATCGGCTACGCGATGGACGACCACTACCAAACCCCTCTCATATCTCAGGCCATCCGCAACGCGGCGCGGAACAGGAAACTCGCTGCCGGCGCGATATTCCACTCCGATCGCGGATCGAACTACATGTCCGCCGAGTTCGCGGTGACGCTGGAACAGTTCGGACTCCGCCGATCATCCGGGCGTACCGGCGTCTGCTGGGACACCGCGATGGCCGAATCATTCTTCGGCGCCCTCAAGAACGAACTCGTTCACCGCACTGCGTTCCCGACGCACGCGCACGCCCAGCGTGCGATCGTCCGCTACATCGAGATGTTCTACAACCGCCAACGCCTCCACTCCGGGCTCGGATACAAGACCCCATCAGA
>NZ_JAAGLU010000471.1 GCF_010550245.1 Streptomyces sp. SID12501
AGGTCCTCGACCGCGAAGAGCGCGTCCGGCAGCTCCAGCGCGAGCGTCCGCAGCGCCGGTCCGGGGTCGAACGTCACCGTGCGCACGAGCGCGTACCCGCCCGGCTCGTCGGGGTCGAGCCGCGCCGTCACGGCGCCGTTGGACGCGACCACGTAGCCCGTCGTCAGGCCGAGGTCGGCCGCCACGCGCGTCGCCGAGTGCACCGCGCGCCCCGTCGCGACGACCACGTGCACGCCCGCCTCGACGAGCGCAGCGACCCCCTGGCGGACCTCCGCGGAGATCACGCCGTCGTACGACATGAGGGTCCCGTCGACGTCGAGCGCGACGAGGCGCGTGCGGCTCACCGCACCGGCTCCAGCACCTCGAGGCCGCCCAGGTACGGGCGCAGGCCCTCGGGGACCCGCACCGAGCCGTCGGCCTGCTGGTGGTTCTCCAGCAGCGCGACGATCCAGCGCGTCGTGGCGAGCGTGCCGTTGAGCGTCGCGACCGTGCGCGT
>NZ_JAAGLU010000472.1 GCF_010550245.1 Streptomyces sp. SID12501
AGTGATTGACGTGCCGTTGGGGGGTGCGCCGCAGGGTCTCCCGGCCGGGGAAGGCGGGGCGGGGGCGGCGTCGCGGTGGTGTCCCGGCCGGTGACCACGGTGTCGATCGACGGCGCGGTCCCGGTCCGGGGCGCGGCGGTGACCGGGGCCGGGACCACCCACACCAGGGCCACCACTGCGGCCAGGGCGGCCGTCGAGCCGACCTGACGCTTGGGCCGTCCCCGGAAGCGAAGATTCCGAAACCGCGGGCCCGCTCACGTCGAGGCGAACGGCCGACCCGCGGCAGGGACACGTCCGGCACACGTCCGGTACGTCGGAGGTCCCTGTTCACGCGCCATCACGGCATCTGATGTAATAATCAATGCACCTGTTCATCCATTACCACCTCGGGGGAATCTTGCCTTTCGCTCATCCGGTCGAGGCCGCACGAGCATGGGTCCATGGTTGGACCGCTTCGCGCGGCGCTGCCGAACCCGTGTCCCACGGCTGGGGTTAC
>NZ_JAAGLU010000473.1 GCF_010550245.1 Streptomyces sp. SID12501
CGCGTGGAGGCAGGGACGGTGCTGGGCGTCATGGGCCAGACCGGCACGTCCACCGCGACGCACCTGCACCTCGAGGCGTACCCCGAGGACCGGTTCGCACTCGTGGGTGATGCGTTCGCCACGACCGGGCGCGCGGTCGACCCCGAGCCGTACCTGCTGGCCCGCGGCGTGGACCTGCACGCCGGGACCGTCACGGTCGGTCGCCCCGGACCGAGCACGGGCACCGTGCCCGACATCACCATCCCGGGGCCGGTGGCCCCCATCGTCCCCGAGGAGGACATCGTGGCCAGCATCCAGGACCTCGAGCGCGTCGTGGGCGACGCGGTCGCACCGCTGCGACGCGCGCTGCGCGCGTACCGGCTGGACGTGCCCGGCGCGCAGGCGCTCTACGCCCAGGTCGGCGGCACCGCCAGGGTGTGGCTCAAGGCGCCCGCCGAGGTGGCCGCGGTTGCGCCGGGAGGCACCGTCCCTCTGCCGGCCGACGACGCGTTCTGGG
>NZ_JAAGLU010000474.1 GCF_010550245.1 Streptomyces sp. SID12501
CTGCACCCGAACCTGCGGCTGCGCTGGCTGGAGAACCTCGGGATGGTCGTCAACGCGAGCACCCGCCTCCTCTTCCTGCTGCTGCTGGTCGCGTCGCTCAGCATCCACGCGTTCGTGTTCAGCCCGCTGTGGCTGATCCCGCCGGTGCTGGCCGTCGCGCTCAACGTCCGGATCGCGCGGTCCATGCAGGACCGCACGTGGCGCGACGTGCTCTACGCCGCGACCCTCGTGCCGGCCGAGCTGTACATGTGGGTCCGGATCGGCCACTTCGTGCGGGCGTGGACCAAGTTCGCGACGCGCTCGCGCACGGACAACTGGGCGGCTCAGGCGCGTGCCGAGCGCGGCGCCGGCTGGGCGTACCTCAGCCCGCTGCTCGTCGCCGTCGCCGGCCTCGCCGCGTGCGCCTGGGTGTGGGTGTCGCTGCCGATGATCGCCCGCACGAGCCTGCTGTGGGTGGGGTGGCCGCTGCTGGCCGTCGTGACGATCGCGCAGAGC
>NZ_JAAGLU010000475.1 GCF_010550245.1 Streptomyces sp. SID12501
GCCGATGTCCTGGTAGCGCGGGGGCATCATCTTGTCGGAGGCCGGCAGGTTGACCCACAGCTGGAGGCCGTGGAAGAGGCCGCCCGACAGGACGAGGGACTCCGGCGGGGCCTCGATGTGCAGGAGGCCCGCCCCGGCGGTCATCCACTGCGTGTCGCCGCCGTTGATGACTCCGCCGCCGCCGTTGCTGTCCTGGTGGACGAAGGTTCCGTCGATCAGGTACGTGACGGTTTCGAAGCCCCGGTGGGGGTGCCACGGGGTGCCCTTGGGCTCACCCGGGGCGTACTCCACCTCGCCCATCTGGTCCATCATGATGAACGGGTCGAGGTGCTCGTAGTTGATCCCCGCGAACGCGCGGCGCACCGGGAATCCCTCGCCCTCGAAGCCGCTCGGCGCCGTGCTCACGGCCAGCACCTTGCGGGCGGCGGCCGTCTGCGGCTCGGCCACGCGCGGGAGGGTCAACGGGTTCTCAACAGTCACTGCGGGCATGGTCAA
>NZ_JAAGLU010000476.1 GCF_010550245.1 Streptomyces sp. SID12501
GCAGCACCGGACCCGCGCCGATGCCCGGCGCCTGACCCCGCGGGGCGGCACCGGGCACCGGTGGCGTCAGGCTGCGCGGACCCGTGGGGCGGACGACCTGCGCCGCAGCGCGATCGCCTGGATCACCACGACCGCGAGGATGAACAGGCCGCGGATCACGTTCTGCAGGTACGTGTTGATCTCCAGGCCCATGCCGTTGACGTAGTTGAGGATCTGGAACACGATCGCGAGCAGCGCGACGCCCGAGATGGTCGCGCTGACCGAGCCCCGCCCGCCGCTCAGGAGCGTGCCGCCCAGGACGACCGCGGCGATGGCCGTCAGCTCCCAGCCCTGCGCCTCGAGCGGGTTCCCGGTCGTCGTCTTGGCCAGCAGGAACGCGCCCGCGAGGCCCGACAGCGCACCCGACACCACGAACACGGCGATCTGGATGCGCCCGGCCCGCAGGCCCATCATCTCGGCGGACCGACGGTCGCCGCCGACGGCCAGCACGTGCGT
>NZ_JAAGLU010000477.1 GCF_010550245.1 Streptomyces sp. SID12501
CCCTCGCCGACGCGCGTCGTGTACGCCTTGGCGACCGCGACGACCCGGTCGATGCGCGTGGGCCCCACGCCCGAGCCCGTGCAGGCGCCGCCCGCGGTGCACGCCGACGACGTGACGAACGGGTACGTGCCGTGGTCGACGTCGAGCATGGTCGCCTGGCCGGCCTCGAACACGAGGGTCTTGCCCTCGTCGAGCGCGTGGTTGAGGAACTGCGGCGTGTCCGCGACGTACGGGCGCAGGCGCTCGGCGTGGCGCAGCAGGTCCTCGACGGTCTCGTCGACCGTGATCGCGCGGCGGTTGTAGATCTTCACCAGCAGGTGGTTCTTCTGGTCGAGGGCGCCCTCGACCTTCTGCCGCAGGATGCCCTCGTCGAACAGGTCCTGCACGCGGATGCCGATGCGGTTGATCTTGTCGGCGTACGTCGGCCCGATGCCGCGGCCCGTCGTGCCGATGCGGCGCTTGCCGAGGAACCGCTCGGTGACCTTGTCCATCGTG
>NZ_JAAGLU010000478.1 GCF_010550245.1 Streptomyces sp. SID12501
TTGGAGACACACTCCGTGTGCGTCTCGTCACGTTCCGGTGTAGCGGAGGCGACCCTTCCGGGGCTAGGGCGTTCGTACGGCGAGCGAGCGGATCCGGCCGGCCGTCAGGCCGATGCCAGCCACAGGTCCGGGCCGAACACCTCGTAGTGGATGTCCGACGCCGGCACCCCCTTGGCGATCAGCTGCGCGCGCACCGCCCGCATGAACGGCAGCGGTCCGCACAGGTAGGCGGTGGTGCCGGGGGCGACCGGGACGTCCGTCAGGTCGACCAGGCCGGTGGCGTCGCCGGGCTCCGCCGACTCCGCGTACCAGAAGCGGGCCGAGGCGTCGGCGAGCTTGTGGGTGAGGGCGCGGTGGTCGGCGCGCAGGGCGTGGGCGGCGGGGGAGCGGTCGGCGTGCAGGACGGTGACGGGGGCCGCGTGCCCGGTCTCGGCCAGGTGCTCCAGCATCGACAGCATCGGGGTGCAACCGATGCCGGCCGACGCGAGCAGCACC
>NZ_JAAGLU010000479.1 GCF_010550245.1 Streptomyces sp. SID12501
GCGACTGCACGGAGCGTCCTGGCAGGCGAGGCCGCGGCCGAGGCCGCACGCAAGACCTCGGCCGAGGACGAATCCGCCCTCCTGACCAAGGCACCGGAAGAACCGGACGCCGCCTCCCCCGAGGAGCCCGCGTTCCCCGTCGCCGGCGACGACCGCGCCGCCGCCTTCTTCGACCTCGACAACACCGTCATGCAGGGCGCCGCGATCTTCCACTTCGGTCGCGGCCTCTACAAGCGCGAGTTCTTCCGCCGCCGCGAACTGGCCCGCTTCGCCTGGCAGCAGGCCTGGTTCCGGCTCGCCGGCGTCGAGGACCCCGAGCACATGCAGGACGCCCGCGACAGCGCCCTGTCCATCGTCAAGGGCCACAAGGTCTCCGAGCTGATGTCGATCGGCGAGGAGATCTACGACGAGTACATGGCCGAGCGGATCTGGCCGGGCACCCGCGCCCTGGCCCAGGCAAATCGGAAGGGCGTCCGGTAGGTAAAGAGTGTAGGC
>NZ_JAAGLU010000047.1 GCF_010550245.1 Streptomyces sp. SID12501
CTTCCTGAAAACTTCCCGGATCACTGGATTTTCGGTTCGACCGCGGCGGCGGTGTGCAAGGGTCGGGTCGAGCGCCTTCGTCTCCCCATCCGGGGCCGAAGTGATCGGCCATCAGCTTGCGCTGCTCGGGGGTGAGGGGGTTCTCGCTGCGGTCCTTGATCTTAATCTTGCAGAACCAGGCGCCGATCTGGATGTGCTCGGCGTTGACGGTGACGGGGTCGCGTTTGCTGGGGAAGCGTTGGTTGGTGTCGGTGAACAGGCGCAGGATCTCGGCGTTGTGCTCGAAGGTGCGCCGTGGAGCTTTGCGGCTGCGGACAGGGGCGTCCTGCGGGGTGAGGCGGAGTGCTGTGAGCTTGTCACGCTGGGCCGGGGCTAGTTGGTCCCACAGGCTGTGCTGGCGCTGGAGCCAGCTGGTGGCATTGACGGCGTCGAGTTCCAGCGGGCCGGCGAGCAGCGGTGCGGGGTCGCCGCCTGTGTGGAGGTAGGTGCGGATGAGGTGGTATTTGCGGGTCCAGTCGGGGCCGTGGGGCAGGCGCCATTCGGGGTCGATGCGGTCCAGGGCTGCGGCCCGGGCCAGCGGGAGTTCGCCTTGTGCGTCGAGGGTGCGCTGCTCGCTGAGGAAGTCGCCGCTGGGCTCGCCGGCCTTGATAGCGGTGTGGCCGTGGAGCTCGGCATGCTCTTGGACCTGGGCGAGGTGGCCGGCGAGGATAGCGCCGTTGATGCTCCAGACCATGCCCAGGGCTTCGAGTTCGGCGATCCAGGCGGGGTCGAGTTGGCCGCGGTGGTAGGCGGTGCGCTGGGCGTCGAGGTACGTGCGCAGGCGGAACCCGAACTCGTCCTCGTAGTCGGGTCGCAGGTTCAGGTGGCCGTGGGTGTCGTGGAAGCGCTGGGCGGAGGCCAGTGCGCGGCGGCGCAGCTGGCGGGCGATGCCGCCGGGGCTGAAGCTGACGATGTCCAGGGCGCGGGCGATGTGTTCGGGATCGAGGTCGAAGTCCCAGTGCCAGCGGCGGACGATGTCCGCGCGGGTCTCGGTGGACAGGCGTCGGCTCCGGTTGGGCAGGCGGTCCTTGATGTGGACGTCGTCCTGGGCGAGGGCTTGGGCCATGAGCCAGACCGGGTCGTAGGCGGTGCCCAGGATGTCGTGGGGGTGTGCCTGGGGGGGTACGTATACGGGGAGTAGGAGGTAGGCGAGTTTGTGGGGGTTGGCGGGGTCCAGGCGCACCGCGCGGCCCAGGGCCTGCTGGCCGCGTACGACGCTGCTGGTGGGGTCGGCGAACGCCACGGCGTCGATGGCGTCGATGTTGATGCCCTCGGCGATCAGTTTGGCGTTGGCGAGGATCGCGCGGGGGGCGCTGGCGTAGTCGGCCAGGATGTCGCGGCGTTCTTCGGGCGTGTGGTCGCCGTGGATGCACAGGGTGACGGGGACGGTCTCGGGCCGGTATTCGGGTGGGAGTCTGCGCAGGGTCTGGGGGAACTCTGCGGCGAATCGTTCGCCGTCGGCGACGGTGTTGAAGAAGACGACGACGCGCCGCAGGCCGAACTGGCGCATGGCTTTGGCGATGGTCAGGTGCAGGGCGGTGGTTCGGCGGGCCTCTTGGGGGACGGGGTGGTTGAGGATCGCGCGGAGCGTGTCGTCGGTCAGGGTGGAGACCGCGACCCGGTAGTCGGTGACGACACCATCCTTGATGGCCTGGGCCAGCTCGTAGGTGACGCTGGGCCCGAACACGGCCTGATCGCTCATCGACAGCGGCTTCTCAAGCAGGTTGGGGCCCAGCGGGCGGGTGCGGCGGCGGGCGGGCCCGTCGGGGTCCTCTGTGAGGTCCGGGGCTTCCCAGTCCCGCGGGGTGGCGGTGAGGTACAGCCTGCGGTGGGCGCGGATGCGCCGGTTGTTGTGGATCATGGCCCAGGTCTTGTCCGCGTGGCCGGACACCCTGTGGGCCTCGTCCGCGATGACCAGGTCGAGGGCGGGGACCAGTTCGTAGGAGGCCTGGGCCTGCCGGATCTTGTCGAGGGACTGGTAGGTGATGAAGACCGTGAGCTCCGGCTCGGCAATCATGATCTCGGCCAGCACGCCGGGGTCGCTGGTGATCCGCACGCCGGTGGCCACCAGGTCCGGGTAGGCCGGCAGGTCGGCCGAGCACACGGCGAGCATCGGCTCGGTCCGGCCGTCCTGGCGCCAGGCCTTCATCGTCTGCACCAGCAGATCCAGCGTCGGCACCACTACCGCGGTCCTGCGCACCCGAAGCCGCTCCGCGACAAGGATCGAGGTGTGGGTCTTGCCCGTACCGCACGCGGCCGCGTACAACGCCCGCGAACCGGCACGGCGCAGCAGCGCGGCGAGCTTGTCTGCGTCCCGGTGTTGGTGCGGGCGCGGCGGCCGACGGTGGGGTACTGGCGGGGGCTCAAGCTCGATCACAGTGTTCCCCGGTCGGTCGCGGTGTCGTGGACCATAGTGCCGCACACCGATGCGCATACGGAGCAAAACGATGGGCCGGTGTGTGGGGTGACGGAGTGATAGGACCATGGGCCGGTGGCATCGTTGACGACGGCCCACTTCTTGTCCGCGCGGCCGGCGATCCGGTGCGCCTCGTCCATGACCGCCAGGTCGAACGGCGGCACGTCGAAACGGCTGTGACGGGTGGCCTCGATCTTGTCGAGGGAGTCATAGGTACAGATCACCGTCAACGCCGGGGTCTGGTCCTCCCCCTCCCCCACCAGCGCCATCAGACCCGCCAGAGCACGGTAATCGGAGGTCGAGCCGACCCGGCGCGCGGCCAGCGCGTCGTGGCCGGAGGCATCCATCGACGACACGATCAGCATGTGCTCGGTATGACCATCCGCACGCCACGCCAGCGCGGTCTGCGCCGCCAGGTCCAGGGTCGGCACCACGAACAACACCAACCGGGCCTGCAGCGCGTCGGCGATCCGGACCGAGGCCAGTGCCTTGCCGATACCCGTCGCCGACACATACAGCGCCCGGGTACCCGGCCGGCGCAGATGCCGCACCGCCCGCGCCACACCCCGCACCTGATCCGGAAACAACACAGCCCGCACCGGACGACCAGACCACGACGAAGGGAGGACAGCGGTACTCATACCTACCATGCTCCCAGCAACGACAGGGCGGGCGAAGGACGATGCGCTCAGGCACGGGTTGCGCACGATGAAAAGAGCCGACCCCCGCTACAGAGGAAAGCGGCGGGCCGGAACTTCCTCCGACGGGCACCGAGTCGCCCCGGTACAGGAAAGATGCCTGACATGACGAAGGACAGAAGACCGTGGGACCGGCCGCAGCCGAAGGAAGTCCCCGACCTCCCCCAGACCGAAGACGTAATCGGCGTCTTCCAGTACAAGGGCGCCGACATCCTCAGCATGACCGACACCCAGGTCCGCGCTTTCTGCCTGGAGAAGGCGAAGTTCTTCCTCTACGAGGCGCAGGTCAAGGCCGCAGACACCATCGGCGGACCCGAACTGGACATTGCAGCCCAGTACGCCACGATCGCCGACGCCTTCAGACCACCCTCAGGACCTGGCCTCGGCAAGGAAGACGAGCCCGAGCCTGGCCGGCGCGGATGAGGCAGTGCAGTCTGGCGGGCAGTCCTCGCCGGACGGTAACGAGGGCTGCCGCCACCCCGGTACGGCTCGCGCGACCCTTCCGAGCCCGGCGCAGTGCCAGAGCCCAGAAGGCTTCGGCCCCACGGCTGCGCTGGCGCGATCCGCCTCGATCGGCCGGTTGTCGGCCGGGACGTCGCCTGGCTCAGGAAACACCCGCGAACGACCGTTCTCCGGAGCTGAGCCGAAGACCGCGTGAGTCGTTCTCCTGTTCAACGGCACAGAAAGCGAGGACCATTACCGGGATCTCTCCCGCGGACTGCACTGCTCTCACGGGGCTGGGAGAGTCGAGGTCGTGTCCCGGTGACACCCAGCGATGGCAGTGGCTTCCGGTGGTTCGTGACTGCTCCAGGAACGCTGTGGGGTGGGCCCGGCGGCTCCGCCCGGGGCTGGCGGCTCCCGCCGACACGCCCACGGCATTGAGGCACATCCCCGGCCCCCGGCTTCGAAGAAGCGGCACGGTGTCCGGGGTCCGCGCGGGTCTCGTCCTGCAAGGGCGGTCACACAGCTGCTGCCGGGGACACTGATGGGCTCTAAGATGATGGTAAGTCAGGTGATGCGTGCTGCTACTCACCTTCACCGACGCTGCCGCGATAGAGCGCGTCGCATACCTCTCTTCCCGCCTCGGCCAGGCCCGTGACGGCTGTCCGAGACGGGAGCTTCCGGCATTGCACATCACGACCAGCCAGATCTGGGCCAAGGAGCGGGTGTTCGAACGCAACAAGGTGCGTCAGCTTCTGGTTCCCAAAGGGAATCTGGAGGTGGTGGAGGCAGAGGGCGGCCTGACAGTGACCGGTGTGTACGGGACGTGGCCGGCCACCCGTTCCGGTGGCGCGGATCCCGCAGTGCTGACCGCACGCATCCCCACGGTGCGCAGTGGGGCCAGAGCTGAGTGGCTCGGCAACCTGGACCTGCTGTCCCCCTCGGTCGTGCTGGACTCCTTCCAGGACGGAATCGGGTTCCGCCCCTACACTCAGGACCATGCCCTGCGACGCCCGCAGATCGGGGCACTGCACTCGGTGGTTGGCTACTGGTCCTCGGGGCTGAGCGAGCCGGGCATCGTGGTGATGCCGACCGGTACGGGCAAGACCGAGACAATGCTCGCGCTCCTGGTCGCCTGCCGACCCGACAAGGTGCTGGTATTGGTGCCCACCGCGGCGCTGCGTGAGCAGATCGCGGGGAAGTTCGAGACCCTCGGGATCCTGCAGCGCGAGCAGATCGTCACACCGCAGGTGCTGCGGCCGTGCGTGGGACGGCTGGAACACGGGTTCCAGGACGCCGCCCAGGCACAGGCGTTCGTGGCCGCCTGCAATGTCGTGGTGGCCACCCCGCACGTGCTCAATGCCTGCGATCCGCAAGCCCGTGAGGCCCTGTATGCGGCGTTCACGCACCTGATCGTCGACGAGGCCCACCACGCGCCCGCTGACAGCTGGTCGCAGGTGATCGAGGCCTTCGCCGGGCGGCGCGTCCTGCTGTTCACCGCCACCCCGTTCCGCGAGGACGGGCGGCCGCTGCAAGGGCGGACCATCTTCCGGTTCCCCCTGCGCGAGGCGCAGCGGGACGGCTACTTCACCCAGATCGACTACAAGGCGGTCCTCAGCCTGGAGGGCACCGACGAGCGGCTGGCCGACCTGGCGGTACAGCGGCTGAGGGAGGACCTGGCGGCGGGGCTGGACCACATCATGATGGTGCGCGCGAAGACCGCGAAGCGGGCCGAGGCCCTGGTGGAGCTGTACCGCGGCCGCGCCTCCGATCTGGGGCCGAATCTGCTGCATGTGAAACTGGCCGCGCCCAGGCGCAAGCAGGCGCTGGACGGGCTGCAGGACCGCAGCTGCCGCATCGTGGTGTGCGTGGACATGCTCGGTGAGGGCTTCGACCTGCCCGCGCTGAAGATCGCGGCCCTGCACGACGTGAAGAAGAGCCTGAGCCCGATGATCCAGTTCATCGGGCGCTTCACTCGCACCGCCTCGCAGACCGCCATCGGGACGGCCTCGGTGTTCGTGGCCCAGGACCCCTCGGTGGCCCTGTCGCCACTGCGCGCGCTGCTGCGCGAGGACGCGGACTGGAACACGATCCTGCACGACGTCACCGAACGCGCCAGCGCCGCCGTGGAGGAAATCAGCGCCTTCGATGCCTCCTTCACCGGTGTGCCCGAGGAGGTCGCGGTCAGCGTGCTGGAACCCAAGATGAGCGCCATCGCCCACCGCTCCCCCACCCGCGCCTGGGACCCGCACCAGGCCCTGGTGCTGTACGGCGAGGACAGTGTCCTGGCCTCGACGGTCGCCACCAGCACCAGTGCGCCGGTGGCCTGGCTGGTGCTGGAGAAACACGACGAGGTCCGCTGGGGCGCCTCGCAAGCGCTGCGCGAGACCTCCTACGCCCTGGTCATCATGTACTTCGACCGGAACCGCCGACTGCTGTTCGTGCACGGCTCCGACAACAGCGGCGACTACACCGACCTCGCCCAGGCCGTGCTGGGTGAGGGGAGCACACCGGTCCGCGACTGGGAAACGTTCCGGGTACTGGCCCACCTGGACCGGCTCATCCCCACCAACGTAGGACTGCTCGACGCCCGCGACCACTTCAACCGGTTCTCCATGCACGTGGGCAGCGACGTGTTCGAGGCCCTGGACACTGCGGACCGGCAGGGCAAGAGCCAGACCCACATCGCCGCCTCCGGCTTCGACGAGGGGGAACACGTCACCATCAGCGCCTCCCTCAAAGGCCGGTTCTGGTCCATGCGCACCGCCTCCAACCTGAAGGATTGGACCGACTGGTGCGACGAGCAGGGCGGCAAACTCCTAGACGCGGGCATCGACCTGGACCAGATCCTGGGCGGCTTCATCATCCCGAGCGACCTGACCGAGCGGCCCGCGCACGTCCTGATCGGCCTGGAATGGCCCTGGGAGCTGTATACCTGGACCGGGACCAGGGCCAGGCTCACCCTCTCCTACCAGGGCAGCACCTACCCGATCACCGAGGTCGACTTCGCCGTCGACGACTTCACCACCACCGGGCCGTTCCGCTTCTCCCTGGTGACCGAGGCCTGGCGGATCCCGTACCAGGCCGACTTCGGGCCCGGCGGCCTGACGTACACGCCCGTGGACTAGGACGTCGTCATCGCCTCCACTCGCTCGCAGACCATGCTGGCGCAGTGGCTGGATGTCAACAAGCCGCTGCTCTTCCTCGAGGGCGACCGCATGATCACCCCCGAGAGTCGCCTGCTCGAACCCCGCTACGAACTGCCGCCCTTCGACCCGGCCAAGCTCACCGCCCTGGACTGGATCGGAGTCGACATCCGCAAGGAGTCCCAGCGCGCCGAGCGCCGAACAGACTCCATCCAGTTCCACATGTCCCGCCACCTGCAGGAAACCGACGCCTTCGACGTCCTGATCGACGACGACGGCGCGGGTGAGGCAGCCGACCTGGTGGGCCTGCGCATCGACGGCAACGACATCATCGTGACCCTCGTCCACTGCAAGTACTCCTCCGCCGACCGACCCGGCGCCCGGGTCAAAGACCTCTACGAGCTGTGCGGGCAAGCCGTCCGCGGAGCGAAATGGCGCCACCAGGGACTGGACCCCCTCCTGCGCCACCTCGACCAGCGCGCACAGCACTCCATGCAGCGCACCGGCATCTCCCCCTACGAGGTCGGCACCATCGAGGACCTCTACCGCATCCGGCGGCTCGCCCCGCAACTGCGCCCGCGTCTGCGCACCGTACTGGCCCAACCGGGCCTGTCCGCTCGTGCCAGCACCCCCGAGCACCTGCGGCTACTGGCCGGCGCCCAGTCCTACGTCCACGCCGTAGCCCGCAGCACCTTCACCGTCTACTGCAGCACCTGATCGGCCCCGACCAGCGGGGGTCAACAATGACAATGGGTCCGTGGCCGATGAAGCGGTGGTGGCCTGGTACCGGGCCGAGGAACACTGGGGCCGGCAAGCAGCGGCATCCTGGCTGGGACACCCCTCTCGTCTCCGCAAGGACCGCGCCCACGAGCTCGAACGGCACAACCGCCGTCAGCGCTCTCCCAGATGTCCCAACGCGACCCCGAACGCACCGCCCGCCGCGCTATCAACCAACTCGGCTACACCGTCACCCTCAACCCGAGGGAGAACGCCACCTGGCCAGCAACCCTGGACACCCGGAGCCCCACGGACACCGGGCATCCAGCCGTGCCCACGCACACCCCGACCAGGCACTACTTACGCGTCAGCAGCCTGGTTCAGTCCAGGGGCTCCGGATCCGGTTCGGGCAGGAAGCCGGTGCGACGGTAGTACGTCACGTAGAGGTGGAAGAGGTCCTCGTCCACCTCGGGGCAGACGATCGAGTGCGGCCTCAAGGCCTCTTCCGTCTTGGTCGCATCGAACACGGCACCTCCAGCCCTGTCCCCGTCCCCGGCCGTCATCGCCAAAGCCATGACCTCCAGCAGAGGGAAAGCCGTGTTGCCCTGGGCGTCTTCGATGCTATGGATCCACTGGCCCATCGGGACGCCGTCAATGCGGTATCCGATGACCCTCAGCCTCGCCACGGCCTCGGCGAGCGACACCAGCCGGCCTGCGAGGTGGTAAGTGCTACCGGCCGCCGCCGGATCGAGGGACAACGCCACGAGGGCCGCGCTGGCGTAGTCCACGGGTACGAGGTCGAAGTCCAGGGCGAGGTCCATCGGGAAGGACCGCGCCTCGATACAGCCCTTGAGTAGCAGCCACATGAAGTCCCCGGTCTGGCAGGCGCCAGTCTCGGTTTCGCCGCTGATGCGGGTGGGCCGGTAGACGGACACTGTCAGGCCGCGGGCGCGGGCCTGCTCCACCAGGCGCTCGGCAACCCACTTGCTCTGGGCATAGCCGTGGCGCAGCCCATCGGCAGATGTCAGCTGATCGTCCGCCGTGATGGGCCGCTCCCCAGGCCGGTCCGTGAACACCCCGACTGTGGAGACGTGGTGTACCGGAACCGGCCGGTGCGCGGCGGCAAGCCTCAGCACCTCAATGGTTCCGTCCACGTTGGCGGCCTTCAGCTGCCCGTACGAGTGGGCCAGGTTGACTGAGGCGCCGCAATGGTAGACAGCATCCACGGTGCCGGCCAGCTGATCGTAGGTCTGCCAAGGCAGTCCGAGGCGGGATCGCTCCAGGTCACCGACGACCACCACGGTCCGCTTTTCGGCGGCCTTGCTCCACACGCCGTAGCGTTCCAGGGAGGTGCGCAGCCTCCGTCGGCCGTCGTCGGCATCCGTGGCACGCACGAGGCAGTGGACCGTCGCATCGGTCTGCTCAATCAGCTCGCGCAGGAGGAATGCACCGAGAAATCCTGTGGCGCCGGTCAGCAACAGTTGTTCTGGAGACCCCGTCTGCGACTGTCCGTGGTGAGGTTCGACCATGATGTCGGCTGGGAGTCGGACCTCGGCGATGTCCTGCGCGGCGGACATTCCACGACCGTCGATCCGGGCGGCGAGGTCCGCGATGGTGGGTGAGTTGAACACGGCGTCCAGGCCCAGCCTGACGTCCAGTTCCTCCCGTAGCCGAAGCAGCAGCCGCGCAGCGAGCAACGAGTCGCCGCCGATGTCGAAGAATCCCTCTTCGGCACCGAGAGTCGCCGTGTCTAGACTCAGCAACTCTCCCCATATCTTGGCAAGTCGCTCCTCTGTCGCTCCACGCATGGTTGACCGCCCGGCGGGCGGGCGGGAGCTGACAAGTGCGCCGGGGACCCGGCGGACCAGTTCCACGCGGTCGACCTTGCCGCTCGCGGTCAGCGGGAACCGAGTCAGAGGCACGCATGCGGCAGGAACCAGCTGGGCGGGCAGCGCCTCGCGGAGCTGGGCGGGCAGCGCGTCCGGTTCCACGCCTTCGGGAGTCGAGGGCCGGTAGAAGGCGATCAGGCGGAGAGCGGTGGATTCGGCGGCCTCGCCGGCAACCACGACGGCATCGGCGACCCCTGCCAGGGTCTTGGCCACAGCCTCCACCTCACCGGGCTCGACCCGGTGGCCGCGGATCTTCACCTGGCCGTCCCGGCGGCCCAGGAATTCGATCCGCCCGTCCGGCAGAAACCTGCCGAGGTCACCGGTCCGGTACAGCAGTCCCGGAGTGAGAGGGTCGGCGACGAACCTCTCCGCATCCTGTCGGGCGTGTCCTAGGTAGCCGAGGCCCACGGGACGACCACCGACGCAGATCTCCCCCACCGCGCCGATCGGGCGCGACCGCAGTCCGTCGTCCAGGACCTGGACGCGGGCTGCGTCGATGGGCCTGCCGATCGGCGGCCGTTCCGGCCACGTCGCGGGATTTCCCGACAGCCGCTCAGCGGTGACGACGTGCGTCTCCGTGGGCCCGTACTGGTTCTCCAGCGACGCTCGGGTCAGATCGGAGAAGAAACGCCTGAGAGAGGGGGTGATGAACAGCTGTTCACCAGAGGTGATCACTTCGCGAAGCGCACCGCACCTTCGTTGCTCAGCACAGGCGTATTCGACGAACTGCTGCAACGCGACGTACGGCAGGATCAGCCGCTCGACCCGCTGCTCCTCGACGAGGTCCAACAACAACTGTGGATCCCTGCGTGTCGCGTCACCGACCATGACCAGGGCTCCGCCGCCGGCCCAGGTGGCGAACAGCTCCTGGAAGAAGACGTCGAAACTTGCCGGCGCGTACTGCAGGGTTCTGGAGCCCGGCCCGCAGGTGGAGGTCCGGCTCTGCCAGTCGACAAGGCCGGCCAGCGAACGGTGCGGCATCGCCACGCCCTTGGGTCGACCGGTGGACCCGGAAGTGTAGAGGGCGTACGCGAGGTCCTCGCCTGTGACGCCGGGTGCGGTGGGGCAGCCGGCCTCGGGGCTCGGCGGCAGCCGGTCCACCCGGACCTGCCGAACGCCGTCCGGAAGGGGCACCGTGCCTGCCGTACTGCTGTCCGTGAGCACCACGTCAGCTCCGCTGTCCCCCAGCATGAAGGCGATCCGGTCGGCCGGGTAGGCCGGGTCGACGGGTACACAGCACGCCCCGGCCCCGAGTATGCCGAGGACGGTGGCGGGCAACTCGAAGGACCGTCCGACACACAGGGCGACTCGTTGGCCAGGTCCGGCATACCCGTGAGCGGCGAGGTACGAGGAGACCCTGCCCGCGCGCTCGGTCAGTTCCCGGTAGGTCAGGATGTGATCGCCCTGGATCACGGCGGGCGCATCGGGGGTCCGCAGTGCCTGTGCCGCGACCGCCTCGTGCGCCAGCGGTGGTGCGGCCATGGGCGGCGTGCCGGGCTGAGTGCCCTCCGCCCAGGTGTCGAGCAGCGTCCGTTCCTCCTCGGACATCAGCCGCAGGTCCGCGAGGACGTGTTCCGGGTGGGTCACGGCGTCTGTGAGCAGGGTTTGGAAGCGGTCCGCGAGGCGGTGAGCGCTCCGCTCGTCGAACAGATCGGTCGAGTACTCCAGGTAACCGTCATAGCCGCCGTCCACCGGCACCAGGTTCAGGAAAATATCGAACTTCGACCGGCCGCTGTGCACATACACGCGCTCGGACTCGACCCCCGGCAGGTCCAGCCCCGAACTTCGGTCGTCCTCAAGGGTCAGGACCACCTGGAAGATCGGGAACCGGCCGAGCCGGCGCTCCTTCACCGTCTCCCGCACCAGGTGCAGGAACGGAATATGGCGATGCTTGACGGCCGACCAGACGGTCTTCTTCGTCGAGGCGATCAGGTCCTTGAACGACGCGGCCGGATCCACGAGTTGGCGAAGCGGCATCACGTCGGTGAGGCAGGCGATCAGCGATTTGACCTCGGTCCCGGTGCGCCGGGAGATGGGGGTGCCGACGACGAGGTCGTTCTGCCCGCTCAGCCGGTTGAGCAGTGCTGTGAGGGCCGCCGTCATCACCACGAACGGAGTTGCCCGCTGGGCGCGGGCCAGTTTACGGATCCCCCCACCGGTCGTCTCATCCAGAGTGAACCGCACCTCGCCACCGCGGTGACGGGGTATGGCCGGCCGAGGGCGGTCGGCCGGGAAGGTGGACTCGGCCGGGGCGTCGCTCAGCGCCGTCCGCCAGTGCTCCAGGTGTTCCCTCGAGTTCGTCTCCGTGTCTCGTCGCTGGAGCCGGGCGTATTCGCCGAACTGCAGCGGGACCTCGGGGAGTACGGGCTCCCGCCCCTCGACGGCCGCCCGGTACGCCTCGTTGAACTCCGCGTCCAGCAGATTGATTCCCCAGCCGTCGATGACCGCGTGATGGATGGCCACCGCGAGCACGGCGTCGTCCTCTGTCAGGCGCAGCAGCGTGGCGCGAAGGAGCGGCGGTTCGTCGAGTGGGATCTCCGCGGTCACGGCCTCGATCAGTGCCCCGTCCAGCTCGTGCGGGGTGATCGGGCGGACGGCCAGCGGGAGGCGGGAGGGAGAGATCACCGTCTGCGTAGGGGTGCCGCCGGAGTTGTCGAGGCGGCTACGCAGAGCCTCCTGGCGCTCCACGATGGTGGTCAACGCTGTCTCGACAGCGTCCGGGTCGACGGGCCCACGGAGCCGGTGGACCCAGGACTCCACGTAGCGGGACAGGCTGGTGCTGAACTGGTCCTGAAGCCAGATCGACTCCTGTTCGAAGGACATCGGATAGGTCGGGCAAGAGCCCTCCGCCGTGTCGATGGGCACGAGCGGCTTGATGCTCTCGGAGGTCACTTCCGACTCCCTGCGGTCTGTTCGTGGTGATCTGCCAGTGAAGGGAGCAGTGCGGAGCGGTCGAGCTTGCCGTGGGTCGTGAGCGGCAAAGCGTCGAGCAACTCGATCTGGCTCGGCACCATGTGGCGGGGCAGTACTCCGGCGATTGCGCGGCGCAGCGCAGTGGGGGTGGGCGGAGCGGGATGCTGGCTGTCAACTGTGTAGAACAGGGCCAGCCGGGCGACGGACACGCCATCCGGTCCCGTCTCATGGGCAATCGCGCAGCTCAGCACACCCGGAACGGCGCGAGTTGCTGCCTCGATCTCAGCCGGCTCGATTCGGTGACCGGACACCTTCAGTTGCCGGTCCGCGCGACCACGGAAATGCAGGATTCCCTCGTGGTCGAGGGTGCCGAAATCTCCCGTGCGATAGAGGCGGGTCGCGACCCCATCCAGCGGGAGTGAAACGAATCGCTCGGCTGTGGCCCGGGCGTCGCCCAGGTATGAGCGGGCCAGCCCGTCACCGGAGAGGCAGATCTCTCCCACTTCCCCTGCGGGTACCGGATCGGACCCGTCAAGCAGATGAATCCGTGTTCCCCGAACCGCCCGGCCGATCGGAATTCCATGTGGCTCGTCGCAATCGGCCGGGCGCACACGATGGGTCGTGGCGAACACACAGCTCTCCACCGGCCCATAGCCGTTGATGAGGGTGATGCCCGGATGCGCGGACACGAAGCGGCGGACGTGTGGAGCGGACAACTTCTCGCCTCCGGTGAGCACCTGGCGAAGCCCGGCGAAACAGCGGATGTCCTCGTCCACGAAGAGATTCAGCAGTGAGGAGGTAAGCCACACCGTGTCGACGCCTGCTGTCTCGATCAACCGCCGCAGCTCGGCCGGGAGCAGATAGTCGCTGGTGGTGATGACCGAGGTGCCGCCGGTCGTCAGCATTCCCCACAGCTCCAGGGAGAAGGCGTCCCAGGAGACCGGTGCGGCTTGGAGCATTACCCGGCCGGGGCGGAAATCGGCGAAGGTCGGCTCGGAGAAGAGCCTCATGGTGGCGCGATGCGTCGACAGCACACCCTTGGGAGTTCCTGTCGTGCCCGAGGTGAAGAACACCGAGGACACAGCAGTGTCCTCGAAGCCTTCCTGGCCCTGGGCCGGCGCCGCGCCCTGCGTCTCCTCCAAGTAGCTCGCATCGGGCATCCACACCGGCGCTCCGGCATCCAGCGCAGAGGTGTCCGCGACAGTCACAGGAGGATTGAGCGTACGTATCAGTTGTTCCAGGCGCGGCGCGGGCCACCGGGGGTCGAGTGCCGCGTATGCCGCCCCGCACTTGAGCACTCCGAGGAGTACGGCGACAAGCCGGACCGACCGGCGGAGGATCACGGGCACGCTGGTACCGGGACCGATACCCAGCCGGCGTAGCTCCTTCGCGTATGCCTCGGCACCGGATTCCAGTTGGGCGTAACTGATCCGCTGGTCGCCGTGGACCAGCGCCATGGCATCCGGGGTGAGTCGGGCGGCGCGGGTGACGCCTTCATGGATCAGCCCGCCCGCAGATGTCGACGTGCTCGTCGGTTCCGGGCTCGTCGGGATGAGCGAGCTGAGGAATTCGGCGATGGTTTCTGATTCGAAGAGCTGCTCCGGGACGGCCGGCACACCGAGGTCCTGTTGCAGACGGCTGCAGACGCGCATGGCCTGCAAGGACGTACCGCCGACGTCGTAGAAGTTCTCCTCGGGCGACGCGGTGTCGGCGTCGATTTCGAGGATTTCCCACAGAATGCGCAGCACCTCGTGTCTCATGTTCGGCTGCGCCTTGGGCGTTGACCTGGGCAAGTCGACTCCTTTCCGTGTCTGTCCAGCCTTGTGCGGGCGCGCGCCGACTGCGCTTATGCCAAGGGGTTTGTGCACGCAGAACTACGCGATGGGGATTGATTCGGTGAAGTCGCCGTGGAATGGCCGGGGTTTCGCAGGGCGGCCGCCAGGTGCTGGGAGATGCTCGTCACTGCGGTGGGCCGCATCATCGCCTGGTGGGTGCACGATATGGAGATCTCGTGCACCTGCCCCCCGATGTGGGGGCGCCATGACGCGACGTTCAGGCCGTGTTCGGCGGTGCTCCCGTCAGCGGTGAAGAAGAGGAGGTTCCCACGGTGGTGCCCGGGCCGGAAGGACCTGGCCAGGCGCCGGTTGTTGGTGGCGATTTCCGTCAGACGGTCCAGGTTCAGTCCCTCGGTGGCGAGTGTCCCGTGCACGCTGTCCACGTCGGATCGGCCGAATGCCTCCAGGACGGCGGCGACCACGTCGTCCTTCTCATCCACCGTGTCCTGCGGGTCGGCTGTGAACTGGGGGTAGCTGTCGAACATGGCCAGGAGGTCGACCTGGTGACCCCGTTCGGTGAGCCGGTCGGCCATCCGATGTGCCACGAGACCGCCGAAAGACCAGCCGGCCAGGCGGAACGGCCCCGAGGGGCGGACCTTCAGGACCTCGGACACGTAGTCGTCGGCCATCTCGTCGATGCTCGTGGGCAGCGTGCCGGAACCGTCCAGGCCTCGCGCCTGGATTCCGTACACGGGCCAGCCGGGGTCGAGGTGACGGAGGAAGCCCGTGTAGCACCACGCCATGCCGCCGCCGGGGTGGATGAGGAACAGCGGAGGCCGGCTGCCGGATTGCCGCAGGGGCAGGAGGGTGCCGAAGCCGCTTCGGGGGGCACCGCTGTGGATCCGTGCTGCGAGTCGCGCGACGGTCGGGGCCTCGAAGAGGTCGCCGATGCCCAGGTCTGTGTCGAAGGCGGTCCGTACCCGGTGCATGAGGACGGCGGCGAGGAGCGAGTGCCCCCCGAGGTCGAAGAAGCCGTCGTCGGGAGCGACCGCGGGAAGTCCGAGGGTCTCGGCGAAGAGGTCGGACAGGAGGGCTTCCTGCGGGGTGGCAGGTGACACGGACCCGGACGCAGAGGTGGTGACTTCCGGTGGCGGAAGCGCCCTCCTGTCCAGCTTCCCGTTGGGGGTGAGCGGCATGGCCTCCAGAAGGACGAAGGCTGCAGGCACCATGTACTGGGGCAGTCGGTGGGCCACGTACCGCCGGAGTTCGTCGGCGTTCAGCCCGTCCCGGCCGGCGGCCACGACGTACGCGGTGAGCCGCGCGCCGCCCTGTCCGCCCTGTCCGCCGTCTGTCAGGATCACCGAGGCCTGGGCAACCTCCGGATGCTCCACCAGGGCGGCTTCGATCTCCCCGAGTTCGATCCGGAATCCCCGGATCTTGACCTGGTGGTCGACCCGGCCGAGATACTCCAGCTGACCGTCGCGCCTCCAGCGGGCCAGGTCGCCGGTGCGGTACATGCGGGAGCCCGCGGTGCCGAAGGGGTTCGCCACGAACCGTTCGGCGGTCAGGTCCGGGCGGTGCAGGTATCCGCGGGCCAGTCCCCGGCCCGCCAGATACAGTTCGCCAGCCACCCCGACCGGAGCCGGTCCGAGGGAGCCGTCGAGGACGTAGGCCTTGGTGTTGCGGAAGGGACGGCCGATGGGCACGGCACCATCCGGCAGAGCTGTGCCGGGCGGGATGCGGTAGTGCGTCGAGCCCACGGTGGCCTCGGTGGGGCCGTAGTGGTTGACCACGCCGAGGCCGGGGTGGCGGCGGCGCAGTTCCGTCAGGGCCCGTGCCTGCAGCAGTTCACCGCCGAGCATGAGTTCCCCGCTCGGTACAAGGCTCTTGTCCCGTTCCAGGAGGAGCGGCAGATGTGTGGGGGTCGCTTTGAGGAACGTGCAGGTCACCTCCTTGTTCGGTCGCTGCGTCGGGTCGGTGATCTGGACGCAGCCGCCATTGGCCAGTGCTCCGTAGACGGCGGTCAGGGGCAGGTCGAAGGCGAGGGAGGTGTGCAGCACGGTGGTGTCGCGCAGGGCGGGATACGCGTCGGTGCACCAGGCCAGGTAGTCGGCGAGCGAGCGGTGTTCGACCACTACTCCCTTGGGCCGGCCGGTGGAGCCGGAGGTGTAGATGACGTAGGCGGCGTGGTGCGGGGTCAGGGGTGCGGCCCGGTCCGCGTCCGTGACGGGGGTGGCGGAGCAGCGGGACAGTTCCGCCCTCGTCTCGGGATGGTCCAGGTCCACGTTCGGGAAGGGGGAGTCCGTCGTGGCGAAGGGTCCGGTGAGAGCGGAAGTCGTCAGCAGTGCTACCGGGTCGGCCTCCGCCAGCACGTCGGCCGACCGCCCGGGCGGCAGTTTGCTGTCCAAGGGCACATACGCCGCTCCTGTCTTGAGGACCGCGAGCATCGCGACCAGCAGTTGAGGTGAGTTGGGCAGCGCGAGCGCGACGATGCGCTCCGGTGCGGCACCCCGGCGGATCAGCAGCCGTGCCAGCCGGTTGGCCCGCGCGTCGAGCTCCCAGTAGGTGTACGTCCGGTCCCGCTGGGCGACTGCGGGGGCGTCCGGAGTGGCTCGGACCTGCGCGGCGAGGAGATCGGGCACGGTGGCCGGCGGGGTGGTGTCCTCTTTTCCGTTCCATTCCACGAGCAGTTGGTGGCGCTCCTGCGCGCCGAGGACGTCGATGCGGCTGAGCGGGCGGTCGGGGTCCTTCAGCACGGCGTCGAGCAGCCGCAGCAGACGGTCCGCGAAGCGCCGCGCGGTGGCCGGGTCGAACAGGTCGGTGCTGTAGCGCAGTTCGGCCTCGATGCCGGCCGGGGTGCGGTCGAAATTGTGCTGCTCGGTGAACGTCCAGGAGAGGTCGAACTTGGCCGTCTCCTCCTGCCACGGATACGGAGCGCAGTCGGCGCCCGGCAGGGCGAGGTCGTACGCGGTGGTGTTCTGCAGGGCGACCATGACCTGGAAGAGCGGGTGGCGGGAGAGGGACCGGGCCGGGTTGAGGGTCTCCACCAGCGATTCGAAGGGGAGGTCCTGGTGTGCGTAGGCGGCCAGGCTCGTCTTCCTTGCCCGGTCCAGGAGTTGACGGAATCCTGGATCGCCCGAGGTGTCCGTGCGCAGCACCACTGTGTTGACGAAGAAGCCGGCCAGCTCGTCGAGGGCCTCGTCGGTGCGGCCGGCGACCGGGGTGCCCAGGGGGATGTCGGTTCCGGCGCCGCACTTGGTGAGGAGTGCGGCGACTGCGGCCTGGAGGACCATAAAGAGCGTGGCCCGGCCGGAGCGGCCGAGTTCGGCGAGGCGGACGTGGGTTTCGGAGGGGATCCAGAAGTCCACGACCGCGCCGCTGTGGCTCGCGACGGCGGGCCTGGGCCGGTCGGCGGGCAGTTCGAGCTGATCGGGTAGACCAGCGAGCGCCTCGCGCCAGTGGGCGAGCTGGCGGGCCGCGAGGCTGTCGGGGTCGGCCCAATCGCCGAGCAGCTCCCGCTGCCAGAGCGTGTAGTCCGCGTACTGCACCGGCAGAGGCTCCCAGCTTGGGCGGGTACCGGCGCGGCGGTCCGCGCAGGCCTGGCTCAGATCCCGCAGCAGTGGTGCGACGGACCAGCCGTCCGCTGCGATGTGGTGGAACACGAGCAGCAGAAGGTGCTGGTCCTCGGAGGCGGAGAGCAGGGCACCACGCAGGGGCGGATCGGTGGCGAGGTCGAACGGGCGGGCCGCGGCTTCGGTGATCGCCTCGTCCCAGCCGGCCACCGGGACCGTGCGCGTGACGAACTCCGGTACGGCCCGGTCGGCGGGCAGGACGATCTGGATCGGTCCGAGGTCACCGTCGGCGAAGACCGTCCGCAGGCTTTCGTGTCGGGCGCTCACGTCGGCCAGCGCGGCGGCCAGCGCATCGGCCAGGGCTTCCTGGTCCGCGGTTGCGGTCAGCTGCCAGGCGCACACGATGTGGTAGGCGGCGCCGCTCTCCCGGCCCAGCTGCTGGAGGAACCAGAGGCGTCGCTGAGCGAACGACAGCGGGACAAGAGCGGGACGGTCCGCCCGCTGCAAGGCGGGCCGAGCCCGGCCCGCCGCGGTCAGGCGGGTGACGAGCCGGGCGACGGTCGGAGCGTCGAAGAGGGCGTGCAGCTCGACTTCCGTGCCCAGGGCGGCACGGATGCGCGCGACCAGCCGAGTGGCGAGCAGGGAATGACCGCCGAGGTGGAAGAAGTCGTCGTCGATCCCGACCGCTGTGGACAGGCCCAGTACCTCGGCGAACAGGCCGCACAGGATCTCCTCCTGCGGGGTGCGCGGTGCCCGCCCGTGTCCTGCGGGCACGGGTCCCGGCTCGGGGAGCGCACGGTGGTCGACCTTGCCGTTGGTGGTCAGTGGCAGCGTGCCGAGGAGGACGAGCCGGCGGGGCACCATGTAGTCCGGCAGGGCGGCGGTGACCCGTTCCAGGACCGTGTCGGGATCGGGGGTGGCGCCCGTGGCCGGGACGGCATAGCCGACCAGTTGGCGCTCCCCCGGGCTGTCCTCACGCACCATCACGGTTGCCCGGGAGATCTGCGGGTCGGCGGTCAACGCCTTCTCGATCTCGCCGAGTTCGATGCGGAAGCCGTGGATCTTCACCTGGTTGTCGGACCGGCCGAGGAACTCCAGTTGCCCCTCGGGCGTCCACCGGACCAGGTCACCGGTGCGGTACATCCGGGCGCCGGGCCGGTCCGCGAAGGGGTCGGCCACGAAGCGTTCCGCGGTGAGCCCGGGCCGGCCCAGGTAGCCGCGGGCCAGTCCGGCGCCTGCGATGTGCAGTTCGCCGGGCACACCGACGGGGACGGGTGCGAGGTACCGGTCAAGGACGTGGCAGCGGGTGTCGTGCAGAGGGCCGCCGATGGGGACGGGGCCCTGCCGCGGGCCGTCGGCATCAAGGGGGTGGCAGGTCGCGAACGTTGTTGTCTCGGTCGGTCCGTAGACGTTGACCAGTGTGGTGCGCGGATGCGTCAGGAGCAGCCTGCGCACGGTGTCGGCCGAGGCCGCCTCGCCGCCGAACCACACCTCGTCCAGGGATGCGAGCGCGTCCGGGATCTCGTCGGCCAGTACGTTGAACAGTGCTGTCGTGAAGAAGGCCGAGGTCACTGCGTGTTCGGTGACGAGGCGGTCGTAGTGGGCGGGGGTCAGGTGCCCCGGGGGTGCGACGACGACGGTGTTGCCTGTCAGGAGCGGCACCCAGATCTCGTACGTCGACGCGTCGAAGGCGTGGGCCGAGTGCAGCAGGACGCGCTGCCCGTGATCGGTCCGCCAGCGCGGGTCGGATGCGAAGGAGGCCACGTTGGCGTGGGTGACCACCACGCCCTTGGGCACGCCGGTGGAGCCGGATGTGTGGATCACGTAGGCAGGGTCCTCGGGTCCGACAGCCACTTCCGGGCCGGAGGCGAGGTCGGTGTCCGGGCCTGTCGGGTTCTCGACGGTGATCGTGGGAATGCCGAGGTCCTCGGCGGCTGCCACGATCTGGTGGGAGCGGGTGGACGGGTCGACTAGCAGGGCGGCCGCCCCGGTGTTCTCCAGGACCCACCGCATGCGTTCCAGCGGGAAGCCGGCCGGTATCGGGACGTAGGCGCCGCCCGCCTTGACCGTGGCGAGTGTGGCCACCACCAGGTCCGGTGACCGGTCGAGGAAGGTGGCGACACAGGCGCCGGGCGCGACACCGAGCGCGGTCAGCCGATGGGCCAGCCGGTTGGCCCGCGCGTCCAGCTCGCGGTAACTCAACGTGGAGTCTGCGCAGATGACGGCCGTGGTGTCGGGATGGGCCTCGACCTGGGCGGCGAAGACGTCGGGCAGGGTGCGCGGTTCCCCGGTACCCGCAGTGCCGGTGCCCCATTCCCGCAGCCGGCGGCGTTCTTCCGGCCCGAGGAGCGCCAGCCGGGAAAGGGGTGTGGCCGGCCGGGCCGCGATGTCCGTCAGCAGGTGTTCGTAGTGCTCCAGGAGTCGTTCGATACGGGCGTGGTCGAAGAGTTCGGTGGAGTACTCGGCCTCCAGGAGCAGTTCGCCGGCTCCGTACGTGGCCCGCAGGGTGAGGTCGAAGCGTGATCCTCCGGTGTCGTCGAGCGGGCAGAGCACGGCCTCGACGCCCTTCCCCAGGAGGAAGGGGGCCGGTGCGTGGTCGGCCTGGAAGGCGACCTGGAACAGCGGATTGCGTCCGGTGTCGCGCTGCGGGCTCAGGTCGGCGACGATCCGGTCGAAGGGGACGTCCTGGTGGGCGGCCGCTTCGTGCACGGTGTCGCGCACGGCCCGCACCAGGTCGGTGAAGGACGGGTCGCCGTCCAGGGCTGACCTGATGACGACCATGTTGACGAAGAAGCCGATGAGGGCCTCGCTGTCCACGGACGGGCGGCCGGCGAACGGCGTGCCCACCGCGATGTCGGTGGTTTGCGTGCAGCGGTGCAGCAGAACCTTGAACGCTGCCAGCAGCACGACGAAGGGTGAGGTGTTCTCAGCCCTGCCCAGGCGTGCGAGCGCGTCGCCGAGAGCGGCCGGCGCGGCGCGCCGGGCCACCGCGCCCGCGCCGGTGGGCGCTGCGGGCCGGGGCCGGTCGGCGGGTATTTCCAGGGGGGTGAGGCCGTCCAGCCGCCGGCGCCAGTGGGCCAGTCCGGCGTCCGGAGCAGCGTCGGCCGGCTCTGTGCGCTGCTCGGCGGCGAAGTCGGCGTACTGGTAGGGCAATGGGTCCAGATCGGGTTCACCGCTGCTCGTCCACGCCGTGTAGCAGGCCTTCAACTCCTCGAACAGAACCTCCAGCGACCAGCCGTCCGCACAGATGTGATGAAAGGTCAGCTGCAGGGCGTGGTCGAGTGGGCCCAGCCGGTACAGGGCGGCGCGCACCGCCGGCCCGGCGGCGAGGTCGAAGGCCCGGCGGCTCTCCTGCGCGATCGCCCGCCGCGCGGCCGGCCACCGGTCCGCTTCGGGCAGACCGCTCAGGTCCAGAAGGGGTACGGCGATGTCGTAGGGCGCGTCCTGGACCTGCCGGGGGGCGCCGTCGATCACGAGGTAGCGGGTGCGCAGCACCGCGTGGCGGGCGATGACGGTGGCGAGGCTGCGGGCGAGGGCCTCCTGGTCGAGGCTGCCGCTCAGCCGGAGTACGACCGGCATGTTGTAGGTCGTGTCGCCGGGCCTGAGCTGGTCCAGGAACCACAGGTGTTCCTGGACGTAGGACAGGGGTGCGCCGTTCGTGTTCCGCAGGGCGGTCCGTGCGGACTCGCCGCTCACCGAGGTGGCCATGGGCTGTTCCTGCCTGTTCGGGTTCTACTGGGCTGCGCGGTCCCGCAGGAGGTCTGCCAGAGCGGTGGCGGTGCCGGCTTCGTAGACGTCCTGGAGTGTGATGCGGGAGGCGAACCGGGCTCGCACCCGGTTCACCAGACGCAGGGCGAGCAGGGAATGGCCGCCCTGTTCGAAGAAGTCGTCATCGGGGCCGATGCCGGGGCGTCCCAGCACCTCGGCGAAGACCGCTGTCATCCGCTGCCCGGCGGGTATTTCGGAACCCGGCTCCGCGGGTGCGGGCTCCGCCTCGGAAGGTGCGGGCAGGGCCGCGCGGTCCAGCTTGCCGTTGACGGTCAGGGGCAGGGCCTCCAGTACCACCGTCGCGGACGGCAGCATGTACTCGGGCAGCCGAGAGGCGAGATGGGCGCGGAGCCGCCGGCCGTCGGGGATCTCGCCCGGCGCGGGGACCACGTAGCCGACGAGTGTCGCGTCCGGGGTTCCGGCGTCCCGGACGGTGACGACTGCCTGCCGTACGGAGGGGTGTTCGCCCAGGACAGACTCGATCTCGCCGAGTTCGATGCGGAAGCCGCGGATCTTCACCTGATTGTCCGCGCGGCCGAGGTATTCCAGACCGCCGTCCTGCGTGCGGCACGCCAGGTCGCCCGAGCGGTACCCCCGCACGAGCCGCCCGTCCGGGCCGCACAGTTCGACGAACCGCTGCGCGGTCAGCTCCGGGCGTCCCAAGTAGCCGAGACCGACCTGTGGTCCCACGACGATGACCTCGCCGGTGGTGCCGTCCGGCACCGGGGCGAGGGCGTCGTCCACGAGGAGCAGATCCGAGCCCGGCAGGGGGCCGCCGATCAGACTGCGGTCGTCGCCGAGGTCGGCCGGGGACAGCACACGGTAGGAGGCGTGCACGGTCGTCTCGGTGATGCCGTACATGTTGATCAGGCTCGGACCGCTCCCGGAGTACTTGCCCGCCCAGCCCTTGAGGTCCGAGGGGCGCAGTGCCTCCCCGCCGAACACGACCGTCCGCAGCGGCAGCCGGTCCGCCCACTGCTCGTCCTCGGCCGCCAGCTGGTGGAAGGCGGTGGGTGTCTGGCTGAGGACGGTGACCTGTTCATCGCGCAGCAGACGCCGGAAGGCGGCAGGGTCGCGTGCCACCTCGGTCGGTACGACGACCGTGGTGCCGCCGGTGAGCAGCGGACCCCACATCTCCCACACGGAGAAGTCGAAGGCGTAGGAGTGGAAGAGCGACCATATGTCGTCCGGCCGGAAGCCGAAGAGGCCGTCGGTCGCGGTGAACAGCACCAGCGCGTTGCGGTGCGAGATCTCGACGCCCTTGGGGCGGCCCGTGGTGCCGGAGGTGTAGATGATGTAGGCCCGGTCATCGGGCGCGGTGGCCACGGGTTCCGGGCTGCCGGGGGCGCAGGTCTCGGTGAGCAGGACCGGAATGCCCGCGGGGACGTTCGAGGACAGGGTGTCCGAGGTGATGACGAGAGCCGGTTCGGCGTCCTGCAGGATGAACTTCAGCCGTTCGGGGGGCGATGCCGGATCGAGGGGCAGGTAGGACCCTCCGGCCTTCAGGGCGGCCAGTGCGGCGACCACCATGGTGTGGCCCCGTTCGAGGAGGACGCCGGTCAACGGGCGTGGCCCGGAGGCTCGTTCCTGGATCGCTGCGGCCAAGGCGTCGGACTCCAGGTCCAGTTGGCGGTATGTCAGGTTCGTCGGGCCGTTGCGGACGGCCGTGCGGTCCGGGTGGGTGGCGGCGACGGTGGTGAAGGCCTCGGCCAGGGAAGCGGTCATGCGGGGCTCACCGCCAGGACGGTGTTCTGACCGCCGAATCCCATGGAGTTGCTGAGTGCCAGGCCGATGCGGCGAGGTGTCGCGGTAGTGACCATGCTGATCTCGATCTCCGGATCGGGGGTGGTGAGGTTGGCGGTCGGCGGGGCGATGCCGTGTTCGACGGCGAGCACCGTGTAGGCGGCCTCCACTGCTCCGGCGGCTCCCAGCAGATGGCCGGTGACGCCCTTGGTGGAGCTGACGGCCGGATCGTGGGGCAGGACCCGGCGCAGGGTGCGCGCCTCGGCCAGGTCGTTCATGGGGGTCGAGGTTCCGTGCGCGTTGACGTAGGCCACCTCCCGGGCCGTGGCTCCGGTATCGGCGAGGGCCTGATGGATCGCCTGTTCCAGGCCTCGTCCATCGGGGTGCGGGGCGGTGATGTGGTGGGCGTCGGCCGTGCAGCCGTGCCCGGTGATCCGGGCGCGGACCCTGGCACCCCGCGCCCGCGCGTCGGCCGTTCGCTCCAGGACCAGAAGTCCGGCGCCCTCGCCGGCGACGAATCCGTCACGGGCGGCGTCGAAGGGCCTGGATGCCCGCGTGGGGTCGTCACCGCGCTCGGAGAGCGCGCCCATCCTGGCGAATCCCGCCATGATCAGCGGGGTGATCAGGGCTTCGCTGCCGCCCGTGAGGACGATGTCGCAGCGGTCCAGGGCCAGCAGGTCGCACGCGGTGGCGATGGCCGAGGCACCGGAGGCGCACGCGGTGGCCACGACCAGGTTGGGGCCGGTGGCACCGAACTCCATCGCGACCTGGCCGGCCAGCATGTTGGGCAGATACATGGCCAGCAGCAGGGGGGTCACCCGCCCCGGCTTCTCGTCCAGCAGGATCTGGTGCTGCTGTTCGAAGGTCTGGGTACCGCCGCCCGCGTTGCCGAGCACGACGCCCACGCGGGCGCCGTCCCACGTGCCGGGGTCGAGCCCGGCGTCCGCCAGGGCTTCGTGAGCGGCGACGAGCGCGAACTGGACGAAGCGGTCGAGGCGGTGCGCCCGCCGCCCGCCGAGCAGGGCTTCAGGGTCGAAGCCGGGCACCCGGCAGGAGAAGGACACCGGCAGGTCCTTCAGTACGGGATCGGAGGCTGCGGCGGTGGACCGGGCCGCGCCGATCGCGGCCCAGTTCCGCTCGGTCCCGATCCCGGCCGGGGTGACCAGGCCGAGACCGGTGACCGCAGCGTCGGTGCGGGGTGTCATGCGTGCGCCTGGGCGACCCGCTCGTCCACCAGCCGGGCCATGTCGCCCAGGGTGGCGAGTTCCTTGAGCTCGTCCTCGTGGATCTCCACGCCCAGGTCACGCTCAAGAATGACGGTGAGCTCCACCAGGGCGAGCGAGTCGAACTCGATGTCCTTCAGGGTGGCGTCCGGGGCGATCAGGTCGTCGGGAACCTTGAGGTCGTCGACGAAGATCTTCTTGAGGGTGTCGTAGGCGGTCATGTCTGCTCCTTGATTCTGGGGGGGGCCGTACGTGGGAGGCCGTACGGGAAGGGGGAAAGGGCCGGGATGGAGTTACTGAGCGCTGGCCAGTGACGGCCAGACCAACGTGGCCGCGCCCCAGGCAAGCCCGCCGCCGAAAGCGGTGAGCAGCACGCGTTGTCCGGCGACCAGGCCGCCTGAGGCGTTCTCCTCGGCCAGCAGCACAGGTACGGAGGCGCCGGCCGTGTTGCCCACGCGCTCGATGTTTGAGGCCCTGCGCTCGGGCGGGATGCCCAGTCCGTCGGCCACCGACGTGATGATCCGGATGTTGGCCTGGTGGGCCACCAGCCGGTCCACGTCGGCCAGTTGCCAGCCGGCCGCCTCGGTCGCGGTGCGGCAGGCGGCGGTCATGTGCCGTACGGCGTGGCGGAAGATCTCCCGGCCCTGCATCTGCAGGTAGGGGGATGCCTCCGGGGTGGGGACACGGCGGCGGGCGCCTCCGGCCGGCACCTCGGCCAGGTCGCTGCGGCTGCCGTCGCTGCCCAGCACGACGGGGCCGAGGGCGCCGGGTTCGTCGGGGTTGCCGGCTCGCAGGACGACGGCTCCGGCGCCGTCGCCGAAGATGGCGGCGGTGGACCGGTCGTCGGGGTCGATGAGGGTGGTGAAAGCCTCGGCTCCGATGAGCAGCACCCGGTCGGCCGCGCCGGTGGCGATGAGGCCGGCGGCGACGGACAGACCGTACAGAAACCCGGCGCAGACGGCGGAGACGTCGAAGGCGGGCACCATCGGCAGTCCCAGCCGCGTGGCCACCTGGGGAGCGGTGGCGGGGCAGAGTTCGTCGGGTGTCGTGGTGGCCAGGACGACGGCGTCGACCGAGTCCTGCCCCGACGATTTGAGAGCACGGCCGCCGGCCTCGACGGCGAGGTCCGAGGTGGACATGCCGGGTGAGACCCGGCGGCGGCTGGCGATGCCGGTGCGGCTGCGGATCCACTCGTCGGTGGTGTCGAGCCGGGCCTCGAGGTCGGCGTTGGTGAGCTCGTCGGGCGGCAGCCAGGATCCGATGCCGGTGAGGACGGCGGCGCGGGGCGTTGGATATGTCATACGAGGCTCCGTAGGACTGGGGGGCGGTCGGCGGGCACGGGAGCGGGCTGGTGCCAGCCGCGGTGGAAGTGGATCAGCGGGGGCGCGTCGGACAGGGCCACGCTTTCCAGCCGGCCGATGAGGATGCTGTGGTCGCCTCCCGGCAGTACCTGTTGGCGTGTGCAGGCGAACCTGGCCGACGCGTCCGGCAGGCCGGGCAGGCCGAGCTCCAGCGGAACGAGCGCGGCCTCCGCCTGCCGGCGGTCGCTCTGCGCGAAGTCCCGTGCCACGGAGGCCTGTTCGTGATCGAGGACATTGACGAGGAAGTGGTCGGCCGTGGTGAATGCCTCGTGGCTGCTGCCGCCTGTGTTGACGCACACCAGCAGCAGTGGCGGTTGCGCGGACAGGCTGCACACCGCGCTGGCGGTGAACGACCGGGGCCGGCCGTCCCCGTCGATGGTGGTGACCACTGTGACGGGCGCGGCGAGCCGGGCCATCGCCTCCCGGAAGTCGTCCTGGGTCAGAGGCCGTTCGGCCTTGGCGGCGCCCCGCTCCGGCAGCGCGGAGTGGATCCGGTTCACGACGGGGCCGGTGTGGCTGTCCAGGAAGAAGTGACCGGCGCCGGCCAGTTCCAGGTGGGTTACCGGCCCGGTGGTGACGTCGGCCCACAGGCCGACGTCGTGGGGGGAGGTGACCGGATCGTCGGCCCCGGTGACGACCGTGACCGGGCAGGCGAGCCGGGGTGCGGGACCGCAGTGGCGGTACTGGCCGTACAGCTCGTAGTCCCCTCGGATGCGCGCGGTGAAGTAGGCCACCGCGTCGCTCTCCCTCAAGAACTCCTCCGGCACCCCGCCGGTGGCGGCGAGTGCGCCGAGGAACGCCAGGTCGGGGTAGGTGTGGATGGCAGGCCTGCCGCCCCCGCCGTAGCGGCGCTGAGGAGGCCTGGTGGCGGACACGAACAGGTGCAGCGGCGGGCGGTGTCCGCGCGCGGTGAGGCGGCGGGCGGCCTCGTAGCCGAACAGGCCCCCCAGGCTGTGCCCGTAGATCGCGTACGGGCTGCCGTCCGCCTCCTTCTCGATCAGTGCGGTGATGTCGTCGACCGCCGCGTCGAAGCTCTCGTACGGCTGCTCGCGGTGTCGGCCGTCACGTCCGGCCGGCTGGAAGGGAACGACGTCGATTCGCGGGTCCAGCGCGGCGGCCAACGGCTGGAAGGCTCGGGCCGATCCGCCCGCGTGCGGGATGCAGAACAGCTTCATGCGGTGCCTCCCGAAGCGATGCCGGCCCGGCGAGCCGACGGGATAGGGGCGTCCATGTCCTGGGCCGCCTCGACGAGCAGCCGGGCGTACCGGTCGAGCCAGCGCTGCCGTGTCTCCGGGCCGGCGATGGAGCCCGCGACCTCGAACCCGCCGCTGACCCGCCCGGCGTCGCTGCGCATGATCATGCCGATGCCCGCGCGGGCCCCCGGCATCGGACACTCCTCCCACAGCGCGAGGCCCGCGCCGAGGTCCACGCCCAGCTCCATCTCGGGAAGATGGGTCACGACCAACTGCGGGAACTCCGCGGAGACCTGGGGCATCCACTGGTCGCGCACCGCGTCCAGGGACAGGAGTGGGTAATCGAGGGCGTCCCCGAGCGCGTCCAGGCAACGCCGTGCCAGGTCCGCCCAGCTGTCGTCCGCCTCGGCGCGCAGGCGAACCGGCAGGTGCCGGCGGACCAGACCCACCGTCTCGGCGTACTCCGGCGTGCGGCACGCCGCCGAGACCGCCAGGACGTAGTCGCTCTCACCGGTCACCTCGGTGGCCAGTACGTTCAGCGCGGCCAGCATCACCGCGAACTCACTGACCCGGGCCAGCTGGCACGCAAGGGTGAAGAGCGCGCTCTCCTCCTCGTCGAGCGTGGTGAAGCTGACGTTGTCGACACTGTCGGGGTCCGCGTCCGGAGCGGGCGGGAAGGTGAGGACCGCCACCGCGCCCGCCAGCTGCGCGGCCCGTTCCTCGACGGCAGTGGCCGACTCGGTTGTGAGCCACTGCCGTTCCTGCTCCAGGAAGCCCACATAGGACTGCGGGACGGGGAGTTCAGGGCTCTCGCCTCGCAACCTGGACCGGTAGCAGGCGCCGAGTTCCGCGCCGAGAATCTCCAGAGTGACGCCGTCGGAGATCAGGTGGTGGACGGCCAGTACGAGGACGTCGTCGGGCTCGCCGCCGCGGTCGCGTCGGACGACGCCGAGCCGCAGCAGGGGTGGAGCGGCGAGGTCCAGGGGCTCGGCGGCGAAGCGCAGACAACGGTCGTGCAGACGTTGCGCGTCGGTCGCTTCCTCAGGGGCCGCGTCCAGGAGCTCCACCCGGCCGGCCGCCGCACGATGCACGCTCAGCATCAGGCGTCCGTCGGCCTGATCGGCGAACCCGCAGCGCAGTGACTCGTGCCGGGCAACCACGTCCGCCAGGGCGTGGCGCAGGATGCCAAGGTCGATGCGCACTGCGGTGGCCGTGTAGTAGGCGTTGGTCCATACCTCGGGGTGCGGCACGGTCGAGATCGACCGCCACATGCGAGCGTGCTCGGTTCCCGCGGGCACCGTCCGCACCTCAGGGTGTGCCAGCTGGCTCAGGATCTCCTCACGGTGTGTGCGCAGTTCGCCGAGCACGGGGGCGGGCAGCACGTCGGCCGGACCGTCGTAGTGGAGATACCCGTCCTGCGCCCACAGGCGTACGTCGTCCGCCGCCAGCCTCCCCAGGAGTCGGCCGGCGGCGTCGGCGGCGGTCACAGCCGCCCCCTGACCCGGCCCCGGGCTGCCCTGGGCTGTCTGGCGGCGACCGCGGCTGTGAAGCTTTCGAGAGTGGGCGCGTCGAAGAACTCGGCAACGGCGAGTTTGACGCCGAGTTGCCGTTCGATCCTGGCAAGCAGCCTGATCACCGCCAGAGAGTGTCCGCCGACCTCGAAGAACGAGGCGTTCCCGGGTACGTCGTCCAGGCCCAGGGCGGCGGTCCATTCGGCACGCACGGTGCTGGCCAGCGGTTCCTCGTCGTCGGGCGCGGGAAGCGGGAGAGCGCCAATCGTCTCCGCCGTGTCGTCGGCCATCGCGGTCAGGACAAGGTGCAGGTGCTCCAGCAGACGCCGGGCGGTGGCCTCGTCGTGCAGCTCTGTGTCGTACTTGACCCGCAGGTTGAGGCCGTCGCGGTCCTTGGTGACCAGCAGCATCAGTTCGAGCGGGGCGGAGTCCCCGGCTCCCGCGATCGGCTCGGCGCGCAGGCCCGGCAGGTCGATGCCGGGCAGCGCCTCGTTGTCGAAGTCGATGGAGACCGGGGCGAGCGGCCTCGGTGCACCCGGTTCGGGGTTGATCTCGGCGATGAGGCCGTCGAGTCGGGCATCAGCCCGTTCGCCGGCGTCCAGCAGCGTGTTGCGGACCGCGCGGACCGCGTCCGCGAGGCTGGTCCCGTCGGTGAGGGAGCAGCGCAGCGGCAGGAGCGAGACGAAGAATCCGACCATGTCCTGGGCCTGTGGGTCACGCTGTCCGAACGTGGAGGCCAGGACGAACTCGTCCTGCCCGGAGAAGTGGCGCAGCACGGTCTGCCAGCCGGTGAACAGGGTGGCGAAGAGGGTGACGCGCTGCCGGCTGCTCCAGGACTGCAGCCGCGTGGCCGTCGCGGTGTCGACGCGTGCGGTCACCGAGGCTCCCTGCCCCTTGGGGAAGCGGGTGCGGGGCCGGTCGGTGGGCGTGCGCAGAACGGGCGGCGTCTGCCCCAGGTGGGCCCGCCACCAGGCAAGGTCGTCGGGGCGATCCACAGCGGGCGGGAGGTCGAGGCTGGTTCCGGCCGGGCCGGCGAACCGGGGGGCGCGGCCTTCGAGTGCGGCCCGGTACGCCTCCTGGAGGTCTCGGGTGACCAGGTCTGCCGAGTGGCTGTCGATGACGATGTGGTGCATGCCCAGGACGAGCAGGTGGTCCTCCTCGCCGAGCCGGAGGAGTCCGGCCTGGAACAGCGGGCCGTCCGCGAGGTCGTAGACCCGTTCGTTCTCGGCGCGCAGCGCGGCCCGGACAGCTTCGTCCGGCTGCTTGTCGGTGGCGTCGGTGACGGAGAATGCGAGGGGCGCCGGTGCCTTCACCACCTGGCGGAGCGTCTCGCCGGTCTCGTCGTCCTCGTCGGCGCGGAAGACGGTGCGCAGTCCGTCGTGCCGGTCGACGACGGTCTGCACGGCGCTCTGCAGGGCGGTTCGGTTCAGCGGTCCGTGCAGCCGTACGGCCTGGAGCTCGTTGTAGGCGGCGTCGCCCGCCAGCTGAGCGGCGAGCCACAGGCGGCGCTGGGCGGCGGTTGCGGGGGCGCTGCGCTCCGTGGTGACGGGTGAGGGGACCTGAGCGGGCGGAGGGACGCTGCGGCCGCTGCCGCTGTCATCCGACGGCTCCTCGTGAACCGCGTCGTGCACGGCATCGTGCACCGCGTCGATCAGCGCACTCAGTCGTTCCGGCGTGGCAGCCGCTGGACGGGGCTTGGAGGTGGTGGGAGTGGCATGAACGGTCTCCTGCGGCGCCCCGGTGCCGGGAGTGTCGCCGTGGTAGCGGCGGCGCAGCGCGTCCAGGTGGGTGAGTCCGGCGCTCAGCTGGTCGGGGGTCACTCCGAAGTCCACGAGCGCGGCGATCTCGTCGGCGCCCGCCGCACGCACGGCGTCGACGATCGCGGCGCAGCTGTCGGGGGTTCCGATGAGTGCGCGTTCGTCGCAGTACCGGTCGTAGGCGCGGCGGAAGACGAAGTCGAGGTCCTCCGCGCCGGTGGCGGAGACGTCGATGTTGACGCCGAGGCTGTTGGCCACCTGGCCGGACAGGGACAGGGAGGAGCGCATGTAGCGGGAGAGCGGGTCCAGTGCCTGTGCGCGTGTGGTGGCCAGGTCCGTTCCGAGGTAGGTGTGCAGCAGTACGACGACGCGCCCGGCGTCGGGGTCGAGGCCGTGCTGTGCGCGCGTCGTGCGGTAGAGCGCCACGTTGTGCGCGAGCTGTTCCACCGACTGGGCCATCAGGTTGGTGAGGATGCCCAGTCCGGCCTGGGCTGCTTCCTGGTAGGACTCGGGGCGGCCGACGACCGCCATGTACATCGGCGGCTCCGGCTGCACGGGGCGTGGGAAGAGCCGTACGTCCACCTCGCCGTCGCCCGAACGGCGCTGCACGGGCTCGCCCCGCCACAGCGCGCGGATCTGGTCCAGGTGGGTGCGGGTCACCTCCTTGTGGCGGCCGAAGTGGTCCGGGTAGAAGACGAAGTCCCGTGAGTTCCAGCCGCTGGCGCAGCCGATGCCGACCCGTCCGCCGGAGAGGTTGTCGACCATGGACCATTCCTCGGCGACACGTACCGGGTCGTGCAGGGGCAGCACGACGGAGCCGGAGTTGATGCGTATCCGGTCGGTCTCGCGGGCCACGGCCGCGCCGAGGACGGCGGGGTTGGGGAAGAGGCCGCCGAAGGAGTGGAAGTGCCGCTCGGGCAGCCATACGGCGTGGAAGTCGTGCTCGTCGGCATATTTGGCGGTGTCGATGAGCGTGTCGTAGGCGTCGGCCGCGCCGCTGTCCTGGGGGTAGTCGCCGAAGAAGGAGAGGCTGAAGTCGGGTGCCGGACGCTCGGCCGACGGGGTGACTGCAGCCTTCGGTGCGGCGGCCTTCAGGGTGCTCTTACGCGGGAAGAACCCGCCCTGGCGCAGATCGCGCAGAGATGCCTGGACTGTGTCCGAGATGAACTCGATGTCGCTGTCGCTGTGCGCGGTGGACAAGAAGAAGCTGCGCCACTCCCAGACGTAGAGTCCCTTGAGCACCATGTGGTGGTAGAGGAGGTCCATGTCGGCCTGGTGCTCGAACTTGAACATCGAGCCGAAGTGCTTCAGACGGAGAGGGAACTCCTCCTCCTCGAAGAAGCCGTTGAGCGTGGCGGCGAGGTGGTCGGTGCGGGCGTTGAGCCGGTCCTGGAGCGCGGGGCTGTGCTCCTTGAGGTGGGTGAGTACGGCCTTGGCCGCGGTCATGGCGAGCGGGTGCTGGATGTACGTCCCGCCGAAGAAGGTGGTGTCGTGGCCCGGGCCGCTGTCGTCGCCGTAGGTCCAGAACCCGCCGTCGATGCCGTCCATGATGTCCGCGCGGCCCGCGATGGCGCCGATCGGGTAGCCGCCGCCGATGGCCTTGCCGTAGGTGGCCAGGTCGGGCTGGACGCCGTAGAGGCCCTGGGCACCGCGGACGTGCGGGCGGAAACCGGTGAGCATCTCGTCGAAGAACAAGACGATGCCGTGCCGGCGGGTGACCTCGCGCAGCTTGCGGACGAACTCCACCGGACGCAGGCTCGGATTGCGGCTCTGAACCGGCTCGACGACCACGGCGGCGACGGTGTCACCGAGCGCGTCGATGGCCTCCAGGCTCGCGGGATCGCCGAAAGGCAGCACCGTGAGGTCGCCGACCGCGCCCTGCGGGATGCCCGGGGACACCGGTACGGTCCGGTCGCCTGACGCGCCGCCGACCGCACGGCCGAGCACGTTGTCGGCGTGGCCGTGGTAGGCGCCCTGGAAGGTGATGACCCGGTCGCGTCCGGTGGCGGCGCGCGCCAGCCGGATGGCCGCGGAGTTCGCCTCGGTGCCGGAGTTGGCGAACGCCACGCGTTCGAAGCCGGTCAGCTCGGCGAGGAGTTCGGCCGCCTCGCCCGTCTCGGGGCTGCGCGGGCCGAGCCGGATGCCACGGGCCAGGTGTTCACGGATCGGTTCGGTGACGAACTCGGGCTCATGGCCGAAGAGCAGCACGCCGAAGCCCATGGTGATGTCGACGTACCGGTTGCCGTCGATGTCCTCCAGCCACGAGCCGGAGGACCTGCGGGCAGCGAGCGGGTACTGCATCTCCTTGCTGCTCCTGCGGAAGCCGACCGCGGCACGACTGTCGGCCAGTACACGCCGGTGGCGCTGGGTCAGGTCTCTCGAGGAGGGGGTCTTATGGGTGTACCGCTCGACGAGGTCGGCCACGTGTGCGCGCTGTACCTCGCTCGTCGAGCCCGCGGCCATGCCGGAGGCGGCGGAGACGGCCACACGGGGGCCGAGCACGAGGGGTTTGGGGGCCACGGCGGGTGCGGGCTCGGCGTCCTGGACAGGGGCTGGGGCGGGGACCGTGCCCGCGGCGATGAGGGCCAGTTGGCGGGCGAGCCTGTCGACCGCGGAGTCCGCTTCGCCGGACGGCAACGGCAACGGCATCTGGGCAGCTGAGGTGACAGACGTGGTGTCGACGTCGTCCGGCGCCGGGCCGGTTCGTTCCGCGACCAGTGCCGCCAGGAGTTCAGGCGTCGAGACCTCCTCGAACAGCTCCCGCATCGACACCTTGACCCCGAAGCCCTCCTCCAACTCCCGCAGCAGACTCACCATCTGGAACGAATCAGCCCCCAGATCCACGAACGCCCGATCCGGCAGCACCTCCGACACCGCACACCCCAGATGCCGCGCCGCCAACTCCCTCACACGACCCAACGCCAACTCGGTTCCCGCGCTCACGCGTCGACTCCCTTCCGGGCGGCGAGGGCGGCGAGCTGCTGGAGTATCTGCAGCTGCCCCTCCGCGATCACCTGAACCTGACGGGTGAGCAGATCGACGGTGGCCTGGTTGGCGTATCCCGGCGGCGGGGCAAGCGGAGCAGGCACCACTACCGGTTCCGGTGCTTTTGGCACCGGCCTCTCGGCCGCCGTCGGGGCGTTGTGCGGCACGTCGGGCGCCGGGCCGGTTCGTTGCGCGACCAGCGCGGCCAGGAGTTCAGGCGTCGAGACCTCCTCGAACAGCTCCCGCATCGACACCTTGACCCCGAAGCCCTCCTCCAACTCCCGCAGCAGACTCACCATCTGGAACGAATCAGCCCCCAGATCCACGAACGCCCGATCCGGCAGCACCTCCGACACCGCACACCCCAGATGCCGCGCCGCCAACTCCCTCACACGACCCAACGCCAACTCGCTCATGTCGTTCTCCTTGCTCAGTGAGGCGTCACCCGATGGGTTCGCCGGGCGGTCGCCGGATCCTGGGGCGTCCGAGGGGGGATGCCCCAGGGGGTCGCGGGCGAGTGGCACGATCAGTTCGGGTCCTGACCAGTGCCGGGCTCGCTGGAAGGGGTAGCGGGGCAGCGGGATGCGCCGGCCGCCCGTTCCCTCCAGAAGGCGGTTGAAGTCGACGGGCAGCCCCCGGCAGTAGAGGGCTCCCACTGCGGACCACAGCGCGGACAGTTCGGCGCCGCGCCGGTGGCCCGCCACAGCCTCGGCACCCGGCGCCGAGCGCCGCAGCATGCCGCTGAGATTGTTTCCGGGCCCGACCTCCAGTACGGCGGTGTGGGCCGCCTCCGCAATGCGGTCGAGTACGGCGTCGAAGCGGACGGGGTCGCGGGCCTGCCGTACGAAGTACTCCACGTCCGGCATCCAGCCCTCGGCCCGGACGGTGCCGTCGACGCTGCTGACGAACGCGGTGGTGAGCGGCGCGAAGGACACGGTTGCCAGGACGTCACGCAGTTCGTCGAGGACCGGGGCGAGTGCGGTGGTGTGGAAGGCCCTGTCCACCGGGAGCCTTCGTACGCTGACACCGTTGTCCTCGAGCAGCCCGCAGGCCTCGTCGACGGCTCCGGTGGGGCCGGCGAGGACGTGGCTGCCGGTGCCGTTGGCGGCGGCGAGTTCGAGCCCCGCCACCTTCGCGAGCAGTTCGTCCACCTGCTCGCGGCCGGCCAGCGCCGCCACCATGCCGCCGGGGCGGGTGCCTCGCTGCATCATCCGGCCGCGCAGTGTGGTCAGCCGGACTCCGTCGGCCAGTGAGAAGGCCCCGGCGGCACACAGGGCGGCGTACTCACCGACGCTGTGTCCGGCCGTCAGTGCGGGGGTGACGCCGAAGTGCTCCCACAGGCGGGACAGTGCCATCTGGAAGGCGAACAGGGCCGGTTGGGCCGTCTGCGTCTCCCAGATGTGGCCCGGCGCGACCGGGGTCGGATCGAGCAGCGGCCCCAGCAGGGAGGTGCCGCCTGCCTCTTTGTGGAATTTCTCGCATTCGTCGAGCACGTCGCGCACGACGGGGAAGCGGTCGTGGAGGAGACGGGCCATGCCCGGGTACGGGCTGCCCTGGCCGCCGAAGAGCATCACGAGGCCGGCCGTGCTCCGGGGGACCTCGCCCACGACGTACGGCACCCGTGTGTCCGTGGCGGTCGTCTCCTGCGTACGGCGGAGGAAGGCGTCGAGCGAATCGGCCAGTTCCCTGGGGCTGTTGCCGAGGGCGACGAGCCGGTGGCGCAGATGACGCCGGCCGGTCAGGGCGGTGGTGAGCACGTCCTGCATCGCGGCGGGCCGCGGGCCGCGCAGCCTCTCGCGCCAGGAACGGGCGTACTCCCGCAGTGCTTTGCCGTCCCGGGCGGACACCGCGAGCAGCCCCGGAGGCGGCACCGGTGAGGGCCTGCGTGCGGCCTTCGGCGCTTCTTCCAGCACGATGTGTACATTCGTGCCGCCCACGGCGAGCGAATGGACGCCTGCCCTGCGGGGTTCGGCTCCCCGGGGCCAGGGCCGGGGGCTGTCGGGCAGGTAGAAGGGGCTGTTGTCGATGTCCAGGAGCGGGTTGGGGGTGCTGAAGTTGGCGAGCGGCGGGATCTCGCCGTGTTTGAGGACCAGGACCGCCTTGATCAGGCCGCCCAGTCCCGCGCAGACGTCCAGGTGACCGATGCTGGACTTGACGGCGCCCAGCGCGCAGAACCCTGTTTTGTCCGTGGACCGGCGGAACGCGGCGCTCAGGCCGGCGAACTCGATCGGATCGCCTTTGAAGGTGCCGGTGCCGTGGGCTTCCAGGTAGCCGATGCTCTCCGCGGTGACGTCGGCCGTCTCCAGGGCGCGGAGCACCGCGTCCCGCTGTCCGGCGGCGCTGGGAGCGAGGTAACTGTCCTTGTGAGCACCGTCGTTGGTGATGCCGACGCCGCGGATGACCGCGTGGACGGTGTCTCCGTCGGCAAGAGCGCGGTCGAGGCGTTTGAGCAGGACGGCCGCCACTCCGCTGCTGCCCACGGTGCCGTCGGCGTCCGCGTCGAAGGCACGGCACCGGCCACTGGCCGAGAGGACGGAGCCGTTGATCCTGCGGTATCCGGTGATCTGCGGCACGTGGACGGCGGAAGCGCCCGCCAAAGCCAGATCGGCGTCGCCCGCCCTCAGTGCCTGGCAGGCCTGGTGGACGGCGACCAGAGCACTGGAGCAGGCCGTCTGGACGGTGACCGCCGGACCGGTCAGGTCGAGCACATAGGCGACGCGGGTGGCGAGGAAGTCGGCGGAGGTACCGAGAGCGGGACGGCCGGCCGTGGCCCAGTCGCGGACGTCCCAGCCGACCGGGGCGAGGTTGTTCAGCAGATACGTGTTGAGCGGGTAGAGCTGGTATCCGGCACTGGCGAAGACCCCTACGCGCAGGTCCGGGCTGGTGGCGGCGTATCCGCCGTCCTCCAGGGCGTGGTAGGCGCATTCGAGGAACAGGCGCTGCTGGGGGTCCATCGTCGCGGCCTCTCGGCCGTTGACGGAGAAGAAGGACGCGTCGAAGGCACTGACGTCGCCGAGCGTGCCGGCCGCGGCCACGAACTCCTTGGCCTCGCGCTCCTGTTGCGGTATTCCGGCGGCATCGAGTTCCTCATCGGTGAATCTGCGGACGGCCGTGCGGCCCGAGGTCACCAGTTCCCAGAAGGCGTCCTCGGAGTCCGCCCCGGGGAAGCGGAATGACATGCCGATGACGGCGATGTGTTCTTCGGCGGATCGCGCGGTCACAGGCGGTTCACCTGGCTTCCTCGGTGCGGGTCGATACGGAGGCGTGGGGGGACTGTCCGGGCGGAGCCGGCGGGTGTCTTCTCCGCCGGGCCAGGTACACCAGGAACGCCAGGGCCATGGCGATGGCCGTCCCGTGCGCCACGGCGACGACCTGCAGCGGCGAGAAGAACTCCAGTGCGGACGAGGTGAGCACCATCCCGACGCCGACTCCGAGGTTGTCGGCGGTGGCGGAGAGCCCGAAGACGGCCCCTCTTCGCTCGTCGGGAACGCTCTGGAGCCGCGAGATGTACGACACCTCGGTGAAACCGTCGGCCGCTCCGGCCACGAGGGCGATGACCGCGGTGAGAGCGGCAGGGAAGCCGCAGAAGGCGAGGATGAACGCCGCCGACATCACACAGGTCCCGAGGGCGAACGCGGTCTCCTCGAACGTCCGCCCTGTCCGTTTGCCGTGCCAGGACAGGAGCTGCTGGAAGACGATGTTCCCGATTGCCCACAGCATCCAGAACCTGCTCATGAAGGCTGCGGGATGGTGCGGATCGAGGGCGCTGGAGTAGACGGGGAGTGCCACGTTGTGCGACGACGAACCCAGGCCGTCGATCGCCCGGATGGTGATCATGGGCAACAGGATCGGCACGGTCCACAGGAAACGCAGTGCGGTGCGCTGGACCGCGACGAAGGACTCCGGCCGGCTCTTGTCCGCCTCCGACTGCGCGCCCTTCCTCGGCCCGGCGACCGGGAGAGTCGTGAGGATCGAGGCGGAGAGGACGAAGGAGAGCGCGTCGATGAGGAACGCCGCGTGGTAGCCGATCCGGGCCAGGATGATGCCGGCGGAGGCGAAGCCGAGCACCATGGCCAGCGACCGTCCTGTGACGAGGAGGCTGTTGGCTCTGGTCCGCAGGTCCTGCCCGACGATCTCGGGGACCATCGCCCGCAGACACACCTGGGAGATGGTGCTGCCCACCCCGGTGACCACGGCCAGACCGTAGAGGATCTCCTCCTGGGCGGCCGACGGCGCGACCACCAGAATCACCAGCGCGGTGGCCTGGCACAGCTCGGCGGCAACCATGAGGGGTTTTCGCCGGCGGTGATCCACGATACGCCCGGCGACGAACCCGGTGAGGAATCCGGCGACAAGCCGGACCGCAAGAAATAGTCCGGAGAACAGCGGGCTCTTCGTCAGCTCGTACGCGAACAGGTTCAGCGCGAGCATGTTGAGATAACTACCGTAAGCAGATATTGCATTCCCGACTACCAGGAAGCGGAAGTACTTCACGCAGCAGCCCCGTTCTCATAAACGGTTCAGATTTACGCCGTCGGCCCCCTGACATCCATGATGAAAGATTCAAGTACATCTTGGCATCCGTAGTAACACCCACAGCGGATTTCGTAACGTAACAAGGTGTGCGGCATATCGGTCAAGCCCTCGGCGCAGGGTCCCCGGCACCCGCAGGGTGCGTGCGTTCTCGCGTGGTGAGACCGGAGGGGCGGAGCGTGTCGGCGGAGTGGTCTCGGTAGTGGTCGTTCACAGTGGCGATTTTCCTTCACATGACAAGGCGGATGAGGCTGACGGCGAATTCACGGAAGGCCGCCATGGCGCGAGGTGTGCTGCCGCTGCGCACCTGGGACGCGCCTTCGTCGTGGGTGACGTCCCTGATGTGGCCCATGGCTTCAACTCCCCGGTGGCCGTGGGCGATCCGGGCCAGGGCGGTGGCGCTTGCGCCGGCCGGGGAGGGTGCCGGGGTCGCTGGTGGTGCCCGGTTCGGCATAGCCGTGGAACTTTCCGCCGCCCAGGCCGTTGGCGCGCTCGATGAGCACGGCCCGGGCCGCATGGGGAAGAAGATTGTTCGGGTGCGGGCAGGATCTTGAGGGTCCGCGTCTCGGTGCGGCCCAGGTTGCGCTGGGTGTCCTCGTGGGCGAGAGGGTGTTGTCCCAGTCCAGGGCGTCCAGGACCGTAAAGGGGTGGGCTGGTTGCCAAGCACGGGGAATCAGGATGAGGCGCCGTGTTCGGACAGGTGGATGGCGTGGGATCGCCGGCAGTGCAGGGCGTCGGCGGTGACGATGAAGTCCGGGGCGGCCATGAAGTGGGTGACCTCGCAGCCCCTGCCTCGCATCGCACGCTGGGCGGCCGCTGTGCCGGTCTCGGGGCGGAACACCGACAGTAGGTGCTGCTGCTTGCCTTCGGTGTCGATCGGGCCGCACACGGTCTCACTGCCGGCGGCAAGTCGTTCGGTGAGGCGCTCAGGGCATCGTCCAGCGCGTCACCGTCGATCCTGGTCAGGGTTCGGCCGAAGGCGGTTGGGGCCCGTAGTCGGCCCACTGCCCCGTCGGCCGGGCCCAGGGCACGATGGCGGCGAGCGAGCACCGTTCGCATGACCGCAGGGACGGTGACCGACAACAGGCCGGTGAAGGAGTAGCGGCAGCCCTGCCTGCGGCGCGGATCGGGTTCGGGCATCGGCGAGCCCAAGGGTGCCGTCGCCTCTCGGGGTCCGACCCAAGCGTCCTGGTCAAAGGTGACTTGGAGGGCGTCAAGGGTGCGAGCGGGCTCCCCGATCGGGCCGGATGGCATGCGGGCATGGTTCCTTCGACTCACGCGGCTTTCGAATTCCACGTGACCAACGGGGGCCGTGCCCTCCTTCGTCGGTACCGTCAACGCCCGGCAGTGAGCGTCTTCCCATGATCCGGGAACGCACGCACCCTGTCGGCGCTCTCGAGTTCCTCTTGGGCCCAGATCCCGATCTCCACCCTGCTGCGCAGCCCCGTCTTCTGGCGAACGTTGTCCAAATGGCTCTCCACCGTCCGGATCGAGACTCCTATCCGTCTCGCCATCTGGTAGTTCGTCATGCCCCCCGACAGCATCAGGACGACTTGGTGTTCCCTCGGCGTGAGCTGCGGCAGCGGCTGCGCCGGTCGAGAGCTGGGCACAGCGACGGCGTCCTGCTTGAACCAGGAACCCAGACCGTCCACAGTGAGTTCCGACGCCAGCCGACGTGCTTTGAACACCTTCGCCGGGGCGCATACGGAGCCTGCCTCAACGAGCGCCGCCTCAAGTCGCGTTCGCCACCACCGTTCGACACGCAGCCCCGTACTCGCCGGCCAGCGCTTCAGCAGTTCCGCGCACAGCAGCGTCCGGAAGTGGTACCCCCGGGCAGACGACACGATGGCGAGGCCGTACACAAGCCATACCCTGCGCATATGTCCGGCATTTCTGGTCAGTGACTCGATGAGAAGGCGTTCGGCGTGGGCCATGTCTCCGCGCGCGATAGCGATCTGGGCCGAGAGCATGTCCGCTCTCTCCCTGCCATAGGCGAGAATATCGGAGTTTGCGGACCCCTCGCCGGAGAAGGCGCGGACCGTCTGCATCCGGTACCGGTCGAGCAGGTCCTCCGCGGCATCTTCGTCACCGAGGTATATCTGCACTTCCACGATGCCCAGGGCGGCCTGAATCCAAGCGACGGGCTCCTCGACCTCGGCAAGGAGGCGCACGGCCTCCTCACACAGTGCCGCTCCGGCCGCCGGCTCCTCCAGTTCGAGATGGCAGGCGGCCGCCAGGGCAAGGGCGAGGATCAGCCTCGCCGGACGATCCAGCGCCCTCTCCATCCTGACCGCCTCCAGGGAGCCCTTCAGTGCCCTGCGGTAGTCGCCCTCCCCAAACGCATGCCACGCCGCGACCCACTCGGTGGACGCCCGGTACTCGTTCTCCGGCCCCGGCACGGCCAACGCGCGGTCCAGCATTCGACGGGCCTCGGCACCCTCACCTCGCTCCAGAAAAGACCGGGCCAGGGCTGGTGCAAGCGCCTGTACGCGGCTGTCCTCCCGCTCCAGCATCCACTGCGCCCCCCGTAGGAGCGCTCCCATCTCGCGGCAGACCGGGGCCGTTTCGGCAGACGGGGGGATATGCGGGCCGTAGAAGGGCTCGGCGACGCCCATAAGCCATTGCACGAGCCGCTCGTGCGCCCAGTCGAACTCACCCGTCTCCCTCAGGCGCTGCAGCTCATAGGCCCGTAGGGGGCCGGCCTGCTGAAACCTGACCCCACCCTCCCCCTTGCCGGCTTCCTGAAGCAGGGAACGGGACTCCAACGCCAGAAGGGTCTTCAGCACGCCTCCGGGCCCCTCGCCCTCGTCCGCGCACACTGCCGTGGCCGCTTCCACTCCGAAGTGTGAGGGGAAGACCGACAGCCGACGGCTCATACGGACTTCGTCGTCACGGAGCAGCGAGTGACTCCCCCCGATGACGGTGGAGAAGGCGCTGCCTTCTCCACCGTCTTCCTCCCGACCCCCCTCCGCAGGGAGGAAGGTCATCAGATCGTCAAGGGCCACCTGGATGTCCTCGATGGACAGCAACCGCACCCATCGCGCCGCCTGTTCCACGGCGAGAGGTATTCCTTCCAGCCTGCGGCAGACATCGACGATTCCGGCGAGGTTGCCGCTGTCCAGCCTGAAGTGCTGATCCACGGCGCGGGCCCGCTCCACGAAGAGCAAGGTCGCGTCCGACTGGAGCAGCACGGAGGCAGTGTGGCCGGGGCCGCGTTCAGGGAGAGCCAGAGGCCCGACACGCAGGGACGACTCCCCAGGAAGACCAAGCGGCTGTCGGCAGGTGACGAGCAAGGACAGTTCCGGACAGTCGGCGAGCAGCTGCTTGATGAGCCGCTCACAGGCGTCACTTCTGTGGTCACAGCCATCCAGGTGACCCAGGATCCTTCGGCGAGGAGTCGACTGTGGGTCGCCGGTCTGCGCGTGGAGCGTCTCTCCTCGCGTGTAGCGGCCACAGAAGGCGGTCAGGACGGCCGACGGAGTGAGATCCGCGTCCGTCACCGACTCCGCGTCGAGACTGATCGTCTCCGCGAACCGTACTGCCGCGCGCTTGGTGTACTCGAGGGCCAGTCTGGTCTTCCCGATTCCCGCCTGGCCGAACAGGGTGACCACCCTTGACGTATCGAAGAGGGCGTCCAGATCGCGCAGCTCCTGCTGCCGCCCGACGAGTACGTCCGCCCTGTGCGGCAAGATCCCGTATGTCGTGAACGCACTGTTCGGGCGCGGTTCGGACGCGCCGAAAGACTTACGCAGCCGGTACGCCCGCTGCCGGCACGCATTGGAGCAGTACCGTGCGGGCCGCCCCTTCGACGTCCGGGAATTCTCCACAGGTTCGCCACACTCAAGACATGCGCGGTCGTTTTTCATGACGCGATCCCTTGCAAGCCATACACAGATCCCGGCGCCCTTCACTGAAGGGCTGCCCGTGCAAACGCAACGATTAGCAGCTTGATCGACGAACGAAGCGGGGCGGGTAAAGAGAGATTCAATATATCCACAACAGAGAGTGAAGTAACAGGTGACAGATCGCCAAGTGACGAACCCGACATGCGAATACCCTCCCTTCCTGTTGACTGTGCGTCAATCGACCAGTCAGCCCCCCCCCATCGTTACGTTACGAAAAGACGCCTTGGGCGTTACTACGGATAGCGATGCGATCCTGGATCATTCAATGATCACGCCATGTCTGCCGATAGGAGAGCAGTGCGAGCGCGCCGGTTCGAAGGAATGGGCCCGTTCATCCGGCTCTGGTCCGGCCAGGTCGTCTCACTGGTCGGAAACCCTGCTCTCCGCTTCACTGTCGTGGTCCAGGCATGGACCCAGAATGAACGGGCCACCCCGGTGGTCCTGCTGTCCCCTGCGGCGATACTGCCGGAAAACCTGCTGCCTCCTCCGATGGCTGGTGCGCTCATCGACCGGGTGCCCCGGCGTACAGCTCTCCAGCTCGCGGACGCCGGCGGGCTCATCGTGGTGGCGGCCCTGGCTCTCAGCTATTTCCTGGGAAGTCCGCACCCATGGCAGGTCTATGCCACGGTCGCCCTGTTGGGGGCTTGCACGGCGTTCCAGAATCCGGCGCTGCTGTCCACGGTGGCGGTGCTGGTCTGTGAAGACCAGTACCAGCGGGCCAACGGGCTGATCTCCTCGGCCAGGAAAGGCGCCGAGATCTGCGGTCCCGCCCTCGGTGACCTGACGGTCGCCGCGTCGGGGATCAGCATGGTGCGGTGGATCGGCCTCGTGGGTTTCGCGGCAGCCCTCACAGCGGTACGGACGACTCGTTTCCCCGCACATCAAAAGAGGACGGGATCGTCCCCCACGACCTGGCGCAATGGCCATGGCTTAGCGGCGGCAGCACGCTCCCCGAGAGGACGTTTCCGCAGGCCAATTGGCCTTTCGTAGTGTCGCGACAACCTTAAGTCATGGCCATTGCGACCTGGCGGACGATCCTCGCTGAGTCCACCGACGGCTCCGCCTCGCCCGTCCCGCCCGTCAATTCCCCGAAGAACGAAGACCCGAGGAGAGGCTGACATGACCACCAATCCTTTCGAGGACGACTCCGCCGACTACCTGGTCCTGGTCAACAACGAGCAGCAGCACTCGATCTGGCCGTCCGGCCTCGGGATACCCATCGGCTGGACAGCGGTCTGCGAGGCCCGTCCGCGCCAGGAGTGCCTCGAGTACGTGGAAACCCACTGGACCGACATGCGCCCCGCGGGCATCCGCGGACGTGAGTGACGTGGTCCTGGACACATGCCCGGGGGTACACGAGCTCGTCGGGTTTCCGGCCTGGCATTTCCCGGACGCCCTGGCTGCCGTGGACGGCACCGAGCACCTCACCTACCGCTCGGACGCCTTCGTCGGACGGGGTGAGGTCCGGGCGGCACTCGCCCGATGTCCCGGCGTGGAGCAGACGGCCGTCGTCACAGCACCGGACCCGTCTGGCGACGGCAAGCGGCTCGTCACATACGTGGTCACCAGCGATCGCGGCTCCGGTGCGCCGGACACCGACCGGGTGAAGGCCCACGCGGCCGCCGTGCTCCCGGACTTCACGGTGCCCGCCGTCTTCGCCTTCCGGAAGCGGTTGCCCCTGCCCCCCAACGGCAAGATGGGCCGGTCAGCCCCGCCCGATCCCCCCGCCGTCGCCGCCGCGGCCGGTGTCGTCGGCTTCTTCGTCAACTTCCTCGTTCCGGGTACGGATCTCACCGTTGATCCCATGGTCCGCGAACTGCTGACCCGGGTCCGGGAGACCGACCTGGCCGCCCTGGAACACCAGGCCCTCCCCTTCGAACAGGTGGTGGACGAGCTGTCGCCCGCACGGTGGCCCGCCGCAGTCCCTTCACCGATGTCGTGCTCGTCCCACAGAGCGACGCCCGCCCCGACCTGGACCTGCCGGGCGTGGAGGCCAGCAGAGACGTACGGCGTCCCGGCACCTCCTGGGCGTGAAGCGGACTTCTTCGCTCTTGGCGGCAACCGTCTCAAAGCCGTCCGCCCGGCGCTCCGCCTGGCCCGGGACCAGGGGCTCCGGGTCACCACGGCGCAGCTCTTCGTGTCACCCACCGTCGCCGCCCTGGCCCGCGTGATCGGCAGCGGCGCCACCGGCACCCCTCCGGACCTGTCCATCCCGGCGCGGCCACGCTCCGCCCGGGCCGAAAGGGAAACCTCGTGAAACTCAGCGTGATGTTCTTCGGCGCCTACCCCACCGGTCAGGCGGACCACGCCGCACGCTACGACGACATCCTGGCCATCACCCGCGCAGCCGACCGTCTCGGCTTCCACGCGGTGTGGACCCCCGAGCGGCACTTCCAGCAGGTCGGCCAGGTCTTCCCCAACCCCTCCGTGCTCAGCTCCGCCCTTGCCGTGGCCACCGAGCAGATCAGGCTGCGCGCAGGCAGCGTCGTACTGCCCCTGCACCATCCGCTCCGTGTGGCCGAGGACTGGTCGGTCGTCGACAACCTCTCGCACGGCCGGGCAGGGCTGTCGGTGGCCACTGGCTGGCACTCCACCGACTTCGTGCTGGCCCCGGGACACTACGCCGACCGGCGGCAGCGCGCGCTGCGCGACATCCCGCTGCTGCGACGGCTGTGGGCCGGTGAGGAGGTGCCGTTCACCGACGGCACCGGCCAGCGGATCTCCGTGCTCCCGCAGCCCCGCCCGGTGCAAGAGGCACTGCCGCTGTGGCTGACCACGTCCGGTTCGCCTCGTACCTGGGAGGAAGCGGGCCGGCTGCGTACAGGTGTGCTCGCCGCCACGGTCGGACAGCGCAGGGAGAATCTGGCCGATCACATCAGCCGCTACCGGGCAGCCTTCGCGGCCTCGGCCGAGCAGACCGGCGGGGCACGGACGCCCACCGTGACGCTGATGACCCACACCTATGTCGGCGCCGACGACGCCGAGGTGCGCGCACAGGTCGCCGCACCGCTCAAGGCCTACTTCAAGTCCTACGTCCGTCAGACCTCCGCCAACCGGGGCGAGAACACCCCGCTCACGTCGCTGCCGGACGGCGCGGCGGAACGGCTCGCCCACTTCGCCTTCGAGCGCTACCTGACCTGGGGCAGCCTGCTGGGCTCCGCCGGGACCTGTCGCCGGATGCTCACCGATCTGGCCGCCCTGGGCTGCGACGAGGTCGCCTGCTTCGTCGACTTCGGGCTCGACCGGGACCAGACCATCGCCGGCCTGTACCGGCTCGCTGATCTCGGAAAGGACCTCGCATGACGGTGCCCTCCCCGGCCGACCGTTTCGTCGCACTGAGCAGTGAGCAGCCGGTGCGGCTGCTGCGCCGTCTGTTCGAGACCGGGCGAGCGGGCTCCGTAGCGGCCGTGGTCCCCCTGCGTGACGAGAACGTGCCGGCAGCTCTCACAGGAGCTCATCGGCGTCCACGACAGTTTCTTCGACCTGGGCGGAAACTCCCTCCGCCTGCTGTCCGTGCGGACGGCGCTCCGCGAGCACGAGAACGGCGGAGAGATCGGTCTTGTCGATCTGTTCCGCCATCCCACAGTGACCGTCCTGGCGGATCTCCTGGACCGCCCCGCCGGGGCGCTGCGGGAAAACCCCCGGCCATCCGCTGATCCACTCCACCAGGGCCGCACCCGGCGGGAACGTCTGGCCGCGCCCCGGAACACGTCCTCTCAGAAAGGTTCTCCATGATGACCAGCACCCGGTCCCTGCAGACGTGCGCCGAGGCCGGGGAACTTCTGCCCGCGCACACGGACACCGAAGCCGTCGCGATCATCGGCATGAGCGGACGGTTCCCCGGCGCCCCCGACATCGACGCGTTCTGGAACAACCTCCGCGAAGGCACCTGCTCCCTGTCCGACTTCACCGAGCGTGACCTGCTGGCCGACGGCGTTGCCCCCGAGGAACTCCGCAACCCCCTCTACGTCCCCGCCAAGGGACACCTCGACGGCGCCGACCGTTTCGAGCCCGGGCTCTTCGGCTTCAACCAGGCCGAGGCAGCGGTACTCGATCCGCAGCACCGGCTCCTCCTGGAGACGGCCTGGAGCGCCCTGGAGGACGCCGGGTACGCCCCCAGAGGCGGCAACAGGCGCGCCGGAGTCTACGTCGGCGGCAGCCCCACCGAACACGAACTGGCGGCACTCAGCGATCCCGCCCACGCCTCCGTCCTCGGCACCGCACAGGTTCGCTTCCTCACCGGCCGGGAGTTCCTGGCCTCCTGGGTGTCCTACCGCCTCGGCCTGACCGGGCCGAGCATGACCGTCCAGACGGCCTGCTCCACCTCCCTCACCGCGCTTCACCTCGCCGCGCAGGCACTGCTGCTGGGCGAGTGCGACACCGCGCTCGCTGGCGGGGTAAGCCTCGTCTCCGCACGCAAGCACGGCTACCTCCACCACAAGGGCGGCACCCTCTCCGCCGACGGGCGCTGCCGGCCGTTCGACGCGGACGCGGACGGCACGGTTCCCGGCAACGGCGTCGGCATCGTCGTCCTGCGCCGCCTGGAGGACGCCCTCGCCGACGGCGACCCCGTACGTGCCGTCCTGCGCGGCTCGGCCGTCACCAACGACGGCGCGGCGAAGACCGGCTTCACCGCGCCCAGCCCGGACCAGCAGACGGCGACCATCCTGGAGGCCTGGGGCGCCGCGGGCCTGGACCCCGCGACAGCGGGCTACATCGAGATGCACGGCACCGGAACCGAACGGAGCGACCGCGCCGAACTGGCGGCCGCGGCTGCGGCGTTCGCCGACGCACAGCGCTGCGGCATCGGCTCCGTCAAGTCGAGCATCGGTCACCTCGACGCGGCGGCAGGCGTCGCCTCGCTCATCAAAACAGTCCTCATGCTGCAGAACGGAGATCTGACCGCCACCGTCAACGTGCGACGGCCGCAGCCCGAACTGCTCGACGGCTCGTTGCCCTTCCGCCTGATCGAACGCACCGAACCCTGGGTCTCTGCGACCGGAACACCCCGCCGGGCCGGTGTGACGTCCCTGGGAATCGGCGGCACCAACGTCCACGTCGTCCTGGAAGAAGCACCCATACGGCTCACGACCGTCGATGCCCCCCGGGTCGAGGTCCTCCCCCTTTCCGCCGGAACCGCCGCCCAGCTCAGGACCATGGCGAACAGCCTCGCCGAAACCCTGCACCGCCCCGACGCACCACCGCTCGCCGCCGTCGGCCACACCCTGCGCACCGGGCGCAGCCCCTTCCCTGTGCGCGGCTGCGTGGTGGCGTCGAGGACCGAGAACGCCGCGAGTGCGCTGGGCGAACTGGCCGCAGGCACTGTGATCACCACCGACACCGGAGCCGACGAGTTGGCGGCCCTGAGCCAGGCATGGGTGCGGGGCAACGACGTCACCTGGCCCGCGCCGCTCGACGAGGAGACACCTCGGGTGCACCTGCCCACCTACCCCTTCGCGGGGAAAAGCCACGGCGCGTTGCGGCCGGGAACGCCCGGCAGGGCCCCGGCGGCGGCCGCGGCAGCCGACGGCGTCGAAGCGCGCGTCACCGAACCGCTGTGCACCACGCTGGGCGCCGAGCCGGCAGACACCCTCGAGACCTCTGCTTCCCCGCCGGGGACGGCTCAGTGACCACGGTGCGTCTTGTCAGCCTCCCGCACGAGGAAACCGGCATCGACGTACCCATCACACTCCTCCCCGAAGAACTCACCTGCGCGAACCGGCCTCCCGCATCGCCTCGACGGCCACCGACGAGATGCCCAGGAAGGCCGGGAGTTTCGCCCAGCGGACCGTCCCCGACGTAGAACTGCCGCACCGTCAGCATCGTGAGAGGGACCGGACCTGGTTCACCAGCAGCCCGCTGCCTATCACATCGCTCATCCGAGGGTGACGAGCGCGGGTTCCGCGGTGAGCGGTTCGGGCAGAGCGTCCGCCGCGTGGTTCCGGGGGCGTGACGCAGGGGTTTCCGCCGGGGTGGCGGATCCAGGACAGGCCGCCGAGGTCCAGTCGGTGGCGGGCGCGGGTGACGGCGATGTAGGCGACAGGTGCTTCGGCGTCGTCGATCGGGCCGGGCAGGGGCCGGCCGTTGACGTCGTTCCCGTCGCTGTCGTCGGACGGGGTGAAGTCGTCGGCGATTTCTACGGTCGCCCATTCGCGACCCTCGGCCCTGTGTACGGCGGAGACGGTCACCGTCGCACAGTTCGCCCCAGGACTGGAAGAGCACGAGTCGGGATGCCAGGTGCGGCGTCCTTCGGTCAGGTCACGGGCCGCGGTGGCCAAGGCGCGCAGGGTTCCCGCTCCCCCTGCCAGGGCCACGCGATGACTGGTGGCGAAGTGCGCCATCACCTCGGCCATGGCGCCGACGTCGGTGCGGCACAGCACGGCGGCGGGAGAGACGACCGGGCCGAGTTCGGTGGAGATGGTGTCGGTCCCGTCCAGGCGGATGGGCGCGCCGGCAATGGCCAGCCACCGGTTGGCTTCAACGGCGAGGCGGGGGCCGAATCGAAAGGACTGCGTCAGGGTGAGGGCGGTGCCGTCGAAGCCGGTCATGGCATCGTGGGCGCCGCGCCAGCCGTAGACGGCCTGGGCACAGTCGCCGACCATCATCAGCTGGGCGTGACCGCGCTGGGCGGTGAAGACCTGTTCGAGAACGGGGTTGGTGTCCTGGGCCTCGTCGAGCAGCACCCAGTCGCAGTGGGATGTGCAGGCGGATTCCTTGCCCATCCCTCAGAAGCCGAGTTCGACGTAGTCGATGTCGGTGAAGGCCACCTGCAGGCCGGGGGCGCGTTGTCCGCGGTCTTTGAAGTAGACCTCCTGCAGGCCTTCGGCGGCGATCTCCTGGAGTCGCTGGTCGGTGGCGCCGGCGGTGTGGGCGTCGAGGAGTCGGGCGGCGTAGTCGGGGGGCAGGTGCTGGGTGATCAGGCGGATGCGGGCGTCGTCGGTGGTGCCGGGGGCGGCGGTGTAGCCGAACCGGGCGCGGGTCTCGATCGTGATGCCGCTGGTGGTGGCTGCCTGTTGTCTGGCCTTCGCGCGTACGCGGGGCTGCCAGCGTCGGCGGACTTCGTCCGTGAGGCGGGTGGCGAGTTCCGGGCGCGGCTGCTGGATCTGTCCTTTCACGTAGCGTTCGACGGTGCGCCGGGAGATGCCCAGTGCTTCGGCTGCGGCCCGGGTGCCCTTGGCGGTTTTGACGAGGAAGCGCATCTGGGCCTGGGGAGACTTGGGCAGGGGTCGGGTGAGGGTGTTGGCGGTGGCTTTGTCGAGGCTGTCACTGAAGATGCCCATGTGCGGTTCCTACTCCCCGCCCGCGGCGGCATCGGCGCCCTTGATGTGCCGGGCGGGGTTATGGCCTTCATCGAGCATCTTCACCGCCCACAACAGTGACTGGGTGCCTTCGTGCTTGACCATGCCGGGGCTCACCCCGAGGCGGAAACCGCCGGGCAGCGGCTTGCCCTCCGGGGTGCGGGGCAGGAAGTCCAAAGGGGTGGGGCCGTCGGAGAGGTAGACAGCGCAGTCGGACAGCACCGCGATCGGAAACAGGCCGGTGGCGGCGAGTTTGAGCATCTTGCGGTGCATGTTGACGCGGGCGGTGGCGATGACGGCGGCGCGGATGTCGGGCCGCCAGGTGGGGCGTTCCAGAGCGGGCCAGCGCTCGCCGGGCCGGTAGCCGGCGCCCTGGGGTCGTTCGCGGAGCTTGCCGATGCCGCCCTTGACGGTCGCCTTGATCGCGGAGAGGACAGCGACTTGCGCGGGATCGGTGCCCTTGTGGTGTTCCATGGCGGCCAGGAAGTCCGCCTCGCTCATGCCCGCGCTGACGCCGAGGCGTTCCATGGTGGCCAGGTAGGCGTCGCGCAGCCGGGTGTACCAGCCGTCCAGGTAGGAACCGGACTCGGGGCGCAGCCAGGCTTCAAGTGGGGTGATGCCGCAGCCGAGTTCGGCGGCGTAGGCGACGGTGGGGGTCGCGTACCAGGCCGGGCCTTCGGGCCGCAGGCCGTGTGGGGTGAAGGGGTTGGGCAGGCGGGTGTCGAGGTTGATGTGGGAGAGGTCGACGAGCCAGCTGCCGGGCGTTTTCTTGTCGAAGCGGGGGTGGTTGACGTGGACGGGGGCGCCGAGGCCGACGGTGAGCCGGTTGACGGCCGCGGCGAAGGCCATGTTGACGTCGATGCCCACTGCGAACGGCTTTGCGCATTCGTCGTCGGTGAGCTGTTCCGGGTCGCGGATCCACTCGAAGGCCTCTTCGTCGAGGACGTCCGCGGGGGTGCGCTGGTGGCCGCGCGGGGAGCAGGCGGTGACGACGGGGTGCTCGTCGGGTGCCTCCGGCGGTGCGGGGTCGACCGCCTGGGTGAGGGCGCCGGGGTTCGGTCCGGACATCCAGGTGTCGGTGGCCGGGTCTTTGACGGGGCGGGTGGGCGGGCGCAGCGCGGTCAACAGTTCCAGACCGCATACGGCCGCGGATCCGCGCGGGGTGATCACGCGTGTGGCGTAGTCGCCGAGGATCTGGGCCAGTTCAGGGGCCGGGAGTTGGCCGGCACTCCCCCAGGTGCGGGTATCGAGGGCGTTCCAGGGCAGTACGGCGAGCTGGACGCACTGGCGTCGGCCGCCCTCGGCGGGCCGGTAGACGCGGGCCCAGGGGCCGAATCCGCGGCGCGTCAGCTTCCACTTGGCGCGAGCAAGCTCACGCACCACCGGGTGGTTATCGGCCAGGCGCAGCGCGCGCCGGTCCTCCAGGGCGGGGGGCAGGCCGAAACGGGCGGCGGCCCGGGCGGTGAGGACGATCAGCGGATCGGAGTCCTTGCCGTGGCGGTGCAGCCTCTCGGCACCGAGCCCGGACTCCTTCACGGCCCAGTCGGCCAGTTGCGGGATGGTGGCCGCGGGACACTCCAGCAGCACTCCCCCCGGGCAGTACGCGGTGCCGTCCGCGTCCAGCACCGCCAGCGACCCGTTCGGGAACCGCGAGCCGACGGCTGGCGCGGCTTCCGTGGGCCGGGCCGGGCGCCGCGTCCCCGGCGTGGGCGTGTGCGGCGTGTCGTGCGCCGAGGGTGCGGTGGGCGGAGCCGTCGCGGCGCCCACCGCTGTCTGGACCGACGGCGCGGAGCGGGGCTCTGCCGGGATCGCGGGCCTGCCGGGGGGCGGGGCGGGTGCGGGGTGGCGCGCCGCGAGGCCTTCGAGCAGTCTGCGGTAGGCCTCGCGGCGCTCCCCTTTCGGCTCGGCCCGTCCAGCCTCCCACGCCTCGATGCTCGGCACGCGTACGCCGAGAGCCTGGGCGAGGGCCGCCCGGGTCAGCCCGGCCGCTTCACGCAGCCTCACCCGCTCAGCCGGGAGGGGCAGCACGGTGCCGTCGTCGACGGCGGCAAGCAGCGAGTCGACGGCTGCAAACAGTTCCTGGGACTGATCCGTCATCTGTGCTCCGCCTCCCTCTACCTGACGCCCTGGCGGATCTCTTCGAGGCGGGTCATCAGCCGCTGATAGCGCTGCGAAGCGGCCTGGGAGGAGTTGAGCCCTTGGTACTGGGCGACCTGCCGCCAGTCCATGTCGCGACGCCTGGCCTCGATGACCACCTGGGTTTCCAGCCGGTCCAGTTGATGGCGCATGTCCTCGAACAAGCCGAGTGCCGCACCCACATCGTCCGGGGTCACGTCCACTGCTTGCCCGCCGCTTTGTTGATAATTGGCCGCAGCCATCATCAACCGCCCTATCAGTGCGGCGCCCTGTTCCAAACTGCGCGCCGGGGCCCAGTGGGCGGTGGGGTCCTCCGCAAGTGCGGACAACTGCCGGCGGGCCTCGTCACGAGCATCACGTGCCATACGGCCAGCTTACCACAATAGTTCAACGAAACAACATATTGTTGTTCAGTTGTCCGCATCGCAATGCCGTCCGAGTGCAAGCTTCCTGTCGCTGCGCCTGCTCGGGATCGCCGCGATGGTCGCTATCGGGAAGAAGGACTCCTACTTCGGCGTCTTCTTCCGCCGGATCGCGGCCAGACGCGGAGGCAAACGGGCTCTGGTCGCCGTGATGCACAAACTCACCATCGCCATCTGGCATGTCCTGCACGACCGCACGCCCTATCGAGAACTCGGCGCCGACCACGTCAGAAGACCGCGACGGAGTGGGCGCCGGGCCCTGTCACGATGGACGGCATGACGGGTGATGAGGGTGTGCTGGAGTAGGCCGTGGCGGAACTGCGGGCGGCGGAGGCTGCAGTGACCGAGGCCCGCCGGAACGTCACTGCGGCGATCGTCGCCAAACGCCGGGCCGGCATGCCGGTGCCGGACGTGCTGAACGTCGCCCGCTTGAGCTAGTGATCGGTCTCGGGCTCGGCCTGGGTGCCACGAGCCGCAGTCAGGCGCCGGTCCAGCTCGGCATCGACGCTGTCGTCGGTGTCGATGAGGAAGCCGGGATTGAGGAACTCCTCGACGCTCTGCCCACGCCGAGCGGCGGTCTCCTGGAGCAGGCGGTCCTTGGCCCTCCCGTTGTTGGCCCTCTGGGCGGCGGCCTGTCGGATGTACTCATCGGGGGCGATGCCGCGCTTGGCAGCTTGCTCGGTGACGGCCGTGTACTCGTCCGCGGACAAGGTCACCGTGATCGTGGTGTTGGAGGAGCTCATGACCTTCATAGTTCTCCGGCCGGTGCCGTCATGTCGAATACTCGGTCCCTTCGGCCCCTTTCACCAAAGCCAGCAGGACCGTGACCAGTTACTTTCCCGGTCCGGTCCTGCCGTGGGCTGGGAGGGATTCAGGGGCGGCCGAGGGCGGCCGACAGGCAGGGGATGGTCAGCACAGGGCGGCGATGCGGGATCGGAGTCGAGGGTCGGTGATCTCGTCGAGCTCGCGCCAGGCGCGGGTGTCCAGGGCGCCCCAGGGCAGGATCGCCAGCTGCACGCACTGCCGCCGGCCTGCCTCGGCCGGACGGTAGATCCGTGGCCACGGGCCGAACCCACGCTGCGTCAACTTCCACTTGGCTTTGGCCAGTTGCCTGACGACCGGGTGGTCCTCCGCCAGACGCAGGTCCCGGCGGTCCTCCAGCCGTTCCGGCAGCCCGAGCCGTACGGCCGCGGACTGGGTGAGCACGATCAGCGGATCGGAGTCCTTGCCGTGCCGGTGCAACCGCGCCTGCCCGATACCGGACTCCTGCAGCGTCCACTCCACCAACTGCGCAATGGTGGCTGCTGGGCAGTCCAGCAACACGCCACCCAGGCAGTAGACGGTGCCGTCCCCGTCCAGCACGGCCAAAGGTCCGTTCGGGAAGCGGGAGTCGGCCGCGGGCGCGGCCGCCTTCGGCCGCGACGGACGCCGTGCCGTCGACGCGGTCCTCGGGGCGCCGACCGGACGGGACGCGGCCACGGCAGGTCTGTTGGGGGGCAAGGAGTTCGCGGGCACAGGCACTGGGTCGTAAGCAGGCCCGGCGGGCGCAGGTTGCTCGGGTGCGGGCACGGAACCGGTGAAGGTCTCCGGCGCAGGCTCGGTGACCGGTGCGGCCGGGTGCTTCGCCGCCCAGCCTTCCAGCAGCCGCAGATAGGCCTCACGGCGTGGCGGGCGCGGCTCGGACCGGCCGTTCTCCCAGTTCTTCACGGTCTGCGTCGAAGTCCGCAGCACCTGAGCCAGCCGGGCTTGCGTGATACCGGCCGCCTCACGCAGCCGGGCTCGCTCCCCCGGCGGCGGCAACTCCGGTTCACCTGCCAACAGTTCGTCCACCGCTGCGAACAGCTCATTCTGATTCGGCTGGTTCGGCATCGCCACCTCCGACCCCCACGCTAGCAAGAAATTACCCCTGGATATGACCCATTCCTTACCCTTGGATTAAGGGATATTCGGTCATACGGTGCATAGCGGCGAATCGAGAGAAGGGCCAGTCACAGGGGCGCCTGGTGCTTGCCAGGCTGGTCGACTCTCCCCGGGCAGGCCCACGACGGCGATCCGTACGGTCGGGTGTTCCGCATCGCTCCTTGGGGTACAAAGTCGTCCCTGATCTGCCGTATCGCGGCGCACTGCGTGGCGAAGTTGAGCCGCATGGGGGGACACCGTGGCAGATCCCCGGGGCTTCGCGGTGTGTGGCCCTCAGGGTCAGGTGAGAGTGTCGTTGATGGCGGTGAAGAGTTGCTCGAAGCGACTCAGGGTCGTCTCGGAGAGCCCGGGCAGGAGGGTGTCTCGCTTGCGTAGGAGAGCGTCGGCCGGCCGGCCGTGTTCGGTGAACGGAGCCCCGGTCGCGCGAGTGAGGCGCGCGATGATGCGGTCGGTGCCGTTGAGGTCACCGACCTTGAGTTTGGTGCCGAAGGCGGCGTTGTACAGCTTGAGGTAGTCGCCCGGGGAGAACAGGTCCTCGATGTCGCTGTCCTTGACGCCGTCGCTGAAGGCGTCCGTGAGCAAGAGCCGTTTGGGGGACAGCAGGCCTTTGTTGGTGAGGTTCTTGAGCTTGGCGACTCCGGCCGGAGTGCTGTCGATGAGGACCGTTGCCTGGAGGTTAGTGCCGATAAGAGCGACGAAGGCGGGGATGTTCGTGGCGCCGCCAGCTGGCAGGATGCGCCAGCGTTCGTCGATGTGCGTGCGGCCAGCCTCTTTGAGGAAGTCGCTGATCAGGGTGAGGTAGGTGTAGTCGCTGGTTCCTTCAACCAGGAGGTTGTCGGGGCCTACGAACAGGTTTTGAGCGATGTCGTAGCCGAGAGCCGCCTGGAGCGGGAAGAGCGAGTCGTCGGTGACGGAGAGGACTTCCTGGGTGACGACAGCCCCGGTGTCCGGCCCACGGTCTTCGACGATCCGTACGCGATCGAGCCGGGCCGTTTCGACCATGAACGGCGAGTGGGTCGTGTAGATGACCTGGGCGTTGGGGGCGAGGCGCTCGTTGATGAAACGCAGGAAGTCTGCCTGTGCGCGGCCGTGCAGGCTCAGGCCGGGTTCGTCCAGCAGGACGACCACACCGTGCGGGTAGGTCTCGAACTGGGAGAAGGCGGCAAGGAAGCTGAAGAACCACTGGAAGCCGGTGGAGCGGGCGGAGAAGTTATTGGTGAACCCGTGTCGGCGGTCCTTGACGCGGATGTCGAGATGGCTGGCGACGGCCTGCTGCCCGTTCGGGTGCTGGACTGTGGTCTTGTCCAGGTCGATCTCGACCGACAGGTCTGGGTTCTGCTTCCAGTACTCGAAGACCTGTTGCGTGAGGTCGTTGCTTACCGCTTCGAGCTCGGCTTTGCGTTCTTCGAAGTCTTCCGCCGACATCGCTCCGGCGGTCGTGCTGGCGAGTTCCAGCAGTGCCCGGGCAGTCTGTATCTCTGAGGCCCCAGGCTCTTCCTGGCCATTGAGGTCCGTCAGGGCGATCCGTCCGGGAAGGTTCTGGTAGTTGCTGAAGTAGAAGAACTTCGGCTCGCGGCCGCGCAGAATGCGTACGGCCCGCTGCCAGGCGCTCGCGCTGTCGCCCAGTCGCTGACGGGCCGCCCTGGTGAAGAGGTCGACGTCCGCCGCGGTGTAGTCGGAGTCCTCCGCGGGGGCCAGGCCGCCAGCTTGCTCGAGGGCGGCGGCCAGGCTCCGTGTTCCGAGGACGCTGCGCAGTGCAGGGGGCACTTCTTCTTCGGCATAGAGGTTCTCCAAAGCCACGGCTTCGTCGACTTGCAGGGTGACCGTGTTGTTTCCCTCGTAGGGCATGGATCGTGAGTACGAGCGTCCCTTGATCACACCGGGGCCAAGCTCGTCGGTGACAGCTTTCAGGTCTTCATCGTCGAGAGTGAACGTGCAGGTGATCGGCTTGGCGTTCTTGATCCCCCCGAGCGGGTGTCCGGGACCTTCCTCCACCGCGGATAGTCCTGCCGCAAAGTGAAGGAGTCGTTCGGGTAGACAGGATGGAAGCGGTAGATCGCCGACAGCAGTGCTATCTTCCCGCTCTCGTTTTTACCGACCAGCGCTGTGACATCCGGCGCGATATCGACGTCGCCGCTGTCAACGATGTTACGAAAGAGACGACTTCGCACCTTAGTGAGCTGCATACAACCAGTCTGCCCCTAGCTGCCCACCTGTTTCGAGCCATTTGCCATATTCGCGATCAGCCTCGCCCGCACGGTGTGGGGCCGAGAAGTTCGGGTCGTTGCCACGCGTAGCGCAGGGCAGTGAAGGTGATCTTCGGCAGGTGGCGGTGCCTGACGCAGAGCGATCGTCTGGGCCGCGCAGTGGTACTGCGGTGTCGGCAGCTGAAGTCGGCCACCACTGACACCAGTACACGGAAACAAAGCCGGGGTAGGAACATGGTGCCTCTGGAGCGGTATGTAGTGGACACGGGCGAGCGGACGGGGTCTTGGGCGAGATCAACGAGGGTTTAGAGCGGGCCTTGCGTACCCGGCCGCTGCCGGTCAGTGTCGGTGCCCGCCTGGGCTTCCTGCTCAGAGCGGAGAAGGGATCCACGAAGAGGCTGGCTGCTGTTCTGGGTGTCTCGCAGCGGACGGTGCAGCGGTGGGTCACCTCCGGCCCGGGGAGGCGCCAGCCAAGCCCTGTGCAGGCACAGGTGATCGAGGATGCCGTCCGGGCGCGGTGGCAGCCCCGAATACGCGAGCGGTTGCGTGCAGATGCCGAGGCCCGCGGCTTCTGCCTGCACACCCGGGCGCGGTTCGGGTTCGCGTCCGCGGTCGGCTCCTCCGATGACCCGCGTCGGCGGCTGATCACCCAGCGGCTGTCCGGCGCGGTCGCGCGGGAGCTGTTCGCCGCCCGGGACGCCGGTGCCGGCGAGGCGCAGCAGATGGTCATCCTGGCCCGCTCGCTGGGGCATGCGTACTTCCGTGACGGAGGAGGGCGCGCCCACGGTCTCCAGGTGGCCTTCTCGGATGTCGAGTTCGCCGACTTCACCATCGGGTGACCGGGCCGGTGGTCGAGGACGTCGGGTTCGCCGGAGGCGGTGTGCGGCTGTATCGGTCTACCGGCGCGGTCGGGACGGCGTTCCGGGCCGGGACAGCAGGGTCTCGTAGCGCTCGGCCTGCCCGCGTTCCGCCCAGTCCCACACGACGCCGCCGGCGCGGGCCGGCTGCGGAGGCTGGGGTGGGCGCAGTCTGGCGTTCTCGGCCAGACGCAGGATGTGGGGGCGTTCGTCCTGGCAAGCCAGCAGTTCCCGGCTGTCGGTGAGGGCGGCGAAGGATGCCGCGGCACGCAGGAACGGGCGGGCCCATGCCGGGATCGGGTGCACGGCGCAGCCGTCGGTGTAGCGGGCGGGGTCGTGGAAGGCGAGGGTGGTCGCGTCAGGGCCGAGGTCTTCGGCGCGGACGGTGAGGAGTTGCTGGAACGACGCGCCGGTGAGCAGCGTGGTGGCCAGGGCGGCGGCCAGCCGGGGGTGCGCGGTTGCCTGGTGGATTCTGCGGGTGATCCCGCGTACGGCTGCCTGGGTGAGGGGGCGTGGCGGCGGCCGGTGGCGCCAGTCGATCGGTGCCGGCGTGCACGGGCCGGTGCAGGGCTGGGTGCTGTCGTAGGAGACGAGGCGGTCCAGGGCGGGGATGGTCATCCAGCGGACCGCAGACGCGGTCGGGGTCTGCGCCAAGGGCTGGGGGCCAGTCGCTGCGGGTGTGCCGCCGTAGTAGTGGCTGCGGGCGGTGTCCAGGTCGCTGGTGACGGTGTGGGGCACGGGGTGCAGGGCCCGGTGGAGCGCGATGGTCAGGTGGGGGCGGTGGCAGACCAGGGTCAGGGGGATGCCGGTGGTGTCGCGCAGGTGCAGGAGGCACTCGATGCGGCGTGCGGTGAGCCGGTGGGCGCGCAGGACGGTGAGCCGGGCGGCAGGCAGGGCGGCGATCCAGGCGGTGGCGGCCTCCCACGCGGGCTGTCGGCCTGCGGGGAAGCGGCCTGGCAGTAACGGCGGCTTGCCCAGGGCCGCGAGGAGGTCGTGGGCGAGAGCGGTGTCACTGGTGGTGCCCGGTCCGGGGTGCAGGGTGATCCGGCCGGCGGCGGGATCGTGGGCTGCCAGGGCGGTGTGGGTGTGGGCGACGTCGTCGTACCGGTCCATGACCAGGGCGACGGGCGGCGCGGCACGGTGGGTGGCGTTCATGCGAGGCGGCTGAAGGCCCAGCGCAGCAGTTCCTGATCCACCACGGAGCGTTCCGTGCGGGCCAGGGCGGTACGGGCATGGGCGGTCAGTTGTGCCCACGCGCGGAAGTTGCCGTGCGCGGCGTGCTGGTCGGCGAAGGCGATGTCGTCGGGGTCGGCGTCGGCCCAGACCGGGTGGAACAGCGGAATCACCTCAAGGACCTCGGCGGGGGTGAGGCGGGTGAAGTGTTGCCAGATGAAGACGCGGGAGGACAGCATCGGTTCGCGGCGCAGCACGGTGTGGCAGCCCTCGCCGCCGACGAAGATGATCGCGAGCTGGGTTGAGGGTTCGTCCCACAGGTAGCGGAAGTATTCGAACGCCTCCCCGTTGAGCCACTGGGCCTCGTCGACGAGGAAGGTGCGGGGGCGTTCGGCCAGGGCGGTTTTCAGCAGGCGGTCGAACTCACTGGGGTGGCGCGGCGGTTCGCCTGCCAGGTCGAGCGCGGTGAACAGTTCGTAGCGCACCGCGCGGGCGGTAGGCCGGGCCCGGAAGGTGATCTTGCGGACGTCCTCGCCGGGTTCGAGTTCGCGCAGGCAGATGTTGACGGCAAGGGTCTTGCCGAAGCCGGCGCCGCCGTGGATGCACATCATGGCGCGGGCGGCGACGGTGTCGGTGATGTTCTCCCGCGCGGTGAGCAGGGCGCGGGTGGTGACCACGGAGGCGTCGGGCAGGTCGACGTACTGGTAGGTGGCCGCGGTCACGAGGCGTCTCCGTCTTTGTCGGTGGTGGGACGTGCGGCCCGCCCGTCGGGGCCGTCCGGAGCGGGAGCGGAATCACGGTCGGACGGGAGCGGGTTGGGCCGGTCTGGCGTGGTCAGCGCGGCCAGGGAAGCAGGGGTACGCCACCCGGCCGGCGGCGCGGCGGGCGGGATGAGGTCCGGCAGCGACAGCTGCGACAGGTCGGTGTCGGTGGCCTGGGAGAGTTCGGCCTCGGCCTGCGCGGTGGTCAACGCACCGAGCCGCTGAGGGGCCTCGGGCTGGTTCACGGCGGCGTAGCGCTCGCGCTGGGAAGCCTCCAGGTCCTTCTTGAGGCGGCGGGTGCGGGCGGCCCGTGCTCGCCGTACGGCGCTGACCTGTTCCTCGGTGGCCCGGTCGGCCAGATCTGCGGGGCCGAGGTAGCGGCCGGTGGCCGCGTGGTAGACCTCGATCCGGTGGTCGTGGTGGGGCATGAAGCGGACCCGGACCTGGATACCGGCCTGACCGGTCATCCACGCTCCCACGTAGTCGCGTTTCCTGAAGCGGACTCCGCGGGTGGTCAGCGTGCGGGTGCCGGCGTCCTCCAGGGTGAACGTCCACAGATCGGCGACCGGCACGTCCCGCAGCGGGGTGGGATCGTCCTGCCACGCCTCAAGCGGGGTCCTGCCCCGCAACGGCGCGGGCAGATGTTCGGTGTTCCACCAGAGCGTCCAGGCCAGCAGCCGGGCGGTGAAGTCCTCGAAACTGAGCAGCATCTCGTCCTTCGGGCGGGAAGAGCGTTTGCCGGGGCGCGGCTGGCGGGCGTAGCCGGGCAGCGCGGCCAGGAACATGCTCTCCACCGCCCGGTTGAGGCCCTCCACGGTGCCCTTGAGGTGGGGGGTGTAGGCGGGCAGGTCCTCCACCGTCACGTCCAGGAGATCGAACGCGGCCGTCACCGTCCTCGACAGGAAGTCCTTGCCTCGGTCCACCCGTACTTTCTCCGGCAGGCCGCCGAACGGGCCGTAGGGGTCCTCGCGCAGGACCGCGGAACGCAGTGCGGACAGCACCGACTCCCGCGACGGATCCCCCGGTGTGACCGCGACACCCGTGATCGCGTTGGTCGCGCAGTCGGTGAACCACGTGATCCATGGCCTGCGGGCGGTGCCGTCGACGTCGACCAGCACCGGGGCCTGCATGTGGTCGCTCTCCCATGCCTGGTTGCGCCAGCCCCGCGGCCGGGCCAGGAACACATCGTGCTTGCGCGCCGCCCGCTCCCCTCCCACAAGCCCTGCCCGCTCCCCGGGCGTCAGGTCCCGGCGGATCGCGCGGTGCAGCGTCGTCAGCGACGGTGCGTCCGCAGGCGGAGACGTCCGAGCGGCACGGAGGACCAGTTCGCGATGGACGGCCCGCACGTTCCCCTTCCACAGTGCCAACAGCCCACGGACTTCAGGCGTGATCGTGAACGTCGCACCGGCCCGGGTACGGGTGCCAGGATCGCCGGCCGCGGCCTCATCGTTCTCAGCCGCGGCCAGCCACCGCCACACCGTGCGCTCCGCCACCCCCAACGCGTCTGCAGCCACCCGCACATGACCCGCTGTCAGCTTCTTCCCCGCCCGCAGAGCGAGCAGCCGCCGGACCGCGCAGTGCCGTCCTCGACGCCGCAGGCAACCCGCCGCCTGCGCGGACGGCGTCACCGTCCTCCATGTCAGTTCCCCTCGCGCGGTGGGACGTCGTGTACGTGCCGGGTGCCGGGCGCATGCGATCGCCCTTCCGTCTCCTGCCGGAGCGTCTGGTTCACAGCGGCGGCGCGACCCTGCGCAGCAGCCGCCCCAGCAAAGCCCGGTCGACGGCCGCGTCAGCGGTGGTCAGCAGCGCGTTCTGCAGATGCGCGGTCAAGGCGGCCCACGTGCGGAACGTGCCGTGGGCGCACGACCGGTCGATCCACGCCAGATCCGGGGCCGCGACAGTACGCCACAGCGGATGGAAGCCGTTCACCACGGCCGCCACTTCCGCCGCGGACAGGCGCGGAACCTCCTGCCACGCACCGACCCTCGATGCCAGCTGCGGCAGCCGGGACAGCGCCCGCTCGCTGCCCGCCCCGCACAGCACCAGCGTGATCCGCGTACCAGGGTGATCCCACAGGCTCTGCAGGTACTCCAGGCACGGCGCAGACAGGCGCTGCGCCTCATCGACCACCAGCACCCGCGCCTCACCCAGAGCCCCCGCGACTACGGCGTCAGCCCGCGCCGACGTGTGTGGGAAGCGGCCCGGCAGCGCCAGAGCGTCGAACACCGCCCGCCGCATGCCGGCCACCGACGGGCGCACCGGCACCGGCACCCACGTCACCTTCCAGCCCGGGGGCACCTCGTGCAGCGCCATCCGCACGGCCACGGTCTTGCCCCGGCCCGGGTCGCCGAACACACACCGCACCCTGAGCCGCCATCGCCTGCCCGACCGCCTCGGCCACCGCCCGCACCCACGACGTCCCCACCAACCGCGCTCCGGCCGGCAACACCACACCCGCCACCGCACCGCCCTCCCCCGACGGCAGGACCGCGGACGCCACCGGCGCGGGGTGCGGCGGCCGGCGCGCAGCCGCCTTCGCCCCGCCGTCCTCACGCGTCCCGGCCAGCGCAAGGTCAGCCAGCGCCTGCCGTGTCCGCTGCTCCTCCCGCTCCCGCCGCACCACCCGGTACAGCGACGCCAGCGAGGGCACCTCTCCCCCGGCATCCTTCAAATGCCGGTGCAGCACCGACACGTTCCCGCCCGCCTGCGCCAGCACCTCCCACGCATGGTCGGACAACTCCAGCCGGGCCCGCGGCCTGCGCTCCACACGGCCCTCCGTCCGCGCCGCGTCCAGCCACCGCCACACCGTGCGCGCATTCACCCCACCGACCTGCGCGCCCGCCCGCACGTGCGCCGTGGTCAACGCCCCGGCCGCATCGAGCTCCAGCAGCCGCGCCACCAACACCGGCCTGGACACCCTCAACCCCGCCGTGACCTCACCCCACACGCCCGGCTCTCCCACCCCACACCCTTCCGACGCACACCCCCGACGCCGACCACCGTGCCATCAACCGGCCCCCGAAAGATCAGAAGTGCCGTTCCCATGACAGCGGAACAGGCAAGGGTGTACCGGCCCATGACAGCCACCACGGCACCACACACCGCCCCATGTCAGTGACTCCCCACACCCAAGACCCCACCAACAGCGAAAACACCCCGACCTGACATGCCGTCACTGACACAACCCACTGACACCAAACCGGCACATCGCACACTGCCGGCCGATACGCGCGGTCGCCTTCCCGTCCTTGCGGTCCCCGGAGTCGTCGATCACCAGCACCCCGCCCGGGTGCGGCGCGGTCGCCGGGTCGGAACGCAGCAACTCCACCCGGCGGGCGTTGACCCGCTCGTGGTCCCACGTCGACTCGGACAGGAAGAACTGCAGCCGCTGTGCTGCCGGGTGCTGGGCGCCGACGACGGGCTCAGTGCCAGCCAGGCAGGTCAGCGTCTTGCTTGCGGTCTCGCGGCTGCAGCAGCCCCGCGAGGTACTCCCGGAACCCGCGGCGCTGTGCCAGTGTGGAGAAGAGGTCATCGAAGCGTTCGGCGCAGGCTTCCAGCGGGCCCGGAGCGGGTGGACACGGCACACGACGGGTCATCACAAGCTCCCCGGGCAGCGAAGCGACGTTCCTCTCACCGGCCCAATACGAGTCTGACCCGCCGTCAACAAACCACCGCTAGTGACCTTCCTGCTGCGCGCGCTGGTGCTGCTGCTGGAATCGGTCAAGAAGGCCTGACCGCCGATACGGCGGTGACGGTCACGGTGTCGTCGCACTCGGCGAACTGCCCGTCATCCAGGGCCACCTGGTGCGCCCCGGCCCCCGGCAGCCGGACGACCATCGTGGGATACACCACGGGCGCCGAACCGGACACGCAGTATCCGTCGGCCTCTCCCTGCACCTGCACGAACGTCAGCTCTACCCACGCCTTGCCGCCGGGGGCCACCTTCACCGGCGCCGCGGCTCCGGTCGGCTTGACAGTGAGCGGCACGTTCATCTCGGGAGAGCCGTTCCCGGCGCCGGCCACCGTGGGGTGCCCCTTGAGGACGCACGTCCGTCCGGACACGTTGGTGAACTCGACGACGGCCGCCCCGGTCCCCGTACCGGCCGGCCGCACGGCGGCCTGACGGGCGGTCGCCTTCAGACTGCCCGCCGAACAGGTCGCCGCCGAACCGCCCGGAGCGGGTGCGGACGACGGGGCCGCGGAGGACCCGGGCCGGGAGACGGAGGGCGTCGAGGAGGAGGCCGCTGAGCTGACAGCCCCGGACGGCGTGACGCCCCCGCCTCCGGTGTCCGCACCGCCCCCACCGGGCTGACATCCCGCCACCGCCAGCGCCGCCGAGACCACGACGACCGCCACCACCGAACCACGCATTCCGTTCACGTAACGCATGCTGTCCCCCGAGTCCCAGATGTCCGGAACACGGCTCCTCGCCGCCCCCCGTCGAACCAGACACAACCGTCGAGCCAGCAGTTCTCCCTCCCTCCCACCTGTGACCCACCAGTGACGAAACTTTCGCCTGAGTGACGAGCTGTTCGTAACGCTGCTCCGTAGACCGTTCCACCGCTTGTGCTGGTGCTACATGCCTGGGTCCGTCAGGGCGTCGTTGGCAGGGATCTTGCCTCTGGTCTTCACGTTGACGGCGTAAAGGGTTCCGGCCAGGCTGCCGAAATAGATTGTTCCGTTGGCGACGACAAGGGTGCCCAGAACTTCGTCGTCGTTGGCGAACGTCCAAGCGGTCAACAGCAGCTGTCCGCCACTGTAGGGCCGAGGCCGGCCTGCCACTCGTGCAGCAGCCTTGCGCTAGGCGGACCCATGCACATACTGCGCCACACCCGCGACACCACGACGACAGCCACCCAACGACCACCACCAGGACCACGCGCCGCACCGTCACCACGACGACAGCCACCCAGCGATCAGCAAAGGCTGGGAGCCGCAGCCGCAGGCCCTGACGACCCTTTGAGCTCTGCTTCACATGCCTCGAACCGAGATCATCTGGTCCACGGATTTCTGAACCTTCGGCAGGAACGCCGCAATGGTCTCGCTAGTGGGTTCCTCACCGAGCAGGTCCAGAGCGGTCGCGCGGGTGAGGACGATGTCGGGCTGGTAGACCAGGCCTGCGGCCCACACGTCCAACTCCGCTTCGGTGCCCCCGTCGTCGCCGGGACCGTAGTGGATGTACAGAACGGGGAGCTCAGCGGAAGAGCCCAAAAGGGTACGGATGTCTGCAACGGTGACCTGCGGCGCTGGCCTGTCGACGGTCGGTTCCATGGTGTGACGCTCCTCCGGCTGATAGTTGAGTCAGCCTATGTCCGCTGCGGCGATCAAGGTTCAGCATCACGGGACAGCGGCCCTGGCCGATGCCGATCCTCTTGGCTCACCGGTTCGGCGACGTCGTCCTGGTCCTGGTCGCGGGTGTCCATGAGCCCGTCGTTTTCTGGGCTGGCGGGCCGGGTCAGGGCGTACGGAAGCACGGTGCGCGAGCTCCACCTCACAGGCTCACACCCTCATAGGGCACCGCGTCTACCTGAGTAAAGGCCTGTGGGCCTGATAGACCTCACAGCGTGACAGGGGCCCGTGACACTGTTCCGGGGCGCGGGTGGAGCGGGCGCCGGCTGCCCCGGGAACGCAGATGGATGGAGCACTGGAAACCAGCGGCACCGCGTGGCCCGTCCCTGGCAGGATCGGCGCATGCTCATCACGCCCCGCCCGGGAACCGACCGGCAGAACCTCCTCGATACGCTGCGGACCGTACACACGGCAGCGTTCAACGAACGTGGCGTCGGTCATTCCAGCGCCTACCGCCAGCTGCTGGACTATCTGGAGTGGGGGGTGCGCTCAGCCCAGCTTCTGCGGAACCAGGTCAGCGCCGAAGACCTCACCGCCCTGGTCCTGACGAAGCCGCTATGACACGCTCCTGGACGGTGTCGGGCACCTCGCGGGCTCGGAGCAGCAACGTCTTGTGAACCTGCTCGTGGACCAGGAGCTGGCGGAGCGGGTCGAGAGTCTCGAGGCGGCGATAGACCTGTTGCAGTCGTTGATGACCCGCTGGGACGGACCGGAGTGGTTCGTCGTCGCCGACTCCAGCTTCTACATCCAGAACCCCGACAAGCTGGAAGCCGTCGACCTGCACCAAGTGCTGGGTCTGCCGTCCGGCGAGCACATCCGGCTGCTGTTCCCGATCACCGTGGTCGACGAGCTGGACGGCCTGAAGGAGGCCGGTAAGCACCGGCCGCGTTGGCGAGCTGGCCACACACTGGGGCTTCTGGACGGCACGCTGAACGGGGCCCTGTCCGGGATCTTGCGCCAGCCCTGTCTCACGCAGGACGAGGTCCGCGGTCAGATCAGCCTGGAGGTCGTCCTGGACTCGCCCGGGCACGTGCGGCTGCCTCTCGCCGATGACGAGATCTGGCTTCGTAGGTGACGGTCGACGCCACTTGTAGGTCAGTTCTGACTCCACCCGGTGCCTGGGAGACCCGATTTTGTAGGTGCGAAATGACTCCATCTGGCGGGCGCCGCTGCGACCGATCAAGAACCCGTTGTGACACGAGGGGCGGATCAGATGCAACTGATCCACAGGTGAGTATGTCTGCGCCTGCGTGATCAAATCATGAGGTGCCGGTCTGCAACCCCGCGATGAGTCCGTCGAGTATCCGCAACTGGCGGGAGGGTGTGGTCAGGCGAGCCGCGAAGATCGCGTTGATCTGGAGTCCCATCAGCGTGGCCATCGCAAGGTCCAAGAACGCATCGAGATCGCAGGATGGGTTGATCTCTCCCGCTTCAGCCGCAGTGTGCAGATACGAGAGCATCTGATCGCGCCAGCGTGATATCGCCTGGTCGTAGACGCCGATCAGTTCCTGATCGGCTACCGCGTAATTCCAGAAGCCGATGACCACGCGGGCCTCATTGAGACGCTCGTCGTCCAGGGGCATGATCTCGACGCAGAACTTGCGGAACGCGTTCAGGCCGTTGGCGCCGGCGATGGTGCGGGCGGCCCGCTGCTCGGTGGCTGCATTGGTGCGTTCCAGCGCGGCCCGCAGAATGGCTGCTTTGGTGGGAAAGTATCGTGCGAGCGCACCGTTGGTGAATCCAGCTTCGGCGGCGAGATCCCGCATGTTCAGCGCCGCGAATCCTCGCCGCGCGACAAGGCGCCATACGGCTTCGATGATCTCTTCACGCCGCGCGTCGTGGTCCACGATCTTGGGCATGGTGACACCTTACCAACGGGTAGACGCCTGAATGATGGGGGCCGTGGTCGCACTCGCGGGCCTCACGGCGGATGAGTCCGAGGGGTCGTGTGACCTGCAGACCCAACGCGGTGACCTGGTGAACCTCTTAGAAGCCGTATCTCAACCGAACATGATCGCTTGATCTCTGCTGGTCAGGCATGGTTTCGCTCGTAGTGAGGGAGGCATGCGGCGTCTTGTTTCCGCTCCGTGAGCGAGGGGTGCGCGATGGCGTCGG
>NZ_JAAGLU010000480.1 GCF_010550245.1 Streptomyces sp. SID12501
CCGAGTCGGGCGGCGAGACGCTCGACGAGGAGGCCGCGACCACGCGCGACGAGATGGACGAGGGCCTCGCCTTCGAGGACGTGCACGCCGAACCGGCGCCCGACCACCCGGGCCGCGCCGCGCGCCCGAGCACGACCACGACCGACGGGGAGGAGGGCCGATGACCGACTGGAGCTGGCTCGTCCCGCTGCCCGTCGTGCTGCCGCTGTCGGGCGCGGGACTGACCCTCGCGCTCTACCGTCGACCGCGCGTGCAGCGCGTCGTGTCGCTCGTGACCCTGACGCTCGTCGCCGTGGTCGCGGCCGCGCTGCTCGTGCTCGCCGACGCCGGGCCCGTGGTCGTCGAGATCGGCGACTGGGCGGCGCCCGTCGGCATCAACCTCGTCGCCGACCGGCTGTCGGCGCTCATGCTGACCGTGTCGTCGGTCGTGATCCTGTGCGTGCTGATCTACTCGCTGGCCCAGGGCCGCGAGGACGGCGAGCGTTTCGCGCCG
>NZ_JAAGLU010000481.1 GCF_010550245.1 Streptomyces sp. SID12501
CTTCAAGTGCCATGGCTGGAAACGGCTTGACACCCCGTCAGGCGGCACGCAGCCAGGGCTCGTTCGCCACGACCGTGCGCCGCGTCGGGAGGTGCCCCCCCGAAGGTGGGGCCGAGGAATTCCTTCCTCCCGGAATGCCCCCATACGCCATCAGCCCACTGGAAGTAAGATGATCTTACCATCGGCCGCACCGTGAAATGTCAAGCTCGCCAAGCCAGTTGCCACTCGACGCAGAACGTTCACATTGCGGAGACGTGGAGGAGGGGGCTCCGGGCCGATTCCCTTTGCCCGGTGGGGTGTTCGGTGTGTGGGTGGGGTGAGACGTTCGGTCCGTGACCCGACCGGTCCTGTCATTTGCGGCGTTGTCATACTGGGCGTCCATGAAGAGGCCCTTCCGAGCGGCGATCCTGACAGCGGCAGTCGCCACCGCCCTCGCCGGCTGCGCCGCCCCCGAAGAGCCGTTGCGTACGCACCGGTCCCTGCCGGATCAGCC
>NZ_JAAGLU010000482.1 GCF_010550245.1 Streptomyces sp. SID12501
TCTCGAACGGGAACGCGCGCGCGTGTCCGCCGACCTCGCCCGCGACCGCGCCGCGCGCGGCTGGGCCGGCGAGCCGACGCAGGACCCGGACGACGACGAGCACGCCCCCTTCTTCTGACCGGGCCCGCCCCGGTCCCGCGGCCAGCGCGCCGCCCACCACCGAACCTCCCGCCGCCGCCCGGCGACGGCCCCCACCTGACGAGGACGACATGCGCACCGCCGAGATCCGCCAGCGCTGGCTCGACTACTTCGCGAGCAAGGACCACACCATCGTGCCGTCCGTGCCGCTCATCTCCCCGGACCCGTCGATCCTCTTCACGATCGCCGGCATGGTGCCGTTCATCCCGTACATCCTCGGCACGCAGGACGCCCCCTGGCCCCGGGTCGCCAACGCGCAGAAGTGCATCCGCACCAACGACATCGAGAACGTCGGTCGCACGACGCGGCACGGCACGTTCTTCCAGATGCTCGGCAACTTCTCGTTCGGCGACT
>NZ_JAAGLU010000483.1 GCF_010550245.1 Streptomyces sp. SID12501
GTCGATAACGGAGCATCCGTACCGGAAAAAAGGTACGGCCTCCCTCGCCGAGCAACTCATGGAGTGTACCCGGCGGGAGAGGCCGTACCAAAAAGGATCTACCGCGTCCGCGGCGCAGCGGTTACTGCTGCTCTTCGAACAGGCTGGTGACCGAGCCGTCCTCGAAGACCTCGCGCACCGCGCGGGCGACCATCGGGGCGATCGACAGCACGGTGATCTTGTCGAGCTCCAGGTCGGACGGGTCCGGCAGGGTGTTCGTGAACACGAACTCGCTGACCTTGGAGTTCTTCAGGCGGTCGGCGGCCGGGCCCGACAGGATGCCGTGCGTGGCCGTCACGATGACGTCCTCGGCGCCGTGCGCGAACAGCGCGTCGGCGGCGGCGCAGATGGTGCCACCGGTGTCGATCATGTCGTCGACCAGGACGCAGACGCGGCCGCGGACCTCACCGACGACCTCGTGGACGGTCACCTGGTTCGCCACGTCCTTGTCGC
>NZ_JAAGLU010000484.1 GCF_010550245.1 Streptomyces sp. SID12501
CCGCCGTGATCGCCGCCGTTCGCCGCGCCCTGGACGGCCCGGTCACCGACGCGACGGCGCCCGCCAGGACATCGAGCGCGCCCACCGCGCCGACCGCTCCCGCCACCGGCCTCACCGCTTCCACGGGAACCGAGGGCCAAAGCCTGGCCATGTGAGCGCCCCGGAGACGCGAACACACCGGAGGCGCGCTCGCGTTCCATCCCAACCCCAGTCGAACTAATTTCGAACTCAAGGCCAAGGCTCGGTGTTCGGAGGACCGAAAGGCCGCCGAATGCCCCGATCCCGTAAGAACGGAACCCGCCGAAGATTGTCGTCCCCAGTAACCGGCGGGTACAGTCACGCCACTGCTCTCCTCCGGGGAATCACACATTCCCCGGCCACCCAGGCCCCCACCGCCGAGGCGAAAGAGAAGTTGGTGAACGACCGCCCCCCGTCGGGCCAGTATCCGGATGTTGGGTACGACGGCCGGACCACCACCACTTTCGCTGGT
>NZ_JAAGLU010000485.1 GCF_010550245.1 Streptomyces sp. SID12501
GGGCCGGCGAGACCGTCGGGCCCGTCGAAGTGGGCAGTTCGACCCGCGTGTGCGGCCCCGTCCGGGTCGAGATCCGGGTGCACGCCCGCGCCGACGGCGCCGCCTGGCGCGGCTGGTCACCCGCCGCCACGAAGCAGTGCCAGACCTGAGGGGGCGAAGGCCGCGCGGCGGCGGCTCCGCGACCGCCCGACCGGCGGACCGTCAGCGGCCGCCGGCCGCCCACCGGATGGCGGCACCGGACGGCTCCGAGGACTCGCACGCCCTCGACACGGCACCGCGGACAGCGGAGCGATACCTGCTTGATATCGGAGGCTCCCAGACTGTGCGCATCGGCGCCGGGGGGTTCCCGGCGCACCGTCCCTGGAGGATCCCGATGCGTCGTCAGCTCACCGCCGTGACCGCCGCCGTGGCGGCCGGCATCGTCGCCCTGGCCACCCCGGCCGCTGCCGCCCCGGCCGACAAGCCCCAGGTCCTGAGCGGCTGGACGCAG
>NZ_JAAGLU010000486.1 GCF_010550245.1 Streptomyces sp. SID12501
GGGCCGCGAACAGCGGCGCGGACGGCGCCGGGCCGGGCACGGGACCGGTGGCCGCCGGCTCGGCGGGACGCGTCCCGTCGGCGTCGCTCACGGGCGCTCCCACACCGTCGACACGGTCTGCCAGCCGCGGCCGATGCGTCCGGTCATGGTGTCGTCGTAGCCGCCGGCCGGGAAGGCCGCGACCAACGCGTCGACGTCGCCGTCGTCCTGCGCGGCGACGACCTGCACGACCGTCGCCTCGGACTGCCACGCGACGTGCCAGGGCTCGTACGACAGCACGTGGACCTCGCGACCGCCGATCTCGCGGACGGGGGCGCCCGCGAGCGCGTCGGTGTCGAGGCGTCCCTGCTGCTCCGTCACCACGAACGTGCCGTCGGGGCCTGCGACGTCGACCTCGAGCGTGTCGACGTCGCCGGGCGACCAGCGGATCCCCGCGACGCGCCAGTC
>NZ_JAAGLU010000487.1 GCF_010550245.1 Streptomyces sp. SID12501
ATCCTCGCCGACCCCCTCTCGCCCGACGAGTGGCACCTCGCGCACGAGGCCGGCCACGCCAAGGGGCGGGCGGGCGTCGCGATCGCGACCCGGCTGCCCATGAGCGCCGTGCGGATCGGGCTCGGCACGGGTGTCACCGGGGACGCCGGCCGGTGGGTCGAGGCCGACCTCGAGGTCGCGGGGGAGGACGGGACGCCCGCCCGGACGCTGACGGTCGTGTCGGCGTACCTGCACTCCGGGACGGTCGGGACGCCGTCGATGGACGAGAAGTTCGCGTTCCTCGAGCACGTCACCGCGCGGCTCGCCGAGCTCGCGGCCGACGGGCGTCTCGCGGTGGTCGCGGGCGACGTGAACATCGCGCACCGCGAGGTCGACATCAAGAACTGGCGCGGCAACGTCAAGAAGGCGGGCTTCCTGCCCGAGGAGCGTGCGTACCTCGACCGCTGGTTCGACGAGCTCGGGTGGCGCGACCTCGGTCGCGAGCACGG
>NZ_JAAGLU010000488.1 GCF_010550245.1 Streptomyces sp. SID12501
CCCGCGACGGCCGCGCCGCCGCCCGGGCGGTCGGGGCACGACAGGGTCAGGACGAGGTGGGTCGGGTCGACATCCGAGGTGTGGGACACGAGGCCCGAGAGTAGTGCGCGGGCCGCGCGGACTGAGACGATGACCGCATGACGGCCCTCGACATCCGCCCGGTCACGGTCGACGACGCCGGTGAGCTGCTCACGCTGCGGCGCGCCGCGTTCGTCACCGAGGCGCAGCAGTACGGCGACCCGAACATCCCGCCGCTGACGCAGACGCTCAAGGAGCTCAAGGCCGACCTCACGGCCGACGGCGTCATCACGCTCGGTGCGTGGGGGGGGCACCGGCTGGTCGGGTCGATCCGCGTCCTCGTCGAGGGCGGCAAGGCAACGCTCGGCCGGTGCGCCGTCGCGCCCGACCTGCAGGGCAAGGGCATCGGCACCGTGCTGCTCTCCGCGATCCTGCCGACCCTCCCGGACGGCATCGAGGAGGTCTGGGTG
>NZ_JAAGLU010000489.1 GCF_010550245.1 Streptomyces sp. SID12501
CGGCAGTCGCTCGTCAGCGCGTACGCGACGCCTCTCGCCGTCCCGCCGCCGCCAGGCGCGACGAGCACGTTCGCTGCGCGCCAGCACCACGGCGACCAGACGTCGTCCCTCCTCCCGCGGCTCCTCCACCGCGCCGCGCAAGTGGACCTGCTCCTCGTCGACCTGCAGGACGAGAGGAACGGCATCCTCGTGTCGGACGACCACACCACCACGCGGACGCCCGAGACGATGGCCGAACCCGGTCTCGAGGCGCACGGCGGGCTCGCCGTGCGCCACGTCGCCTTCGGCACCGACGAGCACCACACCCTGTGGTCGGCAGCCGCCCAGAGGTTCGTCGCCGACCTCCGGCGGCTCGGTCTGCTCGACCGCACCCTCGTGCTGGCCCTGCCGTGGGCCGAGCACACCGAGGACGGCCGCCCCACGACGCCGAGCTTCGGCGCGGACAGCGCACGACGCAACGACGAGTTCGCCCGGTACCACGACGTGCT
>NZ_JAAGLU010000048.1 GCF_010550245.1 Streptomyces sp. SID12501
CCGGACAGTGCTGGGACAACGCCCTCGCCGAGTCGTTCTTCGCCACCATCAAACGGGAGTTGCTCGACACGAGAACCTGGCTCAACCGGGCCGCGGCCCGCACCGCGATCTTCGACTTTGTCGAGGGCTGGTACAACTTGCACCGACTGCACAGCAGCCTCGGCTACCGCAGTCCCGCCGAATACGAGACCGCACCCGCAGCCTGACCACCACACCAATGGTGTCCGTCAAAGCGGAACAAGCTCAGCACACCGAGGAGCGGCGTCAGACACAGGCCGCCGGGCTTGATCCCCGCCTCTTCGCCCACCTCACGGACCGCCGTGGCAAGCAGCGTGCGATCCACTGGCTCGGGATGACCGCCTGGGACCAGGACCAGGCCGCCGGCCTTGTGGTGGATGTGCAGGACGCGCCGGTCACGGGAGATCACCACGGCGCTGCACGTGATGTGCGCCGGCAACGTCGCGCGACTCGTCGGGTCGCCCGCACCGTCGAGTACCGCCAACAGCGCTTCAACGACGGCGTGTTCGGCGGGGTGGCGCACCAGGTACGTCTGGACGAGCGCGCGGATTTCGGACAGGGCGGGCGCCATGTCAGCACCTTTCGAATGTCGGAGAACAGGGATCGGGGTACGAGCCGGCACCCTCGTGCGGGGGCGGTCCGTACGCCACACGGGGTACGGCGAACCGACGTCGGCGCGGGGCAGTCGGAGCCGGAAGCTCGCCAACGGTCACCGTGCCTCCTCGCCATCGGCCGTATCCGAGCCGGGAAGCGGCCAGGACAGTTCCGTGGTGCCGCTGCCGGCGCTGATCCACTGCTGGTCGTGGTCACCGAGATGGAGCCGGTAGACGGACGGCGCTCCTGCGGCCCTCCAGAGAGCGGCGACGCTCTGGATCTCCTCCCAGATGTCCCGGGGCCCCTCCGCCGCCAGACTCCACCGGCCGCTTTCGCCCGCCCGGGCCGTCAGCCAGGATCCGCACACCGGGGCGCCGATGACCAGGTGGTCGGCGCCCCAGTTCCGGACCAGACCGGGATACAGGTGATCGAGCGCAAGCCAGAATCCGCGGGCGTCGTCTGGTGGTGGCGCCGTACGGGTGTGGACGAGGCGACTTGTGTCTTCCCCGGCTTCGATACGGCCGAGGAACTCCCGCGTAATGCACAGCCGTTCGAAGCCGTGACCAGGCCGGTGCCCGAACTCCACGGGGCGCACCTCTCCTTGGACCCGGCCGTCGGCTGCGGCGGTGACGATCGCCAGGCCGGGCCACGACGGTGAGGTGCCGCTGAGGGTCGCCATCGCCCGCCCGCCCGGGGCGAGTTGGCCTACCCAGGCATGCGGAACCCTGGGCACGGCGTACGAGACGAAGATCCGCTCGTACGGCGCGCCACCCGGCCAGCCCTCTGCCCCGTCCCCGGTCACGGCCGTCGGCCAATACCCGAGGTCGGCCAGGCGGGCCTGCGCCGCCTCGGTGAGGTGCGCGTCGCGGTCCAGCGTGACCACGTTCCGGTCGCCGCAGATCCAGCAGGCGATGGCCGCGGTCACGGCGGCGCCCGTACCGATGTCCAGAACCCGCTGTCCCCGCCTCAGATCCAGCTCCTGCAACAGGCCGGCGGTCATGCCCACCACGCTGGTCATCGACGTGATCACCCCACCGGACCTCGGACCCGGGATACGGCCGAGAACCTGTTCGCCGGAGTGCTGGATGAGCACGCTCTCCCCGCCGTGGAGCAGCGCCAGCAGTTCGTCACGGTCGGCCGGATCGGCCCAGGCCAACAGGTCCCACCGCGGCGGTAGTTCTCCGGGAGGGCTGCGCCTCACGTATGCGTGCGGTATCAGCACCTCGCGCCGGATCGCGAGCAGGGCCTCGCGCACCGGTCCCAGCCGCAGCACCCCGGCTTCCTCCAGCCGGGCGACCATGCCCTCCCGCGCCGCAGCCGTGTCCCCGACGGCATGTGTGCACCCCCGCTCCGGCTCAGCCGGATCCGCCGGAGCGGTGTCGCGTTCTGGTGCGCCGTCCTGTGCCGAGGCCACGAGTCGCCCTCTTCCTGTCGCGCGGGAGTTCGGGTGCGTCTGGCTCAACGAGGTGGAAGAGGTTTCGAACGCACGTTTTTCAGACGTGCTGAGATCCGCCGCAGGTGAGGATGGGCGAGGCCTGTGCGATGCAACGACCCTTGCCCAGCCGGGCCCGAGACCAGAGCGATCTTGGCCGAAACGCCGAGCCCGCACCCTCCACTGTCGAACTGTTGGCGCCGCAGACCGGGCGGGTGCGGTGAACGAAGAGCGCCGGTTCACCGGGGGCTTCGCGAGCGCACGCGGGCAGGAACAGGAGAGAGATCGGCCGACGGCGTTCTGCGATGCTGACCTTCGTGCCCTGAGCGGCCGGGATTTGGCTGTTGCCTCGGTGTCGTCGCGCTTGCAGCGCGAGTCGTTCAGCGAGGCTTGGGCTCTGGCCCTCCGGATTGTCTGGCAGGCGCGGGAGGCGGGCCCGGACATTGCTGATCCTGTGGTTGATGCGCACCGACTGCACGACCTCCGCGCAGTCGCGGAACTCGTGCCAAGTCACCAGGGCCTCGGCGGTGTTCCCCCGCTTGCGCTGGACGTGGCCCAGGTCGGCGAGGACGATAGCGCGGGTGCGTCGCCGGTCGAGGCCGTAGGTCTCGGGCGCCTGAAGTAGATGGGCCTCCGCTGCGGTCAGATCGCCCATCCGGGCGTGGACCATCCCGGCCTCGTGGGCCCATCGGCCGCGACTGTCGTGGCTGCCCAGGACTCGCCCGGCTTCACCGGTGGGTTCTCGATCGCTTTCTGCGCTGCTTTCAACAGCCGTACGGCGACGGGTAGGTGACCCAGATCGATTGCCTGGTCGGCGAGGCCGCGTAGGGCGGTGGCGGCAAGTTCGTTCCCGTCGGCCTCTGCTGCGAGGCGGTAGCTGTCGAGGTCGTAGCGCTGGCACAGGCCGTCGAGGCCCTCGTTACGGGCCATCCACCCGATTGACCGGACCAGCGGGTTGGTTGGGGCGAACGGTTCTCGCCCTACCGGATCCGTGTACCTGCCGTCGAGCCAGCGCTGTACGTCGATGGTGAGGTGGCGCACCCCGAGGTGGCGGGCATGGCCGCCACCGGTTTCGGAGGCGGCGTTGCCGAGTCAGGTGGTCATCGTTCGGATAGCGGCGACCTCGCCCATGGCCACCGCGACAGGACCGGGCCGGTTCACGCGGCGGGTGAGTGCCTCGGCGTCGGGCAGGTCGAGAGCGGCCAGGCCGATCGCTGCCGAGGCCGTCAGAAGCGGGTGTAGCTCGTCTGTTAGGGACTGGACCGTGATCGTGTGTGCGCTACTCGGATCGGCGGCGGATTGCGGAGAGGAGGCGCCGCATGCCCATCACGTGCCCGCCCGTCCCGATGACCAGCCGTCGGTAGATGCCGCCGGCCAGGCCGGGAAAAACGGCTCGGCTTTCGGCGCGCAACCGTGATCGACCCGGACTGACGTGTTCGAGGCGAAAGATCAGGGCGTAGGACGAGAAACGATGGCGCCCCTCGAGGACCAGCTCCCGTCCCGGGACCGCAGCGACCACCCGAAAACCGGGCAACGTCGAGCCCTCGGCCAGGGGCCGTGGCCCAGAGGCTGTGCAGTCGGCGGATCCCACCAGTCTCGCGTAGCCGGCCATACCGGGACCCGAGAAGGATCGGTCCAGTGTCTCGCCCAGACTGCGCCAGACGTCGTCGACCCCCGCCGCAATGACCGTCGCGTGCTCATCGATGTACGGCAACGAAGCGATCGGCATCAAAGCCTCCGTGAGGTCCGGTCCAGGTTGGTGCGATTCGTCGAGCCACACCCGTCAGAAACTGCCGTCGATCCACGTCCGAGCCTCCCAGACGCATGGCTGACGCCACGGTATCGCCGAGCGCCTGCTGGTTCCCCTCGGACGGATCGAGTCCTCCAGGTGTGCCCACGTTGCTGGGACGCGGGGAATCGGCTCGCGCCCGCGATGTGCGTTCGCGCTCTCGCCGGCGGCGCTGAGTCCGAGCATCGCTCCAGGGGTAGTCAGGACCGCGGCGATCCGGCCGAGGACGTCCAGACTCGTCGCTTGGCGAAGGTGCCGCTCGATGGCCGAGACGTCGGACTGGCTCAGACCGGTCAGGCTTCCGACCTGCGACTGGCTCGCGCCCGTGTGCCGACGGAAGAAGCGCAAGATTGCGCCGGCGTCACGCGTCGCCAGGGCCTGGGCGATCTCAGGACGATCCCAGAGGCCCTCGGGAGCGGCTAATCGTGTGGGGGTGCTGGACCGCACAGTGACCCCATCGGCAGTGGTGGCGGGCGTTCCCGGTGTCGATGTCGGCCCGGATCGCTGTCACTGGTTTCTCCGCAGGTCGTGTCCGTACAAGTACCGCGGACGACCTCGCTGTCGAGTCCCATCCCGATCAACAAGGCAGTGAGGGGCTGAGGGGGACCCGCCTACGGTTCGACGATGTGCCGAAGATAGGTGTGCGGGTCGGCGAGATAGCGGCGCCAGTGATCCACGACGCCGAGCTCCCGCCAGGCGACCCTCCGCATACCGTGCTCACCGACCTCGATGATGTCCGCGCCCGGCAGGGCGGTCAGCAACGGGGAGTGTGTGGCGCAGATGACCTGGCCGCCCTCCTTGGCCAATCGGTCGATGTGCCCGATCAGCTCGAGGCACGAAGAGAAGGAGAGTGCTGCCTCCGGCTCGTCGAGAACATAGAGCCCGGGGTGCAGGAACTTCCCGCGGAACGCTGCGAGAAAGCCCTCACCATGGCTGACATGGTCCGGCGAGAACCCTTCCCTGCCCAGGGCGTCCAGCGCGGTCTCGGCACGCAGGAAGAAGCCCTTGCGGGCTGACCAGCTGGTGACCATACGGCGTCCGCGCACCGAGGCGGCGTCGAATTTCATACGCTCGCCGAGGGCCGACTTGCCACGAGGGGAAGCGTAGCGCCAGTCGTGGGAGCCGCCGTAGGAGTCGAGGCCGAACCCCTCCGCCAACGCCTCGACCAGGGTCGATTTCCCCGAGCCGTTCTCACCGACCAGAAAGGTCACAGGGGCGGTGAACCGCAGCCCTTCGTCGAGCAGTTGTCGGACGCAGGGCACCGACCAAGGCCAGGTTTCCTCGTCGTACGAGGAGAGATGGGCATACGCGCGTTCGACAATCACGCAACCAGTGTCGCCTGGACTCGGAAGCGTACGTGCACCGCGTATCCGGCGTCAGTACATCGCGCTCGTTGTTGCCCGGGCTCCGATCGGTCACGCAGCTGTTGCCATGAGCTGCGAGGCGGCGCCCTCAATGCCTCCAAGCTGAACTCTGCACACTCGAGTCGGCGGAATGCGCCAATTGCGGCGAGCGGCCACGATGATGGTCAGCCTTGCCAACTACCAGTTGTCATCGCTGATGGAGTTCGAGATCCACACGGTACGAACGACGCGCAAGGCCGTAGAAGGTTGGTCCGTGAGCGGGAGGAACGCTCCGACTCACGGACCAACCCCGGGTGTTTGCTCGCGGCTCCGGAGGCGAGAAGGTCCTGGGTCGTCGGGCTGGTGCGGGATGCGGTGCGGTGCTGCCCGGCTATCCGGCCTTCGAGCGCATCGCGCCGCCATCGGCGGTGTTCAACTCAGCGCAGCTCCCGCGCGTACGGTGCGATGGTGATCCGGTCGATCAGCGGCGCGTAGCGGGAGCGGAGCGGTACGCCGGGGTAGGTGTCCGAGGCGTAGGTGGTGCCGTCGAAGTCGGGCAGTTCCTCGGAGCGGAAGGTGATCGTGTTCCTCCCCTTCTTGAGGTGGACCGGGACGGTCAGTTCCCAGAAGTTGTTCTGGTGGAAGGTGTGCGGGAAGCCGACGCGTTGAGCCGTGCCACCGTTGACGCTGATGTCGGCGTGGCGGGCGAGCGGGTCCGGGTTGTAGTGGGTCGCCTCGGCCTGTTCCGGGTTGGAGTAGCGGATGCGCAGCGCGTACAGGCCGGGCTGCTTGGCGGAGACGGTGAACGTCGCGGTGTTGTTGTTGCCGGGGTCGCCGCCGATGCCGGTGATCGCCGTGCCGTCGGTGGCCAGCGAGAGCGCGGTCAGCGTGGCCGAGCCCGCGAGGGCCGCGTCCTGCGCCTCGTACGTCCGCGCTTCGAGGGTGCCGGTGGTGGGTGTGACGGTGAGGCGGTCGACGAGCGTGGCGGATGAACCACCGGTCACGGTCACCTTGTTGACGCCGCCCGAGAGGGAGACGGCCACGCTGTTCCTGCCCTTGGACAGGCGCTGTACGTCCTGCCCGTTGACCGAGAGCCGGGCACCCTCGCCTCCGAGGGTGTCGACCCTGAGAGTGGCCTCGCGGTCGGCGGCCGAGTACACCCAGAACGTTGCGGTTCCCTTCTTCGGGAGCTTGGCCGCGCCCGAGCCGCTGGCGGAGGCCTTGGCGTGCTTCGGCAGGTCGTAGACGGGCCGCGCCCCGCCGTCCAGCCAGGCCAGCTCGCCCTCGTACACCTGGGTGCCGGCCGAAGCCGCAGGGAGGGTGAGGGTGAGGCGGTCGACGATGGCGTCGCCCTTGGTGACGCGTTTGCCGTCGGAGCTCTGCGCGGCGAGTGTCAGGGTGTGCTTGCCCTTGGTGAGCTTCACCTTGGTGTCGGTGTGGTCCCAGACCACCCACTTGTAGGCGAGCGGCAGGCTGAGCTCCTGCTCGCCGGCCGCGTCGCCGTCCACCCGCAGGAAGACGTTGGTGGGGCCCTGCTCCTTCACCTTGTCGTACGTGTTGAGGGAGTTGGCGAAGACGCTCAGGTCGTAGGTGCCGTCCTCGGGCACGTCCACCGTGAAGTCGAGCGTGACGTCCGAGCCCGTGCGCAGGCCGCCCACGTCGTAGCCGCCGGAGGTGTAGAACTTCGACACGTCACGGGTGGAGCCCTCCGGACCGTTCTTCGAGTAGCCCGACCCGGTGTGAGCCGCGTCCTCCGCCTCGTACGAACCCTGCCAGCGGGTCGACGCCGACTGTGTGGTCTTCGCCTTCCCGGCCGGGCTGAGGACGATCTCGTAGGCCGAGGACTCCTTCAGAGCCGGCAGCGTGCCGTCGCCGAAGTCGACGGCGACCGTGCCGTCGTCGCCGACCTTCAGGTCGGTCTCGGTGAGCAGCTTCGGACCGGAGGAGTCGCCGACCTGCCCGGTCCACTCGATTTCCCGCACCCAGGCGTGCACGCGCTTGCCGAAGAGCTTCGTCGGGACACCCGCGAAGGTGATGTGACCCTTGCCGGTGGACCCGCCGAAGACCAGCCGCGCCTGCTTCTTCTTCTCATCAAGGGTGGCGACGCCCTGCATGGTGTAGTTCTCGCCGGGGAACGGCGGGGTCACCGTGACGGTGTGTCCGCTCATCGAGGCGTACGAGTTCAGCAGCCACCACTGTCCGTTGCCGCGGCCCGACTGCACCGCGGAGTCGGAGAGGTTGCCGTCGATGTTCCAGTACGCGATGTCGGCGTCCACCTTGGACTCCTCGATCGCGGACACCCACTGGATCATCTGGCCGGGGACGGAGGTGTGGTAATTGAAGGCGTACTCGTTGATGTTGATGGGGAGTTGGGTGCCCTCGCGGCTGGTGCCCTTGAACAGCTCCTTCTCCCAGGCCCGGTACTTGGCGACGTTCTCGCGCACCGCCTCCGGGTGGCTCAGCTCGTGCCAGGTGATCATCTGCGGGAGGGTTCCGGCGGTCAGGGTGTGGGTGAGGAAACCCTTCACCTGGTCGTACAGGATGCTGGTGTTGGGGCCGGAGATCCGGGCGTCGGGCATCTTGCTCTTGATGAGCTTGTAGGCGTCGTCCCAGGCGGCGAAGAAGTCGTCGGGGTCGTTGAGCCAGCTGACCTTGTTGTAGCTCCACTCACCGGTGCCGAACATGTTGCCCTCGGGCTCGTTGAACGGCACGAAGACGATGTTGTCCTGGTACTTCTCCGGCAGCTTCAGGACCTGGTCGACCTGCTCGGCGATCTTCTCCTTGTACAGCTTGATCTTCTCCGCGGGCGTGTCGCCCGGCCACTGGTAGGGGAAGCCGCGGTGGATGTCGGTCATGTAGATGTACACGTCGCCGTCGGTGGAGTCGGCCAGCGGCTTGACCACCTCCAGCGCGTCGGCCCCCGGGTGCTGCGGGCCGTCCTGCGCCTTCGTGGAGACCGTGCGCAGACCCATGCCCTCGATGAGGTTGTTGGTGGGGACGTCCGGCCCGTACACGCCGTAGAGGGTGCCGGAGGCTCCGCCGTGGAACGCGCCGGTGTCCGAGCCGAGGTCGACGGTGAGCTGCCCCTCGCGGACCACCGTGACGGTCGCCGTCACAGCGCGTCCGGCCGCGGTTCCGGCGACCGTGAACGTCCCGGGCGTCGCGTATTTCTCCGCCGGTACGGCGTCCCAGGCGATCGGCGTGTCACGGTCGTAGCCGTCGGAGAAGGAGGAGCGCACGGCGGCGGGCAGGGACGGGGCGGTCCCGGTGGTGGTACGGGCCTCGAAGGCCGTCTTCGACAGTTCCAGGACGGTGGGCAGGGACCCGGACATACCGGCCACCTGCTCCGCGCTCAGCGCCGAGTGCCATACGGTGAAATCGTCGATCGCGCCCTTGAGCAGCGGGTCCGGCCAGAAGGACTTTCCGATGTAGCCGGCGGCCGTGGCCGAACTGTCCAGCAGGTCCGTGGCCTTGATGGTGGTCGCGGCGGAGGAGACCGCCACACCGTCCAGGTAGCTGGTGAGCCGGCCGGCGGAGGTGTCCAGGGTGACGGTGACGGTCCGCCAGGCGTCTGCGGGAAGCATCGCGTAGCCGATGGCCTGTGCCTCCGCTCCGCCTCCGCCGGTGGTCACCGAGGTCTGGAACAGCCCGCTGCCGTTGTACGGAGTGCTGAACAAATACTTGGTGGTGTCGGTGCCGAAATCGAAGATCCGCTGCCAGGACGACTTGTCGCCGTTCCACTTCACGCGCGCGGAGACCGTCAGGTCGGTGGCGTCGCCGAGCACTTCGCGGGGCAGGCGCACATACGCCCCGTCGGAAGTGGGCGCTCCGCCGGGCAGGGCCAGCGCCCTGCCGCTGTCCGCGCCCGCGACGGACTGGGCGGTGGAACCGTTCACCAGGGTCGCCGTCAGGCCGTTGCCCGAACTGTCGGCGATCTTGCCGGAGGCGAGGTCGTCCTGGTCGAACGTGTAGTGGGCGGCGGGTTGGGGAGCGTCGGCCGCCTGGGCGGGGCCCGTGGGTGCGGTCAGCAGGCCCGCGCCCAGAGCCACTGCCACGGCGGCCGAGGCCCGGCGCCGGGCGGATCTGTCAGCGGATGGCATGGAAGGCGTCCTCATCCTTGAGTAACGACAAGTCGAACCGATTCGATCTCCGGAGCCGCAGGGGCAAGGGAGTTCTCCGAGCCGGCAGGGACCGTGGCCCGTACGCCTCGGAGAGGGGGCCGTTCGGGTCCTCGGCTGCCGGAAGGATCTCCTCGTCGAACCGGTTCGGCGAAGCTAGCACCGGGTGGTTCCGGCAGCAATCCCTCGGACACCAGGTTCTACCGGCTCGCTCAAAGGCCGCGCAATGTGGGTCGGGGTCTTGACAGACGTTCCGGCGGTTCTTACCTTCACATCACGCGAACCGGTTCGACACCCGGCCGCACCTCTCGTCCCACCCCACCCCTCGTAACAGGTCGGCGCTCTTTCACCCCGAGGTGTCGCACCCGTTCGAGCAAGGAGCCGTCGTGAACATCGGTGAGATCGCCCGGCGGGCCGGTGTCTCGCGAAGCACCGTGTCCTACGCGCTGAGCGGCAAGCGATCCGTGTCCGACGAGACCCGGCGAAGGGTTCAGGAGGTCATCGACGAGCTGGGATACCGGCCCAACGCGAGCGCACGCGCCCTGGCCAACGGCCGGACCAGCACGATCGCTCTGGTCTTCCCGCCGGCCGGGAACCACTACACCGGGATGCAGCTTGATTTCATCGGCAGCGTCGTGGAGGCCGCGGCGGCCCACGACTACGACGTACTGCTCTCCCCGAGCGGTGCGGACAGCGACCGCTCGTTCCAGCGGCTGCTGGGGGAGCGGCGGGTCGACGGCGCGATCCTGATGGAGATCAGGCTGGAGGACGACCGGGTCGATCACCTGGCCGAACTGGCTTTCCCCTCCGTCGCCATCGGCCGCACCGCACACCCCGAGGGCAGCTGGTGGGTCGGTCTGGACCACACCGCGCTGGCGGCGGCGTGCGTCCATCACCTCGCGGATCTCGGCCACCGCAGGATCGCCTTCGTCAACCGGCCGGAGCAGTTGCTGCATGCCGGGTACGAGTCCGCGCACCGTGGACTGGACGGCTTCACCAAGGCCGCCGCCGAGCGCGGGCTGACAGCACGGACTTACTGCTGCGGGGACGATGCCGCGTCCGGCAGGGCATGCCTGGAACAGATCCTGCACGACGATCCGGCGACCACGGCCGTGGTCACGCTGAACGAGGCCGCCCTGGGTGGCCTCTACGGAGGACTCGCCAAGGCGGGCCGCCATGTGCCACGAGACTTCTCCGTCGCCGGGGTGGTCGCCAGCAGGTGGGCGGAGACGGTGACCCCGCAGCTCACCGCGGCGGACGTACCGGCGGAGGAGATGGGCAGGCGCGCCGTCGAACTGCTGGTGGAGCGGCTCGACCACCCCGACGCGCAGCCCCGGCACCATCTTCTGGCGCCACCGATCTCACTGCGGTCCAGCACCGGGCCCGCAGGCGGCATCGCTCCCTAGGGTTGTGACCGCGAGCCCTCGTCGGGTTGGTTGGGGCGGTTGGATGGGCGATGACGCTAGTTCCAACCACTGGAGGTGTGGTGGCTGATCCTGTGCGGGTGCGCAGACCGACCGATCAGGAAGGGCAGAAGCCACAACAGATCGTGCGCCGGGCGGTATCAGCTCCGTGCGCTACCGGCGGGCGATGATGCTGCTGGCGTCCTGCGGCGGGAACCGCGCCCCGGTGATCGCTCAGCTGGTCCAGGCGGACGAGGACACGGTGCGGATGGTGATCCACCGGTTCAACCAGACTGGGCGGGCCTGCCCGGACCCACGATGGCCGGGGAAGCCGGCCCCGCCGGTCGCTCCAGACCGGTGCCTCACCGACGGTGAGCCGCAGGTGCCCCTGCCCCTGCCTCAGCCGGGCGATGCCCTTGCTCTTAGAAGTCATCTCATTTGGTGAGTCGGCGGTAGCAGATGAGGGTGCAGGCGATGGCGGCGAAGGCGAGGAAGTGTTCGGCTTTGCGTTCGTAGCGGCGGTGGAGTCTGCGACAGCCGGCGAGCCAGGCCACTGAGCGTTCTACGACCCAGCGGTGACGGCCCAGGCGAGTAGAGGACTCGACGCCGCATCGGGCCAGACGGTGCGTGATGCCCCGCCCGCGGAGCCATTGCCGCAGCTGGCGGTAGTCGTAGCCCTTGTCGCCGTGCGGCTTGCCGGGCTTACGGCGGCGCGGCCCGCGCCGCGAGCGGATCGGCGGGATACCCCGCACGAGCGGCTCCAGTCCCTGGCTGTCGTGCAGGTTCGCACCCGAGATACCGACTGACAGTGGCAGACCGGTGCGCTCGGTGATCAAATGGATCTTCGACCCGTACTTGCCGCGATCCACAGGATTCGGACCTGTCAGATCCCCCTTTTCATCGCCCGCATGTTCACCGAGTCGATCGCGCACCGCGACCAGTCAAGCTCGCCGCGGGATCCGAGTTCGTCGAGCACCAGGCGGTGGAGCTTGGCCCACACCCTGGCCTTCGTCCACTCGGTGAAGCGTCGGTGAGCCGTCGCGCCGGACGGCCCGAACGACGCAGTCGGCAACTGCTGCCATGTGCAGCCCGAGGTTGCCACGAAGACGATTGCGGCCAGCACTTCGCGGTCGCCATGCCGACGTCGGCCACCACCCTGGGGCCGTGACGGAGCCTCCGGAACCACCCGCTGAAACAGCTCCCACAACTCATCCGGCACCAGCCGCTCAACGATCCTCACCACGACCGCCAGCTTACCCAGCCAAATGAGATGACTTCTTACTGACGGACTGCGTGACCGCCCCGCCGATGTTCTTCGTGAACCCCATGACCCGCAGCACCTGGCCGTTCTCGAAGTCCACGATGTCCTGAGCGGGCGTACGGCGTCTGATCCACGTCCAGCGCAACAACACGTCCAGCATGGTCTGCGTACCCGCGGCCCGCCGTGCCACCGGTCTGCCGTCTCTCGCCAATTCTCATCCTCCGTGGAAATTCATCGTGACCGTGCCTTCTGCTGTTTCGCGAGGCGATCCGCCAGGGCGGTGCGAAAGTGGGAAAAGCGAGTTTCGTCCTCTTCGAGGATCTCGATAATGTCCAACGCGTTCTCCGTGTCTCCCGACATCGCCTCGCGGTAGAGCACCCACAGCCCTTCTCGAGCTCTCTCGCAACACTCCTCGTCGAGATTCTCCCGCCCTGCTGCCGTCTCACTGGAATGCGATTCCCCGGAAACCGCGAACAGCAGAGTCACCAGGAAATGACTGCGCACGAACGGCGCGAGTTCCTCGGTGAGCGCGGCCAGGATCACGGAGACGGCCGGGACCGCCGCCTCGAACAGCATCGACTGGACTTCGACGTGCCCGTCCAGCCGGTAACCGACCGCGTGCTGGGGCGATTTCGCCTCCAGCAGCTTGCGAAAGGTCACCGGAAGGTGCGCCGCACCGTCGCCGCAACCGCACCGCAACCCCGACCAGTTGTACCTCTCCAGCTCAAGCAGAGCCGTACTCAGCACCTTTGCCTCCTACATGCTGTGGCCCGGTTTTGTCGCCGGAAGGGCTCCGGGAACGAACGATTCCAGCTCGCGATCAACATCCTGCGAGCGGCAGGCCACCCCAGCACCGCCGCCGGGATCCGCGAGATGTCCAACGATTCAAGATCTCAGACTTTGCGACAACCCTGCCCGACCTCTACCAGGACCGCCGCCAGTACGTGTGGAACAACGACCACGACACCGCCACCCTGCGCAACGACCACGGACGCTTCATCGACGACGAGCCCTGGGGCCGCGACCGCGACCACCGCCACGATGACGCCCAGCGCCCACACCACCACACGCCAGGAGCAGGCAGCTGACCACGCCATCCGGCCCCGCACGTGAGATGACGGCGCGCCCGGCCTGCAACGGCCTGGCGCACCGCGGGCGTGAGGTGTGAGGCTCCACGGGGCCGGCGTGGTCGGCCCGACCACGCCCCAGACTGAGGCATGGTGAGGTGCCGCTGCCGCCTTCGCGGAACAGCGGAACTACGGCACCTCCTCGACCCCGCATAGGTGCCAAAACCCTGGCGTTCGCCGAGAGTCCCGATACCGGTGACCTATAATTAACTGTCTATGGAAGATAATTCTTTGGAAGATGTGTGATGGCTGACGCTGACCTGAAGCTGCTGTACCGGGAGCTGGTCTCGCTGGAGATCGAGTTGTGGGACGGCATTGAGGGGCGGTTGCGGACGGAGTACGACTTGGCGCTGACCTCGTTCGAGGTGCTGCACCTGCTGTTGCGGCGGCCGGGGCGACGGATCCAGGACATCGCGGAGGAGTTCTCGATCACGGTGGGCGGCACGAGCAAGGTCGTCGACCGTCTGGAGGCGGCGGGCCTGTGTGGGCGGCGAGCCAATCCGAACGACCGCCGTTCCTCGATCGTCGAGCTCACCCCTGAGGGGCAGAAGCTGGTGGACGGGGCGCTGAAGGTCTTCGAGGAGGAGCTGGAACTGCGGATCGGGTCGGTGATTCCCGAGGAGTCGGTACGTGAGGTGACCGCGGTCCTCAGTACGCTGCGGGCGGCCGGCCGTGCTCTGGACGCGGAGCGGAAGGCCGAGAGTCAGACGCCGGTTCCGGCGATGCGGGCGCCGAAGCAGCCCGGCCGGTCGGCCTCGTGAGCCAGAGCGTCTCGGGCACGACAACGGGCGGCTGGTGCCGGGCAGGTGGCGATGTTCACCTGCCCCGCACCAGCCGCCCGTTGTCGTTCAGTCGGCGATGCCGTTGAAGGCGATGACTTTGTCGATGTGGGCGCGGACGAGGAGGTTGCCGGGGCCGCCGTTGCGGGCGGCGTACTCCTGGGTGCGGTCTTCGCCCATGTAGCGGGCGCCGAGGAGACCGCCCCAGTGCAGCATCTCGTCTGGGTTCGCGGAGGTCTCGGTGAGCCCTTGGAGGATGACGAACGCGTATGGGGGGTGGTCGTCGTCGACGCAGAGGGCGAAGCGTCCGTCGCGGGCGAGGTTGCGGCCCTTGACGCCCTCCTTCTCGGTGGTGAGCACGATGTCGTCGCCGTCGAGAAGGAACCAGACCGGGGTGACGTGCGGACTGCCGTCGGCCCGGACGGTCGACAGCTTGCCGGTGCGGGTGCCGTGCGTGACGAATGCCCGCCACTGTCCGTCGGTCATCTTCCGCATGCGATGCCTTTCACTCTGGTGGGGCCGTTCGCCACCCCAAGGCCGGGCCGGCTCGGGATGCGCAGTGGGTGTCAGCGGCCCCAGAAGGCGTCTTCGGCGTTCTGGGCGCTGGAGAAGAGCCACATCTCGGTGATCTTGCCGTTCTGGATGCGCAGGAGGTCCACGCCGTCCATGGCCATGGACGTGTCGCCGCGGCGGCCGGTGAAGTGGATGGTGGCGGCGACCAGGTCGCCGTTGCCCATGAGGGAGTGGATCTTGTCGATGGCGAAGCTGCCCTGGCTGGCCTCCATCATGCCGCCGAGCATCTGGAAAACGGCGTCCCGGCCCTTGTGGTCCCCCGAGAACTGGTTGGCGCCGGGCTGGTGCCAGACGATCTCTTCGTCGAGGAGGCTGCCGAGGGCGGCCATGTCTCCGGTCTGTACGGCCTGGAAGTAGGCGCGGGCCAGGTCGAGGTTGGCAGTGGTCATCGTGGTCTCCTTGGGTTCGGTCGGGATCATCGGGAACCTCCCGGTCGGGGGAACGGTGGTACGAGGCAGGCCGGAAGGGGCACAGGTTGCGGTGCCGCCCGCTCTCTGAAGGGCAGCTGGCGACGGGGCGGCCGGCGGCCCGTGGTCGGGCTTACGGGGCGGGTGCGGAGAAGACGCCGAAGTGGTTGCCGGCGGTGTCCTCCAGCCGGGCGAAGGTGAGGCCCGCGGAGTCGGAGACCGGCTCCATGAGGACCGTGGCGCCGAGTTCACGGCCGCGCTCGACAGTCGCGGCGACGTCCTGGACCAGGACGTAGAAGATCGCGTAGTTGGGAAATTTGCCCTCCGACTCCCACATGCCGCCGGTCGGCTGCCCGGCGCCCGGCGTCGTCACGGAGTGGTAGGTCACGCCGGGGGTGTTGGTGTTGAGGGCGTACTTCCAGTCGAAGAGCCCGCCGTAGAACTCCCTGACCTTCTCGGGCTGGTCGGTGCCGAACTCGAACCACGCAACCGAGTTGAAGGCGGGGACCGTCATGACATGCACTCCTTATCATCCGAAAAAGTATGATATCCAACTCTTTGCGACAGGCTGAATCCAGGCGGTGACCGCCGCCCTTGGGGGCTCGCGAGAACCCGGCAGAGGTGGCGGGCTCCGAACCGGTCCGGTGTCCAGCAAATCATTTCCATTCCATGGAAGCAACTTCCATAGATTATTGTTCCGTGTGTATGGGTTCGGTGGCCTGCGGTCTGCCGGCCCTCGGACAGCACGGGACCCCGGCACGTCGGACACGGACCGCCGGGCCGCAGGAAGGAAGTACGTCATGGAGCCGGTCGAGATCGAGGCGAAGACCCTGATCCAGAAGTCGAAGACCCCGTCGAACGACTACGTCATCAACCCCTACACCGGCTGCGTGCTGGGCTGTGCCTACTGCTTCGCCAGCTTCGCCGGGCGCCAGTTCGGCCGGTCCGTCAAGGAGTGGGGCGACTACCTGTACGTGAAGAAGAACGCGGTCGAGCTCGCCCGCAAGGAGCTGGCGAAGATGCCGCAGGACAAGCGGCGGGGCACGATGCTGCTCAGCTCGGTCACCGACCCCTACCAGGGCCACGAGACGAAGTACCGGCTCACCCGCGGCATCCTGCGCGAACTGCAAGCGGTCGCGTACCCGGGCCTGGTCCGCATCCTCACCAAGTCGCCCGTCGTCACCCGCGACATCGACCTGCTCACCAGCCTGCCGCGCGCCGAGGTCGGCATGACCGTGACCACCACCGACGACAAGGTCAGCCGCTGGCTGGAGGTCCGCGCCCCGCTCGCCTCCCGCCGCCTGCGCACCCTGGCCGAGCTCAACGAGGCCGGCATTCGCACCTACGCCTTCGTCGGCCCGCTCCTACCCCACTTCGCCACCCAGCCCGAACTCCTGGACGACCTCTTCGGCCGGCTCGTCGAGGCCGGGGTGAGAGAGGTGTTCATGGAGCACATCAACCTCAAGCGGTACATCCGTGAGCGTATGGACCAGGTCCTCGCCGACGAGCCCGAAGACGTCCGCGAGGCGTACCTCCAGGCGCGGACCAAAGAGCACCGCGAACAGCTCGACGCGATCGTGGCGGAGCTGCTGGACAAGCACGGACTGCGGCTGCGCTTCGAGGAGGTCGTCCACCACGACGACAACGACGCCCTGCGCCAGAGGCTCGCATCCTCGGCGTGACTATGACCGTGTCCGGGCCGCCGGACCAGGCGTACGTCAGGCGGTGACGCCAGGCTCGGGATCCGGCACCGCCATGGCCCAGGCTCCCATGGCCTCCAGGACCGCGCGCAGCCCCTCGCTGAGAGGGGTCAGCGCGTACTCGACGCGCGGCGGGATCTCCGCGTAGGCCGTGCGGGTGACGATGCCGTGCCGCTCGAACTGGCGCAGCCGTGCCGCCGCGCGACCCTGGCCGCTGGCCTGGCCGGCAGCGGCACGTCCGACGCGGTCATCGCGCCCGAGCTCCACCTCGAGAACCTGCTCATGCCGCACGTCATCGGCTCGGTCCGCGAGCGCGGCGTACTGCTCTACCGGATCCGGCCCGACTTCCCCGCCTCCTGGGCCTCACACCTGGACGCCGCCGACGCCGCCCTGCTCGACGGCACGGACGTCACCGGCGTGGTCTCCGTCGGCCAATACCCGGCGATCAGGGGGCCGGATCTGGCCGAGGCGTTCGGCGCCCGGCTCGGACGCGACGTGGTCTTCGACCAGATCACCGCCGAGGAGCTCCGTACCTCAATGGCTCCCCTGATCGGCGAGCAGGGCTGCTCCGGCGCCGTGCCGTTGCAGCCGGTCCTGGAGCCGCTCGAACGCGAGGCGGCCCGCGGCGTCCCATACGACCGGCTCGCCGTCCAGCGCTGTCGCGTCCGGTAGTTGTGCGGTCCCGGCGACTACCTCGGGGAAGGGCGGCCCCATCTCGGTGCCGCGCCTCGAGCGCAGTACCACCCGCCCCGCGTCGATGGAGACCTGGGCCTGTCACCTGTCCCACTTCGGCTCTCCCGCCCACCCCGGCAGCCGGCCTGGGTCGGGCACCGGGGCGGCGAGCATCGGTTGCGGCAGTGTCCACGTCACAGCCCATGCCTTCCACCCAGCCGGCCCGTCGGTCAACCGAGTGCGCGTACGCACCTGACCACCGGCCCGACCATGGACCCGTCCACGGCAGGTCAGTGCACTGCAACACCTCGGCGGGGGCTGTGTGCTGAGCTTCTGGCGCACGTCCAGGCGGCGCAGCCGGACACCGGGCTGCCCGGATCCCGTGTCGTACGGTCTGGTGTCGCGGCCGCCCACCGTCCGCAACGGATCTCACCGAACCCGGCGGTGCCGCCGGTACGGCCGAAAGATCTGAACCGATACAGGGAATCAGGCCGCGACGAGCTCCTGCTCGCGGTCCGGCGTCTTGACCGTGGGCTTCTTGTTCGGCAGCGAGAGCCGGAAGACCTTGTGCCACGCGGAGAGCACCTGCTTGGGCAGCGGCCCGGTGACGTACTCCAGCTCGTACTTTTCGAACAGCGCGCGCACCTTCACCGCGACCTCGGCGTACCGGTTGCTCGGCAGGTCCGGGAACAGGTGGTGCTCGATCTGGTGCGACAGGTTGCCGGTCATGAAGTGCATGGCTTTGCTGCCGCTGATGTTCGCCGAGCCCATCATCTGGCGCAGGTACCACTGGCCGCGGGTCTCGCCCTTGATCGAGCGGCGCTCGAAGACCTGTACGCCCTCGGGGAAGTGCCCGCACATGATCACCGAGTGGGTCCAGATGTTGCGGACCAGGTTCGCGGTGAACGTGGCGGCGAGCGTGGTGAGGAACGACGGGCCCGACAGCAGCGGGTGGATCACGTAGTCCTTGAGCACCTGCTTGCGGATCTTGCGGCCCACGGCCTTGGCCCGCGCGCGGAACTCGGGGTTCTTGCGGCGGCGCTTTTGCAGGTTCTTGGCGAGCTCCAGGTCGTACGCTGCGATGCCGTACTCGAAGAAGCAGGCGTTGAGGAAGTTCCACAGCGGCTGGCCGAGGTGGAACGGGTGCCACCTCTGGTCCTCGTCGACGCGCATGATGCCGTAGCCGAGGTCGTTGTCCTTGCCGATCACGTTGGTGTACGTGTGGTGCAGCTCGTTGTGCGAGTGCTTCCACTGCTCGGACGGCGAGGCGTGATCCCACTCCCAGGTGGTGGAGTGGATCTTCGGGTCCCGCATCCAGTCCCACTGGCCGTGCAGGACGTTGTGGCCGATCTCCATGTTGTCCATGATCTTCGCCACGGACAGACCGGCGGTGCCGAGCAGCCAAGCGGGCGGGAAGATCGAGAACAGCAGCACGCCCCTGCTGACCAGCTCGAGCTTGCGTTGCGCCGAGATGACCTTACAGATGTAGGCGGCGTCTTTCTCGCCGCGGACGGCGATCACCTCGTCGCGGATCGCGTCCAGCTCGCGGCCGAGCTCCTCGATCTGCTCCGCGGTCAGGTGGGCGGTGGGGTCGGTGGCGGTCAAGGTGCTCCTACCGTTCGATGTCGCAGGGGCCCGCCGCGGCGGACACGCAGGTCTGGATGAGGACGCCCGGCTCGGCCTCGGTGATCTCGCCGGTGCGCAGGTCGCGGACGGCGCCCGCCTTGAGCGGCGTGACGCAGCCGAAGCAGATGCCCATGCGGCACCCGGAGGGCATGAGCACGCCGGCCTCCTCGCCGATGTCCAGCAACGGAGTGGCGCCGTCCGCGTCGACGGTCTTGCCGGTGGTGCTGAACGTGACCTCGCCACCGTCGCCGACGACGGCGATGCCGGGGCGGAAGCGTTCGGTGTGCAGGCGCTCTTGTGCGCCGTGCTCGGTCCAGCGCTCTTCGGCGGCGTCGAGCAGGCCCGCGGGCCCACAGGCCCAGGTCTCGCGCTCGGTCCAGTCGGGTACGAGTTCGTCGAGACGGGCGATGTCGAGCACGCCGTCCGTGTCGGTGTGCACCTCGGTGAGCCGCAGGTTCTTGTCCGCGACCAGGCCGTGCAGTTCGTTGCGGAAGATCACGTCTTGCGGCTGTGGCGCCGAGTGGACCATGACGACGTCGTCGAACTCGGTGTCGCGCAGCATGCCCATCACGGGCGTGATGCCGCTGCCGGCCGTCAGGAAGAGCACCTTGGCGGGCTTGGCCTGCGGCAGCACGAAGTCACCGGTCGGCTGGTCGAGCTGGATCAGCGTGCCCGGTTTCGCCCTGCGGACCAGGTGGTTGCTGACCTTGCCGTCCGGGATCGCCTTCACGGTGATCGTGACGCGGCCGTCCTGGCGGCTTGTCGGTGAGGTGATGGAGTAGGCACGCCACAGGCGCACCCCGTCGACGTCGACCCCGATGCGCACGTACTGACCGGCTGTGTGGCCGCGCCAGCCCCGTCCCGGCCTGATCACGATGGTCGCTGCGTCACCCGTCTCGGGGTGCACGGCCTCGATGCGCCCACGCAGGTCAGCGCCCGCACGCAGCGGGCCGACCAGGTCGAGGTAGTCCGACGGCAGTAGCGGCGTCGTGACCATCTCCAGCAGTTTCCACGCCCTGCTGCGGAGGGCTGTACTCGTCATGACTCCAGCTTGCTGCGCCTCAGGGCGTAAAGTCCTGACCGCAGGACGTGAATCTGGTCGACTGAATTGTTCACAGGGAACAAAAAATGGGGCATGCAATCAGGAGGGCCAGCGAACTGGCCCTGGATGAGACGACGGTCACCGCACTTCGGGCCGCGCTGAAGACCACGGCCGACGAGATCGTCCAGGCGATCATCGACGAGGTCCCTTCCTACGCCAACGCCCTTTCGGGCCGCATGGGCGCCACCATCCGCCGGGCCGTCCGCACCGCCCTGGGGCACTACCTGGACCTCGCGAGCGGGAACGCCACAGGCGGCGACGCCGGTGACGCGGCCTACGAGCTGGGGCGCGGCGAGGTGCGCGACGGCCGTTCGATGGACGCCCTGCTCAGCGCCTACCGCGTCGGCGCCCGCGTGGCCTGGCGATGCCTGGCAGCGGGTGCCGTACCCGCAGGGCTGCCCGCCGCCGAGGTCGCCAAGTTCGCCGAGCTGACCTTCGCCTACATCGACGAGCTCTCCGCCGCGAGCGCCGCGGGCCACGCCGACGAACTGGGCACCCGGGGCAGGGCCCAGGAGCGCCACCTGGAACACCTGGCCCGCGACCTCCTCGCCGACGCGAGCCCGGACGTGCTGCTGGCCTCTGTTCAACGGGCCGGGTGGCAGCCTCCGGTTTCACTGACCGCGGTCCTGCTGCCCGCCGCCCAGGCTCGGCCCGCCTACCGCGCGCTCGACCCGAGCACCCTCGTCCTCGACGATCTGCCGGACGCCACCGGTGTGCTGCTCGTCCCCGATGCCGACCGATCACATCTCTTGCGGCAGCTGACCGACCGCACCGCCGTGGTCGGCCCGGCCCGGCCATGGACTCGTGCGTCCGCCTCGTACGCACGAGCCGTACGCGCGCGCTCCCTCTCCTCTGATATTCGCGACACCGAGGACCACCTGCCCGAGCTGGTGCTGAGCGCCGACGTGGACGCGTTCGCAGACCTGCGTGCCCGAGCCCTCGCACCGTTGCGGACCTTGCCTGTCGCGACCGCACGGCGGCTGGAGGAGACGTTGCGGGCGTGGCTGCTGCACCAGGGCAGGCGGGACGAGGTGGCGGCGGCGTTGTTCGTCCATCCCCAGACGGTCCGGTACCGGATGTCGCAGCTGCGGGAGCTGTTTCCGGACCTCGCATCGCCACACCGGGTCCTTGAACTGACGCTGGCGGTCGGTCTTCGGGTCAGCTGACGCGTACTTCGACCGTCCACGACCGCGTCCGCGAGCGGTCCAGGAACCGTGCCTCGTTCTCGGTGCCATCAGCCGGCTCATGCGGCCCGGGGAAGAGCGGTATCAGCCAGCTGAGACCGGGGCTGACGTGAAGACCGGACAAGGCATCGGGAAGCCCGTCGGGGGCGCTGTCTCTGACAAGCGCGGTGGCGGATACGGATCGACTGGGTCCGGTGGGCGACGCGCACCGGCCCGCTCGTCGACGCGCTCATCGAGCATCTGGTCGGTGATCCGGTCCGCTATGCCCTGGAAAACGGCTTTCATGTCGTCGTGGAGGGTGCTGTCCTGGCTGGAGCTGATCCACGGGCGCGCGGCGGGCTGCAGCTGGGTGACCGGCGGGACGGCCAGGCCGGGTCACCCGAGTCGGGAGGCCGGGCCGCTCGCGCCGGGGACCGCCGTGGTTCTGCGACGGCCCCGTGCCTCTCTTCCGGCAGGTCAACCGGACGACCGACCGGGCCGGCCTGGCACACCGCGTGAGGGATGATGGGGATGGAATGACGGAACGTGAGGTCAGGAGCTTCCATGGCGAATCGGGTTCACCGGCCCCGTGAGGACGCGGAGTTCAATTTCGTCCTCGGGATGAGCGGAGTTCCGGTCCTCGCATACTTCACCGGGACATGGCCCAAGGCGATCGAGCCCTGCCGGGTGATGGACCTCGTCGTGGGTGGCATCGCCGACGACTACACGGGCCGCCTGACGGCCGTCCGCGCCGACATCACGCGTTGTCCGGCTGCGACCGAGCGATACGGGATCACCGGAGCCCCGTCCTACGTCCTGCTGAAGGAGGGAGAGGCGGTGGCACACGGCACGGGGCCCATGACCATCACCGAGGTACGGAAGTTCCTGGACGGCCACCTCTGAGCGGCCGCTGCGGCACGTGGCCGCGACGTCTGTCACGTCTCGTCCATGGGAGCTGCGCCGTCTGAGACACCTTGGGGCTGAGACACCCCCACAGGTCACATGATCCCGTCCAGCGCTGTCGCGTCCGGCAGCTCGCGGCCCGGCCCCCACCACGGGGAAGGGCGGCCCCATCTCGAGCGCAGTACCACCTGCCCCGCGTCGACGGAGACCAGCGCACTGAACCTGCCATGACGTCGGCTGTCCCGTCCATCCTGGCAGCAGAGTCGGGTCGGGCACCGGGGTGGCGAGTATCGGTTGCGGCAGCGTCCACGTCACAGCCCATGCCTTCCACCCAGCTGGTGCGTCCGCAAACCGAGTGGTGCACGTGCCCGACCACAGACTCGACGACCGCCTGGGCACCGCCGGACATCTGCCCCGACAATGGCAGGTCAGCGGCCCCGGCTCGCCGAGGCCGGCCTGTTGTGGGCCGGACGGCGAGCACCGGGCCAATCCGGAGCTCGTGGGCCGGCGTTCACCGCGGGGTGGGGCTTGTCGTCTTCGGGATCGCCGGTTCGGGCGTCCTGGCCGTGCCCCGTCCGTGTTTCACGGAGACGAGGGCGAGGAGCAGGGCCGCGCCGGTCAGCGCCGCGCCGGCTGCGGCGACGGACGGCAGAGCGTGGCCGTGCGCCAGGAGGAAGCCGCCGAGCCAGCTGCCGAGCGCGATGCCTACGCAGAAGGCGGAGTTGTTGATGGTGAGGGCCATGGTGGGTGATGCCGTGCCCGCGGCGGTCACGATCTGGGTGTTGAGGGCGGGGATCGTGGCGAAGTAGGCGGCTCCGAGCAGGCAGAACAGTCCGGCCACGATGCCTTGGCCACCGACCGGCAGGGACAGGAGCATCAGGGTGGCTGTGGCCGTGCCCAGGGTGACGAGTACGGCGGCTCGGGGGGAGTGGTCGGCTGCGCGTCCGCCGACCGTGTTGCCGAGGATGCCGCCGGCGCCGTAGAGGAGGAGCAGGACGGTGACGGTCTGCGGGCCGAATCCGGCGGACTGTGTGAGGTAGGGGGAGGCGTAGGTGTAGAGGGCGAACACCCCTCCCGTGCCGAGCACGATCACCAGGGCGACGAGCAACATCGGCCCGGGAAGGGCCCGTTTGCGTTGGACGGTGTCGGTCGTACCGCCGGACGCGGCGGCCGTCGGCAGCGGGTCGGGGACCGTGCACCGCATGAGCAGCGCTCCGGCGGCCAGGCTCAGCGCGGCGAGCGCCCAGAAAGTCGCGCGCCAGCCGAAGGCGTTTCCGATCAGGGTGCCGGCCGGCACACCGGCCACGCTGGACAGCCCGATGCCGAGGGTGACCTTCGCTCCCCAGGCGGCCCTGCGGTCCGCGGGTGCCATGTCGCGTGCCGCCGCGACGAAGGCGGCGATGAGTGTGGAGTGGACCAGCGCGCTCACCACCCGTCCGGCGATCAGCCAGCCGAAGCCGGGCGAGAGTGCGGCGAGTACGTTGCCGAGGACGAACACGCCCATCATGCAGGGCATCAGAACGCTCTGGCGGAGCCGGACGGTGGCCGCGGTGACGAACGGTCCGAGCAGGACCACCGCGACGGCGTACACACTGATCAGCATGCCGACGGCGCTGAGTGAGACGCCGACGTCCGTGGCTATCGCCGGGAGGATGCCGGCGATGACGCTCTCTGCGGTACCGATACAGAAGGTGCAGAGCATCATCGCGACGACGGGAAGCGGCATGAGGGTCTTCTCCTTGTCGGTGCTCTCCTCGTCGGCCGTGTCCGGCAAGAACAGACACGGCTTCCCCTGCCGGGGTCGCCGTGTCTGTGCCTGGTACGTAGGTGCCGTGCCGCGGGGAGCACGCGTGCTGGACGCGAGGGGTCAGGTCGAGCCGACGGTGACGGGCCGGTCGCTGTCGTCACGCGGCGACGGGACGGCGGCACCCGGTGCCGGGATCGTCCGCCGGGCCCGGCGTGCTCGGGCCCGGACCGCCGGCCGTTCCACGCCGATGTACAGCAGCCAGGCCAGCAGCAGGCTGACCGCCGCGACGAGCGCGGCGACGCCGACGGCCTCGGCGAGCGAGTCCTGCGCCCGGAAGCCGAAGCGTTCCTGCGTGACGGAGAGCAGGATCTGGTGAACCAGGTAGAAGGCGAAGGACACCTCGCCCAGCCAGATCCATACGCGTCCGCTCACCGCGGTGCCGCGGCCCTGCGCGTCCCGTGCCGCCGCGGCGGAGACGAGCAGGGCGAAGGGGGCCACGACGACGGCGTTCAGGGAGAAGAGGAAGGGGACGTAGAGGCTCACCACGTACGCCGCCACCGTGAGGGCCAGGGCGGGCAGTACTCCGAGGCCGATCCACCGGCCGGACAGTACGATCCGGGCCATCAGGATGCCGAGCAGGAAGTCGAGCACCCGGACGGGCGGAAAAATGTAGACGAGCCACATCTGGGTGATCGAGTGCCCGTACAGCGGCGAGTTGGCGTGATTGGGGCCGAACGTCTCGCCGGTCGGCAGTAGTTCGACGACCAGGGGCAGCAGCACGATGGCCGCGGCGGTTCCGGCCGCCCACCACCACAGCCGGTCGGCACGAATCCGGCGCACACCCCGGTACAGGGCGGGGAACAGCAGGTAGAAGACGAGTTCGCAGGAGAGCGACCAACTGGGGTTGTTGATGCTGAAGAACACGTAGTCGTGCGGTATCCACGCTTGCAGGAGCAGGAAGTTGGGGATGCCGCTCCCCCAGGTGGCCGACACGTAGGCGTACGAGGCCAGGGCGAGGAAGAAGGTGACGACGTGGTTGGGGTAGATCTTGACCAGTCGGCGGCCCCAGAACGCACGGGTGGTGTCGTTGTCCCGGGCGGACCAGGTCAGGACGAAGCCGCTGAGGATGAAGAAGAAGGTGACGCCCGCCCACCCGCCGTTCTTCATGGCGGAGGCGAACGGGCCGTGGCCCTCGCCCGTCGTGGAGTAGGCCTCGAGCAGCGACAGGTGGAACAGGAAGACGAGGAAGGCGGCGAAGAACCGCATCCCGGTCAGTGAGGGGAGCCGGGACGCGCGCCCGGGTGCGGCGGATTCAGCGGACACGATGTTCACCTCGGGGTGTGGGAGTGTCTGGGCGAAGCGGAGCGGACGGGACGGGGTCACGCGGGCCGCACCGACTGGGCGTGCCGGAAGAACCCGTTGGGGTCCCAGGTGGCCTTGGCCTTCTGGAGGCGTCGGTAGCCGTTCTTGTAGTAGAGGTCGTGCCACGGCACGCCCGAGGTGTTCCACCGGGGGTCGCCGAGGTCGGTGTCGGCGTAGTTGATGAAGCAGCCGTCGTTGGTCTCGTTCGGCACCGGCACGCCGCCGGTGGCGGCGAACATGTCGCGGTAGCACTCCCGGACCCAGGCGATGTTGGCCTGGTCGTCCGCCGCGTCGTTCCACAGCGAGACGACCTGGTACTTGAGGACGGAGTCCCGCTGCGGCACCGCGGTGTCACCGGGGGCGACCAGGTTCACCTTGCCGCCGTACGAGGCGATCATGAGAAGCGCGCTCGGGTTGTGGAAGTCGTCGCGGGTCAGGTGCCGATAGGCGGCGGCGATCTGGGCGTCGGTGTAGTTGCGCCGGGCGTAGACGGACTTGCCCTTGAACCTGATCGTGGGGTCCGGGCCGGTGAACCCGGGCCACTGGGTGGCGTGCAGCCACGGGACCCGCCGGTACTGGCGGACCTGGGGTGTGACGCCCACCCCTGCGCCGACCTCGGACATGTAGTTCCGCAGCAGGCGTTCGGCGCCGGGGATGCCGGCGTCGACCAGCGAGTCGAGCACGATCGCGCCCGCCGACTTGTGGAAGGGCTTGAGCTGGCTGAACAACGCTGTGTACGGGGAGTCCGGGGCACTGTTGCGGGCGTGCCAGTCGCCGTGGTTCCACAGGAGCCGGGTGAAGCGGGCCTCGGTCAACTGCTCCCACGGCCAGGCCACCTCGCTCAGCCACACCTCGCGCGGGGGCGTGGGCAGTTGGGTGGTCGGATCGCTGCCCGTGGCATCGGGGGAGCGCAGCCAGTAGCGCGTCACCACACCGAAGTTGCCGCCACCGCCTCCCGTGTGCGCCCACCACAGCTCCCGGTTGGGGTCGTCGGGGTCACGCGTCGCGGTGACCGCGCGGGCAGTGCCGTCCGCCTGGACGACGACGATCTCGATGCCGTACAGGTGGTCGACGGCGAGCCCGTCGCGTCGGCTCATGGAGCCGTAGCCGCCGCCCTGGATGTGGCCTCCGGCCGCGACGGTGGGGCAGTTGCCGGCCGGGAGGTAGACACCCCAGCCCTTGTAGAGGCGGTCGTAGACCCGGCCGAGGGCTGCGCCGGGCCGGACGCTGAAGGCTCGGCGGCTCTCGTCGTAGGAGATGTCGTCCATGCGCGACAGGTCCAGGACGACCGCGATGTCCTGGCTGGTGGTGAAGTCCTCGTAGCAGTGGCCGCTGCTGCGCACGGCCAGGCGTCTGCCGGAGTCGACCGCCTGTTGCACGGCCCGGACGACGTCGGCCGTGGAGGCGGCGAGGACGATCTGCTCGGGGCTGCCGACCCACCGCTGATTGGTGCCGCGCCGCAGGTCGGCGTAGCGCTGGTCCTCCGGGCGCACCGTGACCGGAGGGCCGGCCGGGGCCGGGGCGGCGGAATCCCTGTCCGGCACGGCCGCAGCCGCGGGCCGCAGGCCGGCCGCGGTTGCCGCGAGGGCGCCGCCCGCCGCGGCCGTGCCGGACAGGAACGTCCGGCGGTGCACGCGATCAGGGCGCACGGCGGGAGTCGGTGCGGCTGAGGTGTCTGAGCGAAGTGGGGCAGGAGAAGGCATGGGTGAGTCCTTGGAGTGACGGAGAAGGTGACAGCCGCACGCGTTGGCGGCGTGAGCGCGTGAAAGGTGCCGCTACGGCGTCGACGCGCCGCGCGGGGTGTGTCCGAGGGCCTGGCCCGCCGGGTCAGTCGAGCGCGTCGAGGCGAATGCCGAACCAATCGAGGATGCCGGCCACACGGCGGGCCTCCACCAGGTCGACCGAGGTCGGTCCGGTGACGACGGTGTGCCGTGTGAACGTCCGCAGTGCGTCGGGCGCCAGCGCCACGGCCGTCCCGGGAAACAGACACTTCGCTGCGTACTCGGCTCCCCGGTCGGGACCTGCGCCGAAGTGGGTGGTCCACAACAGATACGGCGCAGGGATTCCGCCGGCCATGGCCCGGAGCCAGTCCGGGGAACGCAGATCGTGCCGCAGCGCGTCGTACAGCAGGTGGGCTCCGGCGACCCCGGCGCAGGACCGCATGGCTTTGGCCTCGCAGCCGCCGGTCAGGTCGAGGCGTGCGTTGACCAGGGCGTCGACGGCCTGGACGGGGTACTCGATGGCGGGCGGGCGCGCTGCGGGCGAAGCCGTGGTGCTGGAGAGCAGCCCGCGCATCAGACGCCGGTAGCCGGCGAGCGAGTGGACAGGTCCGACGACGACCGTGCCGTTCACGGACGAGCGTTCGGTCGACGCGGTCCCGGAGGCCGGCGGCAGTACGTCGTGGACTGTGTACGCCGCCTCGGCGCGGGCCGCTTCCGCCGTCTCCTCCGAAGCGCGCCGACAGTCGAGCCAGAGTGCCACGTGCGCCTTCGCACCACGCGGTGGTCCGGGCGGGCGGTCGGACAAGACGTCGAGCGTGTTCATGGTGGTTCCCCCTGAGTGATGGACAGTTGTGGAAGCGCCCCGTCGGCCGAAGGATCGGGACGACCGTTGACGGAACGTTTCACCGGCGAGCCCCGACCGCGGGCGGGCTCCTTCGCTCAGGGGCGGTCGTGCCAGCGCAGGTCGCCGGGCGTGGCACGGCGGGCCGAGGTCTGCGTCTCGTACGGCAGCGACCCGTCCGGCATGTTGATGATCTCCATCTGGATGCCGATCGGGGTGCTGAAGTAGAGCCAGCGATCGCCGGCGATCGGGCCTTCGGTGATGGTCTCCGGCTCGTCCATCAGCACCACACCGCTCTGCTCGCGCAGGTAGGCAGCGGCAGCGTCCACGTCGTCCACGAAGAAGGCCAGGTGGTGGCCGCCGATGTCGCTGTTACGCGGAGGGCGGGAGCGCAGGGCGCCCGTTCCGCTCTGGATCAGTTCACAGTTGGCGGTCGGGCCGGTGCGCAGCAGCACTCGCCGTGACTGCTCGGCTCCGGGCGGCCAGTGACCGTCCGGCCCGTCCGCCGCATCCTGCGAGCTGTCCAACGGTTCCGCGCCGAGCACGTCGGTGAAGAAGGCCGTGGCGGCGTCGAGGTCGCCGACTGTGTAGCTCACGTGATCCACACCCAGGAGACCCAGTGCTCGCTGCACGCCGTTCGTGTACGGCACGGCCGCGGGCATGAAGCTCCGGCCGGTTCGCAGTCCTTGGCCGCGCAGGGAGAACAGCGTCCCCCAGGGCGTCAGGAACCAGCGGCGACGCTCGGCGAAGGCGCTGTCCGACGGCCCGAGACGGACGGTGCCCGCCCGGCGCAGATGCTCCTCGGCGGCGTCCGGGTCCGCCACGGTCAGGGCCAGATGATGGCCGCCGACGTCGTTCGGGCCGGGCGGGGAGGCGAGTTGGTCCGGGGCGGTGTACTGGAAGAGTTCCAGATTGGTGTGGGGGCCGAGCCTGATCAGGGCGATCTGAGCACTGGCCCGGGGGTGCACGCCCAGCTTCCTCGTCATCCAGTCGCCCGAGGAGTCCTCGACCGGTCCCTCGCGGTAGCAGAGTTCGCCCCCGAGCACGCCGGTGAAGAAGGCAATGGCCTCGTCGAGGTGCGGCACCGTGAAGGCGTGGTGGTCCACGGCTCGCGCGGTGGGCAGACCGGAGAGCAATGGAGTGGACGAGGCCGTGGCGGTGTTGAGCATGGTTCCCCCTTGGATAGTGCGCAGAGTGCGGGACGCCGCACGGCACACGAATGCTCCGACTCCGGCCGCCTGCTCACGGTCAGGGGCCGGCCGAGGGCGACAGTAGGACAATATCGATGCGTGCGCAAGGATCTCGGGATGCGAGTGCAGTACCCACCGGGGCTCCACGCCGTGCCTGAACAGGCATTTCTCACCGCTACGGCCAATCGACAAACAGTCACCACTTCAAGATCGAAGGGACCTCCATGTGTAGGCATGTAAAAGCCCGGTCACCCAAGGGTTCTCTTGGTTGCCGCCGCCTCGTACTCTGGGTTATGGCCTGGCCGTCCCGGTTTCCGCGGGACCGAGCCTGCCGCTCACTGTGTCCCAAGGTCCCTTCGGCGGGGGGCGGAACCCTCGGGCACCCTGGAGAAGGTGACATCATGCGAACGCGCAAGGAAGACAGCGTCGAACTATGGAGCCAGCTGTCCGTTCTCGTCGCGGAGGTCGGGACAACGCTGGACAGGAGACTCTCCGAGGACTTCGACCTGGGCCTCACCGACTTCCTCGCCCTGCGGGCTCTGTGCAACGGCGACCCGGCGGGCATCCGGATGAACGAACTCGCACAGCTCCTCGGCCTCAACCAGTCGTCGGCCACTCGCGCGGCCCAGCGGCTGGAGACCCAGGGGCTTGCCGAGAAGGCGGCCCACGCCGGTGACCGCAGAGGTGTGGTGGTGCGCGTCACTGAAGCCGGCCGGTCGGTGGTCGCGGACATCGGCAACCTCTTCCGCCGCGAAGTCGGCCTGGCGCTGGAGGTCGCCTCCGTGGACAGCCGGACCAGCTCGGTCGTCGCCAGACTGCGGTACGCGCCGACCCTCGACCAGTGACGCGCCCGGCCCCACCCCCCCGTCTCGAACGAACGGGGGGCTTTTTCATGCCCCTGCCCATCCGGCGCGCCGACTGGGCAACCCCTCCAGCTCCTTGCGGAAGCAAGGATTGCCCGAGCCGTTTCAGCCATCCCGCCACACTTCGATCGCGGAATACATCTCTGTACGACATCTTTTGCCCCTTCTAGTTGATCTCTTCTCGGCCGTCCGCCACCGCTGCACCTCCAGTTATTCCTTGCGTGCGCAACGAATCGTGTGTCAGGGTCTTGTTGGCGACGGGGGCAGGCCACGGTGAAGTGGCCAGATCCTGCGCAGGCGGCCCGGAGGGCCTTGCCGCGCGGACACTCAAGCGAGCTGCCCCGACCGAATTCGCGACGGACCCGAACCGAGACTCTTCGTCGGAGGCGGAACCCCTATGCAGCAGGAAACCCAGACCACCCGGAACAATGACGGTCTCTTTGCCGTGGGCAGCCCGGTCACCCACTGGTCGGTGCAGACCAGCAACCCGGTCCAGTACGAGATACGTGCCTGCGAGAACCTGCTCGATCCCGAGAACTCCACGATCCTGGAGGACGCCTCGGGGAGCGGCGGCCAGCGTCGTTTCATCGTCACCGACGGTGTGGTCGACTCCCTCTACGGCGAGCGTATCCGCGCCTACTTCGAGCACCACGGCGTGGACCACCGTGTGCTGGTCCTGGAGGACGGCGAGACGCACAAGTCGATGAACGCGGTGCTGCGGGTCGCCGAGGCCCTCGACGCCTTCGGTATCGACCGCAGACGGGAACCCGTCATCGCCATCGGCGGCGGCGTCCTCATGGACATCGTCGGCTTCGCCGCCAGCCTCTACCGGCGTTCGACCCCGTTCATCCGTATCCCCACCACGCTGATCGGGCTGGTGGACGCGGGAGTCGGGGCGAAGACCGGGGTCAACCACAACGGGCACAAGAACCGCCTCGGCACCTACTTCCCGGCGGACCGCACGCTGCTGGACCGGTCGTTCCTGGCCACTCTCGACGAACGGCACATCAGCAACGGACTGGCGGAGATCCTCAAGATCGCCCTGATCAAGGACGCCCGCCTGTTCGACCTGTTGGAGCAGCACGGCGCCGGCCTGCTGCGCGCCAGGCTCCAGAGCCCGGCGCGCATCGGGCTCACGCCGGCCGATGTCCCGGTGGATCAGCGGCTCGCGGCCCATGGACTGCACCTCGACCCCGCGACCGAGGTGGTCGAGCGGGCCATCCAGGGGATGTTGGAGGAACTCCAGCCCAACCTCTGGGAGAAGGTGCTGGAGCGGGTGGTCGACTACGGCCACACCTTCAGCCCGACCATCGAGATGCACGCCCTGCCGGCACTGCTGCACGGCGAGGCCGTGGCTGTCGACATGGCGCTCACCACCGTCATGGCCGAGCGCCGCGGACTCGTCAGCGCCTATCAGCGTGACCGCGTCCTCAATGTGATGGCGCGCCTCGGTCTGCCCGCGTGGCACCCCCTGTGCACGCCGGAGGTGCTCGGGGAGGCGTTGCGCGACACCGTGCGCCACCGTGACGGCAGACAGCGGCTTCCTCTGCCGGTCGGCATCGGAAGCGCGGTCTTCGTCAACGACGTGACCGAGACCGAACTCGGCACGGCGGCCGAGGCACTCGGACTGCTCATGACGGGGGTCTCCCAGTGACCGTCACCGCCGCTTCTCACCCCGGGACGGTCACCGTCCCGGCGGCGGGCGGCAGCCCGCGCGGCTTCCGCTCGATCGGAACCACGACAGGTGCGGCGACGGTCCATGGCGTCCACGGAGCAGCGGGGCGCACGCGCTGGAAGTGCTTCGCCGGCCGCCGCCAGCTCGACTCCGCCACCGAGGCCGTCGAGTGGGCCTCCATCCCGCCGGGCGGCCTCAGCGGAGAGCACCACCACACCCGCACCGAGGAGATCTACCTCGTCCTGCACGGCCACGGAGAGTTCCTCTTCAACGGCGCTCCCCACCGCGTCGGTCCGGGCTCACTCGCGCTGACGGCTCCCGGCAACGTGCACGGGCTGCGCAACACCGGACCCTCCGACCTCGACTGGTGGGTCATCGAAACGCTCGCACCCGGCACCGACGCTGTCCTGTCCGGAGCCGTTCTCAGCCACCCGGGAGTTCCCCCTATGGGCGACGTAGTCATCCACGACCTGTTCGCGGAGCGGACCGTCTCCACCGACGGTGTCTTCTCCGGCCCGTTGCGACGGGTGGAGACCGTTGAACTCGACGCGGGCGGGCAAACCGAGCTGGGCGCGCCCGACGCCGAGCTCGCCGTGTTCGTGCACAGCGGTACGGGCCGGGCCACTGCCGACGGCGTCACGGCCGCCTTGTCTCCGGACACCTGCGTCACCCTGAGCGCGGGTACGTCCACCGGGTTCGAGGCGGCCACTCCGCTGCGGCTGCTGATCGTGACACTGGCTCTGCCGCGCCACCCCGTGGAGGCGCTGTGATCATCTCGACGACCGCCGAGGCGGTGCAGGCCGCCGCGACCACCGCGGCCCCCGACGCCGACGCGACAGCCGCGTGGGTGTGTCTGGTGCGCCGGGGGATGCTGCACAGCGAATGCGAAGCGGTGGAGCACTGGACGCTTCCCCGGGGCGCGGTCCTCACGACGACCCCTCAGCACGGCGTGGAGGAGGTACTGCTCGTTCTGGAGGGTGAGCCACTCCTGGTCACGGCTTCCGGCGAACGTGTCCTGCGAGCGGGACAACTGGCACTTGTTCCCCACGGCTGTCGGGCACGGCTCCTGACGGACCGGGGCCCAGCGCGGCTGATCACCGTACGCACGCTGGTGGCCTCCGTCTCCGAGGGGCTTCCGCCCCGGGTGCCCGAGCTGGTCCCGTCCTGAGAGGGAACGCAACCCGAAAGACCGAGGACATCGAAGCCGTGACCGAGCCGCACGAAATTGCAGGGCATGCCGACCATCCCGAGCACATCTCCCGGCTGTGGACCCGGGTCGTGCCCATGTTCTCCCTGCTCCAGACGCGGCTCGACCGCGTTCTGACGAGCCGTCACGGCATCGGCGCGGGACCGCTGATGGCCCTGGGCGTGCTGGTGCGTGAGCGGCCGGAGTCCGTGACCGTGGGCGGCGTCGCCCGGCAACTGGGGGTGAGCGACTCGACCGCGAGCCGGATACTCAACCAGTTGGAACGATCGGGCTGGACCGTCAGGGTCGCCTGGCCCTGTGATCAGCGGGCCACTCGCATCGCGGTCACGGACGCCGGCCTGGAAGTATGGAACGGGGCCAGCCGGACGCTCGACCGTGAACTGGACCTGGCCTTCGAGAAGTTGAGGTTTGACGAGAAGTACACGCACGTAGTGGCGCGGCTGTGCCGCACAGGGGAGGACCCGCCCGCCCGCTGACCGGTGGGTGGGTGTCCGGCGTTTCAGGAGACCGGTTCGGGCCAGGCCGCCATGGCGTACTCGGCCACCCTCCGCAGTTCCTGCACGGTCGCGCCGTCCCGCGCCTGCTGTGACATGCCCTGGACGACCGCGGCGAAGTAGACGGCCAAGGCCCGGGTGTCGGTCCCCTCGGGGAGCGTCCCCCGGGCCTTCGCGTCGGTCAGCCTCTTCTCGAAGGAACGGACGTTCGCCGCCCTGCGGGCGCGCATGTCCTCCTCGACGTCCGCGGTCCCCGGGGAGTAGTTGATCGCCGCGCTGATGACGAGGCAGCCGGCCGGGTGATCGGGGTCGGTGTACGACACCGCGGCGTCGTCCAGCATCCTTGCGAAACCCGTCCGCGCGTCGCTCTCCTGGTCGAGCGCGTTCTCCATGAACGCGCCGAAGGTGTCGCCGTAGCGCTCGACGACCTCCGTGAAGAGGGCGCGCTTGTCGCCGAAGGCCGCGTACAGGCTCGGCGGCGAGACCCCCATGGCGGCGGTCAGATCGGCGATGGACGTGCCCTCGTAGCCATGCTGCCAGAACAGCAGCGTGGCCTGTACGAGCGCGACCTCACGGTCGAAACTCCGCGGCCTGCCGCGCTTGGTCGTCGTCATGGCACAGATTTTACAGCGATCGCTAGGAAATTCAGGTACGCTATTTCCGTAGTCATCGCTACAGAACGTGGACGCGAAAGGGAGCCCATGGGCGCGCTCGCAGGAAAGACAGCACTGGTGACCGGCGGAAGCCGCGGGATCGGACGGGCGATCGCCGAACGACTCGGCAGCGACGGGGCATTGGTGGCCGTGCACTACGGGCGCAACGGCGCCGCCGCCGACGAGGTCGTGGAAACCATCCGGGCCAAGGGCGGGGCCGCCTTCATGGTCCACTCCGAACTGGGCAGGGCCAGGGACGTGGAAACCCTCTGGGAGAGCTATGACCGCCAGGTCCTGGAGCACTCCGGCAGCACCGACCTCGACATCCTGGTCAACAACGCCGGCATCACCCCGCGCGGCGAGATCGAGGAAACCACGGCCGAGGCGTTCGACGAGGCCGTCGCCGTCAACATGCGTGCGCCCTTCTTCGTCACACAGCACGGGCTCAAGCGCCTGCGGGACGGCGGACGGATCATCAACACCTCGTCGGGTGCCACCCGGATCGCGCTCACCGACATCATCGCGTACGCCATGACCAAGGGAGCCGTCGACGCCTTCACCTTCACCCTCGCCAAGGCGCTCGGCACACGCGGCATCACGGTCAACTCGGTGGCCCCCGGCATCATCGACACCGACATCAACGCCTCCTGGCTGCGCGGCAACGCGGCAGCCGAGGAGTCCGCAGCCGCACTCTCGGCCCTCGGCCGGGTGGGGCGCCCCGAGGACGTCGCCGACATCGTCGCCTTCCTCGCCTCCGACGACGCCCGCTGGGTGACCGGACAGAACATCGACGCCACCGGCGGCTCCCAGCTCTGACCGCCGGACCGGCCGTCCCGGACGGGACCGAGGCCACGCACGGGTGTCAACGGGGACACCGCGATTACACGCACACCAGACACTCTGCTGCCGGAGGCCCCATGCACGTCGTCATCGCCTGGTGGGACAAGCGACGCACCGTCGAAGTCCGCACCCTCCAGCCACACCCGTCCGGAACGTCCGACGCCCGTTCGATGGGCCCCGCATCCCACGCCGGAGAATTCCCCGGGCTGCGGGCCAGCCAGTGGATCACAGACTCGGTGGCAGACCTCCAGGGGCTCGCCCTGATCTGGGATTCGGAGGCCAGCGCCGACCTCTGCCTGCCGACCATCTCCCAGCGGATGTTCGGCTGCGCCCCTTCCCACCGCTGGGGGTTCGAATTCGACAACACGACGCCCCCGCACGGAGACGGCAGAGGACTGCCGACCGAACTGGACCTCCTGCTCCACGCCTGAAGCGCGGGTCTGTCCGGGCCGAAGACCGTACAGGCCCGCAATCGCCTGGAGAAGGCTCCGGCAGGGCGGCGACCTGTGCGGTCAACGTCCATTCATCGGAGGGTTTGGATGGTCGCTGCCGCCAAGCCGCCAAGCCGGCGAGGGCGGCGACGGTGGCTGCGGCAAGCAGTCACCGGATCGATTGGGCATGAAAGCGGGTGTCACGCCCGGCCCTTGCGCGTTCGGTCACGTAGTCCAGGAGTCCGCGGAGCGTTTCAGCATCGAGTTCCTTGCCCGCTCCATCCTGAGTGGGCTCGGGGTCGCTGAGCGATGCCGTGTTGTGCGCACCGGCGGTTGGTTCAGGGCAGGGTCTGTACCCCGTGGCCGGCGTCGTGGAAAGCGCGCGTGCAGGGTGAAGGAGCATTGGGCGCGGCTCGTTTCGAGTGAGGTGCTGATCAGGCGCTGAGGGTGGATTCGCCCTAGCCGGCTGGTCGGTAGAGGCGTTCGTGTTCGTGGGCGGCGTGGTAGCGCCAGTAGGCGTCGAAGTCGCAGTTGCTGCGCAGGGCCCGGAGTCTGAGGACGGCTTCGGCACCGTCGAGGCCCCAGCGGGCGCCGGAGATGTCGAGTCGGTCGGCGATCAGATGCCGGCATGCACCTTCGATCACGCCGATTGCGATGGGCCAGCAGGCTGCGAGTGCCCGGTCGTAGCGCAGGAACTCGGCCTTGCTGGTCAGGTAGCGGACGCATGCATCGGCGCCGCGGAGCCGGTCCTCCGTCAGCCCGGCGTCGTCACTTGGTCCGCCTCGTGCGCAGCGACGGGTGTGACGCGCTCGGTCTGGGCCTGCAGGGGATCGCCCGCGCCCTGGTCTGTATCCCTCCTCACGGTCAGGTGCGGGCCTACGACCCGGCAGTGGGGGAGTACCGGGCGTACGGGCCCGCCGAGCGCCGCGCCGGCCTGGCGCAGATCGCCGCGCATCTGCCGGGGGTGGATTGCGGCAGTGCCCTGTGGCCCGGCACGGGCCTGGTGCCCGCGCTGGTCGGAGAGGTGTCCCCGTGACGTTCCGGCCGTGCACCGTCCTGGTGAGCGGCGCTGAGAATACCGACGGCCCGGCACCGAAGGTGTTGATGAGTGAGAACGCGATCGCCTCGCTGAGAGGGTCCCGGCGGAACGATCGTCGGGGAGATGCCGCGGTGGCCGGCAAGATGCCGGAGGTTGTAGGGCCTGTCCGGTGAGGCGACACCGCACCGCACCGCACCGCACCCCGCTCCGTCTGGACGGTGTGGGGCGGGGCGGGGTAGGTCTTTTGGTCCGGCTGACGAGTCCGGCTTCCCGCACGGAGCGCGATGCATGCGAAATCCTGGGTCGTCGGCCGGGTTGTCCTTTCCCAGGGGATGACCGCCGGTGGCGATGTGCTCGCGGCTCCGGGGGAGCGGCTTACTTCTGGCTGTCCTCGGCGAGGGTGTGTGCGACCAGGGCGTTTGCGTGACCGTGCCCCAGTCCGTGTTCGGTTTTGAGCCAGGAGACGAGTTCCATGTGCCGGGCCAGGGGCGAGGAACGGATGATCTCCTTCCATTCTGTTATCGGGCGGCCGTACTTTTTCTCGATCGAAGGGAAGTAGCTGGCAGGGCCTTTCACGGTGTCCGTCATGTCGGTGGTGTCCCATCTCTTGGTGCAGAACAGTCATGGGGTGTTGAGGAGCCTTGCCTGTATGACCGGAGACGGCGGACGAAGTCATCGGTCGCGCAAAGGGACCTGCGCCGCTTTCGGTCGTGTGCGGCGGTCTCGTCCTGTGTGGGGACATTCGCGGCAGCGGCTCTGTGTACCGGCTTCATCCAGGTGCAGGACCTCACCAGCGTCCGTCCGGGATCTGTCGACTGCCGGCATCGAAGCCCCCGCCGCTTCGTCACCGACGAACGCGCAGCCTGGCCGCTGGCATCAGCCGCCTCCCTGAAGGCCGTCGGCCGTGCCGAACCCACCGGCCCGGCCTGACCGTCGACTGCGCCCGCAGTCCCGGCGCGTGACCGTGCTTGATCCCTGCCTGCTGAGGTCATCGGCCGTCTGATCCAGCGGCTGCCCGTGTCCCGGGAACACTTCGAGTGCACCGTGCTGAGCGGCGCCGTCTGACGGACCGCAGCTGCCCGCCCCTGTCCCTGCCACGCCGACCGATCTCCAGCCTGCCGCGACGCCTGTACCAGGCCCGCAGACCGGCCGGGGCGTCGTGCCTCATGCACCTCACGAGACCCTCGCCCCTCTATCTGTCGCCTCGTGGCGGCGACTGCCGGAAACGACCGGATCCGTGGGGTGTTCAGCTCGATGGGTGAACCTTTCCACCAGGGAACCCTCGCTGGCCCTTGGCAGGCCTGCGCCGCAGGTGGACCCGTCTCCTGCGGCAGGCTGCAGTTGTTCGCCGGCCAGTACCACCGGCTTCTCCCGCCCCGGGAAGAACATGGCAAGGAAGGCGTGAGGGAACGTCTCATGTCCTGAACTCGCCGCAAATCAAGGGGTGTTGGCTGCGGTGGGCTGATCGGTTGTCAGTGCCGGGCTTCACCATGACTGCGACACGGGAAACCATCAGCAGTTGGAGGACCACATGCCTTTTGTCCGCCCCTACGTGCGCTCCGACGGAACGCCGGTACGCGGACACTCCCGATGGGCGCCGGGTGCGCGCCGGGAGATGACCCTCTTCGCCGCCTTCGGCCTGGCGGTGCTCGCCATCGGCAACGCCTCCACGGCAACCGAAGCCGGCGGCACATCGCCCGGGCCGTCAGCGACCTATCCGATCCTCTTCGATCACTCCACCCACAGCGCACCGAGGACAGCCGTGCCGCGTCCTGCGGTGTCGTATCCGGTCACGTTTGACATGCCCGCGCTGCGGCGGGCGGCGCCCACGCCGAGCGTGTCGTACCCGGTCGATCTTGCGGCGCTGGCCGGTGAGCGATGACCCGGCGCCGACCTGGCGCGCGGCGCCGTGACGGCGGCCGTCCGGCTCGGCGGCGTCCCGCACGGCGTCCCGGCCGTCGGCGCAGGCAGCAGCAGGAAACACAGTTCGTCGTCCTGTGCGTGGTCGTGGTGGCCGCAGTCGGCCTGGTGGTGACGGCCGTCAACTGGCTGCTCGCCCACTGGTGGCTGCTGCTCGTCGCGTCCGTCGTCGCTGTCCTGGGCGGCATCGCCTGGTGGCAGCAGCGGGCGCAACGCGAGCAGTGGAGGGAGATCCAAACCCGCGCTGTGCGCTACGGGCTGGCCCAGCTGGACGGCCTGTCCCACCTGCAGTTCGAATACGCGGTCCGGGACCTGATGCGCCGGGACGGCTGCGCCGACGCCGTTCAGGTCGGTGGCCAGGGAGACCTGGGGGCGGATGTGAAAGCGACCGATCCGCAGGGGCGGCGTTGGGTCATCCAGTGCAAGCACCGCCGCCACGGTGAGGGGGGCTCCGCCGTGGGCACCCCGGAACTGCAGGTGCTAAACGGAACGGGACGCCCGGTCCACCGGGCGGATGTCGTGGTGATGGTGACCAACGGCAGGATCACCCAGCCCGGCCGCATTTTCGCCCGTCAGCAACGACTGCACCTCGTCGACCGCCAACTGCTCGGTTCCTGGGCATCGGGTTCACAGCCGCTGTGGGAACTGCTCTCCGCGCTCCCCCCGCCCCGCCGACCGACCCCACTGTCCTAAGCGACTGTCTGCGAGCCCTGGCGGAGCCAGCCTCCGGGGGATGGCACGCGGACGTCCACCGTGCGACGTACCGCCTTTGTGAAGGCCGCCGGGACGGCCGGGCTGTCGCCTGCCCGGGCTGCCACCAGCTCACCAGGTGTCGGCGGTTCATGTATTTTCCCATCGGCGGCGCCAGCTTCCCCGTCCAGATGTTCGAGCCATCGCCACACCATCGTGGTCGTTTCTCCGGCGGTCGGCGGTCGGCGGTCGGCGGTCGGCGGTCGGCGGGTGGGTTGGTCAGTCCCAGTCGGATGCCGGCTGGTCGACTCGGCCGCCTCTGTGTGGTGTAGGGATGTAGTCGCGAGCGCCATCAGGCAGCGCGGCGACACACGCCGATGAGCAGGCGCTGACCAGCAGGGGCAGTACGTCAGTGGCAACGCGCAGCGAAATCCACACCTGATGGAGTCCGCCCTGCTCGACCAGGCGGTCGCAGACGCTGCAGTTGTGGTTGGCGGTGGCGTCCCAGTGCCGAGGATCCGTGGTGCCCGGATCGAGGTCCGCAGCGGAGCCCGGAGCGGGCTGAAGCCTCGGGAAGGGCGGTCGCAGCTTGTAGTTGCCGAACAGTGCGCGCGTGCTGACCGTGCTGCGGGTCAGCTTCCGGCAGCGGGTGATCTCGTAGGGCAACCAGTGCAGCCGGTAGGAGGTGTAGGGGGTGAACTCTTCCAGGCTGGCCATGGCCCCGATCTCGGGCGGGATACGGACCAGGTTGCTGCCGTAGAGCACGAGGTGCTTGACCGCCGTCAGCCTGGCGATGCTCGGCGGCAGGGTGATGACCTGACGCCGCTCTTCAGGGCTCAGATCAGGCAGGGGACGGAACTCTTCACGCCCGTCGGCGACCGCCTCGTCGACTAGGCCGTGTTTTGGAAGTCGCGGGCGGCGAGCCAGATGATGAGGTCGCTCGCGATTCGGCCGATGTCGTTCTCGGTGGTCACGTGGTGTTCGCGGCGGGTGGTGTCACGGCGGACGATCTCGTAGCCGCCTTCGTCGAGGACTGTGACGGACGCGAACCAGGCAGGGTCGTCCTGGTCTGGCTGGACGACGACGAACGTGTTGTCCGTGTCGTTGAGTTCGCTGATCAGGTCGAACAGGGCGTCTTCGGACGGGTCGTCGATGTGGTCGCCGTTTTCGCTGTCTGCGCAGTAGTACTCGGCGGCCACTGGATTTCTCCCCACGGTGCGCTGTCAGTTCGGGCGCCAGCATGGCACGGCCGGATGCACCGTCGGCGGGTCACAGCCACTGCTGGAGCGCCGCGATCTGGACCGTCGCCTCGAAACGGACGGCAAGCTTGTCGTACCGGGTGGCCACACCCCGGTGCTGTTTGAGGCGGCTGATCCCGCACTCGACCGCGTGGCGGGCCTTGTAGTCCTGGCGGTCGAAGGCGGGCGGACGGCCTCCCCCGCTGCCGCGCCGCTTACGGTTGCGGATCTGGTCGGCCGGCTCGGGGATCGTGCACCGGATGCCGCGTCGGCGCAGGTAGGCGCGGTTGGCGCGTGAGGAGTACGCCTTGTCGCCCCGTACCCGCAAAGGACGCACCCGGGGACGTCCACCGGCGGTGCGGGGCACCCGGATCGCTTCGAGGACCGGCTCGAACTGCGGGCTGTCGCCCCGCTGGCCCGCCGTGACCAGCAGCGACAGCGGCTTCTGCCCCTGCTCGCAGGCCAGATGGATCTTCGTGGAGAACCCGCCGCGTGAGCGGCCCAGCCCGTGTTCGTCCGGCTCGGTCCGTGTCCCGCCCGGCGGTTCCTTCTGCCCGGCACCGTCCCGGCGGGCACCGGCGGCATGCTGATGGGCCCGGCAGACCGTGGAGTCGACGTTCACCTCCCATACGATCAGGCCCGCAGCATCGGCCCGGGCCTGGAGGGCAGTCAGGATCCCGGCCCACACGCCCTCACGCTGCCAGCGCCTGAACAGCCCATACACGGTCTGCCAGTGCCCGTACTCGACCGGCAGATCCCGCCACGGCACACCGGTCCGCACACGCCACCGCACCCCATCGATCAACCGACGCCGATTACGAGCCGGCCGCCCCAGCCCCACAACCGGCAACAACGGCTCCAGCACCGACCACTGCTCATCCGAAAGATCCCCACGCCCCACACCTAGATCATCAAGGCATGAACCATGGTCAGGGACTCAGTTCCAAAACACGGCCTAGGTCCAGCAGGTGTTGCCAGCCCGGGGCGGAGGTGTCCTGCTGCTCGGTGTGGAATCCGACTCGGGCTCGCGGATGAGGTCTGGACTGGTCGAAGCACGAGCAGATGTCCCTGGAGGACCCTCGCCGGCCTGGGGCCGGGTCCGGCATGTCGCCCCAGCGGTTCACAAAGAGCCTCGGCTCTGCCTCGTCCGTCATGACGCCAAGATACGGAGATCGCCATGGGTCGGCGCGCTCATTACTCAGGCGAGGGAACCAGCGGCACCCATCGCCATGCTCGAAGGTTTGAGCGGGAAGTCACGCTGCTGATGGAGAATTACATGACGTTCCCCAGCAAGGACGTTGCCTTGAGGTCTGCGATGCTCTTGATGCCGCGCTCGGGCGGCGTGCCGAGGGCCGGGCGATCCCGGGTGACGGCGAAGACGACGGCTCCGTGCAGGGCGTCGATCTGCGCGGGGGTCACATCGGGTGCGATGTGGGCGTGGCAGTCGAGCGGTGGCAGTTCGTCAGGGAAGGGGGACATGGGTGGGGCCAGTTGGAGTCGCCGCGAGTGGAGCCAACTGGCGGTTCTGGCACAGATCTTGGGGAGCGGTCGCGGAGCGTCACCACAGTGTTCGATTGCAAGGGGCCGCTCTCGTGTGAGACCGCGTACGCTTCGCCGCCGGACAGTCTGTAGTGACGCTCCATCAGGTCTCTGCAGACCTCCGTGGTTGTCGACTGTGACCAGTGACGGTGCTGGTCATGCAGACCGACTCATCGTTCTGGGACTCGCTGGTGTTCGACGGGATCGACGACGCGGACATCGAGGCGGCGTCCGCCGCCTTCGGCACGGTCGACATCGTGACGAGAGGCCGGGCGGCCGGCGCGGGGTGTCCGGACTGCGGTCACTTCTCCGACCGGGTGCACGACTCCTACCAGCGCAGGTTGAAGGATCTTCCGATCGGTGGGCAGGGCGTTGTGATCCTGCTGTGGGTCCGGCGCTTCATCTGCGACGCCGCGACCTGTCCGCGCCGTACCTTCGCTGAGTCGTTCCCACAGCTGACCACCCCATACGCGCGGTTCACTACCAGGCTCAACCACACGCTGGAGCGCATCGGGCTCGCACTGGCCGGACGGGCCGGCGCCCGACTGGCTGCCCAACTATGTCTCGGCGCCGGGCGAATGACACTACTGCGCCGGATCATGGCGCTGCCGGACCCGCAGGTCACCACGCCTCGCGTGCTCGGGGTGGACGATTTCGCCACCCGCGCGGGCACTCGTACGCCACCGTGATCACGGACGGTGAACGCCACCGACCCATCGAGGTCCTGCCCGGACGCGAAGCGGCGCCCTTGGCCGCATGGCTGATGGCGCATCCGGGAGTTGAGGTGATCTGCAGGGACCGTGCCGGGGCTTACGCCGAGGGTGCCGTGCTCGGCGCCCCGGACGTCCTCCAGGTCGCTGATCGGTTTCATCTGCTCCAGAACCTCGGTCAAGCCGTCGAGAAGTGCGTTGCCGCGCACCGCGGCTACCTGTGCTCCGTCGCCCCGCAGCCCGGCCGGGCAGTTCACCGCTACGCAGACCGACGGTGCCTGCGATGTCGAGCCGACGCCGCTCGCCCTCCCGTCCGGCCGGCGCGCAGAGCGGATGCGCGCCCATCGCGCTCTGGTCCACGGTCTGTTGAGCGATGGGATGGGGCTGCGTGCCATCGCTCGCCACCTGGGCTGGGGGCGGCACACCGTCCAGCGGTATGCTCGCGCCGCCCGCTGGCAGGACATGGTCACCGGACGCCGCACCCGCACCAGCCGCCTCGACCTGCACCGGCTCTTTCTGCAACGGCGCATCGATGAGACGGACGGCAAGATCAGCATCATCGAGTTGCGCAAGGAGCTCGCCGACCGCGGCCATCCGGTGCCCTACAGCAGCCTGCGCGACTGGGCCCGCAGCCGCCTTCAGTGGCCTCATGCACCCACGCCAGCTGCCGCGGCGCCGTCCGTCCGCACCGTCGTCGGCTGGATCACCCGTCACCCCGACACGCTCACCGAGGACGAAGGTAAGCAGCTCAAGGCGGTGCTCGACGCCTGCCCAGAGCTGGAGCAAACTCACGAACTCGTCCGCGACTTCGCGCAGATACTCGCCCAGCGCATGGGTGCTGACCTGCCGGACTGGATCAGCTCCGCCTGCGACGCGCAACTGCCCGGGATCACCGGCTTCGCCCGCAGACTGATCGCCGACCTCGAAGCCGTGATCGCCGGGCTGACCGTGCACTGGAGCTCCGGGGGCACCGAAGGTGCTGTGAACCGCATCAAGAAGATCAAGAGACAGCTGTACGGTCGTGCCGGATCCGACCTGCTCCGCAAGATGATCCTGCTTCAGTCACCTTCCGCGACCGCTCCCCAAGATGTGGCGCCATCGCAGCCTCGTCCCACAGGGCATGTCCATGCTCCGACCGCAAGCCCCCAGGCGTGGCCTCCATCCGTCGACAGCCCGGGGCGAGGGCGGCCGTGCCCTCAGTGACGTGGCGGAGTCTGCCCGGCAAGGGCCCCAGGCTCGTCACTGGCGAATGGTCCGAGAAGCCGGAATGGTTGCAGCGGTCCGGTGATGTGCACTGCGGGGTTGGTCCGGCCATGGTGTGACGCGGATCACCGCAGCGCGGTCCTCGCAGCGGACAGAGAGGAGTGTGGAGATTTCACTGCGGGCCCGCGTGCAAGCCGGGGATCCAGATGCGTTCAGGCAACTCTTCGACGAGCACGCTTCGGTGGTCCACCGGCACGCCGTCCGGATGACCGGCAACTGGGTCATGGCCGACGACATCGTGTCGCTGACCTTCCTGGAAGCATGGCGGCTGCGTGAGCGGGTGCTTCCGGGTGACGACAGCCTGCGCCCGTGGCTGCTGGGGATCGCGACGAACGTCACACGCAACACCGCGCGGGCGGCGCGAAGACACCAGGCCGCGCTCATCAGAGTCCCGCCCCCCGATCCCGTGCCGGACTTCGCCGACGAGGTGACACAGCGCCTGGCCGACACCGAGGAACTGGCCGCCGCGCAGAAGGCATTGAGCACGATGCGCCGCGGGGAGCGCGAGGTGTTCACGCTCTGCGTGTGGGAGGGCCTGGACGCCGCCACAGCGGCCGAGGCCCTGGGCGTGGCCGTCGGCACCGTACGGGCCCGGCTCTCGCGCGCGAGGAAACGCCTGCGCAAGCTCACTGAGCTCGAACTCGACGGCGGCACAGGCGGCAATAACGGCGCGGAAGACGCCACCGGGCAGAGCCGAGTGCAACGCCCGGCCACGGTCGGACAGTTACCGGTTAGCCGCCATCAGGCGGCTCGGTCCACGCAGGAGAAGAAGCGATGAACACCAACCCGCGACGACGCGATCAGCCGGTCGACTACCAGGATCTGGCCGAGTTGCTGCCCGCGCCGGGCCGTCCGGTGCTCGCGCAGGACCGCCACCGCGTACTGAGGGAACACCTGATGGAGCAGATCACTCACGAGACCACCCACGAGCAGTCGGGTGCGACGAACCCATCACCGAGCGCATCACCTGTGCCCCCCGCACGCCGACGCCCCGGGCGGCGCCTCGTTCTCGTCGCGGCCCCGCTGGCACTGGCCGCCGTCGTGAGCCTGGGCGTAGTGGCGGTCGACGGCGCACAGGACGGCCGGCGCGACACAGCTGCCGCAGGTGTCACCGCGGACGACCACCGGAAAGCCACGCAGTTGCTGGACCGGATCGCCCTGGCGGCGGCCGACCGCCCGGCGGTCACGGTACGTGGCGACCAGTACATTTACACCAAGTCTCAAGGTTCGGCAGGTGAGTTGGGCGTTGACTTCCGCGATTTCGAAGAGCTCGCGAAGCACAAGGGGACCTTCGAGGTGGAGGAGTACAAGGGGTCCGTCCGACGAGAGCAATGGGATTCGGTAGACGGCAAGCGGGACGGTTTGAGGAAGGGCGTCGCGCTCAACGACCCGTCCAAGAAGATGGTCATGGGCATGAGCGGCGTCGGATACCTGACCTTCCGGCAGCTTCAGGCTCTGCCCACCGATCCCGACGCGCTGCTGAAGAAGCTCTCCGGCGATGCGAAGAATGTGGAAGCGAGCCGCCTCACGGAATTGGTCGTCGAGAACCTCGGGGCCATCATCGACGACGCCACTCTGCTGCCCGACCTCAGCGCCGCGATCTACCGTGCCATGGCCAAACTCCCCGACGTGCGAGTCGTGAGTCATGTCAAGGACGCCGCAGGGCGGGAGGGCGTCGGCCTTACGTTCCAGGGCTCCTCAAAGGGCTACGCCTGGGTCTTCGACTCGTCGAGTCTCGTCTACCTTGGAACAACCAAGAGCGCACTCCTGGGAATTGGCGTCGCGGACAAAACGGGTGAGGTGCCGGTCAGCTCATCCTGAGTCAGCCTCGGTGCCGCCGCGCAGCCAGAAGGACGTCCGCTCCGGCGGACGCCCTTCTGGAGTTCCGGCGGTGCCGAAGGTGCTGTGAACCGCATCAAGAAGATCAAGAGACAGCTGTACGGTCGTACCGGATTCGACCTGCTCCGCAAGATGATCCTGCTTCAGTGACGCTCCGCGACCGCTCCCCGAGATCTGTGCCAGAACCCAACTGGCGCCGCCCTAGCGGTGGTTTGTTTACGGCGGGCCAGACTCGTATTGGGCCGGTAGCAGAGGAACGTCGCTTCGCTGCCCGGGGAGCTTGTGATGACCCGTCGTGTGCCGTGTCCACCCGCTCCGGGTCCGTTGGAAGCCTGCGCCGAACGCTTCGATGACCCCTTCTCCACACTGGCACAGCGCCGCGGGTTCCGGGAGTACCTCGCGGGGCTGCTGCCGCGGCACCGCAACAAGACGCTGACCTGCCTGGCTGGCACTGAGCCCGTGGCCGGCGCCCGGCAGCACAGCGGCTGCAGTTCTTCCTGTCCGAGTCGACGTGGGACCACGAGCGGGTCAACGCCCGCCGGGTGGAGTTGCTGCGTTCCGACCCGGCGACCGCGCCGCACCCGGGCGGGGTGCTGGTGATCGACGACTCCGGGGACCGCAAGGACGGGAAGGCGACCGCGCACATCGGCCGGCAGCGGCTGGGGCGGCTGGGCAAGACCGACAACGGCATCGTCACCGTGACCACCTGCTGGGCGGACGAGAACCTCTACTATCCGCTGCACGCCGTTCCCTACAGCCCCGCCCACCACTTTCCCCAAGGCAGGAAGGACCCCGGCTTCCGCACGAAACTGCAGATCGCCGTCGCACTCGCCCGCGCCGCGAAAGCGCCGGAATGACCTTCCGAGCCGTGGCCGCCGACCGCGCCTACGGCGACCAGGACGGCTTCCGCCGAGAGCTCTGCTCGGCCGGGCTGCCGTTCGTGATGGCCCTCAAGCCGAGCCACGGCACCTGGGCCTACGGCAAGGACGCCTACACTCCCGTCCACGCCGCCCGCGCCCTGGCCTGGACGGGTCCCGAGAGTCCAGGCGACTGGACCCCGGTCGGGCGGACCTTCCGCGACGGGCACACCGAGACTTGGTGGGCCGCTGATGCCAACCTCGGCTTCTGGGGGCCCGACGGCAACGTCCGCCTGGTCGTGGCCACCACCGACCCCACCGACCTGCCCTCACAGTCGACCTGGTACCTGGCCACCGACCTGCCCCGCCCCGGCAGCCCCCGTCCGGATCGGTCAGCCCCGCGGCTCCCGGTCAGGGAAGGCCGGCGAGCAGCCCTTCGGGGGCGTCGTTCTTCCGGAAGAGGATCGTGCCGTACTCGATCGGCCTGCCGCGATGCCCTGGGCGGACCCAGCTGAAAGCGGCCTGTCAACGGGCGTCAACGGCGGGCCTGCCACCACAGGATGAGCAGACTCACCGCACCGTTGCCGAGCTTGTGCGCGACACCCTGCACGACCGATTACCACATCCTGCCGTCATGATGTCTGCTGCGCCCCCAGAAGGGCGGCTCCCAGTGTGGTGAGGGTGTGCAGGGCGTAGTTGGCGCGCCGGTGGGTGGTGATGAGACCGGAGTCCCGCAGGGCCGTGGTGTGGTGGGTGGCGGTTCCGGTGGAGACCCCGGCCCGGCGTGCCGCCTCGCTGGTGGTGACCCCGGTGGCGGTGGCCCGCAGGATGACCGCGCGGGTACGACCGAGGAGGGCGTGCAGGGCGGCCTCGTCCTGAGTGGAGGCGGCCGTCAGCACTTTGTGGACGGGGTACAGGAGCACCGGCGGAAGTCGGGGGTCCGCCAGGGCGATGGGTGACTTCCAGCAGAAGTAGGACGGGATGAGCAGCAGTCCGCGGCCGCTCAGATGCACATCGCTCTCTGCGGGGTAGTCCGAAACCTCCAGCACCGGGTGTCGCCAGCGGACCGACGGTGAGAGGCCGGCCAGCAGCCCGGCGGTCCCCTCGGCCAGCATGCTCCGGGCATGACGGGCGCGCTCCGCCTGGAAGGTCTCCTGGATGTCCTCCTCGTGGGGAGTGATGACGGTCCGGTGATACGCGCGCAGCAGGTGCACCAAGTCGCCGCGCAGCGACTTCTCGGCGACGCGTAACGTCCAGGACGGCACCCGGCTCGCCCGGGCCGCCCTGGCCATCTCATGGTTCACCTGCCCGTCGGGCGTCGCGAGTATGGCCTCAAGCGCGGGCTCCAGACCGTCGACGCCTTCGAACGGCGTGAGGAAGTCGGCGAAATAGCGGGCGCGCGGGAAGAGCGGCAGCAACATCGTTCTCACCGGATGTGCGAGCCCTGTTTCCTGAAGGTTCTCGCACGCACGGCCGTACCAATCCGCATAGTTCCATCTGCCGCTCCGGGTCTGGAATCTGTGCAGGCTAGCGGCGATCTCCCACAACGGATGCGGCGAGGCCGCCACCCGTGTGCGCGCCAAGTCCTCGGCAGTGAAATGGAAGCGAAGCATCCGCTGTCTCCCCCCAGATGCACCTGCGAATCTTCACTGGAATCGAATGAGCATGACAGTCCGTGTCGGGCATTGGGAACATGCCTTCAAGCCAGCCACGAAGACAACACCGAGGCGGGTTCCGTAAAGAACGGAATTCCGTGACTGGAAATCAAGCCCGGTACTTCAAACCGAAAGGACATGTCATGGGTCGTATGCGGGAGAGAGGGCTCCGTACACGCCGGCTGGGCATCCTGGCCACGAGCGTGCTGTTCCTCTCCTTCCTGGTGCCGGCCACCGCGTCGGCCACCACCAACGGGGCCGACCAGGCGGCGGTCACCTGTTACGGCGGGTCGGTGGCGATCAGCCTGCCGTCGAACGGCTACAGCGGCACCTACACGACGAGTTCGCGCTGCAACGACATCAACCTGCGGATCGACTCCGGCGGCAGCCAGTGGGTGGCCGTGTGCTGGGCCGCTCACGGGTACTGCCAGGACCACTGGACTCTGGTCACGGAGGACGCCGGCTACACCGTGGTGGCCGACGACGTGCTGGACGGCACCACCTTCTACTTCGTGACCACGAACGGCGGCGGCACCCGCAGCGGGCGTACGGCCTACTAGGGAACGGACACCGGCAGCGGGCGTACAGCCCACCAGGGACCGGAGCCCGAGAAGCAGGGACCACGGACCAGGAAGCCGGGGGCCCGCCGTGCCGGGCAGGCACCCATGCGACGCACCGCGCCGGACGCGGTGCGTCGCATGCGTCTGTGCCGTCAGCCGGACGTGCCGTCGCGTTCCGCCGTCAGTCGGCGGCCCGCGCCGAGGAGACCGCCGTGCGGGCCGCGCGTTCGACCGTCGCGATGCCGCCCGTCATCGACACGTTGCCGTCGGAGAGGACCGCGACGAGGTAGTGGTGTGTTCCCGAGGTGACCCGTCCGACGCTGTTGATGTCCGACAGGCCGGTGGTGTTGCGTTGCAGCCAGCCGTTCTTGAGCGCCGATTCGGAGCGTACGGATGTAGTTCCGGGACGTCTTGGTCAGTGCGGACTCGCTCGCGGACGAGGTCCCACCGTCGGCGAACACCGCGCGCAGCAGGAGGATCTGGTCGGTCACTGTGGTGCGCGTGAGTCCCCACTTGCCGCCGGTCCCGCCCACGGTCGAGGACAGGCCGAGGCGCTTGTTCACCGCCTCCAGGCCGGGCGCCAGGCCGATCCGCCGCCAGAGCGCGTTCGCCGCGTCGCTGTCGCTGCGTTCGATCATCGCCTCGGTCAGCGTGCGCTCCTGCTGGGTGAGGCCACGTCTGGCGTCCTGCGCCTGGAGGAGCAGCGCGGCGAGGATGTCGACCTTGATGATGCTGGCCGTGTCGTAGGGGACGTCCTTCCCGCGCACCTGCGGCTTCCGGGGGGTGGTCCAGGTCCAGCACGGCGGTCGTCACATGCGCCTCGCTCTTCACAGTCGCCTGCGTGGTGCCTGCTACGGAGTGCTCCGACGTCCCCAAAAGCACCGGATCGGCGAGACGCCGGTCGGCGTCGGCGAGCTGACGGCGGAACAGTCCCGTCTCTTTTGGCCCCCACGGGCGCCTGCGCTCGGCGAGCACCGCCGCGGCCGCGCAGCCGGGCGGCCCGGCTGCGCCGCGACGAACACCACCACCGGACGCGCCGGATCCGGCTGAGGCACCGCGCCCTGCAGGGCGCCGGGGAGGACGGTGCCAGTCAGTACCTCAAGGCTCTCCTGCTCGGACAGGATGGCCCGCTCGTCGCCCGATCTCGCCAACGAGTCCTCCTGGTATGCGATGTCCGGTCTCAGATAAGTCCGGGCGAGGCGGGCCCCTGACCTGCGGTGCCCGGACTTGAGTGAGACGGGTTTCGCAAGGTCGTCTCACTCAAGTCCGGGCGAGCGGCCTTCTTGGTCAGATGTGGAGTTCGGGCGGGAAGCCGGTCCAGCGCAGTTCTGCGGGCAGGTGCCGCATGTCGTTGTGGAACAGCACGGAGGACGGCCTGCCGGGTGCGTATCGGATGGCCGTCAGAGCTGCGTTGCCGTGGTTGAGGCCCATCCAGCGCCACTCGGGCGCGTCGAGGGCAGCCCGGATCAGCCATCCGATGAGGAAGTTGTGCGTGACAACCAGTTCATGGCGGGGGCGATCGCCGTCGACCGGACCTGTGAATTCTGCGAGCGCTTCCCGGGCCAGTGCTGGACCACGGTTGCGCTCCCCTTCCCAGGTCGTCACGGACGCTGCGAAGCCGGTGCAAGCGAAGCAGATCGTGCCGAGGATCAGGCTGCCCGCAGCGACCGCGAAGATCGAGGGGACGCGGGGGAAGCAGAAGCCAGCGGCGGTGCTCGCCGTCCTGCAAGGCGTGGTCCGCCGAGCGGTCTCGGCCCGGGGGCGGCGGTGCCCCCGGGCGTGAGTGACATGCGTCGAGGTCTCGCGTGACATGAGTTGGTGACGCGCTGGGCCGGGCCGCATCCGGTCGTTGAATCTCGCCAGACTCAGCGAGACTGTGCCGCCTTCGAGGAGACAGGACTCGAACAACCTGGCGAACCACATCTCCTGAGCTTGTTCCTTATCTACCGGGTCTGCCGATGGCCTTGAGGGTCTCGGGCCGTTTGGCGGTCTTGCCCACGTCGTAGCGGGGTGCGGGACGGCGGTTCTTGGTCCCGGGCGGCCGTCCGGGACCGGCGCCACGAGGTTGGGGAACACGGGTGGGGCAGAGCAGGTGGGCTCGGATGTTCCTGAACCCCCTGCGGACCCGGGCCGGGGTGAGGCGTTCGGGCCTGGCCGGCTTCTCCCAGGGCCGACGGAGGTCGGCGGCCAGCGGCCGGGCGAGGCGGAGCTGGGTGTGCGCGACGACCAGGAGCCAGGTCCAGCGGTCCGCCGCCTGGGGTGTACGCAGGTTCGGGGTGGTCCAGCCGAGTGTCTGTTTTCCGAACCGGAAAGTGTGCTCCAGGTCGAATCTCCTCAGAAACCCCTGCCATAGGCGGTCCACGTCCGCCGGGGCGGCTCCGGTCTTCGACGACCACAGCCACACCGGCGGCGCCTCCCGCTCCTTGGAGAGGTGCTCGACTTTGAGGCGGACCAGGGTGCCTTCGACGATGGGGAGTTCACCATCGTGCTCCAGCCAGGCCGAACGGTGGGTCAGCCGCGGGTGGACCCGGTCCCACGCCTGCGCTTCGGCCTTGCCGTAGTCGGCGGTGCCGGTGGCCGTCATGATCGCCGGTTCGGGCCAGGACTCGGGCTTGTCGAAGCGGAACTCCGGCCCGTGCTTGGGTGGATGTCCGCCCTTGGGGTTGTAGACGCGGGGCGGCTTCGGAAGCCGCATCACCCGGTCGCTGCGGATCCGGCCGACGAGCTCGACCGGGAGATCGCGCAGCACCCAGGTCAGACGGGTGACGTCATAACCGGCGTCCATGACGATGGTGATGTCCGGGTCCCCAGGTGTCCACTGGCCGGCCGCGATGAGCCGCTCCACCACAGCGCGGAGCTGAGCGGCGGTGACCGCGGTCGCATCATCCTCGGGTCCGAGACGGACCACGTCCAAGATCCCGGTCCACGAGGTGGCGCCGGGCTCCAAAACGGCGACGAAGGAGTACGGCCGGCCCGGGATGAACTGGGAGGCGGACTTCGCCCGGCCGTAGACATGGCAGAACAGCCTGTCCGCCGAGCACGGCGCGTCCGAGCGCAGCCACGGTGACACGTCGACCGCGAGCACCAGGCGGTCACCGTCGAAACGCGGCAGCGGCAACCCGGCCAGCACCGTCCGTAGACGGTCGACGTCCACCCCGCCGCGGTTGAGGGCGCCGTACAACGCGCCGTGCCCACGCCGGTGTTCGGGCACCAACGTCAGATCCACCGGCGATTTCACCGGGCCGTCCGCACACAGCACCGCGTCCACCAACTCGAACAACTCGTCGCGCCGGGCGGTCAGACATGCGTAGAAGGCGCCCCGGAAGTGTGACGCTTCCGCGAACGCTTCCCGCCGGGCATTGGGGTGCAGCAGACTCATTTCCCCACGGCCTTCGTACTGCTCAAGTGCCTCTTTGGTCGGAGCACAGGATCAGGCGAAGGCCGTGTTCAGGTCCCGGGATGTCAACGGCCATTGAGATGCCCAGTTGGGTGGCCGTTGCGGGGCCAGGCTGGTGGCCATCAGAAATCCAGGCGTGTGGCCAGTGGTGTTCCTGGGGGTAGGGGTCAGTTCAAGGCGACCACTCCCTTCCCTGCGAGGGCCTCGGCGAGGCGGTGCGAGTCGCCGGTGGTGGTCACGAGGTGAGCGTGGTGCATGAGGCGGTCGGTACTCGCTCCCGCGAGAGTCTTCGGCATGATCGTGTCGAAGCCTGAGGGGTGGATGTTGCTGTTCGCAGCGATGGACCGGCGTTCGTAGGCGGCATCGATGATCCGGTAGAACGCCTCGGCTGCGTCTTCCCCGACGGGCAGCAGGCCGATGTCGTCGATCTATGCCGATATCGGCATAGGTCGACCTATGCCGAGACCGCGACTATGCCGACAGTCCGCTGTCGAGAGCTGGGCCTTCGCCTGACTTGCTTGCGCTTGAGACTTCGAGGTGGAAGGGCGATCCACTGACATATGGCGTCCACCCTCGTGCGAGAGCGGTCCGAATGGCCTGGACGACATCCGCTGGAAGGACCGGCTTCGTCGGCAGGCCGAACCAGTTCCCGGGGTGGGGGCGATCGGTCCGAACGACGAGAGCGGCCCCTGGGACCGTTGCGTCCTCGACTGCGAACGTCAGCGGATTCCAGCCGTTGGCCTGGCAGTAGGTCGGCTTGTGGCGGATGCGCCAACGGTAGGTGACGCCGTCCACGACGATGAGCCGGGACCCCTTCTTGACGAGCGCCACTATCTGCTCCAGCTCCTTCGACTGGCCACGGTGCCGCCCCGACAGTCGCAGCTTGTCGACGTGCGAGTGAACGTGCACAGCGTCGTCCGGATCGATGATGAGACGAGCGGAGGCAGGTCCGACGTTCAACCGACCGCGATCCGACCACCGGACTCAGCGAGACCCATATGAACGGTCCGGCCGCCGTGGTGTTCCGTCCCGAGCGCCCCGGCATCGAGCGTGTGCCGCATCCGCTTCTGCCGACGGAATGGGGACACTTGCCGCCTGCCAGCACTGCACGGAGCCGTCCGGAAGGCCAACATTGGGTGTGTCAGAGCCGTCTCGTGGTGAACAGGGTGGTCCCGCGCACCGCGTCTACTTCCTTCCGCTCAGTCTCGGTGAACCCGACCTTGGCCAGCACATGGCGAGAAGCGGTGTTCCAGTCCCAGACCGTGGCCCACAGACGTTCGTGTCCAGATGATCTCGCCCATTCCAGAACCGCCAACGAGGCCTCGGTCGCGTATCCCTGACGCCAAACTCGGCGTAGCAGCTCGAATGCCAGTTCCGGTTCCCCTGCCGATCCTCGCCCGCTGTCGACCAGCCCGCAGTAGCCGATGACGTCGCGAGAGGCTTTCCGCTCGACCGCCAGCAACCCGCTCGACCACAGCTGGTTGGTGCGGATCGAATCCTCGAGCTCCGCGACCGTGGGGCGTCCGTCCGTGTCGATTCGGCGGTGCGGCGGCACTCGTGGATCGCGTTCGGTCCACAGTTCACGCTGGACGACAGCCTCGGCTGGCCGCCAAGGTCTGAGCAGCAGGCGACTCGTCTCGAGTACAACCTCGCTGCTCGGAGTCGTGCCAACTGTCATGCCAGTAACCATCTCATGGGCGAACGCGCGGTCGGTCCTGCCGATCGTGGACGCTCGATATGCGGGACAAGGGAAATCAATCCCTGAGCGTCGTCTTGGAACGGTGCACGTTCGGCTGTACCCGGTTGGACACGTTGCCACAGTTTGTCCTGCGCGCATACAAACCCTTTGGAAAAGCCTCGGCATAGTCACAGGCGGTCGAGGAAGGCGAGGACCTTGTCGGTGGGCCGGTAGCGGCCTGGCTGGGCGGTGACCGGCGCCGTCAGAGCCAGGGCCTTCTCCTTGATGGTCATGTCGGCGTGGACGTAGGCGTCGGTGGAGCGGACGCCGGCGTGGCCGAGCCAGAGCGCGATGACCGTGGTGTCCACCCCGGCCTGCAACAACGACATCGCGCAACTGTGCCGCAGGACGTGTGGGTGGATGCTCTTGTCCAGCAGGGACGGGCAGGTTCGCGCCGCAGTCTTGGCGTGGGTGCTCAAGCGTTGCGCGACGGCATCACGACTGAGGCGCCGTCCGGTGCGGGTGCAGAACAGGGGGTCGTTGCGGCGTCCGCCGCGTTCGTTCAGCCAGGAGCCCAGCAGGTTCTGGACGGGACGGTCGAGCGGGACGGTGCGCTGCTTACGTCCCTTTCCCTCGCAGCGGACGGCGGCGCCGTCGCCCAGGGTGATGTCGTCGCAGTTCAGGCTGGTGAGTTCGGAGACGCGCAGGCCGGTCTGGACGGCCAGCGCCAGCATGGCTTTGTCCCGTCTTCCTTCCCAGCGTTTCGGATCCGGTGCTGCCAGCAGCGCGTCGACCTCTGGGCTGGTCAGGAACGTGACGGTCCTCTTGTCGAACCGCTTCGGCGGGATGCCCAGGACGCGCTGGATGAGCAGGGCGTGTTCGGGGTGCTGGAGGGCGGCGTAGGAGAACAGGGAGCGGATCGCGGTCAGGCGGACGTTGCGGGTTCGGGTGCTGTTGCCGCGCTCGTCTTCCAGGTGGTTCAGGAACGCGGAGATCACGTCCGAGTTCAGGTCGTTCCAGTCCAGCTTCGCCGGAGCGGTCCCGGTCCGCTGTTGGACGAAGGTGAGCAGGAGGCGGAGTGCATCGCGGTAGGCGGCGATGGTGCGGGGGCTGGCCTGGCGCTGGCGGGCGAGCCGGTCAGTGAAGAACGCCTGCAGGGTGGGGGCGATCAGGGTCATGGGCGGGCCGCTTTCCGGACGCCGTCGCGGCGGGCGGCGGCCAGTGCGAGCAGTTCCGGGGCCGCCGACAGATACCAGTAGGTGCAGGCCGGTTCGCGGTGTCCCATATAGGTCGACAGCGACGGGATCCTCGCCTGGATGTTGTCCTCGGTGCGATACCAGTGCAGCAGGGTGCGAACGGCGAAGGTATGTCGCAGCTCGTGCAGTCGCGGTCTGTGCGGGGCGCCGAGGCCGACGCCCGCGGTGTCGACCAGGGCCCGGAACACCGGATGCACGCAGGCGTAGATCAGCCTCTTGGCGGTGAGGGAGATGAAGAACGCGGGGTCCCTGGGCCTGGGCATCAGCCTTTCGCGCAGGGTGTCGTACTCGCGCAGCGCGTTCGTCGCGCTGTCCTGCAGCGGGACCAGCCGGGACTTGCCGAACTTGGACTCGCGAATGTGCAACACGCCCTCGGTCCAGTCGATGTCGTCGCGGTCCAGCTTGATTGCCTCGCCGATGCGCAGGCCGGACGCGGCCAGCAGCCCGATCAGCGTGTGATAGGTCGCCGCCCGCAACGGCTGAGGGATCGTCTCCTTGGCCGCGGCCATGATCGCTGCGATGTCGGCGTCGGAGTAGAGGAAGATCCGACCCCGACGTCGGATGTAGGGCACCAGCCCCAGTGGCGGCACCTCGGTCGCCGGGTCGGTCCCGCTCAGATAGCGGGCGAACCCGCGGACCGCGGTGATCCGTCGAGGGCTGACCGTCGTGACCACCTCGGGCTCGCGGGTCTTCATCCAGTCCAGCGCGGCGGCGACGGTCACGGTCTGTTCGCCGCGGGTGTCCATGAAGCTCACGAAGTCCGGCAGCAGATACGCCGCTTCGGCCATCTGGTGCCCCAGCGAGCGGCGAAGCCGCAGGTAGTCATCAAGCGCTTGGCGAAGATCGGTCATGCCGCCTCCGTCCCGGGCCAGGGCTGTGCGACCGCGCGCAGTGCGATGAAGTCGACCTTCGCGTAGAGCGCGGTCGTGGCCAGGTCCTGATGCCGGAGCACCTGCCCGATCGCCGTGAGCCCGGCGCCGTTGCGGAGCATGTCGGCGGCCAAGGCGTGGCGCAGCCGGTGCGGCCCGACCCTGGGCGAGCCGGCCCGCCGGCAGGCTCGTTCCACGACGTCGCCGACCAGGTCCGCCCGAATCGGACCATGCGGAGCCCTGCAGGTCAGGAACACGTGACGGGCATCCAGGAGAGGCCTTGGGCCGGACAAGTACGCGACCAGGGCTTCGCCGACGTCGGCCGGCAGCGGGAGCCGGTCCTCACGGCGTCCCTTGCCGCGAACGACGATCTCGCCGCAGCGCCAGTCCACGTCGTCCAGCAACAGCCGGGCCACCTCGATCGAGCGCAGCCCGAGCCTGGCCACCAGCATCAGGATCGCGTAGTCGCGGACACCGACCGTCCCTTGCCGCGAAGTGTGGTCCAACAACCGCTGAACGCCGCCGGTCGCCATCGTCGGCGGCACGGAGGCAAAGCGCCAGCCACCCACCGGAGGCACCGCGCCGCCGAGTTTCATCGGGATGACACCGTGCAGGTGAAGGAACCGCATCAGGGACCGCAGTTCGGCCACCCGCCCCTTCGCCGAGCCCGCCGAGACCCTGGCACACTCCCGCAGCAGGAACGCGTTCAGGTCCGCCCCGGTCAGAGCGTCCGGCGCGAACTCCCCGCCGGTCATCGCCTGTTCGGCCAGGAAGCGCCGGGCGGTGTTCCCGTAGCGCAGCATCGTTGACGCCGACAGGCCACGCTCAGATTCCATCCAGCACCGGTACCGCTCCAGCAGAATGTCCGTCGGCGAAGGCGTCACCTGCGGCGCGGGCACCACCGCGGCCTCACGCAGGAACGTCAGCAGCGGGACCATGCCGCGCGGCCCAGCCACCCGGCAACGACCCGACTTCAGCAGGTCGGAAAGGTGCTGCTGCAGCCGCTCCTCGTCCAGATCAGCAGCATCAAGGCCCTGCCTCGACAGCCACAGCCCGACCTGCCCCAGATCCTTGAGCATGTTTCTGGCGGTCTGGGTCGTGTACCCGCGCTCTGCCAGCCATGCCCGGTAGCCCTCGACCTGTGCGGTCAGGACACCCGCCTTCCGACGCGTACTTCCGAACGGCATCGCCACCCCCTCGCGGGAGCACCCTGCCCCCTCGCTCACGAGGCTGCCCTGCACGGAAACTATGCAGAGCCATGCACAGCCGAAACCCCACGAAGGAGCGGAACACGTACACGGCTTCGGCATAGTCGCGGTCTCGGCATAGGTCGATGACGATGAGGTCCGCGCGGCAGATCCGGGCGACGGTCCGTGCGGTGGACCCGTCGACCTTCGACTTCTCGATCGCGGCGCTGAGCGTTTCCAGGGTGAACCAGGACACCCGCAGATCGTTTTCGATCGCGGCCTGGGCCAGGCCCTCGGTGAAGTGGCTCTTGCCCGTCCCCGACGTTATCAACGGGCCGGCGATCACCAAGTTCTCGCCGCGGCCGATCCACTCCAGGGTGATCAGGGAGTTCTGGGTGGGTTCGGGGATGGTGGAGTCCTCGGCCAGCCAGGAGCCCAGGGTCTTGCCGGTCGGGAAGTTCGCCGAGTGCCGGCGAAGACGCCGCGTGGCGGCGTCGCGGCCGGTGACCTCCTCGGTGATCGGCAGCCGCAGGACCTCGGCGGGATCCCAGCGTTGTGCGCGGGCGGTGGCCAGAACAGCGGGTGCGGCTTTGCGCATATAGGGCAGGCGCATCCGGCGCATCAGCCTGTCCAACTCCTCGGGCAGGGCCGGAGCCTGGGGAAACGTCACGGTCGTATATTCCTTCGCTGGTCTCGGTAGCCGCCGATAGGCTCGGCAGGTGATAAATCTGGTCGTGCGTGGTGATCTCGGGAACGTCGTGGCTCGCGCCGAGGCCGGGTTGAAGTGGACAAATGCCTTCGCGGGTCTGGCCCCATCGCAATTCCCGATGCTTTTCGCCCTGACCCCGTATGGGGACGCGATGTTCAACCAGCGGCAGATCCCGCTGCTGCAGGCGGAACTCAACCGGCTTCCGGCCGCTTGTGAGGGCGAATGGGTCGCTCAGGCCCGCGAGTTGTGCCAGATCGTCGAGCGCGGGACGCACCTGTATCTGTGGTTCCTCGGCGACTGACCCCGCCCCGCTGGGCTTGGGGCCGTTGCCTACTGGCCTAGGGCCTGCCAGCCGATGGTTCCGTTCTGGACGGAGTGGGCTTCGCCCGCGCGGACGACCTCGCCGGCGGGCTTGCTGTCGGCGGTGTGTCCCAGGATCGAGAGTAGGTCGTCGTCGGCGAAGCGCCCGGCCGTGGCCGCAAGGCCGAGGGCCTGGTCGACGTGGTCGCTTCCCAGGACGGTGGCCAGCTCGACCGCGCGGGCCATCTTGGCGCGGATACGGACCGCGCCGGCGGGTCCGGCCTCCTTGAGCCAGCGCCCGGCTCCGGGGCCGATGCCCATGAACGCGATCTCCGCCTCCGAGCGGGGCCGCAGCCTCGGCTGGTGGATGCTGCGGCCGTCGGGATGGTCGGGGTAGTGGGCATCGATGATCTGCGGAACACCCGGGGTGGAAAGCTGGTGGCGCCAAATCTCCGACAGATCACCGGAGTTGGTGCGGGCGGTGATGGACAGTTCCTCGCCGACCACCCGGCACCACACCTTGGCACCGGTATAGCCCGGCGGGGTCGAGTAGCGCACCGAGTTGAAGCTGATCGTGCGGTCCGAGCCGACCAGCCTCTCCTCGCCCAGCGCGAGCGGCTCGACGGGCAGGACATGCAGCGTGGTGCGTTCGACGTCCAGACGGCTCGCGGGTATCTGCCCAGTCGCCCGGTGACGGCGCGAGTTCACCGCATCGCACCAGGTCAGGCAGGCATCGGCGAGCTCGGTGAAGGTGTCGTAGACGGCCAGCAAATTCGCGTTGGTGGGCACCAGGTCGGCCTTCGCGATCCGGACCGTGGCCTCCGCACCGCCCTTCGACTCGGGATCGTAGGGCACGCAACTGACCACCTGACAGCCGTAATGCCGGCCCGCGGCAACCATCTGCGGATGACGTACCGGGATCCCGGCGCTGTGCTTGACGGTGACCGTCTTCGCATTGTCGGTCAGCACATACGTCGGCGCCCCGCCGATCCGCCTGAGCGTGGTGTCCAGGCAGGCCACCAAAGTGCCCAACGTGCAGTCCCAGACCGGGATCACCACCCTAAACCGCGACCAGGACAGCCACGCGCAGAACAGCCAGGTCCGACGCCCCGCAATGCGCGGACCCTCGCCCCAGTCGAACTGCAGCCACCGGCCCGGCTCGGGAATCCACGGCCGGTACGTTCGGCGCTTGCCCGCCTTCCATGCGGCTTTCGCCGCGGTCACCGCCCGTCTCGTCGAGCGTGCGCTGCCCCGGTAGCCCATCTTCACGAGCTTCTCGTGGACCACATCGGCGCGGATCGTCGCCTTCGACTGCTCGACCCGCTCCTCGACCTTCTCCCCGAACGCGTCGATCATCTTCGACCGCGGCTCTCGCTCATAGGGATTGCGCCCGCAGTTGCGGGCCTCGACATACCGCTTGACCGTCTTCGGATCGTGCCCCGCCAGGGCCGCCGCCGACCAGACCGTCCCCGTCAGGTCGTACGCCTCAAGGATCTCCATAATCTCCGTGTCAGACTTCGTCACAGGACCTCTCCGGCCGGTAGCTGATGCGTGCAAACACCAGCAAACGGTCGGAGGGATCTCCTCCAGTTAAGGAAGTGATCAGGAACACCACTGATCAGACGGCCATCCACCTGGAATTCCGGTGGCCATCAGCCTGGACTCGGCTGGCCGCACATCTGGACTTTGCCACGGCCGCCGTCACGGGAATCCCCGTACGGGCGATCACGTTCGGGGCACCGTTCGAGGCCGTCATGTGATCAGCCCCGGATCCCTCGGACGGCGTGCGGACAGCGGAAGACGCCTCAATCAGATCGCTGGGCGCGTGGGCCGAGATCACGTCCGTCCAGAACTTCAATGTCGGTGATAGTGGTCCGGGCAGGATCCAAGCTCAGCCAGACCACGTCCATGCCGTTGCGTTCGAGTTGGATCATCGAGGAACCCGACGAACCGGGCGGCGCGGTCAGCAGGTTGATGCAGGTTGCGGTACAGGTGCACGGGCCGTAGTAGGGCAGGTCAGCGACCACCTCGGCCAGCGGTTCCCCCTCAGCACGCAGCAGTTCAGCGATCTCGATAGCAAGTGCTGGGAACGCATCCGCCAGTCGTGGGTACAGCCCATCTGTCACGACCGCACCGTACATGCGGCAGGCCATGAGAAACGCAAGAGGTTAAAGAACAAGCTGAGACAACGAGTGAATCGGACCCGACCAACTGAGACAAGGACCAGATCATCAGAGACGGGACAAGCAGCACTTCACCCCAGCGTGGCCGTGCCCCGTCCTGGCCGGGCGGCTGACCGGGTCGCCGCTGTCCCGTGCCACGGAACGCTGGACCTGTGTCATCGAAGTTTGAGGGGTGGCGGTGGACGGGCAAGCGAGCCTCTGACCTACTGATCTCGATCTTTCAGGTACCTGGTGAGGGATTCCTGGCGGTGAGCCTCCGCTGCCCGCAGGCTGGCCGTCACCTGATCCGCCTCGTCACGGAGCAGTGAGAGCTGGCGTTCCAGGTGCCGTTCCGGCGGCTCGGTGCCCGGTGCCAGACGGTTCCACCATCGCGTCCGCACGAAGGCATCAGCGGCCTCTGGGATCTCCTGCCGGACCACCCGCGAGAGGAGATGCACACTGTCCGGATCGTATGCAAGCAGCTCTGCGATCCAACCGGGATCGAGTAGGGCCGAAAGGAGTTCGATCAGCTCAGCGAGACGGCCGGCAGCGGCGGGCGGCATGTCGACCTCGGCGAGATACTTGCGCAACTCGGCGAAGTCGTCCGTCAAATGAGTCAGTTGGGTGGAGAAGTCTGGCAGCGACGGTCGCTCCGGCGGAGTGAGCAGAGCGCCCACAACATAGAGCCCTGCGACGACGACCGGCCAATACCAGCCCACCATGCCCATGAAGGTGAGCGCCAGGCCGGCCGAGCCGCACAGACTGCCCGTCACGTTCTTGCGCGATTCCAGATAGCGAAGAACTCTGCCCGTGCCCGGGTTGCGCGGGTCGGGAGTGTCTGGAGCCGGAGATATGGCAGTGGAGCTGTCCAACCTGGCCGGCCGGTCGGAAGACGTTTCAGGAGGCCGAAAGCCCGGCGATCGCCGTGAGAATACGGCCAGGACACGGCCGGCGAAGGACTCTGCAGCAAGAGTCACGCCGCGCCCCCTTCGCCCGTCAGGTCCTGCTGTGCGGAAACGGCCGTTTCTGGCTGCGGAGTGCCTGCTACAGGACTGTCCGTCTGTCGTCGCCCCGGAAGAACACCGTTCGGCTGCCCAGGGCCAGGCTGCTGCCCCTGCTGTTGGAGGACTTGCTGTGCCTCCTCCACAACACCGCCCAGCGCAGCTCGACCGGCACTCTTGATCATCAGTGGCACCAGTGTCGAGACCTGCTGGACGGCGGACAGGGCGCCCAGCCCGATGAGAAAAGCTACGAGCGGACTCGTGTTCTGCGGAAAGCTGGCGGCCACAACACCCGTCAGTGCTCCGCTGACGAACAATCGCAGCACCCCGGCGACGCAGTACGCCTTCCAGCCGGGTGCGGGCAGATGCTCCTCGCCGGGCCGCACGTCGGGTCTGCGTCGGGGCGGATCGATGGTGTCGGACTGCACGTTCCAGGGCATCTGCCGGTGCCACTTGATGGATTTGACGACATCGACGGCCTCGATAGAGGCGCCTCCGGCCGTCCCCACCAACGCCGCCATGAACCAATCCATACGCCGAGGCTAGGGCCGAATAGGTGACGGAGAGCCAGCTTCACGTTTTCAACACAGGAGTTAGTACGTCCGGTGACCCACGTCACTCAGACTTCGATGACACAGGCTCAACGTTCGATGGCACAGGAGCGCCGCGGGCCGGGCATAGGGTCGCCTTCGTGACGACGCCCCAGCAGACACCTGGACGGAGCCGATCCCTGGTCCGGACCGGGTAGATCACCGCGGCCGGTCAGCCGCCCGCCCTGTGTACCGAACTGCACTGGGACTGAGGATCCCGGCGAGGGCGTACGTGATGAGCGTGACCGCGACCGGCGGCACGCGGTACCACCACGGCGTCCCCGACCGGTCACCGTTCCCCCTCGAACGATCCATACAGGGAGTGTCCCAGCGGCCGGGGGATCTCCAGGGCGGGAGCAGGGGCTGGCCTTCCTTGTGCCGGACTGTGCTGCCGCTCGTACGCTGGTGGTGTTCTCGGGGCTGTCGCGGAGGTGTGCTGTGCCCCGAACAGTCTGGTCAGGTGCCATCTCTTTCGGGCTGGTCACTTCTCTGAGAAGCCGTATCTCAACCGATCATGGAACGTGCGGGTCGAACAGGGTTCCTGGTCGGGTGATCTTCCCGTTGTACGCGCGTAAAGACAGGGCCTCTCGGTAGCTCGGGGATGCGAATCTGACCGAGC
>NZ_JAAGLU010000490.1 GCF_010550245.1 Streptomyces sp. SID12501
CTCCTGCGACTTCTCGATGGTCTTCGCCATGGTCTCCACCCCCCTTACTGCGGCGTCCAGTCCATGCGCGGCATCTACCGACGGCGCGCGTGGACACGGACGCGGTTGATCTCTTCCTCGTACTCGCGCTGGAACGCGGCGTACGTCGCCGCCGCGTTCTTCGCCGCGTCGAGAGCCGCGTCAGCGGACTTCGAAAGCTTCCGGGCGACCTTCCAGGCCCGGACGCGGGAGGCGCCCACGCGGCCCTCCGGGTCGGGGACCTGCGACAGCGTGGCCTTCATGATCTCCGCGCCCATCGCCAACTCGAACGCCAACATCGCCATGGCCGCCCGGACGCTGTTGCAGTAGTCCCGGACCTGCGCCGGAGACGTGAACTCCGGCGCCGGCAGGGCCCCCGAGCCCGCGCCCGGGTTCTCGGACCAACGGGCCCCGGCCCCGCTGTTTCCGCTGCGGTTACCGCTGCCGTTCCCTCTGCCGTTGACCTTGC
>NZ_JAAGLU010000491.1 GCF_010550245.1 Streptomyces sp. SID12501
CCCAGTTTCCCAGAGTTCCTTCACCGAGGCCGAGTTCCCGGGCGACCTGGGCGACCGGACGCGACGTCTCGATCACCATCTTTACGGCCTCTTCGCGATACTCCGGGCTAAATTTCCTACGATTCTGCGACAACCGACTTCCCCTTCCGAGTGATCCCACCGTAGTGGGACCACTGTCCGGAAGGTTCGGGGCGCCTCAGCCCCGGCGCGTGAGCGCGGGGCGAGGTGGAGCAGGGTGAGGAAGTCGCTGCAGGCCACGTGCAGCCAGCGGCGCACGCTGCCGATGCGGGTGGTGTCTCGTCCGCGTGAAGGATGTGCCCCATCACGAGCAGGGCCCGGATCAGGTCCACCGAGTCGTCGACCAGGCCGGCAGCCTCAGGGAGCAGGGAGGCCACCCAGCCGGTGGAGACCTCCGCACCGGTCACGTCCCTGATCAGCCGCGCGGTTCGCTCGACGGGGATGTGCTGGAAGACCAGCAGGTAGACGG
>NZ_JAAGLU010000492.1 GCF_010550245.1 Streptomyces sp. SID12501
TCTGGTCGACCATCTTCGCGACCTGGTCGCCCAGGGCGCGGGTGTCCTTCCACACCGACATCGACTGCTTGCCGGCGATCATGTTGAGGACGTTCGCCTTGTCGGCGTCCTGGCCCGTGAGGACCGGGTAGTCCGGACCGGGCGCGTAGCCGGCGCCCTCGAGCGCCTGCGCGATGCCCAGCGCGAGCGAGTCGTTGGGCGACAGGACGACGTTCACCTTGGTGCCACCCGAGTAGAACGAGTTGAGGCGGTTCTCCATCTCGGACTGCGCGGTGTCCGAGCTCCAGCCCTGGACGCCGATCGAGGCCCAGTCGTCGTCGGACGCGGGCGCCTTGCCCGACGGCACGACGAGCTGGCCCTTGTCGACGTACGGCTTGAGGACGTCCCACGCACCCGCGAAGAAGAACTTCGCGTTGTTGTCGTCGGGCGACCCGGCGAAGGGCTCGAGGTTGAACGGCCCCGCACCCGTGTCGAGCTTGAGCGCGT
>NZ_JAAGLU010000493.1 GCF_010550245.1 Streptomyces sp. SID12501
GAGCGAGCCGTTGGTCACGGGCGTCGCGACGAGCAGCAGGACGGCCAGCGCGAGCCCGACCGCGAACGGCACGTGCTGCTTGTTGGCGCGACGGTCGGTCGCGCCGAGGATCACGCCGACGAACACGGCGGTCGCGACGGCCTCGACGAGCAGCGCCACGACGAGGCCGAACTCGGCCTGGCCGCCCGAGAGCGTCGCGAGGGGCGAGTGGTCGCCGTAGCCGTTGGCGACCGAGCTGAAGAACGTGCGCGTCGACGTCTGCGCGCCCTGGCTGACGAGGCCCGGCAGCGCCGCGGGCACCGTGAGGAACAGCACCGCCGCGGCGAGCGCACCGCCGACGACCTGGGCGAGCCAGTAGGGGAGCAGGTCCTTGAAGGACGTGCGGCCCGCGAGGCAGGCGCCGAACGTCACGGCCGGGTTGAAGTGCCCGCCCGAGACGTGGCCGACGGCGATGATGCCGGCGAGCGCGGCGATGCCGAAGCCGAG
>NZ_JAAGLU010000494.1 GCF_010550245.1 Streptomyces sp. SID12501
GACCGCCAGCAAGAACGTCGCGACGAAGCCCGCGAACCCGGGCGACCCCTCCTGCGGGCTCTCGTACGTCGGCCCCGGCAGCCGCTCGGCCCACACCACGCCCGTGAGCAGGGCCGTGCCCAGCAGCGCGCTCATCGTGCGTGCTCCGTCCCGCGGATCCCCGCGAACAGGTCGTCCTCGGGCAGCGTCGTCGGCACGCGGGACTCCGCGAGCTCGTACTCCTCGTCGCGCCACGTCGCGAGCTCGACCTCGCGCGGCACCGCGAAGAACCAGCCCTCGGGGTCGATCTGCGTCGCGTGCGCCCGCAGGGCGGCGTCGCGCTGCGGGAAGTAGTCGGCGCACTCGACGCGCGTCGTGACCTCGCGCTCGGGCACCTCGCGCGCCTGCCGCGAGTCGATCCAGTCGCTGAACGGCGACTCGCCGCCCGCCGCGACGATCGCGTCGTGCACGGCCCGCATGCGCGCGAGCGAGAAGCCGTGGTTGTA
>NZ_JAAGLU010000495.1 GCF_010550245.1 Streptomyces sp. SID12501
GGTCACCGGGTCGGGCTGCAGCACGTGCCCGATACCGAGCGAGGACAGGATCGACGCGACGACCGGCTTGCAGACCGCGCAGCCGCGGCCCTGCCCGTGCCGCGCGACGATCTCGGAGAACGTCCGCAGCCCCTCGGCGCGCACGAGCGCGTACAGCTCGGCGCGCGGCATGCCGAAGTGCTCGCACATCGCGTTCGAGACCGTGAACCCGGCCTTCTCGAGCGTGCCGTTGACGACCTTCGTGAGCAGCGGCACGCACGACCCGCAGACCGTGCCGGCGCGCGTGCAGGTCTTGACCTCGCCGACGCTGCGGCAGCCGTGCTCGGTGACGGCGGCGCGCACGGTGCCGACCGACACGTTGGAGCACGAGCACAGCACGACGTCGTCGGGCAGGTCGGTCTGCACGGGCGCGGCACCGCCGGCGGGCGCGAGGAACGCCGACGGGTCGGCGCCCAGCGGCCGGCCGAGCAGCGGGCGCAGCTGC
>NZ_JAAGLU010000496.1 GCF_010550245.1 Streptomyces sp. SID12501
GGGGCGGGGGGGTCTACAACTGGTTCGACCCCCTGACGCTCGTGCGCGCGATCGACCGCGTGCGCGGCCGGGTCCCCGAGGTGCGGCTCTACTTCCTCGGCATGAAGAACCCCAACCCCGACGTCCCGGAGATGGCGGTCGCGTCCCGGACGCGCGAGCTCGCCGACGAGCTCGGGCTCACGGGGACGCACGTGTTCTTCAACGACGACTGGGTGCCGTACGAGACGCGCGCGGACTACCTCATGGACGCCGACGTCGGCGTGAGCTGCCACTACCCCCACGTCGAGACGGAGTTCTCGTTCCGCACGCGCATCCTGGACTACCTGTGGGCGGGCATGCCGTTCGTCTCGACGGAGGGCGACGGGTTCGCGGACCTCGTGCGGGAGCGCGGCCTCGGGCGCGCCGTCCCGCCGGAGGACGTGGACGCCCTCGCGGACGCCCTCGCGGAGCTGCTCACCACCGCCGGGGCGGCGACCTCGGCGCG
>NZ_JAAGLU010000497.1 GCF_010550245.1 Streptomyces sp. SID12501
CAGGCGCGGCTCGGGCTGTCGTACCTGTTCATCAGCCACGACCTGGCGGTGGTCCGGCAGATCGCCGACCACGTGTGCGTCATGCAGGGCGGTCGGCTCGTCGAGCAGGGCACGGTCGACGACGTCTTCGGGGCGCCCCGGACCGCGTACACGCGGGCGCTGCTGGACGCGATCCCCGGTCGCGACCTCGATCTCGGGCGCAGCGCCTGACGAGCCGGGCGGTCCGTCGGCGCAGGTCGGCGGCCCGCCCGGGACCGAAGGCACGCGGCGTGGCCGGCGTCACTCGCTAGGGTGGTACCGGCGCCGCGTCGACGCGCGCCCCATCCCCCCGACCTCCCGGGGGTGACCCCTGCGAACGAGGAGCTGCAGCGTGCGAGTCGGTCTGCTGACCGGAGGCGGCGACGTCCCGGGCTTGAACGCCGCGATCCGAGCGGTCGTCAAGCGGGGGGAGGGTGAGCACGGGCACTCGATCATCGGCTTCCGC
>NZ_JAAGLU010000498.1 GCF_010550245.1 Streptomyces sp. SID12501
GGCACAGACCGGGAAGGACGCCGCATCGAGGTGACGGTCGATCCCGGCACGCTTCAGGTGATCGAGATCGAATACAAGGACGGAGATGATCGGCGCTCCCGTGAGGGCAGAGAGCACAAACATGACTGAGATGATGAAGGGTGGCGGCATTCAGGACGTCGCCGATACTACGCGCACGGTGCTGGTCTGGGATCCGTTGGTGCGCAGCTCTCACTGGGGTCTGGTTGCCGCCTTTGCAGTGGCATGGCTCGCGGCGGACGAGGTGCAGCCGCTTCACGAGGCGGCCGGTTACGCGGTGGCGGCGTTGCTTGCCATTCGCCTGATCTGGGGTTTCGTTGGCAGCCGCCATGCCCGTTTCACGCAATTCGTGCGTGGCCCCGCCGCGACGCTGGCCTATCTCGGGGACATGCTGCACGGGCGCGAGCGACGCCATCTCGGGCACAACC
>NZ_JAAGLU010000499.1 GCF_010550245.1 Streptomyces sp. SID12501
AGCGCCTCGAGCACTGCGGCGAAACCGCCGATCCCCGCGAACAGGTCCGCGTAGCGGAAGCCCGCCGTGCTGCTCATTCAGTCTCCCCAGGTGCGACGCGGTCGAACACGTGTTCAGCTTGCCGCGGATGAGCCTAGCTTGCAAGTACGACGCGCCGAGTACCCCGCCTCGTAGACGCTGGCCAGCGCGATCCGAGACGGGCCCAGGCGACCTCTCGACCGAGAGGTACCGATCGACGAAGCGAGCCGGAGCGAGGCGGTCTCGGTCATGGCGAGCTTCTCCGCACGCCCAGGGCTCACCGGCTAGGGTCCCGATCATGCCGCCGTCCTGTCGAGCAACGGGTCGTGAACTCGCGACCGTCGTCGTCACGCAGCAAGAGCAGGCTCTCGTCGGGACAGTCACCAAGATGCTTAGCGACCCTGAGTGGCTGCTCCCCGTGATCGCGGCCCAGCCGCAGTACCGAGCGAACTACTACGGACTAACC
>NZ_JAAGLU010000049.1 GCF_010550245.1 Streptomyces sp. SID12501
ACCCGCTGCTGCGCCGGACCACTCGGCGCACTCAACCCATTCGACGCACCATCCTGATTCACCGCCGAACCACGCACCACCGCCAACACCCGCCGCCCAAGACGCCGAGCATCCGACAACCGCTCCACGACCAGGAACGCGGCGCCCTCGGACCAGCCGGTGCCGTCGGCAGCATCTGAGAACGCCTTGCACCGCCCGTCGGAGGCCAGCCCGCCCTGCCGGGCGAACTCGTCGAAGGCTCCCGGGGTGGGCATGACGGCGACGCCGCCGACCAGTGCGAGGTCGCACTCCCCGCCCCGCAGCGCCTGTGCGGCGAGGTGGAGGGAGACAAGAGAGGACGAGCACGCGGTGTCGACGGTCAGGGCCGGGCCTTCCAGGCCCAGGACGTAGGAGATCCGGCCGGACATGACGCTTCCGCTGTTGCCGGTGAGCAGATATCCGCCTGCGGCGGCGTCAGCGTCGCCCAGTAGTGATCCGTAACCCGTGGGTGTGCCGCCGACGAAGACTCCGGTGCGGCTGCCGCGCAACGACAACGGATCCACACCCGCCCGCTCCACCGCCTCCCACGACACCTCGAGCAACAACCGCTGCTGCGGATCCATCGCCAACGCCTCACGCGGCGAAATACCGAAGAACTCCGCGTCGAACCCGGCAACTCCGTTGAGGAATCCACCCTGTTGGTCACCGGAGGCTCCCCAGGCGTCCCAGCCCCGGTCGACCGGCGACCCGGAGATCTCGTCGCGGCCCTCGGCGACGAGCCGCCACAGGTCCTCAGGGCCGGTGACGCCGCCGGGGAAACGGCAGGCCATGCCGACGATCACCAGGGGGTCGTCGGCGTCGACCTGGCGTACGACGATCGTGGGAGCGCCCGTCTCCAGGCCGCCCAGGAGTTCCTGGTGCAGGAGGCCGGCGAGGGCTGTGGGGGTGGGATGGTCGAAGACCAGGGTGGCGGGTAGCCGCAGACCGGTGGCGGCGTTGAGGCGGTTGCGCAGCTCGGTCGCTGTAAGTGAGTCGAACCCCAGGTCCTTGAACGGCCGGCCGGCCGCGATCTCCGCCACGTCGGAGTGGCCCAGTACCGCCGCCGCCCGGGTACGCACCAGGTCCAGCAGAGTGGCGCGTTGCTCTCCGTCGGTGAGGTCGGTGAGCCTGCGCCGCAGGACGTCGGCGGGGGTGTCGCCGTCGGTGGGCTCGTCGTCCTCCGTGGCGCTCAGCGCCCGCGCGGCCTCCGGGATGTCCTCGATCAGCGGGCGGCGGCGTGCGCCCGTGTAGACGGGGACGAACCGGGACCAGTCCGTGTCGGTGACCGTGAGGGCGGTTTCGCCGTGTTCGACGGCCTCACGCATGACGGACAGAGCGAGCGCCGGTTCCATCAGGGAGAGTCCCATACGGGCCAGGGACTGTTCGTCGAGGTCACCGGCCATTCCTTCGGAACGCCAGGTGCCCCAGGCCAGCGAGGTGGCGGGCAGGCCACGCTTCCGGCGGTCGTGGGCGAGCCCGTCGAGGTACGCGTTCGCGGCGGCGTAGGCGCCCTGTGATCCGCCGCCCCAGGTGGCGGCCCCGGAGGAGAACAGGACGAAGGCGTCCAGGTCGAGGTGGGCGGTCAGTTCGTCGAGGAGCCGGGCGCCCTCCGCCTTGCCGCGGATCACCTCGTCGAGTTCTTCGGGAGTCAGGTCCCGCACTTTGGTGTAGCGCACGATGCCGGCGGCATGGACGACCGCGGTCAGCGGGGTCTCCTCCGCTATGTCCGCCAGTACGGCGGCCAGCGCGTCCCGGTCTGCCACGTCACAGGCCGCGAACGTCACCTCGGCGCCGAGCGCCCGCAGTTCCCCGGCGAGCACATCGGTTCCCGGCGCCGCGACGCCACGACGGCTCGTCAGCACCAGGTGCTGTGCCCCCTCGGCGGCCAGCCACCGGGCGACATGCGCACCGACACCACCCGTACCGCCCGTCACAAGGACCGTCCCCCGGGGCCGCCACTCACGGACCGGTTCACGGCCGACCAGCGGCGCCCGTACCAGTCGGCGGGCGAACACTCCTGTTCCGCGCACGGCTAGCTGGTCCTCACCACCCGGTGCGGCCCCGAGGATGGAGGCGAGGGCGTCGCCCGTGCCGTCGTCCCATGCGGCAGGCAGGTCCACGAGGCCACCCCACCAGGACGGCTCCTCCAGGCCCACCACCTGTCCCAGTCCCCACAGCTGGGTGGCGTCCGGACGCACGATGTCGTCTCCGGCGACCGCGACCGCGTTCTCCGTCAGCCACCACAGCGGCACCTTGAGGCCCGCCGTGCGCAGGTCCTGTACGAGAGTGACGGCGTCCGCGACGGAGTCCGGCAGCGCGACGACTCCTGTGAAGTCCCCGGGGACGACGCCCGCCGCGGCCTCGACCTCGGCGCCCGCGGCCCGCAGAGCTTCGGCCACCTTGGCACCGGCGTCTTCGCGGGCCGTCACCAGCAGCCACCGGCCGGCCGGTCCCCCGGTCCGTTCCGGGACGCAGCGGCTCCAGGTGAGGCGGTACCGCCAGTCGTCGACCACACGCCCACGGCCCGCTCCCGAGCCGGCCCGGGGCCAGTAGCGGCGCCGCTGGAAGGGGTACGTCGGCAGATCCACCCGCCGTGCCCCGGTCCCGGCGAACACCGCGGGCCAGTCCACCGCGGCGCCGAGTACATGTGCCCGCGCGAGAGCGGACAGCAACGCGCCCGGCTCGTCCCGGTCGCCGCGCAGCACCGGCACCCCGGTCAGGTCGGGCTCGGTCGCCTCCACCATCGACACCAGCGAACCGTCGGGGCCCAGTTCCAGGACCGTACCCACGCCCTGGGCCCGCACCGTACGTACTCCATCGGCGAAACGGACCGTCGCCCGGATGTGCCGCACCCAGTACTCCGGCGAGCACAGCTCCTCCCCCGCGACCTCGCCCGTCACGTTCGACACCACCGGGATCACCGGCTCCGAGAACTCGACCTCGGACAACACCGCCGCGAAGTCCTCCAGCATCGGATCCATCAGACCCGAGTGGAAGGCGTGACTCACCGCCAGCCGCTTCACCCGGCGACCATCCGCGGCGAACCGGTCCGCCACCTCCCGTACGGCCGCTTCCGTGCCCGAAAGCACCAGCGACGACGGCCCGTTGACAGCGGCGACCCAGACATCCGCCGCCTCCGGCACTTCCGCCTCCGCCGCTTCGACGGCCCACATCGCGCCGCCCGTAGGCAGCGCCTGCATCAGCCGTCCACGTGCCGCGACCACCCGGCACGCGTCGCCGAGCGACCACACGCCTGCCACATGAGCAGCGACCACTTCCCCCAGTGAATGCCCGAACACCACATCAGCCCGTACTCCCCACGACTCGGCCAACCGGTACAGCGCCACTTCCAGCGCGAACAACGCGGGCTGTGCCCAGCCCGTGGACCGCAGCAGCTCCACGGGGCCGGCGAACGCCGTCTCCCTGAGCTGCCCCGGCAACAGCCCCTCGAAGGCAACGCACACCTCGTCGAAGGCAGCGGCGAACACCGGGAACGCGGCGTACAACTCCCTTCCCATGCCGACCCGTTGGGATCCCTGGCCGGAGAACACCATTGCCAGGCCGCCCTCAGCCCCGGTGCCACGGACCAGCCCGGGGACGTCCTCGTCCTCGACGAGGGCGCGCAGGCCGGCGGTCAGACCGGGCAGGTCCGTGGCGATGACGGCCGCGCGGTGGTCCATGTGGCCACGGGTGGTGGCGAGTGAGTACGCGAGGTCCGGCAGCGCCAGGTCGGGCCGGCGGTCGAGGTGGCCGAGGAGACGGGTGGCCTGTTCGCGCAGGGCGACCTCGCTGCGGGCGCTGAACGCGACGGGTACGACGGAGAGGGGGCGGCCGGTGTCCGGGGCGCTCTCCGGTGCGTCCTCAGGGGCCTGTTCGAGGATGACGTGGGCGTTGGTGCCGCTGATCCCGAACGACGACACACCCGCCCGGCGCGGCCGTCCCGTCTCGGGCCAGGCCTGTTCCTCGGTCAGCACCTCGACAGCGCCGGCTGACCAGTCGACCTGCCGGGTGGGAGCGGTCACGTGCAGGGTGCGGGGCAGCACTCCCTGCTGGAGTGCCATGACTGTCTTGATGACTCCCGCCACTCCGGCGGCGAACTGGGTGTGCCCGATGTTGGACTTGACGGAGCCGACCCACAACGGCCGCTCCGGCGGCCTCCCTTGGCCGTACGTCGCCAGCAGCGCCTGCGCCTCGATCGGATCCCCCAGCCGGGTCCCCGTACCATGCGCCTCCACCACGTCCACATCGGCGGCGGTCAGTCCCGCACTCGCCAACGCCTCCCGGATAACCCGCTGTTGGGAGGGTCCATTCGGCGCCGTGAGCCCGTTGGACGCGCCGTCCTGGTTCACGGCAGTGCCCCGCACCACGGCCAGCACCCGATGACCGTTGCTGCGCGCGTCCGAAAGCCGCTCCACGACCAGCACACCCGCGCCCTCGCCCCAGCCGGTGCCGTCGGCCGCGTCCGAGAACGCCTTGCACCGCCCGTCCGAGGCCGATCCGCCCTGGCTGTCGAACTCCCCGTAGATGGCGGGGGTGGTCATGACGAGGACTCCGCCGACGAGGGCGAGGTCGCATTCACCGGCGCGCAGGGAGCGGCCCGCGAGGTGGAGGGCGACAAGGGACGAGGAGCAGGCGGTGTCGATGGTCAGGGCCGGGCCTTCCAGGCCCAGCAGGTAGGCGATCCGACCGGACAAGATGCTGGCGGGCAGGCCGGTGATGGCGTAGCCGTCGGTGTCCTCGGGCGAGTCGGCGAGGAGGGCACCGTATTCCTGGGGGGCGCCGCCGACGAAGACTCCGGTGCGGCTGCCGCGCAACGACAACGGATCGACCCCCGCCCGCTCCACCGCCTCCCACGACACCTCGAGCAGCAACCGCTGCTGCGGATCCATCGCCAACGCCTCACGCGGCGAGATGCGGAAGAACCCGGCGTCGAAGTCCCCCGCGGTATCGAGGAACGCGCCCTGATGGCGGGGGTCGAAGGAGGCTCGGTGCTCCCAGCCCCGGCCGACGGGCGGACCGGTCATGGTGTCGCGGCCCTCGGTGACCAGCTGCCACAACTCCTCGGGACTGTTCGCGCCGTCGGGGAAGCGGCAGCCGATACCGACGATCGCCAGGGGCTCGGTCGCGGCGGAGGTGAGCCGGTGGTTCTGCCGGCGCAGCCGGTCGTTCTCCACCAAGGAGGCGCGCAGTGCGTCGATGACCTCGTCGAGGGATGTGTTCATGCCTCTGGCTCCCACTGGTTCTGCCGCTGGTTTATGCCTGCCGCGCCGGACACGGGCGGAGGAAGGGCTTCTCCGCCTGCCTCCGGGCGTTCGGGCGCTCCGCTGCGGGCCTGGTTGTTGACGCTATGGGGCGGGTCGAGGGCTGTAACCCCCAGAAGGGGCCGGCCGTCCCCCTAGAGTTCGGACGACCCTCTAGGGGGCGGCTTCGCTCACCAGCGGACCGGGATGGCAAGTGCTCCGTGAACCATGTTGTAGCCGCGGTAGACCACGTCCTCGCGCGGGACGGCGAGGCGCAGCTCTGGGAAGCGGCGCAGGACGGCGGAGAAGCCGATCCGCATCTCCATCAGGGTCATGGCTCCGCCGATGCAGCGGTGGACGCCGTGGCCGAAGCCGATCTGCTGGGCCGGTGTGCGGGTGAGGTCGAGCCGGTCGGGGTCGTCGTAGTGGGCGGGGTCTCGGTTGGCGACGGCCAGGGCGGGCACGACGTACTCGCCCGCTCGGATGGTGACGCCGCCGAGTTCCAGGTCCTCGGTGGCCGTCCGCCCGCCGGTGGCGGAGATGACGCTGAGGTAGCGCATGAGCTCCTCGACGGCGGTGTCCAGGACGGCGGGGTCGTCGCGCAGCAGTGCAAGCTGGCCGGGGTTGTCGAACAGAGCGAGGACGCCGAGGCCCAGGGTGTTGGCGACGGTGTCGAGACCCGCGGTGAGGTGCATGTTGCTGATGCCGACGATCTCCTCGTCGTCGACATCGTGACCTTGTTCCTCGACCAGCATGCCGATCATGCCGTCGCCGGGGGTCGCGCGCTGGGCGGCTACGGCGTCGGACATGAGCCGCTGTGCTTCCGCGAGGAGTTGATGGGCTTCTTCCGGAGTGGCCGCCAGCCCGGTCGCTCGGGTGGTGAGGTCCAGGTAGGCGTCGCGCTGCTCGTCGGTGAGGCCCAGCAGTTCACAAATGGCCAGCAGGGGAAAGGGAAAGGCGAATCCGGTCATGAAGTCGGCGGGCTGGCCGGTGCGTTCCATGGCGTCGAGGCAGTCCTCGGCGATACGTTCCAGGCGCGGCGCGAGTTCCTTCATGCGCCGGTTGGTGAAGCTGGAGGCGACCATCCGGCGGAGCCGGGTGTGATGGGGCGGGTCCATGTTGACGAAGCTGCCCGGGGGCACCTTCAGGCCGGTGTCGTCGAGGCCGGGAAGCATCAGGGTGTACGGGGTCAGGGCGCTGCTGAGGCGTGGGTCGGTGAACATCTGCCGTACGTCGTCGTAGCGGGTGACGACCCAGATGTCGCGGCCGTCGGGCAGCCGGTACTTGTGGACCGGGTCGTTGCGCTGTGCCTCACGCAGCGCGCTTCCGGGGTCGAAGGGGCAGGCGGGGTCGCGCTGGTAGGGCAACGGCGTTTCGATGTCGAGCGGCATGGTGTCCTACCTTCTTGGTGGGTTCGAACTGGTCATTCGTAAGATCGGTGGGGCTCAGGGGCTCCGGGTATGGCTGTCATGGTTGAGCCGATGAAATGGCTTAAGGAACATGGCCGCCCGGAGCCCCGCGACGACTCGACCGCCCATTGGGATTTGCGACTTGATCGCTTCGTAGGACTACGTCGGCGAGGTCGTCTGCGAGATGGACCAACGACGAGCTGACGGAGGTGACCGTGCCCCGGATCTGGGCCGGAATGGACATCGGCAAAGAGCATCACCACTGCGTTCCTTTCAGGGGTGCGTATGTGGGGGAATCCGCGTGAGGGCGGATCGTCCGGCGGGGCCTCGATGGGACCCGGTCGCCGGAATCAGGGCGCACGGAGATCCGGGTTACCGGATGCCGAACTCGTCCCCGATGAGGCTGAGGAGTTCTTCCGTGCTCGCGGCGCCGAGGTCGTCGGCGTCGCCGTCCGGGCCTCCGGCCCCTGGGCTGCCGGGTGTCTCTTCGAGCTTGGTGAGAAGCACGCGCAGACGCACGGCGAGCGAGGCTTCGCGGCCGGCGTCGTCGGTGGGTGTCCGGAGGGCTGTTTCGAGGGACTGGAGGGCGAGCAGGGCCGGGTCGGGTGCCTGTACGGGGGTCAGGTCGAGCCCCTCGTGGAGGAGTTCGGCGAGGTCCTTGGGCGTCGGATGGTCGAAGATCAGCGTCGCGGGCAGGCGCAGGCCGGTGAGGACGGAGAGCCTGTTGCGCAGGTCGACGGCCATGAGGGAGTCGAAGCCGAGGCTCTTGAAGGGCTTGGCCTGGGGTACGGCCTCCGCGGTGGGCAGTCCGGCGGCGGTGGCGGTCTCGGCCCGTACCAGTTCCACCAGGGCGGTGGTGCGGTCGGTCGCGGAGAGCGGCAGCAGCCGTTCACGCAGACCGGCCGCCGAGGCGGCGGGCTGTCGGCCGCCGGTTCGGGGTCCCGCGACGTCGGCGGCGAGGCCGCGCAGCAGTACGGGGGTGGCGGGCGAGTCCGCGTCCAGGGCCGAGGTGTCAAGCCGTACGGGGACGGCGACGCTCTCGCCGGCCGCGACGGCGGCGTCGAAGAGGGCCATGCCCTCGCGGGGGTCGAGCTGGCGCAGTCCCGCGCGGGCGATGCGCTTCAGGTCGCTCTCGGCGACGCCCGCGGTCATTCCCTCGCCACGCTGCCAGGGGCCCCAGGCGAGGGAGAGTGCGGGCAGTCCGTCCGCCGCCCGGCGTTGGCACAGTGCGTCCGCGAAGGCGTTGGCGGCGGCGTAGTTGGCCTGTCCCGCGCCGCCCATGGTGCCGGCCAGGGAGGAGAAGACGACGAACGCGGCCAGGCCGAGCGGGGCGGTCAGTTCGTGCAGGTGCTCGACCGCGTCGGTCTTGACCGGCAGGACCGCGTCGACCTGTCCGGGGGTGAGGGCAGTGAGCGTGGCGTCGTCGACCGTGCCCGCGGTGTGGACGACCGCCCGCAGGTCGTCGACGGTGTCCAGGAGTGCGGTGAGTGCGGCACGGTCGGTGACGTCGCAGGCCACGGCTCGGGCCGTCGCGCCGAGTTCGGCGAGCTCGGTGATGAGTTCCGCGGTGCCGGGGGCGTCCGGGCCGCGTCGGGCGGCGAGCACGACATCGCGTACACCGTGCCGGGCGACCAGGTGCCGGGCGACCAGTCGGCCGAGGGTGCCGGTGGCGCCGGTGACCAGAACGGTGCCGGTGGTGGGCCAGGGGGCGGCCGTCGTGTCCGTGGCCGGGGTCAGGCGGGCGAGGCGTGGCACCAGCAACGTGTCCTCGCGCAGGGCCAGTTGGGGCTCACCGGTGGCCAGCGCCGTGGCGACGGCCAGTGGCAGCGGGGTGGCGGCGCCGGGCAGGTGGTCGATGAGCAGGACGCTGCCGGGGTTCTCCAGTTGGGCGGAGCGCGCCAGCCCCCAGACTGCGGCGCCCGCCGGGTCACGGATCGTGTCGTCCGCGCCGGTCCGCACGGCGCCCGAGGTGCACAGCACCAGCTGGGTTCCGGCCAGGGCGTCGTCCGCCGTCCACTGCTGGAGCAGTGCGAGGACACGGTGCACGGCGTCGCGGGCCGCGGCTGCCGTAGGTTCGGCCGGCGGCAGCGGGACGACGACCACGTCGGGCAGCGAGGTGCCGGCACGCAGCGCCGTGAGGTCGGGGTGGTACTCGACGGCCTCGGCGGTCAGCAGGAGTGGCTCTGCCTGGGCGCGGGCGGCGATGTCACCGAGGACCGCGAACCGGCCCGGGACCCGCCCGGCGGGGGCTGTGGGGGCGTCCTTGATGGCGGTCCACTCGGTGTGCAGCAGCCATTCGGGGCGGATGCGCACGGTCTCCAGCCGGTCGGTCGACGTGGGCCGCATGTGCAGGGCGGACACGGAGGCGACGGGCCGGCCCGACGGGTCGGTGAGTTCGACGGCCACCTGGTCCTCGGCGAGGTCCCGGACGTGGACCCGCAAAAGGGTGGCGTCCTGCCCGTAGGTGGTCACACCCCGCCAGGCGAACGGGAGCAGCGGGCCGCCCGTGGTGGGTGCCGAGGGACGGAAGGCCAGGGAGTGCATGGCCGCGTCGAGCAGGGCCGGGTGGACGGCGAATCCGCCGCCCGCCCGCTCGGGCAGTGCCACCTCGGCGAACACCTCGGTGCCGCGCCGCCAGACGGCGGTCAGGCCCCGGAAGGCGGGCCCGTAGGTGAAACCGTGGTCGACGAGGTCTTCGTAGAAGGTGTCGAGGACGACCGGTTCGGCGTGCTGCGGGGGCCAGGCGGTGAGCGGCGGCGAGGTGGGGGCGGCGGGCGGCGCCGGGGCCAGGGTTCCCTCGGCGTGGGCGGTCCACGGGTCGTCGGGGGCAGTACGGGCGTGGACGGACAAGGTGCGCCGGCCGGTGTCGTCGGCCGGGCCGACGGTGAGCTGGAGCTGGACCGGAGCGCCTGCGGGCACCAGCAGGGGGGCGGCCAGCGTGAGTTCGTCGAGGTGGTGGCAGCCGAGCTCGCCGCCGGCCCACAGGGCGAGTTCGACGAAGCCGGTGCCGGGGAACAGGACGGTGTCCAGCACGGCGTGGTCGGTGAGCCAGGGCTGCGCCGACGTGGACAGTTCGCCGGTGAACAGGGTGGTGCCGTCGGTGGCCGACGCGATGCGGGCTCCGAGCAGCGGGTGTCCGGCGGGGCCAAGGCCGAGCGCGGCAAGGTCGCCGGTGGCGGCCGGCCGGGGCTCGGGCCAGTAGCGGCTGCGTTGGAAGGCGTAGGTCGGCAGGTCGAGGCGCTCGGCTCCGCTGCCCGCGAAGAAGGCGGACCAGTCGACGCCGGCTCCGGCGAGGTGGACGTGGGCGACGGCGGTGGTCAGGGCCTCGTCCTCGGGGACGTTCCTGCGCTGTGCGGGCACGCACACGGGTGGCTCGGCGGCCTCGGCTGTGTTCGCGTCGAGGCAGTCCTGGGCCATGCCGGTGAGCACGCCGTCGGGGCCGGCCTCCAGGAGGACGGTGACGCCCTCGGCGGCCAAGGTGCGCACCCCGTCGGCGAAGCGGACCGTCTCCCTGACGTGCCGGACCCAGTAGTCGGGCGAGCAGGCCTGCTCGGGAGTGAGGAGGGCGCCGGTCACGTCGGAGACCACCGGGATGGTGGGCGGACGCAGGTCGAGGCCCGCGACGACCTGGGCGAACTCGTCGAGCATCGGTTCCATCAGCTGCGAATGAAAGGCGTGACTGACCGTCAGATGGCGGGTGCGCAGGCCTTGTCCGGCGAACTCCGCCTCAAGCGCGGCCAACTCCTCGGCCGGTCCGGACAGTACGACGGAGCCCGGTGCGTTGACCGCCGCCACCGCGACAGACGCAGGCAGCGTTCCGGTCACCCGAGCCTCGTCGACGGAGACGGCCAGCATGCCGCCGCCTGCGGGCAGTCGCTGCATCAGACGGCCCCGGGCGGCGATCAGCCGGCAGGCGTCGGGCAAGGTCAGCACGTCGGCGATGTGCGCGGCGGTGATCTCGCCGACGGAGTGGCCGAGGAGGTAGTCCGCGCGCACGCCCCAGCTCTCCAGCAGCCGGTAGAGGGCCGTTTCGAAGGCGAACAGGGCGGGCTGGGTGTATTCGGTGCGGTGGACGGCCTCGTCGTCGGGCACGTCGGTGCCCGTGCCGAGGACGATCTCGGTGAGCGGGCGCGGCAGTTCCGGGTCGAGGTGCACACAGACGGCGTCGAAGGTCTCGGCGAAGACCGGGTGGGCGTCGTACAACTCCCGCCCCATGCCGAACCGTTGGGCGCCCTGCCCGGTGAAGAGCACCGCGAGCGCCCCCTCGCGGGCGATGCCGCGCAGCACTCCGGGCGGCAGCTCGCCGGCCGCGAGGGCGGTGAGGGCGGCGGTCGCACCGGCCAGGTCGTGGACCGTGGCTGCGGCACGGTGTTCGAGGGCGGCCCGGGTGGTGGCGAGGGCCCGGGTGAGATCGGCGGCCTCGGGAGCGTCCGCCATCCGGTCGAGGAGCCGGGCGGCCTGGGCGCGCAGGGCGGGTTCGTCGTGGGCGGAGAGCAGCAGGGGCCAGGGGCGGGGCTTGGGTGCCGAGGACGGTCCGGCAGTGATCTCTACCGGTGCCTGTTCGAGGATGACGTGGGCGTTGGTGCCGCTGATCCCGAAGGACGACACACCCGCACGCCGTGGACGCCCCGTCTCCGGCCACGCCCGTTCCTGTGTCAGCAGCTCCACGGCACCGGCGGACCAGTCGATCTGGGGGGACGGCTCATCCACGTGCAGAGTCTTCGGCAGTACACCGTTCCGCATCGCCAGTACCGTCTTGATGATGCCGCCGACGCCCGCCGCCGACATGGTGTGGCCGATGTTCGACTTCAACGATCCCAGGTACAGGGGCTGTTCGCGGTCCTGCCCGTATGCCGCCAGCAGGGCGTGCGCCTCGATCGGGTCGCCGAGCCTGGTGCCGGTGCCGTGCGCCTCCACCGCGTCGACATCGGCGGCCTTCAGGCCGGCGGCCTCCAGCGCGTCGCGGATCACCCTCTGCTGCGCCAGCCCGTTCGGTGCCGTCAGCCCGTTGGAGGCACCGTCCTGGTTGACGGCCGACCCGCGAACGACGGCGAGTACCCGGTGTCCGTTCCTGCGCGCGTCGGACAGCCGTTCCACCAGCAGCACACCCGCGCCCTCCGACCAGCCGGTTCCGTCGGCCGACGCCGCGAAGGCCTTGCATCGGCCGTCCTCCGCGAGTCCGCCCTGGCGTTCGAAGTCGGCGAAGAGCGAGGCGTCGGGCATGACACAGACGCCACCGGCCAGCGCGAGGTCGCACTCGCCGGAGTTCAGTGCCTGGGCAGCGGTGTGCAGGGCGACCAGGGAGGAGGAGCAGGCCGTGTCGACGGTGACTGCGGGGCCCTCCAGCCCGAGGACGTAGGAGACCCGTCCGGAGACCACGCTGGTGGCGGTGCCGGTGACGGCGTATCCCGCCATCTGCTCCGAGCCGGGCGGGAAGAGCAGCGAGTAGCCGAGTCCGGCGGCGCCGACGTAGACGCCCGTGCGGGTGCCTCGCAGTGTCGTCGGGTCGATGCCGGCGCGTTCGATCGCTTCCCAGGAGGTCTCCAGGAGGAGCCGCTGCTGCGGGTCCATGGTGAGTGCCTCGCGGGGGGTGATACCGAAGAATCCGGCGTCGAAGCCGGCGACGTCTTCGAGGAAGCCGCCCCGCGCCGCGTCCTGGGCACGCCAGCCCCGGTCGCGGGGGAACCCGGTGATGCCGTCGCGGCCCTCGGTGAGCAGGCACCACAGGTCGTCCGGGTCGGTGACGCCGCCGGGGAAGCGGCAGGCCATCCCGACGATCGCGAGGGGTTCGCCGTCGGCCGCGCGGCGGCGGGTCGGGGCGGTGGCGACGGGGGCCGAGGTGGCCGTTTCGGCCCGGGTGCCGAACAGTTCGGCGTACAGGGCCTGCACCATGCGCCGTGGCGAGGGGTGGTCGAAGACGATCGAGACGGGCAGGCGCAGGCCGGTGGATGTGGCGAGCCGGTTGCGGAAGTCCACGGAGGTGAGCGAATCGAAGCCGAGTTCCTTGAACGGCCGGGTGGCCTGTACGGCGTCGGGGTCGTCGTGTCCGAGAGCCGCGGCGGCGGTGTCGCGGACGAGGCGCAGGAGGACGCCGGTGCGTTCGGTCTCCGTGAGGGGCGTGAGGCGTCCGCGCAGTGATCCTTCGTCGCCCGCCGACTCGGTGACGACGGCGCGTCGGGGGCGGGCGGGCCGGACCGCCGGGGCCTGTCCGGCGTAGCCCGGGCCGTCGGCGGAAGCAGGGGTGAGGAGTCCGGCGGGGCCGGTGGGACGCAGCAGAAGGGCGTCGGCTGTGGCCACCGGGGCGCCGGTGCTGTCGGCGAACAGCACCGAGACGGTGGTGTCGCCGGTGCGGGTCAGCCGGACGCGCAGCCGGGTGGCGCCGGTGGCGTGGAGTTCGACGCCGCTCCAGGAGAAGGGGACGGCCGATTCCCGCTCGTCACCGCCGAGTGCGTACAGCGCGTGCAGGGCGGCCTCGGAGAGGGCCGGGTGGAGGCCGAAGCGTGCGGCCTCGCCCGTGTGCCGGGCGGGCAGCCGTACTTCGGCGTGGACCTCGCCGTCCGTGCGCCACAGGTCGGTCAACAGGTGCTGCTCGTAGGAAAAGCCGTCGGCGGCGAGCCGCTCGTGCAGTTCGGCGACCGGTACGGGTTCGGCGTCGGCCGGTGGCCACACCGTCAGGTCGGCGGCGGGGGCACCGGCGTCGGGGACGAGGCTGCCGGAGGCGTGCAGGGTCCAGTCGGACGCATCGGACCCATCGGACGAGGAGTGGATGGCGAGGGTGCGGCGACCGCCGTCGTCGGCGCCGATCCTCACCTGGAGGCCGACGGAACCGTCCGGGGGAAGCAACAGCGGGGTGTGGAGGGTGAGTTCCTCGATCCGCGCGCAGCCGAACCGATCGCCGGCCAGCACGGCGAGTTCGACGAACGCGGTTCCGGGCAGCACCGCACGGCCGCCGAGCGAGTAGCCGGCGAGCCAGGGGTGGTCGTGCGGGGAGATCCGGCCGGTGAGGACCGCTCCCCCGTCCTCGGCGAGCCGCGCCATCGCACCCAGCAGGGGGTGGCGCAGCGGGGCGAGGCCGACGGCGGTCACGTCGCCGCCCCGGCGCGGCCCTTCGGGCCAGTGGCGGCGGCGTTGGAAGGAGTACGTGGGCAGTTCGACACGGCGGGCGCCCGTCCCGGCGAAGACGCGTTCCCAGTCGACGGGTGCGCCGCCGGTCCATGCCTGGGCGAGGGCGGTGCGCAGTCGACCGGGGCCGCCCTCGCCACGGCGGAGGGTGCCGGTCACGGCGGCCTCGTGCTCGTCGGTCTCGACGCACTGCTGGACGGAGGTGACGAGGACGGGGTGCGGGCTCGGCTCGACGAACAGCCGGTGGCCGTCGGCCAGCAATGCCCGTACGGCGGACTCGAACCGGACCGGCTCGCGCATGTTGCGGCACCAGTAGGCGGCGTCGAGGCCGGCGGTGTCGTGGGGCTTGCCCGTGACGGTGGAGTAGAAGGGCAGCCGGCTGGGGAGCGGGCGCAACCCGGCGAGGTCCGTCATGAGCTGTTCGCGGAGGGGTTCGACGTGCGGGGAGTGGCCGGGGCGGGCGGCGCCGGGAATGCGGCGGGCCTGTACCCCGTCGGCCGTGCAGGCGGTGACGAACGCGTCGCAGGCGTCGGGGTCGCCGGTGAGCGCGACGGAGGCGGGTCCGTTGACGGCGGCGATCCACAGCCGGTCGGCCCAGGGGGCGAGCCGCTGCTGGACCTGTTCCTCGGGCAGGAGGACGGAGGCCATGCCGCCACGTACGGTCAGGGTCCGCAGCGCCCGGCTGCGCAGCACGACGACGCGTACCGCGTCCTCCAGGGTGAGGCCGCCGGCGATGTGGGCGGCGGCGATCTCGCCCTGCGAGTGTCCGGCCACGGCGTCGGGCGCCACGCCGTATGCCTCCCAGGTCGCCGCCAGCGACACCATGACGGTGAACAGGACGGGCTGGATGACGTCGATGCGGTCGGCGTCCACCGCGCCGGGTTCGCCGCGCAGCACGTCGAGGACGGGCCAGTCGACGAGTTCCTGCACGGCGGCAGCACACGCGTGGGCCTTCTCGGTGAACACCGGTTCGGTGTCGAGGAGTTCACGGGCCATGCCGAGCCACTGGGAGCCCTGGCCGGGCAGCACGAACGCCGTCCCGCCGGTGAGCGCGGTGGCGTCGGTGAGGGTGTCGTGCGGGCGCCCTTCGGCGAGCGCGGCCAGGCCGGTGAGAAGCGTGTCCCGGTCGGCGGCGAGGATCGCGGCCCGCTGGTCGAGGGGGGTGCGGGTGGTGGCCAGCGAGTAGGCGACGTCGGTGACCTGGACGCCGGGGTGCTCGGTGAGGTGGTCGGCCAGGCGCCGGGCCTGGGTCCGCAGGGCGGTGGCGCCACGGGCGGACAGTACGGCGGGCAGTACGGCGGGCAGTACGGCGGGCAGGGGGCCCGGGAGCGGGGTGCCGGTCTCGGGTTCCGCGGCTGCGGGCGCCTGTTCCAGGATCACGTGCGCGTTGGTGCCGCTCACGCCGAAGGCGGAGACGCCGGCCCTGCGCGGGGTGTCGCCGTCCGGCCACGCACGGGCCCGGTCGAGGAGCCGTACGGTGCCGGTGGACCAGTCGACGAACGGTGTCGGTTCGTCGGCGTGCAGGGTGCGGGGCAGGGTGCGTTCACGCAGTGCGAGCACCATTTTGATGATGCCGCCGACGCCTGCGGCGGCCTGGGTGTGGCCGATGTTGGACTTCAGCGAACCCAGCCAGAGCGGCCGTCCCTCGGGCCGGGCGGCCCCGTAGGTGCCCAGCAGCGCATCGGCCTCGATGGGGTCGCCGAGCCGGGTACCGGTGCCGTGGGCCTCGACGGCGTCGATCTCGGCCGCGGTCAGTCCGGCGTCGGAGAGCGCGTCCCTGATGACGCGTTGCTGCGAGGGCCCGTTGGGGGCGCTCAGTCCGTTGGACGCGCCGTCCTGGTTGACCGCCGATCCCCGTACGACCGCCAGCACCGGGTGGCCGTTGCGGCGGGCGTCGGAGAGCCGTTCGACGACGAGGACGCCGGCGCCCTCGCTCCAGCCGGCTCCGTCGGCGGAGGCACCGAACGCCTTGCAGCGGCCGTCGGGGGCGAGGGATCGCTGCTGGGAGAGCATCACGTGCACGTCCGGCGTGGACATCACGGTGACACCGCCCGCCAGTGCCAGATCGCACTCGCCCGCCCGCAGCGCCCGTACGGCCAGGTGGAGGGCCACCAGCGAGGACGAGCAGGCGGTGTCCACGGTGAGCGCCGGGCCTTCGAGGCCCAGGACGTAGGAGATTCGGCCCGACAGCACGCTGTTGGAGACGCCGGTGGAGCCGTGGCCGTCGATGCCGCCCTCGGTGGCGGCCAGCAGGCTGGCGTAGTCCTGCTGGGAGACGCCCGCGAAGACGCCTGTACGGCTGCCCTTCAGCGTGCGGATGTCGAGGCCGGCGCGTTCCAGTGCCTCCCAGGAGGCCTCCAGCAGCAGTCGTTGCTGCGGGTCCATGGAGTGCGCCTCGCGCGGCGATATCCCGAAGAACGCCGCGTCGAAGGAGGCGATGTCGTCGAGGAAGCCGCCCTCGCGGACGTAGCAGGTGCCGTCCTTCGACGAGTCGGGGTCGTAGAGGGCGGTCAGGTCCCAGCCGCGGTCGTCGGGGAAGGCGCCCACGGCGTCGCGGCCTTCGGCGACGAGCCGCCACAGGTCGTCGGGCGACTCCACCCCGCCGGGGTAGCGGCAGGCCATGCCGACGACGGCGATCGGCTCCCGGGCCGCCGACTCCAGCTCGCTCAGGCGCTTGCGCGTCCTGTGCAGGTCCGCGGCGACCTGCTTGAGGTAGTCGCGGAGTTCGTTGTCATCAGCCATGTGAACCGTTCACTCCTTGCCGAGTTCCGAGCGGATGAAGTCGAGCAGTTCGTCGTCCGAGGCCGTTGCGAGCCGCGTGTCGACGTCGCCCCCGTCGCCCTCGTCGGCCGCCGGGGCGTCCGCGGTGGCCAGGGTGCGCAGCCGGGCGGCGATCGCGGGGCGTCCCGGGTCCTCCACCGCCAACTCCGCGAGGGCCGCCTCCAGTTGGTCGAGGAGGTCGGGGACTGCCAGGCGTCGCTGGGGGCCTGCCGGGCCGGCGTGGTCGAGCAGGCGGTGTTCCAGCTGCTCGGCCAGGGTCGCCGGGGTGGGGTAGTCGAAGACGAGGGCGGCGGGCAGTGCCAGGCCGGTCGCGGCGGCGAGGCTGTTGCGCAGCTCCACCGCGGTCAGCGAGTCGAACCCGACCTCCCGGAAGGACCTGCGCGGGTCGAGGTTCTGGGCCGAGGGGTAGTCGAGGACCACCGCGGCCCGCGCCCTGACGAGATCCAGCAGGGTCCGGGCACGCTCGGCGGCGGGCAGTGCCGCCAGCCGCTCGGCGTTCCCGGGCCCGAAACCGCCGTCCGGCCCACCTCCCGACCCGCCCGGCCGTTCCTGCGGCGCCGGAACCAGGGTGCGCAGAATCGCGGGCAGGGTACCGGCCACGGCCCGGCCGCGCAGCACATCGGAGTCGGTGCGCAGCGGGACGAGGACGGCTTCGTCGCCCGCCCAGGCCCGGTCGAAGAGATCGAGGCCCTGCCCGGCGTCCAGCGGCAGCACGCCCGCCCGGGCCATGCGCCGCAGATCCACGTCGGCGAGCCGGCCGCCCATGCCGCCGCCGGTTCCCCACAGCCCCCAGGCCAGTGAGGTGGCAGGCAGCCCGTGCGCGCGCCGACGGCGGGCCAGGGCGTCCAGGTAGGCGTTGGCGGCGGCGTAGTTGGCCTGGCCCGCGCCGCCGAGGGTGCCCACCGCGGAGGAGAAGAGGACGAAGTGCGTCAGGTCCAGGTGCCGGGTGAGTTCGTGCAGGTGATGGGCGGCATCAGCCTTGGGCCCGAGGACGGTGTCGACCCGTTCCGGCGTGAGTGCCGTGACGACGCCGTCGTCGACCACGCCCGCGGTGTGGACCACGCCGGTCAGCGGCCTGTCGGCCGGTATCGCCGCGAGGACCGCGGCGAGCGCGTCGCGGTCGCCGACGTCGCAGGCGGCGAAGACGGCCCGGGCACCGGCGCGTTCCAGGTCGGCGGCCAGCTCGTCGGCGCCCGGGGCGTCGCCGCCGCGTCGGCCGACCAGCAGCAGATCCCGTACGCCGTGGTCGGTGGCCAGGTGCCGGGCGACGAGCCCGCCGAGTTCGCCGGTCCCACCGGTGACCAGGACCGTGCCGTGCGCGCGCGGTGCCGGGGCTGACGGCGCGGGCGGCGCCGGTGTCAGCCGCGGGACGAACAACTGACCGTCTCGCAAAGCGAGTTGAGGCTCTCCGGTGCTCATCGCGGTGGCCACCGCCGCTGTCAGGGCGGGCGCGTCGGTGGCGTCGTCGGCGAGGTCGACCAGGATGAAACGGTCGGGGTGTTCGGCCTGGAGCGACAGCAGCAGGCCTTGAACCGCCGCCTGGGCCGGGTCGCCGGTGGTGGCCCCGCTCGTCACGAGGGCGACACGGGAGCCCGAGAGCCGGTCCTGGGCGAGGAGTTCCTGGACGCGGGCGAGCGTGTGGTGGGTGAGGTGCCGTACGGCGGCGGGGTCACCGTCCGCCTCGTCCTGCTCGTCGGGCTCGTCCGGCTCGGTGTCAACCGGCAGGACGATCAGGTCGGTGGCCTCGTCGACGGTCTCCGGCCCGGAGTGGACCTGGGCGGTGTCGGCCGCGTCGGGGAACGCCTTGGCCAGAGCGCCGGCACGGCCCTCCGGCCGACCGAGAACGACCTTGTTCATGCGGGGCGCCGGCTCCGTGACCGCCTCGACCGGCTGCCAGGACAGGGTGTACAGATCCTGCTCGGCGGTGTCGCGGACGTCCTGGTGCCGGGTCGTCTCCAGCCAGTAGGCCTCGTGCTGGAAGGCGTACGTCGGCAGGTCGATCCGACGGGATCCGGCGAGGAACGCCTGCCAGTCCACGGGCACGGAGTTGATGTGCAGGCGGCCGACAGCCGCAGCCAGGGTGCGTGTCTCGTCGCGCCCCTTGCGCAGAGCACCGAGGGCGACGAGGTCGGGTGCGCTCTCCCGGACCATGGCCGCGAGGGAGCCGTCGGGGCCCAGTTCCAGCACGGTGCCCACGTCCTGGGCCTGGACCGCGCGGACGCCGTCGGCGAAGCGGACGGTCGCACGGACATGCCGCACCCAGTACTCGGGGGTGAGCAGTTCCTCGCCCGCGATCTCGCCGGTCACGTTGGACACGAGGGGGACCGTCGGTTCGTGGAAGGCGACCGAGGAGAGCACGTCGGCGAACTCGTCCAGCATCGGTGTCATCAGGCCGGAGTGGAAGGCGTGGCTGACGGCGAGCCGTTTGACCCGGCGGCCGTCGGCGGCGAACCGGTCCGCCAGCGCCCGGACGGCATCCTCGGCCCCGGAAAGCACCACCGACGAGGGTCCGTTCACCGCGGCGACCGACACGTCCGGCGTCTCGGGGATCTCCTGTTCCGCGGCCTCTACCGCCCACATGGCCCCGCCCGGGGGCAGCGCCTGCATCAGTCGGCCGCGCGCGGCGACCACATGGCACGCGTCGGTGAGCGACCACACTCCCGCCACATGTGCGGCGACCAGCTCGCCGAGCGAGTGCCCGAACACCACGTCCGGACGCACGCCCCAGGACTCCGTGAGCCGGAACAGCGCCACTTCCAGTGCGAACAGGGCCGGTTGGGCCCAGCCCGTGGTGTCCAACCCGTCCGCCGGACCGGCGAACACGAACTCCTTCAAGGGGCCCGGCAGCAGCCCGTCGAAGGCCGCGCACACCTCGTCGAAGGCCGCCGCGAACACCGGGAACGCCTCGTACAACTCCCTTCCCATACCGACCCGCTGTGATCCCTGCCCGGAGAACACCAGGCCGAGGCCGCCCGTTGAGGGCTCGTCGGGGGTGACTGTGTCGAGAGTGGCGAGTGCCTGCCGGAGTTCCTCGTGGTCGGCGGCCACCAGGACGGTGGCACTGGGCAGGACGGCCCGGGTGGTGGCGAGGGAGAACGCCAGGTCGTTCAGCCGGATCCCGGGTTCGCGGGACAGGAGTTCGGCGTACCGGTCGGCCTGGGCTCGCAGGGCCGCCGGGTCGTGCGCGGAGACGACGACCGGCATGGCGACCGGGCCGACGGGCTCGGCGCCGGACTCCGACAACTGGGCTTCCTCCTCGGCCTGTTCGAGGATGACGTGGGCGTTGGTGCCACTGATCCCGAACGCCGAGACGCCCGCCCGACGCGGCCGTCCCGTCTCGGGCCACTCCCGCGCCTCGGTCAGCAACTCCACCGAACCCGCCGACCAGTCCACCTCACCCGTGGGCTCGTCCACGTGCAGCGTCGGAGGCAGCACACCCTCCTGAAGGGCCAACACCGTCTTGATCACACCACCCACACCCGCAGCCGCCTGGGTATGGCCCACGTTCGACTTCAACGACCCCAGATACAGCGGCCGTTCACGATCCTGCCCATACGTCGCCAGCAGCGCCTGCGCCTCGATCGGATCCCCCAACCGGGTCCCCGTACCATGCGCCTCCACCGCGTCCACATCCGACGGTGACAACCCCGCACTCGCCAACGCCGCCCTGATCACACGCTGCTGCGAAGGCCCGTTGGGGGCGGTGAGCCCGTTCGACGCACCGTCCTGGTTCACCGCCGAACCCCGCACCACCGCCAGCACCGGATGCCCGTTCCTGCGCGCGTCCGACAGCCGCTCCACCACCAGAACCCCCGCACCCTCGGCGAGGGCGAAACCGTCGGCCGCGGCGGCGAAGGACTTGCTGCGGCCGTCGCGGGCCAGCGCCTGCTGGCGGCTGAAACCGACGAAGGACGCGGGCTCGGACATCACGGTCACGCCGCCCGCGAGCGCGAGGTCGCACTCGTCGGCACGCAGCGCCTGTACGGCGAGGTGCAGGGCGACCAGCGAGGACGAGCACGCCGTGTCGACGGTGACCGCCGGGCCCTCCAGGCCCAGGGTGTACGAGATCCGCCCCGAGGCGACGCTGGCGGCGGCGCCGGTGGCGAAGTAGCCCTCGACATCGCCGGCCGCGTCCAGCAGCCGTGCGGTGTGCCCCTGTTCACTCAGGCCGACATACACGCCGGTACGACTGCCCCGCAGCCCCGACGGATCGATGCCGGCGCGTTCCAGAGCCTCCCAGGAGGTCTCCAGCAGAAGCCGCTGCTGCGGGTCCATGGCCTGTGCCTCGCGCGGCGAGATGCCGAAGAACGCCGGGTCGAAGAGGGCCGCGTCGCCGAGGAAGCCACCGTGGTCGACATAGCTGGACTCGGCGGTGGTGCCGTCGGGGTCGTACAGCCGGTGCAGCGGCCAGCCCCGGTCGGTGGGGAAGGCGGTGATGAGGTCCGCTTCCTCACTGACGGCCCGCCAGAGGTCCTCGGGGGACCCGATGCCGCCGGGAAATCGGCAGCCCATCGCGACGACGGCGACGGGGTCCTCACGGTCGGCGGCCCTGACCACCACGGGTGCCGCGCGGTCCTGCGCGCCGAACAGCCGGTCGCCGAGGCAACCGGCCAGCGCGGTCGGGGTCGGGTGGTCGAAGACGAGCGTGCTGGGCAGCCGTACACCGGTGGCGGCGGCGAGCCGGTTGCGCAGGTCCACGGCGGTGAGCGAGTCGAAGCCCAGTTCCTTGAAGGCCCGTTTGGCGTCGACGGCGTCCGCGCCGGGGTGGCCCAGGACTGCTGCTGCGTGTTCGCGTACCAGGTCGCGCAGGGCGCGGGTGCGCGCCGCCGGGTCCAGGCCGGTCAGGCGGCCGGCCAGGGCGGACGCCGGGGCGTCGGACGTCCGTTCGGCCGCGGCGGAGCGGGACTCGGGGATGTCGTCCAGCAGGTGGCTGGGCCGGCCACTGGTGAAGACCTCGGTGAACCTCTCCCACTCGACATCGGCGAGGATCACCGAGGTCTCGCCGTCGGCGAGGACGGTCCGCAGACCCGCGATCGCGGTCTGCGGGTCGATGACCGGCAGGCCGGTCAGGCGGAGCTGGTCGTAGATCGTGTCGGAGACCATGCCACCGCCCGCCCAGGGGCCCCAGGCGACGGAGAGGGTGGGGACGCCGTCGGCGCTGCGCCGTTCGGCCCGGGCGTCGAGTACGGCGTTACCGGCGGCGTACACGCCGTGGTCGCCGGCGCCCCAGACGGCGGTGATGGAGGAGAAGTAGACGACGGCGTCGAGCTGTTCGGGGTCGAGCACGGCTTCGAGGTTCTCGACGCCGGCGACCTTGGCGGCCAGCACGGTGGCCAGGTCCTCGAACGGGGCCTCGGCGACAGGGCCGAGGACACCGACGCCCGCCGCGTGCACGACGGCACGTATCCGGTCGCCGCCACGTTCGACGTCGGCGAGGGCGGTGGCGAGGGCGGCGCGGTCGTTGGCGTCGCAGGCGACCAGGGTGACTCGTACGCCCGACTCCCCCAGTTCGGCGAGGAGTTCGGCGGCTCCGGGGGCGGTCGCGCCCCGCCTGCTGAGCAGGACCAGATGCTCGGCGCCGTCACGGGCGAGCCAGCGCGCGACATGTGTGCCGAGGGCTCCGGTGCCTCCGGTGACCAGGACGGTGCCGCGTGGGCTCCAGCCTCCCTCCGGGAACGCCGGTGCGGTGGCATGGACGAGTCGGCGGGCGAGGACCCCGGTGGGCCGTAGCGCGACCTGGTCCTCCCTGTCGCCTCCAGCCATGACGGCGAACAACCGCTCGTGGACAGCCGCGTCGACGGTGGCCGGCAGATCGATCAACCCGCCCCAGTGCTGGGGCAGTTCGACGGCGGCGCAGCGCCCGAGCGCCCAGACGGCGGCCTGGGCCGGGTCGGTGGGACCGGCGTCGTCGGCGGTACTCACGGCCCCTCGGGTGAGGCACCACAGCGGGGCGACCGTGCCCGTCCTGACGAGCGCCTGGAAAAGCGCCAGGGTGGCGGCAAGGCCGGTCGGGACCGCAGGGTCGGCCGGGTGCGGGGTGGTGTCGGCGCCGGTGAGGGCGATCACGCCGGTCGGCGCGGCAGCCCGGACGTGCCCGGCGAGGGTGTCGGCGTCGTCGTCCGCGCCCACGGTCAGCAGCACACCGTGTTCGGCGCGCTCCAGCACGGCTGCGGCTACCCCGGCGAGCGCCGGATCGTCACGCAGCGCCGCCGGTACGGCGACCAGCCAGGTGCCGGCCAGCACGGCGGGGGCGGGCGACGGTGTCAGCGGGCGCCAGTCGACGGTGTATCGCCAGGCGTCGACGGCAGTGCGCTCGCGACGCCCCCGACGCCAGGACGAGAGCGCCGGCAGGACAGTACGCAGGGCCGGTTCATCGGCGGGCAGGTGGAGTGCGGCGGCCACGGCACCGACGTCCTGTTTCTCGACGGCCTGCCAGAACTCCTCGTGCGCCGGGTCGGCCAGGGGGGCGCCCGGGAGCGTCTGCGGCCAGATGCGGCGCCGTTGGAACGGATAGGTCGGCAACTCGACCGGGGTACTGGGCGCCTCGGAGCGGTCACCGGCACCGTAGGCCGACGTCCAGTCCACGCGCACACCGCTCACGGCGAGTTCGGCGATCGAGGCGAACATGCGCGCGAGACCACCCTCGCCCCGGCGCAGAGTGCCCACGACGAGCGGCTCGACATCGGCGTGCTCAGCAGTCTCCGCGATGGAGGCGGTCAGCACGGGGTGCGGGCTGATCTCGACGAACACGCGGTGTCCGGCCTCGACGAGACCCCTGACGGTGTCTTCGAGACGGACCGTGGAACGGAGGTTGCGGTACCAGTACTCGGCGTCCAGACCAGCCGTGTCGAGACGTTCGGCAGCGACCGTCGAGTGGAACGGCACATGAGCAGTGGCGGGCGACAACTCGCCCAGCAGGGTGTGGAGTTCATCGCGGATGCCCTCCACCTGAACGGAGTGCGAGGCGTAATCCACGTCGACACGCTTGGCACGAGCACCCCGACCGGTCACCTCCCCGATCACCTCGTCCAAGTCCTCCGGCGCGCCGGCCACCACGACCGAGGAGGGCCCGTTCACCGCAGCCACCTCAACCCGGCCCTCCAGCACCGCAGTCAGACCCCGCACATCGTCAACTGGCAGTTGTACGGACGCCATCCCACCCCGGCCCGACAGCGCGAGAATCGCCTGCGAGCGCAGGGCCACCACGCGGGCACCGTCCTCCAACGACAACGCACCCGCCACCACAGCAGCAGCGATCTCACCCTGCGAATGACCGACAACAGCAGCCGGCTCCACTCCGAACGACCGCCACACCTCCGCCAAGCTGACCATCACCGCCCACAACACCGGCTGAACCACATCCACCCGGCCCAACGCCACCTCATCCGACAACACATCGGTCAACGACCAGTCCACAATCCCCGACAACGCCCGCTCGCACTCCCCCATCCGCGCCCCGAACACCGGAGAGGAACCCAACAACTCCACCGCCATCCCCACCCACTGCGACCCCTGCCCCGGAAACACGAAGACAGGGCCGCGGCCGACCGGTCCGGCAGCGCCAGTGATCACCGCCGGAGCGGTGGCCGTGCCGTCAGCGAGGGCGCGCAGGCCGGTCAGGAGTTCGGTACGGTCGCGGCCGATGACGACCGCACGGTGCTCGAAGAGCGAGCGGCTGTGCAGCAGCGCCTTGCCGACGGAGGGCACGGTGGCGTCGACGTCGGCCGTGTCGAGATGGTCCGCGAGGCGGGTGGCCTGGGCGCGCAGGGCCTCAGGGGTACGAGCGGAGAGAAGCCAGGGGCGAACAACGGGGTCGTCGTCCGTGTCCGCGCGAATCACGGAGTCGGGGTCGTGTTCGAGGATGACGTGGGCGTTGGTGCCGCTCATCCCGAACGCCGACACGGCGGCCCGGCGGGGGCGCCCGGTCTCCGGCCACGGCTGATGTTCCGTCAGCAGCCGTACCGTACCGGCGGACCAGTCCACCTGCCGCGTCGGCTCGTCCACGTGCAGCGTGCGCGGCAACATGCCCTCCCGCAACGCCAGCACCGTCTTGATGACCCCGGCGACACCCGCGGCGGCCATGCTGTGGCCGATGTTGGACTTCAGCGAGCCGAGCCACAGGGGTTGGTCCTCAGGGCGGTCGCGGCCGTACGTCGCCAGCAGGGCCTGCGCCTCGATCGGGTCCCCGAGCCGGGTGCCCGTCCCGTGTGCCTCCACCGCGTCCACGTCGGCGGTCGTCAACCCGGCGCTGGCCAACGCGGCCCGGATCACGCGCTGTTGGGAGGGTCCGTTCGGTGCGGTCAACCCGTTCGACGCGCCGTCCTGGTTCACCGCGGAACCCCGCATCACTGCCAGCACCCGATGACCGTTCCTGCGCGCGTCCGACAACCGCTCCACCACCAGGACGCCGACGCCCTCGGACCAGCCCGTGCCGTCGGCCGTGTCCGAGAACGCCTTGCACCGACCGTCGGCGGCGAGGCCGCCCTGCCGGGCGAACTCCAGGAACCCGCCGAGGGTGTTCATGACGGTGACGCCGCCGGCGAGTGCGAGGTCGCACTCCCCCGCCCGCAGCGCCTGCCCCGCCAGATGCAACGCCACCAGCGACGACGAACATGCCGTATCCACCGTCACCGCCGGACCTTCAAGACCCAGCACATACGACACCCGTCCGGAGACGACGCTACCGGCGGTGCCGGTCATGACGTGGCCTTCGGCCTCGGGGGTGGCGGCGAGCACCTCGGCGTAGTCGGAGCCCGCGATGCCCGCGAAAATTCCGGTGCGGGTGCCTCGCAGCGAGGCCGGGTCGAGACCGGTGTGTTCCAGCGCCTCCCAGGAGGTTTCGAGCAGCAGCCGCTGCTGCGGATCCATGGCCAGCGCCTCGCGCGGCGAGATGCCGAAGAACTCGGCGTCGAAGTCGGCCGCGTCGTGGAGGAATCCGCCGGTGGTCGGGGAACTGCCGTCGACCTGGCGCAGCGCCGCCAGATCCCAGCCGCGGTCGCGGGGGAAGGCGGTCACGGCGTCGCTCGCCGAGGCGACCAGCCGCCAGAGGTCGGCGGGCCCGGTGACGCCGCCCGGATAGCGGCAGGCCATGCCGACCAGGGCCAGCGGTTCGTCCGAGGCGCGGTTGCGCGCGGACACCGGCACGTCGACGCGTTCGCCGTTCAGGTGGGAGACGACCGCCTCGGGGGTCGGGTGGTCGAAGACCAGGGTCGCGGGCAGTGTCAGTCCGCTCTCCTCGGCGAGCCGGTCGCGGAACCGGACGGCGGAGAGCGAGTCGAAGCCGAGTTCCTTGAAGGTGCGGTCCGGCGGAACGGCGTCCGGGGAGGAATGTCCGAGTACGGCGGCCGTGACGCTCCGGACGAGTTCGAGATCCAGCACCGGGTCGGTTCCGGTGGGCCGTTCGGCAGCCGTGGGCCGTGGTTCGGCGGCGGGCCGTGCGGGGCCGAGCAGGGGGCCGCCTGTACCGGCGGTGGCTGGCAGCCAGAAGCGGTCACGTCGGAACGGGTACGTCGGCAGGTCCACCCGGGGCCCGCCGGCGGGCCCGAGCACGGCAGTCCAGTCGACGGCGACCGAACGGACGTGGAGTTCCCCGAGGGCGGTCAGCAGAGCCGTCGGCTCGTGCTGGTCGCGTGGCAGGGAGGCGACGAGGGCGGGGGCGGTCACCACGTCCGGGAGGCAGTCGCGGGCCAGCACGCTGAGGACTCCGCCGGGGCCGAGTTCCAGGCAGGCGGCGACGCCGAGTTCACCCAGCAGGCGGACGCCGTCGTGGAACCGTACGGTCTCGCGGACGTGCCGCACCCAGTAGTCGGGTGAGCGGAGTTGGTCCTCGCCGGCGAGGGCGCCGGTGACGTTGGAGACGACGGGGATGCGCGGCGCGTGGAACGTCAGGCTCTCGGCGGTCTCGCGGAACCGGTCCAGCATCGGTTCCATCAGCGGGGAGTGGAAGGCGTGGCTGACCTGGAGGCGGCGGGTGCGCAGCCCGCGTTCCGCGCAGAGCGCGGCCGTGGTGTCGACGGCGCCGGCCGGGCCGGAGAGCACGGTGGCGCGGGGGCCGTTGACCGCGGCGACCGCGAGCAGACCGGCGGTTCCGCTCGCGTCGAGGAGGGCGGGTACGTCGTCCTCGACGATCTCCACGGCGAGCATGGCACCGCCTGCGGGGAGCGCTTGCATGAGCGTGGCGCGGGCGCCGACCAGGGTGCACGCGTCGTCGAGGGAGAGCACTCCGGCGACGTGCGCGGCGGCGAGTTCGCCGATGGAGTGGCCGAGCAGGTAGTCCGGGGTCAGACCCCAGTGTTCGAGGAGCCGGTAGAGGGCGACCTCGAAGGCGAACAGGGCGGTCTGCGTGTACGCGGTCCGGCCGAGCAGTTCGTCGGAGGCGAGGGCTTCCTCCAGCGGCAGGTCCAGGTGCGGGTCCAGCCGGCCGCGTACGGCGTCGAACGCCTCGGCGAACACCGGGTGGGCGTCGTACAGTCCGCGCCCCATGCCGGCCCGTTGGGCGCCCTGGCCCGTGAAGAGGAAGGCGAGCGGTCCGGCGGGGGCCTCGGTGCCACGCACCACCCGGGCGTCGGGGCGGCCGTGCGCGAGGGCGTCGAGTCCGGCACGGAGTTCCTCGCGTCCGGTGGCCACGACGACGGCTCGGTGCGTGAAGCGGGTCCGTGTCGCGGCGAGGGCCCGCGCGACCGGCAGCGGTGCGGGGGCCTTTGGGGGCTCGACGAAGTCGCGCAGCCCTCCGGCCCGGGCGCGCAGCGCTTCGAGGTCACGGGCGGAGAGAAGCAGGGCCACGGGGGTGTCCGCGCCGGAAGTGCCAAAGGTGCCGGAAGGCTGGGAGCCCTCGACGGGAACCCCGTCGTCGGGTGCCTGTTCCAGGATCACGTGCGCGTTGGTTCCGCTGATCCCGAAGGACGACACACCCGCCCGACGCGGACGCCCGGTCTCCGGCCACGCCCGTTCCTGCGTCAGCAGCTCCACCGCACCGGACGACCAGTCCACCTCAGGCGTCGGCTGTGCCACGTGCAGCGTGCGCGGCAGTATCCCTTCCCGCAGTGCCATCACCGTCTTGATCACACCACCGGCGCCCGCCGCAGCCTGCGTATGACCGATGTTCGACTTGAGGGAACCCAGCCACAGCGGCTGTCCCTCGGGCCGGTCCTGGCCGTACGCCGCGAGCAGGGCCTGCGCCTCAACGGGGTCGCCGAGCCGAGTGCCCGTGCCGTGGGCCTCGACGGCGTCGATCTGGGCGGGGCTGAGCCCCGCGTCGGCGAGGGCCGCGCGGATGACGCGTTGCTGGGACGGGCCGTTGGGGGCGGTCAGGCCGTTGGAGGCGCCGTCCTGGTTGACGGCGGTGCCACGCACCACGGCGAGCACGGGCTGGTTCTCCCGCCGCGCGTCGGACAGCCTGCGCAGGACGAGGACGGCGACGCCCTCGCCCCAGCCGGTGCCGTCGGCCGCGTCCGCGAAGGACTTGCAGCGGCCGTCACCGGCGAGGCCGCCCTGGAGCAGGAACTCCTCGTACAGCCCGGGGTTGGCCATCACGGCCGCGCCGCCGACCAGGGCGAGGGAGCATTCCCCGGCGCGCAGTGCGCGGGTGGCGAGGTGCAGGGCGACCAGGGAGGACGAGCAGGCCGTGTCGACCGTCAGGGCCGGGCCTTCGAGGCCGTAGAAGTAGGAGAGGCGGCCGGAGGCGACGCTGCTGGTGGTGCCGGTGAGGACATGGCCCTCGACCTCGCGCAGCGCCTCGGCGTCCTGCGGTCCGTACTTCTGGTCGGCCATGCCGATGAAGACACCGCCGTCGGTGCCCTTGAGAGCGGCCGGGTCGAGGCCGGAGCGCTCGACGGCCTCCCACGACGTTTCGAGGAGCAGCCGCTGCTGCGGGTCCATCGCCAGCGCCTCGCGAGGTGAGACACCGAAGAACTCGGCGTCGAACTCGGCAGCACCGGCCAGGAATCCGCCTTCGAGGCGGACTCCGGCAGAGGCCAGTCCGTCGGTGCGCCAGCCCCGGTCGGCGGGGAACGCGCCGACGGCGTCCCGGCCCTCACGGACCAGGTCCCACAGATCCTCGGGGTCGTTCACCCCGCCGGGGAAGCGGCAGGCCATCGACACGATCGCCACGGGTTCCCGGTGCCCCGCCTCCAGTTCCTGCAGCCGCTTGCGGGTGCGCTGAAGGTCGGCGGTCACCCGCTTGAGGTAGTCAACAACCTTGTCGTCGTTCGCCACAGGTACTCCGATTCAACCGAACGGTACGGGGGTCAGGTGAGGTCGCCGAACTGGCTGTCGATATAGGCGAGAACCTCGTCGGCGCTGGCCGCGCTGAGCGCGACGTCGTCGGCGGGGTCGGTCGCGGCGGACGTCGTCGATGCGTCGAGACGGTGCAGGATCCGGCGCAGGCGGTCGGCCACCTCGGCATGTGCCGGGTGGTCGGGCAGCAGTGCTTCCGCTGCCGTCTCCAGCCGGTCGAGGTCGCGCCGTAGCAGTTCCTCGGGGCCGGGTCCGGCGGGTACCGCCTGCCGGAGCAGGTGCTCGGCGAGGGCCACGGGCGAAGGGTGGTCGAAGATCAGTGTCGCCTGGGCCGCGAGCCCGGTCGCCACCCGGAGCTGGTTGCGCAGTTCCACGGCGGTGAGGGAGTCGAAGCCCTGGTCCTTGAACGCCTGGTCGGGGTCGACCTCGGCGGCGTCGGCATGCCCCAGGACCTGGGCGGTGCGGTCCAGGACCAGGCCGAGGACGTACGTGTGGCGTTCCTCCTCGGGCAGCGCGGCGAGCCGGGCGGTGAAGTCGGCGCCGGGTTCGGGGAGTTGGCGTACGGCGGCTGCCGCGCGGCGCGGCACCGGGCCGGCGAGTTCCCGCAGGAGCACGGGGACCGGCTGGTCCCGGTACCGGGCGCGCAGGGCGGCGGGGTCGAGCGGGGCGGCTGTCACGGTGGCCGTCGGAATGGTGAGCGCGGTGTCGAACAGGGCGAGGGCGCGTGCGGTGGGGAGCGGCGCGGTACCGGTACGGCGCAACCGCTCCCGGTCGCGCTCGCCGAGTGCCGCGGTCATGCCGCTGTTCTCCTCCCACAGTCCCCAGGCGATGGAGACGGCGGGCAGTCCGTCGGCCGTGCGCCGTTCGGCGAGGGCGTCGAGATAGGCGTTGGCGGCACAGTAGTTGGCCTGTCCGGCGGCGCCGAAGGTGGCGGAGGCGGAGGAGAAGAGCACGAAGTGGTGCAGGTCCAGGCCGCGGGTGAGTTCGTGCAGGTGCCGGGCGCCGTGGGCCTTGGCGTGCAGAACGGGGTCGAGGCGGTCGGGGGTGAGGGAGGTCAGGACGCCGTCGTCGACCGTGCCGGCGCAGTGCACGATGCCGGTGAGCCGGTGGCCGTCGGCGGCGAGCCGGTCCAGCAGGGCGGACACGGCCGCCCGGTCGCCGATGTCGCAGGCGGCGACCTGCGCTGTGGCCCCGGCCGCCGCGAGGTCGGCGAGCAGCTCGGGGACCCCGGGAGCGTCCGTACCGGATCGTGAGGTGAGAACGAGGCGGCGTACGCCGTGCCGCCCGGCCAGATGGCGGGCGACGCGGGCGCCCAGGGTGCCGGTTCCGCCGGTGACGAGGACCGTGTCGTCGTGGGCGGGCGGTGGGTTGAGAACGAGGACCGCTTTGCCGACGAGCCGGGCCTGGGCGACGGCGCGGAAGGCTTCGGGTGCCCTGCGGATGTCCCAGGTGGTGACGGGAGGCGGGACGAGAACGCCGGCGGCGAACAGTTCGGTCAGTTCACCGAGCATCTCCTGGATGCGGTCAGGTCCGGCGTCACCGAGGTCGAAAGCGCGGTAGTACACGCCGGGGTGGTCGGCGGCGACCCGGTCGGGGTCCCGTACGTCGGTCTTGCCGATCTCGACGAACTGGCCGCCGCGCGGAAGGAGTTCGAGGGAGGCATCGGCGAACTCGCCGGCGAGCGAGTTCAGGACCACGTCCATGCCCCGGCCGCCGGTGGACGACAGGAACCGTTCGCGGAATCCGGTGTCGCGGGAGTCGGCGACGTGCGCGGCGTCGAGGCCGGCCGCGTGCAGCGCGGGCTGTTTGGCCGTGCTGGCGGTGGCGAAGACCTCGGCACCCAGGTGTCGGGCGAGCTGGACGGCGGCGCTGCCGACCCCGCCGGCCCCGGCGTGCACCAGGACGCGTCGGCCGGGCTCCACTCCGCCGAGGTCGCGAAGCCCGTACCAGGCGGTCAGGCAGGCCACGGGGGCTGCGGCGGCAGCGGCGAACGTCCAGTCGTCGGGCACGGGGGCGAGCAGCCGGTGGTCGGTGACGGCCGTGGGCGAGAACGCGCCGTCGAGCAGGCCCATCACACGGTCGCCGGGTGCGAACCGGGTGGCGCCCGGCCCGGCCTCCAGGACGACTCCCGCGCCTTCGATGCCCAGTTCGGCCTGCCCGGGATACATGTCGAGGGCGATCAGGGTGTCCCGGAAGTTCACTCCGGCGGCACGGACGGCGATCCGGACCTCGCCGGGCGCCAACTCCCGTTCCCCCGGCCGGTCGTTCACCAGCGCGAGGTCGCTGATCGAGCCACGTCGGGTGGCGTCCAGACGCCAGGGGCCGACCGGCACCTCCAGCGGCGGACCGTCCGTCGCGCGCACCAGCCGTCGGCCGTGGAAGCGACCGGCACGGACGGCGAGATCGGGTTCGCCGTACGCCAGAACCGTTGCGGGGGACGGCAGTTCACCGTCGGTGTCCACCAGGACGAAGCGGCCGGGGTGTTCGGCCTGAGCGGCGCGGACCAGTCCGGCCACGGCGGCGTGGGCGAGCGCCTCGTGCGGGTCACCGACGTCCCGCCGGACCCCGGTCAGCAGGCCCGGTGCGCGCACTGCCGCGGCCCCGCGGGTGACGACCACGAGGGGTGTGTCGGCGTACCGCTCGTCGGCCAGCCACGCCTGGAGCACCCGCAGGACGAAGTCGGTGACGTCCGCGACGTCGCCGGGCGGGCAGCACACTGTCACGGCGTCGGGGTCGCCGTCCAGTCGGACGAGGTCGGGGTGTCCGTCGACATCGAGCGACAGCAGGACCGGCTCGGCGTGTGCGGTTTCCCCGGTCTCCCCGGCGGGCTGCAGTGCCGTCCACTCGATCCGGAAGAGGGCGTCGCGGTCCGGGGCGGTGGCGCCTGGCAGGCGGTCCGGCGTCACCTCACGAAGCACCAGCCCGTCGACGGTGACGACGGGGCCCCCTTCGACGTCCACCGCTGTCAGGGCGACAGTCCCGTCCGCGCTCCGGCTCAGGCGGACGCGCAGAGCGTCCGCGCCGCTCGCGTGGACCTGGACGCCGGTCCAGGTGAAGGGCAGCCGGGCCGGGGTGCCGGCCGGCAGGTCCACGCCCAGGGCGTGCAGGGCGGCGTCCAGCAGAGCGGGGTGCACGGTGTACGCCCCGGCCGACGTCCGCTCCTCCTCGGGCAGCTCCACCTCGGCGAACAGCACCTCCGGCGTTTCCTCGGAGCGCAGCACCGAGCGCAGGCCCTGGAACGAGGGCCCGTAGTCGAAGCCGGCCTCGATCAGGCCGGGATAGAAACCGTCGAGCGGCACCCGTGTACCGGCGGCGGCCGGAGGCCAGGGCACGAGCGGAACGGCGTCCGCCTGCCGGTCCGGCGCCGGCGCGAGTGCGCCCTCGGCGTGCCGGGTCCACTCGGGGTCGTCATCCGCCGAACCATCGGTGGCGGGACGGGAGTAGACAGCGACGGTACGCCGTCCCGCCCCGTCGGGCGCGCCGACGACGAGTTGCAGATCGGATGCCACGTCACCCCCGATCGCCAGCGGGGTGTACAGGGTCAGTTCGGCCAGCTCCGGGCAGCCGAGCCGTTGTCCGGCCCAGCAGGCCAGGTCCACGAACGCGGTGCCGGGCAGCAGGACGGTACCGAGTACGGTGTGGTCCGCCAGCCAGGGATGCGTGGCCGAGGCGAGCCTGCCGGTGGCGATCGCCTCGCCGCCCGAGGCCGCGACGAGCCAGGTGTCGAGGAGCGGATGGCCGGCTGCCCTGAGCCCTACGGCGGCCAGTGTGTCGGCGGCAGGCGCACCGGCGGTCGCGGGCCAGTAGCGACGGCGCTGGAAGGCGTACGTCGGCAGGCCGACACAGCGGGCGCCGGTACCGGCGAACACCGCCGACCAGTCGACCTGCACGCCCCGGACATGCGCCTGCGCCAGAGCGGACAGCAGCGCGCCCGCCTCGGCCCGGTCCCGCCGCAGCACCGGCACGCCCACGAGGTCCGGCTCGGTCGCCTCGACCATCGGCACCAGCGAACCCTCGGGGCCCAGCTCCAGGACCGTACCGACACCCTGGGCGCGCAGGGTACGCACGCTGTCGGCGAACCGGACCGTGGCGCGGACGTGCCGCACCCAGTACTCCGGGGAGCACAGCTCCTCCCCCGCGACCTCGCCGGTCACGTTCGACACGACGGGGACGACGGGCTCCACGAACTCCACCTGTTCCAGGACCTCGGCGAACTCGGCGAGCATCGGCTCCATCAGAGAGGAGTGGAAGGCGTGGCTGACGGCAAGGCGTTTGACCCGGCGGCCCTCGGCGGCGAACCGGTCCGCCACCACCCGCACCGCCGGCTCGCCGCCGGACAGCACCAATGACGACGGCCCGTTCACCGCGGCCACCGACACCTCCGGCAGGTGGCCGATCTCGGTCTCGTCCTCCGACGCCTCGACGGCCCACATCGCACCGCCCGACGGCAACGCCTGCATCAGCCGCCCGCGGGCGGCCACCACCCGGCAGGCGTCGGCGAGCGACCACACCCCGGCCACGTGTGCGGCGACCAGTTCGCCGAGCGAATGTCCCAGCAGGACGTCCGCCCGCACCCCCCACGACTCCAGCAACCGGAACAGCGCCACTTCCACGGCGAACAGCGCGGGTTGGGCCAGTCCGGTGCCCTCCATACGGTCGGCCGGCCCGTCGAAGACCGACTCCTTCAACGGCCCCGGCAGCAGCCCGTCGAAGGCCGCGCACACCTCGTCGAAGGCCGCCGCGAACACCGGGAACGCCTCGTACAACTCCCTTCCCATACCGACCCGCTGCGATCCCTGCCCGGAGAACACCACCGCCAGGTCGCCCTGTGTGGCCAACCCCGTGACGATGCCCGGGTGTTGACGGCCCGCGGCCAGCGCGTCGAGGGCGCCGCGAAGAGTTTCCTCGTCCGTGACCACCACGGCGGCACGGTGGTCGAGAGCGGCACGATGGGCCGCCAGCGTCAGGCCGATGTCCTGGAGGGCGGGAGCCTTCTTCACACTGTCCAGGAAGTCCCGCAGACGCCCCGCCTGCGCGCGCAGGGCCGCCGGGCCCCGGCCGGACAGCAGCAACGGCACGGCGGGCAGGGCCCGTTCGGCGTCCGCCAGCGGCGCATCCTGACGGTCCCGCGGGGCCTGTTCGAGGATGACGTGGGCGTTGGTGCCACTGATCCCGAACGCCGAGACGCCCGCCCGACGCGGCCGTCCCGTCTCGGGCCACTCCCGCGCCTCGGTCAGCAACTCCACCGAACCCGCCGACCAGTCCACCTCACCCGTGGGCTCGTCCACGTGCAGCGTCGGAGGCAGCACACCCTCCTGAAGGGCCAACACCGTCTTGATCACACCACCCACACCCGCAGCCGCCTGGGTATGGCCCACGTTCGACTTCAACGACCCCAGATACAGCGGCCGTTCACGATCCTGCCCATACGTCGCCAGCAGCGCCTGCGCCTCGATCGGATCCCCCAACCGGGTCCCCGTACCATGCGCCTCCACCGCGTCCACATCCGACGGTGACAACCCCGCACTCGCCAACGCCGCCCTGATCACACGCTGCTGCGAAGGCCCGTTGGGGGCGGTGAGCCCGTTCGACGCACCGTCCTGGTTCACCGCCGAACCCCGCACCACCGCCAGCACCGGATGCCCGTTCCTGCGCGCGTCCGACAGCCGCTCCACCACCAGAACCCCCGCACCCTCACCCCAGCCCGTGCCGTCGGCGCCGTCCGCGAACGCCTTGCACCGCCCGTCGGCGGCGAGACCGCCCTGCCGGGCGAAGGACTCGTACGCGGTGGTGGTCGCCATGACGGCGGCGCCGCCCACGAGGGCGAGGCCGCACTCGCCGTCACGCAGGGCGCGGGCGGCCGAGTGGAGGGCGACGAGCGAGGAGGAGCAGGCCGTGTCGACGGTGACCGCCGGACCCTCCAGGCCGAGGGTGTAGGAGATGCGGCCGGAGGCCACGCTGCCCACCGAACCGGTGAGGGCGTAGTCCTTGCCCTCCTCGGTGGTGATGGCCACCGTGCCGTAGTCGAAGTTGCCCGCGCCGACGAAGACGCCCGTGCGGCTGCCACGCAGGGACAGCGGATCGATGCCGGCGCGTTCCAGAGCCTCCCAGGAGGTTTCCAGCAGCAGGCGCTGCTGCGGGTCCATGGCCAGTGCCTCGCGCGGCGAGATGCCGAAGAACGCGGCGTCGAAGTCGGCGAGGTCGTGGAGGAACCCGCCTTCCGTCGTGGGCACGGAGTCGGTGGCGCGCCAGCCCCGGTCGACCGGGAAGCCGGTGATGCCATCGCGGCCCTCGGCGACCAGCCGCCACAGGTCCTCGGGTGAACGCACCTCGCCGGGATAACGGCAGGCCATGGCGACGACGACCACCGGGTCGTCCGCGGGCCGCGCGGCGGCCGGTACCGGGTCCGACTTGGCAGCGGGCGGCCCGGTGAGCAGGCGGGTGCGTAGTTCGGCGGCGACCGCGGCCGGGGTGGGATGGTCGAAGGCGAGGGTGGTGGGCAGCCGCAGACCGGTGTCGGTGGCGAGCCGGTTGCGCAGGTCCACGGCGGTGACCGAGTCGAGGCCGAGGTCACGGAAGGCGTCAAAGGTGCCGACCGCGTCGGGGCTCTGGTGGCCGAGGGCGGTGGCTGCGGCGGATCGTACGAGGTTCAACAGAAGTCGGTCGCGGTCCCGGTCGGTGAGCCCGGTGAGCCGCTCGGCGAGCGCGGAGACGGCCGTCGGCACCGTTCCGGCGGGCGGCGTCGGAAGAGCTGCTTCGGGGATGTCGTCGAGGAGCGGGCGACGGCGGGCGAGTGTGAACCCGGTCGCGAACGCCTGCCAGTCCATGTCGCTGACGGTGAGCTGGGGCTCGCCCGCGCCCACGGCGTCGAACAGGGCGGTGAGCGCGGTCCTCGGGGCCATGGCACGTAGGCCGATCCGGTCGAACACGCGCTGCGTCTTGACGTCGACCATGCCGCCGTCGGCCCAACTGCCCCAGGACACGCAGGTGGCGGGCAGGCCGCGGGCGCGGCGCCGGGCGGCCAGGGCGTCAAGGTGGGCGTTGGCCGCCGCGTAGGCGCCCTGGCGGGCGCCGCCCCAGACGGCGGCAGCGGAGGAGAACAACACGAAGGCGTCAAGGTCGTGGTCGCGGAGGAGTTCGTCGAGGTGGCGGGCGCCGTCCACCTTGCCTGCGGCGGTGGCGGCGAGGTCGGCGGGGGTGAGAGCGGAGAATCGGGCGAGGCTGCTGACGCCGGCCGCGTGCACTACAGCGGTGAGGGGATGTGCGGCGGGGATCGCGGCAAGGACGGACGCCAGCGCCTCGCGGTCCGCCACGTCGCAGGCGGCGACGGTCACCTCGGCACCGGACTGCCGTAGTTCGGCGGCGAGTTCGGCGGCCCCAGGGGCGTCCGGTCCGCGTCGTCCGGTCAGTACGAGATGGCGGGCGCCCTCGCGGGCGAGGCGACGCGCGACATGGGCGCCCAACGCGCCCGTGCCGCCGGTGATCAGGACCGAGCCGCCGGGTTTCCAGGCGGCTCCGCCGACACGTGGGGCACGGGTCAGGCGGCGGACCCGGGGGCCCGTCTCACGCAGCGCCCACTCCTGTTCGTCACCGGGAGCGGCCAGTACGGCGCACAGCGCGTCGGCGTCGGCCGGGGCGAGCCGCGGGGGCAGGTCGATCAACCCGCCCCACATCGCCGGGGTCTCCATGCCGACCACGCGGCCGAGCCCCCACACCTGGGCCTGCTCGGGGCAGGGACCGTTCGGATCGTCGAAGCCGTCGTGGGCGGCGACCGCCCCCCGGGTCAGGCACCACAGCGGTGCGGTGCCGTCGGTGTCCGCCACCGCCTGGGCTGCGGTCAGGGTGGCGGCGACGCCCGCGGGCACGGTCGGGTGGCCGGGGTGGGGGCGGGTGTCGGTGCCGAGGACGGAGACGATTCCGGTGGCCGAGGCGTGACCGGCCAGCAGCGCGGCGAGTTCCGCGCGGCCTGTGTCGGGTCCGACGCCGATCCGGTGGACGTGGGCGGCGCCGTGCCCGGTCAGGGCGTCGGCCACCCAGTCACCGAGATCACCGGTGGATTCCGGTTCCACCAGCACCCAGTCGCCGGTGAGCGGGGCCGGCCCCAGCACGGGGACAGGTACCGGTTTCCAGGTGACGCGGTAGCGGTTGCGGTCGGCGGCGACGCCGTCACGGGCTCGCTCGCGCCAGGTGGCCAGGGCGCGAACGGTCACGTCGAGCGCCTCGTCCGCCGGTACGCCGATCTGGTCGGCCACCGATGCCGTGTCGCCCCGGCCGACGGCCTCCCACAGGGCGGTCGACGCCGGGTCGTCGGTGGCGGTCGGGGCCGGCCTGTCCAGCCAGTGGCGCGTGCGCTGGAAGGCGTACGTGGGCAGTTCGACGCGGCGGGCGCCACAACCGGCGAGGAGTCGGCTCCAGTCGACGGTGGCACCGTGCGCGTACGCCTCGGCCAGTGCCTCGGTGAACCGTTCGGGCCGGCCGCCCGGGCCACGGCGCAGTGTGCCCAGGACGGTGGTCGCGGGCGTGCCCGGCGTTTCGCCGTCGGCCGCGGAGTCGAGGGTGTCCTGGATGGCGTGGACGAGTACGGGGTGCGGGCTGACCTCGATGAAGAGGGTGTGCCCGTCGTCGAGCAGGGCCCGGGTGGTCTCCTCGAAGCGGACGGTGTGGCGCAGGTTGCGGTACCAGTAGCCGGCGTCGAGCCCAGTGGTGTCGAGGCGGCCGGCGGTGAGCGCCGAGTAGAAGGCGGTCGGGGCGTGGCGCGGGCGGACGGGGGCCAGGAGCTCGGCGAGCTCCTGCTCGATCGAGGTCACCTGCGAGGAGTGCGACGCGTAGTCGACGGCGACGCGTTTGACGCGGACGTCGTCGTGTTCGCAGCCCGCCATCAGCTCGTCGAGGGCATCGGGTTCACCGGCGACGACGACCGAAGCGGGTCCGTTGACCGCCGCGAGGTCGATCTGGCAGGTCAGGGCAGCGAGGCGGTCCCGTACGGCGGTCTCCGGCTCGGCGACCGACACCATGCCGCCCCTGCCGGACAGGGCGATCAGCGCCCGGGAGCGCAGCGCGATGACCCTGGCACCGTCCTCGATGCTCAGCCCGCCGGCCACGACGGCGGCGGCGATCTCCCCCTGGGAGTGGCCCACGACGGCGTCGGGACGTACCCCGCAGGAGGCCCACAGCTCGGCCAGCGACACCATGACCGCCCACAGCACCGGCTGGATCACGTCGACGCGGCTCAGGGCGTCGGCGGCGTCCGGGGCGCGCAGGACATCGGTGAGCGTCCAGTCGACGAACGGCGCGAGGGCCGCCTCGCACTCGGCCATGCGGCGGGCGAACACCGGTGAGGCGTCCAGCAGGTCCACCGCCATGCCGGGCCACTGGGAGCCCTGGCCGGGGAAGACGAGGACGGTGCGGGTGGTGCCCGGGGCGGTGCCCCGTACGACGCCCTGCGGTGTGGCGCCGTCGGCGGCCCGCGCCAGGAGGGCCAGCAGTTCGTCGCGGTCCGGTGCGAGGGCCACCGCGCGATGTTCCATCGCCGTCCGGGTGGTCGTCAGCGTCCACGCGACGTCGGCCGCCGAGGTGTCGGGCGCGGTGGTCGTGAGGTGTCGGTGCAGGGTTCCGGCCTGGGCCCGCAGGGCGGGTTCGGAGCGGGCGGTGAGCGGCCAGGGCAGGAGGTGCGGGGTGGTGAAGGGCAGTGGGGTGCCGGCTGTCTCCGGGACCCCGGGGGTGTCGTCGTCCGACGGGGCTTCGACGATGACGTGGGCGTTGGTGCCGCTGATCCCGAACGACGACACACCGGCCCGGCGCGGACGCCCCGTCCGAGGCCACCGCTGGTCCTCCGCCAGCAGCCGGACGGCACCGGTGGACCAGTCGACCTCGTGGGTGGGTTCGGCCACGTGCAGGGTCCTGGGCAGGATTCCGTGCCGCATCGCCATGACTGTCCTGATGATCCCGGCGACGCCCGCAGCGGCCTGGGTGTGACCGATGTTCGACTTCAACGAGCCGAGATACAGCGGCTGTTCGCGGCCTTGTCCGTACACCGCGAGCAGCGCCTCTGCCTCGATGGGGTCGCCGAGGCGAGTGCCGGTGCCATGTGCCTCGACCGCGTCCACCTCGGCTGCCGTCAGTCCGGCGTCGGCGAGCGCGGCCCGGATGACCCGCTCCTGAGCGGGGCCGCTGGGCGCGGTGAGACCGTTGGAGGCGCCGTCCTGGTTCACGGCGGTACCCCGTACGACGGCCAGCACCGGATGCCCGTTGCGCCGCGCGTCGGACAGCCGCTCGACCAGCAGCAGTCCCGCGCCCTCGGACCAGCCCGTGCCGTCCGCGCCGGCGCCGAAGGCCTTGCAGCGGCCGTCCGCCGCGAGTCCGCCCTGCCGTTCGAAGCTGAGGAACATACCGGGGGTGGGCAGCACGGCCACCCCGCCCGCCAGGGCGAGGTCGCAGTCGCCTCGGCGCAGCGCGCCCGCGGCCAGGTGCAGGGCGACCAGGGAGGACGAGCAGGCGGTGTCCACGGTCACCGCCGGGCCCTCGAAGTCGAAGGTGTAGGCGACACGGCCGGTGGCGACGCTCGCGGTGGTGCCGGTGAGGACGTGTCCGCCGATGTCGTCAGCGGCTTCGTCGAGCCGTGGTCCGTAGTCCTGGGCGACGAGTCCGGCGAACACACCGGTGCGTTTGGCCGCGGGTGACCGGGGGTCGATCCCGGCACGTTCGAAGGCCTCCCAGGCGGTCTCCAGGAGCAGCCGCTGCTGCGGGTCCATGGCGGCGGCCTCGCGCGGCGAGATGCCGAAGAACGCGGCGTCGAAGGAGGCGATGTCGGACAGGAAGCCGCCGGGGTAGCTGACGTCCCAGCCGCGGTCGGCGGGTACCTCGCCGACCGCGTCACGGCCCGATGCCACCAGGTCCCACAGCAGTTGGGGCGAGTCCGCGCCGCCGGGCAGCCGGCAGCCGATACCGACAATGGCGACGGGCTCGTGCGCGCTCGCCTCCGAGCGCTGCAGCCGCCCCCGGGTCTCGTGCAGTTCGGCCGTGACGCGCTTGAGGTACTCGACCAGCTTCTCTGTTTCAGCCATGTCCCGTCACTCCCCGAACTCTTCCCGGCCGGTGCCGAATTCCTGGTCGATGAAGGAGAAGATCTCGTCGACGCTCGCCGTCCGGAGTGCCGCCCGTACGCCGTCGCTCTCGGCGGGTTCTCCGGCCGCGGACGCGTCCGCGGCGCCGTGGACGGTGACGTCCGTGGCCGTGTACCGCTCCTCGCATCGGGCGAGCAGGAGCCGCAGTCGCTCCGCCGTACGGTCCAGATCCGACCGCCCGGCAGTCGTGCTCGCCACCAGTTCCTCCAGGTGGCCGATCTCCTCGTCGATGGTCCCGGGCGCGGGCACGTCCGGCGGACCGATCCGGGTGCGCAGGTAGCGGGCGACTGCCAGCGGGGTGGGCTGGTTGAACAGCAACCCGGCGGGCATGCGCACACCGCCCGCCGTACTCAGCCGGTTGCGCAGCTCGACCGCCATCAGTGAGTCGAACCCCAGTTCCTTGAAGGTGCGGGCCGGTTCGACCCGCCTGCCGTCGCGGTGGCCCAGCACGGCGGAGGCGTGGGCGCGGACCTGTTCGAGCAGCAGATCCTCCTGCTCCCGCGCGGTCCGGCCGGTGAGGAGTTGGTCGAGCGTGCTTGCCCCGGCGCCGGGGTCGCCGGTTGTCGTTGCTTCGGTTCGCGTCGCGGCGGCGTCGCGCCAGGCGGAGCCGGCCAGTTCGCGGTGGAGCAAGGGGGCCCGGCCCTCGTGTGCGACGCGGCGTACTACCGGCAGGCTCAGCGCGAGCGGCAGCCGCAGCGCGGGTCCCGGCCGTCGCAGGGCGGTGTCGAAGAGCGCCAGGCCGTGCTCCGCGTCGAGGGGCAGCAGCCCTGTGTCACGCAGCCGCCGCAGGTCGGTCCCGGTGAGCCCGGCGGTCATGCCTCCGGTCGGGGCCCAGGGGCCCCAGGCGAGCGACAGGGCGGGCAGCCCTCGGGCCCTGCGCAGTTGGGCCAGTGTGTCGAGGAAGGTGTTGCCCGCCGCGTAACTTCCTTGCCCGGCGGCCCCGTTGACACCGGATACGGAGGAGAACAAGACGAAGGCGGACAGGTCGGCGGTGGCGGTCAGTTCGTGCAGGTTCCAGGCGGCATCGATCTTGGGCCGCAGTACCCGGTCGAGGTCGTCCGCACCGATGGCCTCGACCACAGCGTCCTGGACGACTCCGGCGGTGTGGACGACCGCCGTCAGCGGATGCTCCGCGCGAACGCCCGCGAGTACGGCGGCCAGCGCGGCGCGATCCGCCACGTCGCAGGCGGCGACGGTGACCCGTACCCCTGGATTCGCCGTGAGCTCGGCGAGCGTTTCCCGGGCCCCCGGGCTGTCGAGGCCGCGGCGGCTGACCAGCAACAGGTGCCGGACCCCGTGCCGGGCGACGAGATGTCCGGCGACCAGCCGCCCGAGAGCGCCGGTGCCACCGGTGACCAGCACGGTGCCGTCCGGGTCGAAGGCCCTCTCCGGACCTGCGGCGCCGCTCCACCCGGACCGCCGTGCATCGGCCGACGGCGCCGGGCATACGAGGCGCGGTGCGTACAGTCGGCCGTCCCGCACGGCGAGTTGGGGCTCGCCGCAGGCCGGGGCTGCGGGCAGGGCGGCTGCCGATGCCGGGGTGGCGTCCAGGTCGACGAGCAGGAAGCGGCCGGGGTGTTCGGTCTGGGCGGATCGGAACAGGCCCCAGACGGGCGCCTGTTCGGGGTTACAGAGCCCTTCGCCGACCGCGATCGCCCTTCGGGTGACGATGATCAGCCTGGTGTCGGCGAGCCGGTCATCGGCGAGCCAGGTCCTGGCCAGGAGAACGGCCCGGTGCGCGGCTCGGCGTGCGGCGGCTGCGACGTCCGGCGCCTCCGGCATCCCCGTTCGGGACCCAGCCGTGCCGTCGCCGCCCGGCCGGCCGGCATTCGCTGTCTGCGTCTCGTCCGCCGTCCGCACGGCTTCCGGGTCCGCGTCGCAGCCGAGCACCACTACGTCGGGCGCCGTGCCGTGGGCGAGCAGTGAGGTCAGGTCCGGATGGCGTTCGGCGTCGGGCAGGACCTCGGCGGGCACGAGTGCCGAGTCGCCGAGTACCGCCCAGCGCAGGCCCGGTGCGGCGGGTGCCGGTTCCACGGGCCGCCAGGCCAGCTCGAAGGGGGCGTTCCCCTCGTACGGACCCCGTTCGGTCACGCCGGTGAGGGACGGCCGCGGCCGTGGGGTGAGTGCTCCGACGGTCGCCACGGGACGACCCGTGGAGTCGGTGATCCGAACGCCGACGCTGTCGCCGTCGCCGGGGGTGATCCTGGCCCGCAGCGGGCCACCGGTCGCGAAACCGGACACGATGACGCGGCCGAACTCGGCCGTGAGCCAGGTCTCGGCGGCGTCCGGCCGGGCGCGCCGCAGGGCGTGCAGCGCGCTTTCCAGCAGTCCCGGGTGCAGAGCGAAGTCGCCGGGTTCGGTGCCGTCCGCCTCGGGCGACGCGAGTTCGGCCCAGATCTCGGCACCGCGCCGCCACACCCCGCGCGGTCCGCCGAACGCGGGCCCGTACTCGGTGACCTGGTCGTGGTGCCCGGCGATCAGCCGCTCCTCGACCGGTTCGGCGTCCGCCGGCGGCCACGGCTGCTCCGGGTCGCCGATGGCCACGGCCGACGGCGGGGCGGGCGCGAGCATGCCCTCGGCGTTCCGGGTCCAGTCGACGGCACCGCCCTCGGGCCGTGTGTGCACGGACACCGGGCGGCGGCCGTCGTCGCCGGACCCGGCCACGACCTGCACCTCGATCACACCCGTCGCCGGCACCACGAGCGGTACGACCGGCCGGAGTTCGAGCACCTGTCCGGCGCCGGTCTCCCGCGCCGCCGTGACGGCCAGGTCCAGCAGGACGGCGTCCGGCACGAGCGCCGTGCCGTGCACGGTGCGGTCGGCGAGCCAGGGGTGGGTGACCGCGGAGATCCGGCCGCTGAGGAGGGTGTGCCCGGTGTCGGCGAGGGTGACGGCGGAGGTGAGCACCGGGTGGTCGAGCGCGGTCGTGCCGGGCGCAGCCGTGGGGCGGGCCGCGCCGGGGGCGATCCAGTAGCGGCGGCGCCGGAAGGCGTACGTGGGCAGGGCATCGGGGGGCGCGCACGGGTGTGCGGCGAACACCGAGTCCCAGTCGGGGGTGTGACCGGTGAGGTGCAGCCGGGCGGGCACGGCGGCGGCACTCGCCGTCTCGGGGTGGTCCCGGCGCAGCACCGGCAGGATCAGCGGTGGGGTCCGGGTCTGCTCGCCCGTCTCCTCGGCGAGGGACTCCAGGGACTCCTGGACCGTCGCGGACAGCACTCCGTCGGGTCCCAGCTCGACGTACCGGATCACGCCCAGGGCGCGCAGTCGGCGTACGCCGTCGTGGAAGCGGACGGTGCGGCGGACATGGCGCACCCAGTAGCCGGGCGAGCACAGTTCGTCGCCGGTCGCCGCCTCTCCGGTGAGGTCGCTGATCACGGAGAGGATTGGCGGGTGGTAGGTGACGGAACGGGCGACTTCCTCGAACTCGGCGAGCATCGCGTCCATGTGGGGCGAGTGGAAGGCGTGGGAGACCCGGAGTAGGCGGGTCCGGCGGCCTCTTTCCGCCCAGTCGTGTGCGATCCGGCGCACCGCGTCGGTGTCCCCGGAGACCACCACCGCCGAAGGCCCGTTGACGGCAGCGAGAGCGACCTGGTGTTCGCGTCCGGTGAGGCCGGGAAGGATCTCCTCCTCGGTGGCCTCGACGGCAGCCATGGCTCCGGTCGCGGGAAGGGCCTGCATCAGTCGGCCGCGTGCGGCGACGAGCGCGCAGGCGTCGGGCAGCGACAGGACGCCGGCCGCGTGGGCTGCCGCGAGCCCTCCGACGGAATGGCCCAGCAGGTGGTCGGGGACGATCCCCCAGTGCTCCAGCATCCGGAACAGGGCCACTTCGAGGGCGAACAGGGCGGGTTGGGCGTACCCGGTGCGGTCGAGGAGTCCGGACTCGTCGGCCAGCAGCTTCAGCAGGGGGTGCGCCAGGTGCTCGTCGAGGTGTACGGCGATGTCGTCCAGGGCGTTTCGGAAAGCGGGCTGAGCGGCGTACAACTCCATTCCCATGCGCGGCCGTTGGCTGCCCTGGCCGGTGAAGAGGAACGCGGTGCGTCCCGTCCGGGCGAGGCCCCGGAACGCCGTGGGCGTCTCGGTCCCGGCGCCCAGGGCGTCGAGGCCGGCCAGCGCCTCGTCGCGGTCCGCGGCCACCACGGCGGCCCGGTGCGGCAGTGCGCTCCGGGTGACGGCCAGCGTGCGGCCGATCCCGGCCAGCACGGCGTGCTCCGGGCTCGCGGCCAGTCGACCGCGCAGTCGGCGGGCCTGGGCCGGCAGCGCTTCCTCGGTCGCGGCCGTGAGGACCAGCGGTACCGGCAGGGCGGGCGTCGCGTCGGCGCCGACGGGCGCTGGGAGGATCAACTTCGCGTCCTTGGGCGCCTGTTCGAGGATCACATGGGCGTTGGTGCCGCTGATCCCGAAGGACGACACACCCGCCCGGCGCGGACGCCCCGTCTCCGGCCACGCCCGCTCCCGCGTCAGCAGCTCCACCGCACCGGACGACCAGTCCACGTGCGGCGACGGCTCATCCACGTGCAGGGTCCTGGGCAGCACGCCGTGCCGCATCGCCAGCACCGTCTTGACGACGCCCGCGACGCCGGCCGCGGCCTGGGCATGGCCGATGTTCGACTTCAACGACCCGAGATAAAGGGGCTGTTCGCGGTCCTGCCCGTATGTTGCCAGCAGGGCGTGCGCCTCGATCGGGTCGCCGAGCCGGGTCCCCGTGCCGTGCGCCTCCACGGCGTCCACGTCGGCGGCGGTCAATCCGGCATTCGCCAGCGCGTCCCGGATCACGCGCTGCTGCGCCAGCCCGTTCGGCGCGGTCAGGCCGTTCGAGGCGCCGTCCTGGTTCACCGCCGAACCCCGCACCACCGCCAGCACCCGGTGACCGTTCCTGCACGCGTCCGACAGCCGCTCCACCACCAGGACGCCCACGCCCTCGGACCATCCCGTGCCGTCCGCCCCGGCGGCGAACGCCCTGCACCGGCCGTCGGCGGACAGTCCGTCCTGCCGTGAGAACTCGGTGAACAGACCGGGCGTCGCCATCACCGCCACGCCCGCGGCGAGCGCCAGCGTGCACTCCCCGCGCCGCAGCGACTCGGCGGCGAGGTGGAGGGCGACCAGTGAGGACGAGCAGGCCGTGTCCACCGTGACGGCCGGACCTTCGCAGCCGAAGACGTAGGAGAGGCGCCCGGAGAGCACTCCGGCGGTGTTGCCGGTGAGCAGGTGTCCGCGCAGTTCCTCGGGGGCCTCGTGCATGCGGGGGCCGTACTCCTGCGACATGGCGCCGACGTAGACGCCCGTGCGGGTGCCGCGCAGCGCCGAGGGGGCGACGCCGGCCCGTTCCACCGCCTCCCACGCGGTTTCCAGAAGGAGCCGCTGCTGGGGGTCCATCGCCAGTGCCTCGCGCGGTGCGATGCCGAAGAGATCAGCGTCGAAGTCGGCGGCCCCGGTGAGGAAGCCGCCCGGATGGCCCTCTTCGTCCCACCCCCGGTCGGCAGGCGACGCGGAGATCGCGTCGGTCCCGTCCAGGACGGCCTGCCACAGCTCCTCCGGGGTGTCGATGCCCCCGGGCAGGCGGCAGGCCATACCGACGACCGCGATCGGCTCGTCGACGGCGGCCCGGACGGTCGCCGGCCAGGACGGGGCCACGGGCCCGGAGGCAGCTCCCTCGCTCAGGTGGCGGGCCAGGTCGGTGGGCGTGGGGTGTTCGAACAGCAGGGTGGTGGGCAGCCGTCTGCCCGTCGCCGTGCTCAGCCGGTTGCGCAGTTCGAGGGCGAGGTGCGAGTCGACGCCGAGATCCTTGAAGGTCAGCCCTGGTGCGACGGCAGCCGTGTCCTGGTGCCCGAGTACCACGGCCGCCTCGGCCCGTACGAGGTCCAGCAGTTCGGCCAGGGTGGCGGGAGCGGACGGCGTCGGCAGTGCCGCTTCGGCCGGGGGCTCGGGCGGCACGGCGGGCAGGGTGCGGGCGAGGGGCCGCGTCCCGCTCCCGGTGACGGGGGCCAGCCAGTGGCGCAGGCGTTGGAAGGGGTAGGTGGGCAACTCGGCGCGGGAGGCGGGCTGGTGGCCGGCGAAGGCGGGCGTCCAGTCGACCTCCGTACCGTGGACGAACGCCTGCGCCAGGGCGGACGCCAACTGGGCGGGGCCGCCGTGGTTGCGGCGCAGGGTCGGCACCACCACCGGTGCGGTGCCCGCCAGTTCGGCCGCGGCGGCCAGGGCGGCGGTGAGCACGGGGTGCGGGCTGATCTCGATGAAGACGCGGTGCCCGGCCTGTGCCAGCGCGGTGACGGCGGGTGCGAAGGCGACCGTCTCCCGGAGGTTGCGGTACCAGTAGGCGCCGTCCAGCACGGGGTCCGTCCCGTCCCGTACGACGGTGGAGTGGAAGGGGACCCGGGCGGGGCGCGGGGTGACGTCTGCGAGGACGTCGAGGAGTTCGTCGCGAATGGTCTCGACGCAGGATGAGTGGGAGGCGTAGTCGACGGCGACGCGCCGTGCCCGTACGTCGTCGGCGGCGCACGACGCGAGCAGTTCCTCCAGCGCGTCGGACGGGCCGGCCACCACCACGGCACAGGGGCCGTTGACGACGGCGAGTTCGAGCCTGCCGTCCAGGACCGCCAGCCGGGCCCGGACCGCCTCCTCGGACTCGGGTACGGCCACCATCCCGCCGTGCCCGGAGAGCCGGCACCCGATCAGCTCGGCCCGGCGTACGGAGATCCGGGCGCCGTCCTCCAGGGAGAGCGCGCCTGCCACACAGGCCGCCGCGACCTCGCCCTGCGAGTGGCCGACGACTGCCGCCGGCTGTACTCCGTGGGCGCGCCACACCTCGGCGAGGCTGACCATGACGGCCCACAGCACGGGCTGGAGCACGTCGACCCGGTCGAGGTCCGGTGCGCCGGGGACCTGCCGCACGACATCGGTCGGCGACCAGTCGACACACGCCGCGAGGGCCCGTTCGCACGCGGCCCAACGGGCGGCGAACGCCGGCTGCGTGTCCAGGAGTTCACTCGCCATACCGGCCCACTGGGAGCCCTGGCCGGGAAACACGAAGACGGGGCCGGGCCCGGCGGGGGACGTGTCAGGGGCCCGGGCGGTGACGACGTCGGGCGTGGACTCGCCCCGGGCGAGCGCCGAGAGGGCTCGCAGCCGGGCGGGGTGGTCGCCGCCGAGGACCACCGCTCGGTGGGGGAAGACGGTCCGTGTGGACAGCAGGGCGTGTCCGATGTCGGCCGGGGAGGCGTCGAGGTCGGCTTCCAGCAGCGACCGTGCCTGGTCGGCCAGGGCCTGCGGGGTACGGGCGGACAGCACCCAGGGGACGCGGTCGGGCTCCGGGGCCCCGGCTGTGGACGCGTCGTCATCGGTGGTGTCCGGCGCCGGGTCCGCTTCCCAGGACGACAGCACGACATGGCAGTTGGTGCCGCCGAGGCCGAAGGCACTGACGCCCGCGACCCGGGGTCCAGGGCCGGCCGGCCAAGGCTCGGTCGTGCGCTGGACGGTCAGTCCGAGGTCGGCCAGCGGGATGCGGGGGTTGGGAATCTCGTGGTGGAGGGTGGGCACCAGTCGCGCGTCGCGCAGGCACAGGGCGGTCTTGATGAGGCCGGCGATCCCGGCGGCGCCCTCCAGGTGACCGATGTTGGTCTTGACCGACCCGACCCGCAGAGGCTGTCCCTCAGGGCGGGCGGCCCCCAGGGCGGCGCCGAGCGCGGCGGCCTCGACCGGGTCTCCCTCGGGTGTGCCGGTGCCGTGCAGCTCGACGTACTGGACCTCGGCCGGGTCCGTGTCCGCCCGGGCGCACGCGAGGAGGACGGCCTCCCGCTGCGCCTCGGGGTCGGGGGCGGTGAGGCCGCTGCCGCCACCGTCGTTGTTGACCGCGCTGCCCCGGATCAGACAGTGGACGCGGTCCCCGGCGGCCAGGGCCGCCGCGAGCGGCTTCAGGACGACCAGGCCGCCGCCCTCACCGCGTACGTAGCCGTTGGCTCGGGCGTCGAAGGTGTGGCAGCGGCCGTCCGGGGAGAGCGCACCGAGGTGGGCCACGGCGAGGGTGCTGTCGGGGGACAGCACCAGGTTGACGCCGCCCGCGAGTGCAACCGTGCACTCGCCCCTGCGCAGGCTCTCGACGGCCAGATGGACCGCGACCAGCGAGGAGGACTGGCCGGTGTCGACCGTGAGGCTCGGGCCGCGCAGACCCAGGGTGTACGAGACACGGTTGGCGAGCAGGGAGCGCTGCACTCCGGTGAAGGTGTGGGGGGTGACGCCGTCTGGGCCGTGCTCCTGGACAAGTCTCGCCCAGTCGTCGGCGAGCGCGCCCACGAAGACACCGGTGCGGCTGCCGCCGAGCGTGGCGGGGACGGTGCCGGCGTGTTCCAGTGCCTCCCAGCCGAGTTCGAGGAGCAGCCGCTGCTGCGGGTCCAGGGCGGCGGCCTCGCGCGGGGAGACCCCGAAGAACGCGGCGTCGAACCGGTCCACGTCACTCAGGAAGCCGCCCCGTGCGGGGACCCCCGGCAGCTCCGGAACGACGCCACGGCGTTCGTTCGGCACCTCGGCCACGGCGTTGCCACCGCGGGCGAGCAGCGCGGCGAACTCCGCCGGGTTGCCCGCGCCCGGCAGGCGGCACGCCATGCCGACGACGGCGATCGCCTCGGACTGAGCCGGCATCCGCTTCCCTCCACCTGGTCGAGAACGTACGGGGACGGACGGGAAGGCCCGTGCCGTCGGCTGTTCAGATCCGGTAGCAGTGCATGCGGTCCCCGGCGATCAGGTCGTCGCCCACGGCGATGAAGCCGTGCTTCACGAAGTGGTCGGCGTCGACCACCGTGAAGTCATCGACGAAGGAGTGGCGCCCGCCGAAGACGGCGCTCTCACCGGAGATACGGAAGTGGCCGTCGGACGTCCAGCCGGGACTGGTGAAGGTGCCGTGGTGGCCCCAGTCGTCGTAGTAGAAGCAGGCGAAGGAGGCGTCCACCGCGCTCCAGCCGATGAGCCAGGTGGCGATGATGCCGGGCACCGGGACGTACTGGGTCATCTCGTAGAACCGGCCGCCGGCCACCGGCCGGGTGGAGGATTTCGCCTCGCCCGTAGTGACCTTCTCCGTCGTCAGGTTCGTGTATTCGACGCGGAAGTCACCGAGCAGGAAGTCGAGCTGTCGCATTTCCTCGGCCACTTCGCCCTGGGTCGGAAAAACGACTTCGCCGCTGTCGGCGGGAACGGAGTCCCGCAATTCCTCGTCGGAGGACTGTATGGGCTGCGCACTCATGGCCAACTCCGGAAGATGGGGACGGCTTTCCCTGCCGAAGCGAAGTTATGGAACCGGCACGGCCACGCACAAGCCCGTACGGGCCGGTTAGGGGTACCTGCCAATTGTTCGGGGGCGGTGAGGCCCGGGTAGGGGTGTTTGACCGTACGGAAGCGCCATTAGGCTCCCGCCGACGGGACCGGCGCACCGTCCGGATCCCTCCAGAAGGAGCGAGACGATGACGACCGAACAGCAGTCACCGATACCTGAGACACAGGACGACTTTCCGTCCCTGGTCGCCTGGCTGACGAGACACCGGCAGGAAAGTCCGGTGCTTCCCGACGCCTTTCCGGGCCTGTGGCACGTTTTCCGTCATGCCGATGTCTCCCGGGTGCTGTCGGACACGGCGACCTATTCGAATGACATGTCGGCCGTCATCCCGACACATCCGGACACCGCGTGGATGGCGAAGGGGAACGTGGTCGGCATGGACCCCCCGATGCACCGCAGGCTGCGGTCGCTGGTCAGCAGGGCGTTCACTCCCCGGCTCGTGGCCGGACTGGAGCCGCGTATCACCGAGCTGGCCGCCGGTCTGCTTGACGAGGTGGCGGGGCGGGACCGGTTCGACCTGGTGGAGGCCGTCACCCACCCCCTGCCGGTGTTCGTGATCGCGGAGCTGCTCGGCATCCCGGTGTCGGACCGGCCGCTGTTCGAGAAGTGGGCGCTGGCCTTCATCTCGGCCAACGGCGGCGGCGAGAGCGCGCTGCCGAGCGAGGAGAACGTGCTCGCCTTCGTGGAGACCGCCCGGGAGATGCGGGCCTACATGCTGGAGTACGTCGGCCGCCGCCGCGCCGAGCCGCAGGACGACCTGATCAGTCGGCTGGCGACCGCGAGCACCGAGGACGGGCAGCTCGACGACGACGAGATCATCGGCTTCGCCGGCACCCTGCTGATGGCTGGTCACATCACCACCACGGCAGTGCTGGGCAGCACGGTGCTGTGCCTGGACGAGAACCCCGCGGCCCTCGCCGAGGTACGGCGGGACCGCTCGCTGGTGCCGGCGGCGATCGAGGAGGCGGTGCGGCTGCGCCCCGCCTTCTCGCGGCTGGTGCGGATGACGACCCGGGAGTCGGAGCTGGGCGGCGAGAAGATCCCCGCCGGGCAGGTGCTCACCCTGTGGACGGTGTCGGCCAACCGGGATCCCGAGCGGTTCGACGCCCCGGACACCTTCGACCTGCACCGGGACCAGGGCCGCCACCTCGGCTTCGGCCAGGGGCTGCACTTCTGCATGGGGGCTCCGCTGGCCCGCCTGGAGGCACGGATCGTCCTCAACCTGCTGCTGGACCGGTTCCCGGAGCTGCGGGTGGCCTCGGGGGACGACGCGGTGGCGTACCACCACCCGAAGAACGTGGTCGGTCCGCGCCGGCTCGACGTCGAGGTGGGTGCCTGACAGCGGGTTCCGCACCCGTGTGCTTCATACGAACGGTCCGTACGCCGCTGGCGTACGGACCGTTCGTGCCGGGCGGGGCGGGATGTCACCAGGTGACGGGCATACGGCCGAGCTCCGGGTGCCAGGAAGGGTGTTCGTACACGTCCTGGGCGGACTCGGTGAGCCGGAGACCGGGCAGGCGGCTCAGGATGGTGCCATAGGCGACCTGGAGGCCGACCTTGGTGAGACCGGAACCCAGGCAGTGGTGACTGCCGGAGCCGAAGGCCAGGTGGCCCCGGGCCTCGCGGGTCAGGTCGAGGCGGTCGGGCTCAGGGTACTCGGCGGGGTCGCGGTTGGCGGCGGCGCCGGAGACGACGACTCCCTCGCCCGCGCGGATGAGCTGTCCGCCGACCTCGACGTCCTCCATGGCGACCCTGGGCATCAGGTCGAGCGGACTCACGAGCCGCGTCAGCTCCCCCACGGCGGAGGGGAGCAGCTGAGGATTCTCCTGGACGGCGGCGAGTTCACCGGGGCGTTCCAACAGGCGCAGAAGTCCAATGGTGATCATTGCCTTCACTGGTGACTGTCCGGCAACGAATATGACGAAGCACATCTTGACCAACTCCTCCTTTGTGAGGGCGCCGGTCCTTACATATTTCTCAATGACACGACTGACGGGATCGTCACCGGGCTTTTGCAGCTTGCCGTCGACGAACTTCTCGAAGTACTGCTGGAGAGCGACGATCTGATGGGCGATCTCCTGGCCGACCTGACCGGTGTCGACGGCCGAACCGGAGGCCTTTTCCCGCACTTCGCGACTGTCGACGAGCCAGGCCTTCAGGTCGGCGTATTCCATCCCGAGGGCCCAGCAGGTGATGGTGCCCGCGAGCGGCTCGGCGAATGCGGCCACCAGATCCGCGGTGTTTCCGTCGGCGATCATCACGTCGACGAGTTCGTCGGCCTTTTTCTGCATCGCCGGCCGCAGGGCTTCCGCTCGGCGGAGCGTGAACTCGCCGACGACGGCCTTCCGCTGTGCCGTGTGTTCCGGCGGGTCCAGGGTGTTCAGCAGGGGAAAGCCCCGGAACCCTTCGAGGGCCTCCGCGTATATCGGATATCCGGGATGGGTGATGTCGGAGCTGAACCGGTTGTCATGCAGGACGGCACGAGCCTGTTCGTACTGGGTGACGACCCAGACGCGCCTTCCGTGGTAGAGACGTGCGGCCACGGGCGCGCCCGCGTCGCGCAGGGCACGGTATTCCTCGGGCGGCAGATAGGGACATTTCCTCAGGACGGGAAAGGCGTCGCCCGCGAGGGCGTGGGTGTCTGGCACAGGTGTGTTCCTTCGGTGGCGAGGGCGGGGAGGACGATTGAGGAGCCGTCAGGCCGACCAGCGCAGCAGGCAGAGTCCGGCCGCCATGCCCGCACCGAACCCGGCGAGCAACAGCAGTTCGCCATCGGCCAGCAGACCCGCCCTGGCGGCCTCGTCCAGGGCCACGGGGACGGAAGCGGCGCCCATGTTCCCGTACTTGACGAGCGGGGTGTGGGTGCGGGCGCCGGTGAGGCCGCAGCGTTCGACCAGTTCGCCGAGGAGTACTCCGTTGGCCTGGTGCGGCACGAAGTGCGCCACCTCGTCGAGGGTCGTTCCGGTGCGCTCCAGCAGGGGGGTGATCATCGGGGGGACGTTCGCCATGACGAAGTCGGCGACACCGCGTCCGATCATCCGCAGATAGTGACCGCCGTTCGCGACGGTCTCGGCGGAGGCCGGGACGCGGCTGCCACCGCCCTCGATCCAGATCAGTTCGTGGACGTCGCCCCGGCCGACGAGTTCGACGTCGAGAATGCCGTACGGCTCGGGCACGGCGCCCACCACGGCGGCGCCGGCGGCATCTCCGAGGAGGACGGCGGTGCCCCGGTCGCTGTAGTCGAGGAACCGTGAGTACAGGTCTGCGCCGATGACCAGGGCGAGGGAGCCGGGACGCAGGGCGACCAGGGCGCGGGCGATGTCGAGGGCGTAGACGAAGCCGGCGCAGGCGATGTTGATGTCGAAGCAGGCCGCGCGATGGGCGCCGAGCGCGCTCTGCACCAGGGAGGAGGTGGGTGGCAGGGGTGCGTCACCGGTGGAGGTGGCGACGATGAGGTGGTCGATACGGTCGGCCGTGACACCCGCGTCGTCGAGGGCGGCGGTGGCGGCGTGCCGGGCCAGGTCGGAGGTGGCCTCGTCCGGTGCGGCGTACCGGCGTCCGGTGATCAGTGTGCGGCGGCCGATCCACTCGGCGGTGATGCCGGGGACGCGGCGGGCGATCTCCTCGTTGGTGATCTCCTCCTTGGGGAGATAGGAGCCGGTGCCGAGGATGCCTATGCGGGGCGTCATCGCGTCACCGCCAGGGCGCCGGGCACGTCGGCGGCGAAGGGCCGCAGCGGGTTGAGCCGCTCGGCGCCGATGCGGGACCGCAGTGCGGGGTCGGTGACACCGAGGCCCGGTTCCGGGGCCAGGCAGAGGACACCGACCTTGCCTATGTGTTCGTTTCGCTGCACCAGCCGGGTGGCCTCGCCGACCTCGTGCAGCGGGAACAGCGACGACAGTGCCGGCATGATGCGGCCCTGGCCGAACAGCCGGGCGCATTCCCACTGTTCGTGGAGGTTGGCCACATGGCTGCCGATGACCCGCTTCAGCTTCATCCAGAGATAGCGGTTGTCGTACTGGTGCCGGTATCCGGTGCTGGAGCCGCAGGTGATGACCGTGCCGCCGCGGCGGGCCAGGAAGACGGAGAGGCCGAAGGTGGCCTGGCCGACGTGTTCGAAGACGATGTGCGGGTCCTCTCCGGTCTCCCGGCGGATGACCGCGCCCAGCCGTTTGCCGTCGGCGATGGCCTGCTCGAAGTCGTCGCCCTCCGACTCGCCGATGCCGAGCTCCGAGCGGTCGATCACGATGTCGCAGCCCAGGGCCCGCAGCGCCGCCGCCTTCTCCGGGGAACCGACCACGCCGACCGGGATGCCGCCGCCGTTCTTCACGAACTGCACGGCGTACGCGCCGACGCCGCCCGTGGCGCCCCAGATCAGCACCACGTCGCCCTGCTTCATCCGGGCGCCCCGGTCCGAGACGAGCATCCGGTACGAGGTGCCGGCGCACGCGGGCACGCACGCGGCCTCCTCCCAGGTGAGGTGGGCGGGCTTGGGGATGAGCTGACTGGCCCGGGCAAGGCAGTAGTGGGCGAGGCCGCCGAAGTTGGTCTCGTAGCCCCAGGCGAGCTGGTGTTCGCCGAGCATGCCGTCGGACTGGGTGATGGCCTCCTGCTCGTCGACGCAGGCGGCGTTCACGAGGACGTGGTCGCCGACGCGCCAGCGCCGGACCGCCGAGCCGACCCGGACGATGACTCCGGCCGCGTCCGAGCCCAGGACGTGGTAAGGCTGATCGTGACGGGCCGCCCAGGGGCCCTGCTTCCCGTAGGCGGCCAGGAACCTGAAGGTCGACAGGGGTTCGAAGATGGCGGACCAGACGGTGTTGTAGTTGATCGAACTGGCCATGACGGCGATCAGGACCTCGTCGGGGGCAGGCTCAGGCATCGGCACGGGCCCGACGCGCAGCGTCTTGCGTACATCCTTGTCGACCACGTCCCGGAAGACGTCCACGTCCTCGACCCTCAGATGGGCTGCCGTGAACTCCTCCGGCAGAACCGCACGTTCAAGGTCCTGCGGACTTGCGCCCGCCAGCACCGCATCAGTCACCGAACCCATGACGGCCTTTCCTCGTACGGCTGTTGATGTCGATGACGCTAGGCGAGGCCCCGCCCCCTAACGCCACCCCTCAGAATCGGGGAGGTCCCCTGTCCGGCTGTTCCGTGCGGAGCGCGGCGCGCTCATTCGGCGATGGCGGTCCGGGTCGTCCAGCGGAAGACCGCGACCTGCTCGCCCTCGATCACAGTGAATTCCCCGTCGTGGACGAAGTGCTCGTATCCCGCGCCGAATCGGTGCTTGATCTTCTCCGTCAGCGAGGTCGCGAACTGTATGCGTTCCTCCTGGGGAAGGTGCGCCGGGCCGTCACAGAGCAGCGCCTTGTAGTTCTCCATGTCCAGACCTCCGGTAATCGTGGATGCACGAACGAATCTGACAGGTGTCGCGCACGTGAACCACCCCTATCGGACCCGGAATTCCTTCGGGCTGGAAGAGACAGGGGTCACGCCGATTCAGGCAGTCCCAGCTCGATTTGCAGCGGAAGTTCCTGCCGCGAGGTGATGTCGAGTTTCTTGTAGACCCGGGTGAGATGCTGCTCGACCGTACTGACGGTAATAAAGAGTTCAGCAGAAATTTCCCGGTTCGTCAGCCCCTGGGCCGCGAGCACTGCCACCCGGCGTTCCGACTCGCTGAGTTTCGCCGCCGGGTCCGGCCTGCGCAGGGCGCCGTGCACGGACCGCCGGGTCGGCCTGCCGCCGAGCTCCAGGGACACGATCCGCTCGCGCAGAGGGCTCGCCCCGTACTCGTCCGCGAGTTGTCGGGCCTTGCGCAGTGTGAGGTCCGCGCGGGCCGACTGGCCGAGATCCTGGTAGGCCTCGGCAAGGTCGGCGAGGACTCTGGTCAGCTCCCACACGTTGCCCGACACCTGGAGTTGCTCGGCGGACCGGGTGAGCAGCCCTGGCCGCTCGTGGGGCTCGGCGAGCTGGGCGCGCACCCGCAGCCACGACCCGGAGTCCGAGGACCGGTCGGTGTCGGCACCGTACGCGGTGAGCAGTTGTTCCGCCTCGTGGTGGTTACCGAGCCGCAGCCAGGCCTCCGCCGCATCGATCTGCCATGGCGGGCGCACACCGGAGGGCAGGTCCCAGCGCTCGTCGCGGCGGCCCACCGCCAGGAAGTCCGACAGGGCGAGGTGCGGCCTGCCGACGGTCAGCAGGAGGTGACCGCGGGCCCTCAGATAGGCCAGCCCGTGGACCGAGCGGAGGAAGGACTCGGGGAGCGGCCGGCCGAGCAGCCGGGCCGCCTCCTCGTACCGCCCGGTCGCGGTGCACACGGTCACGAGGATGGCGAGCGGTCCCCCGCACAGCCGGTAGGCCGGCACCTCCCCACCCAGCTCGACGGCCTCCTGGGCCCAGGTCTCCGCATCCGTCAGGCTGCCCAGCGCGAGCGCGATCTCGGCCCGCAGCGCGCTCAGCAGCCGGCGCCATCCCTCGACGCCACGCTCGGCGGCCTGACGCACGAAGTGGGCGCACCACTCGTCCGCCAGGTCGGGCCGGCCGACGGTCATCAGGTTCCGCAGCTCAGGCAAGATCAGCGCGATGGTGCTGTCACCGAGCCTCAACGACCTGAGCTGGTCGTCGATCTCCCGCACATCGCGTATCCCCACGCGAAACGGACCGGGGCAGAAGTCAAACCCGGGGGCACATGTACGCCCCGCGACCCCGCCGCCGTCCGTCTCGCCCGATACGGCACCCTCGGCCGGCATCCAGGCGGCCGCCGTACCCGCGGTGTCGCAGAGAAGCCAGTGCCAGTCCTCGTAGAACGGGCCGGAATGCGGCCCGCCGAGTGGGGCGTCCGCGGGCCGGGCCTGGGCGTATAGCAGCGCCATGCCCTCTTCCAGCCGCCCGCACCCGAGCAGCAGCCGTGCCTTCAGGACTGTCTGCGCCTCGCAATGTTCGGCCCCGCACACGCACTCCGTCCGGGCCATCTGTTCCAGATAGTGCTGTTCGGCCCGCCAGGGGTCGGTCCGCATCATCACGACTGAGCGCTTGAGCACCAGGCGGGCCCGTTCCCAGCAGTCGGTCGAGGCCTCGTGGGCGAGTTCGAGGCAGGCATCGGCGAACTGCGCGTCGTCGATGTCCAGGGCCTCGTCCGCGGCCCGTTGGAGGGTGGCCGTCTGCCAGGACTCGGTCACCCCGCCGAACTCCAGCAGATAGCGGGCTGTCGCGCGGGCGCCGGCCCCGCGCTCGCGCAGGAACTCCGCCACGCGGAGCAGGATCTCGTCGCGTCGGCCGAATTCCGGGTGTTCCAGCACCGTCGACTCGATCACCGGGTGGCGCAGCCGCCAGGACGCGACGAGACCGGCCGCTTGCAGCAGGTACCCCCCGCGGGTGATCTCCGCGGGGTCGAGGCGCAGCACGGCGGCCAGGCTCTCGGGGCTGGAGAATTCGCGCAGCGCGGCCATACCGACGGCCACGGAGGTCGCCAGTGGCCCGCTGGCCCGCACGCAGTCCAGGGACGCCTGGGCGAACAGGCCGCCCGGGCACGGCCAGGTGTCCGGCCGCGCGATGTGGCCGTGCATGCCCATCTCCTCGGCCAGGGCCCGTACGAGCAGCGGGTTACCGCCGCTCGCCGTGTGCAGCGCCTCGGCCTGGGCGGCGCCGGGCGGCCCGCCGTTCAGCTCCTCCCACAGTCTGGCGGTCTGCGCGCGCTCCAGCGGACGCAGCCTGATCCGGTGGAGGTTGGTCTGGCGCAGCAGGTCGCAGTGGAGGTCCAGGCCGCTGGAGCCGCCGAACGGCAGAAGGGTGAAGACCAGCATGACGGGGCTGTTGCGCAGCCGACGTCGGGTGGCTTCCAGGATCCAACGCCATGTCGGCTCCTCACAACCCTGCGGGTCGTCGACGCAGACGACCACGGGGGACCGCGCGGCCAGGGCGGCGAGCCGGTCACTGGACTCCTGGAATCCCGCAGAGGGGCTGAGAGCCGTGTCGTCGGCCCGGGATCCGCGGGGCCGACCGGCGTCGTGGGTGCCGAGAACGATCGCCCCCGATTCTGTGGCGTACTGCGCGAAGCCCTCCATGAGGTCACTCTTCCCGCAGCCCGCTCCACCTTCCAGCGTCACGGTCATCGCTCTGCCCCGCACACACTCGTCGAGCAGTGACTCCAGGTGGCGCAGTTTCTCGTCCTGCCCGGAAAGCAGCATATCTGTAACCCTAATCACATCCCGCCTTGTACTGGGAGTTCTGCGGGTTCTGCGGGATTGCCTCGGAAATGCCGCAGACAACGTCCAGACCAATCGGAGTAACGTGATACGTTCACAGCCGTCGCGAACCGATCTCCGCTAGAGGCCCGTTCCAGTTGACGGACCGCTCGATACCGCATCCACCGCGATACCCTCCGTCCGGCTGGCACACCCCTACAAGGCGCCCTGCTGGAGCTCGTAAGCGGCACCTCGCAAACAACATAGCCAACGGAACGCCCCTACGGAAGGGAACATTCCGTTAGTAAATCGTCATGGCAAGTTGAAATCATTTTGCCGTTCAGCAGGGTGAATGACTATGCGTCATCTATTTCCACTCAGTGGAAAGACTTCTGGCCATTTCCACCAGCTCCGCGGCGTCCATGTCGCCGATCTCACCCTGCTGACCGCCCGCCGCTTCCACCGGGCCCGCCGGCGCGACCGCACCCTCCGCGAGTGCCAACAGTTGGTCCAACAGACCGTTCTCGCGCAGTCTGGCCAGTGGAACGGACAGGATCAGACTGCGGATCTCCGCCTCCCGTCCACTGCCCTCCGCGGCTCCGGCGGTCTGGTCGGCGGTCGGCAGGAGCACAGTGCCCACATGCTCGGCAAGCGCGTCCAGCCGCGGATGGTCGAAGACCAAAGTGGCGGGAAAACGCAGTCCCGTCGCGGTGTTCAGCCGGTTGCGCAGTTCGACCGCGGTCAGCGAGTCGAACCCCATCTCGCGGAACGACCGTTCCGTGTCCACCAGCCCCGGGGCCGTGTGTCCGAGCACGGCGGCGACCTGGTTGCGGACCAGGCTGAGCAGCACGGACCTGCGCCGGTCCGCGGGCAGCCCGGCCAGACGCCGACGCAGCACAGCCCCTGGTTCATGTGTCTCCTGGGCGGCCCGGCGCCGGGTACGAGTGCCGACCGCGCCGAGAAGGCCGTGCAGGACGGGAGGCAGCGGTTCACGCGCGTGCAGGGCCCGCAGGGCCGGGAGCTCGAACGGCGCCGCCACCACCGCGGGGCCTGCCACTCTGCCGAGCAGCGTCGCGTCGAGGAGTTCGAGTGCCTCGCCGGTCGGCAGAGCCCGGAATCCGCCGGCTCGCAGCCGCCGGTGGTCGGCGGCTGCAAGACCGGCCGTCAGGCCGCTGGTCTCCTCCCACAGTCCCCACCCGACGGACATCGCGGGCAGGCCCAGCGCACGGCGCCGGTGGGTGAAGGCGTCAAGGTAGGCGTTGGCAGCCGCGTAGTTGGCCTGCCCCGGCGAGCCGAGGGTCGCGGCGGCCGACGAGAACAGCAGGAACTGCCGCACGTGCGGGTGGAGTTCGGTGAGCCGGTGCAGGTTCAGTACGCCGTGCGCCTTGGGCCGGAGTACGGCGGTGAGCCGGTCCGGGGTCAGGGAGCCGATCGCGCCGTCGTCGGTGGTCCCCGCACAGTGGACGACGCCGACCAGCCGTCGTCCCAGAGCTGTCACGGCCTTGTGCAGCCGGGCCGGCGCATCGGGATCTCCGATGTCGCCGGCCACGACCTCGACGTCGGCACCCGCGGTGGCGAGTTCGACGCGCAGCGCACCGGCTCCGGATGATTCCGGGCCGGTGCGGGACAGGAGGATCAGGTGGCGGGCTCCGTGCCGTTCCACGAGGTGACGGGCCACGAGAGCACCCAGGGTGCCGGTGCCGCCAGTGATGAGCACGGTCTCGCCCGGTGCGAATCCCGCGGGCGGCAGGGTGAGGACGGCCTTGCCGACGAGTGTCGCCCGGGCGAGCGCCCGGAACGCCTCCGGGGCATGGTAGATGTCCCAGGTGGTGGCCGGGGGCGGGGTGAGTGCGCCCTCGACGAACAGGGTCCCCAGCTGGCGCAGGATCTCCTGGATCCGCTCCGGACCGGGGTCGGCCAGGTCGAACGGCCGGTAGGCGACGCCGGGATGATCGGCGGCGAGCCGCCCGGGGTCCCGCAGGTCGGTCTTGCCCATCTCGACGAATCGGCCGCCGCGCGCGGTCAGACGCAGCGAGGCGTCGGTGAACTCGCCGGCCAGACAGTTCAGTACGACGTCCATGCCGCGACCGCCGGTGGCGTCGAGGAAGGCGTCGTGGAAGTCCAGGGTGCGCGAGTCCGCGATGTGCGCGTCATCCAGACCGGCCGCCCTCAGTGCCGCCCACTTGGGCCGGGACGCGGTCGCGAACACCTCCGCGCCCAGCCTGCGGGCGAGTTGCACGGCGGCGGAACCGACCCCGCCCGCTCCGGCATGGATCAGGACCCGCTGTCCCGCGCACAGTCCGCCGAGATCGGCCAGCCCGTGGTACGCGGTCAGGAAGGCTACGGTGGCCGACGCGCCCTGGACGTCGGTCCAGTCGTCGGGCACCGGTGCGAGCAGCCGGGCGTCGGCCACCGAGCGGGGCGCGAAGGGGGTGTCGAACGTACCCATGACCCGGTCACCGGGCGCGGGCCACTCGACACCGGGCCCTACTTCCATGACCACCCCGCATCCCTCGCTGCCGAGTCGGGCCCGGTCCGGGTACATGCCGAGCGCGATGAGGGTGTCGCGGAAGTTGAGTCCGGCGGCCCGTACGGCGACGCGCACCTGGCCCGCGGCGAGTACGCCGGTGGCCTCGGCGTCAGGGACGAGCGCGAGGTTGCCGAACGATCCGGGCTCGGTCACATCGAGCCGCCACTGGTCACAGCCGGCCGGTTCGGCCAGCACATCGGGTCCTACGGCGGCCCTGCCTAGCCGCCGGCCGTACACCTTGCCGTCGCGCACCGCGACTTCGGGTTCCGCGGCGGCGAGTGCCAGGTCGAGCACTGCCTGATCGAGCACAGCTGGGGCTGCCGACGCGTCGTCGGCCCCGACGTCGACGAGGACCAGTCGCCCGGGGTCCTCGGCCTGGGCCGAGCGCAGCAGACCGACCAGCGCCGCATGGGCCGTCCCCGTCGCGTCGGCCGGAGTGCCGGGCACCGGCGCCGCACCCCGGGTGACGACCACCAGTGGCAAGTCCGCGAGCCGCGTACCGGCCGCCCAGTTCCGCACCAGCTCCAGCCCCCAGATCACGGCTCGTTCGGCGGCCTCGGCCGACGTGCCGTCGTTGTCCGCGAGGACGGGACAGCAGGCGACGGCGGCGCCGGGAACCGGGTTGCCCGCGCCGAGCCACGCGTCCAGTTCGGCGGGCGTGCCGAAGCCGGGCCGGTCACCGGCGGCCTCCGGGTCGAGCCACACATAGGTGCCGGGGACCGGAGTGGGGACCGGCAGCTCCGGCCAGTCGACGCGCAGCAGTGCGTCCGGGGCCGCGGCGCTCGGCGAGGCCAACTGGTCGGCGGACACCGGCCGGAGGACGAGCTGTTCGACGGCGACAACAGGCGAGCCGATGGCGTCCACCGCGTGCAGGGACAGCCCTCCGTCACCGGTCGTGGAGAGTCGCACCCGCAGCGAGGTCGCACCGGTCGCATAGGCCGTGACACCGGACCAGGAGAACGGCAGCCGCACGCCTCCGTCCTGTGTACCCGGCAGCAGTCCCGCACCGTGCAGAGCCGCGTCCAGCAGCGCGGGATGCGCCATGAAGCCGTCGCCGTGGGCTCCGCTGCCGGGATCCATCTCGACCTCGGTGAACACCTCGTCCCCGCGCCGCCACGCTGCACGCAGTCCACGGAAAGCGGGGCCGTAACCGAATCCGGTGGCCGCCATCTTCTCGTAGGCGCCGTCCAGTTCGACCGGTTCGGCGCCGACCGGCGGCCACGCCCCCAGGTCGAACTCCGGCTGAGGGGTGCCACCGAGCACGGCGGTGGCGTGGCGCATCCACTCGGCGTCGTCCGACTGTTCCGCACGTGAGAAGAAGCGCACGGTCCGCCGGCCTTGCTCGTCGGTATCGTCCACCACGACCTGGAGGCGCACGGGAGCGGTGTCGGACAACAACAGCGGGGACTCCAGGACCAGTTCGTCAACCCGGGGAGTTTCCAGCCGCTCCCCCACCCACAGGGCCAGCTCCACGAACGCGGTGCCCGGCAACAGCGGGGTGCCGAACACCGCATGGTCGGCGGTCCAGGGCTGGCCCTTCAGCGACAACCGGCCGGTGAACACCGTACGGTCGCCGTCGGCCAGTTCCACGGCAGCACCGAGCAGGGGATGTTCGGCACGGCCGAGCCCCGCGAGGACCGCGTCACCGAGCCTCGGCCCGGGCATCTCCGTCCAGTAGTGGTGGTGTTGGAAGGCGTAGGTCGGCAGATCGACACGCCTGGCACCGCCCCCCGCGAACCACTCCGCCCAGTCGACCGGCACACCATGCACATACGCCTCACCCAACGACAGCAACAGC
>NZ_JAAGLU010000004.1 GCF_010550245.1 Streptomyces sp. SID12501
CTTGGCGATCTGACCGACCGAACGGTCACCGCGCCGGCACAGCTCGACGATCTCAGCCTTGAACTCCGGCGTGAACGAACGGCGAGGCCGAGGCTTCTTCTTCCCCATGCTCTCCATGATGGACATCTTCCCGGGGCAGAACCCCTGATCTCGAATGTCCGTCAAAGCGGATCAAGCCCAGTGCCGATCGACATCGACCATCACGACATCGACGCCCGCCCGGACAAGGGGGAGCCGGCACACCGGCACTACGACCTCAGGTTCGCGTTCTACCTGGCCGAGGAGCATCCCGATCTCGTCCTGCAGGAAGAGAAGGTCGCTGGAGCCGAGTGGCGCTCCTTCGACGAGGTCAGCTTCCCGGCACTGCGCGCCAAACTGCTCGGGTCGGGGCTCGACGGGCGGCCGGAGCCGGTGAACGCCTCGGCGCTGATCTGCGACGACGCGGGCCGGTATCTGCTGCACCTGCGTGACAACTACGCGCATATTTGGGAGCCCGGGTCATTTGCCTTGCCTGGCGGCGGCAGCGAGCCGGAGGACGAGACGCTCGAGGACACGCTGCGGCGCGAACTCGGCGAGGAGGTACCCGATCTCCTCGTCCCGGTCCTGAAGTCCTTCGCCGTGGAGAAGGCCACCGGCACCGACGGACTGAGCGTACTGATCGAGGTCTTCGCGGGCCGCTGGAACGGCGACCCCGACCGCCTGCGCCTCACCGAAGGCGTCCTTCTGCGCTGGTTTCCGCCCGAGATGCTGCACCGACTGCGGCTGAGCCCGTCAACCCGCGACCTGGTGCTCCGGCACGCGGCGCAACGCACCGCCTTCTTCGGCGACAAGCACCCGGATGAGCAACGGGACGCCGTGGCGCAGGGCGTTCGTCCGGCCGCCGATCACGCCCGGACCGGGACCATGGTGCCGGGGCCCTGTGCGGGAGGGGTGCCGCGTCTCGCGGTTCCCGGCGATGCGAGCGAGATCGCCCGTCTGAGGTCCGAACTCATTCTGTCCGAGCCGCTGAACGAGGACTGGCTGGCCGTCTGCCGCGACCACCTCGCCGCGCGCCTCGTTACGGGCGGGGACGCCCGGGCCTACGTGGTCGACGCGCCGGAGGGCGGGCTGGCGGCCTGTGCTCTCGCCCTGGTCGACGCCGTGCTCCCCGCCCCCAGGTACCCCAAGGGTCTGGCCGCACGGATCCAGGCCGTCGCCACCGATCCCGCCTACCGCCGGCGCGGCTATGCCAAGGCCGCCATGACCGCGCTGCTCGCGCACCTGGAAGGGGACGGCGTGACGCTCTACGAGTTGCACGCGTCCGACGACTCCGTCCCGTTGTACGCCGCGCTCGGTTTCCAGAGCGATCCCGCTCTCATGCGGTTGACCCGGATCCCGTCCCAGGTTCACTCAACCGCGCCCGAGAGGTGACCGGCTCCGAACCCGAGCAGTACAGCCGAGGCGAAACACCACACGATGAGGAGCAGCTACGTGGCTTACGTCCGTCGGGTTGAGTGGGACCGGCACTATGCGGACGGCCGGGGCTTCCGCCTGGTCGGCCGGAGCGAGAAGTCTCTGCTTGCCGAGCACGTTCCCGCCCCGGCCAATGGGCGGGCGTTGGACGTGGGTTGCGGCACGGGAGAGCTGGCCGCCTACCTGGGTGAACTCGGCTATCTGGTCGATGCCGTCGACTACGCGGACAGCGCTCTCGCCCGTGCTCGGGCCGAACAGGCGGACGCGGTGGGCGTTCGCTGGTTGTGCCTGGACATCGCCCAGGACGAACACGCCGAGCTGAGCGACGACGGGTACGACCTGATCAGCTTGCGCCTGGTGTATCCCTTCCTCGGCGACCGGCAGCGGGTCCTGTACACGCTCGCAGGGCGGTTGCGCCCGGGCGGCGCGATCGTGGTGATCACTCCTCCGGCCGCCGGCACCCCGGCCGAACGGCGCGACATCGCTCTGGACGAGGACGAGATCCGGCTGCTGACCGAGGGGTGGAGGACCGCTCAGCGGTTCGACGCCGACGGCCTGGCGGTCCTCGTCCTGCGTGACGCGCTCCAGGAGTTCACCGCGGCAGAGAAGGAGGGGCTGCCGCCCGCCCGAGCGGTTGCCGGCGCGTGCATGGTGGTCACCGACGCCTTCGGGCGGGTGCTGCTCGGGCGTTCCCGGGACGCCATGTGGGAATTGCCCGGAGGCGGCGTCGAGCCGGGCGAGGACTTCCCGAAGGCGGCCGTGCGTGAACTGGCCGAAGAAACCGGCTTGACCTGCCGTGCCGAGGACGCCCATCTGGTGACGATCCTTCATGACGACCGCGGTCCGCTGCGGCGCCTGTCCGGTGTAGTGCGCGCCGTCGCCTGGTCCGGTGAACTCGCTCCACCTGAGCAAGGGTTCGAGCGGTGGGAGTGGCACGATCTGTACTCGTTGGCCGCCCTTGGCCGGATCTTCGCGCCGTCCGCTGCCGCCCTGGACGCCGTGTGGCCGGGAGTTCTGCCCGGCTTGCCACCCGTGCACGACTACCTGGTGGCCGGTCAGCGACCACCGGTCGGTGGTGAACCGCCGCAAGCAGCGCGGCTGCGGCGGCAGATGACCGAGAACATCCTCCGGCGCGGGTACGCCCTGTCGTCGCCGGTACGCGAAGCTCTGCAGCACGTGGCCCGCCACCGGTATGTCCCCGAGGTCACGCTGGAGACGGCGTACGACGACGACCTCGCCGTCGTCACCTCCAAGGACGCGGCGGGGCGGGCGGTCAGCAGCGTCTCCGCCTCGTGGTTGCAGGGCGTCATGATCGACAGCCTGCGCCCGGAGCAGGGAATGACGGTGCTCGAGGTGGGGTCGGGCGGTTTCAACGCTGAGCTCGTCGCATACGTGGTCGGCTCGCGCGGCCGGGTCGTCACGGTCGACCTCGACCCGTACGTCGTACGCCGCACCCAGCGGTTGACGGCAGAGGCTGGCAGCGGCCGTGTCACCGCGATCCTGGGCGACGGTGCCCTCGGCGCACCGGACCACGTGCCTGCCGGCGGCTTCGACGGAATCGTGATCACCCACAACGTCTGGGACATCGCCCCGGCCTGGCGCACCCAGCTCGCCGAGGACCGTCACCTCGTCCTGCCGCTGGAGTTGCACGGCTGCACCCGGGCGATCGTCCTGCACAAGCGCGGGAACGTACTCGAGGCCGGACCGGGCGACTGGACGTTCTGCGGCTTCGTCCGCGACCGGGGATCCGCAGCCCGCACCACCCCCACCGTTGACCTGCCCGGCGGGCTCCACCTCCGCTTCGAGGACGGGATCCCCACGGACACCGCGGGTCTGGAGCAGGCGCTGCGAGGGCCTCGCTACGAGCTCGCCACGGGCGTGTGTGTGGCCGCCGACGAGTCCTTCGAGACCCTGCAACTGCTGCTGGCCACCACCTTGGACGGCTTCTGCCGCCTCGCGCTGGACCACGAGCGGGACGGCGGCCTGGCGGCCGTGCCGCGTGGGACGGCTACGGCCGCCATGCTGGGTGAGGGATCTCTGGCGTACCTGACCCATGTCAGGGTCAAGGACGGGGACACCCCTGCCGAGCAGCGCAGGGAGTTCACGGTCCATGCCGTCGGCCCGGCCCGCGAAAGCCTCGCCCAGCAGATGGCCACTCGGGTCCGCGCCTGGGACAACACGGTCCGCGCCACGGGCTACCCCCGCCTGAGCGTGCACCCCACAGACACGGCGGACCGTGACCTGCCTGATGGCCATGTGCTGGAGAAGACACATTCCCGGTTGGTCTTCCACTGGCCCGCCCTGGACGGGGACGGGGGAACCAGGGCGCCGGACCTGACGACCGCGGGAGACACTAGATGACCGTGCGGATCAACGGGCCGTTCGGCATCGGCACGACGACGCTCACCACCGGTTTCCGTCTTGACCTCCCGCCCCGCACCAGCACCGCTGAAGGAGACACCACGCCGTGCACGGCAACACCTGGGACACCATCCATCAGCTCGCCCGCCGCTTCGACGCGCACGACGCCGAACTCGGTTTGGATCCAGAGGAGCGGTGGACCCTGCAGGTCCTCAAGATCTCCGAAGAAACCGGGGAAGCAGCCCAGGCGGTCATCGGGGCCCGCGGGACCAACCCCCGCAAAGAGTCCTCGACATGGGCGAACGTGCATGCGGAAGTAGCGGACGTCGTTATCACGGCTATGGTCGCCCTGGCCCGCATGCGCACTACCTCTTTCTGCTTTCTGTGACGTTCTTCTGTGACAGCGCTGGGCGTCAGCTCAGCGCCTTGACGACCTCCTGGGCGCGCGGGACCGCCGAGGCGTGGTTCTGGCCGATGATGAGGTCGCGGTCCACCTCCAGGTAGGGCGCGAAGTTCTCCTCGCCCTTGCAGTAGTCCGCGCCCGTTCCGAGACGAGACGGTCCTGGAACAGCCACTTCGCCCGGTCGGCGAGACCGTTGTGTATCTCCTCGGAGTTGGACGGTCCGGTCAGGCGGTAACCGGCGAACGGCGACTTGCCGACGGCGTCCACGGTGAACAGCAGCGCGGCCGGGCCATGGCACACCAGCGACACCATCTCGCCGGAGGCGAGCCAGCGCCCAGCAGCTTGACGGCCGTGGGATCGTCGGAGAGATCCTCCCGTCGGACCCCGGCAACCGGGCGCGAAGACGGCGTCGCAGTCGTCGATCCGGGCGTCCTCGATGCGGATGGGGTTCGCCAGCTCGGTCGCGTCGCGCAGGGCGGTCTTCATCCGCTCGGCGCCCTCCTCACCGCCGTTGAAGTCGGGGCAGGCTGAGCGCGTCGGCGGTGGGCGGTACGCCGCCCGGGGTGGCCGCGCCGATCTCGTACCCGGCCGCCTCGAAGACGCCGTACGGAGCGATGGCCTCCTCGGCCCAGAAGCCGGACGGCTGCCCGGCCCCGTCGGCCCGGGTCCAGTGGTCGGCGGCGGTGACGAGGAAGAGGTCCTTCGCCATCGGAGCGCTCCCTGGGATGGGTGCGGGCGTCAGTTGTTCGCGGCCTGCTGGACGACGTGGCTGTCGGCGGCCTGGATCAGGCGGGTGAGCTTGCCGTCGGTGACCGTCCACAGGTGGATGAACCGCGCGTCCGACTCCTGGCCGGACTTGGACACGGCGTGGTAGTGGCCGTGCACGAAGACGTGCTCACCGGCGCCGTAGAAGTCCTCGGCCACCGCGCCGAAAGAGGTGAAGCGGGGCGTGAGCCGGCCGAAGAAGTCGCCGCCGACGCTCGCCCAGGTCTTGTAGACCCCGCCGTAGGGGAAGCCGGGGGTGATGTCCCAGACGATGCCGGGGTCGATGACCTCGGCGACCACATCCGGAGCCATGCCGGAGTCGTACAGACGGCGGACGAGAGTGAGGTTCGGGGAATCGGGCATGGGGGTGCTCCTCGATGATCTGACGATGCGGGAGAAGGGCTTTGTCAGGCGGCCGCGAGGGCGGCACGGCCGGCGCTGAAGAACGCGGTCTGCTGCGCGACGCGGGCACCGAGACCCTCGGCGGTGGCGATGTCCGACTTGTGGACCGCCTCCGGGCCGGCATCGACCGGGGTCTGCGCGCCCGCACCGACGAAGTAGCCCAGACGGTTGACGTCGTCCTCGCTGCCCTCCGTGGAGGCCCAGCCCGGCTGCACGCCAAGGCTGACCCAGTGCATGCCGTGCTGGGCGGCCATGGTGAAGAAGTAGCCCAGAGTCGAGGACTTGTCGCCGTTCTTGGCACCGGAGTTGGTGAACCCGGCGGCGATCTTGTCCGCCCAGGCCTGGGTGTACCAGCGCTTGCTGCTGGCCTCGGCGAAGGTGTGGAAGGCGGCGGACGCAGTACCCATGTAGGTGGGGGCACCGAAGATGATCGCGTCCGCGGCGTCCAGCTGTGCCCACTGCTCCTCGGTGATCGCGTCCACGGAGATGGAGATCACCTCGGCCCCGACTGCCGCAGCACCGCGCGCCACCGCCTCGGCGATGACAGCGGTGTGACCGTATCCGGAGTGGAACGCGACGGCGACCGTGGGGCGGGTGGAAGTGGAAGGCATGGCGGGAATTTCTCCTCAAAAAGAATTGGGTGAATCGTGCTCCGGAAGCGTGGCACGGAATTCAGCGGCGAAGGTAGGAAGGATTTGTCCCTGGTCGGGATTGGTTCCTGGCTGAGGAAAGCGCAGGAGGGCATGCCGGAAATCACGAGGTGGAAATCTCACCGGGCGGGCCGGGCGGGCCGGGCGACAAGGTCGCGACGTACATCGACACCGGCGGCGATCTGCAGTGCACCGGGCGCAGCAAGCTCGTCTCCGCCGACGCCGACACACTGGTCGTCGGCAGGGGCCAGGTGACTGCGGAGGTGCCGCGTCCTGCTCGATGATGTCGTCGATGAAGTGGTCCTCGAACTCGTCCAGGAGGCCGTTGAGGGCGGCGCCCAGGGACCCTCCGTGGCCGGTGGGGCCGGCCATCCGTCGCCACCTTCGGAGATCATCTGCCCGCGCTCGATGGCTGGGCTTTGACCTCGCCGAAGCCGGTCCCGATCCGGTAAGTGTCCGGGGGCGTGCTGGGCGGCGTCCAGAAGACGGTCGCCTCGACATTGTTTTCGCCGCGGCGTGTGCGCACGCTGGACCTGTCACCATGGGCGGCATGCGCACGGTGGGGATCGATCTGTCAGCCGACCGTTCGAAGACGGCGATGTCGGTGTTGGAGTGGACGGACGGGATGGCAGCGGTCGGGCTCCCCGCGCTCAAGTGCACTGACGAGGTGCTGATCAACGAACTCTCGGGTCTGCGTCCCGGTGACCAGGCCGGTGTCGACACACCGTTCGGGTGGCCGGCCGAGTTCGTGCGTGCGGTGGGAGCGCACCACGCCGAGGACCCGTGGCCGGGCCGCGGCCAGGACAGTGAGCGCTACCGGAAGGACTACCTTCGGTACCGGCTGACGGACCGGATCGTGCGCGACCAGATCTACCCGCTCAAGCCCCCGCTTCCGGCTCCTTTCGACCGGATCGGCGCCATGGTCGCGCGGTGGGCTCATCTGGAGGACGAGCTCAACCGTCGTGGTGTTCGCGTCGACCGGACGGGACGTGGGCCGATCGCCGAGGTGTACCCGAAGGCGTCCCGGCACCGCTGGGAGCTTCTCGGCGGACCCCGGGACATGGATGCCCTTCTTGCCGCCGCGCCCTGGCTGCGGTGCGATGCGCCGACGGCGCGCACCTACGACGCGAGTGAGCATGCCTTCGACGCGCTGGTGTGCGCGTTGACGGCGCGTGCGGTGGCATGTGGCCTGACCGCGTGCCCGGAGGCGGCGGAGCTCGACGACGCCCGAATCGAAGGCTGGATCCACCTGCCCGTGCCGGGGTCGTTGGCGCTGTTGCCGCACCACGAAGACCTGACTCCCATGAGGCCTTCGACCTACGCCGGATGATACGAGGGCGGGGAACGGTGCCCGCCGTACAGGCGTTCCGGCGGCTGCTCAAGGAGCAAGCCGCGCGCCTACGATCGGGTGGCGGCCTCCTCCCTGCGCACCAGCCTGCGGCCGCCGTCCTGGACGCCTCCCGGCACCTCTCGGATCGCAGTGACAGGTAGCGTCGGCCTGATGAACATCTTGTGGGACACCGGCTGGCGGACGGCTCGGTCGGCGCCGGTCCTGGCAGCCTCGACGGAGTTCGCCACGTGACGCCGGAGGGCATGGCCGCCGTGTTCGCGGCCGGTGTGAGTGCGGGTGTGGTCAACGCCGTTGTCGGCTCCGGAACACTCATCACCTTCCCCGTTCTGCTCGCCACCGGCCTGACGCCTGTCACCGCCACGGTCTCCAACGCGCTCGGACTGATCCCCGGCTCCATCAGCGGAGCCATCGGCTACCGGAAGGAGCTCAAGGGGCAGGGCCGGCGCCTCCTGAAACTGAGCGTCGGCGCCCTGCTGGGCGGCCTCACGGGCGCCACGCTCCTGCTCGCCCTGCCTGCCTCCGCGTTCGAGATGATCGTGCCGGCCCTGGTGGGCCTGGCCCTCGTCCTGGTCGCGCTGCAGCCCCTGATCAGCAGGAGCGTACGGCGCCGCCGCAGCCGCACCGGCCACTCCGGCCGCCGCGACGGTGGCCCGCTGCTGTTCACGGGCCTGACCCTCGCGAGCGTCTACGGCGGCTACTTCGCCGCCGCTCAGGGAATCATCTACATGTCCCTGATGGGCATGCTCCTCGACGAGACGCTGCAACGCCTCAACGCCGCGAAGAACGTCCTCGCCGCCGTGGTCAACACCGTCGCCGCGGTCTTCTTCCTCTTCGTGGCGGACTTCGACTGGACGGCCGTGTCGCTGATCGCGGTGAGTTCCGCGATCGGCGGCCAGATCGGAGCCACCGTGGGCCGCCGCTTCAGCCCCGCGGTGCTGCGGACCCTCATCGTGACGATCGGTACCGTGGCCATCGTTCAATTGGTGCTGAAGTGAGCGGTTGGACCAGGCGTGCGAGTCACGTGGTGAAGCGGTGGCTGCCGGACCCGACCCGGTACACCACGCAGCCGTCCTCCTGCCGCAGCAACGTCGCGCGGGTGTGGGTGACCTCCCCCGGAGCAGCCGCCGGGATCCATACCTCGGCGGTCGTGTTGGGCGGCACGGCGCACGTCAGGGCGAAGCCGTCGGCCCGCTGTTGCCAGCGTGTGGAGACCGGGCCGTAGACCGAGGCGAACGTGGCACGGGCGGTGGTGACTTCGCCGCCCGGACGTGGACGGACGACGATCTCGCGGTAGCCGGGACGGCCCGCCGAGATCCCGGCGATGTTCGTGTACATCCACTCCCCCACCGATCCGTAGGCGTAGTGGTTGAAGGAGTTCATGCCCGCGTCCTGGAAGCTGCCGTCGGGCCGGATGGAGTCCCAGCGTTCCCACATGGTGGTGGCGCCCTTGTCGATCTGATAGCCCCAGCTGGGGAAGGAGCGTTGCTGGAGAAGCCGGTAGGCGACGTCGGTGTGGCCGGTGTCGGTGAGGACGGGCAGCAGTCGGGGCGTGCCGAGGAATCCCGTCGACAGGTGCCAGTCCTTGGCCTCGATGAGCGCGACGAGCCGGGCGGCTGCCGCACTTCGCAGCGCGTCCGGCAGCAGGTTCATCGACAGGGCGAGGACATAGGCCGTCTGCGTGTCGCCCCTCACTCTGCCGTCGGCGGTGACATAGGCGTTCTGGAACGCTGCCCGTATGCGCGTGAAGAGGTCGAGGTAGGGGGTGGCGTCCTTGCCCAGCTCGTGGGCCATCCGGGCCGCGAGGTCGGCGCTGTGGGCGAAGTAGGCGGTGGCGACGACGTCCTTGGGCGTCTCGTCGGAGACGTTCAGCCAGTCGCCGTATCCCGCGTCCGGCCGCAGCAGGCCTGTGCTGTTTCTCTCCAGGTACGCCAGCCATGCCTGGATGGACGGCCAGGCATCCTCCAGGACCTGCCGGTCCCCGTACGCCTGGTACAGGGACCAGGGAACCGTGACGCCCGCGTCGCCCCATCCGGCGACGCCGTTGCCGACTGTGCCCACCATCGGCGCCACGTCGGTGAAGGCGCCCTGCGCGGTCTGGGCGTCGCGCAGGTCCACGAGCCACTTGGTGAGGAAGCGCGCCGATTCCATGGTGTAGGCGGCCGTGGGTGCGAAGACGTTGATGTCACCCGTCCACCCGAGGCGCTCGTCGCGCGCGGGGGTGTCCGTCGGTACGGAGAGGAAGTTGCCGCGCTGCCCCCAAGTGATGTTGCTGTGCAGCTTGTTGAGCATCGGGACGTCGGTCTCGAACTCGAAGGTGAAGGGTGCGGAGGTGTGCATGACGCGACCGGTCACGGCAGTCGCCGAGGGGGCGCTGGACAACCCGGTCACCTCGACATAGCGGAAGCCGTGGAAGGTGAAGCGCGGCTCGTACGTCTCCTCGCCACCGCCCTTGAGGGTGTACGTGTCGGTGGCCGTGGCGGTGCGCAGGTTCGCGGTGTAGAGGGTGCCGTCCGGGTTGAGGACCTCGGCGTGCCTCAGCCGTACGGTCACTCCCGCGTCACCCGAGACGCGCAGCCGTACCGACCCGACCATGTTCTGGCCGAGATCGAAGACGAAGACGCCCGGCCTGGGTTCGGTCACCGTCTTGGCCGGGAGTTCCTTTGCCACCCGCACCGGCCCGTCCACCTGCGCGACGATCAGGTCGGGAGCCGCGTCGCCGGCCGTACGGACGTCGAGCCAGGTCCGGTCGTCGAAGCCGGGTGAGGTCCAGCCGGAGGTCTCCTTGCGTGCGTCGTACGTCTCGCCGCTCAGCAGGTCGGCGGAGACGATCGGCCCGGAGGTGGCCCGCCAGTCCGTGCCCGAGGTGATGCGCTCGCTCGTTCCGTCGGCGTACTCGACCTCCAACTGCGCGAGCAGTGCCGGGCGTTCGCCGTACTGGTGAGGTCCGAACATGCCGACGTTGCCCGCGTACCAGCCCGGCGCCACCCATGCGCCGATGGCGTTGGCGCCGGACCGCAGGAGCTTGGTGACGTCGTACGTCTGGTACTGAACGCGCTCGCGGTAGTCGGTCCAGCCCGGAGCGAGCTGGTCGCGGCTCACGCGGCGGCCGTTGAGATGGGCTTCGTACAGGCCGAGAGCCGTGGCGTACAGGCGGGCGCGCGCCACCTTCTTGCGAGGGAGCCTGAACTCGTGCCGCAACTGGTTGGCGGCGAACGACGCCGCGACGACCCTCCCCCAGGGCCCTGCTCCCCAGGCGGCCGCCACCTTCGCCGCGGGCCAGCCGCTGTCGTCGAAGTCCGCCCCACGCCAGTCGGCGGCGGGTTCCTGGTTCGTCGATTTCCAGGAGGCGTCGGTGACGATCCGCTGCTCGCCTGAGGCCGTGTGGACCGTGAGGACGGCGATCAGCCCAGCGGGTCCCACGCTCGCGTTGGCCGCTGAGACCGCGAGGACGTTCTTCCCCGAACGCAGTTGGGCGAGGACGTCGAGGACGGTCGGCCGGCGCCAGTTCTCGAACTCCGTCGCCAGGTCGGTGCGGGCCACCTCGGCACCGTTCACGGAGATGGAGAAAACGTTGTCAGCGCTTATAGCGAGCGTCGCGGCCGTGATCCCGTCCGGGAGATCGACGGTGCGACGGAACCAACGGGTGCCCGCGGGCGCGCTGTTGGCCGGCTCACCCTCGGGGAACCAGATCCACGCGGAGCCTGCCAGCGAGGGCGCGTCGGTGAGGGCCGCAGGAGCGGAGACCCATTGGGCGGACCACTGCGCGGCGTCCATGAGGCCGGTCTCCCACCACGCCGGCGCGCTCCAGCCGGAGGCGCCGCCGTCGGCGTCCCATACCTGCACGGACCAGAAGTAGCGCGTACGCGGCTTGAGTTGGGGCCCCGCGTACGGGACGAGGACGGACTCGCCGGAGGTGATCCTTCCGCTGTCCCAGACATCCGGGTGGGACAGGCGCGACGCGCTGGAGGCGACGCGGATCCGGTAGGCGCTCTGGCTCACGCCCGGCTTGTCCGAGGCCAACGGCCAGCTCAGTCGAGGGCGTTGGGCGTCGAGTCCCAGGGGGTGCGGGACGTACTCGACGGTGGGCGTGGTGACGCGCAGGGTGCCACGGTGCGCGCCCCCCTGGGCCGGCGTGGACGCCTGTGCGGCCCCCGCTGATCCGGCGTCGATGGCCGCGGCGGCGGCCACTGTGGCGGTCGCGGCCGCCAGGATGTTCCTCCTGCTGATCATTACGGCCCCTCACATAGAAACGATGAATCGATTCATGGCGGTGAACGTAGGGGCGCATGAGGCAGGGGTCAATGGAACGCACAGGAATTTCCTGACGAGCCGTCGGGCGAACACAATTGGCCGACGGCGCCCCACGCGTCCCCGGCATCGACGATTGAACGGTTTCAATCGCAACAGTCGGAGGCCGACGCACCCGAGGGTCGGAGCCTTGGCGATGACGGGGCGAGTGGCGAAGTACCTACCGGCGATCAACCAGACGGCCACCAGGGCAAGGAAGTCGATCGCATAGACGGTTCTTCCACCCGCGCCGGTAGTGGCGAGGACAGGAACGTGCGCGTCTATGCCGTCACCGCCGTGACGAACGCGACGGCGGCGACCTCCCCCGAGGCTGGGGCCGCCTCGGCGGGTTTCAGCATCGTGGGCGGCATCGCCGTTGCCGTGGTTGCGCCATGTCTGTCAGGCAGCCCGCGGCACGCCTGTTGCGTCCGGACGTGACGGGCGCTGCCTGCCATCACCTATCGGGTAACACTCGGACAACGCATTGGTATGGACCTGCCCATGATCAGGCGCTACGCTCTGCCGAGCCATACGTGTGAGAGCGCTCTCATTGCACCTCCGTTCCATCCCCACCTTGCTGGAACAACGAAGGGCAACTCCCTTGAGACGCACGACGATTCCGCGCGCCAGTCTGGCCGCACTGCTCATGTTCGGCACGTTCGCGACGGCAGGCTCACTGCCCGCCTCCGCCAGCGACTCCCCCTCCACCACGGAAGCACCCGCCTCCGCAGGGCTCCTCTCCGCCATGCAGCGCGACCTGGGCCTGTCAGAAACCCAGGCCGTGGCGCGCATCGCCGCGGAGAAGGCGGCGACGGCCGCCGAACCGAAGGCCCGCCGGGCCGCTGGAGCCTCGTACGGCGGCTCCTGGTTCGACGCCCCGAGCGGAAAACTGACCGTCGGTGTCACACGTGACGCCTCCCCCACAACCCTCCACGCCGTACGGGCCACCGGCGCGACCGTCCGTACCGTCACACACAGTGCACGACAACTCGCCGCGACCCAGGCGCGCTTGGAGAAGCTGTCCGCTCCCGCAGGAGTCAGCAGTTGGCACGCCGATCCGAGAGCCGGCTCGGTCGTCGTGAGTGTTGTCACTGGTCAGCGCGACGACAACGATGTCGAGCGATTCCTCGCCCGTGCTCATGAAGCCGGGCCCGTCACCGTAGAGGAGACGTCGAGCGCACCCACGACCTTCGCCGCCGGAACCGTCGGCGGCGACCCGTACTACACGGGCAACGTCCGCTGTTCCATAGGGTTTTCGGTGTACGGCGGATTCGTGACCGCCGGACACTGCGGACAGGCGGGTGCCGGAGTCAGCGGCTGGGACCGCTCCTACATCGGCAACTTCCAGGGCTCCTCGTTCCCCGACAACGACTACGCCTGGGTCAACGTGGGCAGCGGCTGGTGGACCGTACCGGTCGTGCTCGGCTGGGGCACCGTCTCCGACCAGTTGGTGCGCGGCTCGGCCGTGGCGCCCGTCGGCGCGTCCATCTGCCGTTCGGGGTCGACCACTCACTGGCACTGCGGGACGGTCCAGGCCCACAACGAGACCGTCAACTACAGCCAGGGCTCGGTGTATCAGATGGCCAAGACCAGCGTCTGCGCCGAACCCGGCGACTCCGGTGGCTCGTTCATCAGCGGTGACCAGGCACAGGGCGTGACCTCCGGTGGCTGGGGCAACTGCGGCACCGGCGGCCAGACCTGGTTCCAGCCCGTCAACGAGATCCTCAGCCGGTACGGGCTGACGCTGCACACGGCCTGACGAACCATCCGTACGAGGGCGGGCTTCGCTGGTTGCCAGGCGGAGCCCGCCTGGCATTTCGGCAGCCCCTCCCGATCCCTGGCCCACGTGGTGTCCGGCTGCTCGCCCAGCACGCGGGACACCACGGGCACGTGCCGGGGCGTACACCATCGCGCGCCGACGTGGTCGGCGATCGCCGACCGCCCGACATCGTCGCGGAGGGTGCCTGACACACTGACGTCAGGCTCTTCGTCCGAAGCTTTCGGCTCCGCCGGTGGCCCACGCGTTGGTCTTCCACGTGAGGAGGACGGTCTCAGACGGGGCGCGGACTCATGTGGTGGGGCGGGAGTGCACGCTGACGGCATAGCCGCAGCCTTGGTAGTAGCGCTCGCCGCTCCAGGTGGCGTAGCGCTGCCGCAGGGTCAGTCCGGCCTGGGTACACCAGTGGTCGAACTCCGTAAGGGTCACCGGCGGTTCCGGCAGCGGCAGGTGTGCCGCGTCCAGCCCCATCCCCGTGACCAGCAGCCCGCCAGGACGCAGCGCGGTGGCCAGCTGCCGGACGACCGATGCTTCGGTACCGGGGGCCAGCAGCGGAATGACATTTCCGGCGGCGAGCGCCAGGTCGAAGCCCGGATTCAGGCCGAGTGTGTCCAGACGGGCCAGGTCACCGAGAAGCCACTCTTGTGTGGGGGCGTCGCGGCGGGCGACGGCGAGCATCGATGGGTCGACGTCCACGCCGGTGCAGTGATGGCCCAGTTCGGCGAGCCGGATCGCGATCCGGCCGGTGCCGCAGCCGGCGTCGAGTACCCGGGCGGCGGGCTTCAGCAGCGCGGCGCAGAAGGTGGCCTCGCCATGGATGTCTTGGCCGGACTCGGCGAGCCGCGCGAAACGCCGAGCGTACTCCTCTCCGGCCTGTCCACCGGTCAGTTCCGTCCAACGGTCGCCTTGCCCGGTCATGTTCAGCGTGCCTTCCGGTCAGCCTCGCCCAGCAGGGGCGCGGACGGTGCCATCGCACTTCTACGCTCGTAGGTGTGGACCTCGCGGCCTGCTACGAAGGTACACAGGGCGAGGCTCGAACAGCAGCCGGCCGTGCACTACCTCAGCACCCGTACCTGGCCATCAGCCTGCCGCGGTCGTCGTGCCCCCTGCGGTGTGAAGACCCGGGGACGGGCGAAACCGGCCCTCGATCGCGTTGGCCACGAGCGGACGGCCGTGCCGGGTCGTGGACGAGACGGCGCCGAGCGTGATGGTGATGCTGTCTGTGCCGAGCAGGATCGAAGTGATCCCCACGGGGTGCGTGAAGTAGTCGACATCGCCCTTGAGGTGCTGGAAGACACGCCCCTCAAGGAACTGTCGGGCGCCAACGGCTGGGGCAATCGGCCGGCCTCCGGGCGCCCGGTCCCTGGGCAGGGAACTGCGCTGACGACCGTATGCACGGGCTCACTGGTCCTCGCGGCCGCCGGCCCGCTCACCGGACGGACGGCCGGCCACCACGCACCGGTGCCATCTCGACAAGCTCGCGGACATCGACGGCACGATCGGTGTGCGTGCCGGGGCACGGTACGTCGACGACGGTGACGTCGCCACCTCTGCCGGTGTGGCGGCCGGGATCGACATGGCACTGCATCTGGTCCGCCGTCTCGACGGAGCGGAGGCCGGCGAGCTGACCCGGACCGGAATCATGTACGAGCCCGCACAACTGCGACTGACAGCGGTCGTCACAGTTGTGCGGGCTCGGGCTCCCTGTCGCGGGCGAGAGGCTGGGCCGCGTAGGTGATGCGGACGACGCCGTCGGCGTGGCGTTCCGTGTCACCCCGTACGCCGAAGACGTCGCGGAGGAGGTCCGGTGTCAGGACCTCCAGTACCGGTCCGGCTGCCACCACCTCACCCTCGTGGAGCACGACGAGGTGGTCGCAGAGCCGGGCGGCGAGGTCGAGGTCGTGCAGCACTGCCAGGGTGGTGATCCCGGTGCTGCGGATCAGGTCCAGGAGTTCGAACCGGGCGCGGATGTCCAGGTGGTTGGTGAGTTCGTCCAGGACCAGGAGCTGGGGGTGCTGGGCGAGAGCCCTGGCCAGCAGGACTCGTTGGCGTTCGCCGCCCGAGAGGGTGGCGTAGTCGCGGTGTGCGAACGGGGTGACACCGCAGCGGGCGACCGCTTCGGCGACGGCCTCGTGGTCCTCGGCGCGGTCCCTGCCCATCAGGCCGTGGTGGGGCGTACGGCCGAGGGCGACGATCTCGGTCACCGTCAGGCCGGTGGTGGTGCCGGCGTCCTGGAGGACCGCCGCCGTACGGCGTGCAGCCGTGCGGGAGGAGAGTTCCCATACGTCGTCGCCGCCCACCCTGACCACTCCACCCGCGGGGCGCAGTGAGCGGTAGACGGTGCGCAGCAGGGTGGACTTGCCGCTGCCGTTGGGGCCCACCAGGCCGACGATGTCGCCCTTGGCCGCCTCCAGGTTCACCTCGCGGAGGATCGGCCTGCGGTCCAGGGTGATGTGGAGCTGGTCGACGGTCAGTTTCATATGGTGTCCAGGCCCTTGTTGCGGCGCAGCAGCCACAGGAAGAAGGGGGCCCCGAGCAGGGCGGTGAGGATGCCCAGCGGGAGTTCGTTGGGGCGGGTGAGGGTGCGGGAGAGCAGGTCGACGAGGACCAGGTAGACGGCACCGAGGAGTGCGGTCAGCGGAATGAGTCTGCGGTGGTCGGCGCCGGTGCTGAGGCGGACCAGGTGGGGGATCATCAGGCCGACGAAGCCGACACCGCCCGCGACAGCGATGACGGTGCCGGTGAGCAGCGCGCTGACGACCAGCAGGCCGGCGCGCAGCCGGTTGACGTCCACGCCGAGCGCGGTCGCCGACTCGTCGCCGGCGAGGAGCGCGTTGAGGCGTCGGCCCAGCAGGGTCAACAGGACTGTGCTTGTCAGGACGACGACCGTGACGGTGGGCAGCTGGCTCCACTGGGCGCCTGCCACGCTGCCCAGCATCCAGAACATCACCGTGCGCAGCTCGGTGGGCGTCGCCAGCAGCTGGACGAAGCTGGTCATCGACAGCAGGACGTAGCCGACCGCGACCCCCGCCAGTACCACCCGGGTGGGGGCGAGCCGGCCCTGCCGCTGACCGAGGACGAAGACCAGGGCACCGGCGGCCAGGGCACCGACGAACGCCGCTCCGGAGACGCCAAGTGCGCCCAGGCCGCCGAGCGCGACACCCCCGAGGGTGATGACGAGGACCGCGCCGAACGAGGCGCCGTAGGAGAAGCCCAGGACGACCGGGTCGGCGAGCGGGTTGGTGACCAGTGTCTGCAGCACCGCCCCCGCCACCGCCAGGCCCGCGCCGACCAGGGCGGCCAGGGCGACTCGCGGGGCGCGGAAGGTCCACACGATCTGGTCCAGTGCGGGGTCCGCGGTGGCGCCCTGGCCGGTGACGTGGTGCAGGAGGATCCCCCACACGTCGCCGACCGGGATGTTGACCGCGCCGATGCTCACCGCCACCACCATGACGACGACGAGCACGGCGAGCAGGACGCCGACGGCGAGGGACAGCCTCAGTCCGTTCAGACCTTGTCGGGGTGCAGGGCCTTGGCGATCTTCTCGACGGCCAGGTCGTTGCTGGGGCCGAGGTACATCGAGTCCGACAGTGCCACGTACGTGTTGTTCTTCGCGGCCGGCCACTGGGGGAACTCCTTCAGCAGTTTCTTGGCGTAGGCCGCCGGGTTCGGGTCGTTGTAGCCGATGACGACGAGCGCGTCGACGTCGGTGGCGGCCACCTTCTCCTTGCTCAGGTCGGCGAAGGAGCTCTTCGAGGCGTTCTCGAAGGCGTTGCTGCCGCCGGCCTTGGCGAGGATGTCGTTGTAGATGCCCTTGGCGACGACCGAGCTGAAGTCGTTGCCGCCCATGGCCATGTTGGAGAACAGGACCATGACCTTGGGCTGCTTCTCGCCCTTCACCTTGGCGGCGACCTCGGCGATGTTCTTCTCCGACGCGGCGATGATCTTCTCGGCCTCGTCGCTCTTGTCGAAGACCTTGCCCATGTCACGCAGCAGCGTGTAGCTGTCGGCGATCGTCATCTTGGAGGTGTCCTGGTCGCAGCCCTGCGGGGACACGTAGGTGTTGGCTCCCACCGCCTTGAGCTGATCTCGGGTGGCGAAGCCGTTCCTCTCGTCGAAGCCGTACGAGGTGGTGGACAGGACCAGGTCGGGGCGCAGCCCGATCATCGCCTCGCGCGGGATGTCGTAGGCGTCGTTGAGCTTGACGTCACCGGTGGACAGCGCCTTGATGGCGGCGGCACGTCCGGTGACCTCGGACATGCCGTAGGTCTGCTGGTTGGCGACGATCCTGTCCTGTACGCCGAGGGCGAGGAGTGTGGAGACCTCGGCGACCGAGGCACCGTTCATGACGACGACCCGGCTGGGCTCCTTGGTGATCTTTTCCGACACTCCGCAGTTCTCGAGGGTGACCGGGTAGCCGGTGTTCGCGGCGGCGGCTGTCGCTCTGCCGTCGGCGGCGCTGTCCGTGTCGGTCGAGGAGTCGGCGCAGGCCGCGGTGACCAGACACAGGGCGCCGGCCAGGGCGATGGCGACGGGCCGTTTCTTCGACATGCGTGCTCCTAGCAGCGGGGTGCCCATGGGGCGAAGGACTCTGTTGCAGTAGTCGGGAAGAAGTGCCGGTGAGTTCCCGGGATCTCCCAACTACTTTGTGGTTGTTGCCGGATGGCTCTTCCGTCCCGCCGGGGCGGGCAGGCTGCCGGTGGTGACGCAGTGGTCGAGGTAGCGGAAGACGAGGTCCCGGTCGGCGGGCGGGCACGTGATGCCGCTGCCGTGCAGGCCGTTCACGACGTTGTCGGCGCGCACCCGTCCCAGGCGCAGGTCGGGGCCGGCAGCGTCTTCGGGGGCCGCGTCCCAGGAGTCGAAGAAGGCGAGTGTGGTCGCCGCGACGCCGGAGTAAGCGGGGAGTTCGGCTCTCCACCGGGCCAGCGGCATGCGCCGTAGCGAATAGCCGTAGTCCTCCAGCCAGTCGTAGATGTCACTCAGCCGCACCGGGATGGTGGCGGCATGGTTGAAGACGGTCGCCGGACTCGTCGGTTCGAGGCAGAGGTGGACGAGGGCTTCGGCGACGTGGTCGACGGGTGTCCAGGTCTCCTCCTCGAACAGCTCGGGGACGATGCCTGCGGGGATCCCGGCGCGCAGCACGCTCCACAGGAAGTCCCGCTCGTTCACGTAGCCGGTCGCGGCCGGGCCGACGATCCGGCCGAGCCGGTGCACGGTGACCGGCAGGCCCCGCTCGGCGGCCTGCTCCAGCAGGCGCTCGGCCGCCCACTTCGACTGCTGGTAGCCGTAGCGCAGTCCGGAGTGGGGCGGGAAGAACGCCTCCGGTACCTCGGCGGCGAGGCCGGGCGGCGGGGCCACGGAGAGGGTCGACACGAAGTGCAGGGGCACCGAGCGTACGGCCGCCAGGCGCAGCAGTTCTCTGGTCGACTCGGTGTTGGCGGCGCGCAGGGTGGCGTAGTCACGCATGATGCTCACGGTCGCCGCGTTGTGGAAGATCGCCCCGCAGGTACGGGCCAGTTCGGCGAACGTCCCCTCGGCCAGGCCGAGTCGGGGGCGGGCAAGGTCTGCGGGAAGTGCCGTGACTCGTTCCCGCGCCGCGTCCGGAAGGCGGAGCCGGTGGGTTTCCAGGGCCTGGTGGATGCGGGCGGTGGCCTCGGCGGGACTCGGGGCCCGGACGGTGCAGACGATCTCCGCCTCCGTGTCCGTCAGAAGCTGGGCCAGCAGGTGTACGCCGACGAATCCGGTCGCGCCGGTCAGCAGGATCCGGTCCGGTGTTCCGCCCGCTCGGTGCTCGTCGCCGGGGCGGATGGCCGGGTCGAGGACGGTGTCGGCGAGCAGTGTCTGCGGCAGGCCCGGGGTTGCCGGCCCTGCCTGCTGTCGCAGGAAGCGCGCGAGGTCGGCGACGCGGGGGTGCTGGAAGAGCCAGGCGACCTTCACCTCGCGGCCCAGTTCGACGCCGAGGCGGTTGGCGACCTGGATGGCCTGGAGCGACTGGGCTCCGAGGTCGAACACGTCGTCCTGCGCGGCGACCGAGGCCAGGCCGAGCACCCGCTGCCAGACGGAGGCGATGGTGCGCTCCAGTGCGCTGTCGGGCGCACCCGCGTGCGGGCCGTGGTCAGGGGCCGGTGTGGCGAGTGCCTTCCTGTCGATCTTCCCTGAGCCGGTCCGGGGCAGGTCGGCCAGGAACTCGATCGCCGAAGGGATCATCGCCGGGGGCAGGACCGTACGGAGGTGGTCCCTGATCCCGGCCGCGGACGGGTCCGGCCCGTCCGGGACGACGTACGCCGCCGGCCGACGCGTCCCGTCCTCCGATACCCGGCCCACGACGGCGGCGTCCCGGACCCCTGCGCAGGCCAGGAGCGCGCTCTCGACCTCGGCGGGGTGCACGCGATGCCCGCTGATCTTGAACTCGGTGTCTGTTCGGCCCAGGTAGCGCAGTTGACCGTCGTCGCCGATCCGTACCCGGTCGCCGGTGCGGTAGGCGCGTGGTGCTCCAGGGAGCACGCCCAGGGGTGCGAAGCGGGCGGTGTCCGGAAGCGGGCCTCCCCGGTAGCCGGTGGCCAGGTTGTCGCCGAGGAGGTGGAGTTCGCCGTCGACGACCGCGGCCCGGGTGCCCGGCAGCGGAAGCCCGATGGGCACGTCTCCCGGTGCGAGGGCGGGGTCGTGGAGGTCGGCGACGGTCGCGACCACGGTGGCCTCGGTCGGCCCGTAGGTGTTCAGCAGCCGTACCGAGGTGCCGACGGTCCTGCGCCAGCGGTCGACGCGCTCGGGCAGGGCCGCCTCGCCGCCGATGACGACGGTCCGCACGCCGGCGGGCAGGGCTGCGGCACCCGTGGAGAGGGCGTAGGCCACCTCGTGCCAGTAGGCCGTGGGCAGGTCGAGGAAGCTGATCCGCAGTCGTGCGCAGGTGTCCAGGAACGCGGGGAGCGAGTCGGTCATGTCGTCGGTGCGGACGACGAGGGTCGCGCCGGCGCACAGGGTGAGGAAGATTTCCTCCACGCTCGTGTCGAAGTGCAGCGGGGCGAACTGCAGTACGCGGTCGTGGCGTTGGATGCCGTAGCGGTGGGTGGCGCCGGTGACGAAGTGCGCGAGGGCCCGGTGACCGATCTCGACGCCCTTGGGGCGGCCGGTGGTGCCGGAGGTGTGCAGGACGTAGGCGAGATCGTCCGGCGTCGGAGCGGTCGGCTGGACGGTGCCGGGTGCTGGTGGGGCATCCGTCATGACGTCGGCGTAGGCGCTGGTCGTGAGGGTCAGTGCGGGCCGGGCGTCCTCCAGCAGTTCGGCTCTGCGGGCCGGAGGTGCCGTCGGGTCGAGCGGGCAGTAGGCGGCGCCGCAGAGCAGGACACCGAGGGCGGCGGTGATCGCGTCGATGCCGCGCGGCAGGGCCACGGCCACCAGGTCCCCGGGACCCACCCCACGGGCGGCCAGTCGGCGGGCGAGGTCACGCGCCGAACCGAAGAGCTCCGCGTACGTGATGCTGCGTCCGTCGTGTTCGAGGGCGACGGAGCCGCCGCGCCGGGCGGCATGGTCGGCGATCAGGCCGACAACCGGGCGTGCCGGGCCGGGCAGCGGGCCGCCGTCCAGGACGGGGACGGACTCACGCGCCCGCAGGTCCGCGAGAGGCCGGTCGGGGTCGGCGACGGCCTCATCCAGCAGGGTGAGCAGCCCCTGCTGGAGTGCGGCGACGTCTGCCTCGTCGTACAGGTCGGGGTTGGCGTCCACGGCGATGCGCAGGCCCGCGCCCTCGGAGCGGTCGTAGACGTTGACGGACAGGTCGTCGACGGGACCGGCGGAGACGTTGTGGACCGTGCTGCGGTGTCCGGCGAAACGCAGGTCGTACTCGAAGGGCATGATGTTGACGCCGGGACCGGACAACCGGCGCTGTCCGCCGACCAGTTTGAGGTCTCGGCGCAGTTGTTCGTAGCGGTAGCGCTGGTGAGGGAGGCCGGCGCGGAGTTCGCGGGAGATCCGGGCGGCGAGGTCGCGCAGGGTGTCCGCCTCGGTGACCGTCACGCGCAGGGGCAGGATGTTGCGGACCATGCACGGCACACGCAGGGAGACCGAACCGAGTCGGCCCATCGCGGGGAGGCTGAGGACGATCTCCGGTGCGCCGGTGGCATGGTGCAGTCGGGCCGCCGTGACCGCCAGCACAACCTCGGACCAGGTGACCTTGAGGTCGCGGGCCACGGCACGCAGGGTCTGCGTCTGTGCCGCGTCGAGGTCGGCGACCCGGCGGTGGAAGGTGTGCGCGGGCATGGCCGAGCGGCCGGCCGGGGTCGCCACCGGCGGCCGGTCCGCATACCGGTCCGTCCAGTGGGCGCGATCCTTGGCGAAGCGGGGCGATTCCCGGTACGCGCGCTCCTCGTCCCCTACGGAGGACAGGGTGCCGAAGCCGCTCTCCCCCACCGGCTCCCCCGTCGTCAGGGCGGTGTAGACGTCGGCTACGCGGCGGGCGACCAGTGACAGGCCGAAGCCGTCGAGGGCGATGTGGTGGACACGGTGGTACCAGAGGTACTCGTCCGGCGCGATCCGCAGCAGGGCATGGCCGAAGACCCGGTCGCGCGCGAGGTCGACGGGGCGGGCCATGTCCTCGTCCATCCAGGCCAGGGCCGCGGCGTGCGGATCCGGGTCGGCGGTGTGGTCCGCCGTGTGCAGGCGCCAGTCGCCAGCCGGAACGTCCGTCTCCCAGGGCCGGCCCTGGGAGTCGGCGACGTAGGCGACGTTCAGGGCCTCCGTCTCCGCGACCACCTGGTGCAGGGCCGCCGCGAAGACGGCCGGGTCCACGGGGCCGTGGATGTGCACGTATTCGGCCGTGTTGTAGGCGGGGCTGTCCGGGTCGAGCCGCTGGCCCGTCCAGACGCCTTCCTGAGCGGCCAGCAAGGGATGACGGGCCGTCACCTCGCGGCCTCCTGCCGGGTGGAGAGCAGCTGCCACCACTGGGCGAACGAGGTGCGCTCGGCGAGTTCGACGAAGGTGACGTCCACACCGGTCTCACGCCACCGTTCGATGAGGGTGACGATGCGCAGGGAGTCCAGCCCCGCATAGAGCGGGTTCTCGTCGAGGTCGACTTCGTCGGGCCGCAGGTAGAGGTACTCCGCCAGGTCCGCGCGGAAGCCTTCCAGCGTGAGGGGAGCAGGCATGTCGTTCTCTCCAGGGGAGGCGGTCAGTTGACCTTGCGGGCGGAGTCGCCCCAGAAGCGGTCGCGCAGTTCCCGGCGCAGGATCTTGCCGCTGGGGTTGCGCGGGACGCTGTCGATGAACTCGTAGCGGGCGGGCAGCTTGAAGCTCGCGAGCTGGGGGACGAGGAAGGTGTGCAGGTCCCGGGGGGTGGGCTGCTGTTCGGGGTCCGCGACGATGAAGGCGTGCACGTACTCGCCCCAGCGTTCGTCGGGGGCGCCGACGACGACGGCCTCGGCCACACCGGGGTGACCTTCGAGCACGTTCTCGATCTCGGCCGGGTAGACGTTCTCACCGGCGACGAGGATGGCGTCCTTGATGCGGTCGCGGATGAAGACGTAGCCGTCCTCGTCGATGTATCCGGCGTCACCGGTGTGGATCCAGCCGTCGACGAGGGTCTCGGCGGTCTTCTCGGGCAGTCCCCAGTACTCGACCATGTGCGCGGGCGTGGCCAGGCAGACCTCGCCGACCGCACCCGGCGGGAGTTCGCGGCCCTCGCCGTCGATCACCTTGCTGCGTACGCCCGGATAGGGGTGCCCGGCCGCCTGCATGAGGGGGCCGCCGGGGACGTGGGCCGCGGGCGGCAGGCAGACGGCGGTGTTGCCGGTCTCGGTGAGGCCGTAGATCTGGGCGAACTCGCACTCCAGGACCGCCAGGCTCTCCTCCAGCAGGGCCTCGGAGATCGGGGAGCCGCCGTAGACCGTCTTGCGCAGGGTGGTGAAGTCCTTGGCGCCGACGCCCGGTTCGGTCAGCATCATGCGGAGCATGGCCGGAACGACGCAGGCGGTGGTGATGCCGAGGTCGCGGATGAGGTCGACGGCTTGGCGGGCGGCGAAGGCACGCATCGCGACGACGGTCGTACCCGCGTTGAAGTTCTGCGTGGCCCACCACAGGCCGCCGATGTGGAAGCCGGGGATGCCGATCAGCGCGATGTCGCCGGCCCGCCAGTCGATCCAGTCGAGGCCCTCGCTCGCCAGGGCGTCCCGGATCGCGAAGAAGCTGCGGTGGGCGAGCACGACGCCTTTGGGCAGTCCGGTGGTGCCGCTGGTGTAGAGCTGGGCGACCGGGGTGTCCGGGGTGGCGCTGTCCGGGAGTTCGGTGTCGGGGTGGGGTGCCTTCCAGGCGGTGAAGCCCGCGCCGAGGGCGACGACCGTCTCCGGGGGCGCGGTCGGCATCTTCTCCACGATCGCCGCGAACTCGTCCTCCAGGAACAGCAGTCGAGTGCCGGAGTCCTGGAGGATGTGGCTGACCTCGGGCGCGGTGAGCCGCCAGTTGACGGGGACCAGGACAGTGCCGCTCTTGGCGCAGGCGAAGAGAATCGCGTAGTAGTCCTCGGACTCCTTTCCGAGGTACGCGACCCGGTCGCCAGATGCCAGTCCGGCGGCCTGGAGCGCGTGGGCGATGCGGTTGCTCTCGCGGTGCAGTTGCTCGTACGTCAGGGTGCGGCCCTCGCAGAGGACCGCGGGGGCGGTGGGCTGGTGCCGGGCGTGGAAGCTCGTGGTCCGGACGAGCGTTTGGAGCTCCGGGTGGTGGAGCCTGTCCATGGTCATGGCTTTCTCTCGCCTCGTGTCGGGGGACGTTCGGGTCAGAGGATGTTGACGAACGCGAGGGTCGCCTCGCCGTCACAGCGGCCCGAGCCCGCGTCCCAGTAGCGGAAGGCGGTGTCGGCGTGCAGGAACGGGCTGCCGCCGGCCGGGGCCCGCCGGGTGACGGACCGGAACTCCAGCTCGCCGGAGAAACCGCGGGGATCGACGGGCCGCCGGAAACTGGCGGTGAACCGGGCGATGAGAATGTCCGGGAGCTGGTGCTTCCAGAAGTCGTCCAGCGTCCATGATTCGAATCCCCCGCCTATCCGTTCCTGCACGGACTTGGCGACGAGGTAATACATCATCTGGTTGTAGCAGATGTTCACCTCGACGGAATTCAGATGGCCGGTGTCGTCGATGTAGCACGACTCTGGGATCGCGAACTCGCAGCGGGCGGATGCGTGGCCGTCCGTTTCTGTCACGACAGCCGTACGCAGGTATTTACAGTGGTCCTTGTAGGGCGTCAGCACCTGTGCCAACAGGGCATTGTCCGTCATGCCGCCCTGATCCCGTCGTGGAGCCTGCGTTCGTCGTGAACGGTGACGCGGTAGGAGACGGTCGGCTCCGGCGCGGTGGTGTGCCGGGCGCGGTGGACGAGGCTGCGGTTGTCCCAGACCAGCAGGTCGCCCTTCTCGAAGCTCTGCAGGTGGATGTTCTCGTGCTCGAAGCTCTCGTCGAGCTGGCCGGTGGCGTCGAAGAGCCGCTTGAGCAGTTCCTCGTCGAGCGGGTTGCCGTCCTGGTCCTCGATGCCGACGGTGAATCCCTCACTGACGTAGAGGACCGTCTCGCCGGTCATGGGGTGGGTGAAGGTGGTCGGCTGACGGACGGCCGGGGTCTTCCGCTCGACCTCGTCGATGATCTCGGAGAGGGGCCGGTAGACGTCGTGGGGCCGGATCTTGAAGTACTTGCGCACGGAGTGCCTGCACCGCGTTCCGGATATCTCCTTCCTCAGCTCATCGGACAGCTTCTCGTACGCCCGGCCCATGTCGATGAAATAGGTTCCGCGGTTCTTCTCCGGGATGACCTGGGGGTAGATCAGAGTGATTCCGAAGGGGTCCGGCATGAACTGGTAGTCGGCGTGCCAGAACTTTCCCGTCTTCGGTACGCCGATCTGCTTGCCGTCCTTCGGCACATTGGAGGAGACGAATATCTCCGGTATCTCGGGGTGCTTGTACATCGGCTCGTAATAGGTCTCGGGGCGCCCCAGCAGCTTGCCGAGTTCGAGGAACTCCTGCGGGGACAGGTCCTGGCCCTTCAGGACGGCGATCTTCTTCGTGTAGACGGTGTTCTTGAGCGCGGCGATGTCGGCGGCGGAGGCGGTGGTGTGGTCGAAGTCCTCGACCGTCGCGCCGATCGCGCTGCCGGGCTGGTCCTTGATCTGCATGGCTGCCTCTACCTTCGGTGGGGTTGGACGGATGCCTGCCGGGTGTCGACGAGACGGGCGATCTCGCCGAGGGTGAGGTCGGGCTCGAGTTCGTCGTCGCCGACCTGCACCCCGAGGTCCCGCTCGATGCGGATACTGATCTCGACCGTCGTCAGCGAGTCGACGTCCAGCTCACCGAGGGTCGCGCCGGGGCGGATCCGGTCGGCCGGAGCGTCGTGAAGTCTCGTGAGGATGTCGACGAGTTGCTCGTAGGTGGTGCTCATGACGTCGTCCGTTCCTGTTGAGGGAGTGATGGCCAGGTCAGAAGGCAGGAACCCCAGGTGAGGCCGCCTCCGAAGGCGGTGAGCAGCAGCCGGTCTCCCGGGTTGACCGCCCGCCGGGCAGCCGCGTCGGCGAGGGCGAGCGGGATGGAGGCGGCACCCGTGTTGCCGACGGACTCGACATGGGTCGCACAGCGCTCGCGCGGGAGACCCAGGTCGTCGGCCACCGAGTGCAGGATCCGCAGGTTGGCCTGGTGGGGTACGAAGTGGTCGACGTCGTCGATCTTCCAGCCGGCCCGGAACAGCGTGGCCCGCGCGGACTCGGCCATGCGCGTGACCGCGTGACGGTAGACCTCCTTGCCGCGCATCGCGAAGTGCCGTTCCTCGCGGCTCGGCTCGCCCGGCTGGGAGCGTTGCCGGGAGCCGCCGGCCGCTACCGCGATCAGATCCTGGTGGGCGCCGTCGCTGCCGAGGTCGAAGTGGCCGACCGCGCCCGGCTCGTCGGGGTGTCCGGCGCGCAGAACGACGGCTCCGGCGCCGTCGCCGAAGATGATCGCGTTGGCCCGGTCCAGCGGGTCCACGATCGTGGAGTAGGTGTCCGCGCCGATGAGCAGGACCCGTTCGGCGACTCCGGCCGCGATGAGCCCGGCGGCCGAGGCGAGTCCGTACACGAACCCGGTGCACACCGCGCCGATGTCGAAGGCGGCGACCCCGGTCAGCCCGAGGCGGGCGGCGACCGCCGGCGCGGTGGCCGGGCAGGTGTGGTCCGGGGTCGTCGTGGCGACGACGACCGCGTCGACAGTGTCCGTTCCCGCGGCGCCGAGCGCCCGGCGGCCGGCTTCGACAGCCAGGTCGGAGGTCGCCTGGCCGGCTTCGGCGACGTGCCGTTGCCGGATTCCGGTTCGGGTGCGGATCCATGCGTCGTCGGTGTCGAGGCGTCGCGCGAGGCGCTCGTTCGTCACCACACGGGACGGCACCCATCCGGCCAGGCCGCACAGAACGGCGGCCCGAGGAGCTGAGGAACCGGTGGCAGTAGGAAACATGGAGGCACTCCAGGCATGACGGAGGACGGACCGGACGTGAGAGGTGGTGACGCGGAGAAGGAAAGGGGGCCTATGCGCCGGCGATCCTGGGGCGGCGTACGAGGAGCGCGAGCGCACCGACGCCGATGCCGAGCGCTACGGCGAACACGGCCGTGCGGATGCCGTCGAGCAGCCCGGGGCCGGACGCGCTCTGCCCCACTCCCCCGGCCAGCGCGACCAGTACGGCGAGACCCACCGCTCCGCCGACCTGCAGCGTGGTCGACGCCATCCCCGAGGCGACGCCCTGGTCACCGGGGGCCACTCCGGCGGACGCGGCGATCCACATCCCCGTCCAGGCCGCGCCCTGGCCGAGACCCAGCAGCACGATCCCCGGCAGGAGTTTCGGATAGGAGCCGTCCGAGGTGAGCGCCAGACCGAGGGCCGCCGCCCCGGCGGCACCCAGGACCATGCCACCCACCAGCATGCGGCGCATTCCGAAGACGGACACCGCCCGTTCCCCGACCTGTGTGCCCACGGCCACCACCACGGCCGGCACGAGGAACGCGAGCCCGGTCCCGACCGCGCTGTAGCCGTGAACCGTCTGGAAGTAGAGGGTGAGGAAGTACGGCACCGAGCTGAACGTGGCGCTGAACAGCGCGGTCACCCCCATCGCCACCAACAGTCCCCGGTGCGCGAACATCCGTGCCGGTACGAGCGGTTCAGGGGACCGCCGCTCCACGACGGCGAACAGTGTCAGCAGACCGGCCGAGAGCCCCGCGCTGACGAGGGCCGTGGGCGTGGTCCAGCCCTCCGCCGGTGCCTGCACCAGCAGGAACACCAGAAGCGTGATCCCGCCCGTGGCGGCGAGCGCTCCCGCCACGTCGAAGCGCCGGGTACGGTCCCACGGACCGTCCGCCGGGAAGAGCAGCCACCCGGCCACCGCGAGCACTCCGGCGATCGGCACGTTGACGAAGAACACCGACGGCCAGCCGAACGCCTCCACCAGCACCCCGCCCAGCAGGGACCCGAAACAGAGCCCGCCGGCTCCGGCAGCACCCCACACCGCCAACGCCCGGTTCCGGGTGGGTCCTTCCTCGTACAGAGTGGTGATCAGCGACAGCGTCGCCGGGAACAGCAACGATCCGCCGATGCCCTGGATCCCCCTGACGGCGACCAGCACACCGGGTGACTCGGACAGACCGCCCACGAGCGAGGACCCTCCGTACAGCAGCGCCGCCAGGACGAACATCCGGCGCCGGCCCAGCAGGTCGGCGGCCCGGCCGCCCAGCAGCAGAAAGCCTCCCGTGGCCACGACGTAGGCGCTGACCACCCACTGCAGGTCGTGGTCGGAGAAGCCGAGCCCGGCACCTATGTCGGGCAGCGCGACATACACGATGTTGTAGTCGAGCGAGATGACTAGCTGCCCCAACGCCAGAACCAAAAGAGACATAATCGGTCACCCCCTCGTCATCACAGTCATCGGAATTCCACATGAATGCGAATTCCGGAAGTCCGTTCGTTTTGCGTAACCGTAGCAGCAGGAATCCTGCTTGTGAATGCCTGATTTAGTGTTCGGAATTACCGGCGAGCAGAATACTTGGGCAGCACTTGAAACCCGGCAACCACGGACCGCCGGGAATGAAACGCCAGCAACATCTGACAAAGCCGGAACCGATCTCAGACCTTGTCGGTCACCATTTCTTTCCTGAATTCTTGCCTTCGGGTCAGTCGTCCCCCATGAGCCGACGGATCTCGGCGATGAGGGCGACCAGCGCCCGGCGCTCCGGAATGGTCGTCTCCGGATGCCAGAGGTCGATGAGCAGGCAGGTCCGCGGGCGAGTGCCCTCGTTACGTGCCTCGTGCTCGAAGGAGTAGTCGAAGAGCAGGCACCTGCCTTCATCCCAGGAGCGGGTCTCGCCGGCGACCGTGATGCTGCACCCGTCGGGGATGTCCACGGCGAGATGAAGGTTGATGCTGAAGTTCCACAGGTCGCAGTGCGGGTCGATGGCGGCGCCCGCCAGCAACGTGGAGAAATGGCATTCGAGGAGCGGACAGATCTTTTCCGTGTCGACTGCGACATCTCTCAGCAACTGATATGCGGTCGGAACCGTGGTGGCCGACTCCGCGACAAGACCTCCCTCACGGAAGAGGTAAAGAGCCTGCCAGTTCTCCTGTCGCGTCAGATAGTGCTCATAGTCCGAGAACGCCTCCCGGCGGGCCGCCCAGGCGACGTTCAGTTCTTCCTTGATCGCCTGATGGGCGGCCTCCAGCGCGTGGACGACCGGGGCTATCTCGTCGTAGGCGTAGGGATCGTGCCAGGGAGTCGTGGAGAGCCCCGGCATGATCCATTTTGCCGCCTTCTGCAGCGGATGCCGGTCACCCCCGCCGCCCGGCTCCAGCATCCGCTCGACCCGAGTGATCGATTCCGCACCGAACTCGGCCCTGATCGCGGCGAAGGCGTTCTCTATCTCCGGCGTCACGCGGTTCTCGGCTCGGAGCAGCCGACGGCCTCGCTGCGTCGCTCGTGTTCCAACAGCCACAGGGTGTTGACCGCCGCCTCGGAGGACTGAGACAGACTTCTGCGTTTCACGTGCGCCGAACCACCTTCGCCCGAAGTTCCTCGTTCGTCACCGTTCGGCTGCCACGCGTGGCGGTCAGCCGGGGGACGAGCCGTGCTGTCGGACTACTAGTCGGCCGCGGGTGGTCTCGAGTTCCCGGCTTCTTCGAATCAATTTCCTTTGGTGTGGCAACAGTTGCAGACGCCTCGGCCAACCGCAGGCACATGAGGCCGCGCCGGCCGGCCGACGGGTCCCGTGTCCGCACACCGACGTCACCCCCACCAGTGACGGCGCCGCAGCGCCATTCCCACACCGCGTCCTCCGTAGTGCGCCGGACGCGGCCCCGGAAACCGCCGACTCCACCTCCAGGAAGGGCAACCCGCTCAGCGTCAGTCCGCCACGCGGCCCACCAGCGCTCCAGGCAGACCGTCCACGACGGAGCCCAGCCATACCCGACCCGCCGCCGACAGGACCGGCGTAACGATGCCCGGAGGCCATACCCCGCCGACCCGCATCCGCCCGGGTACGGCTCGGCCGCCCTCCTGCCCCAACGGCCGGCAAGGCACTGTGCAGTTCCTCGGCTCCCGCACGAGACGCACCATGTGGCACCTCTCCCCCGCCACGGATCCGCGCAACTCCGCACCGCATCCGCGCCGGATCCGCACGGGACTCTCCCCGCCACCACCGTGCGGATCCGGCCAGGACGGCAGGCACCGGGAACCAGAGGGGACCGCGCCCCGACCACTGACACATGGAGCAGAGAAACCTGATGCGTGTGGTGCGCCGGATACGGAACACCCGGTTCGCCAACCCTCTGTGGGCCATCGCGCCCCCGTTGGTTGCCTCCGCCGGTGCGCCGGCCCTGCTGGTGGGCTACACCGCGGCCGGAGCGGCAGGCCATCCGCCGCCCCGGATCGCGGTTGTCGACGCGCGCATCCTCGCGGTGCCCGCGGGCGCCGGCGCCACCCGCGCCTACTTCGAGATCCGCAACACCGGTTCGTCGAAGGACACTCTGCTGTACGCCGACTCACCGGAACTGGGCATCAGCATGCTCCGCCGTACGGCGAACCCCTCGGCCTGGATCTGCCCTGCGGGCGGTCCGGGAGGAGACGGTCAGGGACACCCTGGGGCACGCTAGGCTGCGGTGCTTCGGCGGATGGGGGCATGACATGTGGCAGCGGGGGACACGGGTGGTCGTGCTCGGCGCGGCCCTGGTGGTCCTCGCCGGCTGCGGTTCCAAGATCGCCGAGACCGATGAGGCGGCGACAGGCGCGGCCACGGCCGCCCCCTGGACGCTCGCCGCTCCGATTCGTATCGACGGCGTCCGTACCTCCGGCAGCAGCGGCCGGTCCCTGGTGGTCGATGCCGAAGTGCCCGACGGGGCACGCGACTGCGTGCGCAGCCTGCGCGGTGAGCTCGACACCGTCGAGCACGGCACGGTATACGTGAAGGTCACGTACGAGACCCGTTCCCTGGACCAGGATTCCGGCTGTACCGGAACGCGGCGGGTCAAAGCGACGGTGAAGCTGGGCGAGCCCCTGGGCTCCCGCAGGGTCATGGTGAACAGCATGGACGTGTACACCCCTGTCGGTGCCACGCCACCCGCCCTGCGGCGGTGCGGTGAGAACGGCTGCGACCCCACACCGCCGCGTTGCACCTCGTCCTCGTACGGGCAGGCGGTCAACGACACGGACATCCCCAAGCACACGAGCTGGGAGGAACGCGGCTGCGACGACACGTGGCTGGTGCTGGACCTGTCGACCCGGATGGGGCCCGCGTGCGGTGACGCCGACGACGGTTGCTCCTCCTCCGGTGTCTCCCAGCGCTGGTTCTACCGGGCCGAGTCATCGGGCTGGCGGCCGGTCGCCACGAACGGCGATGCGGGGTGCGCCGGGATCCACAAAGTCCTGCCGGAATTGCCCGAGCACCTCTGTGCGTCGCTGCCGCGGCTCGACCGCGGCTGATCCCCCGAGCCTGCGGCTGCTTGTGGCTACTGGAGCAGGATCATTTTGCGGACTGGTTCGAATCCGGCCCGCCCGTAGACCTGCCTTTTGATCTTTTTCGTCCGATTCACGGCACCCTCGACGCCCCCCGAGCTCCGGTGGAGACTCAGCCCGGCGACCATGGCTTCCAGATCATGGGTCAACCCGCAGGCGAAGCCGGTGATGCCTGGCAGTTCTGCGCCGCGGAACGGAGCGTTCGGACGAGGCGATTCTCAACCTGAGGGAGCGTCACCTCTCATCCGTGCGCGCCCCTGTACCGAGTAGCACCCCCGGCTCTCGGTTCGAACGACCAGTGACCCGCCATGACGGCTCCCCAAGATCTGTGCCAGATCCCCGAACTCATCGGCAAACGACACTCCTCGAGAATTACATGGTCAAGCCCCTGTGGCCCGAGCCACTCGGACGCAAGGGAGGGCGCCGGTGCCCACCGGCTCCGGTGCTCACCGGCGCCCCCTCTCATCACGCAGCGACGGCAGTCGCAACCCCGGCTCCCTCCGCTTCGTCCAGAAGCTCGACGAGAGTCGCGCGGGCCCGTGCCACCCGGGAGCGGATCGTCCCGACGGGGCAGCCTCCGGCCGCGGCGGCCTCCTCGTAGGGCAGCCCGGCCAACTGGGTGAGGACGAACGCCTCGCGGCGCTCGACGGGCAGCGCGTCCAGCAGGTCGAGCAGGGCCACACCGTCGTCGAATCCGGGCAGACCGCCGGGCTGGGCACGCTCAGCCAATATCGTCCAGTCGTCCACGTGGGCCGACCGCGGCCGGGCGACGGCGTACCGCAGGCTGTCGACGACCGTGCGGCGCGCGATGGACAGCAGCCAGGTCCGCGCCGACGAGCGCCCCTCGAACCGGTGCAGGCTGGCGAGCGCCCGCAGGAACGTGTCCTGCGCCAGGTCGTCGGCCAGTTGGCGGTCGGCGGAGAGGTAGGTGACGTAGCGGACGACGTCCGGATGCAGAGCCCGCACGAAGTGGTCGACGGCGTCGGGGTCGCCGGTCCGGGCGGCGAGGGCCCAGACGGTGGCCGGGTCTTCCGGTGTCGCCGACGCGACGGGCCGATCCGCCGCTACAGGGCCTGCGTCGCGTTTCTTGGACGACAGGGGGAGGACAGGAGTGATCACCTGATGTCCTTCTCGGGTGGTACGGGACCGATCCGGCACGACGGCACGCGCGTGCGCGTGTTGGACACGCCAGCGGTGAAGTGCGCTGCTGCGTGTGCGTGCTGCGGAAGGTCCCGGGACGGGAGTGGGATGGGGGCGTACTACGAGCACGCCCCGTACCCGAAGCCTCGGAACCGACAGATTCGGCGCCGACACGACGGCCTCGGGAAGCCGGCTGTCTCAGATGACAGCGGTCCCGGCCGGAGGCCCCCGAGAGATGATCGTGTGAGTGAGTGTCAGCCTCGGGATCCGCTCGGCCCGTTCGCGCGTCGGCCGCAGGCTGGGCCGACGCGGTGGAACGGGCAGGGCGGCGAGGGGCAGCCGGAGCGGAGCGGCCAGCCATCCGGCGACGGCCCGCAGGAGCCGGAACGCGGCCCGCTCGCCGTACGCCAGCCACAGGCCGGTCAGCACGGCGGCCAGGGTGTGGGCGGCGAGCATGCCCAGTGACGACATACCGCCGGCATCGTGGGCCATGTGGCCGAGGTGTTCGGCGTGCGCTGCGTGGCCCATCGACATGGACCCCGTGGTGCCCATGTCCATCGCGTCCACGGAGATCGAGCCCATGGGCATACCGCTCATGTCCTGAGCCACGGAACCCGTGCCGGATCCCGGCGCCACCGACTGGCCCCAGGAGAAGACCGAGTGGAGCGCCGCCTGGGCGACGACCACGACGGACACCACCAGCGGGAACCCGCGCTCACGGCCCGCCAGGGTCCAGCCGACACCGCTCGTCGCGGCGAAGCCGGCGGACATCGTCCACCAGGGCACGGTGGAGCCGGACATCAGGACGTGGCCCAGGGCAGCGAGCAGCACACAGACGGCCGCGAACACCGCGGCCCGTATCGTGCGCACATCCCACCCAGCAGTCATGACGGCCTCATACTCGCATCCGGGCTCCGCTCGTCGCAGGTGGGTACGCACAGGACCCGGGTCCGTCACTCACTCCGGAAGGAGTGATACAGGACACAGTGCCCTGTCGGATCCGGACGGAGGGTCCGGCCGGCCCTCGTGGCTGAGGCGTCAGGTGCTGTCCTGGCCCGGACCGACCACCACAGCCAGGGTCTTCACAACTCCGGTGTGCTCGAAGTGCAGGGTGAACGCGACGAGGTCACCGGGCTGCCAGCCCTTCTTGACCGGCACTATCACGTCGAGACCGTCCGGGGACATGTCGAGGCTGTCTCCGGGCGGGACGGCGACCGAGGCCACCGTCTCGTCGGTGGCCGTGTTGGAGCTGGTCATGACGTGCCGGTTGAGGGTGAGCACACCTGGGCCGGCCTCGGTGGTCGTCACTTTCACCAGCCGGTCCACCGCGCCCCCGCTGTTGGTGATCCGGAAGAAGGCCGCCGTGACCGGGGTTGCGCCGGAGGGCGCGAAGACCTTGCCCTCGGTGACCTTGATCCGGGCCGGACCGCCGGCGTTGCCATAGGCGGTCCAGGTACTCAGCCCACCGAGCGCGAGACCGCACACGGCGACGGGCGCGAGCGCGGCGAGCAAGGTGTCGGTGAGCCGGCGGCGGGTCGGGCGCCACGGACGTTGGTCGGTCATCGGGTACGTCTCCGGGAGGCGGCGGGCGAGGTCGAGGGCTGCCAGGCGCGCAGGCGCAGGCTGTTGACGACGACCAGCACCGAGCTGGCCGACATGGCCGCCGCGGCGACCATCGGGTTGAGCAGGCCGACCATGGCCAACGGGACGGTCACGACGTTGTAGCCGAAGGCCCAGACGAGGTTCGTACGAATAGTGCCCAGCGTGCGCCGGGCCAGCAGAACCGCGTCCGCGAGGGCCTCGATGTCACCGCGCACAAGGGTCACGTCGGCGGCGCCGATAGCCACGTCCGTGCCGCTGCCCATGGCGATCCCGAGGTCGGCACCCGCCAGTGCGGCGGCGTCGTTCACACCGTCGCCGACGACCGCGACCCGGTACCCCTGCTCCTTCAACTGCCGTACGAGGTCGGCCTTTCCCTCGGGTGTGCAGCGGGCGTGCACCTCCTCGATGCCGAGCGCCTCGGCGACGGCCCGCGCGGGCGCCTCCCGGTCGCCGGTGGCGAGCACCGGCCGTATGCCGAGCCGCCGCAGCCGGTCCACCGCGCGGTGGCTTCCGGGCCGTACGACGTCCCCGATCTCGATCAACGCTTCGGCCGTGCCGTCCACCCGGACCAGTACGGGTGTACGGGCGGCGGACTCGGCTCCCGCCAGAGCCTCCGCGAGCGTGGCAGGCAGGTCGTCGTCGGGCGCGAGGACTTCGACCAGCCGTCCCTCGACGCGTCCCCGTACGCCGCGCCCTGGCAACGCGCTGAACTCGCTGACGTCCGGCAGCCGTTGCCCGCCGGACTCCCGCCGGGCGCAGGCGGACACGGCCCTGCCGAGCGGATGCTCCGAGCCCTGTTCGACGGCCCCCGCCAACCGCAGAACGGCATCCCTCCCGAGTCCGTCCGGTACGGCCGTGACCTTGGCGACGGTCATGTGGCCGGTGGTGAGCGTGCCGGTCTTGTCGAGGACCACGGCGTCGAGATGCTGAAGCCCCTCCAGCGCCTGCGGCCCGGTGACAAGGACACCCAACTGGGCACCCCGGCCGGTGGCGGCCATCAGCGCGGTCGGGGTTGCCAGGCCCAAGGCGCACGGGCAGGCCACGACCAGGACGGCCACACACGCGGTGAGTGCCGCCTGCGGATCGGCCCCGGCACCCAGCCAGAACCCCAGAACGGTCACGGCCAACGCCAGGATCACCGGCACGAACACCCCGGCGACAGAGTCGGCCAGCCGCTGCGCCCGCGCCTTCCCGGCCTGCGCCTCGGTCACCAGCCGGGCGATCCGGGCGAGCTGCGTATCCGCGCCGACCGCCGCCGCCCGCACGAGCAGCAGTCCGCCGGCGTTGACGGCCCCGCCGACCACCGCGGACCCCGGCCCGACCTCCATCGGCTCACTCTCCCCGGTGACCAGGGACAGATCGACGGCTGAACTTCCGTCCGTCACCTGCCCGTCGGTGGCCACCCGCTCCCCCGGCCGCACGACGAAGATCTGCCCGACCGCCAACTCCTCGATGGGCACGAGCCGTTCGGAGCCGTCGTCCGCCCGGACGGAGACCTCCTTGGCCGCGAGCCGGGCCAGCGAACGAAGCGCCTCCCCCGTCCCGTGCCGCGCCCGCGCCTCCAGGAACCGCCCGGCCAGCACGAACAGCGGTACGCCCACGGCTGCTTCGAGGTAGATGTGCGCGACGCCGTCCGAGGCGGTGGGCACGAGGGTGAACGGCATCCGCATCCCGGGGTCGCCGGCACCACCGAGGAAGAGCGCGTACGACGACCAGGCGAAGGACGCCACCACGCCCAGCGACACCAGTGTGTCCATGGTGGCGGCCGAGTGCCGCAGCCCCCGGACAGCCCGCGCGTGGAAGGGCCAGGCACTCCACACGGCGACGGGCGCGGTGAGCGCGAAGCACAGCCACTGCCAGTTACGGAACTGCAGTCCGGGCGCCATCGACAGGACCAGCACGGGCAGGGCGAGCACAGCGGTGACGACCAGACGGTGCCGTTCCTGCCGGGGGCCCTCGGACTCGTCGCCGTCGTCGGTGGCGGACTCCTCCTTCCTCCTGGGTGGTTCGGGCAGGGCGGCCGTGTATCCGGCCTTCTCGACGGTGGCGACGAGTTCGGCCGGGCCGATGTCCGCCGGATGACTCACGCGGGCCATTCCGGTGGCCAGGTTGACGGTTGCGGTGACCCCGTCCAGTTTGCCGAGCTTCTTCTCGACCCGGGTCACGCAGGCCGCGCAGGTCATGCCGCCTACGGTCAGGTCGGTGGTCACCAGGACGGTCCCCGGTTCGGCGCTCATCAGCCGTGCCCTCCCTGCATGTCGCCCATGTCTCCCATGTCGTCCGCACCTCCGCCGCTGCCGCTGTCGCCGCCGGTGCCAGCACTGGTGCCGGTATTGGTGCTGGTGCTGGTGCTGGTGCCGTGCATGCCGGGTGCGACAGGGCCGACGCCGGCGCCCACGCCGTAGGACACCGAGAAGATCAGGACCAGCAGCAGGAGGAAGCCGCAGAGCGCGGGCGGGGGCGCCGCCTTCCGCACAGACGCGGCCACGCCGCTCAACGAAGATTGCCGGGACTCGTCCATCAACCGCGTCTCCAGGTCACGTCGTACAGCGTCGTTCGGATCGCGCCGTACCAGTGCAGTAGTCGGACGAGCCACCAGCCGGGTTCCGGAGCAAGAGCGTGGCGCGCGTCACACGGAGAACGCTTGTCTCGCGGCCTCGGCGGAACCGGTCCGGCTCAGGCCCCGTACCGATACCGCAGACGGGCGTACGCCCCTGGACGTCGGCGCCCTGATCGGGCCGTCCGGCCGGCGCTCGTACGCAGTGGCGCTCACCGTGCCGGACACGGCAGGCGAGGGTCCAGCCGTCGGTAGCGCCCTCGCTCCACGGCTCGTACATCAGAGCGCCGGTCGACAGCCTCATGGCGGGCTGCGGCAGCAGGCGGCCGCGTCCCGGTGGCGTTCGCACCCGCCGCGGGCCGGGTCGCCGGAGACCAGCCTCCGGCGACCCTGGTCGGGATGTCTGCGCGTCAGCAGGTCGGCACGCCGGACAGCCAGGCCGCTCCCTTGATGTAGATGTTCGTCAGCCAGGAACCGTCGGCCAGCTTGGACCAGATGTCGTTGGTGTAGCCATCGGCGGTGACGCTCTCCGCGTGCTGCTGGCACTGGACCGACACCTGGGTCGGTCCGACGAAGGTGTCCACCACGGAACCCCGCACACTCGGCGTGGAGTGGATACGCACCCCCGTGCCCCAGGTCTCGAACGTCGTACCGCCGTTCGCGGGCGGCGGAGCGGGCGTGCCCGACCCGTTGATCCGGATCGCGCCCGCGTAGTCGCCGCCGGTGCGCACGGGTGCGACCCGGATGTGGGTGCCCGACTCGTAGGCCTCGACCATCTGCCCGCCGCCCAGGTACATGGCAACGTGATGGGCATGCCCGCTGCCCCAGAACATCAGGTCGCCCGGCAACAGCGGGGCGCTGCCCTGCGAGGCGGAGAAGCGGGCCGAGGCCTGCGAGCTGTGGAACTGGTCGTTCGCGGTGCTGTTGAGCAGGTCCTTGCCGGTGGCCTGGGCGTACGCGTAGCGCATCAGGCCGGAGCAGTCGAAGCCCTTGCGCTCGTTGTCGTGGAGGCTGTCGGGGTCCGAGCCGTCGTAGTAGCCGTAGCCGGCGCCCGGCGTCGCTCCGTGGCCGCCGCCCCAGCTGTACCAGACGCCGATCTGCGAACAGGCGGCGTTCACGGCTGCCTGCGCGGTGGCCGAGGCACCCGGCGCGAGCCGAGAGCCCTCTGCGTTGAGTACTGCTGGAGCGGAGGCCACGGACATGGCCGGCATCCTGCCCGAAGCTCGCAGGGCCAAGGGCCGCGAACCCACGGCCCGTCCTGATCCACCTCTCGTGATCGGCCCGTCTGCATGCCGCTGCCGCCGCCCGCCCAGTTTTTCTCTCCGTCGGCCGGAAGATTCGAAGGTGCGCTGGACGTGTTGAAGGATGTTGACGGACCCTGCGAGCGACGGCATGATGACCGATTGCGTGGCCTACGCCGAACCTCCCGCGACCGTCCCCAGCACGGTCTCCCATCGGAGGCAAAGGGACCAGCGTCTCAGGTCGTTGTCGCAGCCCGATCGCCTCGGGCGAGGTCGCTGGGGAGCCGTCGCTCAAGGCGTGGAAGGCCGCGATGACAGCCCGTAGGAACTTCAAGCGCCAGGTGCGTGCCCGCGCCGCCAAGACCGGCGAGTCCTACACGTCCGCCCTCCGGCACTTCCGCCCGACTCCCTCAGGAGACGTCATGCCGGAAGCAAGGAATCCCAAGAGTGTGCGGCTCGCCGTAGCACAGACCCCCGTACGTGATGACCCCAGAGACGTTGAAGCGCTGCGCGAAAGCGGCCGTGAGGTACGCGCCCTGATGCGCGAGGCCAGTGCTCACGGAGCGAGGATCGTGCACTTCCCCGAAGGCGCGATCTGCTTTCCCAGCAAGCACGTCATGTCCATCGACGGCCCGGACGCGGTCGGCCCGGCGGACTGGGATCGGTGCCAGTGGCCGGTGCTCCAATCGGAGTTGGCTGCGATCGCCGGGCTGGCCCGCGAGTTGCGGTTGTGGACGGTGATCGCATCGGTGCACCGCCTGACCCGGCCCAACCGCCCGCACAACAGCCTCTACGTCATCTCCGATCGCGGCGAGGTCGTCACGCGTTACGACGAGCGCCTGCTGTCGAAGACGAAGGTCTCGTACATGTACTCGCCGGGCGTCTCCCCGGTGACCTTCGAGGTCGACGGTGTGCGCTTCGGCTGCCTGCTCGGCATGGAGATCCACTACCCGGAGCTGTTCGCGGAATACGAGAAACTGGATGTCGACTGCGTCCTGTTCTCCACAAGCGGCACCCCGGGCAATACCGCCGCCCAAGCCCAAGGCCACGCCACGGTCAACAGCTACTGGGTCAGCCTGTCGGTGCCGGCACAGCACAGCGCCACCGCACCGTCCGGAATCGCCGCCCCCAACGGCGACTGGCTTGCGCGGTGCCCGGCGGACGACTCGCCATCGGTGGCCGTCGTGAACCTCGACAACAGTTCCGAGGCCGCCGCCGGAGCAGTGACCTACGGGCGTCCCTGGCGACGTGAGGCGCGCGCAGGCGTCTACACCGAGCACCAGGTGACCGACCCGCGCAGCGAAGACCGGACAGCGGCCTTCTAGCTCAGAAGCAGACTCCGAGGGGTTCGCGCATACGGGATGGCTCCCGGCGCCGCGAACACCTCAGGTTCACCGGCATGGCGTGGCAGCGTGCCCAGTAGGCAATCCGTTCTCACCACCGCCCGCCCGTGGACGGGCCAGGGGTGGTGGGTCAGTTCCGCACCGGCCGCCGCAGGGAGGCGAGGTTGTCCGGTCGTTCGTGCTGGCGTGCCCGCTCCAGCCCGGCCGACCTCGCCCCTCGCTCCTGGCTGGCCCCATTCACCTCTTCGCCAGTCGGAAGCATCCGCCCCGACGGGTGCCTATGGGCTGACGAGAGTCTTGGAGGGCCGGCGAGCGCGCGGTCAGAACCAGTGCAGGCAGTGCGGGGGCCGGTCGGCGCGGAAGAGGGAGTCAGCGAGGGTGGCCGCGCCTGGGCGGTGGGCCTGTATGTGTCCGGCACGTACGAGCGTGCTCGGGGCGGTGCCGCCGAGGTAGACGGAGCCCAGGTCGCGCACGTCCAGGGACAGGTCGGGCTCCCGGTCCGTGGAGACGCAGTCGGCCTTGCCGTCCCGGACGGTCAGCAGGTAGCGGCCGTGCTCGCCGAGGAACGGGTCGTCGATATCGAGGACGAGCTCGCCGTCGGTGAACCAGCCGCGCGCGGTCAGCGCACGCGGGACGTCCAGCAGCCGCACCCAGAGCCAGTCCATGTCGCCGCTCACCTCGCCGGCGCGGAAGTCCGCGAACTGCCACCGCAGCGGGTGCTCGGGCGGGACCTGCTTGAACACGACCTGAGAGACCAGGTCGTGTCCGAGTACGAACCGGGCCAGGGCCGTGAAGACGGCGCCGTCGGTGACAATGGTCTCGTCGACCGTCAGGGTGCCGGAATCGACCGAGTAGCTGGCGTACCCGTCCGGGACGCCGTCGGCGTTCCGGTGGAGGGCGACGTAGCGCGGCGCCGGCGAGATCGGGGGCTGCCCCGCGCGCAAGGCCCACCAGCGGTGGGGCCGGGACAGTGCGCCGGGCTGGGCGCGACGGTACCGGTCGTAGACCTCTTCCAGGATCTCGGCGCATTCGGCACTACGCAGTACCTCGACCGAGCCGTTGTCCGAGCCGTCCGCTGGTGCACCGGCCAGTCCTCGCGCCCGGGGAACGGCGAGGGCGGCCCGGTGACGCGGCACCGTCAGCCGCGCCGTGTAGGTCGCCGGTCCGTAGCCGAACCTGCCGTAGATCGAGGCCTCAGAGGCCAGCAGCACGGAAAGGAACTCCCCGCGGGCCCGCAACTCGGTGAGCTGATGCCCCATCATCGCGCTGAGCACGCCCTGGCGCCGGTGTGAGGGCAGGACCCCAACAGCGGTCACCCCGGAGACCGGGACCAGCGTCTCACCGGGCAGAGTGAGCTCGAAGGAGTGCGCGGCGGCGGTGCCGACCGGCCGCCCGTCCGCAGTCAGCGCGAGCAGGCAGCGGTCCGTTTCGAGCGCCGACCACCAGAGCCCGCCGCCCTCTACCGGGGGTTCCGGGAAGAGCCCGAACGCGGCATGGACCGTGTCGACGAAGACGTCAAGATCCTCATCGGTCGTGGAACGAATCTCCATTGCTGCCGCTGCCTCCTCGAACTACCGGCACCACGACTGATGGTGTCTGGCCACAGTGCAGCGTTGACCCGCCGCCAGGGCAAGCGAATTATGGCCGGGCCTGCATCCGGACACAGCACAGCCCGGTCCGGGTTCGGCCCCGGAGTGAGTCGCGGTGATGGGACCCAGCGGCGGTCGTGAGCCAGGCGTCAGGCCGTGACGGACAGTGGGCGTCCGCCCCAGCGGATGCCCTTCTCACTGCGGACGCGGGCGCGTTCGCGTCGCTGGACGGCCAGGAGGGTGCCGAGCGTTCTGCTTACGCCACCGCAGACAGCGGTGCAACTCGCGGGCCTGGACTGTGTGGTTGGTGCGCAGGTAACGGCAGAACTCCAGGAACTGCGTCCGCCTCTTGACCGGCTTGATGTGGTCGTAGAGCTTGCCCTTGGCCAGGTCGAGGGCGGCAGACAGGTGCCGGACCCCGCCGTAACGGTTGTAGGTGGCCCGGCGCCTGCGGCGCGGTTCGCGCTCGTCCGGGCTGGTCTCGACCCGACTGGCGCTGGTTGCGGAAGACCTGACGGACCGCCCGTCCGCCAGGCTGCGTGAGCCAGGAATCCCGCTGCTGCGGCTGGGGAGGATGTCAGAACTCGTTCTTCGCAGAGCGCAGGGGACGACCGGCAACTACCTCTACGTCGGCGGCCCTACCCGTCGGCCGTCCGTCTTCACCAGTCGGCGGATCGTGTCCGGCTTCAGCGCTGGATTCGCAGCCGCAGCGTGGGCCAGCTCCTCGTCGCCGAGGAGTACTGCCAGCCGGGACTGAGGAAGGTTCGGGTGACGCGTCGCCGCAGCCCTGACCTCGTATTCCGGGTCCTGGGTAAGCCGCTCCACGACTACGGGCTCAGTTTCGGGGTCGCGTGCCGCCAAGGCCCGGACCTCAGGGTCTTCGTGGTCGGCGAAGGCGGCCAGTCCGTTGGTCGGGAAGTCCGGCCGGGTGGTGAGGTGGCTGCGCTCGGGACCGGTGTACTCGAGGAAGCTGCGCAGCAGAAGTGGCGCGGGGGCGTCTGGATGGTTCTGGGCCAGCAGGACGCGTACGCCGAGGTCGCCGTCGTCGGCCAGGCGTGCGACGAGGTCCGGTGGCAGCAGGTGGTCCCTGGCCGCCCGCCGGCGCAGCAGTGGATGGTTGGAGAGTGCGTTTCGGCGAACGGTCATGGGATCCCGGGGAACCTCGGGCGCGGGGTGGAAGACGAAGAAATCGTCCATGGGGACCTGGTAGTCGATCTGGTCCCGTTCCTCCTCGCTCAGCGCGGAGTGGAGGGACACCGCCAGCCGGACGTCGGGGTGGGGGTCCGTCGTGAGCGCGCGGCGTTCGGCCGGTCCCAGGTCCGCGCGGTACGCAACGTTCGTACGCACGTCCGGGTCCGGATCGGCGACAAGTGCGCGGCGCTCGGCGGGTCCGAGGTCTTCGCGGTGTGCGATCAGGCCGCGTATCTCCGCAACCGGGTCGGCGGCCAGGAGAACCACGACGTCGGGAGGGAGGCTGGGGTTGACGGCGATCATCGCCTTGTCTCCCTTGCCGACGGGCCTGGCGAGGACGCCGTCCACTACAGCTCTGCTGAGGGCGTGGTGGAGCAGCACGTCGGCGCGGCCGTGGCACGGTCGGTCAGGGAGCACACTCTCCACCCACGCCGGATCCTGATGGCGTGCATGCCTCTGCGCCGTCTCCCGGACCCCGTCGTCGGGGTCTGTGAGCAGTGCCGCCCGCAGGTCTGCGGACAGTGATGCCCAGCTGCCGACCCCCCAGCGGCGGACCTTGGCGACCGGATGTGTGGGCATGGATCGGCGCAGCCCGGTGGAGATCTGCTGGTAGAAGGGACCGCCCAGGAGTTCGTCGTCATACGTGCTGATCATGTGGACGACGGCCTCGTCGGGCAGAGGCCTGGGCTGGGCCGGGGCGGCCACCCGTGGTCCCTCGGCCAGGTGGGCGCGGACGAACCACTCGGGATCATCCAGCAGTCGAACTCGCTGGGCCGGATCGACATGGGGGTTACGGGCGAAGAAGCTGCGGGTGTAGGTGTCGGGATGCTCGATCACCGCGTCGACGACGGCGTCGGGCAGGATCCGGTCCCGGCACAGCACCATCCGTACGGCAAGCGGAGCGTCGGAGAGCAGCCGCAGGAGGATGCCCTCCGGCACGGACGGGTTGAGAGCCAGTCCGGCGAGCCGACGGGTGGGGAGGTCGGCGTCCTCCCAGATCTGCTCAGGCGTAGGCATGCTTCGTAACCCCAAGGTGTCAGCGGCCCCGTGAAGACCTGGTCCACGACCTTATCCGCCTTGTACAGCGACGGGACGAGCGTCGGGTAGCGCGGTCCAGGGCTCGTCCGGACGGTCACGCGCTGGAGAGGCGGGCTGCCCTGGTCCAACGCGGGTGGACGGCCTGGCAGCGACCCACAAGGCCGTCAGCCCCAGCACCACCGGACCGATGAGTTGAATGGGAGGATCCACCCCCCATATCCACCGGCTTGCGGAACCAGGTATCTTGCATCGCATGGAACCAGGTGATTCGACCAAGCAGGCCCGGGCAGCCGCCCAGCTGCGCAAGGGGGTCCTGGAGTACTGCGTACTCGCACTGATGCGCGACCGCCCCCGCTACGGAGTGGAACTCCTCCATGCCCTGGAGGACTCCGGTGCGCTGGCGACCAGCCAGGGCACGGTCTACCCGCTGCTCTCCCGGCTCCGCCGCGACGACCTGGTCACCACCACCTGGCAGGAGTCCGCCTCCGGACCACCCCGCCGCTACTACGCGCTCACCGACAGCGGCCGGGCCGCACTCGACGAGTTCACCCGCGTCTGGCCCGGTTTCCGCAACGCCGTCGACGCCTTCCTGACCACCCCGCACCCCTCCACCGGAGACCTCGCATGAAGACCTCTGCCGACCCTGTACGCGACTATCTCTCCGCCGTCGAGCGCGAAGCCTCCGCGCTCCCCGCCGACCGTCGACAGGAACTCCTCGGCGACCTCGCCGAACACATAGAGGTGACGCGAGCCGAACACCCTGATGCCGCGATCGGCGAGGTCCTGGCGAAGCTGGGAGACCCCCGCACGATCGCGGCGACGGCACTGGCCGAGGCAGGCGACGGGACCGTCGGAACCGCAGCCCGGAGCGGTGCCGGTGCACCCGCCCGACGGGGCAAGGTGCACCCCTTGATCCCGCTCCTGATGGTCACCCTCTCGATGCCCTTCATGATGGTCTTCCCCGACCACCCCGGGCAGCTGCTCGGCGTCCTGTTCCGCATCACCGGCGCGGTACTTCTCTGCACGTCAGTGCACTGGACCGCCGTCCAGAAAACCACCGGCGTACTGCTCGCCGCCGTCCTGCCGAGTGTCATCATCGGCACCTGGAACCTGTCCAGCGGCGGCCCGGAGGCCGGCACCCCGGCCCTCCTGTCCAACCTGGCGATGCTCGCCCTGATGGCCGGCACGGCAGCATGGCTCTGGCGGGTCCGACGCGCCTGAGGCGTCGTCTGCAGGTATGCGGGTCTGCGGGTTTGTCCAGAGCCGTCGGCCGGCTGGGGCGGTGACGGAGGGGTGCCGGTAAGTGGGTGCGGCGACTGGTCATGAGGGTGAGGGCGGCCCATGTGATGCGGGTTTCGGAGTCAATGGTGCCCCTTGTCCATGCCAACTCCAGGTTGGAGAAGGGTATCCAGGGCGAACGGCCCGAGGCCGACTCCACCCCCCATCCGCTTACAGCCCGCGCTGGTCGTACGGCGTGGAGGCGTTGCGGGCGAGGGATTCCTCTGCCACGGACTGACGGAGGACGTCGTAACCCACGAACTCGAACAGGCGGGTGCCGCGGCATAGCGGTCGGGGTACTCCGGCGAACCGGTGCACACCGACCCCGAAGCCGGCGTCCGGTGCCGGCAACCACCGCAGTTCGAAGCCGTGCGCTTCGAACCAATCGCAGATCACCGGTACCCGGCCGCCCTCTTCCTCGCGCGCCACGCGTCCGCCTAGCGTGCTCACATGGATCACCGACAGCAGCCGTCCGTACACTCGTCCGACCGCTTCGACCACTGTCCCTGGCTGTACGAGAAAGAGGCCACGGAGGAGCAGCGAGCCGCGCAGCGAGAGCGGCAACAGTCTCTCGGCGGGGACAGCGAAGTGGGCGAGCGCTGCTACGTGGCCGGGTCGGCGGCGGTCTTCCCCGACCTCCTGCGACTGGGAGACGACTCGTACATCGCCGCCCACGCCTACGTCACCGGCACCCTGACCACGGGCACGGACTGCACGCTGAACCCGTTCACCGTGGCCCGCGGCACCGTCTCCCTGGGTACCGGCGTACGCATCGGCGCCCACACCTCGCTCCTGGGCTTCAACCACTCGATGGCCCCCGACCAGCCGGTCTTCCGGCAACCCCAGACCAGCCGGGGCATCACCGTGGGCGACGACGTCTGGATCGGCTCCCATGTGGTTGTCGTCGACGGCGTCACGATCGGCGACCACTGCGTGATCGGCGCCGGGGCGGTGGTGACGAAGGACCTACCGGCGTGGACGGTGGCGGCGGGGAATCCGGCGCGGCGGATTCGGGACCGGCGTGAGACGGGGGGCCGCCAGCGGCCAAGCACTCCGGGCGTCGATGACGGTGGCGGCGATGCTCTGGCCCGGTTCGCCGACACCGCCCGTACCCAGGCCGCCGGCATCCTGGCCTGCTGCTGGAACGGCGACACGTACACCGACCGCCCCGGCGCCGCACCCACCGTGCGGGCGCACTGCGATGCCGTGGAGATCGCCGACCTGTTGCTGTCGTCCGCCCCCGAGCAACTGGACAGGACGCAACACATCGAGCGCCTGACGTCCCTCCAGGACCGGGCGACCGGCCTGATACCCGAACTCGGCGAACAGCCACCCGCCATGGACGCCGACGGCTTCATCGGCGAGGGCCCGGCCCTGTACCACGTACTGTCGGTGGGCTATGCGCTGGATCTCCTGGGCGCTTCTTTCCCTCAACCGATCCGCGGGGTAAGCGACATGACGGCCAGTCAACTCGTGACCCGCCTAAAGGAGTTGCCCTGGCAGGACAGCGCATGGGGCGCGGGCGCCTGGATCGACTCCTGGGCCACAGCCGCCCACTGGAACCTACGGCACTCCGCCACCGCCCGTCTTACTCCGGGCGCGCTCGAAGCCCTCTTCGGGTGGCTCCTCACCCGGGCCGACCCCTGGACCGGCATGTGGGGCAGCCCTTCGGCCACCGCCGGCCGCCTCCAGGTGGTGAACGGCTACTACCGGCTCACACGGGGTTCCTTCGCGCAGTTCGGGATGCCCGTCCCACATCCGGAGCAGGTCGTGGACGCGGTACTGGACCACAGTCGCGACGCCCGCTACTTCGGCGCGGGCCGCGAGAACGCCTGCAACGTCCTGGACGTCGCACACCCGTTGTGGCTGTGCACAAGGCAGTTGGGCGGCAGGGGCGGAGGCGACGACACCTACCGGGCGGCCGAGATCCGGGCCTGGGCCGAACGCCGGCTCACCGCCGCCCTGGCGACCTGGCAGGACGGGAAAGGCTTCGGATTCGGGCCGGGTACGGCGGGGCCGGGCCCGGAACCGGGCCTGCAGGGGACGGAGATGTGGCTGGCCATCATCTGGCTGCTGGCAGATCTGGTGGGGCGGTCGGACCGCCTCGGGTACCGGCCACGCGGGGTGCATCGACCCGAACCGGGCGAAGGGCAACAGCCGTTGCGCACCCCTTGAGGGCCCCTCCGGTTCACGGGCGTACGGCTCACCCGGTCGTCCCCTCGCCCGGAGACTTCAGACTGACGCACCGTCAACACAAACGGCCACGGTCATCAGACTGCCCTTCCTGGACACCCCTGAGTGGGCCAGCCATATGAAGGGCTCACCCGATCCCCAGGAAGAACCTAGGGAAGCTGAGCGATGTCCGCGAAGTCTGAGCGACCTGGGTAACGTCTGGCGGTCGAGTGGGGGCGATTCGGGGTCGGGTGGGCCCTTGGGATTGGCAGGCACCGTTGATCGTGCAGTCGGTGTTCGACTGTCCGTCGTCGTGGGTGGGGAGCGGGTGTCACGGGCTGTGGTCGCGTCCGTCCCGTGGGGCGAAGGCTGCGAGGGCGTCGGCGTCGGTCGCGCGAGCGTGCAGGAAATAGTCGGCCCATCCACCGATGCCGGGGTAGGACGAGTTTTGGCTGAGCTGCGTGACTGCGGCCTCGATGTCGAAGTGGGTGGTGCGGAGTTCGAGGCCCGGACCCGGGAAGGCCCGGTGTGCTCCGGTTCGTCCGTAGGGCATGCCGATGCTGCCGGGGTTGATCACAAGTCGGCCGTGGGCGAGGCGGACGTACGGCATACGGGTGTGGCCGCAGACCACCGTGCGGATGTCGGTGTCGAGTCCGCTGAAGACTTCCGCCCAGCGGTCGAGGCGGGAGTCAGCGTCCTGATCGCCACCGCGCGTGGCCCCTGTCAGGTATCACCGAACGGAAACGCTCAGTTGAGGCATCAGCCGACGGCTGCTGACCCTGGACCCGCGCAGACTTGAACACGACGGCCTGTTGACGAGGACTGTTCATCCCAGCATGCCGCCGAAGGCCGAGTACAGCCTCACTGCCATGGTGCGAGAGCTGCACCCCTCCCGCACCGCCTCGTGGAATGGGCGGAGCGGCACCGCCCTGCCATGCCCCAGACCCGGGCTGCCTACGACTCCATGGGTCTGGCGACGCGGACACGTCAGCCTCACCCGTGGCCGGAGGGCGCTGATTGTGCTGGCCTGATTACGTCCGCAGCCAGGAGTGGTAGCGGTACACCCGTGGTCAGTGGTCGGTTTGGTAGCTCGGCGAGCAATTAATCGGTTGTGTACAGGGGATGGCGGTGGGTGCAATATCCGGCATGGTTATTCAGGTCCGGCCGCCGAGGCGCGATGAGATGAACGCGTACTACCTGGCTCTGCCTTACGCGAACGGACTGCCGAGCTGGGAGCCGGCCGATGCCGCTTGGCATTGCGGTCCGGAGCCGTGGCCTCCGCAGCGCACTCCGGCAACCGCCGAGCAGCTTGAGAAGTGGGCAGAAGCCGACGCCAAGGACGAGTCCTTCCATCCGATTGCGGCATTCGCCGACGATGCGTGCGTCGGCGCATCGGCAACGATCTCCTTCGATGTGACAGTCCCCGGCGGAGGTACGGTCAAGATGGCCGGCGTCACTGCTACCGCGGTGATCGCCACACACCGCCGACGTGGTCACCTGCGGCGGATGATGCAGGCCATGTTCGAGGCGGCCTTGGACCGGGGCGAGCCGTTGGCAATGCTCAGCGCGAGCGAAGGCGGCATCTACGGCCGATTCGGTTTCTCGCCGGCGACCTATCGGGTGCGGTGGGAGCTGGACCGCCACGAGGCGGCCCTCCTTCCGGCAGCGCCCGACCCTGGTTCGCTGGAGCTGGTCGACGCCACGCAGGCGAGGAAGTTCTGGCCCATGGTGCACGCGGAGGTGCGTGCATACCGTGTCGGTGAGCTCGCCCCCTTGCCCGGGCGCTGGGACGGGCTGTCCGATGACGCCGACGGCACGAACGGGCCGCTGCGGTATCTCGTCCACCGTGACCTGCACGGCGATGTGGACGGCATAGCCAACTTTCGCCTGCCGTGGTCCTCGGCAGTGGGCAACGCGGGAACGCTCGTCGTTGAGGCGTTGGAGGCGACGAACCCGGTGGCCTATCGCGCCCTGTGGAGTCTGCTGGTCGACTTCGACCTCACGAGGACCATCGTGGCGCCCGGCCGTCCGCGCGACGAACCACTGCGGTGGATGCTCGCGAGCCCACGGGCGATGCGCATCACCCGCCAGTCGGACAACCTGTGGGCACGCCTGCTCGACGTCCCCCGCGCCCTGACACAACGTTCGTACGACACGGCCGGCGAGTTGGCGTTCACCATCGACGACGACCGAATGTGCCCGGCGAACAACCGGACATGGTTTCTCCGCACAGGCGGTGCCACGGCGACCTGCGTCGCCACCGACCAGGAGGCGGACCTGACCATCACGGTGCCGGCGCTCAGTTCGCTCTACTTCGGAGGCATGTCGGCGCACGACCTGACGTACGCGGGCCACATCACTCCGCACTCCGACGGCGCGATCGGACAGCTGGCCCGGCTGTTCCGCACCGACCCCGAACCGCACAACTCCTTCGGCTTCTAGGCCAGGCCTCGATGCCTGGCCGTGTCACGCCGCCGACGGCAGGGGCTCCGAGTGCCCCCATACCGGATCGTTCGTGTCCATGAAGCTTCCCCGACCCACTCTGGATCCGACGCGCCCTGGCCTCGCAGCAGGTGAGCTGGCGTCGGGAGTCCTCGGTGTTCCCTGTGCCGACGAACCAGCCATCCGTCCGCGCGCACATCCCACCGGCTGGGAGGGCTGAGTCGTCCCACAAGGGGTAGCCGAGCCGAGGAAGGCACTCGCCAGTACCAAGGGATGGAACCGCATGTCACGCATGATGGAACGTATCAAGCAGTTCGCAAGGAGCCCCCAAGGGCGTCGTACGGCCGAGCAGGCGCGGCGGGCCGCAGCCGACCCCCGTCGCCGGAGCCAGGCCAAGAGCCTGCTGAGCAAATTCCGCGGTCGCCGCTGACCACGTCCGCCGCGCGGTCCGGCAGTCGCAGAAACGGCCCGGAAGCATGATGCCAACGCGAACGGCTCCCGGACGGCATCGTGATGCAGCAGACCCATTTCCCACGGCCTTCGTCCTGGTCAGGTGCCTCTTTGGTCGGAGCACAGGATCAGACGGAAGCCGTGTTCGCATCCCCTGAACCCTCGTATGAGCGAGTGCGGTCGTTTTGAAGTTGGCAACCGAGTCGCGGTACGTGGATGGAGATGCTGCTCGGCAAGGCGGGCGACCGGCCACGCCGTCAACGGCCGTACCAGTGGCAGAAAGGCGAAGACCCCCATGGGGTGTCAGTCTTCCCCTCCGTCGCGGGATCCGTCGCGGGATCGGCCCAGAAGTTCGCGCAGCAGCCGCTCGTCGTCCGGACCGAGGCTGGTGACGAAACTCGCCAGTACGGCCTGCCGGTCCCCCTCGTTGTCGAGCACCCGGCGCATCTTGTGGGCGGCCAGCCCGGCCTGGTCCGCCACGGGCAGCCATGCGAAGGACCGGCCGACCCGTTCGCGGGTGACCACACCCTTGGCCAGCAGCCGGGTCAGGATCGTGATGACGGTCGTATAGGCGAGATCGCTCCCCAGGTGCTCCTGCACCCAGCCTCCCGTCGCAGGCCCGTCCGCCTCCCGCAGTGCGGACAGCACCAGCGCCTCCAGCTCGCCCTGCCCCCGTCGCCCGGGACACTGCCGGTGATCCGTCACGCCCTGTCTCCCCTCCGCTGCCGCGCACTTCACGGGCGCTCCATCGTAAGGACACCCGGGATCTCGCGCCCGCATCACACCCCATCACCACTCCACCCTATTTCTACAGTGCTGTAGATTATCTTCGGGTGCAACCGCACCGCAGGATCTCAACCAGGAGGAATACAGTGGGAGTTTCCCTGTCCAAGGGCGGCAACGTCTCGCTCAGCAAAGAGGCCCCGGGCTTGACCGCCGTCCTGGTCGGCCTCGGCTGGGACGTCCGGACGACCACCGGCACCGACTTCGACCTCGACGCCTCCGCCCTCCTTCTGGACGCCTCGGGCAAGGTTCTCTCGGACGGGCACTTCGTCTTCTACAACAACCTCACCAGCCCGGACGGATCCGTCGAGCACACCGGGGACAACCTCACCGGCGAGGGCGAGGGCGACGACGAGTCGATCAAGGTGAACCTGGCAGGCGTACCCGCCGAGGTCGACCGGATCGTCTTCCCGGTCTCCATCCACGACGCCGACAACCGCGGCCAGAGCTTCGGCCAGGTCCGGGGCGCCTTCATTCGCATCGTCAACCAGGCGGGCGGGCAGGAGATCGCGCGTTACGACCTGTCCGAGGACGCCTCCTCCGAGACCGCGATGGTCTTCGGCGAGCTGTACCGGAGCGGCGCCGAGTGGAAGTTCCGCGCGGTCGGCCAGGGATACGCCTCCGGGCTGGCCGGGATCGCCTCCGACTTCGGCGTCAGCATCTGACCCAGGCCGACTCGCCCCACCGGGCCCTGCCCTCTCAAAGGGTGGGCCCGGTGGCCGACGCGCCACCATGTGGCCGACCCGACTCGCCCCCCACCCGGAGGACCGGCCGGACTTCGAAGCGATACTTCGGCTGGCGATGAGCGGCTGCGGCTCCGACATCGGGAAGCCCCGCTCGCCGACTCCACCGGGCAGACCGCGGTCCCGATGCGCATACTCTTGTTCGCTCTCGGCCGCCGGGGCCGAGCAGTGACCTGTCGGGTTGTCGCTGTCCAGGAGGTCGTGGGTGCCGTGGGTGCCGTGGGTGCAATGCGTCGGTGGGCTGTTGGAACCGACCACACCACCGAGATGATCTCGGCCTACGGAATTCCTGCCGGCGCCACGTCTGTCTGCACTTCGTCGCGCACATCTCAAAGTACGCCGACACCAGCAGTCCGTAACCCAACCGGACAGTCATCTGCTCGACGAGTAACTGGTTTTGCAGACGCCTCACGAGACAACACGGCATCACCAAGCCCGTATGGCCTGTTGCTCCTCCGGCAGACCGACGGCTCCCGTCCTGCGAACAGGAGGGAGCCGTCCAGCGCGTCGCACGCGTATTGCCGTCAGCAGGTCATGCGTGACGGCTCGAATGCCGGTTACCGGTGACGACGCGGTAGAGGGCGAGCAGGATGAAGGAGCCGACGATCGCGGCGATCCAGGTCGAGATGTCGAAGAACCCGTCGATGGAGTCGACGCCGAAGATCACCTTGCCGAGCCAGCCGCCGAGCAGACCGCCGGCGATGCCGATGAGCATGGTGATGATGATGCCGCCAGGATCCTTGCCCGGCATCAGGGCCTTGGCGATGACGCCGGCGAGCAGGCCGATGATGATCCACGCGATGATGCCCATGGTTTTCTCCGCTTCCAGATAAAGGCTGTGTCAGCTCATCGTCTGTACCGATTCCGCTCGGACAAACGTCTTTTCCGTATCTCAGCCCCGTCAGACCTTGATCGAAATGAGCTGTCCGGCAACACATGGGCCCAACGACCCAGCGCACTGGGCCAGGAGTTGACGTTGTGGTGGCGGCGTACTCGGCCACGGGCGCCTGGCCGCCCCGGGAGCGTTCGCGCTCGATGATGGCGCCGACTGTTCATCTGTATGTGGCTGCGGAGGGGACAGTGTCCCCGGGCCTCACCTACAGCCCATGGGGAAGATCGTTCGGCTGAAGCCCCATGGAGCCTTTCGCCGCGAGGCGACCGCCCTCCGCACGTCACCACCGCAGCGCCCTGGCTGGTCTCCCCCGTCCAGCCGGGGCTTTCGCGTTCCCCGGGAGGGCGCCACAGTCGTGAGCACAGGGAGTTCAGGTTCTCCTACCAGCGGGCCCGCTCGGATCTGAACGGGCGGTGCTGCGAGGTCTGTTCGGGCCGCCAACGGCCCCCGGCGCAATACGGATCGCCACTCACGGTCACCGGGTGGGTAGGTACACCGGTCCGCGTCCAGATAGGCCCGCCACCTCTCGGACGACGGCCGCCGTCGTCGTCCACTTTCAGGATCCCGGTGGACGGTGACCTGCTCGCGGGCGCGGCCGGTGGCGAGCATCGTGCGGCGTCGCCTGCTGGTGCGCACGCCAACCGTCGTCGCTCTCCATCACACGGCACCTGGAGCAGTGATTGGTGACGGCGCCAACGTCGTTTCCCGCTCAGTGAGTTGACGGGCCTGGCCATCCACCCGGGTGAGTTGGCGATTCACTTGGGGTCGGAGCGCCTTCCGAGGGTATTGGCATCACGTTCGTGTTCAATTTTCTGCGAGAGAGTGGTGCCACAATCATGGCCGACGATGCCTTGTTGTTCGTTCTCCCCGAGCGTCATCCGCGTCTGGGCGCAGCCCTGGCCACCGTCGGGGAGTTGGAGTGTGCCGAGACCCCTGCGGTGCTGGGATGGCTGAGCGCGCATGGCGTCCCCGCCTCCTCGGAGTGCGTCAGGATCGTCCCCTCTGGGGCCGAGGTGCTCATCCCCGACGATGCGGAGCGTCTGCCAGTCCCCCTGAGCGAGGAGGAGACGGTGCGGGTGGAGCAGGCCTGCGCGCCCCGCTCCGTGACGGACATGGAGTCCGAACTGCTCAGCTTCCGGGACACCACCCAGGACTGGCGGTCCCTGGTCCACCGGGCGCTCACCTCCGGGATTCCCGCACAGCGCATCGCGCAGCTCACCGGCCTGGACCCGCAGGACATCATCCAGGGTTGACTGCAGCTGTTGGTTTTGCCTGTGTTTCCTGGGTTCGGCTGTATATCAGGGTCTGTCGGCGGCCGGGCCGGTACGCGTTGTTCTCACATGGTTGAGCGACAGGTGAACTGATCTGTGGATAGCTCGTGTTGGGCCTCTGTAGCGTCCCGGAAATGGAACTCCTTCGTCTGTCGGTAGCCGCGCGTCGGGTGGGTCTGCATCCCGACACCCTGCGGGTATGGGCGGATGCGGGCAGGGTTCCCGTGGTGTGGGTGGGGCGGGAGCGCCGGTTTTCGACGCAGGCGCTCGCGGAGTTGATCGAGGGTGAAAGTCCTGAGGTGCCGACCCGGCGCGAGGCGATGTACGTACGGGCGTCGGGCCGGACGGGTCAGGAGTCGTCCATGGCCGCGCAGGAGGCGGAGTTGCGGACCCGGGACACGGTCCGCTTCGCCGTTCCCCTGAAGAACCGTCAAGGCCCGTGCATGAAGATCGTCGTCCGCCACGCGGCGAGTCGGTCCGTGACCGACTCGCCGCAGCCGGTTCCCCTACTGCACCGGGTTCCAACTGTCATTGCCGGCCAGGTAGTTCTGGGCGGTGTAGCTCGCGGCCGTCGAGGCGCTGATCTGTGGCCGGTCGCTGGTTCCCTGAGTGACGCCGGAGCCGGTGTTGTTGTACTCCGAGAACCGGCAGGTCTTCCAGGAGAAGCCGCCCATGTCCTGCCAGGCACCGGCCTGCCGGATGTGGCCGCCGAGCGTGGAGTCCCGGACGAGCACCTGGCCTGTCGCGTCCGCGGCGCCGCCGGCGTGCCAGCAGCGGCCCAGCGCCACCGTCTGCGAGGCGGCGGTGCTCAGCAGGGTCGACCGGGTGATCAGGATGCCGTACTTGTTGCTGGTGTTGGTGGCCGCGGCGGTGATGTAGCCGTTGTTGGTACTGGCGCGGTCGAGCGAGCGGATCGTCGAACTGTCGATCACCAGCGCCCCGTTGCCGTAGATGAAGTCGACGGCACCCTCGATGTAGCTCTTGTAGACGTACTGGCGGACCTGCGAACTGCCGGTGCCGCCCCAGGACAGGAAGGTGTCCTGGTAGCCGAGCAACCGGACGTTACGGTAGAACTGCCGGTCGCCGCCCGCATACAGAGCCAGGGCCTGACTGTCGTGGGCAGCGTAGGTGTTGGCGATCGTGAGGCCCTTGATCGTGGTGTTCGCGGCCATGTTCAGCACGGTGGCACTGCCGGCCGTCCCGGCGGTGGAGGCCGGGGCGCTACCGGTGATCACGATGTCGGTCGCGGTGCCCGTGGCACCCTGCAGGGTGATGCCGGACTTGCCCGACGGAATGGACACCTGACCCTGGTAGGTGCCGGCCTTGATCGTGATGACGGTTCCCGTGGAGGCGGCCGCGACGGCTGCCTGGACGGTGGTGTAGTTGCCCGAACCATCGGCGGCGACCGTGATCGCGGTGGCGGCCGAGGCATTGTCGGTGCCGACGGTGACGGCTGCGGCCACGATGACTAAAGCGGCGACGGTCGCGCGGGCGCTCGTGAATCGGCGTCTGGCAAGGAGGGGCATGTGGGGCTGCTTTCTCTTGGCCGCGGCGGGGCGCGGCGGACGGATCACACGGAGGGGTTACGGGTGCTCAGTAGGGTGCGGTGGCGGGCCAGACGATCGCGCTGGTGGGGATCGCGTCGTCGAGTTTCTGGAAGTCGGCCGCGGGGATGACGGCTCCGCTGCTGAGCGAACGGGCGATCAGCCGGGCAACCTGGATCGCGCCGTACGCCTGGAAGTGGGTGTTGTCCTCTATGCCGTCCGGGTAGTTGGGGTACACCCCGGCCGGCAGGATCATGAAGTAGTTCTTGGTGCCCACGACTCCCTGCGCGTTCCACAGCCGCGTGCTGGAGGCGGTCAGGTCGATCAGCGGCACACCTTTGGCCGTGGCGAGTTCGATCATGGCGGCCGGGTACGCGCCATGACTGGCCGTGATGACGCCGGCGCTGTTGAAGCGGCGGCGCTCGACCGGCGTGATGAGGACCGGGTTCGCTCCCTTGGCCCGCGCCTTGTCGATGTACTGCGACAGGTACGACTTGTACGTCGTCGCCGGGATCGTGTAGCGGGTGGGGTCGTCGGACTTCTCGTCGTTGTGCCCGAACGAGATGAGCAGGTAGTCGCCCTTGGTGATGAGGCCGAGGATGTGGTCGAGCCGGCCGAGGTCGATGAAACTCTTGGAGCTGGCGCCCGACTTGGCGACGTTCACGACCACCGCGTTGGAGTTGAAGAAGACGGGGATGGCCTGTCCCCAGCCGGTCCGGGGCGCCTGGCCGGTGGTATAGGTCGACGCGGTCGAGTCGCCGGCGACGTACACGTGCACGGGGGTCGCGGCAGACGCGGCGGTCGTGCCGCGGCTCAACAGGATGAGCGGCAGCGCACCCAAGCACACTGCCAGGGCCAACAGCGCGCGCCAGGGTCGCGGAAGAGCATGCCAACGAGGTCTACAGCTCACGGTCGCACTCCTTTCGACACACCGCCGTACGGCGGAGTCGGGCATCGTTTCGTTCGGTCAATGGGCAGCCCGTCGCGCGAGATTGGCACCACCCGGGTATGGAGATCTTCCGCTTCAGGCTCAACCTGACCTCGCGAGCCCGCGCCCCATTCCCTTACCGACCAACACGTAGCCGAGCGCCACGGGGTTCGATACCCGGCACATCGTCAACCTGGTGGGCCGGCCCCGCTCGGTGCGCACGACGGGCCGGAGGCCGGACATTCTCCGCGCTGCCTCCTGGAGGCGGCCATGGGCACCGGTCCGGGACGACTCGGGGGCCGAGGAGGGCTTCAGCGACTACGGGCGGCCGGCACGGCTGCTCGGCGCCGCTCGCACCCTGTGGTGGAAGACCGGCTCCGCCCTCCTCAGCGGATTCGGGGCCGTCCAGGCCCTGCTCCTGAGGGACCACACCGTCGGCGCAGTGAAACCTCTTCCGCGTCGCCCCGGCTCCTTCGGCCCGCCCGCCACACTCGTCGCTCAGGCGATGGCCGACGTCGTCACCGTCAGCCCTTCCTCCACGGCAACGGTCCGCCTACCCCCGTATCGGCCTCAACGAATGGCTGCAGACCGCGCCGAACAGCCGCGTACTGAGCTAACGGGTTACGGGACTTGCCGCCCGAACAATCTTGGCGCGGGCTGTCTCGCCTCCGCTGCCGCCGCCGGAGCGGCTCTGGCAGTGGCTCGGGGCAGCGTTCACAGTCGGCGCCAGCGGGCCGAGGCGAAGGAGAAGACGCCGAAGAGGATCAGGCCGATCGCGACGGCGACCAGGAGCCACGGTCCCGCCGGTGTCTGTGCGAAGCTCCGGAGCGTCGCGTCCACGCCCTTGGCCTCGTCCGGGTCGAAGCGGACGGCTGCCACCAGGATGAAGACTCCGGCCGCGGCGAACACGACGCCACGCGCCACGCCTCCGCCCACGCCCAGAGCGGTGACGACCTGCTTCGTACGACGGCTCATGGTGGCGGTGTCCAGCTGCCGCAGGAAGCTTCGCATGGCCGCCCGGACGGCGAGTACCGCGCCGACGCCGATCAGGAGACAGCCCGCGGCCCCCACCAGCACCTGGCCGTACGACAGTTCGAGCGCCGACGCCGTCCAGTCCTGCGACTGCTCGTTGCTGCTGGAGCCCTGGCCGCCGCCGGCGGCGTACACCGCCGTGGCCCAGCAGACTGAGGCGTAGAAGACCGCCCGGCCACCGTCGAGGAGTCGCGCACCCACCTTCCGACGGGGCCCCCTGGTCAGCACGGCACGGGATCCCCGCCAGAGCGCCATGGATCCGAAGCCGACCGCCAGGGCCCACAGCATCGCTTTCCCGAAGGGCTGTGTCGCGATCTCGTGCAGCGCGCCCTGCCGGTCCGCCTGGCCGCCGCCGCTCCCGACGGCGATCCGGATGGACAACAGTCCGATCAGTACGTACACGATGCCGCGCGCGACGAAGCCCGCCCGCCCTGCGGCGGTCAGCGTCTCGCGCTCCGTGGAACGGACCGCGGACTTCGCGGCCCGGCCGCGCCCTTGCGTGTTGGACGACGTCACGATGCCCTCCCCATGGTGCGGGCGCTCGAGATGCGCCCACAGCCCCAAGTGCCCCGGGCCGGGAGGTTGATGCGCACACCCGGTGGAAGGGCGTTCGGTGGCTGGAGCCGCTGTTCGTGGAAGAGCGGAGCTTCAGCTGTTCGGGATGCGGCGGGCCGGCGGTCACGAGTTCCGCAGTCGAGCCGGTCACCCGTGCCAGGTAGGCCGCAAGGCCTGTGAGACGTGCAGGGTTTTGCTTGTTTCGGGACTATAAAAATTCAATCAAGCGCTGTGGTTTCATGGAAGTGCGCACGTCGTGGCGCACACCGTCGACAGAGAGTTGTGAGACATGGCGGCACCGCAGGTCCGGTGGAGCGCGCTGCTGGAGATGCTGACGCGCGACGGGCGGATCGAAGTGGAGGGGGCCGCCGCGGAGTTGAGGGTCTCGGCCGCGACGATCAGGCGCGACCTCGACGAGCTGGCCCGCCAGCAGATGGTCACCCGCACGCACGGCGGAGCCGCGCTCAACGCGATCGCCTACGACCTGCCCCTGCGCTACAAGGCCGCGCGCAACGCTCCGGAGAAGGAGCGGATCGCGCACGCTGCCGCAGGGCTGGTGAAGGCCGGTGCCGTGGTGGGGCTGAACGGCGGCACCACCACCACCGAGGTGGCACGGGCCCTGGCGACCCGCGCCGACCTGGGTTCCGGTGGCTCGGAGACGGCGCTCACCGTGGTGACCAACGCGCTGAACATCGCCAACGAGTTGGTCGTGCGGCGGCACGTCAAGCTCGTGGTGACCGGTGGAGTTGCCCGGCCGGCGTCCTACGAGCTGATCGGGCCGCTGGCCACCGAACTGCTCGCGGAGATCGCACTGGACCAGGTCTTCATAGGGGTCGATGCCATCGACGTGGCCCACGGGGCCACCGCCCACCACGAGGGCGAGGCGAGCATCAACCGGGCGCTGGCCCGCCGCGCGCAGCAGGTCGTCGCGGTCGCCGACTCCACCAAGCTGAACCGGCGGGCCTTCGCCCGTATCTGCCCGGTGGAGGACATCGACGTCCTGGTGACCGACAAGGCCGCCTCGGACGAGCTGGCCAAGTCGTTCGCGGCAGCCGGCGTGGAGGTCATCCGCGCCTGACTTCGCAGCCCGCTCCCGACCGGGCATCGCGAGCGGGAGCACGACCCTGGTGAGGGGGCCGATCGGGCCGGTGCCGTCGAGCCGGGCCGCCCGCTCCAGTTCCTTGGGAATGCTCGCGAGGTACGCGTTGAGGATCCACGCACAGAGCTGGCCGTCTCCCGATGGATGCCGACCAGCAGCGCGGGTCGGCGTGAACATCTGCGTGACAAGTGCGAGCAACAGGAAAACGCCGGCCCGCGGAAGGATGCCGGGCGGTGCAGTACTCGGCGGGCAGTCCGACGGCCGGGGCGAGCAGCGTCGACGCTCCGGCGACGTACAGCAAGCCGGTTCGAGCGCTGTCACCAGCATCTGCGCGTAGGACGCGCGCGAAAGGTCGGCGCCACCAGCCATCCGACGGGGCGAGCCCTCGGCCGACTCCCGCAGCAGGGGCACTCGGCACTGGCCGAACCCCTGTCGGCCAAAGTGATCGAGGCCGAGCAGTTCACCTTCCTGGGGCAGGGCCGGGGGTTCGGGGTCACCCAGGAGGCGGCACTGAAGATGCGTGGGGCGAGACCCGGCAGCCTGGCCGTCCGGCCGGTCTCACCGACGAAATCGCTCGCACCGGTGGGCAGTTGGTGGCGCCCAGCCGGCGCTCCCTGGCCGACCTCATCGTGGTGCGCCGGCCGGCTGCCACCGTCGCCTCGGCACATGGCCCCGACCCGGACAATCCGAGCCATCTGACCCGTTCCGTGATCCTCGCCCGAGGAAATTTACCCGTCCGTTACGAACGGTTTCCGGGCTCGTCGACGCCTCTCGGGGGGACCCGGGACCGACCGCCACCAGGTACAAGAGCTGCTCCACGAGTACCCCCTTGCCCCTTGAGGGACCACATGTCCCGCCTGTTGACAGGTGGCGGCTGCCGCAAGAACATGAGCGAAATCGCTTGAATCTTGCATCTGCACGCAGAATCAAGCAGACCGCATGCCATCGGCACCCAGCTTCACAGCTCCTGAGTCACCGTCACCGTCCTGTCCGACAGGAGGACACGAGTGCACGCCCGACTGAGCAGTCCCGGCGGTCTGTTACTCACTGCCGCACTGACCGGCGCCATGCTGATGGCGCCCGTCACCGGCTCTGCCGCGGCAACGACCGCCGCCCGCCCCACCACCACCGCCAAGGGCGGGCCGAAGGTGGCCCGCACCGCTCACGCCGTCACGGTCTCCGTACCTGCCTCCACCGGCGCCCCCGGCTACACCCTCGACGTGGCCACCGACGAACTCGCCCTCACCACACGCCGTGCCGGGAAGACCGTGCTCGCCACCGCCTCCGGCGACACCGGCGCCCTGCGCTTCACCTCGGCCGACGGCACGTGGCAGCACGCGACCGGCGTCACCGGCTGGACGTGGAAGGACGGCGTCCTGACCGTCACCGCCGACAGCACCCTCGACGACGCCACGGTGGCGGCCCGGATCACCCCGGGGGCCGACCGTTACCAGCTCGACTGGGACGTCCACGGCGGCGCACCGAAGCAGCTGGGCCTCGCCTACGACCTGTCATCGGCGGGCCACTGGTACGGCCACGGCGAGGCGGAGACCCCGCAGGGCGGTCCCGGCGTCGACCAGCCCTGGCCGCTCGACGCCGGCGAGGTGGACCACGAAACCTTCGGCCCGGCGTCGTACAACATGATCGACCCGTTCTGGTACACCTCCAGCTCGACCGGTCTGCGCGTCGACACCGGGGACGTCATGGACGTGGCGATCAACAAGGGCAAGGACGGCCTCGGCACCTTCACCGTCGAGTCGTCCGACACCTACAAGGCCACCGTGTTCGTCGAGTCGACCCCGCTGGGGGTCTACCGCGACTACATCGGCATCGTCGGCAAACCGGCCAAGTCCGACGCCACCTACGAGCAGTACGCCAAGCCGCTGTGGAATTCCTGGGCGCAGTTCTACACCAGGGTCGACCAGGAAAAGCTGCTCGACTACGCCACCGGCCTCCACGACAACGGTCTGGACGGGCACACCATCCAGCTCGACGACAAGTGGGAGTCGAACTACGGCAATCTGACCTGGGATCCCAAGACCTTCCCCGACCCCAAAGGCCTGTCCGACAAGATCCACGGCATGGGGTTCGACTTCGGCATCTGGGTCACCCTGTGGATCAACCTGGACTCCGACAACCACCGGTACGCGGTCGACCACGGCTATCTGCTCATGGACGCCGGGGACACGACCAAGCCGTGTGAGGTGACCTGGTGGAACGGCCAGGCCGGGATCATCGACCTGGCGAACCCAGAAGCCAAGGCCTGGTACGAGGGCAACCTCAAGAACCTGATGGACACGTACGACATCGACGGTCTGAAGTTCGACACCCGCTTCTTCGACGAGAAGTGCGCCCCGCGTGAGGGCCACCGGGCCACGGACTACCAGAAGCTCGGCACCCAGCTCGCCGACGAGTTCGACCTCCAGGGCGCGGGCATCCGGGTGCACTGGAACCGGACGGCCCACGAAGCCGGCTTCGTCACCCGCCAGGTCGACAAGGGCACCGGCTGGGACTCCCTGCGTGCCTCCGCCACCCAGAACCTGGCCATCTCCACCATCGGCTACCCGTTCGTCGAGTCCGACATGATCGGCGGCTCCGGCGGCCAGCCGGCACCGTCGAAGGACGTGCTGGTGAGGTGGGCGCAGTCCGCCTCACTGATGCCGCTGATGTACGCCTCGACGTCGCCGGTCGGCACCTTCGACACCACCACCGGCCAGAAGGTGGACTACGACCAGGAGACGGTCGACCTCTACCGGCAGGCGATCAAGACGCACGAGAAGCTCGCCCCGTACATCTGGGACCAGGTGCAGGGAACCCTCAAGACCGGCGATCCGATCATGCGGCCGCTGTTCTTCGACTTCCCGAAGGACGAGGCGAGTTACACGGTCACCGACGAGTGGATGCTCGGCCCGGCCGTGCTGGCCGCGCCCAAGCTGAGCAGCGGCGCCACCCGCTCCGTCCATCTCCCGCCGGGCACCTGGTACGACGTCAACCAGGGCACCGTGATCCGCGGCCCGAAGAATCTCAAGGGGTACGCGGCGCCGCTCGGCGTCACCCCGGCCTTCGTGAACCTCAAGGCCAAGGGCGCCGCCAAGGCCGTCAAGGCACTCAAGCGCGACGACGCTCCGGCCGCCTCCGTCCTGATCAGCCCGGACGCCCCGTCCACCGACTCCGGTACGCCGTTCCAGTTGACCACCGAAGTGACCAACTGGGGCGCCAGGACCCTCAGGAACGTCAAGGCGGCACTGGACCTGCCCGTCGGCTGGAGCGCCGAGGCGACCACCGGCCCGACCGCCGCGAAGTCCCTCAGGAACGGCGCCACCCTCACCACCACGTGGACGGTGACCCCGGCCGACGGCGCCCGTTGGGGCAGCCACGACCTCACCGGCAACGCCGCCTACCACGCGTACGACGGGTCGCAGAAGGTGTCCGACACCGTGCAGGCACGGGTAAGAGCCGCCCCGGGCAGTGTGCGGGAGCCCTATCTGACAGCCGACACGACCTCCGGGGGTGCCCAGTACGCACAGAGCGGCGACCAGTTCGCCATCTGGGCGGGCGGCCAGGACCTGTCCGGCTGGAAGGACGAGAAGGGCCTCGTCTATCTCGACGACACGGCAGGCGAAAAGGCCACCGTGCAGGTGCAGTTGGTCTCCCAGAACAGCGCATCACCGGTCGGCAAGGCGGGCATCGTCGTCGCCAACGACCTGACAGCGCCGGAGAAGGGCGGCTACGCGGTGCTGGTCATGACCCAGAGTTACGGCCTGGAGTTCATGACCGACAGCGACGGCGACGGACGGCTCGACACGTGGGCGGGCGGTGGTTCCACCTACCACCCGGCGTATCTCAGGCTGACCCGAAACGGCGCCACCTACACCGCGTACGCCAGTAGGGACGGCGAGACCTGGTCGCAGGTCGGCGCCGCCCAGGTGCCGTCGGCCGCCGGCACCGGCGACGCCGGGATGGTCGCCAGCGCGGCCAACGTGAACTACCCCGGCGAGAACATCGAAGCCGTCTTCAGCGGATTCGCCGTCACGTCCTGACACCACAGCGCAGGCGCCACTGATCCCCAAGAGAGGGACCCAGCCCTATGGCACGTACGTCCTCAGCTGTCGCCGGCTTCGTCGCGGGCGTGGTGGTGGCCGCGAGCACCACCGCGATCGCTGTCAGCGGCACGGCGACCACCGGCACCGACCTCAACTCCAAAGCCACCACCACCTGGCTGACCGTCAAGGTCGCCGACGCCATGGGCACCAGGGACACCGTCACCTGGGTTCCCACCGGTTCCTTCGCCGACTCCGCGGAAGAGCGGGTCCCGCGCTATCCGATGACCGCCATCCAGGGCAAGGACACCCAGGAGCTGCGGCTCTCCGCCGTGCGCAACGAGCAGGTCTCCGCGCAACTGGCGATCGCCTCTGGCCACAGCCTCGACGACGTCAAGGCCGTGGTCGGCGACCTCGCCGGGCCCGGCGGCGCGAAGTTGTCCGGTGCGGACACCCAGGTCAGGTTCGTCAAGTACGTGCCGGTACAGCGCTCCAAGAGCGAGGTCGACTGGTCCGCGACCATCGACCAGGTCAGCTCCGCCAAGGAGGTGTCCGGCGACCGCAATCCCGACGTGGTCGGCGACGCGCTCGAGGAGCGGGACTCCGTGGACGTACCCGCGTACGCCGCGCAGCCGCTGTGGTTCACCTTCCACATTCCCCAGAAGGCCAGGCCGGGCACCTACACAGGCACGGTGAAGGTCAACGCCGACGGCCGTACTCAGGCCAGTTACCCGCTGACCATCGAGGTGGCGGACGCGAGCGTGCCCGACCCGAAGGACTACGACTTCTTCCTCGACGTGTGGGCGCAGCCGGAGACGATCGCCAAGAACCACGGCGTCAAGCTCTGGTCCGACCAGCACTGGAAGCTGATCGAGAAGTACGACCGTGACCTGGCCTCGCGCGGCCAGAAGGTCATCAACACCACCATCGTCGACAACCCGTGGCACCACCAGTGGTCGCTCGGCACCCGGCAGTCGCAGACGGCCACGCCGTACACCAGCATGGTGGGCTGGAAGTGGAACGGAAAGACGTTCGCCTTCGACTTCGGCCGCTGGGACAAGTACGTCCGGACCGCCAGACTCTCCGGTCTAGGGCCCGACATCGGCGCCTTCTCCATGCTGGCGTTCCAGGACCAGGAGCACCTCACCTACACCGACACCAGCACCGGCAGGACCGTCTACGAGAACGTCGATCTGGGCGGCAGCCGCTGGCGGGAGGCCTGGGGAGCGTTCCTGCCCGCCTTCGAGAAGCACCTGAAGGCGAAGGGCTGGCTGGAGGACACCTGGTTGTCCTTCGACGAGCGGCCCATCAACACCATGACGGTCGTCAAGAACTTCGTCCACGAGGTCGCGCCGGTCTTCGACGACCGTATCTCCGTGGCCGGTTCGATCAGCACGGAAGGCGTCGCGTCCAATCTGTCCGTCGACTGGGGCGGCATCGACGCGATGACGAAAGAGAAGGTGGCCGAGCGGCGCAAGGCCGGAAAGATCACGACCTTCTACGTGTACGGGGAACCGGCCCACCCCAACACGCTGGCGTTCTCGCCCGCCGTCGAGTCGCGGATGCTGCCGTGGATCTCCGCCCAGCGGAACCTGGACGGCTTCCTGCGCTGGTCGTACAACAGCTGGACCAGCGACCCCTTCAACCAGCCGGTGCACATCTTCACGCAAGGAGACGAGTACCTGGTCTACCCGGGCAAGGACGGCCCGATGTCCAGCATCCGCTGGGAGCAGCTGAAGGAGGGCGTCGAGGACTACGAACTCATCGCCGAGCTGCGGAAGAAGGACGGCGGCACCGACAGCGCCGCCTTGACCGAGGCCCTCACCACCGCGACGCGCAACCTCGACGGCCGGACGAAGGACATGGGCGACATCGAGACCGCGCGGGCGGCCGTCGTGAAGGGGCTGACGTCATGAGGGTGAAGTGGAAGTCCCTGCTGCTCGCCACAGCCCTGACTGTCATGCCCCTGACCGGTACGCCATGTCGCTGCGGCACCCGTCCAGGCTGAGCCCGAGGCGGCCCCGCACACCGTCACCTACGACCAGTACTCCGTGCAGGTCGACGGCAAGCCCCTGTATCTCTGGGGCGCCGAGTTCCACTACTTCCGGCTGCCCAGCCCCGACGCGTGGCGCGACGTGCTGCAAAAGATCAAGGCGGGCGGATTCAACGCGGTCTCGCTCTACTTCGACTGGGGCTACCACTCCCCCAAGCCCGGCTCGTACGACTTCACCGGCATCCGTGACGTGGAGCGGCTGCTCGACGAGGCCGAGCGCGCGGGGCTGTATGTGATCGCCCGCCCGGGCCCGTACATCAACGCGGAGGTCTCCGGCGGCGGCATGCCCGCCTGGCGGTCGACGCAGGGCGGCGTGAACCGCACCTCCGAGCCGGAGTACATGCAGGCAGCCCGGGAGTGGATGAGCCGGATCAACCCGATCATCGCCCGGCACCAACTCACGCGCGGCAAAGGGTCGGTGATTCTCTATCAGGTCGAGAACGAGTACCAGGGCGGCCGGCACGACGCCGACTACATGCAGACCCTCATCGACTGGGCGAAGGACGACGGCATCGACGTGCCCACCTTCGTCAACGACGGTGGTGCCAACCGGAACTGGGTGAGCGGCAAGGGCGCCCCCGACATCTACGGCTTCGACACCTACCCGCAGGGCTTCGACTGCGAGGACCCCGACAACTGGAAGAACCTGCCCGACTATTCGTACGTCAACGAGTGGAAGCCCGAGTCCCCGCTGATCATCCCCGAGGCGCAGGGCGGCGCCTTCGACCCGTGGGGCGGCACCGGATACAAGGACTGCGCGAAACTCACCGGCACCGACTTCACCCGGGTGTTCAGCAAGATGAACATCGCCGCCGGGGTGAGCGGCCAGTCCTTCTACATGACGTACGGCGGCACCAACTGGGGCTGGCTCGCCGACCCCAACGCCGTCTACACGTCGTACGACTACGGCGCCCCGATCAACGAGTCCCGCCAACTGACCGACAAATACCAGGAGTTCAAGCGCCTCGGGTACATGGTCAACTCGGTGACCTCGCTGGCGCGCACCGACAAGGCCGAGGCGCCGACCCCGTCCGACGACGCCCTGCGCATCGACCGGCGCGTCAACCCCGACGACGGCACCCAGTTCTTCACCGTCCGGCATGCCGACACCCGGGTGAAGGACAGGGACGAGACCACCCTGTCGCTGAAGGGCGCGGACGGCGACTACCCGCGCGTACCGCAGCAGGGAACGATCACGGTCGACGGCCGCGACGCCAAACTCCTCGTCGCCGATTACGACTTGAGCGAGAACCACCGGCTCGTCTACTCCACCTCGGAGATCATGACGCACGCCCGGATCGGCGACCGGGACGTGGCCCTGCTGTACGGGCGTGCGGGCGAGACCGGCGAGACCGTGCTGCGGTACGCCGAGCGGCCCGAGGTCACCGTCCTGGACGATGACGTCACCACCGCCTGGGACGCCGAACGCGGTGACCTGCGCCTGAACTACACACACAAAGGCCTGGCCCGCGTGCTGGTGAACGGCCTGGAGCTGCTGATCGCCGACACCGCCGAGACCGCCCACTGGTGGCGGCAGGACACCACCGCGGGCCCGGTCCTCGTACGCGGCCCGTCCCTCGTCCGTACGGCCGAACTGGCGCACGGCACCCTGAAGTTGACCGGCGACTCCACCAAAGCCGCGCAGATCGAGGTCATCGCGGACGCCGGAGAGGTGACCTGGAACGGCCGCAAGGCCGACGTCACCGCGGCTCCGCGTCCGGTCCGGCTGCCGGCGCTGACGACGTGGAAGTACAAGGAGGAGGCGCCGGAGTCCGCCCCCGGTTTCGACGACTCCGCCTGGACCACCGCCGACCACCTCACCGCCAGCAACCCGGACCTGGCAGGGTCTCTGCCGGTCCTCGCGATGGACGAGTACGGCTACCACCACGGCAACGTCTGGTACCGGGGCCGGTTCAGGACGACCGGCCGCGCGACCGCGCTCGCACTCGACGCCAAGACCGGTTCGGCCGGCCAGTACGCGGTATGGCTCAACGGCCGCTATCTCGGCAGCTCCGGCAACGGCGCGCACACCTTCGACATTCCGGCGGACACGCTGAGGGATGACGGGTCCGGCGGGGACAACGTCCTGTCCGTCCTCGTGGAGAACGCGGGTCACAACGAGGAATGGGGCCACGACTACTCCAAGGAGCCGCGCGGTCTGCTCGGCGCCGAGGTGATCGGCGGGGCCTCCACCCTCACCTGAAAGATCCAGGGCAACCGGGGCGGCGAGAACCCGGTCGACACCGCCCGCGGCCCGTACAACAACGGCGGACTCTACGGGGAGCGGGCCGACTGGTCGCTGCCGGGATACTCCGACGGCAGCTGGAAAGCCACCTCCCTCCCCCAGCAGACCGGGAAGAGCGAGCCGGGCGTGCGCTGGTACCGCACCTCCGCCCGGCTGGACCTGCCGCAGGGGCAGGACAACGCGATCGCGCTCGACCTGGCCGAAGCCGCAGCCGGCAGCACCGGCTACCGTGCCCAGATATTCGTCAACGGCTGGCTGATCGGCCGCTATCTGCCGGACACCGGACCCCAGACACGGTTCGTCGTCCCCAAGGGCATCCTGCGCGAGCAGGGCAGCAACACCGTCGCCCTGGCCGTGTGGTCCACCGAGGCCGGTGCGGGCCCGGGTTCGGTGAAACTGGTCGACGCCGGCGCCTCAGCGGGCGGGATCAAGGTCGGTGCGGTGGCCGCGCCGTCGTACGACGCCACGACGTACGCCATGGCGGCCTCCGGCGCCCGTGTCGAGGTCGACGCCGAACCGTTCCTGAGCACCTCAACCGCCGCCAGGGTCCCCGTCACGCTCAGCGTGCCGAAGGACACGCCGACCGTCCGGGACGTCGAGCTGGCGCTCAAGGTCCCGGACGGCTGGACCGCGACTACCGACGACCGCATCCGTTTCGACCGGGTCCGGCCGGGCGGCAAGGTGACCGCCGTCTACACCGTCACCCCGCCCGGCGACCCGGTTCACTACGCCGTCCTGTCCGCGACCGCCCAGCTCACCCGGTCCGGCCGTCAGGGCACCGTCACCGGGATACGGGCCGTGCAGGTACCGCCGCCGGGACTGTCCGCCGACGCGTTCCTCAGCGACCTGACCCTGGTCAAGGCGGTCAACGGCTGGGGGCCGGTGGAGAGGGACATCTCGAACGGGGAGTCCGCGGCCGGCGACGGGCGCCCCCTGAGCATCAGTGGGGACACGTACGCCAAGGGTCTCGGCGTCCACGCGAACAGCCAGGTCCGGGTCTATCTCGGCGGCGGCTGCACCCGCTTCACCGCGACCGCCGGGCTGGACGACGAGGTCGGCGACAGCGGCAGCGTCACCTTCCAGGTGGTCGCCGACGGCCGCTCCCTCACCACGACCCCGGTGGTGCGCGGCTCCGACGGCGGCACCGACATCTACGTGGACGTGACCGGCGCCCGCTGGCTGAACCTGCTGGTCGACGGGGACGGCGATGTCTCCTCGGACCACGCCGACTGGGCCGGCGCCCGGCTGAGCTGTAAGGACGGTGCCTGATGCCTCGACGGAGGAAATTCACTGCCCTTGCGGCGGTGGCCGTGGCGGCCGTCCTGGCGGCCCTGCTTCCGGCGAGTGCTGCCGAAGCGGGGGCCGAACAGCAAGGCTGGTTGGGGAGTTGGGCGACCGCGCAGCACGCGTCGTACGACCCGGGCACTTCTGAGGTGACCGTTCGGATCCCGGTGCACGTCAGTGCGGGCGGAACGAGTGTCCGGATCCGGCTGACCAATGGGTTCACCGACCAGCCGGTGACGATCGGACACGCGACCGTGGGTCGGCGCGCGAGCGGCTCGTCCGTGTCCGACCCTCGCGATCTGACGTTCGCCGACAAGGGCGAAGTGACCATCCCGGCCGGAGGTCAGGCGGCCAGCGACGGGGTGCGGATTCCCGTGGCCGCCCGCAGCGACCTGGTGGTCAGCCTGTACTTCCCCGGCAGGCTCACCCATGTCAGCCAGCACTGGATGGGCCTCCAGACCGTCTACTGGACGCCCGACGGCGGCGGCGACCACGCCGGGGATGCCGGCGGCGACGCGTTCACCACGACCGACTCCACCTTCCCGTTCCTCACCGGTGTCGACGTGCGAGGCGGGCCGGCGCGAGGCTCGGTGGTCGCGCTCGGCGACTCCATCACCGACGGGGCCTCCTCCGCATCGAGCGCCAACCGGCGCTGGCCCGACTATCTGGCGGCTCGCCTGTCGGCCTGCGCCACCCCCGCCGGAGTGCTGAACGCGGGCATCAGCGGCAACCGCATCACGGCCGGCACCGACGGCAACCCGTCGGCGCCGGAGCGGCTGGAGCGCGATGTGCTGTCCCAGCCGGGCGCCCGGACGGTGGTCCTCTTCGAGGGCGTCAACGACCTCAGTTGGGGCGGCGCCACCGGTGACCAGGTGATCGACGGCATGAAAGGGATCGTGCGGCGGGCCCACGCACGTGGGCTGCGGGTGATCGGCGCGACCGTGGTCCCGTATCGCGGCTGGGGCGACTGGTGGACCGAGGCCAAGGAGGCCGACCGGCAGAAGGTCAACACCTTCGTGCGCGACGGTGGCGTCTTCGACGGCTACGCCGACTTCGACAAGGCTGTCCGGGATCCGGACGACCCCACCCGCTACGGCGCCGCGTTCGACTCCTGTGACCATCTGCACCCCAACGACACCGGGATGAAGGCGTTCGCCGACGCCGTCGACCTCGCCGGCCTCGGGGTGGCCCACGACTGCCCCTCGGCCCGCGTCCGGCTCACCCCGTACCACCCGAGCCTGCCAGCCGGCCGTGCCACGGATGTCATCACGACCGTCACCAACACCGGCCGCAAGGCGGTCACCCGGGTCACCACCGCGCTGCGCCTGCCGGCCGGCTGGACCGTCGAGGCGGAAGGGAACCCGGGCGTCGACTCCCTTGTCCCCGGCGGTAGTCACACCGTCACCTGGCGCGTCACACCGTCCACCGACGCGATATGGGGGCCGTACGACATAGGGGTACGCACCTCCTACCGACAGGCCGGCCGGACGCGCCTCGACACCGACAGCGTGGGCGCCGACGTCACCCCCGTCCCGTCCGCCGTACGGCCCCCCTACCGAACGTTCGCCACTGCGGACGACGCCCAATTCGCGCAGAACGACAAGCAGTTCGCGATCTGGGCCGGCGGTCAGGACCTGGCCGGATGGAAGGACGAGAAGGCCGCCATTCACCTGCCGGACGCCGTACCCGCCTCGGGCAGCCTCACCGCCCGCCTCGTCGGCCAGACCGGCAGCGGACCCTCCGCGAAGGCCGGGATCGCCGTCGCCAACGACCTCACCGCGCCGGAGAAGGGCGGCTACGGCGTCCTGACCATGTCGAAGTCGTACGGCCTGGAGTTCATGACCGACAGCGACGGCGACGGACACCTCGACACCTGGGCCGGCGGCGGCGTCTCCACCCACCCCGCGTGGCTGCGGCTGGTCCGCGCCGGCACCACCTACACCGCCTACAGCAGCACCAACAACGGGCTCGCGTGGAACGAGATCGCGAGCGTGACCGTGCCCTCCGCGACCGGCTTCCTGGACGCCGGCGTGGTGGCGAGTGCCGTGAACCTCAACCACCCCGGTACGACGGTCCGGGCCGTGTTCGACCACTTCACCGTGGAGGTGTCATGAACACCCATCGCCCCGAGAACTCCTACCGCCCCGGGGAGGACTTCCTCCCTCCGCGCGTCTCGCTCACCGTCACCCCGCCCGCACCCGAGCCGGGCAAGGCCGTGACCCTGACCGCCACACTCACCAACACCACCGGGATCGCGCTGCGCGCCGCCGTGCTCTACCTCGCCGTGGACGACACCGGGAAACCGAGCAGCCTGGACACCCTCGCCCCCGGACGGTCGGTGACCCGCACCTGGCGGACCCGGCTCGCCGACGATGCCGAGGGCCGGATCGTGTTCACCGCGCACGCCCTCTTCGACGTGCACCGGCACGGCTCCGACTGCACCCGCGCCAGTTCCTCCGTCACGATGCCGTCCCGCTCACTGCCCGGGGCGTTCGACAACGCGGGGATCGCCTCCGACGACGCCCTCACCGCCGCGAACATCGACGGCTCCAACTCCAGTCTGTCCGCCGAGGCGTTGGCGTCGGCGGGGCTGACCCCGGGTGCCGCGGTCACGTACGACGGGGTGCCCTTCACCTGGCCGGACACCCGGCCCGGGAGCAAGGACAACGTCGTCTCCTCCGGCCAGCGTGTGCTGCTGTCCGGCTCCGGTTCCCGGCTGTCCTTCCTCGGCACCAGCACCTGGGGCGAAGGCAAGGGCGACGGCAAGGTCGTCTACACGGACGGAACCGAACAGGCGTTCTCGGTCGCTGTACCCGACTGGTACGGGGCGAGTTCCTCCGCCGCGGTGGTGCTGCCCTACCGCCACATCGCCACCGGCCGGGACGACAACCCGGTGAGCCTGTTCACCTTCGGCGTCGATCTGGCGGCCGGCAAGGAACTGAGCTCCCTGGTCCTGCCCAAGGTCAGCGACAGCCTCCAGGCGGGCGTCCCCGCCCTGCACCTCTTCGCCATGACGATCACCACGAGTACAACCACCACGTCGACCACGTCGACCAACTGAGCTCTGCCGGAAGGACGTTCATGCACGACGACCGAGGCGATCTCGGCATCATCGGCAGCACAGGTGTCACCCGCAGACGTGTCCTCACGGGTACGGTCGCGCTGGGCGGGGCCGCGCTGCTGGCCCGTCCGCAGGGCGCGTACGCGGCAGGCGACGCCCTGTTCGACACCGCGCCCGCCGCAGCCGCGCTGAAGCGGCTGCTTCCCGACCACCACCGGCAGGTCACCCTCCGGGCCGTCGGCGGCGACACCGACCGGTTCCGGGTCACCGGCCGGGCCGGGCACATCACCGTTGAGGGCACCAGCCCCGCCGTGCTGCTCACCGGCCTCCACACCTACCTGCGGCGGACCGCACACGCCTCCGTCTCCTGGACCGGCGAGCAGTTGAACCTCCCGCGTACTCTCCCCGCGCCCGCCGAGGAGATCGCGGGATCGGCCGACGTTCCGCACCGCTTCGCCTTCAACGACACCAACGAGGGCTACACCGGCGCCTACCGCGACTGGGACGCCTGGCAGCACGAGCTGGACGTACTGGCCGTGCACGGAGTGAACCGGGTCCTCGTCTACATCGGCGGCGACGCCGTCTACTACGACACATTCCGCCGCTTCGGCTACTCCGACGCCGAGATGCGTGCCTAGATCCCGGCCCCGGGCCACCAGCCCTGGTGGCTGCTGCAGAACATGTCGGGCTTCGGCGGGCCGGTCTCCAGGCAGCTCATCGAGCGACGTGCCGCGCTCGCCGAGAAGATCGTCGACCGGATACGCGATCTGGGCATGACGCCGGTTCTGCCGGGCTACTACGGCAGCGTCCCGGACGACTTCCCCGCCAGGCACGGCGGGGACGCGGCGGTGGTGGCGCAGGGCAACTGGGGCGCGTTCAAACGCCCCGACTGGCTGGACCCGCGCACCTCGGCCTTCGACGATGTGGCCGCCGCCTTCTACCGAGCCCAGACGCAGCGGTTCGGCGACAGCACGATGTACAAGATGGACCTGCTCCACGAGGGAGGCAACCCGGGGGACGTGCCGGTGGGTGAGGCCGCGCAGGCCGTCGAGGCGGCCCTGCAGAAGGCCCACCCAGGCGCTGTCTGGGCAATCCTCGGCTGGCAGACCAACCCGTCCAAGGCGCTGCTCGACGGCGTCGACAAGAGCCGCATGCTGATCGTGGACGGCCTGTCGGACCGCTACACCACCGTCACCGACCGGGAGAGCGACTGGGGAGGCACTCCGTATGCCTTCGGCAGCATCTGGAACTTCGGCGGCCACACCCCGATGGGCGCCAACGCCCCGGACTGGGTGGAGCAGTACCCCAAGTGGCGCGACAGGGAGGGCAGTTCGCTCGCCGGTATCGCGGCGATGCCGGAGGCCGCCGACAACAACGCACCGGCGCTCGCCCTCCTCACCGACCTGGCGTGGACGCCCGGCACCATCGACCTGGACGACTGGTTCGCCGCGTACGCCCTCTCCCGCTACGGCGGTCCCGACCGGCATGCCGCCGCGGCCTGGCAGACGATCCGCGACACCGCGTACAACATGTCCCGCGCGGACGCCTGGAGCGAGGCACCCGACGGTCTGTTCGGCGCCCGCCCGAGCCTGACGGCGAACAAGGCCGCCGCCTGGGGCCCCGAGAAGGATCGCTACGACACCACGGTCTTCGACACAGCACTCACCGAACTCCTCTCCGTGCGGGCCGAGTTGAGGAGCAGCTCGGCCTACCGTTACGACGTCGTCGATGTGGCCCGGCAGGTCCTGTCCAACCGCAGTCGTGTCCTGTTGACGCAGATCAGGGCCGCGCACGAGGGCGGCGAGAAGGCCCTGTTCGGCAAGCTGACCCGGACCTGGCTGGACTGGATGGATCTCCTCGACGATCTGCTGGCGTCCTCCGGCCCGCACCTGCTCGGCCGGTGGCTCGCCGACGCGCGTTCCTGGGGCGCCGACCGGGCCGAGAAGGACCGCCTGGAGTACGACGTCCGTTCCCTCGTCACCACCTGGGGCGGACGCGCCAGCAGCGAGGAAGGGCTGCACGACTACGCGAACCGGGAGTGGGCGGGGCTGGTCGGCGGCCTGTACCGGACCCGCTGGAGGACGTACTTCGACGTGCTCGCCACGAGTCTCGCCACGGGGAAGGCCCCGGCGACGATCGACTGGTTCGCCCTGGAGGACCGCTGGGCGCACGCGCACGAGACGCACCCGACCCAGCCCCATGGCTCCCCTCACGCCCTGGCCCGCCGCGTACGCGACCTGCTCGCCTCCACTCCCCATCAGGCGGCCCTCGCCACGGGGGCCGACCGGGGCGCGGTCGCCGAAGGCAGGCCCGCGACGGTGACGGTCACCTTCACCAACAGGAACGGGTTCTCGGCGGCACGCGGCGTGACTCTCTCCGTAACCGCCCCAGAGGGCCTGGCGGTGAAGCCGCTCGACCCGGTGCGCATGGCCTCGGTGGCGTCCGGCGAGACGTTCACCGCCCGCTTCGAGGTCTCGCCGGCGGGTGAGCCGACGCACCTGGTCGGCCAGGTCGTCGCGGTGGCGGCGTACGCGGGCGACGGGAAGGCGGTCGCGCCGGTACGGCTGATGGTCGCGGCCGGGGTCGGGGACCCGTACCGCTCGGTCTCCTACAACGACGCCGTGTTCGGCCAGGCCGGTGACGAGATCGCCGTCGAGGGCGCCGGGGCCGACCTGTGGGGCGCCACCAACGAGTTCGGGGCGGTGTACCGGGCGGGCGCGTACGGCGACGCGGCCGTGGCCGAGGTGACGGTCACGTCTCAGGACGCGACCGGGGGCTGGGCGCGGGCGGGCCTCGTCGCCCGCAACGACCTGGGCGCTCAGGGAAGCGCGGGCTATGTGAACCTGGCGGTCACGCCGTCCAACGGCTGCGCGCTGAGCTGGGACACCGACGGTGACGGCCGTTTCGACTCGATCGCGCTGGCGGGCTCCTTCACCGCGCCGGTGCGGCTGCGGCTGACCCGGGCCGGTGCCTCGTACCTCGGGGAGGTCAGCACGGACGGCGTCACCTGGACGACGGTGGGTACGGCCACACCGGCAGGCGCGGGCGCCACACAGGACATCGGGGTCTTCATGACCGCGGCCAACGGCTGGACCGGCACACGGGGCATCGCCACGTTCGGCGGGTTCACAGTGACTTGATCCAGTTGATCCAGGTGACCCCGGTGACCGGGATGCCCGTGGTCAGCGCACCAAGGCGGAAGTCCGGCGACGAGACGACGACCCGGGCCCCAGCCCTCATGGCCGCCCCGCGCAGATCCATGGGGCCCAGGGAACGACCCAGGTTGGCCAACGCCGGGTCTCGGGCGTGAAGTCCACGCTCTGGTCGTCGAGTTGGTGGCGGATCACGACGTCCCCGGACCAGTGGCATCTCCGGCGCGGGTGTACTGTCACGGCACTGGAAGTAAAAACGTGTGTTCACTGCTGGGCATCGACGCCGGTTGATGGAGCAGGAGCCACGCGCGCATACGCGGCATCGGACGAGCCGCCACTTCTTCACCTCGAAGGAGTGCGCAGTGAATGTCCGCCGTAATGGAACTGTCGAAAATGTCGGCGCCCCGCCCGAATCCTCCCGCTCGCCGCGCTCCCTCCGCGAGGCGGGGGTAGCCCTCGCAGGGCTGTCGGCGGTGTTTCTGTTCGAGATGCTCGACAACTCGATCCTCAACGTCGCATTGCCGACCATCGGCCGCGAACTGTCGGCGTCGTCGACTGTCCTGCAGTGGGTCACGGGCGTGTACGCCGTCGTGTTCGGCGGGTTGATGCTGGCTCTCAGCGCACTGGCCGACCGGGTCGGCCGCCGCAAGGTCATGCTGGTCGGGCTGGTGCTGATGGGTGTGGCAAGTCTGGCGACCGCGTTCGTCACCACGGCGGAGCAGCTCATCGCGATCCGCGCGGCGATGGGCGTCGCTGCCGCGATGACGACGCCGGGTTCCCTCGCCCTGGCGTTCCGCCTGTTCGACGAAGACGGGCTCCGCGTCCGTGCGACGACGTTGATCTCGACGGTGGGCCTGGTCGGACTCGCGATCGGGCCCACGGTAGGTGGCTTCGTGCTCGCGTTCGCTCCGTGGCAGGCGCTGCTGCTGGTGAACGTACCGATCGCCGCACTCGCGTTCATCGGTATTCGGCACGGCATCCCCGCTGACAAGGCGGACGACCTGCACCGCGACCCGATCGATGCCGCGGGTGCCCTGCTCGGCACGGCCACGATCGTGCTCACGCTGGTCGCACCGACGCTGTTCGTCGACGCGGGCGCCGCATCGCCTCTCCCGTGGCTGACCACGGCAGCGGCCATCATGACGGCCGTGCTGTTCGTCGTCCGCGAGCGTACTGCCCGCTATCCGCTGCTCGACCTCGAACTCGTCGCTCGCCCACTCGTGTCGAGCGGCCTGGCGTTCAAGGCCGCCGCAGGCCTTGCGACCGCCGGCCTCGGCTACCTCGTGACCCTGCAGCTCCAGCTCGACTGGGGCTGGACGCCGGCCCAGGCGGCTATGGGGATGCTGCCGCAGGTCGTCGTGCTCATCGCCGGCGGTGCTCTCATCGGTCCGCTGGTCAGGCGCGTCGGTCTCGACAAGGCCGCCTGGCTCAGCGCCGGAGCTGTCGTGTGCGGACTGGCCGTCTACGGGCTGCTGGGCCGCTTCGGGTACGTGTGGATCGCCCTCGCGCTCGTGCTCGTCGCCGCCGGTATGCGCGTCGTAGGTGTCGTCGCCGGGACCAATGTGATGCGCGGCCTCCCGGCCAACCGCACGACCATCGGAGCGGCGCTGGTGGACACCGCCAGCGAAGTCACCACCGGAATCGGCATCGCTGTCAGCGGGACCATCCTCGCGGCGCACTTCACCGGCGGTATCGCCACATCGAGCTGGAGCACTCACCAGGCCACGGAGTTCCGCGAGGCGGTCACCTGGGCCGGCCTCACTCTCACGGTCCTGGCCGCGGCGCTGGTGGGATGGGGCATCATCCGCGCCCGGCACGCCGCGGACAGTGCGACACCATCGCCTGCGGCCGATGCGGACGGCACGTAGGCACGAGGAACGGGCTGCCTGCGTCGCACAGGCGCAGGCCCTCCGTGCCGGGTGCGCAGCAGCTCATCGTGGTTCTCCTGGCGTGGGCGGTCAGGCCGCTGGGCCGAAGCCGTCCACGTCGTGGAGAACTCGCCGAAACGGCGGATGTGCTCGGTCGGCTGCGGGAGGATGTGAGCCGGGCCCTCGGTGTCGATGACGACGCTCGTCCACCCGGTGCCACCGACCAACAAGCCGGCCACATGCCTGCGGCGCTGCGCATGCACCTGTGCCTGCGTCAAGAATGCTCGTATCCCGGCTGCCGAAGCCGGGGTGGTGTCGGCCACCAGGGATCCGGACGACCCGCTGGGCAGCTTCGTGCAGGGAGCGCCGTATGCGGGACGGGCCCGGTGCGAACAGATTGCACTCCCGCACATCTACGGCAGGTTGGCGGAGGGCGGCGCCGGACAGGACCAGTGATCGGAAGGACCGCGGTCGATCGCCACGGCATTCACCTCAGTCAGCCGGCCGGTCAGGGTCGAGATCATGCGCCGACTCGGGCACCGGATCCTCACCGGCCGGCTCAAGGGCGCCCGGCAAGGTCACCGACCTGGCGATGGACATCTTGGGCCCGCACAGTCAGGTACCGGTGGGCCGGCCGGCCCTGCGCACCTGTCGCACCGTCGACCCGGGCGCCGCGAGCTCCTCGGCGTCCTGGTCGACGACGTACCTCGTCGGCTGTCAGCGCAGGGCCCCCTTGGTGGCGTCGGCGATGAACCCGCGGGCGAAGAAGGTGAACACCAGCACCAGAGGGATGACCGACAGCAGCACCCCGGACATCACCATGCTGTAGTCGGTGGAGTGACCGGCGTACAGCTGGGCCAGCGCCACCTGGAGGGTGAGGCGGTCCGGGTTGACCAGCATCACCAACGGCAGGATGTAGTCGTTCCAGGCCGCGATGAAGGTGTAGATGCCGAGGAACGCCAGGGCCGGGCGGACGCACGGCAGCACCACGTGCCAGTACAGCCGGAAGAAGCCGGCACCCTCGATGCGGGCGGCGTCCAGCAGTTCGTCGGGGACGCTGGTGGTGGTGTACTGGCGCATCCAGAAGATGCCGAAGGCGTTGGCCGCGGCGGGCACGACGAGCGCCTTGAGGGTGCCCAGCCAGCCCAGCTGCACCATGATCTCGTACTGCGGAATGATCGCCAGCTGCGTCGGCAGAAGGTACATCGACAACAGCACGCCGAAGAAGAACTTCTTGCCGGGGAAGTCGTACTTGGCGAAGGCGAACGCGGCCAGCGAGTCGAAGAACAGCACCAGCACTGTCGTACAGACCGCGACGATCATCGTGTTGAACAGCGAACCGAAGAAGTCCATCTTGTCGAACAGGTGCTGGATGTTGGTCAGCAGGTTGCCGCCGAACCACAGCTTCGGCGGGTACCTGTAGATGTCCTGCGAGGTGTTCGTCGCCATGACGACGATCCAGTAGAACGGGAACACCGAGATGACCACGCCGAGCATCAGGATCACATGGACGCTCAGCCCCCGGACGCGCTTGCGGTTCATGCCGTTCACGGCCGTCGCTCCTTACGCTGCACCAGACGCCAGTTGACGAGGACGATCAGCAGGATCAGCAGGAAGAAGGCCCAGACGATGGCGGCGCCGTAGCCGAAGTCGTTGTTGTCGAAGGCCTGGTGGTAGAAGTACAGCAAGGTGGTCAGGCCTGCCTGGCCCGGTCCGCCGGAGTTGGGGTTGGTGGCCGCGTCGCTGCCGAACAGCACCTGGGGTTCGGTGAAGCTCTGCAGGCCGGTGACGGTGGAGACCACGACGGTGAACAGGATGATGGGCCGCAGCAGCGGGACCGTGATGGAGAAGAAGATCCGGGCCGGGCCGGCCCCGTCCATCCGGGCCGCCTCGTAGACCTCAGAGGGGATCGCCTGGAGGCCGGCCAGATAGATGATGGCGTTGTAGCCGGTCCACTGCCAGGTCATCAGCGCCGCGATCACCAGCTTGATCGTCCACTCGTTGCTCATCCAGGGCACCGCCGACACGTGCAGCGACTTCAGGATGGCGTTGATCAGGCCGAAGTTGTTGCTGAAGATCGCGCCGAAGAGGATCGCGATGGCGACCAGCGAGGTGATGCTGGGGATGAACAGGGCGACCCGGTAGAAGGCCGTGAAACGCTTGGTGGAGTTCACCAGCACCGCGAGCACCAGTGCCATGAAGAGCATCGGCACGGTCGACAGCACCCAGATGACGAGGGTGTTGCGCACGGACAGCCAGAAGACCGGGTCGTCCCAGAGGTAGCGGAACTGCTGGAACCCGACGAAGTGCATGTCCCCGATGCCGTCCCACTTCTGGAACGCCAGGTACACGGTGTAGAGCACCGGGAAGAGCATGAAGACCGAGAAGATCAGGTAGTACGGCGAGATGGCCAGGTACTGCGGCCAGTGCCTGACGACCCGCCGTCGCGGCCCGGGCCGGGTCCCGGCCGACACTGGCCGGATCCGGCGGCCGGGCCGGCCCGGACCGCCGCGCGGGCGGTCCGGAGCCGGTCGGCCGACGAGGCCGACGTCGGGTCCGGAGGTCGGTCCGGTGGGCGCCGGGCCGGCTACCGGGGTTGACGACATGTCACTTCACTCCCTGACGCTCGGCGATCTGCTTGGCCTGGCTCACCGCGTCCTTCCAGGCCTCGTCGGGGTCCTTGCCCTTGGCCTCGATGCTGGTCAGCTCGCTGTAGAAGGGCGCGGAGACCGCCGAGTCGGCCGGTGCCTGGTAGGCCGTGGGGATCTTCTCGGCCGCCGGGCCGAAGATCTCGATGGTCTTCTGGCCTCCGAAGAAGGCGTCGCCGCCGGTGAGTGCCGGCAGTTTGTACGCGGCCGGGGCCGTCGGGAACAGGGCGGCGTCGGTGAAGCCGCGGGCCTGGTTCTCCGGGCTGAGGATCCAGCTGATGATTTTGAAGGCCTCTTCGGGGTTGCCGCTGGTCGCAGGGATCGCCAGGAAGGACCCGCCGAGGTTGGACGGCCCTCCCGGCAGGCTCGCCACCCGCCAGTTGCCCTTGGTGCCCGGGGCCGCGTTGCTGATGTCCAGCGCGTGCCAGGCGGCCCCGATCTCGGCACCCAGGGCGCCGTTGCTGATCGCGGCGTTCCAGGTGTTGTCGTTGATCTTGGCGTCGATGCCGAGGGTGTAGGGCTTCACGGCGGTGGTCCAGGCGGTGCGGATGTGGTCCTGGTCCCCGATGAACTTGTTGTCCTCGTCGATGAACCGCTGGGTGCCTTGGCCGATGATCATCGTGAACACCGAGCCGATGTTGTTGATCAGGAAGGTCTTCGGTATCGCCTTGTGCAGTTCGACGCCGGCCTTGAAGTAGTCGTCCCAGGTGGACAGTTCGGCGGAGACCTTGGCCGGGTCGGTGGGCAGCCCCGCCTGCGCGAAGAGGTCCTCGCGGTAGAACGTGGCGCACGGGCCGATGTCGATCGGGAAGCCGATCAGCTTGCCGTCCTGCGTGGTGGCCTGCTTCAGCTTCCACGACAGGTACTGCGGGACCAGCTTGTCCGCACCGACGGTCTTCAGGTCGACGAAGCGGTCGGCGTTGGGCAGGAAGGACGCGATGTCCTCGCCCTTGATGCCCGTGATGTCCGGGGCGGACTGGGCGGCCCTCAACCCGGTCAGCAGCTTGGTCTTGAAGTCACCACCGACCTCTGAGGTCTTGAGGCTGATGTCGGAGAAGTGTGTCTTGGCGTCCGCGACGACCTTGTCGCTCAGGCCGCCCGCCCAGTACCAGAGGGCCAGGTTCTTGCTGTCCTTGCTGCCGCTCGATCCGGAGCCGCCGCCGCACGCTGCGGTGGCTCCGCCCGCGGCGGCCGTCAGTACGGCGGCCTGAAGGAATCGTCTGCGGGAAAGGTCCACGTTCTTCTCCTGGATTTCAGTGGGTTCGGCGTGTCCGGCATGTCCGGCGGGACCTGTGAGGCGTGGTCCGCGGAGGGGCGCGGCAGGAGGCCGGGTGGCTGAAGAGCATCGGCGTAGGTGGGAACCCTTCAGCCACCCGGGGTTATGCGACCCGGTCCTCTCAGACGGTGCCGACGCGTCCGTGACGGCGGAATACGCCGTTCATCCGCTTCGGTCGACCGGAGTGGGGTCCGGACCTGGGCTCTGAATTACGCAAGAGAGTGCACCCGGTGCGCGAGTTTGACAAGGGTCAAGCGAGTATCGAGACATTCATGCGCGACTTTGCTTGAGTTTGGAGAGTTCGCGAGTATGGTCTGCCGCATGCTCCCTGACCGAAGACATCAGCTGATCCTGCGCGTCCTGCGCACGGACGGGCCCACGTCGGTGGTCGCCCTGGCCGAGAAGGTCGGGGCGAGTGAGGCCACGATCCGGCGCGACCTCGCGCAACTTGAGGACGAGGGACTGCTCAAGAGGGTCTACGGAGGTGCCGCCCCCGTCGTGGGCGAGGACGACCCGTTCGCCGACGTGGCCGGCGAACGGGTCGAGGCGAAGGACGCCCTGGCCGCCTGGTGCGCAAACCTCGTCAGGGACGGCGAGGCCGTGCTGCTCGACATTGGCACCACCGCCCACCGGGTGGCCCGCCAGCTGCACGGCCGGTCCCTGACCGTGATCACCAGCAACCTGGCCGTCTACGAGGAGCTCCAGGACGACAAGGACGTCCAGTTGATCCTGCTGGGCGGCGTGGTGCGGCGGGACTACCGTTCGCTGGTCGGATTCCTCACCGAGGACAATCTGCGGCAGGTCCACGCCGACCGGCTGTTCCTCGGCACCAGCGGAATCCGTCCCGACGGTCAGGTACTGGACACCACCGCCGTCGAGGTGCCCGTCAAGCGGGCGATGATCGCGGCCAGTGCCCAGGTCGTCCTGGTCGCGGACGCGGGCAAGTTCCCCGGCACCGGAATGGCCCGGGTGTGCGGCCCGGAGGAGCTCGACGTCGTGGTGACCAACGCCCCGGGGGACGAGAGGACCTGCGATCGACTGCGCGAGGCGGGAGTTGAGGTGATCGAAGTATGAACTCACGGTCCTGGGCGGCGAGGGCTTCCGGGTTCCGCTGATCCACCGAACAGCGCTTCCACGACTCTGGACGCCGTAGGCGCTTCCCCACCGACGACGACTCCCATCCTCAACGTCCGCGCGGTGATCCGGGCAGCCACCACCGGTGATCGTGCGCACACCGTCAGGACCCTGCCCATCCACCCCTCATCGACTCGCTCGAGTGCGTCGAGCGGCAGGACCGCAAGTGGCCCGCTTCCCGGGCGTCGGCCCGCGTCGGGGTCGCGCAGGCCCACCCCGTCCGGCGTTCATCGGCAATCTCCGTCGTACGCTGACGTCCGATGTCTGCCGAGGAAGGACAACACATGGGGATCCGAAGCCTGACCCGTACCGAAGCCGAGCGCCGGGCCGGGCTGTTGGCGGTCGAGCGGTACGACGTGGACATCGACCTCACGGGCCTGCCCGAAGGCCCGGAGGTCCGGTGCGTGTCCACGGTGACGTTCACATGTCGTGAGCCGGGCGCGGAGACCTTCGTGGACTGCGCGGCCCGAATACTGAGCGCCACACTGAACGGCGTCGCCCTCGCCCCCGCCGGAGAGGGCGGCCGTCTCCCCCTCCCCGGCCTGGCCGAGCACAACGTGCTGCGCGTGGAGAGCGTCCAGGCCGACACGGCCACGGGCGAGGGCGTGCACAAGGCGATCGACCCCGCGGACGGCGAGGTCTACGTGTGGATGAGCTTCGAACCGGACGAGGCCCGGTTCGTGTGGGCATGCTTCGACCAACCCGACCTGAAGGCCCCGCACGCCTTCACCGTCACGGCCCCGACCGCGTGGACCGTCACCAGCAACTCCGGCGACGCGCACATCGAGGAGCTGGACTCGGCCCGCCGCTGGACCTTCCCGGACACCCCGCCCCTGTCGGTGTACAACACCGTCGTCAACGCGGGCCCCTTCCACGAGATCCGCCGGGAGGCCGACGGGCACGACCTCGGCCTGTACACCCGCCGCTCGCTCGCCGAGGTCCTCGACCGCGACGCCGACGAGATCTTCACCCTCACCCGCCAGGGCCTCGCCTTCTACGGCGAGGTCTTCGCGATGCCGTTCCCCCAGCGCAGGTACGACCAGGTGTTCATGCCCGAGTTCGGCGGGGCGATGGAGAACTACGGCTGTGTGACCTGGTCCGACGTGTTTCTGCGGCGGACCACTCCGACGCCCGCCGAGCGCGAGCTGTTCGCCAAGGTGCTGCTGCACGAGATGGCGCACATGTGGTTCGGCAACATCGTCACCATGCGCTGGTGGGACGACCTCTGGCTCAACGAGGCGTTCGCGGAGTTCGCCTGCCACTGGGCCGCCGAGCGGGCCACCCGGTACACCGACGCCTGGGCGAGCCATCTCGTGGGCGACAAACTCACGGCGTACCTGTCCGACCAGGGCCCCGTGTCCCACCCGATCCACCAGCCCATTCACGATGTCGCCCAGGCCGCGTCGATCTTCGACAACATCACGTACCCCAAGGGCGCCTCCGTCCTCCAGCAGCTCATGACGTACGTCGGCGAGGAGCGTTTCAGGGCGGGCATGGCCGCCTACTTCGCCCGCCACGCATGGGGCAACACCACGCTCCAGGACCTGATCGTCGCCCTCTCCGAGGCCAGTGGGCGCGACCTGGACGCCTGGCGGACGGCCTGGCTGGAGACTGCGGGCACCGACCGCTTCCTGCTGGAGCGTGACGGCGGGACCGTCACACTGGTGGGCGTCGGCACGCCGCGTCCGCAGGTTCTGGCGGTGGGCGCCTATGACAGGAACGGTGAGTCGCTGGAACGCAGCGCGCTGGTGCGGGTCGAGGTGACACGGACCCGCACCCCGGTCAGCGGTCTCCCGGCGGCGGCGGACGTTCTGCTGGTCAACGACGAGGACCTGACCTTCGCCACGACCCGACCGGACCCCACGACCAGGGAAGCGCTGCTGCGTGCGGCCGCGGAGCTGCCCACGGCCATCTCGCGGGGCGTGGCCGCGGCCACCGTGTGGGACATGCTGACGACCGGCGAGGCAACGGCTGTCGAAGCCGGGCGGTGCATGATCGCGGTGCTGGCGACCGAGACGTCCGACGCCGTCATCGAGCCGTATCTGAACCTCGCCGGGAACATCGCCGAACTGTGGGCGCCGCCCGCCGAACGCGCCGGTCTGACGGCCGAGTTGGCGGCGGCCTGTCGGCGTCTCGCCGCGGACCCCGGCCGGCGTCAGGTCGCGCTGCGCGGTCTGGCCCGCACCTCCACGGACCCTGACGACCTGGCCTGGCTCCGCGAACAGGCGGGCGACGACGTGGACTTGCGCTGGCGTGTGCTGATCCGTGAGGCGGAGCTGGGCGTGGACGTCGCGTCCGAGGCCGCCGGCCTGCTCGAAAGCGACCCGGACCCGGACGCCTGGGTCCGGGTCCTCACCGTACGAGCCGCCCTGCCCGACCCCGAGGCGAAAGCGGAGGTCTGGCAGCGGCTGGCCGTGGACCGCGCCGTCCCCGTCAGCTCGGTCGGCAAGGTGGCCGCGGCCTTCTGGCGGCCCGGCCAGGACGCCTTGTTGGCACCCTACGCACAGGAATACCTGGGGTCGATCGCCCAACTGCACCGGGGTGGAATGATCCAGGCGATGGTGAACACCAGCCATCTCTTCCCGCCACACGCCATCGACCACTCGTACATCGAAACGGCCCAGAAGGCGTCCCAGGAGGCGGCCCCGGTGGTCCGCACCACACTGCTGGAACGCTCGGACGCGGTCAGCCGTATGCTCCGCGCCCGCACCCTGAGCTCCTGACAGGCAGCCGCGGGCCAAGGCCGGTTCAGCCGAGCAGGTCCAGGACTGTGGTCATGGACCTGCTCGGCAGCAGGCGGTCCTCGGCCTCCCGGATCTGCAGGCGCCGCAGTTCCCTGGCGGCCCTGGCCGGGCGCGCGGCCACCTTGTCGACGAGCACGCCGTGGGCGCGAAGCCCCGGGCCCTCGACGACGTCATCCGGCGCGGCGCAGACGTGGACCACCCGTCCGCGGTGACCGCTCAGCTGTCGCCCGGCCGGGCAGCACCGGCCGGGCGGAAGCACGCCGACACTGTCTTGCCGTGCCGCTGGCACTTCACCTGCAACCCGTCAGCGAGCATCCGCACGATCCCCACACCACGACCGGAGGTCTCGCCCGCCTGCGGGTCACGCTGGCGTGGCAGTGTCGGGTCCTCGTCATGGACGCTCACATGAAGGCAGTCGCCGTCCCAGGTAAGGATCAGATGCGCGTCACTGTTCGCGTGGACATGTGCGTTGGTGAGCAGCTCTGACACTGTCAGGACGACAGCGTCCACTGTCTCGGGCTCGGCAGCGGTCCAAGGAAGCGACTCCAACTGCTCTCGCGTCCACCGCCGGCCGGCGCGCACGCCTCCTGACACGGGAAACGGGTGCGCCCAGCCCATCGCCTTGATCGCCACGACTTCCCCTTCGTGTCGTCCCAAACCAACTCGTACCCATCGTGTGCCCGCCGGCCGCGATCGCAGACGTCCGGGCGACCCGTTCCTCGCCTTACGGTGAGGTCGCGCCGCACACCGTCCGGCGCGGACCATGCGCACTGCCTGAGCAGCCCGGCCGAAAGGGACCATCGCGATGCTGGTGCGGGATCGCGTCGGCCGGCAGACCGAGGACGACTCCCGAAGACCACCAGCGGCGGCACGGCCTTGTGCCTAGGTCACCCGGACGCCCACGATGCAGGTGTCGTCGTCCGTGTCCGACTTGCTGTAGGTGAGCAGGCGGTCCAACTGCTGGTCGAGCGTGGGCGGTACCGTGCGCGCCGCCAGCAGCAGTTGGGCCAGCGATTCCTCCACGGACCGGTCACGGCGTTCGATCAGGCCGTCCGTGTACATCAACAAGGTGTCGTCGACAGCCAGTTGGACCTCGTGTTCCTCGTACGCCACCTCGGGCAGGGCACCGAGCAGCAGGCCCGCGATCAAGGGCAGTGCCGTCGCTTCACTCCCGCGCACCAGGACGGGCGGCAGGTGGCCCGCTCTGGCCCAGCGCAGGGTGTGACGGTCGGGGTCGTACAGGCCGCAGACCGCCGTGGCGGTGACGACTCCGGTCAGATGGTGGGCGACCATGTTGAGCCAGGACAGCAACTGGCCCGGTCCGGCGCCCGTCACGGCGAGACCGCGCAGCGCGTTGCGCAGGACGACCATGCTGGTGGCCGCCTCCATGCCGTGTCCGGCGACGTCTCCCACGCACAGCAGGACCAGCCCGGACGGCAGCACCACGGCGTCGTACCAGTCGCCGCCGACCAGGTGCTGGGTCTCCGCGGGCCGGTAGCGGACAGCGACGCGCAGTCCGGGGGCCTCCAGCGGTGCCTGCGACGGAGGCATGATCGCGTGCTGGAGCTGGAGGGTGAGCCGGTCGCGTTCGCTCGCCTGCTGCTCGGAATGGGCGAGTTGGTCGCGGGTGGCGGCGAGAGCGACCTCCGTCCAGTGGTGGGCGGAGATGTCCTGGTAGGCGCCCCGGACGACGAACAGCCGGCCGTCGGAGTCGAGGACCGGCTCGGCCACCACGCGGATGTGCCGGGTCACGCCGTCGGGCCGCTGGAGCCGGAAGGCCGCGGACGCGGGACGACGGTGGTGCAGCAGGGTGCGCAGGAACCTGCCGATGGCGACGGCGTCGTCGGGGTGGGCGTGGGCGGCCAGATCCTCCAGCGGGACCGGGCCGCTGGAGGAGGGCTTGCCGTAGAGGCTGAAGAGCTGGCCGTTCCAGGTGATCTCGCCGGTGAGGAGGTTCTCCTCGAAACCGCCGATGCGGCCGAGGCGCTGGGCGTGCTGCAGGAGATTCGCCAGCCGTGCGGTCTCGTCCTCCATGCGCCAGACGAGGAGGACGCTGCCGCCGTTCCGGCTGACGCTGACGTCAGCGACCGCGGCCAGCGGGACGTCGTCCACCAGGGCCGTGAGCCGCATGCGGCGGGCACGGAACGGCTCACCCGTGGCATAGACACGTTCGATCTGCTCGAACAGCTCGCTCTCGCCGGCGGCCATCGGATACGTCTCCAGGAGCAGGCCTCCGTTGACGGCGCCTCGCGGTCGCCCGGCCGGGTCGACGAAGCGGGTGTTGACGTGGTGGATGCGGAAGTCGACCAGCTCCCCGGTGTCGTCCAGGTGCGGAACGAGCACCAGCGCGGGGTCGTGGAGGCCGTCGGCCAGGTCCATCAGTTCGGCGACGTCCGGCAGGATCCCAGGCCCCGGGTTGCCGTCGGGGTGGTGCGGGGCGTAGGTCTCCAGCGTGTGCGCGCACAGCTCGGCCAGGGCCTCGACCTGACGGACGATCTGCGGCGGCTGGGCTCCCAGCGGCGTGGGCCAGACGATTTCCAGCACTCCGTGGATCCGGCCGCCGGTGCCCGCGGGTACGGCGACCCGGCCGCCGTCGGGGTGGTGGTGTCCGCCGATGGAGGGCAGGCCGGTCTCCGACAGGCAGCCGATCCACTGGCCCGCTCGCTCGCCGAGCCCGCGACGGGCCACGGTCGCCACGCCCGGCGGCACGTACCGCCAACGTGCTGCCTCGGTGGCCGGGAATCCGGCGCTGCCCGCCAGGGTGAGGGAGCCGTCGGCGCCCAGCACCCAGATGGCCACGGCTTCCGCGCCGATCGGCGTCAGAGCGTGTTCCAGCAGGGAGTCGGCCACGGCCTGGGTGTCGGTGGCGGCCAGCGCACCGCTCTCGGCGGTCCGCAGCCTTACGGCGAACGAGCCCTTCTCCGGCGGGTCGGTGGTGTCGCTCTGGTCCGCCGTGGACGCGAGGAAGGCGGCCGTCACGTCGGAGAGCCGGTCGCGCGCGGCCTGGTTGATGACCTCGACGGCGAATTCGAGGGGTGTCGCGCCCGCCTGCTCGGTCAGCTCGGCGAGCTGGCGTGCCGCCTGTGACGGCCCGCACCCGAGCCGCTCGACGAGGATCCCCTTGGCCAGCTCGATCAGGGCACGTCCGTCCGCTTGCACCTGGGCCATCTGCACCTCACGGCGCAGTCGCTCCACGGTCGCCGCGAGTCTGCCGACGGGGGAAGGCTGCCCCTGCCCGTCTTCCTCGGAATCCTGGTCCGGTGGGATGTCGGACAGCAGGCCGATGTCCGCCGTCGGATCCTCGGCGGGCGACTCACCCGTCGGGGCCCCGGCGTCCTGTGGCTCGGCCGGCGGATGGATGTTGCTCACGGTTGGCCTGTTCCTCGGCTCGGGCGTCCGGGGACACCAGGCGGTCGGCTGGTACGCACGGCGGCGTGACTGCCCGTCATACGGAGAGCCAGCGTCGGACGCGGCCGATGAGGTCGTTGGTGTCGACCGGCTTGGTGACGTAGTCGTTCGCGCCCGACGCGAGGCTCTTCTCCTGGTCGCCGGGCATGGCCTTCGCGGTGACGGCGATGATGGGCAGATCGGCGTACTGGGGCATCGACCGGATCTCCGCGGTGGCGCTGTAGCCGTCCATCTCCGGCATCATCACGTCCATCAGGACCACCGAGATGTCCGGATGGGCGAGCAGCATCTCGATGCCCTTGCGGCCGTTGTCGGCGTGCAGGACGTGGAAGCCGTGGAGCTCCAGCATCCCGCTCAGCGCGAAGAGGTTGCGCGCGTCGTCGTCGACCACGAGCACCGTACGCCCGAGGAAGGTGTCGTCGACGACCTGCGCGGCCGGACGCTGGGACTCGTCGGCACGGACCAGTGACAGCACGTCCCCCGGCTCCTCGGCGGACAGGTGCAGGGTGATCCGTTCGCGCAGTTCATCGAGGCTGGAGAGGAAGTCCAGTGGGCGGCCGTCCGCACGGGAGCGCAGCGTCTGCTCCTGCGCCAGATCCACGCGGTGACCGGTGTGCACCAGTACGGGCACGCTGGCCAGCGCCGAGTCACCCTCCATGGCCTCCAGCAGACGCGCGCCCTCACCGTCGGGCATGCCGAGTTCCAGGACGACGCAGTGGCAGGGCTCGGCGGCCAGCGTGCTCGCCGCCTCCTGCGCCCCGATCGCCGTGATGATGTCGATCGCGCCGAGCCGGTCGTCGGGCGCGAGGTCCGCGACCGCGCGTTCGGCGACAAGGGTCAGCAGTCCGCGCGGGCGGTCCTCGACGACGAGCAGGCGGCGTCGGCGCAGTTCGGGTGCCGCGGGGGAAGCGTCCGGCCGGGAGGTCGGCGGGAGCTCCCTGCCCGTGGCCCGAGGGTGCTCCGCCAGCGAGCCGCCGCCGTCGAGCACCTCCTCGAAGTCGGCGCGCGCCACGGGGAGATAGAGGGTGAAGGTGCTGCCCTGACCGGGCGTGCTGTCCACCGTGACGGCGCCGCCCAGCAGATGGGCGATCTCCCGGGTGATCGACAGGCCGAGACCGGTGCCGCCGTACTTGCGGCTGGTGGTGCCGTCCGCCTGCTGGAAGGCCCCGAAGATCGTCTCCAGCTGCTGCTGGGGGATGCCGATACCGGAGTCCTTCACCCTGAAGGCCACGACGGGACCGCCACGGAGAACGCCCGTGGGCACCTCCCGGTCCGCCGCGGGTTCGATACGCAGCGCGACGCCGCCCTGTTCGGTGAACTTCACCGCGTTCGACAGGAGGTTGCGCAGGATCTGGCGCAGCCGGGAGTCGTCGGTGAGCAGGTCGGCGGGCGTGCCCGGGGCGGTGGCCACCGTGAAGTCCAGACTCTTCTGCGTCGTCATCGGACGGAACGTCGCCTCGACGTACTCCAGCAGCTTACGCAGCGGGACCCGCTCGGGAGTGACGTCCATCTTGCCCGCCTCGACCTTGGACAGGTCGAGGATGTCGTTGATCAGCTGCAGCAGGTCCGAGCCCGCCGAGTGGATGATGCCCGCGTACTCGACCTGCTTGGGCGTGAGGTTGCGCGAGGGGTTCTGTGCCAGCAACTGGGCCAGGATCAGCAGGCTGTTGAGCGGAGTGCGCAGTTCGTGGCTCATGTTCGCCAGGAACTCCGACTTGTACTTCGACGCCAGGGCCAGCTGCTGCGCGCGCGTCTCCAGCTCCTGTCGCGCCTGCTCGATCTCCAGGTTCTTGGCCTCGATGTCGCTGTTCTGCGAGGCCAGCAGGGAGGCCTTCTCCTCCAGTTCGGCGTTGGAGCGCTGGAGTTCGTCCTGCTGCACCTGCAACTCCTCCGACCGCGCCTGGAGTTCGGCGGTCAGGCGCTGGGACTCCCCCAGCAGTTCGTCGGTACGCGCGTTTGCCACGATGGTGTTGAGGTTGACGCCGATGCTCGGCATCAACTGGGCGAGGAAGTCCTGGTGGATCTGGGTGAAGGCGGTGACGGAGCCCAGCTCGATGACACCGAGGACCTGGTCCTCGACCACGATGGGCAGCACCACCAGAGCGCTGGGCACGGCCTGCCCGAGACCCGAGGAGATGGTCACGTAGCCCGGCGGCAGCTCCTCCACGCTGATGGGGCGGCGGTTGCGCGCGGCCTGCCCGACCAGCGAGCGCCCGACAGGGATGCGGCGGGGCCGGTCGGTGTCGTCGGGATAGCCGTACGAGCCCACCAGCCGCAGTTCGTGGCCACTGGGGGTGTCCTCGGCGAGGTAGAAGGCGCCGTACTGCGCGGAGGCCAGCGGCGCGAGCTCGTCCATGATGAGTTCGGCGACGACGGGCAGGTCGCGGTGGCCCTGCATCAGGCCGGAGATCCGGGCGAGGTTGGTCTTGAGCCAGTCCTGCTCCTGGTTGGCCCGCGTGGTCTCCCGCAGGGACTCCACCATGGAGTTGATGTTGTCCTTGAGGTCGGCGACCTCGCCCGACGCCTCCACCGTGATCGAGCGGGTCAGGTCCCCCTCGGCGACGGCGCTGGTCACCTCGGCGATCGCGCGGACCTGGCGGGTGAGGTTCCCGGCGAGTCCGTTCACGTTCTCCGTCAGCCGCTTCCAGGTACCCTCGACGCCCTCGACCTCCGCCTGTCCGCCGAGCCGGCCCTCGCTGCCGACCTCGCGGGCGACGCGGGTGACCTCGGCGGCGAACGACGACAGCTGGTCGACCATCGTGTTGATGGTGGTCTTCAGCTCCAGGATCTCGCCACGGGCGTCGACGTCGATCTTCTTCGACAGGTCGCCGTTGGCCACCGCCGTCGTCACCAGGGCGATGTTGCGGACCTGGCCGGTGAGGTTGTTGGCCATCGAGTTGACGTTGTCGGTCAGGTCCTTCCACGTGCCCGCGACGTTCGGCACGTGGGCCTGGCCCCCGAGGCGTCCCTCGGTGCCGACCTCGCGGGCGACGCGGGTGACCTCGTCGGCGAACGCGGAGAGCGTGTCGACCATGGTGTTGATGACGTCCGCCAGGGCCGCGACCTCGCCCTTGGCCTCGACCGTGATCTTCTGGGACAGGTCGCCGCGCGCGACGGCCGTGGCGACCTGGGCGATCGAGCGGACCTGGCCGGTCAGGTTCGACGCCATCACGTTGACGTTGTCCGTCAGGTCCTTCCAGGTCCCCGACGCACCCCGCACGATCGCCTGTCCGCCCAGATTGCCCTCGGTGCCGACCTCGCGCGCGACGCGGGTGACCTCGTCCGCGAAACCGGACAACTGATCCACCATCGTATTGATGGTGTTCTTCAGCTCCAGGATCTCACCACGCGCATCCACCGTGATCTTCTGGGAGAGATCACCCTGAGCCACCGCCGTGGCCACCTGCGCGACATTGCGGACCTGCGCGGTGAGGTTGCCTCCCATGAAGTTCACGGAGTCCGTGAGGTCGCGCCAGGTGCCCTTCACGCCCTTGACGTCCGCCTGTCCGCCCAGCCGTCCCTCGGTGCCGACCTCCCGGGCGACGCGGGTGACCTCGTCCGCGAAACCGGACAACTGATCCACCATCGTATTGATGGTGTTCTTCAGCTCCAGGATCTCACCACGCGCATCCACCGTGATCTTCTGGGAGAGATCACCCTGAGCCACCGCCGTGGTCACCTGTGCGACATTGCGGACCTGGGAGGTGAGGTTGCCCGCCATGAAGTTGACCGAGTCGGTCAGGTCACGCCAGACGCCGCCGACGCCGGGCACCTGGGCCTGCCCGCCGAGCCGTCCTTCGCTGCCGACCTCGCGGGCGACGCGGGTGACCTCGTCGGCGAACGCGGAGAGCTGGTCGACCATCGTGTTGACGGTCTCCTTCAGCTGCAGGATCTCACCACGCGCGGGTACGTCGATCTTCTGCGACAGATCACCCTTGGCGACCGCGGTCGCCACCTGCGCGATGTCGCGCACCTGCGTGGTCAGATTGCCCGCCATGGCGTTGACCGAGTCGGTCAGGTCGGCCCAGGTGCCCGAGACGCCCGGCACCTCGGCCTGGCCGCCGAGCGTGCCCTCGGTGCCCACCTCGCGCGCCACCCGCGTCACTTCGGAGGTGAACACGGACAGTTGGTCGACCATGCCGTTGAAAACCGTCGCGATGTCGCCGAGCAGGCCCTCGCCGTCGGACGGCAGCCGGGTGCCGAAGTCACCGTCCCGTACTGCGGTCAGTCCGGCCAGGAGCTGCCGTAGCTCCTGCTCGCCCGGGGCCCGGTCGACGGCCTCGATCGTCTTGCTGCTCATGCGCACCCTCGTTCCGCTCCCAAGAGCCCTCACCCCGAGGACTCGGAACCCGCGCCGGGCCCGTGAAAGGCCCGCTCACCGACCGCGTTTCCGCAGTTCACTGATCGGCCGGATGAGAAAATCCGGTGAAGGTTAACGCAGTTGCCGTCGGACAGCCAAAGCCTTGCGGGAAGATCTCGGCCGCCCCGAAAGGACCCGCACCCGGGTGGAATACATGGCCGGACACGGGGCACTCGGAACAGTTGGGCTCAACTGCTCCGCGCTGCCCGGAGGACGCCCTCGGCACCTTGTCGGAGCATCGAGGGCCCGTTCCCGAATGTCCCCACAGGGACCGCGCGAGAACCGCTGCAGAACGACGTGCGGCTGCGACTCCCAGTAGCAAGTAGCCAGTTCCTCAGGGCTGCCGGTCGGCCCTCACGGCGAGCTGACGTGGCGCGAGTATCACGGCCGGTCGGTTCCTCAGCCGCTACGGTCCCGGAACGTTCGTCCCGGTCGATCGACTCATCGACCCACGGCCGGACTCGGCTTCCCCCACTACTCCACCCGCCTGCATCCGGCGCCCGGTAGCTGTCGCCCAGGAACGCGGTTCTGGCTGCCGGTCATCCGCCGTCGGGAACACTCATCGCGCGCCTGAGGACCTGAAAGTCGTACACGCGTGCGGCGAGCAGACCCTATGATCACTCCGCCCCGGCGTCCGCTGCGGCTGCGTACGCCTCCGAGACAGGCCGAGGACGATGACGAGTACCGCCCGCAGAACTCCCTGGATCCTTGCCCGCTCCGCGCAGGCGGCCATAGCGGCGGCAGCCGTGGTGGACGCGTTCCGCGCGGTCGCAGTCCGGGATCAGTACCTGCACAAATCGGATGCGTCCCTGCACAGGTCGGGTTTCGTCTCCATGGTCTTCCTCTACCTGATGACGCTCACCATCGTGCTGTTCCTCGTGTGGCTCGTCCGGTCCCGGCACAACGCCCAGGAGCTGTCCCCCCAGGCCTCGATCCCGAGTCGGGGTTGGACGATCGGCGCATGGTTCATACCGGTGGTCAACTTCTTCGTCCCTCGCCGGTTCGTCCTCGACATCGGGCGCGCGAGCTCCGCGTCGTGGGGGCAGAAGGGAGGCACGACACTGGTGAACGCCTGGTGGGGCGCCTGGATCACGCACTCGCTCGTGCTCGTGGTGGCGGAAGTGGCGGCCCCGGGGTCGATGGCTCTGCTCATCGTGGCGGAGACCCTCATGGTCGCGGCGGCCGTGCTGCTGGGGCTCGTCATCGAACGCATCACGGCGTTGCAGAACGCCGCGCTCGGCGCCACGCTTGAAGGGGCGATACAGCATGCGAAGGCGCTGTCAGTGGCTCATGAGACAGTCGAACCGATGCCGGGCACCGTGGGAGGGGAAGCATGAAAGAGATGCCTGAAATTGTCGGACGTGATGAGTTCGACGCTCTGGTCGTCAGGACCGACTACGCCGACGAAGCCGCATGGCAGGCGGTGGCGGCGGAACTGGCACAGGCATGGGGAGACGACGGTGAGTTCGAAGCCTACGTTCACCTCGTCGACGATCCTGCCTGGGCCGGCCTCAGGCCCGATGAGGTTCTCAACCAGGTGAGGCGGGACGAAAACCTGAGCGTGGTCTTCGTCGCCGACCGGGTGACGATGCACTCTCCCCATCGTGCGCTGTTGGCCCTCGACATCGCCGAGCATGAGGACCTCGACCCGCTGTACTACGGAGTGATCATCGACTCTCCGCCACCTCGCGAATTCCGGACCGTCCCGGCCGGTGTCCACGACGTGCACGCAAATCTGTCGATCGCCAACATGGACTTCGCGGAGTTCGCGGAGGCGGCGTCCGCCGATCCCGACCGGACCTACCGGTCCTTCTGAGCGTGCTGCTCCTGGATCCCCTCACGGATCATCTGTCGCAGGCCAACTTCCCTGCGAGAGGTGAGCTCTCCTGCGTCGGCGCTGCCGGTTGATTCGGCAGTTCAGTGACCATATGTCAGAACCAGGTGGAGGTATGGGGCTTGTGGATACTACTGACTCCTTCCCGTCGGCTGCCGATCAACCTGCCGAGATCGCGTTCACACGCGGGTGCCAGGCCCTGAAATCGTGGGACTGGGATCACGCACGCAGTTTGTTCGAGGAGGCGGTTCGCGGTTCCGGCCCTCAAATGCTGTGGCGCGTGGCCGAGGCATGCCTGGAAACCGACGAGAGTGCGTTCTGGATGAGTCGGGCCGTGGTCTCGGAGAGCGAGCCGGACGGCATCACGGTAGACCCGGGCGTACTGCCCATCCATGGGGGTGGCGAAGGCGGCGACATGTTTCAGCAGCACTGGGAGATAGCCGTCGAGTCGACCGACCCGGCCCGCGCCGTCGCGGCACTCAGCGCTGCGGAACACCGCCTGGGGTGCGTACTCGAGGACGGCCGCGAACTCCCGCAGGAGGAGGCCCTCGATCTCATGGCCGACACCGACCTCTACAGCCCCAACTACGTCGCCGTAGACGACACTGTCCCCCGCGTGTTCATGGACTGCAAGGGCGGAATGTATCCGCACATGGCCCGCACCGCGCTGCGCATCGTGGCAGAAGAACTACGCAAGGCAGGGATACGGCAAGCACACCTGTACACCCGTTCCGCATCGCACACCTAGGACAGCCGACGACGACCGATGACGGAGCGGGGCACCGCTGGACGATCATCGCCGTTGGGTGCGCCTCTCCTGAAGCGAGCTGTTGACCTGGATAGTCGTAGGGATCCGCACACCGCATGTATCACCCCGAGGCACATGCGGCAGCGGACGAACAGGCGCAGTGCCCCGGGTGTCACCAGCTGACGTGCCAGGGGACCCGGGTCATTCCGTCCGCCAGCAGCCGCTGGAGTACGGGCGTGAACGGCCGCTCGTGTCCGTAGTCCTGCGTCAGTTGCAGCTCCCGCAGCCGGGGCACCTCCAGCAGGGGAGTCCAGTCCTCCACCCAATCGCAGCCCAAGACCCGTATCCCGTGGCCGGGCTGACCTTCGACAGCGACAGGCAGGAAGGCCCACAGACCCGCGCGTTCCTGGACGGCGACGGAGACGAAGACGCACTGGACAGTTTCGAGGAAGCCGTCCTCGACATGGCCTCCGGCGGCCATCGCCCCGGCGTCTGCGTGCAGATCGGCGGATTCTCCGACCCGTGGGACATGCCACCGGACGAGGGCGACCTCGTGCTCTTGGCGCAAATGGCCGGACAGGCGATCGACTACAACGTATTCACCATGAACTTGATCGTTGGCACCCGGGAGGACATCGCCGCCGGACGGTATGCCGGCCTCCGGTACGAGCAGCAGTACTGAGCCTGTTCCTCAGCCTTACGACCGGTGCAAGGCGATTCTGCGGGGGCTGTGGTGCTCTTCCCGTACGCCCGTGTCCGGCCGTGCGGAGCAGGCGTTCCGTCACACTGCCCGGCGCAGTTGCGTGTTCAGGGCGAGTCGGTTGTCGGTGAGGTGGTTGCCTTCAGGGCTGAAGGGCGGCACGGAGGCGGGGATGCAGTCTGCAATCAGCAGGCAGTCCTCCTGGCGGTCCTCAGGGGTCGCGGCGATGAGAGGTTCACTTCGGGTCCCGAGATGCCCCGAGTTGCCTCGGTACTGTCAGGCGCCTGCCGGGACCTGTTCCCAGCCGAGGCGGTTGGCACAGTCGATGAACAGGCGCCAGATGCCGGCCATGGCGGGGATGATGTGCCGGGTGGCGTCCTGGTAGGGGACCTGGGTCATGCGGCCGTCGGCGAGCGGGAAGTGGAAGTCTGCGGCCGTCGGTCCGAGTACGACCTTCGCGCCTTGTTCGGCGGGGTACTGGTACAGCGGTGGGAACCCGCACTCGTAGCAGTTCAGGACCACCAGCGTCGTGCCGGCGAACTGTGTGCGGCGGTGCCAGGCGGCTGTCCGCGTCGACCGGAGTGCTGTGCCGCAGGGCTGTCCGGCTCAGCGGCGGGCGGTGTCGCTGCTGGGCGGGTCGGACAGGGCGATGCGCGCCGTGATGCGTTTGCCGACCGGTTCCCGCTCGGTGAAGAGGTCCTCGGTGACGGCCTTGACGATCTCCAGTCCGTGCTGGCCGATCCTGCCGGGATCGGCGTCCCGGGCCGCGGGCGCGGTGGGCTCGCTGTCCCACACGACGACGTCCACGGCATGGGCGTTGATGCGCAGTTCCATCAGGACGGGGCCGGGGGCGTACTTGAGGGCGTTGGTGACCAGCTCGCTGACCACCAGCTGGGTGAGGTCCCTCGCGCGCCCGGACACCGGCAGGTCATGATCGGTGCGGGCCTGGTCGAGGAAGGCCATGGCATGGTGGCGGGCATCGGAGATGCAACCGCTCTCTCCGTCCAGGGCGTAACCGGCACGCATCAGGTGCTCGTTCCTCGGCCCGGTACAACCGTCAACGTCGGCATGGGATCCCACGTGTCGCCCTCACTCCCCCCTTCACTCACGCAACTACCCGCGACAGCTTCATGCATGCCACGGGGAGTTTCGTCCGGCACCGCCAACCAGTGTGCATCTCACCACGGCTCTGGGGCAGAATCATCCACGTACGCCCTGCCCGGGCAAGCCTTAGTGCAGTTGAGGAGACGGTGGCTGACAACCAGAAGGCCCACCAGCCCGACCGGCTCTCCGTAGAGTGCGAAGTGGTCGACGGCGTCCGTGTCGTAACCGTGCGGGGCGAGATCGACCACGACGTCAAGGACATCCTCGGCGAGGCTCTGCTGTTCGCGGACGGCTCCTTGGCGCCGCAGCGGATCGTGGTGGACGTCAGCGGTGTGACCTTCATGGACTCCAGCGGCATCAACGTCTTCGTCGCGGCCTACCAGCAGGTGAGCGATGTGCAGGGATGGCTGCGCATCGCCGGCGCCCAGGAATCCGTCCTGCGTGTGCTGACGCTGGTCGGCGTCGATGCCTTCATCCCGTGCCACCCCACCGTCGAGCATGCCCTGAACGCCTGACCGCTTCACTCGAGGCCGTCCGGGACCTCCGTCCCGATGCGAGCCCCGCAGCACGGCAGCGTCCAGCGCCCGGTGGGCCTCACCGAGGGATCCCGCGCCTGCCGGACACTCTCCGAACCGCCCCAGGGCCGGTGAAAACCGTGGGGTCCGGGTGACCGGATGCCGTCTCGCCCGGACCCGTGGGGCTCCGTCATCGTCGTGGGGCACGGCCCGCCCACCCGATGACCGATCACCATCGGAGACTCCGCACGCCGCAGGTGCACTTCACCGCCGAAGCCCTCGTACGCGTCCCCGTCGACGCGAGCGCCCTCGCGTACGGGGAGTGGCGACGGCTCGTCCGGCCGGGGCGGGGCCCGGCCGACGTGCTGCTCGCCGGGCTGATGCCGTCACGGTGACGGTGTGGTCTTCTTCCACTCCTGCAACAGGTACTGCCTCTCTCCAGCTGGGACGGCTCTGGCTACTACGACGACGCCCAGAGCGGCAACGTACTGAAGTCGTTCACCTCGGACTCCATCAACCACAGCTACGACTGGACTCCCGTCCGGGAAGGACAAGGCGGCACCACCGGCTCGTCACACGGTGGTGCCGTCGTCCGTACTGTCGCGGTACCGGCGCCGGACGGACCGGATCCGCATCGGCCGGGTCCTACCGGTGGCCACGCAGGCGTGCGCGCAGGAGATTGGGGTCGGTGGCCGTGGTGTAGGCGGCGCTGAGTACGTACACGTCGTGACCGCGCAGCGCGACGGAGGTCGGGTTCTGAAGTCCGTCGCCGGCGTCCAGAACGGTCGTGGCCGTGCCGTCGGGCCGGATGCGTACGACTGTGTTGGGGGCATTCAGGGTGGCGAGGATCTCTCTCCCCTGCCGGTGAAGGCGAAGTCGTCGATACCGGCCATGCCCGATGCCTTGATCCGCGGTGCTCCCGCGCGGTTTCCCGCACGGATCGGAATGCGCAGGACGGTGCCCCGGTCCAGGTTGGTCACCCACAGCGCGCCGCCGTGCACTTTCGCGCCGTTGGCTCCGAGGAAGCCGGTCGAGGCGAGTTCGGGGGCGGTGGACCATGCGCGGGGTGTGCCGCCGGTGACGGGGACGTTCCATACGGTACCGAGCACCGAGTCGGTGATGTAGAGCTGTTCGCCGCGCTCGTCCAGTGCGAGCCCGTTGGGCAGGCCGGCAGCGGGCAGTGCGGCGATGCGCTGCGGCGCCTGTCCGGAACGCAGCCTCCACAACCCCGTCAGGTCGGCCGTGCCGGTCGCGTACAGCACGTACACGGTGCCGTCCGAGGTGTGGACGATGCCGGTGGCCAGGGGGAAGCCGAGGACCGGTGTGTTTATGCCGCCGTCGGCGGGTGCGGGCAGCGTCGCCAGGACGCGGGTGGTGCCTCGGGGGGTGACCTGAGCCACTTGTCGGCCGGCGGCGAAGGTGACGGCGGCCGTGCCGTCGGGCAGCAGGGTGATGTTCTCCGGCATCTGGCCGGCGGACAGGTCGAAGTGGGTGGCGACCCGTACATCCGTCAGTGGTCCTCCGGTGGAGGTCGCGTTGGCGGGCACAGCCGCTGTGAGGGTGGCCGCGGCCACCACAACTGCCGACATGATCAGTTCAATGCTTCGCTTGGACATGGTTCCTTCGCTGATTTCGGGCATGCGGCAGCCGCGGTGCGGTGCCGTGGGCGAGAGGCGCTTCGGGGATGGCCGTGATCGTGCTGCCGACCGGCGGGAGCCGGAGCGTCAGGTGAGAAGGGCTCAGGTCATGAGGTGCGGGTTACGGCGCCGGGGCGCGGCTGGATCGGTTCCTGCGGTGCGGTGGTGTGGGCGAGCAGGGTCAGGGCTGACGCGGACGGGGAGCCAGGTGCGGCGGTAACCACCACCAGGGACGGTCCCGATCCGTGTGGGCTCTGCAGCGTCTGCTGGGTGACAGCCAGTGTCCCGACCAGCGGGTGGCGCATTTCGTAGTCGGCGACATCGCAGGCCAGGATCCGGTGATCGGCCCACATCGCGGCGAACTACCGGCTGCGCATGGTCAGTTCACCGATCAGTCCGGCCAGCAGTGGATCGTCCGGGAAGCGCCCGGCCGTCAGGCGCAGATTGCCCACCACGGCCCGGGCCTTGGCGGGCCAGTCGGTGTACAGGTCACGGGTGTGCGCGTCGAGGAACACCAGCCTGGCCATGTTCGGCCGTCGGCCGGGGTCGTCGGGACCGTCCGGATCGAGATGACCCGCGAACAGTCCGTGCCCCGGCCGGTTCCAGGCCAGAACATCGCCGCGACTGCCGACGACGACAGCGGGTGTGCCTTCAACGGCCGCCAGCAAGGCGCTCGTTGCCGGGGTGACGCGTTCGACAGGCGGCCGGCCGCCAGCCCTGGACCTTCTTGGCGTAAGGGCCAGAGTGTGCAGATGGGCACGCTCGGACTCGTCCAGTCGCAGGGCGCTCGCCACGGCGTCGAGCACCTCGCGCGAGGCGTTGCGTGACTGGCCCTGCTCCAGGCGGGTGTAGTAGGGCGCGCTGATGCCGGCGAGCATCGCGAGCTCCTCCCGCCGCAGCCCGGGTACCCGGCGCCGTTCGCCGTAAGTCTCCAACCCGACGTCTTCGGGCCGCAGTTGGCTACGGCGTGCCTGGAGGAAGTCGGCGAGGTGCCCCTGCTTGTTCATGGAACCGAGTATGCGTACCGCCGACCGCCCGCGCCTCACCCCGCTGGGGTAGGGATCGGCGGCGGCGAAGAACACGGTAGGCGGGGGTGTGCCATGGCGAAGAGTGCCGGCCTGCCCAGGCCCACCTCAGGGGTTCCGGAAAACCGAGGTGAACACCCGGTCGAAGCGCCGCACGGCCAGGTCCTCGCGTCGGATCACTTCGTCGCTCGCGCCGAACAAGAAGACCGTGGCGGTGGCCGCGACAGACAGCCGTAGACGCACTGCGGTGGCGGGCCGCGTTCGAGACGGAGTTCGAGCAGGTCGAGGAGGTTCGCGCGGCGGGACGTCGCGGCCGGCGCGCGGGACCTGTCGGCGGGGAAGAACTGCCGGACGATCGCCGAGCACGTCGGCCACCGCTCCCCCGCACCGGTTGCCGTACCTGCTCGGCCGGGCGGTGTGGGGCGCGGACTGCGCGGGGCGGCTTCAGTCTTCGCGCCCGACACCGCGATCGGGTGCGCTCATGTCCCCCGTCCCGGGCGTGCCGTCGGCGAGCCCGTAGCGCAGGTACACGGTGCCCTTCGGACCGGCTGCCGGCGGTTCGAGGAGTGTGACGTTCGAGGGCACCGCGCCGCCGTCGAACACCTTCTTCCCGACGCCGAGCACGACCGGATGCACCCAGAGGTCGAGACGGTCGAAGAGCTTCTCGCGCAGGAGGGTCTGCACCAGGTTCAGGCTCCCGACGACCTTCACGTGCTCGTGCCGGTCGCGGATCTCGCGCACCGCGCCCGCCAGATCCGGACCGAGCTGTATGGACCCGGCCCACGAGAGGTCGGGCCTGCCCCGAGAGGCCACATATTTCGGGACGCTGTTGAAGAGCGTGGCGATCTTGTTGTCCTCGCCGGCCTCCTGGTGCGGCCAGTAGGCGGCGAAGATGTCGTACGTCCGCCGCCCGAGCAGAAGAGCGTCCGTGCCCTCGTACGCGGCAGCGACCTGCGCCCCGGTGGCCTCGTCCAGCAAGGGCGCCTGCCAGCCGCCGAACGGGAACCCCACCGGGTCCTCTTCGGGGCCGCCGGGCGCCTGCCCGACGAGGTCGAGGGTTGCGAACAGCTCGATGTGGATGAGGCCCATGGCGTACTCCCGATGAGTTGGTTGTCCCGGTCGGTAGGTAGACCTGCGGAGGCCGGCGGACTCATCGCTTCGACGGCACCCGGTTTCGTGCTCGTCGACCGCCTCGCCCGGTGCGTCGGTCACCACCCTGTCCCGCGGTCGGCGTCCTCGCGACTCCAGGGGCAGAATCGGCAGGCAGGCGCACGCGCTTCGCCGTGCCCTGCCTCTCGCCCCGGCGCCGCCTCTCGCCGCCGGCCTCGCCGCCAAGGCGCACCGCATCCTGGGATGGCAGCCGCGCCCGGCACGCGAGACCGTTGCCGACTGCGCCCACAGCCTGGTGGCCCACGGCGCCGTACAACGAAGGATGCGGGGCCGCGGCGGCTCCTGGCCCGGCTGACGTCTCCGCGTATCTCGGTCAGAAGCGCACCGGGAGACTCAACAGGCCGCGGGCTCGCATCGAGGGCCGCCGACGCACTTCGTCCGGCGGAACGTCGAGGGCCAGGTCGGGGAAACGGTCGAGGAGGGCGGCGAGGGCGATTTCGGATTCCATCCGGGCCAGGGGCGCGCCGAGGCAGTAGTGGATGCCGTGGCCGAGGGCGAGGTGACCGGTCGCGTCGCGGCCGATGTCGAGCCGGTCGGGGTCGGTGAAACGGTGCGGGTCGCGGTGGGCGGCGGCCAGGGACAGCAGAACGGTCTCGCCGACCGGAATGGTGACCCCGCCGATGGTGACGTCCTCGGTGGGGAAGCGGCGGATGGCCAGGGGTACGGGGCCGTCATAGCGGGCCAACTCCTCGACCGCGGCGCCCAGTCGACTGGGATCGGTGCGGAGGGCGGCCAGTTGATCGGGGTGGCTGAGCAGCGCCAGGGTGGCGTTGCCGATGAGGTGGACGGTGTTCTCGTAGCCGGCGAAGAGGACGAGGAAGGCCAGGGACATGAGTTCGTCCTCGGTCAGCCGGTCTTCGTCGTCGCGTACGGCGATCAGGGCGGAGAGCAGGTCGTCGGCGGGGGCGGTTCGCTTGCCGGCGAGGAGCCCGGTGAAGAAGCCGAGCATGGCCCGGACGGCTTCCTTCGTCTTTTCGGGCCGGGCCGGGTCCGGGGCCACCAGGGCGTCGGTCCAGGACCGGAAGTCCTGCCGGTCGTGCGGGGCCACGCCCAGCAGGTCGCAGATCACGGTGATCGGCAGCGGCGCGGCGTACGAGGTGATCAGGTCGGCGCGGCCGTGCGGTGCGATGGCGTCGAGCAGTGACTCGGCGGTTTTCCTGATGGGTTCGCGCAGGAGGGCGACCCTGCGCGGGGTGAACGCCTTGGACACCAGGCGCCGGATGCGGGTGTGATCCGGCGGATCCATGTTCAGCAGGTTCGCGTCCAGCGCCGGTGGCAGCGCGAGCCCGTGATACCCGCCCGGCTTCGCGTTGCGCTTGTCGAGGGAGAGCCGTGGATCGGCGAGGGCCTGGCGTACGTCGTCGTAGCGGGTGACCAGCCATGCCGGCAGCCCGTCCGTTCCGGCGATGCGGTGGACGGGCCCGGCCTCGCGAAGCCGCGCGTACACCGCGTACAGGTCCGCGACCAGATCTGCGGGGTCAACAAGGGGGGATTCACCGGGCGTTGAGGTCGACATGGCCTCCACCCTAGACAGACCGAGCCTTCCGCCATGGCAGAGCCCGAGGCCGAACACCGCAGTCCCCGGTACACGGAACAAGTGCCCCGCCCGGAATGCCGAAGGCGCCGCGTCACCGGTGAACCAGTCACGGTCAGGGTCACCTCCGCTCGTGCGAGGTGACCCGTCGGCGGGGCCCACGGACCCCTTCTGCCGGGGGCTACGGCCCGCTCGGGCCGAAGTCCCGCCGTCCGGAGGGCTACTTGCGAGGGAGCGAGAGGTTGACGATCGGGAGTCGCTTGGTCGTGCCCGCCACGTAGAGGTCCGTCGGAGCCGTGCGCAGCACGAACCTGTCGTCGTAACCCCGCACGCGCAAGGACATCACGAAGAAGCCGTCGTCCTCGGTGGTCGTCTTTACGCGGTACTGGTTCTCCCAGTCCGCCTGCAGGAAGACCTCGTTGCCCGCGATCTCGACGCCCCTGGGGACAGTGACCTTGCCCTGGACGGTGAGGATGGTGCCCTTCTTCACCTTCTTCTTGTTGACCGTGTAACTGAGTGAGCTGGTCTTGGCCTTGGTGGTCACGGCGGTCTGCGTGAAGTAGCCGTCCTGCGGAGTGTTGGGGTTGCCGTCCTCGTCGTAGTAGGCCGTGATGGCCACCTTGCGCTGGACGTTGAGCAGGCTGCTGCCGCCCACGTGGTCGATGGCGACGTCAGGGATGGTGAACTTCCCCTTGGCGTCGGTGACCGGCTTGCCCAGCTCGCGCGGCTCGTACTCGGTGGGGTCGATCGGGTCACCCCACGGATTCCAGGTGGTGAAGCGGACGACCTCCTGGATGGTGACGGGGATGTTGGGCGCCGGGGTGCCGTCGGCCTTGGTGAGGGTGCCGCTGACGTCGACGTGGCGGTTGTTGTAGTCGGTGCTGGTCGGGTTGGTGCTCACCTTCAGCACGTAGGCACGGACGGGAGCAGCGGCGGCGGGCTTCGCCGAGGCGGCGGCGGGTACGGACAGGGCACCTGCGGCGAGCAGGAGCACGGTGGTGGTGGCGAGACGCTTCGACAGGGACTTCTTGGGCACGGTCAACTCCAAGTTCGTTCGGGACCAGCGGAGTTGCGCCGAGCGGCACCGGTTCCGCCGCGACGCAGGTGTGCGACACACCGGGTTCGACCGGCGGGGCGGGATGAGAGTTGTACCTGTGCGTCCGCTGTTACACGGCTGTAGCAAGAGGCCGATCCGTGCGGGTTGCGCGCGCTGCCGGTGAGCGGTGGTGAGCCCCGAGCCGATCGTGGCGCCGACGCCCATGGGGACGACGCCGGGGACCCGGTGGCCGCCTGGCTGGTCCTGACCACGGTCGCGCGATGACTCCGGCCAATGTGCCGTCGGCCGCAATCCCCTGCGCCGATCAGTCACGAACACCGGTTCGGATGGCGGTACTTGGACACATCGAGCGCCGTGGTCGGCCGGTAGCGTCAGGCTCCATGGATGACGTGAAGATCGTCGTTGAGCGTCGGTTCGCTCCGGCCCCGATCGACTACGAGCGCCTGGTGTCGCTGGTCGAGTCCACCGGCGAGCGCGTCGTGCTCACTGATGCCGACGTGCCGGTGAGCGTGCTGTTCCCGGCGGGGACGGTGGCCGAGCTGGAGCACTGGGCGCGCGCCGACTACCCCGTACCCGCACCGATACCGCATGAAGAGGAAGAGGACGACGCGGACGACATGGCGGTGGACGTCGGCCGGCTCGGAGCCGAGTCATCGGCCCGCCCTCAGGAGTACGGAACGTACACCCGGTACGTGCGCGCGGATGGCAGGCGTGCGAGTTTCACCCGGGGCGGGATGGTGGTGGCGGTGCAGCTGACCGCCGACGAGGCGGCGTGGCTCAAGGAGACGGCCATGTACGTGCGCCAGGGATACATGGATCCCAACCAGTCAGCGGCATTCGTGGAGTTCCTGGCCCGACAGCCTCCGGCCGGCGACCGGTGAACCGTTCCGGGATCGGCCCAACAGCCTCGGAACGGATCAGGGCGCCGCGCGTGAGAGGGCGTCATGAGTGCCCTGCATACGGCGCGAGGTCTCCGGTGCGCCGGACCCCGACCGCAAGCAGGTGGGCTCGCTGTGGCGTGAAGACCGCACAACCCTCTCCCGTCGAGTCGCCCTCACCTCAACAGGAGTCAGGAGTCAGGAGTCAGGAGTGGGCTTGATGCGTTTCATCGGGTCTGTCGCGATTGCCGTGCCAGTCGAGAATCAGGACCGTGGCGTCGTCCTTGAGGCTGCCGCGGCAGGCGTCGAGCACCGCGGCGGTCAGGCTCCGGACGGCTTCGCGCGGGTGCAGCGCGCGGGTGTCGTGAACGACCGCGGCCAGGTCGACGGCCGCGGCACCGCGCTCCTGCATTCCGTCGGTGAGCAGAACCAGGCGGTCTCCCGGACGCAGCTGCAGTTCCTGTAGGTGATAGGAGCTGGGTGCCGCCACGCCGAAGGGCAGGTTGACGGCGAGTTCCAGCTCTTCGACGGCGTCGCCGCGCAGCCGCAGTGGCCGGGGATGGCCGGCGTTGACCAGTTCGCACAGGCCTGTGTCGAGGTCGACGCAGAGCAACTGTCCGGTGGCCAGGCCACGGCTGTGGCGCAACAGGGCCTCGTGGGCGTGCCGGGCCTGCTTGAGGGCGTCGCAGCCGCTGCGGCGGGCCCGCCGCAGTGCGCCGACCAGCAAGGTGGCCAACAGGGCGGAGTCCGTGTCGTGGCCCATGGCATCAGTGATCGACAGGTGCAGGGTGTCACGGTCGAGCGTGTAGTCGTAGGTGTCGCCACCGATGTCGTCGGCCGGGACCAGCCCGGCGGCCAGAGTGAACTGTTCCGCCTCGCAGCAGGGGGCCGAGGGAAGCAACTGGTGCTGGATCTCCGCGGCCAGGCTCGGCTTCGTGGTGCGCCGGCCCAGGTGGTACAGATCGGTGAAGCGGCGGTCGGTGACGATGATGTAGGCCAACGCGTGTGCGGCGTTGTGAACTTGGCGCAGTACGGTGTCGTCGGCCGACTGGAGACTCACTTCCAGAACACCGATGCAGTCACCGCGGTTGGTGACCGGCGTGATGACGTTTCGTCCGCCCTGGCCGTCCGGCTCCACATGCTGGCGCTGGCTGCGCAGAACACCGTCGTAGACGCTGCCCTGCAGTGCGATCGGCCCGGCATCGTCGAGGGCCTCGTCGCCTGCCGCGGCAAGCCGAATCAGCCGCTGGCCGATCAGGTCGACAAACAGGAAAGACACACGTTCGGCACCGAATCGCTTCTGCAGGTCGTGTGCCACCACATCGACGGACTCACCGGGCGGGGCCGCTTCCGCAGCGGCCAGCAACGCGCCCAGTTCCAGATCTTCACCCTTCACGACAACCTCCTGTCTGCTGCCGGACCTTCTTCCCCGAGTCCGCGCAACATCACCTGCTCTGTTGATTTTGCCTGGTCAGAGCATTGTCCAGATCGGTTCGAGCTGGTCCCGGGTCCGTCTGGCGGCGCCTGTGGGCAGCCGGGCGGAGCGCCCGCCCACAAGGCAGGCGTGCCGGCGCGGGGTGCCGATCGCGTTCAGCAGCGGCTCGCGGTGGCGGCCGGACGCGCGCCGACGCGTTGTCACGGGTTCCCGTGACCGAGAACGCTCGGGACCGGCCCGACCCCTGTCGAGCGGCGAGTTGCTGGGACTTTCGGGCCGGTTGGGCGCCGGCGGCCCGTGCGGCGGCGGAGGGCCGGACGACGATCACGTTGGCCTGGTCGCACACGTCGAGGCAGGCCGAGATCCGCACGGGAGCGTTCTCGACCAGGCGCGCGGTCTGCTGGGCGTGATCGACTCCGGTCACTTTCGGGCTTCCGCAGCAGCAGTCCCGGCAGACCACGGTGCGGCACGGTGCCGGTCGGGCAGGGGTGTGGTTCTGTGCGGCCTTCCTCAGGTCGCTGCCGAGACGTCGCTCGTCGTACTCCTCTCCCGGGAAGATCCGTTCCGGGTGTCCGGCCGCAGGAAGCGGATCACGGGGTGACCGGGGTCATGGGTGACTTCGGCGCGGACGCCGTAGACCTGCTCGATGAGTGCGGGAGTGAGGACCTCGGCCGGGGTGCCTTCCGCGACGGCGCGCCCTGCACGCAGGACGAGCAGGCGGTCGCAGTACATCGCGGCGAGGTTGAGGTCGTGCAGGGCGACCACGGTGGTGACCGGCAGGCTCGCGACGAGGTCCAGCAGGTCGAGCTGGTGCTGGATGTCGAGGTGGTTGGTGGGTTCGTCGAGGAGGAGTTCGCGGGGTTGCTGGGCGCGGGCGCGGGCGATCTGAGCAGGGTGGCGAGAGTGGCGAGAGACTTCGCCAGGTCGTTGGCCCAGATGTTGCGGCCGTTTGACCACGCCCGCGACCAGGCGCTTGCCCGGGCAGGCCGCCCACGGCGGCCAGGGCTTCGAGGTTGGCGGCGGCCGACTCCGTGAAGTCCAACGCCATTCCCTCGACGGGTGCCTTGGCCAGCACGGGCAGAGTCGCCGGTCGGGACCTCGTCGATGCCGGCTTCGTCGAGCTGTCGCCAGTTGGCGGCGCGCAGTTCGGCGGTGGTGGCGTGGAGGGCGTCCGCGGTGAGGTGGCCCTTCCAGTAGCCCTCGGCGCATCGCCCACAAGGCGGTCGTCGACGGCATCACCCTCACCCTGGGTCCCGGCGAGACCGTCGGCCTGTTCGGCCCCAACGGCTCAGGAAAATCAACACTGTTGAGACTTCTCGCCGGGACCCTCACCCCACTGCCGGGGTCGTCACCCTGGACGGGTGTCCACTGCCCGAGGACGGCCGCCGGGCCACGGCCCGGCGCGTCGCCACCGTCGAGCAGCACGCCCACACCCAGACCGAACTGACCGTCCGCGACGTCGTCGCCCTGGACCGCATCCCGCACCGCCGAGCCTGGACACCGGCCACGGCCGCCGACACCGAGGCCGTCACCGAAGCCCTGGCACGCACCGGACTCACCGAACTCGCCGGTCAGTCCTGGCACACCCTGTCCGGCGGCGAACGCCAGCGCACCCACGGTCTGGCCGACCGGGTCGACGTGGCCGCCTCGTGCTCCCTCCTCCACGTGCCTCTCGACTCCGCACCGGAGCGGGACATCGACCCGCAGCTCCTGCGCTGGCTCGCCTTCGCCCGCCAGAAGACCACCGAGACCGTCACCCTGGCCAAGGGCCTGACCCTCGGCACCGACGCGATCACCGGCGAACTGGCCGCCAACCGCGCAGACCTCGGCGCCCGCGCGAACTCCCCCCGTCACCCATGACCCGGCGGCACCCGATACGTCCGCCCGCCGATCCTGGCCGGCGACATCTCCCGCCCCGAACCGATGACGGTGCGCTGGACGACGTACGCCCAGTCCCTCACTTCGCGTCCGGTCAAGGGCATGCTCACCGGACCGGTCACCATGCTCGCCTGGTCCTTCGTCCGCGACGACCAGCCGCTCGCCGACACCGCCCGCCAGGTCGCCCTCGCCCTGCGCGACGAGGTCAACGACCTTGAAGCGGCCGGGACTTCGGTGATCCAGGTGGACGAGCCGGCGCTGCGCGAGACACTGCCGCTGCGGGCCGGCGCTCATCCGGCCTACCTGACCTGGTCGACGGAGGCGTTCCGGCTCAGCACCGGCGGTGTCCGTTCGGGCACACAGATCCACACCCACATGTGCTACGCCGAGTTCGGTGACATCGTCCAGGCCATCGACGACCTCGACGCCGACGTCATCAGCCTCGAAGTCGCCCGCGAACTCGCCGCCCACGGCTACCCCCGCGAGGCCGGACCCGGCGTGTACGACATCCACTCCCCGCGCGTTCCCAGCACCGAGGAAGCCGCTGAACTGCTGCGTACCGGTCTCAAGGCCATTCCCGCCGAGCGCCTCTGGGCCAACCCCGACTGCGGCCTGAAGACTCGCGGCTGGCCCGAAACCCGCGTCTCGCCGGCGAACCTGGTCGCGGCCGCCCGAACGGTCCGTGAGGAACTCTCCGCGTCCTGACGGCGAGCCCATTCGGCCGGGAGCACCGGACACCCGGCCGAGTGAACACAGGGGTGGGGTGAGGCGTCGTCATGGCCTCACCCCACCCCGGGTTCTGACTCTGTCAGCGCCTGCGGCCGGACCAGCCGTTCCCGATTCCCGCGACGTGCAGGGCGAGAAGCATCAGGCCGAGAAGCATGACGTTCGTGGAAGCGAAGACATCGTTCGTCGCGATGTCGGCAGCGTTGATCAGAAACGCGATGAAAAACAGTACTGCCGCAGCTATACCAAGCATGGAGCGGTTCCTCTCGAAAGGGTGAGATCCGTGTGCCCCTGTATCGCCTTCGTAGGCATCCGGAGATGGTGTCCCTCCGAGCGGTGCACTCACACTCCCCCTGCCACCGGCCAATGCGGTACCAGCGGTCATTCGCCAAGCATGAGCGGTCGCAGATATAGCATCATCCGACTTTTCGGAGGCTCACTCGGCCAGTACAGGAACAACAAGGTTGCCGACCGCCGGCCCTACGTAAGGTCCGGGGCATTGACGAGGAAGGCGCCGCCGAGCCTCGCAGTGACCAGAAGGAGATGCCGGTATCAGCAATGTGGAGATTTGCCTCAAGGAGATCATGGCCTCGATCGAGGGCTCGTTGGGAACCGCTCTGGTCGACTACACCAGCGGTATGGCGCTGGGCACTCTCGGGGGTAGCAAGGACCTCGACCTGACGGTTGCGGCGGCGGGCAACACGGACGTGATCCGGGCCAAGACCCGCACCATGGAACACCTCGGACTCAAGGGCGAGATCGAGGACATCCTGATCACGCTCGCCGGCCAGTACCACATCCTCCGGCCGCTCAAGGGCCGCGGCGGCAACGGTCTGTTCCTCTACCTCGTGCTCGACGCGAAGAAGTCGAACCTCGCGATGGCCCGCCACCAGCTCAAGAGTGTCGAAGCCCAACTGGACGTGTAGAACGCCGCGTTCTCCATGGCCTCGCATGCCCACGACTTGAAGATTTCTTCAACTGGGCACATCCGGATCAGCTCAATCCCATGGGCGTGCGAGGCCGGATGCACGAGGATCGGTCCGCAGGACCGCCTGCGGTGGCACGTACAGGGTCACCGAGCCCGGATGCAGCCCGTCGAACGCGGCAGGGAGCGAGCGATTCACCATGCAGGTCCCCCTCTACCAGGCCAAGGCCGAGTTCTTCCGGATGCTCGGCCACCCGGTACGCATCCGGGTCCTGGAACTCCTACAGAACGGCCCCGTCCCGGTACGCGACCTGCTCAGCGAGATCGAGATCGAGCCGTCCAACCTCTCCCAGCAACTGGCCGTACTGCGCCGCTCGGGGATCGTGGTGTCCATCCGGGAGGGCTCCACCGTCAGCTACGCCCTGGCCGGCGGCGACGTGGCCGAACTCCTGCGCGCGGCTCGCCGTATCCTGACCGAACTGATCACTGGCCAGGGTGAGTTGCTCGCCGAACTCCAGCAGGCAGACCCGTTGCCGGCCCTCACCCCGGGCGGATCCGGCCGACGCTCCTGACACCCTGGGCCCTGTCGCCGCGGCCGACCGGGAAAGCCCGAGGCGCCGGTCGTGAAAGGCCGGCGCCTCGGGGTCGGAACAGGGAACGTCAGCCCACTGAGCCGATGCGCTCGACGCGCTCGTCGACGCCGTTACGGAGTTCGCTGAGCGTCGTACCGGGCGGGGCCGTCTTCGGTGTGGAGGAAGGCGGCTGCGTCTCGTCCGCGCAGGTCGTGCCGGAGACCGGGACCTTGAGATCCACCAGGTAGCCGATGACCGCGTCCGTCGCGCAGGCACTGCGGCCGAACGCGGTGTGTCCCTCGGCCTGGAAGGTGAGCAGCGAGGCGTTGTCGAGCTGCCGGGACAGCGCCACCGCGTCCTGGTACGGGGTGTCCGGGTCGCCGGTGGTGCCGAGGACGAGAATCGGCGCCGAGCCCTTCGCCCGGTAGGAGCCGTCGTAGCGGCTGACGTGCTCGCCGGGCCACTGGACGCAGGCGGTGGCGTGCTGATGGTCGTACGTGGGAGGGCCGTACGCCATCGCCGGGCCGAGCAGCGGCGCCGTCTTCGCGTAGGCCGTGACGTTCCGCTTCAGCAGGCGCAGGTCGCGCGGGTAGTCCCGGTCGACGCACTCGACAGCCACGTTCGGGCCCAGGAAGTCGAAGCTGGCCGGGGACGGCGGCCGCAGCAGGAAGGACGTGTTGTCCCGGAGCTGGGCCTTGCGCAGTGCCGCGCCGAACTCGGGCCAGATGACCTTACCCTCGTTGATGTTGAACATCAGCCGGTAGACCAGTGTGTAGCCGTTGGCCCGGCCGCCGTTCGCGGTCGGCACGGGGTTGGCGTCCAGGTCGGCCTTCAGCTGCTCGAACGCCGCACGCGGGTTGCCGTCGCCGAACCCGCAGATGGCCTGATCGGCGGCGCACCAGTCGAGGAAACGGCCCATCGCGCCGTCCAGCGCCAGGTACTGGGGCCGGTCGTAGGCGTAGGGGCGGTTGGCGTAGTGCACCGGGTCGTACGCGCCGTCGAGGGCCAGGGCCCGCACCCGCTTCGGGAACATGGCTGCGTAGACAGTGCCGATGTACGACCCGAACGACCGCCCGTAGTAGGTGAGTTGCTTCTCCCCGAGCGCCTCCCGCAGCAGGTCGATGTCCCGGGCGACGTATTCGGTGCCGATGTAGGGAAGCAGCTCGCCCGTGTTGTCCACGCAGGCCTGGTCGAATTCGGCGGCCTGGCGCAGCGCCGGCCCGAAGGCGTCCGGGCCGGGCACGCCCTTCGCCTCCGTGACGGCCCGCGTGTACCTCGCGTCGTCGAAACAGGTCAGCGCCGAACTGCGGCCGACGCCGCGGACGTCGTAGCCGAAGACGTCGAAGGAGTCGCGCAGTGCGGTGGGCAGGTCCTCGTAGTTGTTCCGCACGAAGTCCACACCGGAGTTGCCGGGCCCTCCCGGCTGCATGAACAGTGTGCCCTTGCGCTTCGTCGGGTCCGCGGCCTTCTTCCGGACCACCGCGAGGGTGATGGTCTTGCCGTGCGGCTTGCGGTAGTCGAGCGGAACGTCGGCGTTCGCACACTCGAAGCCGCCCTGGCAGTCGGTCCAGGCGAGCGACGGCACGGGCGGCTTCTCAGACGGCTTCGACGAAGCCGCCACCTGGGTCGCCGTGCTCGTCACGGCGGCCATGAGCGCTGTCAGCGCGACCCCGACGGCTGCGAGCCGTCCGGAGCGTCTCGGTTTGCGACGTGGAGTGGTCATGGTTTCCTTCCCCCTGGGTCAATATCTGGCCAAGCGCTCACTGTGCACCGTGAGTTCGGCTACCTGAACAGACGGAAAAGATGGGCGAACGGTGCCACGCCGATCAACTTTTTCTTCACCTTCCACCCCGCTGGGGTCAACACATCGCATCAGGCGACGCACAGCCCCGGGGCGAACCACTGCCGGTCGGGAAGTGGACCCCGAGGGTCCGTGCCGTCTGGACGGCGGACAGCCTGAAAAGCAGGGAAGGCCGGCTGCCCACTCACCTGACGCACATGCCTGACACGCGCTCAACCTCACATGGACCCTCGCCCACCATCCCGACCTGGCTGTCGCCCTCCACCCGTTGTCCACCCTGGTCAACGGCGGCCTGCTGTCACCTACGCCTCCGTGACACCGCCGGGGCCGCGCTGGACGGGTGGCGGCCCGAGCCCCCTCCGACCGTGACCGTCACAGGGGGACCGCGCACGGCGCGATGAACAAGGCCCACGGCAAGGGCTCATGCCGCCCGCACCTGCGGTGTCTGGGCATCCGGCGCATGATCCCGGAGAAGACGTCTCCCGCCTGCGTTCGTACGGCCGGATCCGGATGGAGAACACCTTCCTGCCGACGGCAGAACCGTAGAGCCGGTCGACTGCGCCGGCCGGAGCGTCAGGTGGACTCGGGGTGACTGCCAGGCCCGCTGGTGCGGGCGGCCAGAGGAGTGGGCGAAAGAGTGGTGTCCTCCTCGCCGGGCTCCAGGAGGGTGTTGGCGGCGCCGACGATGAGCGGGTCGGGGGTACCGACCGCCTCAAGATCCTTGCTGAGGTAGTCGATGCGCGACAACAGGCTGCGCATGGCTTCCAGCCTGGCACGGCGTTTGTCGTTGCTCTTGACGACGGTCCAGGGAGCGCGTTCGGTGTCGGTGGCGCGGAACATGTCGACCTTGGCCCCGGTGTAGTCGTCCCACTGGTCGAGCGAGGCCAGGTCGGTGGGCGACAGTTTCCACTGCCTCACCGGGTCGACCTGTCGGATCGCGAAACGGGTGCGCTGCTCGGCGCGGGACACGGAGAACCAGAACTTGACCAGCAGGATGCCGTCGTCGACGAGCATCCGCTCGAAGGCCGGGCACTGCTCGAGGAACAGCTCGTACTGGTCCTTCGAGCAGTAGCCCATCACACGCTCCACACCGGCCCGGTTGTACCAGGATCGGTCGAAGAAGACGATCTCTCCCTCTGTCGGCAGGTGTTGGACGTACCGCTGGAAGTACCACTGCCCCGCCTCCTGCTCGGTGGGCTTGTCCAGAGCCACCACGCGTGCGCCGCGGGGGTTGAGCCGCTCCGTGAGACGTTGGATGGTGCCGCCCTTCCCCGCAGCGTCGCGCCCCTCACATACGACGATCACGCGTGCGCCGGTGTCCTTGACCCAGCGCTGGAGCTTGAGCAGTTCGATCTGCAGGACACGCTTGAGCCGCTCGTACTCGACGCGGCCGACCTTGCGGTCATACGGATGGTTCTCGCGCCAGGTCTCGAGGGGGCCGCCGGTCCCGTCCAGCAGGATCGGCCGCTCTTCTCGGCTGGTGTCCACGGTCAGCCCGTCCAGCAGCCTGTCGGCCTGTTCACCGTTCATGACACCACTCCCCCATAAGCCTGTGTAATGAGTACTCGTGTACGCGCCCTGCGGCTGTCCGGACAGGATCCGGCACCGATCATGGAGACCTCACCTGCCCCGGACAGCCGCGCCGATCGGCATGGCCTCGGCGAGGTCAGAAGGGCATACGGCGGCGGGTGCGACGGCCCGCCGAGCCGCTACGGCCCACGGCGCGGGAACTCGATTGGAACGGCTTGCTGAAAATCCGGCCCAGGATGCCGGGCGCCTTGCCGCCGGCCCGCGCGCCGGCACCGAGCGTGCGCCGCGTGCCGCGTTCGGGGTGACGGGAGAGGCGCGGGACGAAGAAAGCCAGCACGGCCAGGACCACACATACTCCGACAACTGCGGCAATGATCATGAGTCAGCTCCTCGTTCGGGTCGGGAGAACACGAGTGCCCCGTCACGATCCCTCTATGTATCCGACGCCCTGACCGCGCCGTTCGTCGACCACGGACAAAGAACTGGAAGGACAGTGGAACGGGGGCGGCCGTCGTAGGTGGGTCGACCGCCGCCCGGCCCGTGCGCAACAGGGCGGCTCCCAGCGAAGTCAGTGTGTGCTGGGGTGCCTGCCAGGCAGGTGTCCAACATGACCACGCCGGTGGCGGCACGAGGGTGGCGGTGACACGGCCGAGGTCCGGCGCGGTCGGCAGCGGAACGAACCCCTACGGCCGGCGCGTCCTCGGTGGACTGTCCCTCGGCCGGACCGGGATCGCCCTTCTACTCGAACTCCCCTTCCGCCAGGACCTGTTCGAGGATCACGCGAGCGTTGGTGCCACTCACGCCGAACGACGAGTCAGCGAACCTGCGGGGCCTGCCGAGATCTGACTTCAGTCGCGGAGTACCTTCTCGGCGAGCCCGACCGTTCTTCCCTTGAGGGCAACACAACAGGCCCGTCCGATGTACGGACGGGCCTGTTGACCGAGCGCCGGGCAGGCCTTGCACCTGCATTTCCCCGCAGGAAGCGAGGCGTCTTTCCTTGGACCACCGACGCACAACCAGCCACCCGGAGTTGCGGCGACCAGCTCAAGATCAACCCTAGCGCATCTGTCCACCCGGGGTCACCAGCCCTGATGCGTAGGCCACGACCATGGCTTGTGCCCGGCTGTCGAAGTCCAGCTCTGTCATGGTCCGCGATCTTCTGGTTGGACAGGCCGCCTGCGATCAGTTTCAGAACCTCCAACTCGCGGGCGCTCAAGGCCTGTAGAGCGGTAACGGCGGCGAACAGCCGTTCCGGTCCGGAGTCCTTGAGCAGGAATCCGCAGGTTCCGGCGCACAGTACCCCGTACACGTACTCGTCGAGGTCGAAGATCGTCAACATCAGGATCCGGGGCAGGGGGCGCCGGCTTCGGAGTAGTGGCACGCCCGGCTCGCAGGAACCCAGCTCGACGGCCGGACTTCGGACGCCAATCCCAGGGCACCCCGGTCGACGAGAACGGCGACGGCCAGATCACCTTCTACCAGTGCTCGTCACATGAGCTGCCGACGCCCGACGCCCGCACCCCGAGCGGAACCACCCGCCTGCCGCCGGACGGGCAGGCAGGCAGGACCGCCGAGGAATCGTCACGACCTGCTGCTGGGCGCCGCGCCGACCCAGCGGTGATAGGAGTCCAGGTCGACGTTGCTGCCGCACACGATGGTCACTACGTGTCGACCGGCGAAGCGGTCACGGTCTTCGAGGATCGCCGCGATGCCAAGTGCGGCCGAAGGTTCGACGACGAGGCCTGCGTGGTCGAGGAGCATTCGCATACCGGTGATGATCGACGCCTCCTGGACCAGAACGGCATCGTCGGCGACCAGGAGGAGATCGTCCAGGACGGCCGGGATCGGACGTCGGCCGGCGACACCGTCGGCGATGGTGTCGGTCGAGTCGGTGGTGACGACACGTCGTCTGCGCCACGAGCGTGTCATCGCCGGTGCGCCCAGCGGCTGAACGCAGATCACCTCGACTTCGGGCGCCAATGCCTTCAGTACATGTCCCACCCCCGTGGCCAGCGCCCCGCCGCCGAGAGCGATCAGGACGGCGTCGAACGACGGTACCGAGTCCACCAGTTCCAGGCCGATGGTCGCCGCGCCCTCACAGGTCTCGATGTCCAGGCTGTCCTCGACCAGCCGAATGCCTTCGTACCGCGCGATGGCCGATGCCCGCTCACGCGCCAGCTCGTGGTCGCCGTCCACCAGCTCCAACCTGGCGTCCAACGCCCGGATGCGATCGAGCTTGGCCACAGTCGCACACCGGGATGCCACGACGGTCACGTCGAGCCCCCGGCCACGACCGGACCAGGCGAGGGCTTGGCCAAGATTGCCCGCGCTGGCGCACACCGCGGCTCGTGCGCCGTTGTCGGCGAGCAGACTCGCGACCACCTCGGTGCCGCGGGCCTTGAAGCTGCGGACCGGGTTCGCCGTTTCGAGCTTGATGCTCACCGTGCACCCGAGGTCGGGCTCCAAGGCCTCGCAGCGGTACAGCGGAGTGTCGAGAAAAACCGGATCGACCACCCGGCGGGCCGCCCGGATCCGAGCGGTGTCGAGGCGCGTCTCCTGCATGACACCGCAGCGTAGCCGCACCGGCGTTGTTCCCCTTCCGCACCGACTACAGCCCGGTATGCGTTCCTTCTCTGCGAAACTTCGGTGTCCGGGGCCGAAGGAGGGGTCATGGGGATCTAACTGGAGCTGCACATGGGGCGGCCCACGCGCAAGGTGAGCTCACGGGAGACGCTGCTGCGAGGCTCGTACGAGCACGGTGCGCGAGCCGAGGGGCGCGGCTACTCCGATGTTGCACAGTGGCGGGCTGCCCACGAAGAGTTCTTCCGGAGTGATGGCGTGACCGAGTTCTTGGGTCGCACCCCCGTCATTGACGACGACACTCTCGTTGTTGCCGAACGCTTCCGAGTGGTCGAGCCCGCGTGATCGGCAACCGGCATCCGACATGATGAGAGTCCGGGAGGATCAGCTGGACAGGCTTGGGAGGGTGCCGGGAAGGCTGTTGGTCATAGCCACTCGTTGATGGCGGCGACCAGCACTGTTGCCTCATAGCGGACGGCGAGCTTGTCATATCTCGTGGCTACGACTCGGTGGCGCTTCAGCCGGTTGATCCCGCATTCCACCACGTGGCGCTCTTTGCAGTCGGCCTTGTCGAACTTGGGCGGTCGGCCGCCTCGGGAGCCGAGTTTCTTGCGGTTGCGGACCTGGTCGGCCTTCTCCGGAATCGTGCAGCGGATGCCACGCCGGCGCAGGTAGGCGCGGTTCACGCGAGAGCCGTACGCCTTATCGGCGCGGACCTTGTCGGGCCTGGTGCGAGGTCGGCCCGGGCCGATGCGGGGAACCCGGATGCCTTCCAGCACGGGTTGGAACTGCGGACTGTCGTGCCTCTGGCCAGCAGTAACGAGCAGGGACAGCGGCTTCTGTCCCTGCTCGACCGCGAGGTGCAGCTTGGTGGTCAGTCCGCCACGCGAGCGTCCGAGGCCGTGGTCGTCGGGCTCGGTGTCGACGCCGCCGGGAGGCTCCTTCTGCAGATCCCTCTTTTACGAGCCCCGGCGGCGTGCTGGTGGGCACGGGCAATCGTGGAGTCCACGCTGACGTCCCAGGTGATCAGGCCCTTCGCGTCGGCCTCGGCCTGCAGTTGCTCGAATATCCGCTTCCACGTGCCGTCGCGCTGCCACCGTCGGAAGAGGTCGTAGGCCCGGTCCCACGGCCCGTACCGCTTTGGGAGATCCCGCCACGGTGCACCGGTCCTGGTCCGCCACCGTATGCCGTCGATCAGCTGCCGACGCGTCCACGTCGGCGGCCGGCCCGGCTTCTTGCCCGTCGGCAACAACGGTTCAAACCGGGCCCACTGGCCGTTCGTTAGATCACCACGCACCACGATCGGTGATCATCGCACGACCTTGATCCACTTTCGCAACAGGCCCTAGTTCGCCATGGCCGCGTCATCGGTGTGCGGGGCCCGCACCAACAGACCGGGAACGTAGCGCAGGAAGGCCGACAGGTGATCCTCGCTGAGCAGGCAGGACGCCAATGAACGGCAGGACGACCCGGGCGGTGGCCGCGAGGTCCTGCGGTGCAGCCGGGCCGTCCGCCGGCACGCCGGCCGTGGGCGTCGGTCGGCCATCCGCGAGCCGGATCGAGGCTGAATCGGCCGGCACCGGGGCAGGCGGAAAGGCAGATACCGTCAAGCGGGCGGGCCGCAAGTCAGCTAGGGAGATCAGGGCATGGAAGGACCAGAGCATACGGGGAACCACGGGAAACGGCCCCTGGCGCCGCATGCCGCCGGACTCACCGAGACACTGGAAGCCATCGGGACCGGGGCGTACCTCGTCGACGAGCAGGGCCGCATCCTGGCCGTCAACTCCCGCACCGAGCAGTTTCTGGACCGGCCGACCGAAGATCTTTTCGGCCATGACGCGCACGACCTACTGCACCGGGACGCCCACGGCCACCCCTTGCCCCGGACCCAGTGCCGCATGCGCCAGGCCTTCCACGCGGGACGCACCGCTCAGGCCGACGAGGACTACTTCGTACGCGGTGACGGCGCCCTGCTGCCCATCTCGTGGCTGATAACTCCGTTCGACCTCGGTGGCCATGAGCACAGCACGCTCGTCCTCTTCCAGCCCAGGCATCTGCGGGGACCCGACTCGTGCCCGCAGTCGGCGACCACACTTCTGCCTGAACTCGAACGCCTCGCCCTGCTGGCCGCGACCACCACACAACTGACCTCCACGCTCGACGTCGAGGAGGCGCTGCGACGGCTGGTGGCCCTGGTGGTGCCCCGGCTGGCGGACTGGGCCATCATCGACCTGATCACGGAGCGCGACGAGGTTTGGCGCACTGTCGTCGCCGAGATGGACGGTGAGGACCTGGTGCACCACGAGGAGCTGCAGGGACCGATGCCGCCGGTGCCCGGGGAGTCCCCGATGCCCTTGTCCCGGGCCCTGCGCGGGGTCGCTTCGGCTCTGGCCGGCCCGCAGACCTACCAGGGACCACCGGACTCCGGTATCGCGGTCGAACAGCGCCGTCTGTTCGATGCCACCGGCATTCACTCCGCGGCCATCGCCCCCATCCGCAGCACCCGCGCAGTTCTCGGAGCCCTGACGCTGGGCCGCGCCAAGCAGCCGGGAGACTTCGGCACGCCCGATCTCCCCCTGATCGAGGACATCGCCCGTCGCGCCGGCCTCGCTCTGGACAACGCGCGCCTCTACCAGCGCCAGCGCAAGGTCGCCGAGACCATGCAGAACCACCTGCTGCCCCAGATGCCACGCGTGCCGGGGTTGCAGATGACGGTCCGCTACCTGCCAGCGCCCGACGCCTCACAGGTCGGGGGCGACTGGTACGACGCCTTCTCCCTGGGCGACGGCGCCACCGCGCTGGCCATCGGCGACGTCGTCGGCCACGACCTGGAGGCCGCGGCCGGCATGGCGCAGGTGCGCAACATGCTCCGCGCCTACGCCTGGGCCCTGAAGCAGCCCCCCAGCCAGATCGTCGAACGCCTCGACGAGGCGGTCCTGCATATCACCGACGTCGCCATGGCCACGATGATTCTCGCCCGGCTCGAAGAGACCCACGACGATCAGTGGAAGCTGTCCTGGACCAACGCCGGCCACCCGCCACCGCTGTTGATCAGCCACGACGGCCTGGCCGACTACCTCACCGAGGGTCACGGCATTCTGCTGGGCACCGGATCCCACAAGCCCCGCACCGACGCCAGCGCCTTGCTGCCGCCCGGCTCCACCCTCCTGCTCTACACCGACGGCCTGATCGAAGAACCCGGCCACACCCTCGACGAGGGCCTGCACCGGCTGCGCCAGCACGCCGCCGCCCTCGCCCACCGTCCGCTGGCCTCCTTCACCGACCAGTTGCTGCGCCGGGTCCGCCCCCTCGCCAACGACGACGACGTCGCCCTGCTCGCCCTGCGAGTGCCCACCCGGACGTGACCCCTCGTACCGCCGGCGGTCATCTCGGCGGCTTCGCCCGGCCGACTCCGTCTCTCACCGAACCGATGAGTTCTGGTCGTGCCGGTGGTCTACTTGCCGACTGTGGGCCTGATGGTTCGCGGTGACCGCATCCCGACGTCGCGACCGTCGGTTGCGCCGAGGTCGGCGTCGCCCCGATGGCCAGGGAATCGATCTTCCGCATCGCTTCGATGACCAGCATCAGCACCAACGCGGCAGTGCAACAGGGGGCAGGCCGGGACCGCCGACGAGTGGCTCGCGCTCGGTCGCACGCTGTCGGGTGAGGGCACCGCGGCCGACGGTCGCCGACTGCCGTCGGCCGCACCGGCGCGGCTGATGACTCGCGACCACACCACCGAGGCCCGACGCGAGATCGGCAAGCTGTTCCCGGAAGGCCGGAGTTGGGGATTCGGTGGCGCGGCCGACATCTCGACGATCGATCCGTCGAACGTGCCCGGCCGCTACGGCTGGGTGGGCGGCGCCCGTGTATCGGCGCACATCGTCCCGTCCACCGTCACGGTCACCATCCTGCTCACTCGAAGAGCAGCCGACAGCCCGGTCCCGCCCCGGTGGACGCGAGACTTCCGGCGGAACGGCGCCGATGGGTGACCGAGCACTTGGCCGTTGACTCGTGGTCGGTCCCAGGGCAGGTTCCGGGTTGGGTTCCGCGCCGGTGCGGGACGGCTTCGCCAGTGAGTGTGCTGTCCAGTCGTAGTCGCGGGCAAGACGGTGGCGGGGCATGAACCGGCTGGTTCGGAGGCTCACTTGGCTTCGTCAGGTCCCCAGCCGCGGCGCGGCCACCGAACGTCTGCGTCGGCACGCGGCACACTCTCCCACCGGCATGACCCTCGCCTACTGGCAGGCCGCAGGCTCCACGATCCCCGGACCCAACCAGAACTCCACCGAACAACCAGCTCCGTCCGCCCGTACTATCTCTACACCGGGGACAGCCTGCACCAGGTGCGACCCACACAAGACTCAATCAAGCCCTGCGGAAACACCGCCCAGCCCAGGCGCCTGCTCTGCGAGTTGCCTCACAGCACGCGGACCAGCCCCGAGGAAAGGTCAGCATCATGCCTGACAGCAAGACACCCACCACCGAACTGACATCGCAATACGTGGCCCAGGTGGGCAACGACCTCGACCACAACGCCAAGGAGCAGGACCGCATCGGCGCGGAAATCGACGCGCTGCAGGAACAACTGCGCGCCCTGCAACACGACCACACCGTGCTGACGAACATGCGCAACGCACTCGGCGTCTCTGACACCACGACCCCGACCGCCCCCGAAGCGGACGCAACACCCTCAGTGGCTCGGCAGAAGACCACCGCGCAGTCCGGTGCGGGCAAGCGGGTGCGGGCGAAGAAGACCGCCACCGCGCAAGGCGCCGAGGAAGTCAAGAAGCCTGCTGCCAAGAAGCCCGAGGCCGCGACCAGGACGACGGCCGCGAAGACGACGCAGCCCACTCTCGTCGAACTGATCCGCCGCCACCTCACCGATCAGAGCGAACCCCGCTCCGCAGCCGAAATCGCCACGTCACTCGGCCAGGCCCACCCCGACCGCAACATCAAGACCACCGTCGTACGCACCACGGTCGAAGGGCTCGTCGCCAAGAGCCATGCCCAGCGCACCAAGCAGGGCAGCTCCGTCTACTACACCACCACCGACACCCAGGCCCCGACGGCAGCGGCCCCGGCCGCCGCCGACGAGGCCGAGGTGAGCTGATCACCAAGGCACCGTCCCTGGGCGCTCCGTGAACCTGCAGCCGGTCAACGGCGTATCCAGCCTGGTGAGTTCTCGTGCAATGGTGCCGTCCGTCGTTGACCGGCGGCGCAGGCCCGAGGATCACCGGCGGGCCCGGCCTGAACCTCTTCCGGCTCGACCATGCCCGGTGGACGAGATGGCCGCCTACATCGAGTTCATGGGTTCATGGGGTACCCACCTCTCCTGCTCACCTCCTGCACGGCGGCCGTGGGAACGAGGTGGTCAACGGGCCCTCGGCCCGCTCGACATGACGCCCTACGGCCGCGGCGAGGCCTGGGAGGACAACCCCGGGGCGGCCCGGGGGCGCCACTCGTGCTGGTCCTGGCGCTCGGACGCTTCGTCAAGGATCTGGCGTCCCGCACCGGCGACACGATGGCCACCACCCGCTGGGACACCGGCACCGTCTTTCGCGTCGTGGGCCAGGTCTCCGGCGAGGAACTCCTCAGCCGTGTCCTCGCCCGACTCCCTTCCGGCTACGCCCTGCTGTTCGGCCGCGCCGAACTCATCCGGGCAGTCTGACGCGTGGGAAGGGCGAGGAGGCACACACAAAACCTGGGAGGCGCCACGTGGGCGCCTCCCAGCCGAGGTCGAGGGCGAGGAAAGCGAAGGGACTTGGGTTCATTTACAGTGAATGAGAAGGAAGCCCCTTCATGGCCTCGCCTGGAGCAAACGCTAGCACTCAGGCCGGGATCAAGTCGCGCAGATTTTCGAGGGTGATGACCCGGGAGTCCGGGTGCAGCCCCTCGAGTCGTTCGAGACCGATGTACGTCACGGGCTCGTCCGGGACCTGCCCGCCGTCCCACAGGTCCATGTCCACCGCCGTGGTGCCGCCGGACATCAGGTCGATCAGGTACCCCACCGTCAACTGCTCGCGCTCGACGACGGCTCGCACCAGCTTGGCCACCGACACCTGGTTCTCCTCGACCCGGTTGGCCGACGAGACGCCCTTCAGATACAGGTGCAGCCACTTCGCGCGCCACCGGCCGTCGCCCTCGTGCCGGAAGACCAGCGGCAGCGCGACTCGGCCCATACCGCGCAGCTCCGACTTCATCCGCACCGTGCGCGGCTCGAACGGCCGGCCCTTCCGCTCGCCGTCGCGCACCATGAAACCGAAGAAGGACTCCTCGACCTCCTCGAAACCCTCCCCCGCGAAGATGTTGACCTGCGGAACGATGAACGTACTGCGCACCTGGTCCAGGGACAGGCTGATGAACTCCGAGGCCCCGTCGGGTGCCTCGGTGACATCGCCCGAGTGCCGGCCACCGACAGCACTGAGCGAGGTGTAGGAGAGCCAGGAGTCGGTGCTGTAGTCGGCGTGGAGGAGCAGCGCCGAGAGGTCGTAGTCGGTCCGCGCCGCGGTCTCCTTCCAGTACACGAAGAAGCGCAGTTGTTCGCCGTCGACCGACGAGACCGAGCCTCGCGGCAGTACGCCGAGCCCGGACGCGGTCGCCCTGCCGCTGAGCGGGAGCGCCACGTCGAGGACGTCGGGGTCGATCAGCAGTCGGCCCGGCGTCGGGAGCCGACGGCGAATCTCGGCGTCGAGGGCGGCGATCAGGCGGTCGCGGTCCTCGGCCGGCACGGGCGGCCGGTGGTCGGCGCAGACCCAGGCGCGACCTCGGCGGTTGACGAAGATGCGGGGCTCGTCGGTCTCCCGGCCCCGGTTGTGGAAATGCTCGCGCAGCGAGAGGACGACCCTGCCGGAGACCTCGGGAGCGACCTGCACCGCGGCGGCCACCACCGCGTCCCGCTCCTCCTGACCGGCGGCGATACGCAGCAGGAGGTCGAGGGTCCGGAACAGCCTGCCGGGAGCGGCCTTCAGTAGCCGCACCGCGCCGAGTACGTCGCACTCGTCGAGCAGCTTCTCCACCCGGCTGTCGAAGGACCGCGCCTCCTTCTCGCCCCGTGCTACGGCGAACACGTCCGCGGCGTGCGGCCAGCGCGGGTACTCGTGCGGGTGGAGGCGCTCACCGAGCCGCTTGAAGGGTTCGCGGTGCGCGTGCACATCGGCCAGCTTCGCGGGGTTCGCCGCGACCACGGCGTCGAGGCCCGCGAGCAGCGCACGGCGGGCAGGCCGCGAGAGCGCCCGGAACCGGGTCGGCTCCTGCAGCGTCACGTCGCCGCCCGACAGCCTGCAGGCAAGCCGCAGCACATCGGTGACGGTGTCCAGCAGGAGGTCCGCGCCGACGGCGAGACGGGCCTCGTTGACGACGGCCCGGTTCTCCCGGACGGGGATCGACTCCGGCTGGGGGCCGAGCGCGCACTGCTCGGCGAGGGTCGTGAAGTCGCTCAGGTGGTCCTCGCCAAGTGGCGTCCTGCTGCCCGCCAGGGCCAGGTACAGGTCCGTGAGTTCGTCCTCCAGGTCCCGTCCGAGGTGCAGGACGGTCACCCGGTCGCCCGCCGAGGCGATCAGCTCGTCCTGCACCGCGAGCATCTCCTCGTAGGTGTGCTGGTAGCGGCCGTACGTCGGGAGGCTGAGCAGGTCCAGCACCCCGTGGGCAAGCTGTGTCAGCACGTTCTCGCTCGGCTTGTCGTCGTCGAGCGCCTTCGCCACGCACCGCGTCCAGAACTCTTCGGTGGCCGGCACGTTCGCCGGGAAGTCGATGAAGTACGAGTTGTGCCGGACGTGATCGCCCACCATCTCGCTCACGGTGCGCAGCGTCCGCTTGGCGGTGTGCACGACCGCGGCCTCGGACAGCCCCGACAGCCGGTCGAACAGTTCCGCCGAGAGCTTGAAGCCCACGGATGTCAGCGCCGCGTCGAACTGCCGCGCGGCGGCAGCTCCTTCACCTGCGGAGCCCTTGGGAGAGGAGAGGCGGTGGGTGTGCCGGATGACCAGCGATTCGAGACTGTGCGCCATTCGGGGATGATCGCAGAGGTGTACGAACCGGCGCACGGGAGTTTTCTGCGCGCCGCCCCCGGCCGGACACGCCGGTCCGGCCTCCAGCCAAGTGGTCAGCGAGGCACCCCAGGTGCCGGTGGCCTGCGGCCAGGGACGCAGGATCCAGGTCGGCCCGACGTGACCGCCCGGCCGAAAGACGCCTGACACCGTCAGGTCCCGGGCGTCGGTCCGCCGGTTCGGTTCGCCGCCGAACCGGTCGAAGCGCTGCACGCCAACAAACCCGGTCTCGTCGGACAGAGAGGTCGTGAGCGGCACTCTAGCCAGCGCCGCCTTAAATCGTTTCAATTCACAGTGAAACCATAGGCGCTGTAGGCATTGACTGACCGGACGCGGAACCTTAACCTCCGGGCAATCACATTGAAACCTTTCACCAGCCGAGGGTGCACCAATGTCCTGGGACCTGTCGCGTCGAAGACTTCTCCAACTCGGGGGCACCACGGCCGCCTCGGTCGTGCTGACCGGGCCCCCGGCACTCGCGGCCGACGGGCCGGGCAGCGCCAAGACCCCCGGCAGGCCGCCTGTGCCGACCGGGACGCTGGCCGATCTGCTCCCCCAGGCGCTGGGGACGAGCGCCGGGCAGAGCCCCCGGTTCAGCTGGCAGGTGCCCGACTTCTGCGCCGGTACCCTTCAGCGCGCCTACCAGCTGCAACTGGCCGCCGCTCCGGACGGTTTCGGCGACGAGCGGCTCGTCTGGGACTCGGGCAGGTGCAAGTCCGCCGACTCGACCGCCGTACCGTACGGCGGGCCGGCGCTGCGGCCCCGTACCGCCTACTGGTGGCGGGTCGCCAGCTGGGGCGACAGACGCTCCGCGTGGTCGGAGCCCGCTCTGCTCGCCACCTCGGTAGAGGACGGGTGGGAGGCCGAGCCGATCTGGGCGCCGGCCGGGCCGGTCATGACCGACGGCACCTTCGCCGCCCGGCTGAAGATCACCACGGTGGCCGCCGGGGTGTGGTTCCGCGCTGCGAACACCTCCAACAACTACATGTGGCAGCTGCGCGTCGGCAGCCCCGGCGTCCTGCGCAAGCACGTCTGCGTGAACGGCACGTACACCGTCCTCGGCGAGGTACGGCTGCCGTTCGCCGTCACCGCCGGAGAGTGGGCCGACCTCGCTGTCACCATGGTGGGCTCCACCTTCACCACGACCGTGAACGGCACCGTCGTCGACATCACCACCGACGCCCGCTACGCCTCCGGCAACATCGGTCTGCGCAACGGCCTGACCGAGTCCCAGGTCTACGACCGGATCACCTTCACCGCTGCCGACAAAACCGTTCTCCTCGACGACGACTTCGCCTCCGACAAGGGCACCTTCTCCACCGGCACGGTCTCCGGCGGCACACTGACCTTCCCCACCGGCGCCACCTCGCTCTCCTCCTACGGGGCCGACGACACCTGGGCGCTGCTGCGCCACGAGTACGCCACCACCACGGGCAAGGAGCTTGCCGCCGCCGTTCTCTACGTCGCGGCCACCTCACCCGACCCCGCCCGGCAGTACGTGGCCAAGGTGTGGAGCAACGGCGCCGTGGTCGGGCACGCCTCGGTGCGTTCCGGCACCGGGACCGCGTACCAGGCGTTCGACATCACCTCGACCCTGCGGAGCGACGGCGGACCGAACGCGCTCGCCGCGCTGTGCTGGACCACCTCGCAGCAGAAGTTCCTGGCCCAGCTTGAGGTCACGTACACCGACGGCAGCCGGACCACCGTCTCCTCGGGTGACCACTGGAAGGCGCGCCGCCAGGCCGGGTTGCTGCCGGCGAAGGGCAGCGCGGGCAGCAGCTACTACACCGTCCCCCAGGAGTACTGGGACCTTCGGCAGGAACCCGTCGGCTGGACCGGGCCCGGCTTCGACGACAGCGGCTGGGACGCTCCCGTCGTCCGCACCGCGATCAGCGGACTCGTCCCGGCGCCGATCGAGCCGCCGCGGCTGCACGACGTCACCCCTGCCTCCGTCACCAAGGTCGCCGACGGCCGCTGGCTGGTGGACCTCGGCCGGGAGATCGTCGGCGGGCTGGCCCTGGAGGTCACCGGGAGCGCGGGCGACACCGTCGAGGTCAGACTCGGCGAGGAGTTGAACACCGACGGCACCGTCAAGTACCAGCTGCGCGCCACCAACACCTACCGCGAGGTGTGGACCCTGCGCGACGGCGGCCAGCGCTTCGAGCACTGGGGTTACCGCGGTTTCCGCTGGGCCGAACTGCGCACGTCGCTCGACCTGTCAGGAGCCGTCGTCACCGGGCGGGCCTGGCGCCTCGACTGGGACGACAGCGACTCCTCCTTCAGCAGCTCCGACCCGGACCTGGACCGGGTCTGGGAGCTGTGCCGGTACTCGATCGAGGCCACCCGCGGCGATCTCTACACCGACACCCCGACCCGGGAACGCGGCCCCTACGAGGGCGACGCGCTGATCAACCAGCTCTCCGAGTACGGCGTCCAGCGCTCCTACGCCCTGGCCCGCTGGTCGAACGACTACCTGGTCCGCAAAGGCACCTGGCCCACCGAGTACCGGCTGATGTGCGCGCTGTCCGCCTGGGAGGACTACCTGGCCACCGGGGACGACCGGCAGCTCGCCAAGGACTACGACCTGCTCGCCGCGAAGAACCTCACGGCCTATCTGGACTCCCAGGGCCTGGTCCGCAAGGCGCCCGGCAGTAGCAGCCAGGACCTTGGTGACCTCGTCGACTGGCCGACCGCCAGCCGCGACGGCTACGTCTTCACGAACGTCAACACCGTCGTCAACGCCTTCCAGTACGCGGCCTTCGACGCCCTGGCCAATTGTGCCGCGGCACTCGGCAAGGACGACGACGCGACGGCCCTGCGCGTACGCGCCGACACCCTCGGCACCGCCATGCGCGCCACCCTGCTCGACAGCGCGGCAGGCCGGTTCCTCGACGGCGAGGGCACCACGCACAGCGCCCAGCACGCCACCGCCTTCCCGGTCGCGTTCGGCGTCGCGGACACCCTCGACGCAGAGGCGCGCGCCCGGCTCGGGGACACGCTCGCGGCGGGCGGTATGCGGGTGAGCGTGTACGGGGCTCAGTTCCTCCTCGACGCCCTCTTCCGGCTCGGCCGCGCCGACGCCGCGCTCGCGCTGCTCACCTCGACCGCCACCAACTCGTGGCTGCACATGCTCGACGAGTTGAAGGCCACCATCGTCACCGAGGCCTGGGATCCCGCGCTGAAGTCCAACACGACGTTCTCGCACGCCTGGGCCTCGGCTCCGGCCAACGTGATCCCCCGGCACGTGCTCGGTGTCCGCGTCACCTCCCCCGGAGCGGCGGAGTTCCTGATCCGTCCCAGGACCGGCGCCCTGACCGAGGTGACGGGCACGGTGCCGTCCGTGCGCGGCCCGGTCAAGGTGGCCGTGCACCGATCGGCCGACGCCCATACGACCCGGGTGACGGTGCCGCCCAACTCCAGCGCGGTACTGGAGGTGGAGATCGGCGACGCCCCTCCGTCGAAGTACCGGGTGACGGCGACGGCACCCGGCGGACAGGGACGGGTGCCTGTCCGGTTCATCACCGACCTCACCGGTACGGTGCTGCGGATCGGGCCTGTCGGCTCCGGCACGACGAAGGTCGAACGCCGGGTTCCCTGAGGGCGGGGCACAGGGTTCCGGCCCAAGGTCCCGTCCTTCATCACCCAACTCGCCCGTACGCCATGGCAGTCGACTGCCATGGCGTATGCCGTGCCCTTCCCCCGGCAGGCATGTCGGGGCCGGGAAGCGATCACGTCGTGGTCGGCGGAGGCCCGGTCGGCATCCTCATCGCCCTGGTAGCGCGAGCCCCCGGATCCGACGTGCGGGTGGTGGGGTTCAGCGCGCAGCGGCGGCTGCTCGCCGGGGAGTTGGGGCTGGGCACCCTGGACCCGGCCGTGGACGACTTGACCGGGCTGGTCGGGCAGGTGACCGCAGACGCGGGCGCGGGCGTCGCCTTCGAGGTGCCCGGCGCAGCAGCAGGAGTGGACACCGCCGTCGACGTCCTCGGTGTCCGGGGCCGGTCGTGCCTCGGCGCCATCCGTCCCCGGCCCCGCGAGATCAACCCGCACCGCCTCTTCCGGCGCGAACTCACCCTCGTCGGCGCCCACTTGTACGACCGCACCGGCTCTCCAGCACAGCGCCATCCCGCACGCGCTCCGGGACGGCCTCCGTCACGAGGGGGTCGAGCGACACCTGGCGGCCGAGCGGCAACCCGAGGACGCCGGCCCGGGCAGACAACCTGTGCTCGGGACGACTTCGCTGGCTCTGATCGCCCATTACGGCAGCTGGGCGCGGGACACGCTCGTCGTCGACATGCTGCTTCACCGCATTCTGCAGCGGTCGAAAGCGACCGACTCCGTCTGTCTGGAAGTGCGTCAGCCGAGATCCCGCGGCCGGGCCGCGTCGCCCCGGGCCATCGCCAAGATGAGCGAGACATGGCCCCGTGAGGAGCATACCATCGCCAAGGCGTCCGACAGATACCACTCCCCCCTGCGCCTCGACAGCGACACAGTCATGGGGGCTCTCCACCGGGAACTCGTCGCCGAGGGGTACATCCGCCGGGCCGACGCCCTGACCATCGAGGTCGAGAATCGTCCCTGTCGCACGTCGCTCGCCGGCGGCGTCGTCGGTCTGCTCCTCACCGGCCTCCACGCACTGTGGTGGGACCTGAACGACTACCAGCTCATGTCGAGCCTCGTCTTCGGCATCGTCATGTGCGGCTTCTGGAGCGCGATGATGCTGACCGCGGGACTCACGTCCACCACCATGAAAGCCAAGCTTCCCAGCGCGACCGCACGCGGCGAGCGAGCGATCGCCGAGGCCCGCGCTCACTGGGCGGACGTGGACCCGGTCGGCCGCGCCGAGCCGTACACACCTGACGAGGCCGTACGCGCCATGGCCGTGTTCGGCCCGAAAGCACTCGACCATCTTGAGCGGTCCGACTCCGCCGTCAAGGCACTGTTCGACGACCAGCGCGCCTACTTCGAACGCCTCAGTGACGAGCGCTGGAGCCGCGAGCAGGGGGATCGCGTGGGATGGTGAGGCACCGGGAGGCGGGGCCGCTCACGCGGTTGCGTCCGCGTCCCCGGCCAGGCCGAAGGAGAAAGAGGCGAGGCGGAAGTCGCCGTGCAGGGTCAGTTGTAGGTCCTGGACACCGTCGCCGGGGGCGGTCGTGTCGGAGCTCACCGTTGTCCACGTACAGCGGCCTCCGGTGACTGGCGGAGTTACGTGTGTCAGGAGCCGGTCGCCGGCCCGGACCTCAAGGCGTGCCTCATCCGGCCCGGTGCTCTCGCGCGCGACCTCCGCCTCGAAGCGCGTGACGCCGGACAGGTCGACGGAACGGAACAGCAGAGCGGCCGGGAGCGCGGGATCGGTCGGGGCGACCGCGTCGCCTGCGGTACGGGTGGCGTCGACGAGGGTGACGTCCGTGTAGTCGTCGAAGTCGGCGGCCAGGATGCGTCGGCCGACCACCACGCGGGGTGTGGGGGCCGGCCCGGTCACCGTCAACCGCCCGGTCCGGACGACGTGTTCCGCGGACCGGGCGACGAGGACCTCGTAGGCGCCGGGATCCACGGTGAAGGCCCCGGTGGCCACGTCCCAGTGGGCGAGCCGGTCGGCGGGAAGCCGGAAGACCACTTCTTGGCTCTCCCCTGGTTCCAGGCGTACCTTGCGGAAGTCCGCGAGCTTCAGCCGGGGCGCCTCGTAACGCGCGTCCACGGCACGGACGTAGAGCTGGACCACCTCGTTGCCGGGCAACGCCCCGGTGTTGGACAGCGTCACCGTGACGTCGAGGACGCCGTCCTGCGGCACTGTCGGATCGGACAACCACAGGTCGCCGTAGGTGAAGTCGGTGTAGGACAGGCCGTGGCCGAAGGCGTACAGGGGTGCGGCTCGGTGGTACTGGTAGGTCCAGCCCGCCTTGATGACGTCGTAGTCGAGCCGGGGCGGGAGTTCGTCGTCGCCTCGGTACCAGGTCTGCGGCAGCCGGCCCGACGGGTCGGCGTCGCCGAACAGTACGGCGGCCAGCGCCCGACCTGTCTCCTGCCCGCCGTGGGAGGTCCACAGCAGGGCGGGCAGGTGCTCCGCCGCCCAGTCGACGGCGTAGGGGTAGCTGCTCATGACGACCAGCGCGGTCTCCGGACGGACCGCGGCGACTTCGCGCAGCAGAGCTTCCTGGGTGGCGGGCAGTGCGGTGCCCGTACGGTCCTCGGTCTCGCGGCCGTTGATGAGCGGGTGGTTGCCGAGGACGACGATCGCGACGTCGGCCGTCGCGGCGGCGCCGCGTGCGTCGGCCGCACCGTCCCGCAGCAGTTCGCGCCGCCAGCGCTCGGCCGTCTGCGGGCTGTCGGCGGTAGCGGTGGCCCTGCCGTCGTCAGGGTCCACGACGGCATAGCGGCCGGTGAAGACGTGGCGCAGGAGCACGGTGTCGGAGTCTGCGTCGCCGGAAGGGTCGGGTTCCAGCAGGAAGGTTTCGTTGACGAACCAGGTCTTGATCACCGCATGGTCGGCGACGAGCGAGTCGTCGTCCCTGCGGGTGAGGTAGGGGCCGGTGTCGGCATCGCGCAGGGTCAGCACCCCGTCGCCCCACTCGGTGACGTCGTACGCGGCGGCGCCGAGCGGTTCGCCCGTGGTGCGGGAGCGCAGGGCGATCCGGTCGGCGGCCTCCACGACCACGATGTCAGCCGCCACGGCGCGCAGGCCGGACGCGATGCCGACCCGGTAGGGCAGGGTGCCGCTGTACCAGTCCTCGTACAGGGCGTCGGCGTGCGGGCCGATGACGGCGATGCGCGGTGCGCGGTCCGCCCGGAGGGGCAGCAGGCCGTCGTTCTTGAGCAGTACCACCGAGTCGGTCGCGGCGCGCAGGGCCAGGGCGCGGTGCTCCGCCGAGTCGATCACCTCCGGGCCGATGTCGGCGTACGGGTCGAGTTCCGGGTCGAACTCGCCCAGCCGGAAGCGGAGTTGCAGGTGGCGCCGTACCGCTCGGTCGATGTGCCCCTCGTCGATCAGGCCGCGGTCCAGGGCTTCGCGCAGTCGGCCGACCACGGTCGAGCTGTCCTCGTTCTGGTCGGTGAAGCTGTCGATGCCGGCTGTCAGCGCCGCGGCGTGGCCCTCGGCGTGGTCGTCGAAGTAGTGCTCCAGCTCGACCAGGTTGGAGGGTGCTTCGGCGTCGCTGACGACGAACAGTTCGTGCCCGGTCGGCACGGCCCAGCTCCGCAGTTCCTCAAGGAGCGGACTGACGTGGCAGGGGCGGCCGTTGACCAGGTTGTACGCGGCCATCGCGCCGGTCGCCGCGCCCGAGGCGACGACCGGGCGGAAGGCGGCCAGGTCGTATTCGTGCAGGACGCGGGGGCGCAGACCGGAGGAGGTGACGCAGCGGTCGTCCTCGTTGTTGTAGGCGAGGAAGTGCTTGAGCACCCCGGCTGCGCGCAGATAGGCCGGATGGTCGCCGGCCAGGCCCCGGCAGTAGGCGGTGCCGAGCCTCGCTGGTGTGCGTCGGGTCCTCGGAGTAGCCCTCCTCGTTGCGGCCCCATCGCGGATCGCGCAGCAGGTTCACCACCGGGGCCCACGCCTGCAGACTGTTGGCGCCGACGCCGTTCGCGGTCGGGCGGTGGCGGTGGAAGGCGCGCAGCTCGACCGAGACGGCCTCGGCCACCTCACGGACCAGATCCTCGTCCCAGGTCGCGCCCAGCCCGACGGCCTGTGGAAAGACGGTCGCCTCGCCGAGCCAGGACACACCGTGCAGCGCCTCCGTGCCGGTACGGAACGCGGCGATGCCGAGTCGCTCGACAGCCGGCGCGTACTGGTGCAGCAGCGCGATCCGCTCGCCGAGCGTGAGCCGCCCGAGCAGGTCGTCCACGCGCTTGTCGACCGGCAGCGCCGGGTCACGGAACGGCGGGCGGTGGGCGGCGGACAGGGACGGAGAACCCACGAGGCAGACCCCTGAGCAGGCTGGGTGCGGAGTGTTGAAGCGCTTCGACGCTGCCACCGGCCCCGCAGGCTGTCAATGACGTCAGGCAAAGAAAGTTTCCTGGCTTTCAGCCTCTTGTTCCGCGAGAAACATGTCATTAACGTTCGCCGCCAAGTGAAGCGCTTCGACACTCAGAAGGAGAAGGGCCGCCGCCATGACCAATGAGTTGAACCGCAGAAGCTTCGTCGGCAGAGCCGCCACCGTGGCAGGGGTCGCCGCGATGGCCCCTGTACTGTCCGCCTGCGGAGACGGTGGACAGCAGCAGACCGGCGGAAACAGCGCGTCGGGGTTAAAGAAGGCACTCCCCGCCTACGTGCCCAGCACGTCCCTCGATCCGGACATCCCCTCGGTGCCGAACGGCCCGGACACGGCCACCGGCCCCGGCTTCCTGCACTACCCCGCCGAGCACCCCACCACCGTCTCCGGCATGCCGGGCAAGGGCGGCAGCCACACCGCGGTCACACCGCTGTGGGGCACCGTGCCGCCGCCGGGGAACTCCTTCTTCCAGGCCATGAACAAGGCCCTGGGCGTCGACCTGACGATCAAACCGGCGGACGGCAACAACTACGCCACCATCATCCCGACCATGACGGCCGCCAAACGCCTGCCCGACTGGATCCAGTTGCCGACCTGATGGAACGCCACCTTCAACGTCGGCCGACTGGCGGACTCCCAACTCGCGGACCTGACGCCCTACTTGTCGGGCGACAAGATCAAGAAATACCCCAACCTCGCCGCCGTCCCGTCCGGTGCCTGGCAGACCGGCGCCTGGGGGAACAAGCTGTACGGCATACCGGGCGGGTCCACCAGGTTCTCCATAGCCGGGACCACCTTCTACCGGCGCGACATCCTGGAGTCGAAGAGCATCACCGCCGACGACGTGACGTCCGCCGACGACCTGATGAACCTGGGCAAGGAGCTGACCGACGCCAAGCGCGGTGTGTGGGCCTGCCCGGTTCCGTCAACGCCGGTTTCGGCTCCGCGAACGCGCAGACCGCTCCGCTGTCGCTGCAGATGGCGGTGGTCGTCCTGACGCTCGTACCGCTGCTGGTCGTCTACCCGTTCGTCCAGAAGCACTTCCGCACCGGTGTCCTCACGGGCGCGATCAAGGGGTGAGACAGCGTCATGGTGACCATCACCGCTGTGGCCGGACACGCGGGTGTCCCGACCAGCCCGGTCAGCCACGTGCTCAACGGCGGGCGTCAGATCTCCGACGAGACCCGGGGTCGCGTCCGCCGTTCCGTGGCCGCGCTCGGCCACCACCCCCACGCGGGCAGCCCGCACGCCGGCCGGCCGCCGCCCGCACATCATCGCCCTGGTGGTACCGCTGCGTACCGATGTGCATGTCCCGCTCTTGATGGAGATCGCCGTCTCCGTCACCACGGCTGCCCGCCCCGCGACGGCGACCGGCACGTCCTCGGCGCCGAACTCCATGCCCCTGAGACCGGGCTCCCACGGCTCCGTCCGCCGTAGTGATCCGCCCCACCCACACCCGTGCCCGAGGCGTGCTGAGAGCCAACTGCCGGCCCGCGACAACCGCACCACCGAAAGGACCTGACCCAGTGTCGGACAAGCAGCAGGCGGACGTCACCGTCGCCAACCCCGTCATCCCCGGCTTCCACCCCGACCCCAGCATCTGCCGTGTGGACGACGACTATTACATCGTCTGCTCCAGCTTCGAGTACTTTCCCGGCATCCCCGTCTTCCACAGCCGCGACCTGCTGCACTGGACGCAGATCGGCAACGCCCTCGACCGGCCGAGCCAGCTGCGACTGACGGGCACACCGTCTTCCGGCGGCATCTACGCCCCCACCCTGCGCCACCACGACGGCCGATTCTGGCTGATCGTCACCAATGTGACCGAGGGCGGCGGCAACATGCTGTTCACCGCCACCGACCCCGCCGGGCCCTGGTCGGACCCGGTCCACCTGCCCGAGGTCCCCGGCATCGATCCGGACCTCGCCTGGGACGAGGACGGCACGTGCTGGTGCACGGTCGCCGGGGTCTCGCAGGTCCGCATCGACCCGTACACCGGGGAGACGTTCGGACCGCCGCACCAGCTCTGGTCAGGCGCCCCCGGCGCCAAGGCTCCGGAAGCACCGCATCTGTACCGGATCGGCGACTACTGGTACCTGCTCATCGCCGAGGGCGGCACCGAGCGCTGCCACGGTGTCTCCATCGCCCGTGGACGCAAGCCCACGGGACCGTTCGAGCCGTGCCCGGACAACCCGGTCCTCACCCACCGCGGCACCGACCATCCCATCCAGAACACCGGCCACGCGGACCTGGTCCAGCGGCCCGACGGCTCGTGGTGGATGGTGTTCCTGGGCGTCCGGCCGGGCGGTGGAAGCCCGGGCTGGCACGTGCTGGGCCGGGAGACCTTCCTGGCGCCGGTCGAGTGGGTGGACGAGTGGCCCGTCGTCGGCGAGGTGACACCCCAACTGCCCGCGCCCTCCTGGCCGCTCGTCCCCGGCCCGGTCGAGGCGGTCCGGGACGACTTCGACCTCAGCGAGCTGCGGCCGCAGTGGATCTCCGTACGTGATCGTCCGGCGGAACACTGCACCACCGAGGAACGGTCCGGCTGGCTGACCCTGCGCGCCCGGGGCGGCTCCCTGGACGAGCCGGACATCGTGTTCGCCGGCCGCCGCCAGCAGCACCTGACGTGCGAGGCACGCACGCGGATCGACCCGGCGGACGGCAGCGGCGGCCTCGCCGTGCGCCTGGACGAGGAGCACCACTACGAGATCGAGGCGTCCGAAGGAGAGGTGCGCGTCCTCAGCCGTATCGGACCACTGCGCACCCTCGTGGGATCCCGGTCCGTGCCCGCCGGGCCCGTGGTCCTCGGCGTCCGCGTCTGCGCCACGCCTCCCCGGGACGCCCGCACCGGGCCCGACACGCTCGCGCTCGGCGTCGAGGAGCCGGACGGCACGTTCAGCGAGCTCTGCGCCCTCGACGGCCGCTATCTGTCGACCGAGGTGGCCGGCGGCTTCACCGGGCGGGTCATCGGCATGTACGCCGCGTCCGGGACGGTCCACTTCGACTGGTTCGACTACGAGCCGCTCGCGCCCTGAGCCTTCACCGCATGCCACGGAACCACGTCGCCGACCGGAGACGTCCGGTCCCTCCATCGACCACCTGTCGCCCCATCCCCCCACGGGCGGAACCGCCGCTCGGCCAACAGAGAAGGATCAAAGATGAAGGGAACCCCACACCCCACCCGGCGCCGCAGTCGCGGCCCCGGCCGTCTGTTCGGCCTCCTCGTGGCGCTGGTCGCCACGATCGGGCTGACCGGCACCACCGCGTTCGCCGTACCGAGCCACAAGGACGCGTCCCTGACCGGGCTCCCGATGGTCAAGCTCGCCGCCGCCTCGATGGACACGGTGGCCGCGATGCAGCCCAGCTGGAACCTGGGCAACACCCTCGACGCCATCCCCGACGAGACCTCGTGGGGCAACCCGCTGACCACCAAGGCCCTGTTCGACACCATCAAGGCCCAGGGCTTCCGTAGTGTCCGGATCCCTGTCACCTGGGGCGGCCACCAGTCCTCCACCGCCCCCTACACGATCGACGCGACATGGATGAACCGCGTCAAGCAGGTGGTCGACTGGGCGCTGGCCGACGGTCTCCACGTCGTGCTCAACGTCCATCACGACTCATGGCAGTGGATCGCCACCATGCCCACCGACCACGACAACGTCCTGGCCCGCTTCAAGGCCACCTGGACCCAGATCGCGGCCAAGTTCCGTGACTCCCCGCAGGCGTTGCTCTTCGAGAGCAACAACGAGCCGCAGTTCAACAACACCACCGACGCCCAGGGCAACCAGTACAACAACGAACTCAACACCGCCTTCCACACCCTGGTACGCCAGTCCGGCGGCAACAACGCGACCCGGCTGCTCATGCTGCCCACCCTCCACACCAACGCCGCCCAGGACTTCCTGGACATCCTGGTCAGCGAGATGAAGTCGCTGAACGACCCCAACCTCGTGGCCACCGTGCACTTCTACGGCTGGTACCCGTTCAGCGTGAACGTCGCCGGCGGCACACAGTTCGACGCCACCGCCCAGAAGGACATGAGCGACACCTTCACCCGGATCCGCAACACCCTCACCTCCAAGGGCATCCCCGTCTACCTGGGCGAGTACGGCCTGCTGAACTACCCCGACCACAACCACCCCGACCGCGTCGAACTGGGCGAGGCGCTCAAGTACTTCGAGCAGTTCGGCTACGAAGCCCGCACGGCCGGAGTGACCACGGCCCTGTGGGACGCCTTCAACTTCCTGAACCGCACCACGCTGCAGTGGCGCGACCCCGCCCTCATCAACCAGATCAAGTCGAGCTGGACCACCCGCTCAGCAACCGCCTCCTCGGACCGGATCTTCCTGGCGAAATCGAGCGCGATCACCGCCAAGACGCTTACCCTGATCCCGAACGGCGGTAGTTTCCAGGGGCTTTGGCAGGGCAACACCATGCTTACCCAGGGCCGGGACTTCGCCGTCTCCGGCAACCAGCTCACGCTCACGGCCACCGCTCTCACCCGGCTGGCCGGCAGCCGTGCCTACGGTGTCAACGCGACCGTCGAGGCCCGGTTCAACCGGGGCCTGCCCTGGAAGATCTACGTGACCTCGTACGACACGCCGGCCCTCTCGAACGCGACCGGCAACACCAACGGTGTCACCATCCCCACCCAGTTCCGCGGCGACCTGCTGGCGACCATGGAGGCCAGGTACGCCGACGGCGGCAACGCCGGCCCGACGGACTGGACTCCCTACCAGGAGTTCAACGAAGCCTTCTCCCCCGACTACCCGGGCAACGCTCTCCTGCTCACCTCGAAATTCGTCAACTCGCTGCGGGACAACGCGCAGGCGACGCTCATCTTCCATTTCTGGAGCGGTGCCACAGTGACGTACCGCGTGACGAAGTCCGGAGGTTCGGTGACCGGCACCGTCGGCTGACGGACAGCCGCCCTTCGCCCCGGGTGCCCACCCGGCACCCGGGGTTCTCCCCCGGTCCGCTCAGCTCTTCGGTGGGGCCGTGCTCTCGCGGATGGTGAGGGTGGTGGCGATCTCCACGCCCACCTGGGGCACGTCCTCGCCGCGGCCCAGTGCCAGTGCCAGTTCGGTGGCGGCCACCGCCATCTCCGCCAGGGGCTGGTGCACGGTGGTCAGGGGCGGGTCCACCCAGGCGACGGCCGGTACGTCGTCGAAGCCCACCACGCTCAGGTCCTGCGGAATGTTCAGCTTGAGCTCACGCGCGGCCTTGTAGACGCCCATGGCCTGCATGTCGTTGGCGGTGAAGACGGCGGTGGGACGCTCGGGCCGGGAGAGCAGGCCGAGGGCCGCCGTGTAGCCGTCCTCGCGGGTGAGGAGGGTCTTGACCACCAGGTCCGGATCCACCGGCAGGCCGGCTTCCGTGAGCGCCGAGGTGTAGCCGGCCAATCGCGCCAGACAGAAAGGATGATCAGGACCGCTGATCATGGCGATGCGCCGGTGCCCCAGCCCGACGAGATGGCGGGTCGCGGAGTGGCCGCCCCTCCAGTTGGTGGCACCCACGAACGGCACGTCGTCGGGAAGCTCCCCGTTCGGGTCGAAAACGACGAACGGGATGCCCTTCGCCTTCAGTTGGGCCCGCTCCTCCTCCGAAAGCTGCGCCACCGACAGGACGCACTGCGGGCGCCGTTCCAGGGTGTCGTCGATGGTCCTGACCGGAGTGTCCTGGAGACCGAACTCCGACACCAGGACACCGACCCTGTTCCGCCTGGCCACCCGTTCGACACCGCGGATGATCTCCACGGCCCACATGCTCTCCAGCTCGCGGAAGACCAGCTCCACGAGTTTGCTGCGGTTCTTCGGCGGCTTGCGGTAGCCGTACCGGTGGATCAGCTCCTCGATGCGGGCCCGCGTCTCGTCCGACACCCCGGACCGGCCGTTGAGCACCTTCGACACGGTGGGCACCGAGACGCCGGCGAACTCGGCGATGTACGCGATGGTGACCACCGCCGGTCCTTCACCGCTCGTGCTCCGCTCTTCCGGCTGCTCCTCGGAAGGTGTGTCTGATCGGCTGTCCGGCACGGTGGTCGGTCCCCATCCCCTAGCCCAATGGAGCGGTCAGTCTGACACCCCTCACTGTCGAGGCCGCAGGATTCGCCGCCCCCAGGAGTCACATGTCCCCTGGTCCCAGCGCGATGCCGCGTGCTCGAAGGCACCCGGCCTGGACCGGCTGCGCCGCCGGACCGTGTGCACCACCCCGGACGAAGAAGGACTGCCAATCGTCGTACGCAATGACGCCGCCTCGAAGGACTGCGGATACCTCACCACCTACCGCCGAGAGACGCACCGGCGCCGGAGTTGCAGACGCCGTACAGGCGCGCGCAGGACAACGGCAACCGTGCGGACCTACGCCGGTCGGAGGCCGTCGGCGAGCGGGGTGCGGGCCTGCGCAGGGGTTCGAAGTCAGGGGGTGCGCATCGCTCCGTGCACCAGCACGACGGTTGGGTTCACAAGAGCATCCGCACGTCGGGCCCGTACGCCACGCCGCATGACATAGCCGAACACACGGATCGACACCCGGCGCGACCGAGTGAACATGCCGCCGGAGCCACCGTCGACGATCCTGCGCCCACGCTCATGAACTCCGCCGGAACCTTGAGCCAATTGGTCACCAATCTTGCGACCGTCCGGACGCTTTCCGAGGGCCGAACCCGCCGTTGACACCACCACGGAGGCTCCTGGCCTAGACCACTGGGTCAAGTTTCGATCTCCCCCGCCCGACCCGGCGACAGGAGCCCGTTACCGGCGGTAGGTTCCGCCTGCCACTCTCCACTTCACAGGAGTTCCGCTTCATGCGCCGTCTTCTCACCTGCCTCACGGCCGCGGCCGTCACCTGCGGCGGTTTCGCCGCGACCGCGTCCCCAGCAGCGGCAGCGGACCCGGCCTCCGGGTCCTTCAGCACCCTCACCTACAACGTCGCCGGCCTGCCGTCGCTGCTCTCCAGCGCGTCCACGCCGCGCGACACCAGCACCACGGCGATCGGCCAGCGCATAGCGCCGTACGACATCGTGCACGTCGAGGAGGACTTCAACTACCACGCCTACCTCTACGCCGCCGATACCGCGCACGCCTACCGCACACCTACCAGCGGCGGCGCCGGCATCGGCAGCGGCCTCAACACCCTGTCCAAACTCCCCTACGACGAGGACGACTTCGAGCGGGTGCACTGGAACTCCTGCCAGTGGGATTCCGGCGACTGCCTGACGCCCAAGGGGTTCACCTTCATCCGTGAGCGTCTCGCGGAGGGCGTCTACGTCGACTTCTACAACCTGCACACCAACGCAGGCACCAACGACGGCGACGAGGCCTCACGCGCCTCCAACCTGGCCCAGCTCACCGACTTCATCTCCACCCACTCGGCCGGAAACGCCGTCGTGGTCATGGGTGACACCAACACTCGCTACACCCGCTCCGCGGACACCATCGCCGAGTTCAACGCCGCCAACGGCCTTACCGACGCCTGGGTCCAGCTGATCCGCGGCGGCACACCGCCCGTCAAGGGCAGCGACGCCCTGGTCTGCGACCAGACCGGGACCACCGTCCCCAACACCTGCGAGATCGTCGACAAGGTCCTCTACCGCAGCAGCAAGCTCGTCTCGCTCAACGCCACGTCCTACAACAACGAGCACGCCAGGTTCCTCACGGACGGCGGCCTGATGCTCTCCGACCACGACCCGGTCGCGGTCGGCTTCTCCTGGTCGCGCAACGCCGACTATCAGTTCAGCGACCAGTTCGGCGGCCCGCACGGCGACTACTACAACGACATCGACGCCGTACCGGCGGGCGCCCGCCCGGTCAGCCTCACGCTGCGCAGCGGCTCCCGAGTCGACAGCGTCGCCCTGACCCTCGGCAACGGCAAGACCCTGACCCACGGCGGCACCGGTGGCACGGCGTCGTCCCTGACGCTGGGCAGCGGCGAATACGTCACCTCCGCCCAGCTGTGCCAGGCGGAAAAGGACGGCCACACCCGGATCTTCTACGCCAAGTTCGCCACGAACCTCGGCCGCACCCTGGCCGGCGGCAGCACCACGTCCGACTGCGTGACACGCACCGCGCCGTCGGGATGGCAGCTCGCAGGGTTCAACGGGCGGGCCGGCGACGAGATCGACAAGCTCGGCTTCATCTACACCAAGCGCTGACCTGCTCCACGGCACCGAACACGCGGCGGCGGCCTCTGGGCCGTCGCCGCTTTCGCGACTGCTCCTACGCGCCCACCGGACGGCACCCCCTCACTGCCGGGCGGTTCTCACCCGAGCCGGGCCGGCCTCGGCAGGCCGAGGTGGTCGCGCAGGGTGGTGCCCGTGTAGTGGGTGCGGAAGATGCCTCGGCGGCGCAGTTCGGGTACGACCAGCTCGGCGAAGTCGGACAGGGTGCCGGGCAGATACGGGAAGGTCACGTTGAAGCCGTCGGCGGCGCGGCCGTGGAACCACTCCTCGATGTGGTCGGCGATCTGCTCCGGCGTCCCGGTGACGGTGCGGTCGTCGTTCGCGAAGCGCCGGACGAGGTCGCGGATGGTGAGGTTGTCGCGGCGCGCCTCCGCGTAGATCTGCTGCTGTGCGGTCTGCGACTGGTTGGAGAGCGGGAGTTCGGGCAGCGGACCGTCCAACGCCGAGCCAGTACGAGAGGTCCGCGAGGGCTACCTGCGGGGGCAGGAGTTCGGTGAGTCTGGCGAGCTTGTCGCGGGCCTCCGACTGGGCCCTGTACTCGTGAAGGTGCCGCCCGGAGCATGCTCCGGGCGGCACCTTCACGAGTACAGGGCCCAGTACGTGAGTTCACGAATCCCGAGCTTAAAGAAAACCGCAGGTCAGCAGACTGGAGGACACCGAAGTGCTTCCCTGGCCCGACGATCGGGCGACTGGCTCCGCAGCGTCGCCGCAGGTCAAGGGTGATTACAGAGAGCTACTCACCACCTGGCGGCAGCTATACGAGAACAGGGCCGACTCGCTGGGAGCGGCACGACATCGTCCGTCCCCGGCACCCGGACAATCCGCTGCGCACCGCGTTCACCGGCACGCCCGCCTACGCCCCGCAGCCCCGCTGGGCGGTGACCGGCCGTTACACAGCCTTCGACGAGCCGCGGCCGACGACCGTGGGCGCGGCGGTAGAAGGCCTTGAGCACGTGTACGACGCCCCGGGCCGCGTCGAGTTCGAGCTGGAAGGACGTCCCCTGGCCCTGACGGCGTTCCCCGGACACGGCCCGGGCAGTCTGCTGGTGCTGTTCACCGACGCGACTTCCGGGGTCACCACCTACGCGGCCAACCGGGCCCTCTCCCTGGGTGCGCCCGCCGCCGACGGCACGGTCGTCCTGGACTTCAACCGGGCGACGAACCTGCCCTGCGCCTACACCGACCTGGCCACCTGCCCGCTGCCGCCGGCCGAGAACCGGCTGCCCGTGGCGATCGAGGCCGGGGAGAAGCTCCCCCGCGAGCGCGGCGGGTCCTGAGCACCCGGCGCCACCGGGACGCCCCCCGGACGACCCCGACCCGACCAGGACGGAAGAACACCGTATGAGCACCCCCGCGATCAGTTCGCTGGCCTTTCTCACCCCGGGCAACTTCGCCGACGACGACCCGTACACAGGTCTGGAGGAGACGCTGCAGCTGTTCGAGTACGGCGAGCGTCTCGGCTTCGACGGCGCGTGGATCAGACAACGCCATCTCGAACACGGTGTCGGCTCGGCCGCGGTCTTCCTCGCCGCGGCCGGTCAGCGCACCTCGCGGGTCGAGCTGGGGACCGCCGTCATCCCGATCGGGTACGAGAGCCCGTTCCGGCTCGCCGAGGATCTGGCGCTGGCCGATGTCCTGTCCCGAGGCCGGCTCCAGGTCGGTCTCAGCACCGGCATGCCGCACGCCGAACTCCTCGGCGACCTGGTGTACGACGGGGACTGGCGCGCCTTCGACCTGTCGTACGGCAGGATCGCCCGCCTCATCGACCATCTGCGCGGCGACTACCTCGGCGGCCCGGACACGGTCATCCAGTCTCCCGGCAACACCCAGCGGCCACGCCTGCAGCCGCACAACCCCGGCCTGGTGGACCGGGTCTGGTACGGCGGCGGCAGTCTGCGTTCGGTCCGGTGGGCAGGCGAGCACGGCCTGAACCTGCTCAGCGGCAACATCGTCACCGGCGAGGGCACCGACGACTTCACCACGGCCCAGCTCGCCCTGCTCTCCGAGTACCGGCGCACCCTCTCCGGGGAGCGTCCGACACGGGTGGCGCTGGGTCGGGTGATCGTGCCCTTCGACAGCGCGGACGCGTCCACGCGGGCCCGCTACCGGAAGTACGCGGCGAGTCGGCACGCGCGCACCCTGGCACCGCACGGCCCGAAGCGGATCCTGTTCGCCCCGGACGTGGTCGGGACGGCGGACCAGATCCTGGAGCAGCTGGCGGCGGATCCCGTGGTCGCGGCCGTCCCGGAGCTGCGTCTGGAGCTGCCGTACGAGTTCCACCGGGTCGACTACGAACAGATCCTGCACGACGTACGGCACCTGATCGCACCCGAGTTGGGCTGGCGGCCCGACTCCGCGCTGTTGCAGGAGGCGGCCCGATGAGCCTTGTTCCCCAGGAGCAACCCGTGCGGCTGGAGATCCACAGCCGTGAGCCGTTCGCCGACGGTCATCGCTTCGCCGGGAGCGGCGCGTACGAAGCGATCACCGCCACGGCCCACTACTCGGTGGATCCGCGAGCACCCGCCCACGCCTCGATCACCGACCTCGCGCTCGCACCTCGCGACAGTACGGGCAGGGTGCGCTTCAGCGGGGACGTCGAGATTTTCCGGCCGGTCGACGGCGGGCGCCAGCGTCTGTTCTTCGACTGGGGCAACCGCGGCAACAAGCGGGCCGTGCAGTACTTCTGCGACGCCCCGCACACCAATCGCCCGCGCACGCTCGCCGACGCCGGCAACGGCTATCTGATGCGGCGCGGGTACACGGTGGTCTTCGGCGCGTGGCAGGGCGACCTGCTGCCCGGGGCCGCCTGCTGCTCGACCTCCCGGTGGCGACGCACGGCCGAGAGCCCGTACGGGGCCTGACGACGGCCGACGCCGCCGGACACTGTCAGCATGGCCGCTCACACGCGTGACGCCCCGGACAGGGATGTCCGGGGCGTCGGGCCGCGGTGGCCGCTTCCTTACACCGCGACGATGCCCTCCATGCCGGACTCGGCGAAGGAGGGCAGTCCTGTGACGGTGGTGACCTTGGTGAGCGAGCCGTTCCTGCCGACGCGGAAGCCGTCGACCGTGCCGGAGACGGCGTTCTGCACGTACAGGAACTTATTGTCCCTGTTCACCGCCAGGTCGATCACGCCCTGCGACATGGCCGAGGGCGGGGTGGCGATACCGACGTCGTTGCTGAGCGCGAGCTCTCCGTGCCGGTCGGTGCGGTAACCGGTGACAGTGGAGTTGCCGGTGTTGCCGCCGTAGAAGAAGTCGCCGGCCCGCTCCAGCCAGCACAGCGTGTTCTGGCCGTTGGCCAGGGGCTGCTGGACGACCTTCAGGGTTCCGTCGGCGCGCACCTTGTACGTGCTGACCGTCGATTTCTCGGCCTCGGCCACCAGCATCCGGCCGCCCTTGTCGAAGGTGATCGCGAACGGCACGCCGCCCGCCGAGTCGTTGACCACCGGCCGATGGGCGGGACGTCCGTCGCGCCGCATCGGGAAGACCTCGACGGTGTTCGCCGACTTGGTGGTGACGACCAGCGCACGGCCGTCCGGCGTGAACGCGACCTGACCGGGCGAGCTGCTGAACAGCGGCACCTTCTCGTTGTCCAGTCCGAGCGAGCGATGGGAACCGCTCAACGGCACCAGGCCCTTCGCGGTGATCCGGAATCCCTGGACGCTGCCTTCCCCGCCCGCGTTCATGACGTACGCCAGCGTGCCGGAGACGGCGATCGATGCGGGGAAGTCCCCGCCGGAGGAGATGACTTGGCGACTCGTCAGCTTCTGCCCCTGGACCCGGAACGAGGTCACGGTGCCGCTGCCCGCATTGACCGCCAGCAGTGAGCCCGACCTGTCGTCGTAGACGAGGGAGCCCTGGGACGCGAGCGAGTCGGTGGGCGCGTCGACCTGGTCCCCTCCTTTGCCGCCGGTCGCGTAACTGCCCGCGGGACTCAGCGCGCCGTCGTCACCGCGCTCGAAGGCGTGGATGGTGTTACCTGCGAGTTCGTTGCCCTGTACGAAGACCGCGTGGCCGGCCTTGGCCGTGCGCCCGGACCGCTGCGGTTCCCCGGCGGAGGCGAGGTTCACCATGGTGACGGCCGCCACCGCGGCGAGGATCCCTGCTCCGGCGACGGTCAGCCGGACCTGTAGCGATGACCTGCGCCTGGTGTGCCTGCTCATGCATTGCTCCTAGGACCTTCGCCGCCACCACGGAACGGCGGCGCGCAGCACCAGAGTTACCTGCGGGACGAGCGGGCCACGAGGGGTTTCACCACCACGTCAGGCTCTCGTAAGGTCTGCCCGCCCTGCCCACCGTCCACAGGCTGCCACTGTCGGTTCTCCCGGCGACGAGGCTGCGTCCCACGGCCTGAGGCCCCGAGGGGAACAGGGATCCGGGACTGCTCAGGACGCGGAAGTCCTCGTCAGGCGTTCCGCGAGCGTCGTCGCGAACTCCTCCGCCCGGGCCAGCTGCGTACGCAGATCGGCGACCCGCTGCTGGGCGGCCTGCTCGAACCCGCGTATGCGCTGCAGCAGTTGCTCACGATCTACGCGCGGTAGTTCCTCGCCGGAGTCGAGGCGGTCGGTGGTGTCGAGCAGGGCGCGCATCTCGTCGAGGGTGAAACCGAGTGGCTTCATACGGCGGATGACCATCAGGCGGGCGACGTCGGCCTCGGCGTAGAGGCGGAAGCCGCCCTGGGAGCGGGGCCGCCCTGGTCGCGGTGATGGTCATGGTGTCCTTCGCGACCTTCGACTGGCACTCCATCACGCCGAAGACGCTCAAGCGCATGCCGGCCGGGGAGATCACCGTCATGGCGATCACCGTCGCGTGCGTGGTCGCCACCAGCAACCTCGCCATCGGCGTCGTCGTCGGCTCGATCACCGCGATGGTCATCTTCGCCAAGCGCGTCGTCCACCTCGCCGAGGTCACCATCGTCACCGACCCCGACGGCAGCACGGTGGTCTACCGGGTCACTGGTGAGCTGTTCTTCGCCTCATTCAACGACCTGGTCGGCCAGTTCGACTACGCGGGCGCCCCCGACAGGGTCGTCATCGACCTGTCCGCCGCCCACATCTGGGACGCCTCCTCCGTCGCCGCCCTGGACGCCATCGAGACCAAGTACACACAGCGCGGCAAGACCGTCGAGATCATCGGCCTGAACGAACCCAGCGCCCGGATCCACAAGACGCTCAGCGGCGAACTCACCGGCGGCCGCTGACCAACACATACAGCTGATGGGGGACACCGCTTCGGCGAGCAGCGCGTCGAAGCGAGTGCGGTGACGGTGGGGTATCGCGCGATGCGCGGCGACACGCCGACCCGGTGGCGACCGCGCGCATGGCCACGGCGGGCAGTCCCTCGTGGGTGGCCACGCGGCCAGACCGGCGACGCGCTGGGCTCAGCGCCGCGAACGGTCGCCGATCCCCAACGCTGTCAGACGCGAGCCAGCTGCGCGGCGCCGAACGACACGTCGAAACGGTCGCACCAGATGCTCACGCTGCTGTAGCTCGACGGATCCACGTCCCTGGGCAGGGCGTAGTTCTGACTTCCCTTGTTGCCTTTGAGCTTGCCAAGGCTGACGTACTCTCCGTCGTCGAAGACGTGCCACCCGGCCCGCCCCCGCTTCACCGGTGCGTCGGTCAGCCACACACGCAGCTCCGGCCCGTTGCTGGTGTCGAGGTTCTCCAACCGGACGACATAAGCGCCGTCAGCCAGCCGTACGAGCTTCACCGTGCCCGATGTCGCGTGCTCGTGGCTGATCAGCTCACCACGCGCCAGCGTCTGCGAACCAGGGGCCGAGCGCTGTTCGGAAGGCTCGGCCGAGGGCACCGCAGCAGGTGGAGCAGAGGTCTCCACCACTCCGGGCAGGGCCTCCTCAACGGTCTCGTCGTGCCACAGCTTCCACGGCTGGAACCAGTACAGGCCGAAGCCGGCCCCGCCGACCGCCACCACCAGCACCGCGATGACCAACGGCCTGGTCAGTACCTTCCACGCACGCCCCATCTCCGCCTCGCCTCCTGGGAGTTCCTTTGTCTCCCAATTCAACGGAGCCGGGCAGCCGTCCCGTACCCCTCAGGTGATGACGGAATCCTTACGCCGTACCGTCGCATACGGCTGGGAGCAGTCGAGTTGCCGTCGGAGTTCGCATCGCGGCAGGCGGCATGTGCCGACGGGTTGCCGGGGACGAGTCGGTGGTCACGTACGGCAAATGTCCTTGAGCCCGGTACCTGGGCGCCGGGCTCGAGTCGAGCCGGCAAGAGCCCCTCATCCCGGTCCGGCTCAGCGGTGCTCGGGGTTGTCCGCCCCTGGCCGGCAGCCGGCGTCCCACTCCGTGCGCTGGTTGCCGTGGGCGGGTATCCCTCCGGCGCATTTGAGCAGGGCTGCCAGGTGCATCAGGTTCCAGGTCATGAAGCTGGTGTCGCGGTCGTGCAGCGCGAAGACGTCGCCGACGGTCGTCACCGGCCTGGGACCGAGGAAGACATTGTGACCGAAGAGCAGAGTGTCGCCGACGGCGACGATGTCGCGGGGCACGCAGGCGTGCTCGGTGCGCAGCCGCTCGGTGGCGGCGAGTTCGAGGCGGGTGGAGCCGAACCTCGCGGTGAGGCGGGTGTTGAGCGCCTCGGCGCGGCGGGTGAGTTCGGCGGCCTGCGCGGTGAGGCGGTCGCGCAGCACCTCGTATGTGCCGGTGTCCAGGCCGGTGGTAATGGGGTCGCTCCTCCCGGAGAGTCAGAAAACATGGCCGGGAGCCGCCCTCCCCTGTGCGGCGGCTCCCGGCCATGGGTCGTCAGAGCTCGGCGCTGCCGTTGACCGCGGTGAGCGGAGTGTCGGCGAGGCCCAGCTCGCCCGCCTTGTCCAGCAGTTGCTGGAACTGGCCGGCACCGGCGCCGCCGCTCTTCATCAGCTTCATGAGCAGGGCGGAGACGGTCAGGTTCTGCACGTCTGCCGACGAGACCGAGCCCAGGACGTGACTGAGGTCGTCCGTGAAGCTGGAGGTGCCGTCCAGCCAGGGCTTCACAAGCGCCTGGGCCGTCTCGGAGTGCTGGACGAATCCGTCGACGCTCTTGCCGAGCGCGATCGAGGACACCAGCCGGTCGAAGAAGACCGAGTCCCCGCCGACGATGTTGATGTCGGCGTTCTCCAGCCCGGTGGCCAGCACCGTGGCCGGTGCCTCGGCGACCTGCCGCTGCACGTCCAGTCCCGCCAGCCGGATGTCCTTCTCGGCCGCCAGGCGCAGCCGGTACTCCTCGTGACCGCGGGAGGCGTCGTCAAGCGCGGCCATCGCGGCGGCCTTCTCGGTGAGACCGGCGGCCTCGGTCTTCAGCTTCCCGCCGATGCCCTCCGCCTCGGCCCGCACGCCCTCGGCCTCGGCGCGCAGCCGGGCCTGGGTCGCCTCCGCCTCCGCACGGCCGGCCTTCTCGATGACCTCGGCCTCCTTGTCCCGGACCTGGACGGCGGCCAGCCCCTCGGCGGCGCACTCGGCCTGGATGCCTTCGGCAAGCCGCAGCTTGGCCTGCGCGTCGAGGTCCGCGCTCTTCAACCGGGCGTCGGCCAGGGTGATTTCCTCGGCGGCACGGTGCACGGCGGCCTCAGCGGCCTTGATGTCCTTGACCAGCTGCTCCTGCGCCTCGGCCTCGGCCTCGATGACGACCTGCTGCCGCTCCGCCTCCTCCACCGCGCGCAGTGTCTTGATGGACTTCTCCTGCTCGGCCACCGTCCGGTCCACCACGACTCGTTCGCGGACGACCTCGGCGATCTCCCGCTTCTCGGCCTCGACCTCCTTGTCGGCGGCGATCCGCGTCAGCTGCGTCTCCCGCTCCCGCTCCCGCGCGATGACCTCGATGATCCGGTACCGGAACTCCTCACGCTTGGTGTACAGATTGGTGAAGTCCAGCTGCTTGCCGACGGTCTTCAGCGCCTCGGAGAACTTCGCGTGGAACAGTTCCTGCAGCGTCCTCTGGTCGCTCGCCCGTGCGGTGCCGACGGCCTGGGCGACCTTGATGACGTCCTCGACGGTCTTGTTGACCTTCACGAAGAACGAGATCCGGATGTCGGCACGGATGTTGTCCTGGCAGATCAGCCCGTCCTTGCCGGCCCGGGTGATCTCGATGGCCTTCACCGAGATGTCCATCACCTCGGCCTTGTGCAGCACCGGCAGGACGACCTGTCCGGTGAAGGTCACATCGACCTTCCGCAGCTTGGAGACGATCAGTGCCTTGCCCTGCTCCACCTTGCGGAACAGCTGCGAGACGACGAGCAGGCAGACGGCGACGAGCACGCCGATGCCCACGAGCATGGCAACCATGGCATACGTCCTTCAGGCGTAAGGGAGTTGAGCGTCAGGGAGAAGTGGCCGGAGACGAGATCCGGCGGCGGTCCGACTCAGGCGGCGCGGCCCCGCGGAAGAAGCCCGGCATCGCGCGACGCGCCCTCGTGGAGATCCCGGCTGTCGGCATCCGACGGCTCAGCGGCACCCGTGAGAGCCTGGCTCGGCGCGCACGGCACGGGTTCGTCCGGGAAGAGGCGGTGCAGCGGCCGTACGATCAGACAGGTCGTGGCCCAGGCGACGAACAGCGCCCCGACGGGACGACAAGGCGCAGCATCCCGGCGACCGTTCCCCGGAGCGCGACGACGTCGAGCAGAGCCGCCGCTCCGATGCTCAGGTTCCAGGCGAGCAGCGTCAGCAGTGAGAAGGCAACCGTCACGGGTACACCACCCATGCGCCATGCCCCAAGGTCCACGTCCATGTCGAAGCTGTCGACATCGGCGACGCCCGCGGCGGCCAGGAGCCAGAAGCAGACGACCACGACCAGGGCAGCGGTCAGCAGGATCGTGGGCAGGCCCGTGGCCACCGCCAGAAATGTCGACATGCCCTGGCCCCCCTCTCCGCCCTCGGCGCGCATCAGTCGTCTCCGACGGCGCACGGTCGTTCTGGGCCTCGGTGCCGGACACCTGCCGGTGTCCGGCACCGGAACCATCCCACCGTGCCCCCGTGGGGCCATGTTGTACGACTCGACAGCGGCAGCATATTGCCGGATCCCGGCAGTGTTCATTAGGGTCTGCATGCCGATGACCGCTAAGAATCCGTCAGCGGCGCGTCAAAATCCGGGGGCCGACATGACAGACCGGGAACTTCCCAAGCACTATCTGGATGGGTACGCCGAGATCCTGGCGGGAGTAGCGGGCACCGGGAGACGCCTCACCCGGGAGGAGATCGTCTCCCGCCGCACCCTGGGCGAGCAGGCCGCCGCGGCAGGTCATGGACTGCGCGCCCTCATCAACGTGCATCTGACCGCTGCCCGCACGGCCTGGCCGGGGCCACCCGGCTCGGCCGACGACGCACTTGCCGCCGTCCAACAGGTCATCGACGCTTTCGCCGAAGGATACGAACGCGCCCAGCTTCTCGCCGTGCGCCAGGAAGAGGCCGCCCGCCGGGAGTTCATCGACGACCTCCTCTACGGCCGCAGCGACCTCGGCCGCCTCGCCGAACGCGCCGAACGCTTCGGCCTGCGCCTGTCCCACGCCCACGCGGTCGCCGTCGCGCAGGGCCCCGGGGCCTACGACGAGGGCGACCCGGTGCCCCAGCAGGTGGAACGTGCGCTCATCTCCCGTTTCGGCGACCGCAGCGTCCTGCTCACCACCAAGGACGGCCGGTTGCTGTGCATCGCCCCCGGCCACCAGGACGAGGTGCTCGCCTACTTCGCCAAACAGGCACACGCAGCCACCGACGGCGGCCGGGTCGCCATCGGCCGCCCCCAGCCCGGCCCCGGAGGCGTCGTCCAGTCCTACGAAGAGGCCCTGGGCGTCCTCGAACTCGCCGAGCGCCTCGACCTCGACGATCCGGTCCTGCGCTCCGCCGACCTGCTCGTCTACCCCGTGCTCACCCGCGACCGCCAAGCCATGGCCGACCTCGTCGCCGGCACTCTCGGCCCGCTCACCACGGCCCGCGGGGGCGCCCAGCCCCTCCTCGACACCCTCACCGCCTACTTCGACTCCGGCTGTGTCGCCGCCGAGGCCGCCCGCCGCCTCACCCTCAGCGTGCGCGCCCTGACATACCGCCTGGAACGCATCCACAAACTCACCGGCGCCAACCCCGCCGACCCCGCCCACCGCTACATGCTCCAGACCGCGGTGATCGGCGCACGGCTGCTGGACTGGCCCGCCAAGGACCTCTGACACCCGTCCGCCGAACGAGGCGGCCGCACAAGGCTTCAACAGGATGTCCGAGAGCCATACTTGACCGGGTGGGGATCATCCCCCGATAGCTCGGAAGGGCGAGGCAACCATCCAGTGAACAGTGACAGCCAGGGCGTGGGGAAGGCAGAGGTTCGGCTCAAGTGGGACCCGAGCCCCTGGAACCAGCCGCCCCACCATCTCGACATCATCGCCACCACCTACTCGGCGGAGGCTCCCTACGGGCGACCCGTGTACGTCGTCCACTTCGACAGCCGCTCACCGGACGGCACCATCAACATGAGCAGGCACAGCCAGACCGGTCAGGGCCTCGGCTACGTCGAAGCGATGACCCTGGAGCTCAATCGCCTCGCTTCCTCCTTCGCACGAGTGGTCGTAGGCGTGGCGATCCACCAGAACAGCGGCCCCAAGAAATTCGGCGACCTGTCGAACGCCGGAGTGCTGGTTGTCGAGGGGTACAGAGAGCTGCTGAAGGACGACTTCGCGCAGCTCTCCGGATCCACCGCCGCGACGTTCGCGGAGTTCACCCGGGATGCCTCCCAGGATTGGGAATTCCGCGAGATGGTCCGCGGATTCGACAGTGACCCCGTCCTCTTCACCGCGGAGATGGGCAGCGCCCCACAGCCCTGACCGTACGGCGGCCGACCGCGATGAGTCCTTCTGGTCGTTCTCACGGGCCAGGACGCCCAGAAGGTCCTGCGTCCGCCGGTCGATCGAACGCCGCCTGACGGCGACGAGTCGGCCGCCTGCGTAGGCTTCTTCGAAGTTTTTGCGCATGATCGGCTCGGCGATCAGGGCGTGTAACAGCACGTCACACTCGTGCCCAACATGCGGGATTCGATAGTGAATCCGCGCTTGATCGTGAACGCTTCTTTTCACTTCTGTGGCATTTACTGATTGGACGGATTGGTTTCCGTACGCTTCTGGCCGTCCACAGAAAGGGATCTTCCGATGCGCTACACCTGGGCCACCGTCGTGGTGAGCCTCGCAGCCGCGTTCACCACCGCCCTGTCCACCGGTGCCGCCGCCGCACCGAGTGGCCAAGGCCCTTACCACCAAGGCCAGTTGTTGGCCCGCGACGACTTCCGGCACGGCACCGGCCAGTGGTCGACCGAGCTGGAGAAGGGCGGCAGCGTCACGGCGAAGCACGGCGTGCTGGACGTCGACGTGCCCGCCGGGGCCTCGGTGTGGTTCAAGCGGCCGTTCGCCGGCCGGTACGAGATCGACTTCACGGCGACCCCGGTCTCGGCGGGCGGCGCCAACGACCGCGTCAGCGACCTCAACTCCTTCTGGAACGCCCGGGATCCGAAATCCCCGGAGAACCTGTTCGCCACGCCCCGCAGCGGCGCCCTCGCCGACTACGACCAGCTCACCACGTACTACGCGGGCCTCGGCGCGAACTCCAACACCACCACCCGGCTTCGCCGTTACGTCGGCGTGCCGGGCTCCCGGCCGCTGATCTACGACTACACCTCGCCGCTGCTCACCGCGAACGAGCCCAACCGTGTCCGACTGGTCTCCGACGGCAAGCACATCCAGTACTGGGACAACGGCGAGCTGGTCTTCGACTACACCGACGAGGACCCGTACACCAGCGGCTGGTTCGCCTTCCGCACCACCTGGAGCCACTTCCACATCACCGACTTCCGTGTCTGGCGCCTCCAGGGCGGTCACCGTGGCTGAGACATCGCGCAGGGATGCCCTGCCGGCGGCAGCGGCAGCCGTCGCGGCGACCCGGCTGTCCTGTGCACTCGCCGCTGCCCCGGTAAAGCTCACCTGCCTGGAGGGCGGCACCCACGCGGTCGGCACCACCGCCGGGCAACCGCTCCTCGCCGCCGAGCTGACGGCACTCTCGACGAGAGCGACATCCCGGGCTTCCGGGCCGCCTGGCTGGACTACTGCCGCTACTTCAACGCCACCTCCGCCGAGCAGAAGGCCCGCTACGGCGCGAGTTTCAAGGTGAGCCTGGTCCAGGGCCACTCCCGGCTGGACGCGTACGCGGCGAGCCTGACCGGCGAGGCCGCGCTGGCCACCCGGGCCTGGAACAAGTTCGGCGCGGGCGACGGCTACCCGGACGCGAGCACCTCATGGGCGACCACGAGGATCGACGGCCCCAGCGTGCTCAACGCCGGCACCGACGCCCCCTGGATCAGCACCAACTCCACGGCGCTGTAGGGTCTCTCGGCCATCGAGAACCTGGCCCTGGTCGGTGACACGCCGAACTGAGCCAGGGCCGGCGCAAGGGGCGTACGACCGCTGCCGCCGCGCTCGGCCCGCAGGTCAGCCGCTGAGGTGCCGTTCCAGCCAGTCGGCGGCGGCCCGGCGGAAAAGCCGCCGACTGTCCGCGCGCAGGAAGTCGTGGCCCTCGTCCCGCAGGGTCAGGAGTTCGGCGGGGATACCGCGTTCCCGGGCGGCCCGTACGAACTGTTCGGACTCCCCCGGCGGCACATTGGTGTCGTGTTCACCATGGACGGCGAGCAGCGGGACCCGCAGCGCGTCGATGCGGCTCATCGGGGAGAGTGCGTGCAGCAGTGCGCGGTCGTGCTCCGGATGGCCGTACTTGTGTACCGCCGACTCCGCGATCCACGGCTCCGTACCGGCGAAGAAGGTCAGGAGGTCGGACATCCCGCAGACGGCGACCCCGGTGCGGAAGAGGTCCGGATGCCGCACGAGGGAGGCGAACGTCAGGTAGCCGCCGTACGAGCGCCCCATGACCGCGAGCCGGGTCGGGTCGGCGGGGCCGGCCGTCACCGCGTGGGCGGTGCAGTCCGCGACGTCGTCCAGGGCGGCGAAGCGGCCGGCGCCCAGGTCGGCGTCGACGAAGGACCTGCCGTGTCCGGAGGAGCCGCGGACATCGGGGGCGAAGACGTCCAGCCCGCGGCCCAGCAGCTCGTGGTAAAGGGGGTTGAAGACGGGGCGTTCCTGCTCCTCGGGGCCGCCGTGCAGATGGATCACGCAGGGGGCCGGCTCACCCGGGGCGCGTCCCGGCGACCTGTAGTACCAGCCGCTCAGGGGCAGCCCGTCCCGTGCCGCGAGGCGCACGGGAACGGGGCGCACGAGTGGGCGGCCCGGCAGCACGGCGTCCTCGTCGCGGGAGGACCACGGGGTACGCAGCAGGGACACGCCCTCGTGGGCCCACCACACACCGGGGCGGCGTTGTGAGCCGGACAGGGCGAGCAGCATGCGGCCCGGTCCGGCCGCGACCACCCGCGTGACGACCTCGTGCGGCAGCGAGACGGGCCTCGCCGGTCCCGCGCCGTCCGGGGCATGGTGTGCCGGGGAGGTCTCGACGAGTTCGAGTTGCCCGGCGCCCTGCGCGTTCCACACCAGCACGGCTGTGCGACCGTCGTGGGCCATCGCCAGCAGTTCCAGTTCCTGGTCCTCGCGCTGGACCACGACCGTCCTCTCGCGCGGCTCGCCGTCGGCGTCGAGAGCGACCGCGCACAGTGCCGCGTACTCCCGGTCGGCGTCGCTGCGCAGCCAGAGCGTCAGCCCGTCCGGGGAGAACCGGCCGATCCACGGATCCCCGTCGGCGACCGGCACCGTGCACGTCGTCGCCGAGTCGACCGTGCGCCGTACGACCGCCTCGCGCCGTCCGCGCGGCCCCCGGCGCAGCAACGCGAGTGTTCCGTCTCGGCTGAGGTCGCACACGCGCAGGGTGGCGGCATGGGTCTCCGTGGCGATCAGCACCGGCGAGGCCAGACCGTCGGGATCGATCAGGTACGCCGACAGCCCGCCGCCGGGCCGGACAGCCGGCGCCTCCGGGGCCCTGAGGTCGACCGGCGCCGGTGCCGTGCGCTGCCCGGAGTCGTACCGGGCCCCGCCCAGCAGCGTCGCGCGGCCGTCCCGGTCGGCCCGGTCGGGTGGGAGCGCGGCACCGACGGGATCCAGATACGCAGGGGCGGTCGCGGTGACGGCGACGGCCGACCCGTCGTGCGTCCAGCACCCCAGATAGGCGGAGCTTCCGGGGGTGGCTCCGGCAAGGATGCGGCGTCCGGTGCCGTCGGGCCGTACGCACAGCACCCGTGTGTGCTCGCCGCCGCCGGGAGCGGTGGTGTACGCGATCCAGCGGCCGTCCGGTGACCAGGACACCTCCTTGACGGGATCCGGCGAGGAGTCGAGCAGCCGCACCTCGGAACCGTCCACCGGCCCGGCCCACAACTGCGGGACACCGCCCCGGTCGCAGATGAAGGCGGCCTCGGTGCCGTCGGCGGTGGCGGAGGGATACCAGCAACCGTGCGCGTACAGCCGGGTCACGGCGTCCCGCGGTCCTCCCGCCCCGGGCAACGGCACCGGTACGGGAGCGGCGGCACAGGCAGGCTCGTGCTCGTGCGCGTCCGCCGGCCGGGCGTCCGACAGCAGGGGAACCAGTGCCGCGAGGCCGGGTGCCCTATGGCCGGCGGCGGCCGACGGCCGGGCGGTCGCCGCTGCCTCCGGCGCCCGCGTGCCCGGCTCGTCGGTCATTTGATTCCGTGCGTCTGCAGCCATGTCTCCAGCAGGGCCACCTGCCACAGGGCGTTGGCTCCGCGCTTGGTCCGGTGCTCGTCGGGCGCCGCCAGGAGTTCGGCCACGTACGACTCCTGGAACACTCCGCGCTTCTTCGCCTCGGGCGCGTCGAGCGCCTCACGCACCCGGTCCAGGACGGGGCCCGCCATGTGCTTGATGGCCGGGACGGGGAAGTACCCCTTGGGCCGGTCGACGATCTCGCGGGGCAGGAGCTTCCGGCCGGCCTCCTTCAGTACGCCCTTGCCGCCGTCGGCCAGTTTGAGCTCCGGCGGGCAGGCCGCGGCCAGTTCCACCAGCTCGTGGTCGAGGAACGGCACCCGGGCCTCCAGGCCCCAGGCCATGGTCATGTTGTCGACGCGCTTGACGGGGTCGTCGACGAGCATGACGTGGGTGTCCAGCCGGAGGGCGGCGTCCAGGGCCGTCTCCGCCCCGGGCACGGCCATGTGGTCCTTGACGAAGCGGCCGGAGACGTCGTCGTCGGGCAGCATGTGGGGCTGGAGGATGCGGGTGAGGTCGGCGTGCGGGCGGTCGAAGTACGTCTCGGCATACCGGTCCGCCTCCTCCTCACGGGTGACCTCCGCCAGCTCCGGGTACCAGTGGTAGCCGGCGAACACCTCGTCCGCGCCCTGGCCGCTCTGCACGACCTTCACCTCCTTCGCCACCTGCTCGGACAGCAGATAGAAGGCGACGGCGTCATGGCTGGTCATCGGCTCGCTCATCGCCGCGACGGCCCCGTCCAGGGCCGCCGACACCCGGCCGGAGGGGATCATCAGCCGGCGGTGGTCGGTGCGGAACTCCCGTGCCACCCGGTCCGAGTACGCGAACTCGTCGCCCGCCTCGCCCCCTTCCGCCTCGAACCCGACGCTGAACGTCCGCAGGTCGCGCTGGCCCTCGTCGGCCAGCAGCGCGACGACCAGGCTGGAGTCCAGTCCGCCGGAGAGCAGGACACCCACCGGTACGTCGGACACCATCCGACGGCGTACGCCGGTACGCAGCGCCTCCAGCACCGCGTCGCGCCATTCGGCCGGGGCCATGTCGGCGTACTCGGGCCGCCGGGTGTAGGACGGCTGCCAGTAGCAGTGGTCGCGCTGGGTGCCGTCCGGCTCGACGACGCGCACGGTGGCCGGCGGGAGCTTGCGGACGCCGTTGAGAACGGTACGCGGCGCAGCCACTGTGGCGTGCCAGCTCAGATACTGGTGGATGGCCACCGGATCGAGGGACGTGTCGACGTCCCCGGCGGCGAGAAGGGCCGGCAGCGTGGAGGCGAACCGCAGCCGGCCCGGCGTCCGCGCCAGGTAGAGGGGCTTGATCCCGAGCCGGTCGCGGCCCAGCACCAACCGTCCGGTGCGGTGTTCGACGAGGGCGAAGGCGAACATGCCGTAGAAGCGCTCGACGCAGGCGGTTCCCCACTGCTGGTAGCCCTTCAGCACCACCTCGGTGTCGGACGTCGACTCGAAGCGGTGGCCCAGTTGCTGGAGCTCCTCGCGCAGCTCCTGGTAGTTGTACACACAGCCGTTGAAGACACCGGTGAGTTGACTCCGGGCATCGGTCATCGGCTGTGCTCCGAGTTCCGACAGGTCGATGATCTTCAGACGGCGGTGCCCCAGGGCGACCGCGCCCCGCGTCCACGTTCCCTGTCCGTCGGGGCCACGGGCGGCAAGCCGGTCGCTCATGCGCTCGACTGCGGCGAGGTCGGGTCGCCGGCCGTCGAAGCGGATCTCCCCACTCAGGCCGCACATGGCCTACCTCCTTGACGACGGCGGTAACACCCCCGGACCGGCCTCATGACGTTCGCCGCCACCTCAGCGGCCGATGGCCTCCGGCGCGCCGGAGCCGAACGGCGGGCCTGCCGCGTCCGCGCCGGAGTACGGCAGGTCGACGCGGCCGAGGGAGGTCGATCTGTGGTTTCTGCGTTCACCTCGGGTCTCGGCGATCAACAGGTCGACGCAGGCCAGCAGATCCTCTTCCCTCGCCGTACGCCGGATGCGCTCGGCGGCGCTGCCCTCGGCGAGGACCTCGTCCGTGAGCGCCCTGACGGTGCTCCAGTCGCTGTGGGACTCGAGCGCGGGGCGCAGTCGGGCGAGCAGCTTGCGCACGACCTGCGACGCGGGCGCGTCCTTGCGCGTCCCGGGGTCCACGAGCGTGCCCTCGAGACCGGACCGGGCGGCCCGCCAGGCGGCGCCGCGCAGCCACTCGTGCCGGCCCTGGCAGGGCGGCGCGTCGTCCTGCCCCAGCCGTTCGAGGGCCTCGGTCACCAGTGCGCGGAACAGTCCGGCGATGAGGACGACGGTCTCCGCACGCGGGCAGGCGTCGCAGATACGCAGTTCCAGGGTCGACAGATGGTCGGAGGGACGGATGTCGTAGTAGATCATCCCGGCGTCGGTGATGATCCCGGCCCGGACCAGGTCGCGTACCGATGCGTCGTACTCGGTCGCGCTCGGGAAGCAGCCGATCGGGCCGGCAGTGGGCCAGCGCTGCCAGAGCATCGTGCGCCAGCTGGCGTAGCCGGTGTCGGAGCCCTGCCAGAACGGTGAGCTGGCGGACAGCGCCAGGAGCACGGGCAGCCAGGGCGAGACCTCGCACATCACCCGTACCGCCGTGTCACGGTCGGGTATGTCCACGTGTACCTGGGCGCCGCAGATGAGCTGCTCGTCGGCGACCTGGCGGTATTCCTCGACCATGTGGTGATAGCGGGCGTCGGCGGTGGGCTGCCCGGTGGAGGCGGGGGCGAGGGGCGCCGTGCCCGCGGCCACCGCGGCGAGACCCAGCGAGGCGGCGGCCGCGTCCAGCCGCCGCCTCGTCGTGGCGAGGTCGGTGTACAGGTCGTGCAGTGACGCGTGCACTCCGCTGTTCGACTCCACGATGGACCGGTGCAGTTCACGGGTGAAGGTCGGCTGGGGAAGCCGTCGCAGGACCTGATCGGCACGTGGCACGAGCAGGCCGCTCTCCACCTCCAGAACGTGGAACTCTTCTTCCACTCCGATGCGCATACTCACGGTCACTCCTTGAGGACGCGACGGCTGTGACAATCACCGGGTTCCCCGGACGCCGACGTATAAGCTCAAATTTGGACCTTCGGCCTGCCATCCTCGCAGATGAGCGCACGACCGCATCTCGTACGGATCGGGCGAGGCGGACGGGGCGTGCAGGGTCTCGGCTCGGCCTCTTGTCGATCACCGCGCCCAGCGGGGACCCGTCTTCCTGGCAACCATGACGGTCACCCTTCGGCAGCTGTGGTGCGGGCTCGGGTGAACAGCGCGCCCAGCGCGATCATGCCGAGGGCGAGGACGAAGTGCAGCCTGTTGTCGGCTCTGTTCAGCGGCACGAAGTTGGCCGCGCTGTCGTGGCCGACGAACAGGCCGTACATCCAGAGCACCAGATAGACGGCACCGCCGGCCAGCAGGAAGGTGCACGCCCCGGAAGCGGTGCGGGCCATGGCCACACCCGCCACGCCGAAGGCCAAGTGGACGAGGTTGTGCAGGACGGAGACCTGGAAGAGGCCGAGCAGATGGGCGCCGGATTCGTGCGAGGCGAACTTCATCGTGTCGTAGTCCGTGGTGATCCCTGGCACGAATCCGAGGATCCCGACCAGCAGGAACACCACGCCCACCAGCAACGAGGCCTGCTGTACCGGAGATCGGGAAGTGCTCGGAGTACGCGCGTGCGTGGTCATGGGAGCCCAGGCCTTCTCTCGGGACGCCCCGGTGGGCGTCGTTGCGCGGCGAGTACCCAGGCACCGGCACGCAACCCCGGCGGTGTCGGACAACTCCGGTCAGGTGTCCGACCGGCCCAGCGGGGCCTACCGGGTCACGACATGCCGCTCGTCGGGTACGCAGTGCGTCATGGTGAGGCCCTCCACGTCACGCGGCGGATTCTCGCCCAGGGTGGCCAGCCGCCTGTGGTCGTCTTCGGTCAGGTCCTGGCCCGCCGACGGCTCCAGGTCCGCCACGTCCTTCCCGCTGATGCCCAGACCCTCGCCGATCCGGCGGCCGAGGTCGTTCTCGGCGAGCAGGAAGTGCCACACCATGCGTTCCTGTACCGACCGGTCGCACTCCGTGAGTGCGGCGGTGAGGTTCTTGACGAGATCGTCGCGCTCCCACTGTTCCATCAGCAGATAGCGCTGGCCGGCCTGCACGTAGTCGTTGGTACGGGGGATGCGCTTGCGCGTCAGCCTGCCGTGGATCTCGGGGCCCTGCTCGTCGTGCGTGGGGTGCTGTGCCTCCCGCAGCCCGCCGGTGATCGACGGCTCGTAGTTGACGCTCGGGTTCTCGCCTCCGCCGTCCTGGTGGTACGCCATGAGGCCGTCGCGCTGATTGGTGTGCACCTCGGCGTTCTTGGCCCGGTTGACGGGCAGTTGGAGGTAGTTGGGTCCGACCCGGTAGCGCTGGGTGTCGCTGTAGGAGAAGGTGCGGCCGATCAGCATCTTGTCGTCGGAGAAGTCCAGACCGTCGACGAGCACACCGGTTCCGAAGGAGATCTGCTCGTTCTCCGCGAAGAAGTTCTCCGGCATGCGGTCGAGCACCATCCGGCCGACCGGCCGGGGCGGGAAGTCCTGCTCCGGCCACGTCTTGGTGTCGTCGAGCGGGTCGAAGTCCAGCTCCGGGTGGTCGTGGTCGTCCATCATCTGCACCACGAGCTCCCACTCCGGGAAGTCACCGCGGGCCACCGCCTCGTAGAGGTCCTTGGTCGCATGGCCGAGCGCCTCGGCCTGGACGTTCGCGGCGTCCTCCTCGGTCATGCTGCGCACGCCCTGCTTGGGCATCCAGTGGTACTTCACCAGCACGGTGCGGCCCTCGTCGTTGACCCACTTGTAGGTGTTGACGCCGAAGCCCTGCATGTGGCGGTAGTCCGCCGGGATGCCGCGCGGGCTGAACAGGTTGACCAGCATGTGCATCGCCTCGGGCGTCTGCGACATGAAGTCGAAGATGCGCCGGGGCTGTTGCTCGAAGGTCACCGGGTCGGGCTTGAGGGCGTGGATGACGTCCGGGAACTTGATCGCGTCACGGATGAAGAAGACACCCAGGTTGTTGCCGACCAGGTCCCAGTTGCCGTCCTGCGTGTAGAACTTCACCGCGAAACCCCGGGGGTCACGTGCGGCCTCGGAGGAGTCACGGCCCCCGATCACGGTGGAGAAGCGGACGGCCAGATCGGTGCGCCTGCCGCGCTCCTGGAAGAGCTTGGCACGGGTGTATCGGCTGATCGGCTCGTCGCCCCAGCTGCCGTAGGCCTCGAAATGGCCGTACGCCAGGACACCGCGGGCGTGCACGACCCGCTCCGGGATGCGCTCCCGGTCGAAGTGGCTGATCTTCTCCAGGAACTGGTAGTTCTCCAGGGTGGCGGGGCCCCGGGCACCGACCGTGCGCTGGTTCTGGTTGTCGTGGACCGGGTGGCCCTGCCGGTTGGTGAGCACCTTCCGGCCGTCACCGGGATCTGGGCCGGTGCTGGATACGTCCGTCATGATCATGGGCTCCTTCGGGCTCGTCCCCACGTTCGCCGGTAGGGGGTGAGGCTGCCGGGTACCCGGCAGGGCCACGGAGTCACCTGCATCGGTGATCTCATGCGGGACGTCCAGCGGCGACGGCCGGTCGGAGACAGGCGGGAGAGAGCCGGGTCGGTCGGAGGGGGCCGGTGCACGAGGGGAACTTCCGGCCACGTCCCTGGGACCAGGGACATCGCCTTCGGCAGCGCGGCCCGTCTCGTCCTGTGGGCCTCGGCCACCTGGCCGCTGTCGCCGTACGTCGGCGGGAGCGCCGTGTTCGGGGCCGGGCACGGGCCGCTCACCGGCTTCGTCGCCCCGCTGCTGTGGGCCGATGTCGCCGGCATGGCCCTGTTTCTCGGTATCGCCTTCGCCGCCCGGCCGGAGACGGCTCGCGCCGGGATCGAGTCCGCCGTACGTCCGGATCCCGGACACGGTTCCTGAGCCTCCGGGGCGGCTGTCACCGCCCCGGAGGCGACTGTCACCTCTCAGGCGGCGCCGGTGACCCCAGGAGCGATGAAGCGCCTGTACAGGGGCCTGAAGTCGGTGGTCGGGGCCCCTTCGATGCCGGCCTTCTCGATCGCCGGGGCCAGTCGTTGGGCGAAGAAGGTCTGGAAGGCCTCCTCCGACTCCCAGACGTCGATCACATGCAGCAGCCCCTGTGCGTCGAACCAGGCCACGTGCACTTCACCGCCGCTCGGGGCGACCTCCTCCCAGCCGACCGCGTCCCGCACCGTGTCGTACTGCTCAGGGCTGACCCCGGCCCAGCTCATCGACATCACTACAGTCATTTTCCCGCCCCCAGTTTCCAGCTCCGTGTGTGCCTGGGCATCGTCCCGCCGGAGAGGCCGCCGGCGAAGAGCGCACAGAGGCATGGCATGCCCGTGCTCCGACCCCGCACGCCCGGCGTGCGGAGGTCTCGGCGGAAGATCCCGGCATTCCGCGCGGTCCGCCGGCAGGCGGCAGGATCTGCCGATGCCGCCTGCGCGGCCGGTCAATGGCGCCTACGGGCGTTGAGACGGGCGGCCTGGCGGGTCAGGTGGTCGCGTTCGGCGAGGTTGGGCGCCTTCTGGGCCGCCTCGGCGTAGAGCCGTGCCGCTGTCACCAGGTCGCCGTCGCGCTCGTGGAGGTACGCCGCCACCGCGGTGTGACGGGGCAGTGAGTCGTCCAGCGCCGCGAGCGCCGCCAGGCCGGCGCGCGCTCCGTCGGCCTCGCCGACGGCCACCGCGCGGTTGAGGCAGACGACGGGACTGTCGGTCAGACGTACGAGTTCGTCGTACCACTCGACGATCTGCACCCAGTCGGTCCCCTCGGCGGTGAGGGCGTCCGCGTGGAGGGCGGCGATGGCGGCCTGGGCCTGGAACTCGCCCAGCCGGTCGCGGGCGAGGGCCGCCTGCAGGATCTCGACGCCCTCGGCGATCGACCCGGTGTCCCATCGGCCGCGTTCCTGCTCGGCGAGCGGCACCAGGCTCCCGTCGGGCGCGGTACGGGCGGCACGCCGGGCGTGGTGGAGCAGCATGAGGGCGAGAAGCCCCGCCACCTCGGGATGGTCGACCTGGGCCGCGAGCTGCCGGGTGAGCCGGATGGCCTCGGCGGCGAGGTCGACGTCGCCCGAGTAGCCCTCGTTGAAGACCAGGTAGAGGACGCGCAGGACGGTGGCGACATCGCCGTGCCGGTCGAACCGTATGCCGGAGACGGTGCGCTTGGCCCGGCTGATGCGCTGGGCCATGGTGGCCTCGGGCACCAGGTAGGCCTGGGCGATCTGGCGGGTGGTCAGCCCGCCGACCGCACGCAGCGTGAGCGCGACCGCCGACGAGGGTGTCAGTGACGGGTGGGCGCACAGGAAGTAGAGCTGCAGGGTGTCGTCCGTCGCGGGGGTGGGTCCGGGCCCCGGCTCTTCGTCGACATGGTCCTCCCGGCGGCGGCGGGCGGTGTCCGCGCGGGTCGCGTCGAGGAACCGGCGCCACGCCGCGGTGACCAGCCAGCCCTTCGCGTCCCGCGGCGGGTCGGCCGGCCAGACGCGGACCGCCTCGACCAGCGCGTCCTGGACGGCGTCCTCGGCCGCCGCGAAGTCGGCTCCGCGGCGGACGAGGACGGCGAGGACGCTCGGTGTGAGGCTCCTGAGCAGTGCCTCGTTCATCTCGGGGGTCACTCCGTGATGGTGGGATGCGCGCCCAGGAACGGACGCAGCTCCAGCCACTCGTGGATCGGCTTCCCGCCCGCCCCGGGGGCGGCCGACAGCTCTCCGGCCAGCTCGACGGCGCGCTCGTAGCTGTCTACGTCGATCACCATCCAGCCGGCGATGAGGTCCTTGGTCTCGGCGAACGGGCCGTCGGTGACCGGCGGGCGGCCCTCGCCGTCGTACTGGACGAAGGTTCCCTCGGGGGCGAGTGCCTGGGCGTCGACGAACTCGCCGGTCTTCTCCAGCTTGGCGGCGAAGTCGTTCATGTACTGCACGTGGTCCGAGATCTCCTGCGGCGTCCACTTGTCCATGGGGATGAAGCCGGCCGGGGTCGGGGCGCCGCGGTAGTGCTTGAGCAGCAGGTACTTGGCCATCGTGGTTCTCCTCGGTGCTGGTGCGACCCATTGTGGCCGCCTTCACTACGGGGACGGAGCCGGGCACGGGTTCTCGACATGGCCGGCCAGGTTTTTCTGTTTTTCTCCGTCAGGCCCCCGGGCACCACCCACCACAGCTCCAGCATCTCGTTCACGCTCACTCAGAACTCCAGGCGGAACAGGTTGCGGGCCGGGTCGACCACGGCGGTGAACCGGAGGCCCACGCGCAGGGCCGGGTCCGACGAGCGCTTCCAGGTCGTTTCGAACGCCCGCACCCCCGGTCCGCTGATCCGCAGACCGACAGCGAGGCCGGCCGACTCGCCGTCGTCCCAGTCGGCCAGGCTGGTGACTTCCGCCGTCGCCGCGACCCCGACGGCGTCGAGCCGCCGGTTGTTCTCCCTCTCGCACTGGGTGTAGCTCCCGAGTGCGAGGCCCACAGGAATACAGAGGACCGTGAACAGGATGCCCCCGAGCAGAAGGCCGGCACCGGCGAAGAAGGTGCCGGCCGGCATGACCGGTCCGCACAGGCACAGCCCTGCGGCGGAGGAGTACAGGACCAGGGCACCGACCGGGCCGATCCTGTCCACCCGTGTCGGATCGGGGCCGTCCGCGCCGTCCGTCATCTCAGGTTCCCGGTCTCTTCGACCCGCTTCCCCTCCGGGTCACGGGGTCACGCCGTCCCCTGCGTAGAGGTAGCCGCCGGGACGGGCGGGGTCGGCGATCAACAGGACCTGGTCGCCAGGGCGGGGTATCCGCAGCTTGGAGACGATGGTCTGGAGGGTGAACCGGTCGGCGGCGCCCGGAGGTTGGAGGACCAGGTCGACGACCGGATCGAAGTTGACCAGCTTGCCGGTGTCGCCGATGGACACGACCGTGGCAGGTATCGTCGGCGCCCCCGCGGCGAGCAACTGCTGTACGTCCAGGCCCGAGTTGTACGCGCCGATCGACTGCTGGACCTTGGCGAAGTCCGACTGGCCGAGGAAGGCGCGCGTGGTCCGGCCGTAGAAACCCTTGCCGCTCGCCACCTTGTCCACGATCTCGGCGGCCCGCTCCTCACGGCTCTTGCGGCGCCCGAAGATTCCCATGGCGTGCTTCCCTTCTCACGATTCTCACGATTCCGACGGTGTCGGTCGCGCTGTCGTTCTGTCCGACGATGTGGACGCTAGGCGGCCCGGAACGCCTACCGATCCCAGGTTCGTACACGTGTTTCCCTCCGGCGTACGCTCCTGACATGCCGCCTTCCAGCCAGCCGACCGGCGAGCGCCGACCGCGCGTCCTGGTCATCGACAACGCCTGGCGCGGCCTCGGCCCGGGGCTCGAACCGCTGAGCGGCCCCGGCGGGGCGCCGCTGACCCGGACGGTCAAGCTGATCGTGCTGCCGCTGATCGTCCGGCCGGCGCTGCGTCCCGAACTCGCGGCGGACTTCCTCGCACCGGCCGGCGCCACGCTCCTCGAAGGGCTGATCCGGGAGTCCGCCGCGCTGCTGGCGGCGACGGCACAGTGGTTCACGCTGCTCAAGAAGGCCCGGCGGGCGCTGGGCGTCGTGGCGGGAAACCCGCAGGACCTCTACTTCCAGCGCTGCTTCGAGCTGGCCACCGAACACGGGACGCCCAGGGCCGGTGCCGACACGATCGCCAGGGCCTTGGTCGAGGAGGTGGCGCACTCCCCCGGCGGACGCACGGTGGACGCGCTCAAGGACCATCTGGCCGACGCCGCCCGGCGCTCACGGCTCGACGCGGAGCTGGCCGCAGCCTGGGAGAGCCGTCCTCCGCCCGCCGACGCGACTGCCGCGACCACGGCTCTCGCGCGGGCCGCCGAGCTTCTCGACGCCTGCGGCGCGCCGGGCCCGGCGGGCACCTCACCGTCGTACACCTCCATGGTCGAGGCAGGTCATGGAGAGCTTTTCGGCCGGGCGCTTTGGGCGTACGCGAGCGGCGTCTGGGGCCGTGACGGTCTGCCGACGCATCTGGGACTGACGGGGCGAAAGATTCCGCCGCGTCCGGAGGTCGGCCGGGGCGCCTCGACGGCCACGCTGGCCGCGCCGCTGGACCGCACGCTCTTCGAGCGGCTGTTCAGCGTGCTGCAGTCGTCGACCCACCGGGGGGAGCTGGCGACGGTGGCGGAACTCGTCGCGAGGGAGACCGGCCGCAGCTGTGCCCCGCTCGGCCTGTACGACGAGAGCCTGCGCGTCGCCGTGGTCCTCGGCGGCCGGCTCGCCGCCGGCCTCGATCCGCTGGGAACCGGGGAAGGCCCGCCGGGGCGGACGGCCGCGCACCGGGCCGTCAACACCCGCTGGCGCCGTGAGGCGTCGGTCCTGCACGCCCGCAGGATGACCGTCTCTCCCCGCCCCGACCCGGACGGCGGCGTCCTGGACGCCCTCGCCCAGGACCTCCGTACCCCGTGGGCCGCCTACATGCGGCGTCTGTGGGTGCGACTGCACGGACGCGACGTCCGCGACGCACCCCTGGGAGATCTCGCGTCGGCCTGGGCGGTCCTCGACGGGGTCGCCCGCTCGGTGATGATGGACCACCGCGCCCGGGTCCGCTCCGCGCTGCGCACCCTGTCGACGGATGCCGCCCCGGCGGCCGAACAGAGGAGCGCGTGATGGCGCCGGGACACGTCGACGTCCGGGTGGCGCGCGGCGCGGACGGCACGATCCGGATCGACGCCGGGCCCGGCCTCCGCCGCGTCGAGGCGTACGGCGATGCCGTCGCCGCGGGCCCCGCCTTCACCCGGGCCGTCCTGGACGTGGCGGGCGCCGTGCTGACCTGGCCCGTCCTCGGCGACCCGGGGATGCCGTCGGCGGAGGTCCATGACGCGGGGCGGGCCCAGCAGTGGGTGTGGGCGCTGTACGGCGAGCGCGTCGCCGCCGCCGTCCACGACTGCGCGGCGGGGCAGGCGGGGCACGCCGACGCGCGGGTGACAGCAGAGGTGACGGCGCTCGCGGGCGCCGCTGCCCGGCTCGGCCTCGGGCACTGGGCGGCCCGGTGGTGGCCGACCTCGTACGCGGACGGCATACCCGCGCTCGAACCCGACCTGCTGGGACTGGAGTTGGCCGCACTCACCCACCGCTGCCAGCAACTGTTCGACGACGAGGGCGACCAGCCCGACGACTGCGTGGACCAACTGATCGAGGAGCACCGGGCCGCCCTCGACCCGCTGATCCAGTGGTGGCGCGCGACGCCGCAGTCGGCTGACGCGGCTCGCCAACTGGAGGGCGTGCTGCGGCTGATCGACGACGCGGCGGACAGCGCCGGACTGGACGGGCCGGCCCTGCGCCACCTCCACTCGTCCCTGGAGGGGCGCGGGCCGGGCGCTGCGCCGGTTGACCTCGGCGCCCTGTTCGCCCGCCGCGCCGGCTACGCACTCGCCGCGGGCGAACAGCTCGTCACGGGCGGCCGGGTGATCGCCCGGGGCTCGGGGGTCAACGACTGGCGCCGCTACCCGCCCGGCTTCGTCGACGCCACCGAGAACGCGGTGTCCTGGACCGCTCGCGCGCTCGGCACACTGCGGCGGATCGAGGTCGAGGCCCTCGCCGACCCCGCCGCACCCACCACCGGCATACCCCTCGTCGCGGAGGTCCAGGTGAACGGCGGTGGCCCGCACCGGGTACCCCTCACCAGGCGCGACGACCTGTGGACCGGCCACTCTGACCTGTCCTCTGATCTGCCGGCCGGGGTTTCGGCGCCGCGTATCGAGGTGGGCGTCCTGCTGCCCGGCTTCGACCCGGGCCCCGGCACACCGGGCGAATCCGACGGCCGTGCCGAGCGTGACGCCGTTCGTGCCCTGGCCCGGCGGCGGCTGGCGGTCGCGGCCCGGCCACCGGCGTACGACGCGTCGCCGCACGGCAGCTGCTCGGCACCGTTCCTCGCCGAGACCGCCGCCACTGCCACCGACGAGGACTACTGACGCATGCGGAACGACGAGGCCGATCAGTCCGTACACGGCGAACAGGGCGACAGCGCAGGCGTGTTGGCGCTGTACGGGGAGCCGTTCGACAGCGGCCTCGCCCTGGCCGAGGAACATCAGCTGGCGGCCGATCTCACGGCCGCGTGCACCGTCTACGAGGAGTTGCTGACCGTCGCGGAGTCCATCGAGGACTCGCCCGACGTGCGGTTTCTGCGGGCGCACCTGCTGTCGAACCTCGCGAGCGTCCGGCTCACCGCCACGGACCTGGCCGGGGCCGAGGACGCCGTCGAGCGGTCCCGCGTCCTGCTCGACGGCGTCGCATCCGAGCCGATGGGACCGCGCGGCCGTCAGCTGTGGCTGGAGGTCCTGCTGAAGACACTGCTCGCCAGGGCCGACCTGCGGCGCAGGACGGGGCGTCTGGACGAGGCACTGGCCTGTCTCGACGAGGCGGCGGCCAGGCTGCCCGAGTTCGACGATCCCGAGGGCCTGCGCGGCGCCGAACTCGGCTCGAACCGGGTGCATCTGCTGATGGAGCGCGGCGAGTGGGGAGCGGCCGAGGAACACGCGACGGCGCTGCTGTCCACCCTGGAGGCGACCGAGCTGGAGACCGTGCCGCGCCTGCTGACCGCCCTCGGCATGATCTGCTCCTCGACCGGCCGGTTCGACGAGGCCGAGGACCACCTCGCCCGCGCGGAGGAGCGCCTCCGGGCCCTGGGGGACATCGGTGAGCAGCACTCGCTGCTCGCGCAACGGGCGCACGTCGCGCTGGACCGGGGCGAACTCGACGTCGCGGAAAGGCTGTTCGCCGAGGCGTCCGCGTTCTTCGAGGGGCAACGGCGGTTCGGAGACCTCGCGGTCTGCGAACAGGCCCGTGCCTTTCTCGCCGGCCGGCGCGGGGACAGTATCGGCGCGGGCGACCTGATGGCGTCGAGCCTGGCCCGGTTCGAGGAACTCGGCGCCTCGATCGCCGCCGCCGACACCATGCTACTGGGCGCCCAACTCGCCTACGAGCAGGGCGACATCATCGAGATGCAACGGCTGGCCCAAGGCGCTCGCGACACCTACCAGGCCCGGGAGGTGTACGAGCGGTGCGCACAGGTCGACCTCATGCTCGCGAGAGCCCTTGAGGACAACCTGAACCGGACGGACCACGGCGACCACGAGACGCTGTCGATCGACAACGCGCTCTCCCTCGCGCTTCCCGCCGCCCTGACCCTCGCTGCGGCACGCTTCGACTTCGCCACCGCCCACGCACGCCATCAGTGGCTCCAACTGGCGGACGAAGCAATGGAGTTGGTATTCCGTCTCGCCGTACGCCGACAGGATCAGGGGCTGCTGTTCGAGCTGGTGGAACACCGCAGTGCGGGCGCCCTGCTGGCCCTGGACCGTACGCCGCCGTCGGCGCCGGACCGCTCGGCGTCAGCCGAAGACACCAAGTCGGTTTTCCCGAGTGCGGCCATGAAGACGTACGCGCACGCCGACGGCCCGATGACCCTCGGCGGGGTGGCGGCGGAGGCCGCTGCCGCCGCCGGACTGCGCGTCGCGCCGCCGCCGAAGGTACGGATGGCAGCGCAGGGAGCCGGACGCGTCGCACTTCAGGAGTACATCGCGGGGGCCGAGTTCCGCTATCACCGGCGGATCGTGACCGACGAAGAGGTCCCGTTCTGGTTCACCGACGACCTGACGAGCCGTCCGGTGGTCCAGGTCCGGCTGGCCGACGCCGGCGACCTGTTCATGACCTGGACGTGGGCCGGCGGCGCCCGGGGGTTCGGTACCGGGCAAGGGCGCGCCGACGAAGTCGACCTGGCGGTGAGGGAGTTGGCCGCCTCGCTGCCGGCGGCGGGCGAGGGAGCGGCGGGGGTGCGACGCGCGTTCGACTCGGGTGCGATGGCGGAGCAAGGGGCCGAGCACCGGCTCGCGCGGATGCTGGCCGAGGCGCTGTGGCCGGAGGGGCTTACGGCACAGATTCGGCAGGTGTCGGAGCGTGCGGGCCGTCCGCTGGTACGGATCCAGCCCTCGCCCCGGGTCGCCCAGGTTCCCTGGGAACTGCTCGCCGTCGACGGCGCCACCGACGAACGGCTCATCGAGCTGGCGGACGTCGTGACCACCACACCGATGTCGTTGCGACGCCAGGCCGCCGCCGCACGCCCGGCGCCGGACGCCGACGCCGATCCCGTGGTTCTCGTCCTCGACCCCCGGATCCCCGGTTTCCGGGCCGACTCTCCGCTCGGTTCCGTCCTGGGACCGCCCGGATCGGACCCGGAGCTGCTGTCCTTCGTGCAGCGGCGGCTCGACGCGGGAGCCGTCGTACCGTCCGTCGCGACCCCGGCGGAGGCCTTCCGCCGCACGGACCTGGACCGGGACTGGCTGAGCGGAGTGCTCCGCAAGGGCGCCCGCAGACTCCTGTATGTCGGACATGTGAGCGGCGCGCCGGTCGAGGGCGGGCAGAGCGAGGACGGCACGCTCCACCTCTGCTGCGGTCCGGAGACCGCCGGCCTGGCCGAACCGGTGCGCGGCCATCGCCCGTTGTCGGCCAAGGATCTCCTGCTGGGCACGCTTCCCCTGCGTGCGGACGGCGAGTCGGGGGCCCGGCTCTGGCCCGCGCCGCCGCGTGTCGCCCTCATCGGGTGCGAGAGCGGCGGCGACCTCCGCTTCGCGGAGTCGTTCGGCCTCGCGACAGCGATGATCCACAACGGTGCCGAACTCGTCACCGCCACCCGGTGGGTGCTGCCGACCAGCTTCGCCTTCCATCGGCTGGCCGGACTGCCCGGGTCCGTACGCCCGCTGACCGAAGCGGTCATCGCCGTCGACACCGCTCACGACCACCCCGACCCCGTGGACCGGCTCGGGCGCTGGCAGCGCGAACGACTCGGCCACTGGCGGGCCGGCGGCCGGATCGAGCACTCGCCCCTGCTGTGGGCGGCCCTCAGCTCCATCACCGTCTGACAGTCGCCGCACGGCTTCACCGCCGAAGGACTCACCGTACGAGAGCGGCGAGGCGTGCCGGGACGGGCTGTCAGCCGTTGGCCGCGGGAGCCGGGGCGGGCCCGGTGCCGGCGCGCAGGGAGATGGGCGGCGCGAGGAGGTGGTGGCGTGGTCTCGCGTCGGGGTGGTCGAGCCGCTCGACGAGTCAGTTCGGCGGCGAGCCGCCCCAGATGCTCGGCCGGCACGTCCGCCGCGAGCGCGGTGTGGTCGAGACCGACCCACCAGTCCGGGCCCTCTGCCGTCAGCGAATCTGCTGCGGGCCGAGAAACCGGCCGCCGGCGTCGAGCCGGACCGAGAGTGGGAAGCGCGGAGTCATCCGCCGCACGAAATCCACGACCCAACACCCACGCTCGATGACTCAACGACTCGACGAGGAGCCCCGATGCCCCTGCTCACCTCCGCCGGTCCCTGGCCGGCGCTGCTGCCCCGGGCCGAGGAGGGCGACACCGCGCCCTCCCGGTTCGACGACCATCTCGCCGCCCAACTGCTCGCCCAGCGCATCGTGTTCCTCGGTACGCAGGTCGACGAGGTCTCGGCGAACCGGATCTGCGTCCAGCTGCTTCTGCTGTCGGCGGAGGACCCGCGCACCGACATCAGCCTGTACATCAACAGCCCCGGCGGCTCGGTGACGGCGGGCCTCGCCATCTACGACACCATGCAGCTGATCCCGAACGACGTGTCCACGCTCACCATGGGATTCGCGGCCAGCATGGGCCAGTTCCTGCTCAGCGTGGGCACGCCCGGCAAGCGGTACGCGCTGCCGAACGCGCGGATCATGATGCACCAGCCCTCGGCCGGTATCGGCGGCACCACCTCCGACATCGAGATCCAGGCGGAGAACCTGGAGTTCACGAAGCGGACCGTCGAGCGGATCACCGCCCAGCACACCGGCCAGAGCGAGGAGACCATCTCGCGGGACGGCGACCGCGACCGCTGGTTCACGGCCGAACAGGCCAAGGAGTACGGCATGGTGGACCAGGTGGTCGGCTCGCTGGCCGACGTACGCCCCGCCGCCTCACGACGACGGATGGGGCTCTGACATGGGTACGTACACGATTCCGAACGTCGTCGAGCGCACCCCGCAGGGTGAGCGGTCGTACGACGTGTTCAGCCGCCTGCTGTCCGAGCGGATCATCTTCCTCGGCACCGAGATCGACGACGGCGTGGCCAACGTCGTGATCGCGCAACTCCTGCATCTGGAGTCGTCGTCACCGGAGCAGGAGATCGCGATCTACATCAACTCGCCCGGTGGCTCGTTCACTTCGCTCATGGCGATCTACGACACCATGACCTACGTACAGGCACCGATCTCGACGTTCTGCGTCGGCCAGGCGGCCTCGACGGCGGCGGTGCTGCTGGCCGGGGGTGATCCCGGGCGCCGGTTCGTCCTCGAACACGCGCGGGTGCTGCTGGGCCAGCCGGCGAGCAGCGGTCACCGCGGCATGGTCTCGGACCTGGCCGTCCAGGCCAGGGAGATGGTCCGCATCCGCGCGCAGGTCGAGGAGGTGCTCTCCCGGCACACGCACCACGACGTGACGACACTGCGCGCGGACATGGACCGCGACAAGGTGTTCACCGCGGCGGAGGCGGTGGCGTACGGCCTGGCCGACGAGGTGGTGAGCCGACGCCTCACCAGCGTGTGACAGGCCCGGACCCGGCCTGCTAGGCAACCAGGCAGAGCCCGTTGTACGGCGCGGAGTTCGTCGTACGCGCGCGGGTACGGGTCCGGGTGTGCCGTGTCAGCTCGCTCTGGGCCAGGGACAGCAAGTCTCCCAGGCCCAGGCCGAGGGCCCCGGCGGCTGCCGCGAGGACCTCCGAGGAGGCTTCCTTGCGGCCCCGCTCCAGCTCGGACAGGTACGGCATGGAGATCCTGGCGGCGTCCGACACATCCTTGAGGGTGCGTTCCTGGGCGAGCCGTTCGCGGCGCAGGACGTCGCCGACCAGGTCGCGGAAGAGCGGTTCCCTGGGCGCGGGCTCCGCCGGGGTCACCGGGGCGGCGGGAGCCGGTGCCGGCGTGGTCCTGGGACGCAGCGGGATCACGCGGGCCTGGTTGGGCGCTTGATTGCTCACCCCCTCAGACTAAAAGCCGTCGCTTCCGAGGGAAGGGGTCGGCATTCTGCCCTGGGTGGAATCACCACAGCGGGACGGACAGGTCGAGGGGCGAACATGCTGCGTGACACATTCGACGAGGCGGCGGAACTGTACGACCGGGCTCGCCCCCGCTATCCCCGGGCCCTCGTGGACGACCTGGCTCGCGCGGCCGGCCTCGGCCCGGGCAGCCGCGTCCTGGAGGTCGCCCCGGGTACGGGCCAGCTCACCGTCCCGCTGGCCACGTCGGGCTGCCGGCTCACGGCCGTCGAGCTGGGCCCGTCCCTCGCGGCCGTGGCCCGGCACAACCTGCGGGTGTTTCCGCTGGCGGAGGTGACGGTCGCCGACTTCGAGCACTGGCCGCTGCCGCCCGAACCGTTCGACCTGGTCGCCTGCGCGACCGCCTTCCACTGGCTCGACCCGGCGGTACGGCTGCCCAGGACGGCTCAGGCGCTCCGGCCGGGCGGGCTGCTCGCGATCGTCACCACACACCACGTCAAGGGCGGCACCGTCGACTTCTTCGAGCGGGTGCAGCGGTGCTACGAGCAGTGGGACCCGGCCACGCCGCCCGACCTGCGACAGGTCGACGAGGCCGACACGGCGACGGACACCGGGGAGTGGGACCGGTCCGAGCACTTCGACGGGGTCACCGTCCGGCGCCATGCCCAGGACATCGCGTACTCCGTCGACGAGTACATCGACGTCCTGCTCACCTACTCCAACCACCGCGCGCTGGACACACCCTCGCGCCACGGCCTGCTCACCGGTATCCGGGACCTGATCGAGACGCGGTACGGCGGCCGGATCACCAAGCGCTACCTGCACGAGCTGATCATGGCGACCCGGGTCTCCTGAGCCGGCCACGAAGCTCTCCGCACCGGACTCCCTAAGCCGATCATTGGAGCAGAGCAGACCGCAATCAGCCCATGATGTCTACGTCGTCACCACGACCGGCCCCGCGATCCTTACTGCCAGGTCAGCGCCCGCGGTTCTGCGGGCTTTCCGCACCTCGTGTCCACCGGTCCCTTGCAGGGAGCAATATTTGTTGCATGTCCTGAGCCCGACTGGGTACGCGCAGTCAGGAACCGTTCCATCGTCCGCAGCTCGCATCCAGATTTTTTCGTGGGAGAGGTAACAGGTAATGGACACCGCCATGATCCGGTCGAAGGCAGAGGTCGTCGTGGACACCGCCGGAGCCAGGACGGGTGACGCCCTGCCCGGAATCCTGGAACCGCGAAAGGTGGCTCCTCGTGACGCGCGGGAGCTGTCCCGCCAGTTCTTCAGGCGCATGAACGAACTCGAAGAGGGCACGCACGAGCACCAGTACGCGCGCAACACCCTCATTGAGATGAACATGTCGCTCGTGCGATTCGCCGCGGGGCGTTTCCGGGGTCGCGGCGACGACATGGAGGACATCGTCCAGGTCGGGATGATCGGCCTGATCAAGGCCATCGACCGGTTCGACCTGTCCCGCGAGGTGGAGTTCACGTCGTTCGCGGTGCCGTACATCGTCGGTGAGATCAAGCGGTTCTTCCGCGACACGACATGGGCGGTGCACGTGCCGCGCCGCCTCCAGGAGCTGCGCGTCGAGCTGGCCAAGGCCCGCGAGGAACTGTCGAGCAGGCTGGACCGCGATCCGACGGTCGCCGAACTCGCCACGCTGATGAACCTGTCCGAGGAAGAGGTGGTCGAGGGTCAGATCGCCTCCAACGGTTACAACTCCTCCTCCCTCGACGCCGCGTTGACCGGTGACGGTGCCGACGACGGCGAGGCGGTGCTGGCCGACTTCATCGGGGTCGAGGAGCACGGGATGCGACTGGTCGAGGACTTCCAGTCACTTGCCCCGCTGCTAGCCGAACTCAGCGACCGGGACCGGCAGATCATCCATCTGCGGTTCGTCGAGGAATCGACCCAGGCGGAGATCGGTGAGCTGCTCGGCTGCTCGCAGATGCATGTCTCCCGCCTGATCAAGCGCATCATCACGCAGCTGCGCGAGGGCATGCTCGGCGAGCTGGACTACGCCTGACACGCGGGTCGGCCTGACCGTCCGGACCGACCGGTGAGTCGGGACCAGTAAGCCTGGTCCCGACTCACCGGTCGGTCCGGTCACCGGTCGGTCCGGTCACTGATCGGTCCGGTTGAGTGGCAGCACGGCCCTGACGTACTTGCCGACCGGTACCCGGCGGGCGGTGACCTCGGACGCGAGTGCGTGAACGATCTCCAGACCGTGCCGGCCGATCCGTTCCGGGTCCCGGGGGTAGCGCAGGGGCAGCGCGGCACTGCTGTCGTACACGGACACCGTCACCGAGGTGTCCGTCCCCTCCAGCTCGAGGACGTACGGGCCGTGACTGTGCCGGTCCGCATTGGTGACCAACTCGCTGACCACCAGAACCAGTTCACCGTCGACACGTTCGTCCGTCGGAGCGCACCACTCCTTCCGCAGCTGCTCGAGGAAGTTCTCGGCGAAGGCGCGTGCCTCCGCGATGCAGCCCGGCTCGCCGGTGAAGTGCGTCGCCCGGCGCAACGGTTCGGCGGGGACGCCGAAACCAGTCGGTATCACTGCTCCGCCCAGATGTTCGATCATGTGGCGCTCTCTCGGTGCCCGGTCCGTCCGGACCCGGTCGCATCACTGCTCGTACCCCGAGTCACGCTCCGCAGTCCCCCCGTTCCCCGGGCCTCCCCTGGACCTCAGGAGGACGGCGAGCTGAACGCCGGCTGGGGCGTCGTCTCGGAGAGGCCGTCGTCGGGCGGTGACAGCGGCGACGCGGGTGCCGAGGAGGGTGGCTGGACGGCCGGGGGCGAGGAGGGGGGCGCACTCGATGTCGGCGGGCAGGGCGTGGCCGACGGGCTCGCGGTGCCCGGTGTGGCCGGTGTGGCCGGTGACGCGGGCGGGGTCGGTGGCCCGGTCGAGACACTGGGTGAGGACACACAGGGCAGCGGTGACTGCGGCGGCAGCAGGCCGGGCGACGCGGACGTCGGCTCCGAGGACGCTGCCGAGGGTGCCGACGAACTCACCGACGGGGTCGGCCGGTCGGCCGGCGGATCGGTCTTCTGGTCGTGCCGGCCCGTGTCGCCCTGGTGGCGGTGGAACCAGTCGCCGCGCTCGGGGTCGTAGACGACGAAGATGTTGATGACCGTGGTGGCGGGCGCCACGACGACCACGTTCGAGGAGCGGTACGAGGGCCACGCGTCGCCCTTCGGGTGCGGGGCGCTCTGCTGTCGTACCGGGTCGGTGAGCGGGTTGCCGCAGGCGCAGCGCACGCGCGGCCGGCCGCGGTCGTCGACCAGGACGGCCGTGCCGGTCTGCAGGACGGCCTGGTAGCTGGTGGCGGCGGCGTCGCGGTAGCCGTGGTTGGTGACGCGGGTGTCCATGCGCAGCTGTACGGGGGTGAGTGAGCGCAGGTAGGCGGGGACCCCGGCGGGCTGGAGGCCGAGGACCGAGGCGAACGCCCCGTTCTTCGCGGGGGCCGTCCCGAGTACCCGGATCTGCTTCTCCACGTCGCAGCTGGCGACCTTGCGGGTGCCGCCGTACAGGCCGGGCGAGGCACCGTCCACGCCCCGTAGGGCGTTCGAGGTGACTGTCGTCGAGACCGTGGCGGTGGGGGTCGTGGCCGGCGGGGCGGAGCTGTCCTCGGCCGTGGACTCGGTGAAGGGGTCGGGGCCCGACTTGTCCGCGGCCTGGAGGAAGACCTCGCCGCTCGCCCGGTCGGTGGTGCCGTCGGAGCGGGTGAGAACGACGATCAGGGCCACGGCGGCCACGACCGAGGTGACGAGCACCGCGATCCGGGGCACCGACCTCCACCATGGCCGGTCGCGCCCGGGACCCGGCCCGGTTCCGGGCCCGCCGCCGGTGCCTCCGCCGCCTCCGATTTCCCCGCCTCCGCCGTCGGCGGGCGGCTGGGACGGTGGTCCCGCGGGTGGCTGGGAGGGGCCCGACAAGGGGCCGGAGGGCGGTCCTGTGGGGCGGCCGGAGGACGGCTGTTCGACGCTCACGGGCTCTTCTTCCGACGTGGGCTCCTGCGGCACTCGAACCGATTTATGCCGCTTTCTTCCACAACATTCCCATTGTGCGCCCTGGTCCCGGGTCGCCCGCAAGCGGACGCCCTTGTTCCTCCCGACAGGCGCACCGCCCGAGAGCTGCTTAGCGTGGCAGGGTGAGCACGCGAACCCCCGCTCCCGTGCCGGTCATCGCCGAGGAGCGGACCGTCTCCCGGCACGGCTGGATACAGGCCCTGGCCGCGGTGCTGACCGGACTGGGTGCCATGGTGCTGACCGCCGGGCTGGGGCTGTGGGCGGCGGGTGCGGGCGATCTGCCGGACGGCGCGTTCCCCCGGGTCGTCGCGGCCACCGTCGTGACAGCGGTCGGCGGCACCGTCGACCTCACGGGCGACGCCGGAGACCTCGCCGAGACAGCGGGCGGCCTGACCGTGATGCCCCTGTCGGTGACGCTGATCGGGGCGCTGGTGACCGGCGCGGGGTTCCTGCGCCCGCTGCGGCACCGGGCCGTCGCCGGAGCTCCCGAACTGGCCGGCTGGGCGGCGCGCATCGCCGTCCTGTGGCTGCTGGGCCTGGGAGGTCTGGCGTTCGCGGCCCGCCAGACCTTCGCGGTCTCGCTGGGCGACGGAACGCTCGCCGACATCGGCGACGTCTTCGGGGCCTCACCGAGGATCGGCTTCACGACCGACGTACCGCTGACACTCCTCGCCGGCCTGCTGTGGCTGGCGGGCGTACTGACACTGGCCCTGCTGGTCTCCCGTGGTGCACCGCTGCCCGCGCGTCTGCTGCGCTTCCAGGAGTCGGTACGTCCGGCCGCGTACGCCATGGTCGTGCTGCTGCTCGCCTTCGTCGCCCTGGGGACCGTGATCGGGCTCGTGGTGGCGGTGACGCGCGGGCAACCCGCGCAGTCGCTCGCGCTGGTCCTGCTGGGCATGCCGAACCTGGTCTGGCTCGCCCTCACCACCGGCCTGGGTGCCACCTGGGAGGGGCGCGTCGACGGTCCCTTCGGGCTGCCGATGCCGCACGTTCTCGACGAGGTGCTGCGCACCCCGGACACCGCCACGCTCAACCTGGACACCCTCTCCGGCTTCGACGGCAGGGTGTGGTGGCTGGTGGCCGTCGACGCGGCGCTGCTGCTGGCCGCCGCGTTCCTGATGGCGGCGCGCTCACCGGCCCGGATGCGGGCCTGGCAGCACGCCGTGCGCATGGCGGTCGCGCTCGCGCTGACAGTCCTGATGATCTGCCTGATCGGCCGGATATCCGCCCGCTTCGGCCTGTCCGTACTCGGCGTCGGCGACCTCGGCGGCAACCTCTCCGGCAAGCTGTTGCTGAGCCCGCAGCTGTGGGGTGCGCTCGGTCTCGCCCTGCTGTGGGGACTGGCCACCGGGTTCCTGGGCGCACTCTTGGCACGGCGGGTGCACCGGCGGGGCGCGGTCGAAAACCGTTAGGCCGGGTCCGACTGCCGCGCGGACGTGACCCGGTATGCGTTCCGGCACGTGAGCGCCGGGGAACATCGGAGACGGGGACGGCCAAGTTATACGCGCCCGTGTACTGTCCGCCCGCCACGATGCCCGAGACCTTTGGAACAGGCGAGGCACGGCACGCTCCCCTGCGACGACGAGGCGCCACCGCTCTCCTCCGGCCTACAGTCGCCGAGCAATTTCCGGCGCCAACTGCGCTATACCGAGGGCCTGTTGCGGGTTACCCCGGCCGCCGGTGGCCCTGTCGGGTGAACACCGGGCGGGCCCAGGCCGGCGGCCTCGGTGGTCGTTCCTCGGCGGTCTCGGGCAGTCGGACCACCTGGGTGGGCGCGTGATCCGCGTGCACGGGTCCTGTCGAGGCCGTGCGGAGGGCGGCGACGAAGTCGAGGCAGGAGTCGTAGCGGTCGTCGGGGCTCTTGGCGAGGGCCTTCGCGAACACCGGGTCGACGCCGGCGGGGAGTTCGGGGCGCTGTTCGGTCAGCGGTGGCGGCTGGTCGTACTGGTGGGCCCACAACAGGGCCATGTCGTCGTCGCGTTGGAAGGGCGGGCGGCCCGCCAGGATCTCGTGGACGACGCACGCGAAGCCGTAGACGTCGCAGCGGCCGTCGACCGGTCGCCCCGAGATCTGCTCGGGCGACACGTAGTCGAGGGTGCCGACGAACTGGCCGACGGTCGTGAAGCCGGTGAGCGACAGCGACTTCTTCGTCAGTCCGAAGTCGGTGAGGTAGACGTGCTCGGGGTGGTCGGTGTCGGTGCCCCGGGCGACCAGGATGTTGCCGGGTTTGACGTCCCGGTGGACCAGTCCGTGCTCGTGGGCGGCGTCGAGCGCCGAGGCGACCTGAGCGGCGATGCGGAGGGCGACGGGGAGCGGCAACGGGCCTTTGCGGTCGAGGAGATGACGCAGGTCGCTGCCTTCGACGTAGCGCATGGCGATGTACAGGATGCCGTCCGTCTCGTCGGCCTCGAAGACCGGGACGATGTGCGGATGGTCGATCGCGGCGGCCACCCGCGATTCATGGGTGAAGCGTTTGCGGAAGGTGTCGTTGCGGGCGAGTTCCGGGGCGAGGAGTTTCAGGGCTACGGTCCGGTCGAGCCGCAGGTCCTTGGCCCGGTAGACGACGGCCATGCCACCACGGCCGATCTCCTCCTCGACGCGGTAGCCGGCGATCTGCGTCCCGAGCAGGTCGGAGGGCCGTCCCGCGTGCGACCGCGTGTCGTGGTCCGGGTCGCGTGCCATCAGCCGCTGCCGATTCCGCTGCCGCCGTCCCTGACGACCTGGGTGGGCGCGTGGCCCAGGTCGGGCACCACCTGGGTCGGCTCCCGCGCGGGGGCGGCGGGTTCCCGATCGGCGGCGTAGGTGCTCAGCCGGGTGCCGTCGGTGTACACCCAGCGCTCGTGCTCGGCGTCGTACAGCCACACGGACTCGCCGTCGACGACGATCCCGATCCGCTGGCCGCGCGTACGGCCCCGGAACGACTCCCGGTCGAGTGCGCCCCCGGTCAGCTCCTCCACGGCGCCGCGGTACCGGGCCAGCGCCTCTTCCGCGCGGGCCAGCAGGGGGCGCGGGTCGGCGGTGCGGGCGAGCGGGGCGGCGGCGGCGGGCGGATCCTGCGGTACGGCGACCAGGAGCCGTCCGTCGACCCAGGCGGACCAGCCGTTCGCGCACCGGACGTGCCCCCAGTCGCCGCGCCGTTCGACCAGTTCGACCGGCAGCAGCGCGTCGAGGGGCACGGTGGGCCGGGACGGGTCGGGCGCGTCCCAGGCGGCCAGGCCGTCCTGCGGGACGACGTGCGTGGGCCGGAATCCGGAGATCTGGTATCCGGAGATCCGGTATTCGGCGGACGTCATCTCACCCACCCCTCTACTTCCGCATGACAGCCGGTTCGTGCCGCCGCAGCAGCCGGAGGACCACGTACCCGAAGACCACCGACAGCACGACCAGCATCCCCGCGTTGAGCAGCCAGACCGCGGCCGAGTGTTCGAACAGCGGGTCGCCGGTCAGTTCGCCGGGGACGATCCGCGACAGTCCGATCGTGCCCGCCATCGCGCCGAGCGCCCACCGCGAGGGCACCAGCCAGGCGAGCTGCTCGATGCCGGGGACGCCGTCGAGTTTCAGCAGGGCCCCGCAGAACACCACCTGGACGATGGCCAGCAGCACGAGCAGCGGCATCGTCACCTCCTCCTTGCTGACGAGCGCGGAGACCAGCAGGCCGAGCATCATCGCCGTGAAGGAGAGCAGCGCGACGGCGACCGTGAGCTCCACGAGGGGTGGCATCAACACGCCTTTCCCGCCGGGTGTGTTGAGGTCGACGCCGAGCAGGGCGACGAGGGTCAGCACGACGGCCTGGGCGACGGTGACCGTCCCGAGGACAACGACCTTCGACATCAGATACGCCGATCTGGACAGGCCGACGGCCCGTTCACGCTGGTAGATCACGCGTTCCTTGACCAGTTCGCGCACGGCGTTGGCCGCACCGGTCAGGACGCCGCCGACGCACAGGATGAGCAGCGCGTTCATCGCCGTCTCCTGGGTGAGCCGGCTGCCGGCGAGCGCCCGGGCCATCGCGCCCATCACGAACGGCAGCGCGACCATGATGGCGAGGAAGGTGCGGTCGGCGCTCAGCGCGGCCGTGTAGCGGCGGACCAGGGTGCTCAGCTGGGCGCCCCAGCTCTGCGGCTTGGGCGGGGGCGGGGCGGCGTCGACCGGGCCCGACCTCGCCAGCCGGGGCTGGGCGGACGAGTTGACGATGTACTGCCCGTGGAACGGTGAGGCGCGGTACTCCCCCGCCCAGTCCCGTTCCTGGTCGCGCTCGAAGGCCTCGAACGCCTCGGGCCACTGCTCGTACCCGAAGTAGGCGAGAGTGTCCTCGGGCGGTCCGTAGTAGGCGACCTTGCCGCCGGGCGCGAGGACGAGCAGCCGGTCGCAGACGTCGAGGCTGAGCACGCTGTGGGTGACGACGATGACGGTCCGGCCGTCGTCGGCGAGACCGCGCAGCATGTGCATCACCGAGCGGTCCATCCCCGGGTCGAGGCCCGAGGTCGGTTCGTCGAGGAAGAGCAGCGACGGCTTGGTGAGCAGTTCCAGGGCCACGCTGACCCGCTTGCGCTGTCCGCCGGAGAGGCTGTGCACGGGCTGGTGGAGGCGCTGTTCCAGGCCGAGTTCGCGCACCACCTCGTCGACGCGGGCCCGTCGTTCCGTCTTCGCGGTGTCCTGCGGGAAGCGCAGTTCGGCGGCGTAGGTGAGGGCTCCGCGCACGGTCAGCTGGGCGTGCAGGATGTCGTCCTGCGGGACCAGGCCGATGCGCTGGCGCAGTTCCGCGTAGTCGCGGTAGAGGTCGCGCCCGTCGTACAGCACCGTGCCGTGGTCGGCGGGGCGCTGGCCGGTCAGGGCGTTGAGGAGGGTGGACTTGCCTGCGCCGCTGGGTCCGACGACCGCGAGCAGGCACTTCTCCCCCACCGGGAAGGACACGCCCTCCAGGAGCGTCTTGCGGCCGTGGTCGACGGCGACGGTGAGGTCCTGGACGTCGAGGGAGACCTCGCCGGTGTCGACGTACTCCTGGAGCTGGTCGCCGACCAGGCAGAACGCGGAGTGGCCCACGCCGACGATGTCACCGGGAGTGACGATCGCCCGGGCGACGGGCGTGCCGTTGAGGAACGTGCCGTTGTGGCTGCCGAGGTCGACGATCTCGTACGTCCCGTCCGGGTGGGCGCGCAGTTCGGCGTGCCGGCGGGAGACGACGAGGTCGTCGACGACCAGGTCGTTGTCGGCGCCACGGCCGATGCGGACGGTGCGGGCGGACAGTGGCCGGACGGTGGTGGGCTGCCGGAAGGTGCCGGTCAGGGAAGGCATCGAGACTCCGGCGACCGCCGAGGGGCGTTCGCGGGCCGGCGGGGGCGGGCTGACGAGGACGGCGCGCGGTCCGTCGCCGGGACTGCCGAAGCGCAGAACGCTGCCGGGTCCGACGTCCCGTTCGTGGATGCGCAGGCCGTCGGCGTATGTACCGTTCGTGCTGTTCTCGTCCTCGACCGTCCAGTGGTCGGCCTCGGGCCGCAGCACCGCGTGGTGCCACGAGACCCGGGCGTCGTCGATGACGATCTCGCTGAGAGGGTCGCGTCCGACGTGATAGTCGTGGCCCGGACTCATCACCGTGGAGCCCGTCTCCGTCTCCAGGACGAGTTCGGGCGCCGTCGGCGCGACCGAGCGGTCTACCATGCCCAGAATTCTAGCTATTCGTCCGCATATACGCCCGGCCAGCCTCGGGACGCCGAAGGCCTCGGCGACTATGCGACCGGTATGACCAGTGCCGGGTTGGTCCGCTGCATCCGCAGCGCGTCCACGGACTCGGCGAGCAGTTCGTACTCGGCGGTCTCGTCGTACGTGGCGATCCGGACGAGCCTGCCGCCCGCCAACTCATTGGCGACCAGCTCCTGTTGGTACGGGTCCATGGACCAGGTGCGCAGCAGGCGGGGCACGTCGGGCACGGTGGCGGCCACCGGGATGAGCGCGTTCGGGGGGAAGTACGGTTCGTCGGGCTGCGGATCGAGCCGTTCGGCGATCCAGTTCGCCCGGTCCCGCAACCACCACAGAGCCAGCGCGAGGGTGGGTGCGCGATAGGTACCCAGCGGTACGCCGATACGTCGGCCCGCACACACTCCGTACGCCGTGACATGGCAAAGGAACTCGTCGTGCACGATCTTTCCCCCGATCGCCTGCCGGCCGTGCCTCGCTTTCCCTGCGACTCGCTCGCTGTGCGCGTTGGTGCTGGTCACTCGATGGTCACTCAGTGGTGCAGTGTTCTACCACTTGAGTATCTTCACTATTGACACTCTGTCACCACGCCTTTCCAGCCAGTTTCCAGGCTTTCTCCTGGCATATTCCTGGCAGGTATGGACCGGAATCCGACGGGACGGCCTCTCGCCCCGTCGGCAGATCTCCGGAGATTCGCGATGATCGCGGGATTCGCGATGAGTTTTCCGCTTCCCAGTGGTCTCTTTAGCGAAGACCACTGGAAATGGAGGGCCCCATGGCCACCAGCGGAAAAGTCGACACCATCGACGCCGAATTCACAGCCGTACTGCGCAAAAGCCCGGACCCCGGGGGCTGGACCTACCTGGTCTGGCCGGAATCCGCCACGTTCTTCGGTACCCGCGGCCTGGTCAAGGTCGGCGGGACGATCGACGGGCACCCTTTCCGCAGTTCGTTCATGGCGCTGGGCGACGGCACCCACAAACTCCCCGTGAAGGCCGAGATCAGGAAAGCCATCGGAAAGAATGAGGGTGACACCGTGACAGTACGGCTGGCGGAGCGGCTCCGTTCATAACGGGGCGAGGAAAGATCGGGAAGAGATCAGGCCTTGATGACCGCGTCGATCCGGGCCAGCTCCTCGTCGGAGAACTCCAGGTTGTCGATGGCCGCGACGCTGTCCTCCAGCTGCCGCGGGCTGCTCGCGCCGACCAGGGCCGAGGTCACCCGGCCGCCGCGCAGGACCCAGGCCAGGGCCAGCTGGGCCAGGCTCTGGCCGCGGGACTTGGCGATGTCGTCGAGGGCGCGCAGCTGCTGCACGAGGTCCTCGGTGATCCGGTCGGAGTTGAGGAAGGGGCTGTCGCTCGCCGCCCGCGAGTCCGCCGGGATGCCGTCGAGGTAGCGGCCGGTGAGCAGGCCCTGCTCCAGCGGGGAGAAGACGATGGAGCCGACCTGGAGCTCGTCCAGCGCGTCGAGCAGCCCCTCGTCCTCCGGACGGCGGTCGAGCATCGAGTAGCGGGGCTGGTGGATCAGGAGCGGGGTGCCCAGCTCGGCCAGGATGCGGGCGGCCTCCCGGGTCTGCTCCGCCGAGTAGTTCGAGATGCCGACGTAGAGCGCCTTGCCCTGCTGGACCGCCGTGTGCAGGGCACCCATCGTCTCCTCCAGCGGAGTCTCCGGGTCCGGGCGGTGCGAGTAGAAGATGTCGACGTGGTCCAGGCCCATCCGGGTCAGGCTCTGGTCGAGGGAGGACAGCAGGTACTTGCGCGAACCCCACTCGCCGTACGGGCCCGGCCACATGAGGTAGCCCGCCTTGGTGGAGATCACGAGTTCGTCGCGGTACGGGGCGAAGTCGGCCCTGAGGGCCTCACCCAGCGCGGACTCGGCGGCGCCGGGCGGCGGGCCGTAGTTGTTGGCCAGGTCGAAGTGGGTGACGCCGAGGTCGAAGGCGCGGCGCAGGATGGCCCGCTGGGTGTCGACCGGACGATCGGGGCCGAAGTTGTGCCACAGGCCGAGCGACAGCGCGGGGAGCTTCAGGCCGCTGCGTCCGGTGCGCCGGTAGGGCATGTCCGCGTAACGGTCGGTGTGTGCGGTGTACAACGCGACTCCAGAAGGGTTGGCACGGTGGATGTGATCAGTCTGGTCCCACTCTTCCCCCGGAGCCGGGCAGTGGTCCAACAGGAGAATCCGATGGAATTCAGCGGATAGGCTTCTCAATCATGGAACTACGCCACCTCCAGCACTTCGTCGCGGTCGCGGAGGACCAGCACTTCACCCGGGCCGCCGAACGCCTGATGGTGTCCCAGTCGGGCCTGTCGGCCTCGATCCGCGCACTGGAGCGGGAGCTGCAGACCCCGTTGTTCGTGCGTACCACCCGCCGGGTGACGCTCACCGAGGCGGGGCGGGCACTGCTGGGCGAGGCCGAGCGCATCCTGGCGGGGGTGCGGGCGGCGCACGACGCCGTGGCCGCCGTACAGGGCGTGCTGCGCGGGACGCTCTCGCTGGGCGCGGAGCAGTGCATCGGCGGGGTGGATGTCGCCGGGCTGCTGGCCGCGTTCCGGCGGCGTCATCCCGATGTGGAGATCCGGCTGCGTCAGGCGGGGTCCGAGGCGATCGCGGACGAGGTCGCCGCCGGGCGGCTCGACCTGGCCTTCGCGATCCGCACCCGTAAGGACTCCGACCAGCTGCGTTCCGTACCCCTCAGCAGTGAGCCGATGACCGTGCTGTGCCATCCGAGCCATTCGCTCGCCCTCGCGGGCGCGGTGACTCCGGAGGAGCTGGGCGGGGAGGCGTTCGTCGACTTCCATCCGGACTGGGGGCCGCGCCGGATCACGGACGAGGTGTTCGCCGCCGCGTGCGTACGGCGGACCGTGGCGCTTGAGGTCAACGACGTGCACAGTCTGCTGGACCTGGTCGGGGAGGGGCTCGGCGTCGCGGTGGTGCCCCGCCACTTCGCCCACAAGCGCGCGGCTCTGGCCGCGCTGCCCGTGAAGGGCACCGGCGAGACGGTGTACGAGACGGTCGCGATGCTGCCGCCGCCGCAGGCGACGAGTCCGGCGGCCCGGGCGCTGATGGAGCTGCTGGAGCGGCCCGAGCGGCAGGGCTGATACGCGTGTCCTGTTCCTGATGCCATAGGCACCGCGGTGCCTATGGTGGGTGGCATGGATGCCAAGGACGTTCTCATCGACGCGTACGGCCGGATCCAGGAAGAGGTCCACAACGCCCTGGACGGTCTGTCACCGGACGACCTGTGCGCCCGGCCCGCCCCCGACGCCAACTCCGTCGCCTGGCTGGTCTGGCATCTCACCCGGGTCCAGGACGACCATGTCGCCGACGCGGCCGGCTTCGACCAGGTCTGGCTGAGCGAGGGCTGGGAGAAACGGTTCGGGCTGGGACTGGAGCCCGGCGACATCGGCTACGGCCACAGCGCGCGGCAGGTCGCCCGGGTGCGGGTGGAGTCGGGCGACCTGCTGCTCGGCTACTACGACGCGGTGCACGCGCAGAGCCTCAAGTTCCTGCGGGGCCTGACCGCGGGCGACTTCGGGCGGATCGTCGACGAGCGCTGGGACCCGCCGGTCACCCTCGGCGTACGGCTCGTCAGCGTCCTGGCCGACGATCTTCAGCACGTCGGCCAGGCCGCTTATCTGCGGGGACTGCTTCAGAGCGCCGAGGCGTAGCCCGGCAGGACGACATCCTCGATGAGGGCGTTGCGCTCCTCGAACGGGATGAACGCGCTCTTGACCGCGTTCACGGTGACCGTGCGCAGGTCCTCGACCGTCCAGTCGGCCTCCTCGACGAGGAGGGACATCTCGCGGGTCATCGTCGTGCCGGAGACCAGCCGGTTGTCGGTGTTGAGGGTGACACGGAAGCCCAGGTCGCGCAGGGCGGTGATGGGGTGCTCGGCGATCGACTTGGCGGCGCCCGTCTGGAGGTTGGAGGTCGGGCACATCTCCAGGGCGATCCGGCGGTCGCGCACCCAGCGCGCGAGATGGCCGAGCTTGCCGTCCACGATGTCCTCGGTGATGCGGACGCCGTGGCCGATGCGCTGGGCGCCGCAGACCTGGAGGGCCTGGTGGATGCTGGGCAGGCCGTGGGCCTCACCGGCGTGGATGGTGAACGGCACGCTCTGGCTGCGCAGGTGTTCGAAGGCGGCGAGGTGGTCGGCGGGCGGGAAGCCGTCCTCGGCGCCCGCGATGTCGAAGCCGACGACACCGGCGTGCCGGAAGGCGACGGCCAGGTCGGCGGCCTCACGGACGCGGTCGAACATGCGCATCCCGCACAGCAGCGTCCCGACCCGCACCGGGGTGCCCGCGGCGGCGGCCTTCGCCATGCCGGCCGCCAGGCCCTCCTGGACGGTCTCGACGACCTCGGCGAGGGTCAGGCCGCCGTTCACGTTCAGTTCGGGGGCGTAGCGCACCTCGGCGTAGACGACGCCGTCCTCGGCGAGGTCGAGGACGTATTCCTCGGCGGTGCGCAGCAGGCCCTCGCGGGTCTGCATCACGGCGAGGGTGTGCTCGAAGGTGGCTATGTAGCGCACCAGGTCACCGGAGTTGGCGGCCTCGTAGTACCAGGCGGCCAGTTCGTCCGGGTCGGTGGTGGGCAGGGTGTGGCCGACCTCGGCGGCGAGCTCGACCAGGGTGGCGGGGCGCAGGCCTCCGTCGAGGTGGTCGTGCAGCACGGCCTTGGGGAGGCGGCGGAGGGTGGCGGTGTCGACGGGGGACGCGCTCATGTGCGGTGTTTCCTCGGCAGGTGGTGGTGCGGTGGGATGGGTCTAGGCGGTGGGGGGCTGGAGGAGGTCCCAGCGGTTGCCGTACAGGTCCTGGAAGACGGCCACCGAGCCGTACGGCTCATGGCGCGGCTCCTCCAGGAAGATCACGCCGGCGGCGGTCATCCGGGCGTGGTCGCGGGCGAAGTCGTCGGTGTGCAGGAAGAAGCCGACGCGTCCGCCGGTCTGGTCGCCGATCCGGGAGCGCTGTCCCTCGTCCTTGGCCCGGGCGAGAACCAGACCGGTGCCCGCCTCTCCGGCGCCCGGCTCGACGACGACCCAGCGGGAGCCGTCCGGGCGCGGGGTGTCCTCGGCGAGCCGGAAGCCGAGCGCGTCGGTGTAGAAGCGGATCGCCTCGTCGTAGTCGCCGACGACGAGGGTGACCAGGGCGATGCGTCTCATCGGCTCTCCTCGGACTCTCGGGGGGGGTGGTGGCGCGGTGGACTGTCCGGCCGGCCTGCGAATCACGTGCGGTTGACGGGTGAGGTTATACGTAACACGCCACGTGTGTCACCTCCGTGCCCGCACGTGTGATCTGCTCCGCATCCGCGGGTCCCGGGAACGATCGCCGGGGCGTGATCGTCGAGCAGATGTGAACCGTGAGCGTGCCGTGGCGAGGGCCGGCTCTCCTGCGCTGGGGAGCCTGGTCGCTTTCGTGCTGCTGACGCTGCTCGCCGTCACGGTCGTGGCGCGGGGCGGCGGCACCCTCTTCGGCGACCGCGACCTGCTGGAATGGTCGCTCGCCCACCGCCCGGACCTGGCCGTCACCCTCGCCCGTGTGGTGACCCACACCGGCACGGGCTTCGTTCCGTACGTCCTGGTCGCCCTGGCCGGGTTCCTGCTCGGCCGGACGGCACGGCAGCGGATCCAGGCAGCCGCCGCCTGTCTCGTTTGCCTGGTCACCGCCCAGGCGGTCCGGTTCTCGGCGATGGCGCTGCTGTCCCGGCCCCGGCCCGACACGGCGCTCTGGGCGACGGACGCCGGCCACTGGTCGTTCCCCTCGGGCCACACCACCACGTCGGCCATCACCGCCGGACTGCTCGTCCTGGCCGTCCGGACACGGGCGCCGCGCGGCCGGTACCTGATCGTCGCCGTGATCGGTTGCTGGGGTGTGCTGGTCGGGCTGACCAGGGTCTATCTGGGCGTCCACTGGTTCTCGGACGTGGTCGGCGGCTGGTTGTTCGCCGTGTGGTGGCTGGGCCTTGTGGCGTACGGGGTGTCGCGCTTCGCGCCGGACTCGTGGGCGGAGGTGCTGGGCGGCGACAGGACCCTGCGGCCGGGGGTGATGCTGTTGCCCGGTATACCGGGGCCGGGATCAGAGGTCCGACTCATCCACGGCAAGGTGGGGATCGCGTCGGAGTCCGACTGCGGCGCACCCCCACCGGGTGCTGTCCTTCCCGGAGTTGAGCACCATGTCCGAGCCGCCGCAGCCGACCGGATTCCTCTCCCGCCAGAACGTGACGTTTCCCAGCGCTGACACCACCGCGCACGGCTACCTGGCACTGCCGCCGTCCGGCAGCGGACCCGGCGTGATCCGGGGCGGGCTGCCCGGCTTCTCCGGCCTCAAGGCCGAGGTGCTGGGCCACTACGGCGAACTCGACGAGAGCATCCCGGTGGAGAGCCTGGACCGGCTGCGCGAGGCCATCGAGGAACAGTCCGATATCACCCCGGACCCGCGCGTCCACCCGGCCTACCACGCCTTCTTCAACGACTCCCGCCCGGTGTACGACGCCGAGTCGGCGACCCGGGCGTGGGAGAGCACGGTGCCGTTCCTCAAGGAGCAGGTGCGCTGAACGCCGGTGCGCTGAGCATGAGTGGCCGACGCGAGGGAGGGCGGGCGGGCGGGCCGGGGATGGTTTCCCTCGGCCCGCCCTGACCTTTTCGGTCCTGTACGTCAGTTCAGTTCCGCTCCCCTGCGTCAGCCGCTCGCGCCCGCGAGCCAGGCCGTGGCGTTGAGGGCGAGGGGCGCGTTGGTGGCGCCGGTGTCGTTCCAGCCGTCGTACAGGGTGTTGCCGGACTGGCCGGTGCCGTCGTCGATCGGGGAGCTGTCGCCCCAGAACGCGATCCGGCCGCTGCCGAAGGTGCTGGTCAGGAAGAAGGCGCCGGTGTTGCCCGAGTACCCGGAGCGGTAGAGCAGACCCTTCACGGCGGAGTTGTCGGCGGGCTTGAGGGTGGCCGTCGTACCGCTGGCGATGAGGCTCTTGGTGACCGTCCCGAAGGTGCCGTGCAGGACCGGGTTCGACGCGGCGGTGATCGCGGCCGGGTAGCCGGAGCTGATGCTCAGGGAGTCGATGGAGAAGCCGAAGGGGTCGGTGGAGTCGACGCTGTTGTTGGTCATCAGGTCGTTGAGGATCTCGACGGCGTCCTCACCGTCGTTGTTGCGGTCGGCCCCGGTGTGGTCGGAGATCATGAAGAGGCCGCCGCCGTTCTGGACGAACTTCATGATCGCGGTCTTCTCGGCGGTGGTGAAGAGCGTGTTGGGCTCGGGGAGCACCAGTGTGTCGAAGTTCGACAGGTCGGTCGCCGTGGAGCCCCCGTAGGCCAGGCTGGAGCCCGAGGCCAGCGTCTTGAGGCTGTAGTCGCCGGTCTTCTGGAGAGCGACGCCCCAGGAGGAGAGCGCGCCGGTCCAGTCGGTCTCGCCGGAGGGGGCGGAGTCCTCGGAGAGCGGGTCGGGCTGGCTCTTGGAGATGATCCAGTCGGCGTTGCCGGCCGTCTCGGCGTGGGCGTTGTCGAAGAGGATTCGGTGGGGGGTGGCCGCGGTCGCGGTGGTTGCGGCGGCGGTGGCCTGGACGGCGGCGCCGGTGGCGATCAGGCCGAGCACTGCCAGGGCCGAGGTGAATCTGTGGCGGGACCCGGTGATGGCGTACATCTGGCATTCCTCCATAGGTGGGGGGGGAGAGCTGGGGGAAAGCGGTGCGGGTGACGAATCTGCGCGCGTAGACCGGGCGTTGGAGGCCTCCCGGTGCACACAAGGCAGGACCGTACCGACAAGATCCGCGCCACCGGGAGGCCCGGCCGGGGTTTCACGTAAAGCTCTTACGCACGTGCGACCACCGGCCGAGAAGGGGAATTTGGGGGCGATTACGGGTGATGTGACACACCGAGTCGGGACAACTCGTCGTCTGTCAGACGCAGTCCGCCCGCCGCCACGTTGGCCACGACGTGGTCCGGGTTGCCCGTGCCCGGGATGGCGAGCACATGCGCCCCCTGGTGCAGGCTCCACGCGAGCCGGATCTGGGCGGGGCTCGCGTCGTGCGCGCGGGCGACGGCGAGCACCGCGTCGTCGTGGGTGTCGGCGGCGCCCTGGGCTCCGCCGCTGCCCGCGACCGCGAAGAAGGGCACGAAGGCGATGCCCGACTCCTCGCACAGGCGCAGGAGTTCGTCACCCTCAGGGTCTGGGCGGTCCAGCGCGTACCGGTTCTGCACACACACCACCGGGGCGATCTCCTGCGCCTCGGCGAGGTGTTTCGGCTCGATGCCGGAGATGCCGAGGTGGCGGATCAGGCCAGCCTCGCGCAGTTCGGCGAGCGCGCCGAAGTGCTCGGCGACGGAGTCCTGGTTCATCCTGCGCAGGTTGACCACGTCGAGGTGGTCGCGGCCGAGCTGGCGCAGGTTCTCCTCGACGTGGCCGCGCAGTTGGTCGGGGCGGGCCGAGGTGGCCCACTCCCCCGAGTAGTCACGGTAGGGGCCGACCTTGGTGACGATGACCAGGTCGTCCCCGTACGGCGCCAGCGCGCTGTTGATCAGTTCGTTGGCGGAGCGCAGCGCGGAGAAGTAGAAGGCGGCGGTGTCGATGTGGTTGACGCCGAGTTCGACGGCCTTCCGCAGCACGCCCAGCGACCGTTCGCGGTCGCTGGGCGTGCCGAGGTGGAAGGCCGCGCTGCCGGTGAGGCGCATGGCTCCGAAGCCGAGCCGGTTGACGGTGAGATCGCCGAGTTTCCAGGTGCCCGCGGCGTCCGCGGCGTCCGCGGTGATCGTCTCCGAGGCCATCGGTGGAGTCTCGCATGCGCCGCACGTGCCGGACCGGCGGCCGAGGCTGCCTTTGGGCGCCCTTTACGGATAGACGTAGGTGTTCAGCGTGGTCACCGCCGAGGCGGGATTGCCGAGGTCGTAGCGGTCCACGGCGAGGAAGTTGGGCTTCTTGCGGGCGGCCGGCCGGCAGAACCGCTGGGCCCGGTCGGCGAGCTTGGTGTTGTCGGTCGTCGCCGTGGAGGCGATCGCCACGTCCCGGAAGTGGTTCATGACGAAGAGGGGCCTGAAGGCGCCCTCGGTGCGGGTCAGCGGGGTGTTGGAGTCGGCGCCGTACCAGCGGCTGTAGCAGGACCAGTCGGAGGTGCCGAGGCCGCCGCCCATGGACCAGTAGTTCTCCACGGTCCACTCGCGCTGGTACATCACACCGAAGGTGTCCCGGGTGAGTCCGGCGGTCTGGTCGGCGGAGCGGCTGTGGTCGGTGAAGATCAGCAGCCGGTCGTTGGCGGCGACCAGATCGGCGATCTTCGGCCAGCCGTTCTGCCGTACACCGGTCTGGTCGGGCCGGTAGAGGACGTCCGACAGACCACTGACGCGGGCGAGTTCGCCGCGCAGGACGCCCGGGTCGACGTAGTCCTCCAGGAAGACGGTGACGACCTGGGTGGGGTTCTGCTTGAGAAAGTCGACCATCCGCTGGAGGTCGACCCAGAGGGCGACCGGGCTGCTGACGAGGGTGCAGCTGTTGTGGCAGAGGATCGCGCCGTCGGAGGTCTGGTGGATGTCCAGCATGAACCCCCGTACACCGTCGGCGAGTTGCTGGTTGATGCCGCGCGACTGGTTGGGGACGAAGTTCACGAAGGGCGGGGCGAAGCCGCCGTCGACGCCGTTGGCGTAGGCGTTGTGGGCGGTGAGGAACGTGACCTGGTCCAGGGTCCGTTGGTCGGCGGACGGCATCGGGGCGACGGTGGGGGCGACCGGGGTGAGGTACCAGGCGGCCAGGCCGCCCGAGTCGCCGATGGCCAGCTGGTCGGGGTAGTTGGCGCCGGACGGCTTGGCGGCGACCGTCAGGTAGCGGGTGGCACCGGGGGCCTTGAGGGTGTACTGGTCGGTGCCGGACGGGGTGATCTCCCAGGCCGCGTCGGCGCTCGTACAGGCGACGGTCCTGGCCTGGTCGCCGGAGCGGCCCAGACAGGAGCCCGCGGTGTCGGTGCTCTCCAGGAGGTGCGAGGTTCCGCTCGCGCGCAGCGTCCACTGCTGGCGGTCCTCGTTGCCCTTGGGCCTGTGCTGTTCGACGGCTCCGGCGTCGTCGGCGGCGTTGAGTCCGGTGGTGGCGCTCTGGACGTAGTAGGCGCCGACAGCCGGAACGGGGGCGGCCAGAGCGGGCGGTGCCGGGGCGGCGACCACGGTCGCCAATGCGGCTGTTGCGGTGAGCAGAGCGGTGCGGGGGGTCGGCATCTACGGGGGCCCTTCATCGACTCGGCGGCTCGACGACTTGGTCGGCAGGGGCATGACATCACGAAGCCCTGCATGAAGTCAGCACACCCGTCACACCCGTCCCTCAACCATCAACACCCGTCTGTCACTTCGGTCTGACCTTTGATATGTTTCGACGCCACCGAGGCTGCGGGAGGCGTCCGAGCTGTGGACTTCGAGCTGACCGAGGATCAGGAAACGATCCGCAAGTCCGTCGCCGGACTCCTGCGTGACTTCGACGACCGGTACTGGATGGAGAAGGACCGCGACCACGAGTTCCCGGCCGAGTTCTACGACACCGTCGCGCGCGGCGGCTGGCTTGGGCTCACGATCCCCGAGGAGTACGGCGGCCACGGCCTCGGCATCACCGAGGCCACGCTGCTCCTGGAGGAGGTCGCGCGGTCGGGCGGCGGAATGAACGCGGCGAGCGCGATCCACCTGTCGATCTTCGGGATGCATCCCGTCGTGGTGCACGGCTCCGAGGAGCTCAAGCGCCGGACCCTCCCCCGTATCGCCACCGGCGACCTCCATGTCTGTTTCGGCGTGACCGAACCGGGGGCGGGGCTGGACACGACGAGCATCACGACGTACGCGCGCCGGGACGGCGACCACTACGTGGTGAACGGCCGCAAGGTGTGGATCTCCAAGGCGATGGAGTCGGAGAAGATCCTGTTGCTGACGCGGACGTCGAAGATCGACGAGGTCACGAAGAAGACCGACGGGATGACGCTCTTCCTGACCGATCTCGACCGCGCGCGGGTCGACATCCGCCCCATCCCGAAGATGGGCCGCAACGCCGTCACTTCCAACGAGCTGTTCATCGACGATCTGCGGGTGCCGGTGGAGGACCGGGTCGGCGAGGAGGGGCAGGGGTTCCGGTACCTCCTCGACGGGCTCAATCCGGAGCGGATGCTGATCGCCGCCGAGGCGCTGGGCATCGGGCGGGTCGCGCTCGACAGGGCTGTCCAGTACGGCAAGGAGCGAGTCGTGTTCGACCGGCCCATCGGTATGAACCAGGGGGTTCAGTTCCCGCTGGCGGACTCGCTGGCCAGGCTGGACGCGGCCGAGCTGGTGCTGCGGAAGGCGACCTGGCTGTACGACCACGGGCGGCCGTGCGGGCGTGAGGCCAACACCGCCAAGTACCTGTGTGCGGACGCCGGGTTCACGGCGGCGGACCGGGCGCTGCAGACGCACGGCGGGATGGGCTACTCCGAGGAGTACCACGTGGCCCGCTACTTCCGTGAGGCGCGGCTGATGCGGATCGCGCCGATCAGCCAGGAAATGATCCTCAACTATCTCGGCTCCCACGTGCTGGGGCTGCCGAGGAGTTACTGACCATCGCTGATGGTGCATCGGTCATCGCCCGGCAGAAGCCTGATGAGGGGAGTCAGTCATGAGCGACAACAGGGGGCTGTTCGATCTGACCGGCCGGTCCGCTCCGGTCACGGGGGCTGCGGGCGGTCGGACAGGCCATGTGACAGGCGGCGCGCGTCCCGTATTGAATGGTCCGGTCGAAGTGGTGCCACCGACGAGAGGCTGACCTGTGCAGAGCGCCGGACATTCCGCCAGTGATCCACGCTTCGACGTGGTGAGGGTGCCCAAGGCGTCGGACGTGCTGGCCGCCGAGGTGCGTGAGCGGATCCTCTCCGGCGAGTTCACCGAGGGCATGTCGCTGCCGCCGGAGCGCGCACTGGTCGACCAGACGGGGCTGAGCCGCGCGACGGTGCGGGAGGCGCTGCGCATCCTCGAGGTCGAACGGCTGGTGCGGATCAGGCCGGGTCGCGGCGGCGGCGCCTTCGTACACCGGCCGGGCCACGAGTCGGTGACGAACACGGTTCGGCTGGTCATCCGGGGTCAGCAGATCCGGCTCGAGGCTCTGCACGAGACGCGCGAGGCGATCGAGCCGACATGCGCCGCGCTGGCCGCGAAGCGGCGTACGGCAGCCGACCTCGCCGAGCTCGACGCGGCGCACGCCGAGTTGATGGCGGCGGACGACGACGTCCCGCGCTTCCTACGGGCCAACGTCCGCTGGCACACCGCTGTGGCGAAGGCCGGCGACAACGAGCTGTTGATCGGTTTCATGACGGCGCTCTCCCAGTCGATCTACGCCGCCACGGACATCGACCGGTTCATGGACGCGGAGATCCGCGAGGTCACCGCCCGTGCCCACGCGCGGATCACCGAGGCGATCCGGGCGCAGGACGGGCCCGCCGCGATGCGGCGGATGACCCGGCACGTGTGCGGGTTCGCCCGCGCGGCGGCCGAGGTGGACCAGCGGCAGCGAGTGGAGCTGCCCGCACCGGGCGACGACTGACAGGGCGCGCGCCCCCTCCCGAGCCGAGCTCCACCTGTGCGAGAATGCTATTTCCATTCAGCGTGAACAACACTCTTCACTTTCGGTCTGACCTTTACTAGCATCCGAGGTCGACCGACCAGTGGCGCCAGCGGCAAGGGAGAGGGTGCGCATGGGCGAGGCCGACTCCGTCCTGACCGTGACCGCCGACGGCGATGTCCGCGTCGTCACCCTGAACAGGCCCGACAGGCTCAACGGGGTCTCCGAGGAGCTGCACCGGCGACTCGCCGCGGTGTGGCGGGAGTTGGCGGACGATCCCAAGGCGCGGGCCGTCGTCCTCACCGGAGCGGGACGGGCGTTCAGTGCGGGCGGCGACTTCGACCATCTGCGCCGCCATCACACCGACCCCGAGCTTCGGGAGCGGTCGATCCGCCTCGACCGGACGATCCAGACGGAGATGATCCGCTTCCCACTGCCCGTCGTGGCAGCGGTCAACGGCCCTGCGGTGGGCCTCGGTTGCAGCCTCGCACTGGGCTGCGATCTGGTGCTGATGGCCGACGACGCCTACCTCGCGGACCCGCACATCTCGGTGGGCCTGGTGGCCGGTGACGGCGGTGTGACCCTCTGGCCGCTGCTCACGAGCCTGCTCCGGGTGAAGGAGTACCTCTTCACCGGGGACCGCATTCCCGCCGCGACGGCGGTCCAACTCGGTCTGGCCAACCGGGTCGTTCCGGCCGCCGACCTCCACCAGGAGGCGCTGGCGCTGGCCCACCGGCTGGCGGCCCAGCCTCCGGAGGCACTGCGCGCCACGAAGGCGGCGCTGGCCGTCGTGGTGGAACAGATGACCCGAGGCGGCATGGAGGCGGCCCTGATGGCGGAGCGGGCCACGATGACCAGCCCGGACCATATCCGGATCGTCGACGAACTTGCGTCGCGGGCGGAGCGCCGGTCCAGGGGCGGGGAGGGGTAGCGCGTGGACACCGAGGAGTTCGTGCTCGTACGCGACCAGCTGCGTTCGTTCGCCGCCCGGTTCCGCGTGGGGTCCGCCGACGACGTCAAGCCCTCGGCCGGCGCCGCCGCGCAGGAGGCACTGGGCGAGTTGGGGCTGAGTGAACTGCGCCGGGCCACTCCCCCGGCCGCCACCGTCCAGGAGTGCGCGCTGCTCTCCGAGGAACACGGCAGCCTGCCACTGCCCACCTCCCTCCTCGGTACGGTCCTGCTCGCCCCGGAACTCCTCCGCCTGCTGGGGACACCGGCGGCGCCGGGCCGGACCCCGACGATCGCCCTCGGCCGCGACCTTCGCTTCCCCGCCGCGAGCTCCTCCCCGCTCGTCGCCTGGGACAGCGAGGGCGCGGACGAGGCGCTGTGCGTGCTGCCCGACGGGACGGTGACCGCGGCCGGGCTGGGTCCGGCGGCACCGAGCGTGGACCTGTTGCGCGCGATCCGTATCGCGGAGCCCTCAGGGCGCGTGGTGGGACGGCTCGATACGGCCGGACACCGGCACTGGCAGGCGTACGCGTTGACCGTCGTGGCCTCCGAACTCGTTGGTGCGGCTCGGTCGTTCGTCGCACAGAGCGTGGAGTACGCGCGGGAACGCGCCCAGTACGGGCGGCCGATCGGGTCGTTCCAGTCGGTGCAGCATCTGCTCGCCGACGCGACCGTGCTCGTCGAGGCCTGTGCGAGCGCGACCCGGTACGCCGCCTGGTGTCTCGACCACGAACCGCCGGAACGGGCGCTGGCCGCCGCGCGGGTCGCGAAGGCCGAGGTGAACAGGTCGGCGGTGGAGGCGGTGTACGCCGGTACGCAGGTGTTCGGCGGGATCGCGCAGACGTGGGAACACATCGCGCACCTGTATCTGCGCAAGGTCCGCGTGGGCGCCACGGTCCTGGCCACGACGGCCGATCTGCTGACGGTGCTGGCCGAACCGGAGGCGGTGCGATGACCGACACCCCGCTGGACTTCGGCGACCCGGCCGACCTGAATCGGCTCCGGATACGGTTCCGCGCATGGCTGGCCGAACACCCGCTCCCTGAACGGCACTTGGACGAACCGGTGCCCGTCTTCCTGCGTCGCTGGCACCGCCAGCTGCACTCCGGTGGCTGGGTAGGCCTCGATGTACCGGAGCGGTACGGCGGCCGTGGCCTGACGGCACTTCACCAGGTGGCGATCAGCGACGAGTCGGGCTCCTGCCGCGCCCCTGGCGTCCCCCGGATCGGCTATCTCGCCCACGCCCTGCTGGAGTTCGCCTCCGAGGAGCAGCGCCTGCGCATGCTGCCGAGGATGCTGGCGGGCGACGAGGTGTGGTGCCAGGGGTTCAGCGAGCCGGGCGCGGGCTCGGACCTCGCCGGGATGAGCACTTTCGCGGAGCGCAGGGGCGATCACTACGTGGTCCGGGGCCAGAAGCTCTGGACCAGCTACGCCCAGTACTCCGACCTGTGCCTGCTCCTTGCCCGCACGGACCGCGAGGGCTCGCCGCACCGCTCGGTCACGGCGTTCGCGCTGCCTCTGGACCGCGCGGGCGTGACCGTCCGGCCGCTGCGGGCCGCCAACGGAGACGACGAGTTCTGTGAGCTGTTCCTCGACGACGTCCGCCTGGAGGAGTCCGAACGGGTCGGCTCCGAGGGCGACGGCTGGCCGCTGGCGATGACGACGGTGTCGTACGAGCGCAACGCCCTGGACACCGGCCATCTGTCGAAGTACGGCCTGCTCGTCGAACGTCTGCGGTCCACCGTCCGGGAGCGCGCTGACACACTCCCGGACGGACTGCGTTCCGAGATCGGGCAGTGCTACGTGGACTACGAGGTCCTGGTGGCGCATGCCCGGCGCCGTACCGCCGAGCGCCTGGGCGGGCAGGTCGCCGGACCCGAGTCGTCCGTCGACAAGCTCCTGATGACGAGGGCCGAACAGCGCCTGTACGAGACGGCGCTCAAGGTGTTCCCGGAGCAGCTGGCCGAGGACGGCGGCGAGCTGTTCGGCGAGTACCTCTATTCGCGGGCCGCTTCGGTGTACGGCGGTACCTCCCAGATCCAGCGGAACATCATCGCGAAACGGGTCCTGCATCTGCCTTCGTCCGGCCGGCCTTGAGCACTGGAGCCTTCTCGATGCGATACGACGAAGAATTCCTGACCATTCCCCATGCCATCAGGCTGGCCGCCGAGCGCTTCGGAGACGACATCGCACTGATCGACGAGGACCTCCGATGGAGTTTCCGCGAGCTGGAACAGCGAATGACGGAGGCGGTGAGAGCCACTGTCGCGCTGGGGATCGAGGAGGGTGACCGGGTAGGGCTCTGCGCGCCCAATTCCGCCGAATGGATCTTCGCCGCACTCGGCATCCAGGGTGCGGGAGGTGTCGTCGTCCCGCTCAACACACGCTTCAAGGCGGGCGAGATCTCCTACATTCTGCGCAAGTCTGGAGCGAAGGCGGTTTTCGCGGCCCCTTTCCTAGGCAGCGATTACATCGCCGAGCTGTTGCGGCACGACCCCGATCTTCCGGCGCTCCGCAGGACGGTGTCGGTTCTCGGTGCCAAGGGTGCCGCGGATCTGTCGTGGACCGAATTCCTGCGGGCCGGTGAGGAAGTCCCCGCCGCCACGGCCGAGGAGGTTGTCGGGCGGCTCACCCCGGACGACATCTCCGACGTGATGTTCACCTCCGGCACGACGGGCCATCCCAAGGGCGTCATTCTCACCCACGGCCAGTCGCTGCGAGCTTACGGCTGGATGGCCGAGGAGTACACGTTCCGGCGCGGCGACAGCTTTCTCGTCATCCCGCCGTTCTTCCACTGCTTCGGCTACAAGGCGGGCTGGCTGGCCTCCTTCCTGCACGGGGTGACGGTCATTCCGATGCCGGTGTTCCATCCCGGAAAGGCGTTGGAGATCATCGAAAGAGAACGTGTGAGCATTCTCCTGGGCCCACCGACGATCTTCCACGACCTGATCAACCACCCTGACCGCTCCGGACACGATCTTTCGTCGCTCCGGGTTTCCATGACGGGCGGCACCACCATTCCGGAGTCGCTGATCCGCGCCATGAAGTCGGATTTGTCCTTCGACATCGTGATGAGCGCGTACGGGCTCACCGAAGCCTCCGCATTGGTGACGACCACCTGTGTCGACGATTCCGAGGAGACGGTGGCCCGCACGACCGGGCGGGTCATTCCGGACGTCGAGGTACGGATCGTCGACGAGACAGGTCAGGAACTCGCGGCGGGACAGGACGGAGAAATCCTCGTACGGGGATACAACGTCACCCGAGGTTATTGGGACGACCCCGGGGCGACCGCCGTCACGATCGACGACGAGGGCTGGCTGCACACCGGGGACATAGGGCGGCTCGACGGGAACGGGAATCTCTCGATCGTCGACCGGAAGAAGGAGATGTACATCGTCGGCGGATTCAACGCCTATCCGGCGGAGATCGAGAAGCTGCTGCTGGCCTACGAGCCCGTAGCGCAGGTCGCCGTGATCGGTGTGCCCGACGAGCGGCTCGGCGAGGTCGGCTGTGCCTTCGTCGTCCCGAAGGAGGGGTACGAGGTCGGCGAGAAGGACATCGTCGAGTGGTCGCGCGAGCACATGGCCAACTTCAAGGTGCCGCGCCATGTCCGCTTCAGCGACCAACTCCCGCGCAACGCCAGCCAAAAGGTCCTCAAGGACGAGTTGCGCACCCGCTTCGAAGCGAAGGCCTGACATGGCCGACGAAGCCGTTCCGGCCGGGGCCGTCGGGCCGCTCGACGGCATCACGGTGGTGACGTTGGAGCAGGCTGTCTCCGCTCCCATGTGCACCCGTACCCTCGGCGACTTCGGCGCCCGGGTGATCAAGGTGGAGAACCCGAAGGGCGGCGACTTCGCCCGGCACTACGACGACGTGGTGAACGGTCTCTCGGCGCACTTCGTGTGGATCAACCGGGGCAAGGAGTCGGTGGCTCTGGATCTCAAGTCCCCTGCGGGAATGGCGGTGTTGCACCGGCTGCTCGCCCACGCGGACGTCCTCGTCTCCAACCTCACCCCCGGCACCACGGCCAAACTGGGCATCGCTCCCGCCGACCTGGCCGTACGGCATCCGGAGCTGATCGCGGTCGAGATCGACGGGTACGGTCCTGGCGGCCCCCTCTCCCACAAGCGGGCCTACGACCTGCTCGTCCAGGCCGAGGCGGGGGCGTGTGCGGTGACGGGTCTGCCCGGGGCACCGGCCAAACCCGGACCGCCGATGGCCGATGTGTGCGCCGGACTGTACGCGGCCATGTCCATCATGGCGTTGCTGTACGAGCGGGGGCGTGGGCGGCATGGCGGACCGGCGTCGGTCGCGGTGAGTCTGTTCGACACCATGACGGAGTTGATGGGCTATCCGCTGACGTACACCCAGCACTCGGGCGTCGACCAGCAGCCCTGGGGCATGGGTTCGCCGGCGGTGGCACCGTACGGGGCGTATCCCACGGCCGACGGTCACACCGTCGTCCTCGGGACGACCAACGACCGTGAATGGCAGCGGTTCGCACGGGAGTTGCTGGGCAGGCCCGACCTGGCGGACGACGAGCGGTTCGCCACCACGCCCGGCCGGGTCACCCACCGGGCCGTCCTGGACGCCGAGATCAGCGCCTGGTGTGCCCGCCACGAGCTGGCGTACGTACAGAGCAGCGCGGACGCCGCCGGGATCGGCAACTCGCGGTTCAACACGCCGAGCGAGGTGGTCGCGCATCCGCATCTGAAGGCGCGTGACCGGTGGCGGAAGGTCGAGACACCGTACGGGCCGATCTCCGCACTGCTTCCGCCGCCGGTGATCTCGGGCTACGAGCAGCCGATGGGCGCGATCCCGGCGCTCGGTGAGCACACGGCGGCCGTACTCGCCGAGTTGGGCATCGACGGTCAGGGCGAGGAGACGGGCAAGAATACGGACCCGGACACGGATACTGGCGAGGGCGTGGCGACGTGAGCGGCGCAGCGCCTGTGCTGCTGTGCGACGACCGGGACGGCGTACGGACGCTGACGCTCAACCGGCCGCGCCGGAAGAACGCCATCGACGCCGAGTTGTGGGCCGCGTTGCGAGACGCGTTGACGGACGCAGGACGTGATCGCGACGTGCGGGCGCTGGTGGTCACGGGGGCCGGGGGCGCGTTCTGCTCGGGGGCCGACATCTCGGGCGGGGTCAGCGGCGTCCATCCCCTGTACCGGATGCGGACGTTGAGCGAAGTCGCCCTGGCGTTGCACGAGTTGCCGGTGCCGACCATCGCCAAGGTGACCGGTGTCGCGGTCGGGGCCGGGTGGAATCTCGCGCTCGGGTGCGATCTGGTCGTGGCCACGCCGGAGGCACGGTTCTCGCAGATCTTCGCGCGGCGCGGGCTGTCCTTGGACCTGGGGGGTTCCTGGCTGTTGCCGAAGCTGGTCGGGTTGCAGCAGGCCAAGCGGCTCGCGCTGCTCGCCGAGACGATCAGTGCCGAGGAGGCCCGGGCGCTCGGGCTGGTGACGTGGGTGGTGGCGGCGGACGAGGTGGATTCCTTCGTGGACGGACTCGGGGCGCGGCTGGTGGTGGGTGCGCCTGTCGCGCTCGCGCAGACCAAGGCACTGCTGAACGAGGGTGCCGACCGCACGCTGCGGGACGCGCTCGCGAACGAGGCCCGCGCCCAGGGGGTGAACTTCGCCACGGCGGACGTGTCGGAGGCGTTCACGGCGTTCGCGGAGAAGCGGGAGCCGTCCTTCGACGGGCGGTGGTCGGTAGTGGGAACCGGGACCGGCCCGGAGACCACCGACTCGGCGGCGCCTGGCGCCCCTTCGGTCAGGAGGCCGTAGTGCGTGAAGCGGTGATCGTGACGGCGGGGCGCAGCCCAGTCGGGAAGCGCGACGGCGGCCTCGCAGGCGTCCACCCGGCCGACCTGTCCGCCCTCGTCCTGCGCGCGCCGCCCGAGCGACCCGCATGATCCACCACATGCGGGAGCGCGGCCTGCGCCACGGCCTGCAGACCATGTGCGAGGGCGGCGGCACAGCGAATGCCACTCTCGTCGAACTCGCCTCCTGACGGGAGCAGTTGTGCGCAGAGAGATCTTCACGCCCGACCACGAGGCGTTCCGCGGGCTCGTCCGGGACTTCGTGGCCAACGAGGTGGTGCCGTACTACGCCGACTGGGAGGAGGCCGGGCGACTGCCCCGGGAACTCTTCGAACAGCTCGGCTCACTAGGCCTGTTGGGCATGTCCGTCCCCGAGGAGTTCGACGGTGCGGGCCTGGACGACTACCGTTACAACGTGGTCCTCCAGGAGGAGGCGGCCCGCGCGCTGGTCACCCTGGGTACGGTACGCACCCAACTCGACGTCGTCCTGCCCTACTTCCTCACCTACGCCGACCAGGAGCAGCGCGCCCGCTGGTTCCCCGGCCTCGCCGCCGGCAAGTTGCTCACGGCCGTCGCCATGACGGAACCCGGTACGGGCTCCGACCTCGCGGGCATCCGCACGACCGCCGTCCGGGACGGCGACTCGTACGTCCTCCACGGGGCGAAGACCTTCATCACGGGCGGGCTGCTCGCCGACCTGGTGGTCGTGGTGGCCCGGACGGCCACCGATCCCGACGACCGACGCGCGGGGCTGACCCTGCTGGTCGTCGAGGACGGCATGCCGGGGTTCACGCGGGGCCGGGTGCTGAAGAAGATGGGCATCAGAGTGCAGGACACGGTCGAGCTTGCCTTCGACGACGTACGTGTCCCGGTCGCCAACCGGCTCGGCGAGGAGGGTGCGGCCTTCGGCTACCTCGGCCACAACCTGCCGCAGGAGCGGATGACCGTGGCGGTCGGATCGGTCGCGCAGGCGCGGGCCGCCCTCGATACGACGGTCGAGTACGTCAAGGAGCGCCGGGTCTTCGGGAAGCCGGTCGCCGCCTTCCAGAACACGAAGTTCGAACTCGCCGCCGTGGCAGCCGAGTTGGAGGCGGCGCAGATGATGCTCGACCGCGCTGTCCTCGAACTCGTCGACGGTGAACTGTCCGGCGCCGACGCGGCGAAGGTCAAGCTGTTCTGCACGGAGATGCAGGCCCGGGCCGTCGACCGATGTCTTCAACTCTTCGGCGGATACGGGTATATGCAGGAGTACCCCATCGCCCGGCTCTACACGGACGCGCGCATCACCCGTATCTACGCCGGGACGAGCGAGGTCATGAAGGTCATCATCGCCAAGTCGTTGGGACTGTGATGCCGGATGTCCGGGACAGCTGATTTCGAGGGCCGGACGGGCGCCGCGTTCGTCGCGGGCGGTACCGGTGGCATCGGCGCGGAGATCGTACGGATGTTGGCCGAGCGGGGCAGCGACGTGGCGTTCACATACCGAGCCAACGAGACGGCAGCGGTGGCGATCGCCGGCGAGGTGAAGGCATACGGCCGTCAAGTCCTGGCGCTGCGGCTGGACTTGGGGGACGAGATGGCCACGGCGGAGGCGGTGGGCGAGGCCGACGAGGTGTTCGGAGGGCTGCACACGGTCGTGTACGCGGCCGGTCCCCACGTACCGATGAGGCATCTCAGCAAGGTGACGCCGAGCGAGTACCGTGCCCAACTCGACGCGGACGCCGTGGCGTTCTTCAGTCTGGTCCATCCCGCGCTGCCGAGGCTGCGGGAGACCCGGGGCAGCATCGTCGCCGTGACGACGGTGGCCACCCGCCGTTACCCGGTCCGGGACGGGCTGTCGGCGGGCACGAAGGGCGCCGTCGAGGCGGTGGCCCGGGCGCTCGCGGCGGAGGAGGGCCGGTACGGGGTCCGCGTGAACTGTGTGGCGCCCGGGATGCTCAACGACGGTATCGCGGGCCGTCTGATCGCCTCCGGGGAACTGGACGAGGCCGCGCTCTCGATCACCCGGCGCAACATCCCGTTGCGCCGCTTCGGGGCAGCGAAGGACATCGCGGAGGCGGTGGCGTTCCTCGCCTCGGAGCGCGCGGGGTTCATCACGGGGCAGGCGTTGGGGGTGGACGGTGGGTACAGCGTCTGACGCGTCCCTTCACTCGCGCCTGCTCATTCGGGTGCGGTGATGCGGTCTCCGGCTACGAACGCCGCCCTGACGGTGTCGGCTGTCAGTGCGTCGAGTGCTTCCCGCAGGGGTACGTGGAGCAGGCACAGGTCGGCGACCTCGCCGACCGCCAATCGCCTTGGCCTGGCGGGGTGTCGGGGCTCCCCGGTGAACAGGTTCAGGGCCGCTTCCGCGTTCAGGGCCTCTCCCCCGGTGCGTTCGACGGTGGCCCGCATGACCGCCCACGGGTCATGGGTTCCGTAGGGGGCGTCGGTGCCGGCGGCGAGTGGGATGCCCGCGTCGGCCAGGGACCGGCAGCGGTAGAGGTGGGGGCGGTCGTCGGGGTCCACGTCGGTGGCGTAGGCGTTGCCGCGTTCGGCGGGGAAGTGCGGCTGGGTCACGACTGTCACGCCGAGCTGCTTGATCCAGGGGATCGTCTCGGCCGGGACGACGGATGCGTGCTCGATGCGGTCGCCGTCGACCGGGCCGGCCTCGTCCAGGGCGAGGAGGGTCACGAGCAGCTGCACCCGGGTCACGCAGTGGACGGCCACCGGGCGTGGCCGGAGCGACGCGATCCGGACGGCGAGTTCGGCCGGGGCGGGCAGGGTGGCGTCGTCGAGCATCAGCTTCACGGGCGCGTCGACCGTCATGACGAGCAGCCGCTGCGGCAGCACCGACAGCAGGTCGAGGAGACCGCCCGCCGGGTGCGGATCGGCGTTGGTGAACCCCGTGACACCGAGCGCCGCCGCCCTGCTCCCCACACCCTCCAGATCCAGCCGCACGGGCGGTACATGTCCACGCAACCGTTCGTCCTCCCGCCAGAACCGTCCGTCGCCCGACTCCGTCTCCAGACCGGCCGCCCGCAGCGCGGCACTGTTCCACACCCACAGCGCGCCGGTCCGGTGCTGGACGCGGACCGGCCGGTCCGGCACGAGGTCGTCGAGGGCCCATCGGTCGAGGTCGCCCGCGACGCTCTCGTGGTAGCCGACGGCCCGCACCCACTCGCCGGGCGCCCCACCGTGCAGGGCCGCGGCGAGTCCGTACCGGCCGGCGACATCTACCGGGCCGACCCGGACGGACGCGGCGTCGGCGGCCAGCGCCGCGAGGTGGATGTGGTGGTCGTGGAGGCCGGGAAGCAAGGCGCCGCCGCGCCCGTCGATGAGGTCGGGGTCGTCTCTCCCGTCTCGCCCACTTCTCCCGTCCATCCGCTCTCCGATCTCGGCGATACGCCCGTCCCGGACACGTACGTCCGCTCGCCCGGCGCCCTGGATCTCGACGTTCCTGATCAGCACGGCGACGGCACCAGGGAGGCGGCGCAGGCCGACATGGCGAGGTTCAGCAGTTCGCCGCCTCCGGTGGCGAGGGAACGGGCCGTGGCATGGGCGGCGTAGACGCCGGTGACCGGGTCGGCGAGCGCGTCGCCCAGGAACACGGGGTCGCCGTGAGCGTCGACGCCGGTCAGGCCGCCCGCGGCGGCGGCGTCGTCGCCGAACGCGATACGGTCGTCGTCCCTGCCGTAACCGGTGATGCTCACCCAGACCCGGCCCGGCCGGGCGGCGAGGAACTCCTCGGCGTGGACCCCGAGCCGGCGCAGCGCCCGCGCCCGGGACGCCTCGATGACGATGTCCGCCCCCGCGATCACCTCGGCGAGCGCGCCCGAGGCGAAGTCCAGCACCAGACTGTCGTGCCCCTCGTGCAGCCAGCGGTAGAACGCGGGCGACCCGACACGGGCACCGTCCGGGCGGGTCACGCTCTCCACCTTCACCACTTGGGCGCCCGCCAGCCCCAGAAGGCGCGCACACAAGGGGCCCGCCCAGAGGGCCGACAGGTCGACGACACGCAGGGCGGCTGTGTCGCGTACGCGCTGCTCGCCGAGACGCTCGGTCCGTACCGGGGGCCCGCTCACGGAGGCGTGCTCCGAGGCCGCGATCCCCAACAGTTGTGCGCTTGTTGCCACTTCGGCGGCCTTGGCCCGGCGCACCACCCTCTGAAGCGGTTCGCCCGCCACCCCGTTCAGGAGGGCGACGAGAGCCGGTACGGCGGCCAGGTCGTCGGGACGGGCGAGGTTCACCGCGGTCCAGCCGTCGGCCGCTTCGAGGAGGTGACAGGAGCCGCCGGCCGACGACCGGCCCGGGAGGGCGTGGCCCATCAGCCGGGCGCGGAGAAAAAGGGCCGCGGGCAGGTCGACGGACACGCCCGTGAGAGCGGTGAACTCCTTCGCGACCGAGACCAGCGGAGACAGGTACGGCTCGACCGACCCCATCCAGCTGTCGAGAGCGTCATTCTCCAATGGCCAAACGCCCTTCTCCTCCGAGGTAGCCCCAAATTACACTCCGGTCGTGACCTTGCCCTCCCCCTTCGTCCTCGTCGACCTCGACCGTGGACCGAGTCCCGACCTCGGCCTCGGCCTGGGCCTAGGAACGACTGGAGTGACCGGGCGGGTGCTCGTAGGCATCGCGGAGAAACCCATCGCGGCCGACGCACGCTTCGACATCCTCCTCACCAGCGAGCCCGACCCACCACGCCCCTGGGTGAGCTGCGCCGACCCGTACGCCACGGCCCGCCGTCTGGCGGAGATCGTCGCGGACCGTCCCGCCGCCTCGGTCGCCCTGACGCAGGTGCTGCGGATGGGACCCGCGCTGGCGCCACCCGACCGTCTGGTGGCCGAGTCGCTCGCCTATTCGACGCTCCAGGCATCGGCTGCCTTCCACGCCTGGCTGGACTCGGCGCCCGCTCGTACACCACGCCCCTGCGCTGAGCCGGTCGCCCTGGCCCGTGACGGTGACAGCCTCTCCATCACCCTCGACCGGCCGCAGGCCCGCAACGCCATGGACGCCGGTACGCGGGACGCCCTGTGCGAGGCGCTCGAAGTCGCCGTACTGGACCCGTCGATCACCCGCGTCGACCTCTACGGCAACGGGCCGGCCTTCTGCGCCGGCGGGGACCTGAGCGAGTTCGGCTCGGCCAGGGATCCCGCACAGGCCCATATGGTGCGCGTCCACCGCAGTCCCGCCGCCCTGCTCCAGCGGTGCGGTGCGCGGGTCACGGCACATCTGCACGGCGCCTGCATCGGGGCGGGCATCGAACTCACCGCGTTCGCGGGACGGGTGCGGGCGACGCCGGACACAGTGATCCGGCTGCCCGAAGTGGGGATGGGACTGATTCCGGGCGCGGGCGGCACAGCCAGCCTGCCGCTGCGGATCGGGAGGGAGCGTTCGGCGTATTTGGCGTTGTCGGGGGAGGCGCTGGGAGCTGAGGATGCGCTTCGGTGGGGGTTGGTCGACGAGGTTGTTCAGGGGGACTGAGCGCTCTGTGCGATGTGCGGTATTGAGTCTGCGGGCAGTCGGTGGCTGGTCGCGCAGTTCCCCGCGCCCCTGAAGGGGCCCTGCCCCGTCACTTTCCCGTCCACACCGGGGGCCTGCGCTCCGCGAACGCCCTCGCTCCCTCTGTCGCGTCGGCGCTGCGGAACACCGACTCGATCTCCGACGGTTCGGCCAGGCGGCGTTCCCGCATCAGCTTCTTGGTCATGGCGACGCCCAACGGGCCGTTCTGTGCGATCCGTTCGGCGAGGGCCAGTGCCTCCGCGCGGACTTCCTCGGCCGGGACGACCCTGTTCACCAGACCGATCTCCCAGGCCCTGGCCGCCGTGACCAGTTCACCCGTGAGGCCCATCTCCAAGGCAACGGCCAGCGGGATGCGGTCGGCAAGGGTGGTGGCGCCACCGGCCGCGAAGAGGCCGCGTCTGACCTCGGCGATGCCCAGGGACGCGGTGTCGGCGGCTACCACCAGGTCGCAGGCCAGAGCGAGTTCGAAGCCGCCGGCCACCGCCGACCCGTTGAGCGCCGCGACGACCGGGGTGGTGACGCCCTCACGGTAGAACCAGAGCAGGCTGTCGAAGCGGGCGCCGCGTGCGAACGCCTTCAGGTCCATGCCGGCGCAGAAGGCCGGGCCCGCCCCGGTGAGGACGATCGCCCGGACGGCAGGGTCGGCGTCCGCCTCCTTGAGGGCTGTCGACAGTTCGTGAAGCAGCTCTGGGTTCAGGGCGTTTCGCGCCTCGGGCCGGTTCATCGTGGCCACAAGGACGCTGCCCACCCGTTCGGTCAGGACCAGGTCGTCCTGCGCCATGACAACTCCTCTTCTGACAGGGGCTCGGTTCAGTCCGACGCGGGCAGCGGCCTGGCCGCCTTGACGGTCATCGGAGCGCCGTCGCAGACCAGTTCGCCCGCTCCGGAGGCGGTGCAGAGCAGTTCGAGGGTGCCCGTGGCGTCCACGTACCGCTTGCCGACGAGGGTGCCCGAGCCGGTGTCCTTGACCTGGGGGGCGGAGGCGGCGGGCACCATGGGCGCGCCCGCGCAGGTGAGTTGGGGCTGCGCGTCGGCGGAGGCCCGGATCACGACCACACGGGTGCCGCAGGCGGTGCTGGCGAGCTGGTTGCCGGGGCGCAGCGTCGGTGCCGGAGTGGTCATGGCCAGGGTCCCTTTCGAGCGGACGGTCGAGGTCACGCGGGTGATCGCGGGGCCGGAGTCACTCCGGGTCGTGCAGCCGGTCCTGGTCGCGCAGTCGTTCGGCGAGGAGGCTGACGTCGTACGACTGGCGGGCCATCCAGAACCGCAGGAAGCCGGTGAGGGAGTAGCGCAGGAACAGCGCCGAGCCCACAACTCCGGCAGCGATTCCGGCGAGGCCCAGAGCGAGACCGTCGTTCTGGACGAGGGGGTCGAGGGTGTTGTGGGCGACCAGGTAGCCGGAGGCGCCGAGGATCAGGCCGAGTGCCATCAGGGTTCCGCCGAGGCGCAGCCAGAGCCCGGAACGGGCGGCGGCCGGGTCGGGGATCTTCAGTTCGGTCAGTTCGCGGACGAAGCGGTCCGCACGTGGCTCGGTGGACGTCATGCGGAACTCCCGAGGTAGAGGGCGGACAGTTCGGCGCGCAACCCGTCGTCGGGGTGGCCCTGCCGTTGGATCCGGCCGCGCACGAGTACGGCGGCACGGTCGGCGATGTCGAGGACGGCGGCGGCGAACTGCTCGACGACCAGTACGGCCACACCCTGGCGGGCGATCTCCGCGACCTGTTCGTAGAGGCGGGCGACCACCAACGGGGCGAGTCCCATGGAGAGTTCGTCGAGAAGCAGGACGGCCGGGTCCGTGGCGAGCCCTCGTGCCAGGGCGAGCATCTGCTGTTCGCCGCCTGACATGGTGCCGGCCGCCTGCGAGGCACGCCGGGCGAGGACGGGGAAGCGGCTGAACGCGATTTCCTCGACCTCGGCCCGGCTGCGGCCCGTGTAGGTCATCATCAGGAGGTTGTCGCGCACCGAGAGGTTGGGGAACACCCCGCGGCCCTCGGGGATCAGGCACACTCCGGCGCGGGCCAGGTCGCGCGGAGCGGCTCCCGTCATGTCACGCCCGCCAAGGAGGAGTTGCCCGGACTCCGGCGGGTGGACGCCCGCCGCGATGCTCAACGTGGTCGTCTTTCCAGCGCCGTTGGGGCCGAGCAGCGCCACCACCTCGCCTGCGGCGACGCTCAGATCGACTCCGTGCAGGACGGTGATCCGTTCGTGGGCGGCGCGGATGCCGCGCAGTTCGAGTAGCGCGTTCACGCGTCCCCCAGATAGGCGGCTAGGACCGTCTCGTCGTTGCGGATCACCTCGGGCGGGCCGACGGCGATGACCTTCCCGAGGTCGAGGACGTACACGTCGTCGCAGACGCTCATGACGAGACTCATGTCGTGTTCGACGAGGACGACCGCGGTGCCGTCGTCGGCGAGGGAGCGCAGGAGAGCGGCGAAGCGTTCGGTCTCCTCGCCGTCCTGTCCGGCGGCGGGTTCGTCGAGCAGGAGCACCTTGGGGCGCAGGGCCAGCGCCCGGCCGACCTCGACGAGGCGGCCGACACCGGTGGGCAGACTGTCGGGGGCGGTGTCGGCGATGCCGGTGAGGCCCAGCCGGTCGAGGATCTCCGTGACGACGGCGACCGCGCGCGGCCGTTCGGGTCCGAGTTCGGCGGCGACGAGCAGATTGTCGCGGACGCTGAGCCGGCCGAACAGCTCCAGCCGCTGGAACGTGCGGGCGAGTCCGCAGTGCGCGCGGGCGGAGGGACGCAGCCTGGTGACGTCCCGGTCGCCGAGGAAGACCCGTCCCGAGGACGGTCTGCGCAGCCCGGACGCGACGTCGAACAGGGTACTTTTCCCTGCCCCGTTGGGCCCGATGAGCCCGGTGACGCGGCCGGGCTCGGCGGTCATACCGACCCCGTCCAACGCCCGGTTCCCGCCGAAGGAAACCGTCACTCCACTAACTCGCAGCGACGCCACGGGCCAGCACCTCCCCGTCCTCCGGGCGCCAGTCACGCCGTACGCCCCACCACTCGACCGGAATCTCCGGCTCGGCCGCCGGGGCCTGCCTGACGCTCGCCCATGTCCGTAGTGCGACGGCCACGACGACGGCTCCGCCGAGGAAGGTCCAGCCGTTGATGACGTCGCCCAGGCGCAGCAGCCAGGCCGTGGCCAGCCAGGCGGCGAGTGCCGTGAGCGCGATGCGGTCGCGGCCGAGCGGCTCCCACTGGCGCCGGAAGTGGGCCGAGATGCCGTCGGGGCTCTTGCCGAGGCCCATACCGGCGAGGGCCGGCAGCAGGGCGACCGGATTCTGCAGCGCGGGCGCGACGGCGACCAGCGCGTTGGTCGGTCCGATGAGCGCCGTACCGGTGAACAGTCCGTTGCCGACCGCGCCGAGGCCGCCGATCACCGCGACCAGGAAGATCGGCAGCCCGGCCACGAGGTTGAACTGGTCCGGTGTGATGGCCCGTTGCTGCATTCCGTAGAGCGCGCCGCCGAGGCCCGCGATCCCCGAGGCCAGCGCGAACACCAGCACCTTGGCGACGAGCAGGTTGCCGCCGAGCGTGGCGTATGCGGCCTCGCTGTCACGCAGGGCGATGAGCCGCCGCCCGAACCGGCCCCGCCGCAGCGCCGCGACGCCGATCGACGCGAGGGCGAGACAGACCGCGGCGAGCACCATCAACTCCTCCCCGCTGTCCAGTCGTAGCCCGAACAGCGAGGGCCCGGTCACTTCCACCGAGCCCTGGTCGAACAGTGCGACCTCGATGCCGAACACGTGGAAGGCGGGGAGGGTGAAGATCCAGCGGTCGAGTACGACGGCGAAGGCGGCGGTCCCCAGCGCCAGGTACACGCCGGACAGCCGCAGCGCGGGGAGCGCGATCAGCGCCCCGGCGACCGCCGAGACCAGAACCGCCAGGCCCAGCGCCCACAGTTGCCCATGAGCGCCGAAGTGCGCCCACACGACCGCGCCGATCCCGGCCATGCTCAGCTGGCACAGGGAGATCTGGCCCGCGTAACCGGTCAGGGGGACGTACGAGAGGGCCACCACGCCGAGCGAGAAGATCGGTCCGTAGGTGATGAGGTCGGCCTCGCCGAGCATCGATGCCAGCACGACTCCGAACGCCACGGTCACCACAGCGAATACCAGCGTGCCGCGTGGAGTGGGTACTGGGACCGGGGCCAGCCGCCGGTCGCGTCCGCGCAGCCGCCGGTGCGGGAACACCAGCAAAGCGATGAACAGGAGCAGGGCGGGCGCGGCGAGGCGCAGGCCTGGCAGGTAGTCGTTCTGCGGCAGGTAGCCGGTCAGATAGCTCTCCGTGCAGCCGATGACGACTGCCCCGATGAAGGTGAGCGGCACACTGCGCAGTCGGCCGAAGACGGCGGCGGTGTAGGCGCTGACGATCAGGAGGGAGAGCTGCGCGGCATCGAGGGTGACGCTCGGTGCGATCAATATGCCACCGAGTGCGGCGAGTTGGGTGCCCATGATCCAGGCTGCCTTGTTGGCCCGTACGGGATCGGCGCCGGTGAGCCCGACGAGTGCGCGGTCGTCGACGGTGGCACGCATCTCGGCGCCGGCGCGGGTCCGGTAGAGCAGGACGCGCAGTCCGGCGGCGACCGCGAGGGCCACACCCATGGTGATGGCCTGGTGCCAGGTGACGGCGGCAGGGCCGATGTGGAAGGGGGTCCGGTCGGCGAAGAAGGCGGGCAGCGGCCGGGCCACGTTCGGGTCCCAGATCCAGCGGGCGACCCCGATGAGTCCGCTGAGCAGCGCGACCGTCATCACCAGCCGTTCCGCTTCGCCGAGCGCCTGCACGGGCCGCAGGATGAACCGCTCGACGAGGAGCCCGAACGCCGGGGCGAGCAGGAGCAGTACGACGGCCAGTGCGACCGGAACCGGCCACCCCCAGCCGACGGAGAGCTGCCAGTAGGTGAAGGCCGAGAGCATGCCCGCGGCGCCGTGCGCGAAGTTGAACACGCCGGTGGTGGTGTAGGTGAGTACGAGGCCGCTGCCGATGACCGCGTAGATCGCGGCAGTGCTGAGGCCGACGATGCCGAAGGTGAGGAACTGGTCCATGACGCGCCGTCACTCGATGTCGGGGTCGGCCGACGGAGTGGTCCCCTCTCTGAGGGTGGAAACTAGCTTCTCAATTGGAGAGAATCAAGCATTCCGACAAGCCTGGGAGAAACGATGACCGGACAGCGCAGGGGAACCGCGATCGCCATGACCGAGCCGGAGCGGGACGCGTTCCTGCGTACCCGGCCCGTATGCCGGGCGGCTACCGTCGGAGCGGACGGCGCCCCTCATACCAGCGCCCTGTGGTTCGTGTGGGACGGAGCGGCCCTGTGGCTCAACTCGCTGGTCCGCAGCCAGCGCTGGACCGACCTGGACCGCGACCCGCGGCTCAGCGTGATCGTGGACGACGGGGGCTCCGACTTCACCCGACTGCGAGGCGTGGAGCTGAGGGGCCGTGTGGAGGTGGTCGGCGAGACGCCCCGGAAAGGGGCGCCTGTGGATGAACTCCGGGAGCCCGAACGCCTGTTCGCGGACAAGTATGCCGACGGCCGGGACTTCCCGTACGACGGGCGGCACGCATGGCTGCGGGTGACGGCGGAGAAGGTGGTGAGCTGGGACTTCTCGAAGCTGCGGCGGGACCGTTGACGTCTTCGCGGCCTCCGTGAGAACCTTCCGCTCTCTTTTAGAGAATGGAATTCTCAGTGTCCACTGACGACCTGATGGAGATCCAGCAACTGCTGGCCCGGTACGCGGTGTACATCACCCAGGGGAACCTGGACGGCGTGCTCGCGGTCTTCACTCCCGACGGGACCTACAGCGCCTTCGGCGACACCTACGCCCTCGACGAGTTCCCGGCACTGGTCGCGGCGGCGCCCAAGGGCCTCTTCCTCACCGGGACGGCCGTTGTCGAGCCGGGCAGGGACGAGAACTCCGCGTCCGGCACGCAGCCTCTGTGCTTCGTCGACCACACCACCCACGACCTGCGCATCGGCTACTACAACGACACCTACGTGCGCACCGCCGACGGCTGGCGGTTGCGCACCCGCGCCATGACGTTCATCCGCCGCAGCGGCGCGCACGACTCGGGCCGCCCGCACGCCTATCAGCGCCCCGGGACATGAACGTCACCGAGTTCCGCACGGACCTGCGGCGCTGGCTCGACACGAACGACCTCTCCCCCGGCCCCGACGACTCGCTCGACGCGCAGGTCGCGCAGCTCGCCCGGATCCGGCGCGCGCTGTACGAGGCGGGGTGGATGCGGTACGGATGGCCCGCCGAGGTGAGGGGGCTCGGCGGGCCGGCCGTACTGCGCGCGGTGCTCGGCGAGGAGGTCGCCACCAGAGGCCTGGCCGAGCCCGGGATCTATTCCATGGTCGAGGTTCTGGCCCCGACGATGATCTCGTACGCGCGTCCGGAGCTGGCCGCCGAGATGGTCCCGCTGCTGCTCGGCGGACGGGAACAGTGGTGCCAGGGCTTCTCGGAACCGGGTTCCGGCAGCGACCTGGCCTCGCTCACCACCAGGGCCGTCCCTCGAGGTGACAGTTGGGTGGTGACGGGCCAGAAGGTGTGGACGAGCCTCGCCCAGTACTCCGCCCGATGCGTCCTGCTCACCCGCACAGCCCCCGGCCATGCGGGCATCACCGCTTTCTTCGTCGACATGGACACCCCCGGGATCACCGTCCGGCCGCTGCGCACCATGCACGGGGTGGACGAGTTCGCGGAGGTGTTCTTCGACGACGCGGTCGTCCCCGGCGACCGGATGCTGGGCCGCCCGGGCGACGGCTGGCAGCTGGCGATGGACCTGCTCCCGCACGAGCGCTCCACATGCTTCTGGCACCGGATCGCCCATCTCTACACCCGACTTGATCGTCTGCTGGAACAGGCGCCCGCACCCGACTCCGCCCAGGACGACGACGCCCTCGGCGCCGCCTATCTCGCCCTCCACACAGCCCGCTGCCGCTCCCACGCGACGCAGCGACGCCTGGCGGAAGGGGAGCACCTGGGCCCGGAGACCTCCGTCGACAAGGTCCTGCTGGCCACGGCGGAGCAACAACTCTTCGACACCGTACGGGACTTGCTGCCCGGCGTTCTGGAGCTGACCGAGACGCCCTGGCGGTCGGAGTACCTGTACTCACGCGCGGCGACCATCTACGGCGGCACCGCCGAGATCCAACGGAACATCATCGCGCGCCGGTTGCTGAACCTGGGGAAGGAGTAGCCGTGGACGCCGCCGAACGGGACCTGCTGGCCGAGACGCTCCGCAAGACGATGGCGACGGCGACAGGTCCGGCGCTCGACTCGGCACTGAGCGACCTCGGTTGGTCCGACCTGCTGGTGGAGGCGCCCAAGGCCGCGGTCCCGCTCGCGTTCCGGCTGCTCGGCGAGACGGGCGCCCATGCCTCGCTCCTCAACGACGTGATGCTGCACGCGGCGGGTCTGCCGCTCGGGGGCACGCCAGCGCTGCCGTACACAGGCGGCTCGTGGGTGGTGTGGGAGCGCGGCGGGAGTGGGACGCCGGGTATCTCTCTCGACGATGAACTGCCATTGCAGGTCGGCCCTGTTGGGGAGCCGATTCCGCTCGGTGCGGGTCGGCTGGCGCTCGGCTGGTGGTTGGTGGGCACCGGGCGGGCGATGCTCGCGCTGGCCCGCTCGCATGTGCTGGACCGTACCCAGTTCGGCCGGCCCCTCGCTTCCTTCCAGGCCGTACGGCACCGGCTCGCGGAGACACTCGTCGCCCTGGACGGCGCCGAGGCGACCCTCGTGGCCGCCGACGACGACCTCGGCGCGCTGCTGGCCAAGGCCGCGGCCGGGCGGGCCGCGCTGACTGCGGCCCGGAACTGTCAGCAGGTCCTGGGCGGGATCGGCTTCACCGCCGAGCACGATCTGCACCGGCATGTCCGGCGGGCGCTGGTGCTGGACGGACTGCTGGGCAGCGCACGGGAGTTGACACGGGAGGCGGGGGCGCTCGTACGGGAGAGGCGGTCGGCGCCACGGCTGGTGCAACTCTGACAGCCGTCTCTCACCTCTGTCCCCTCTCTGTCCGGTATCTGGGAGCCCCTGTGACGGATCTCTGGAGTGACCTCCTCGCGTGCCTCGACCTCCGTCCTGCCGATGGGGACTCGGAGTTCGAGGGAGCCAATCAACGCCTCGGCTATCACCGGCTGTTCGGCGGCCAACTGCTCGGCCAGTTCGTCCGGGCGGCCACACTCGCCTCCCCGGACAAGGCGGTGAAGTCCGTACACGCCCTCTTCGCCCGCGCGGGTCGGCCCGACGAGCCCGTCCGCTACGAGGTGTCGCGTCATCACGAGGGCGGAACCTTCGCTACGTTGGGGATCATCGCCCGTCAGTCCCCCGGCGTCATGGCCACCGCCTCGGTGTCGATGCACGCCGTCGAGGACGGCCCCGACCACCAGACGCCGTTCCACGTCCCCGCCGTACCCGGCGAGGAGTACTCCGTGGATCTGGATCTGCTGCCCTGGGACACCCGCGCGGCCAGCGCCCTGGACACGCCCAAGTCGGAAACGCCCGAGTACGAGCTCTGGATGCGCACCCCGGCCGTCGGCCCCGAACTGGCCCCCGCCCTCACGGCGTACGCCACCGATCTGAGCCTCATCGGCACTGCGCTGCGCCAGGTCGAGGGGATCGGTCAGCACGATGCGAACACGGTGTTCACGTCGGCCGTGACGGCGCACACCGTCCGCTTCCACCGGCCCTTCCGGACCGACGCCTGGCTGCTCCTGCGCCAGCACAGTCCCCTTGTGGCGCACGGCCGTTGCTACGGCCGCGGTGACGTACTCACCGAAGGGGGCTCCCTGGTCGCCTCGTACGCCCAGGAAGCCCTGCTTCGCTTCACATAGCCGACGGCCGTCAACTCACGTCACGGTGCCGGTACTTCGATCACCGTCGCCGAGCCCATCCCCCCGCCCGCGCACATGGCGGCGACGCCGATCCCGCCGCCGCGCCGACGCAGTTCGTGCACGAGGGTGACCAGCATCCGGGCGCCCGTGGCGGCGACCGGGTGACCGAGCGAGCAGCCGCTGCCGTTGACGTTGACGAGGTCCGGGTCGAGGCCGAGTTGCTTGACAGCGGCCACGGGTACGGCGGCGAACGCCTCGTTGATCTCGTAGAGGTCGACGTCGGAGAGTGAAAGCCCCGCGCGCTTCAGGGCCTTGGGGATCGCGGTCACCGGGGCGAGACCCATGTCGGCGGGGTCGACGCCCACGGACGCCCACGACCGGACCGTGCCGAGAGCCGGGAGGCCGAGGCGGTCGCTGGCGATGACCAGGGCCGCGGCGCCGTCGTTCGCACCGCCCGCGTTGCCTGCCGTGATGCTGAAGCCCTCGATCTCCGGATGCAGCGGCTTGAGCGCTGCCAGCCTCTCCGCGCTCGTGTCGCGTCGCGGGTGCTCGTCGACGGAGAAAAGGCCGTGTGGGGTGTCGATCGGGACGAGTTCGGCGTCGAAGCGGCCCTCGTCGATGGCGCGTACGGCGTTGCGGTGGGAGCGCAGCGCCCAGTCGTCCATCTCGGCGCGGCTCAGACCCGCCCGGACGGCCGTGTTCCAGCCGACAGTGATCGACATGTCGGTGTTGGGGGCGTCCGGCCGGGCGGGGTGGGTCGGTGACATCCAGGGTTCCCACTCCCCGTCGGCCTTGGTCACCGAACGCGGCGAGGTGGAGGCCGAGTTGACTCCGCCGGCGATGACAAGCTCGTCCATGCCGGCGCGGATGCTCGCCGCCGCGCTCTGGACAGCGGCCTGGCCTGCCGCGCAGTGCCGGTTGTGAGCGAGGCCGGGCACCCAGGTGAGGCCGGCCGTCAGCGCGGCATGCCGGGCGATGACTCCGCCGCCGTACAGGCCCTCTCCGAGGACGATGTCGTCGATGAGGGACGCGTCCACGCCGTCGGTGGCGGCTGCCGCGGCGACGATGTGGTGGGCGAGGTCGAAGGCCGTGGTGTCGCGCAGCGTGCCCTTGAAGGCGGTGCCGACGGGAGTGCGCAGGGCGGACACGATGACGGCTTCAGGCATGGGTGGCCTCCAGGTCGGCGAGCAGGGTGCGGCGCAGCAGCTTTCCGGTGTCGGTCTTCGGCAGTTCGGCGCGGAAGACGACGGTGTCGGGGGTCTTGGCGGAGCGCAGGCGTTCCCGGACCCAGGCGAGGATCTCGTCCGGGTCGCCCTGCCCGACGAGCACGGCGACGATCCGCTGCCCCCACTCGGGGTCGGGCAGTCCGAGCACCGCCGCCTCGACGATGCCGGGATGGGTGAGGAGGACGTCCTCGATCTCGGCCGGGGCGATGTTCTCGCCGCCCCGGATGATGGTGTCGTCGGCACGCCCCTCGATGAACAGATAGCCGTCGGCGTCGAGCCGCCCGCGGTCCCGGGTGGCGAACCAGCCACCGGCGTCCAGAGCGGCACCGTGTCCTCCGTACTCGCCGGAGATCTGTTCACCGCGCACGAACACCAGCCCTGTACCGCCGACTTGGACCAGCTCGTCGGTCTCCTCACCGCGGATCTGGATCTCGACGCCCGGCAGTGCGCGCCCCACCGAACCGAGCCGCTCGCGCACCGCCGGTTCGTCGGACAGGAGCGCCTGGCGGTGGTCGTCGGGGCCGAGGACGGCGATCGTGGACGTGGTCTCGGTCAGTCCGTACGCGTTCACGAAACCGGTGTCCGGGAAGGCCCGCAGCGCCCGTTCGACGACGGGTCGCGGGGTGCGGGCGCCGCCGTACGCGAGGCTGCGCAGCGTCGGTGTCCCCGCGGTGGCACCCTCACGGACCTCGGCGACGATCCGGGCGAGCATCGTCGGGACGACCAGCGCGTGGGTGACGCGCTCGCGTCGGACGGTGGCCAGCCACTCGGGCGCGTCGAAGGCGGACTGGTACACGATCCTGCGCCCCGAGTAGAGGTTCGTGAGCAGGTTCATCAGACCGGCCACGTGGTACGGGGGCACCGCCACGAGTGTCGCGGCGTCGGGCTCGGCGGACCCGAACTCCTGGGTGTTGAACACGTAGGCGAGCAGGTGGCGGTGGCGCAGGAGCGCCGCCTTGGGTTCGGCCGTCGTCCCGCTGGTGTAGAGCACCACGGCAACGGCGTCCTGGTCCTGCGGCGCCGGCTCGTCGTCGCCCTCGCCCATCTCCAGCGCGGCTGACAGGAGTTCGTCGAGGTCGGCCGGGTTCAGTACCAGGGCACCCGGGTGGCGGCCCAGCAGTCGGGCCAACTGGTGTTCACCGAGGCGGTAGTTGAGGGGGATGAAAGGAACTCCCGCCAGGGCCGCGCCGAACAGGGCGACGGGGTAGGCGAGATGGCTGGCGCCCAGATAGAGGACGGCCGAACGGCGCCGGAAGCGGTGTGCGGCGGCCCGGGCGCGGTCCAGCAACTCCGAGGCGGTCAGGGAACGGTCGTCCGCCGTCACCACCACCCGGTCTCCGGCCGAGCTCGCCATCTCCAGAAGCGTGGTTATATTCATGAGAATGCTATTCTCATCTGACTAGAGCCCTGCTTGCAAGAGAGGAAAACCTTGATGCAGATCAGTGGCAGCTCGGCAGTCGTCGTCGGCGGGGCGGGAGGTCTGGGCGAAGCCACCGTCCGCCGACTGCACGCGGCGGGAGCGAAGGTGGTCGTCGCCGACCTCGCCGACGAGAAGGGCAAGGCGCTGGAGCAGGAGCTCGGCGTGCGCTACGTCCGGACGGACGCCACCAGCGAGGACGATGTCCTGGCGGCGCTGGCCGAGGCCGAGTCGGCGGGACCGCTACGGATCTCGGTGGACTGCCACGGCGGCCCGGCGAGCGGCGGCAGGCTGATCGGCAAGGACGGCACACCCATCAGCCTCGACGGCTTCAGGACGACCATCGACGTCTATCTGACCGGCGTCTTCAACGTGCTGCGCCTGGCCGCCGCCGCCATCGCCAAGCAGGAACCGACGGATGACGGCGACCGAGGGATCATCGTCAACACCGCTTCGATCGCGGCGTACGAGGGCCAGATCGGCCAGCTCCCCTACGCTGCGGCCAAGGGCGGGGTCGTGAGCATGACCCTGGTGGCCGCCCGTGACCTGTCCCCGCTCGGCATCCGGGTCGTCACCATCGCCCCGGGCACCTTCCTGACTCCGGCCTACGGCAAGGCGGGCGACCAGTTGGAGGCCTACTGGGGTCCCCAGGTTCCGCATCCCCGGCGGATGGGCCGCTCCCCCGAGTACGCGGCGCTCGTCGAGCACATCTGCGAGAACGGCTATCTCAACGGCGAGGTCATCCGCCTCGACGGAGCACTCAGGTTCCCGCCCAAGTGAGCGGCGGGAGTGGGTCGTTGAAGGGGAAGGTCGCGTTCGTCGCCGGCGCGAGCCGGGGCATCGGGCGGACCGTCGCCGTCGCTCTGGCGGAGGCCGGGGCGTCGGTGGCGGTGGCCGCGCGGTCCGAGGAGGCGGGCCGGTTGCCGGGGACGATCCACTCGGTCGCCGACGCGATCACGGAGGCGGGCGGCCGGGCGTTCGCGGTGCCCTGCGACGTCAGCAGCGAACAGTCGGTGGAGGCGGCCGTGGCGTCGGCCGTCGGCGAGTTCGGCGGCATCGACATCCTGATCGCCAATGCCGGGGTGCTGTGGCTCGGCCCCGTCGAGTCCACACCGCTCAAACGCTGGCAGCTGTGCCTGGACGTCAATCTGACGGGCGTCTTCCTCGTCACCAAGGCCGTGATCCCGTACGTCCGGGAGCGCGGCGGCGGTTCGCTGGTGGCCGTGACGACCAGCGGGGTCGGGATGACCGACCGGGGTGCCAACGCGTACTGGGTGTCCAAGGCGGCCGTAGAACGGCTCTACCTCGGGCTCGCCACCGACCTTCGTGCCGACAACATCGCCGTCAACTGCCTGGCCCCGTCCCGGATCGTCCTCACGGAGGGGTGGCAGGCGGCGGGCGGTGGCCGCGAGATCCCGCCGGAGATGGTGGAGCCGCCGGAGGCGATGGGCCGGGCCGCGGTACGGCTGGCCGGGCAGGACTCGGGCGGGATCACGGGGACGCTACAGCGCTCGGAGCCGGTCGGCTGAGGAGCGAATACCGGATGCCATCCTCCGTACGGGAAAAGGTAGTTGGCATCCGGCACGTCAGGTGTACGTCCTACCGCCCAGCCCGTTCCCGTACCGCCGCACAAGCTCCGCCGTCGATCAGCAGGTCGATGCCCGTGATGAAGCTCGCCTCCGCCGAGAGCAGGAAGGCGACTCCCGCGGCGACCTCCTCGGCCCGGCCCGGACGGCCGGTCGCGGACCGGCGTACGAGCGCGTCCATGGTCGGCTGGTTCGCGGCTTCCTGCCTGCCCTGCGGGGTGTCTATGACGCCGGGCGAGACCGAGCAGATACGGGCGCCGAGCGGGCCGAGCCGGAGCGCCTCACTCCGTACGAAACGGTGTACCCCGTGTTTGGCCCACGCGTAGGCGGCGCCGCTGTCCTCGACAGCCGGTCCCAGAGCATCGTGGAGCCGGCCGAGGAAGGCGTCGTCGAGAGGATCGTCCAGGACGGCGGCGACAGCAGGATCGGCTTCCAGGTTGCCGAGCAGCGGGGCCATCGAGGCGAAGCACACCAGCGCCGTACCGTCCGTGGCGAGCGGGCGCAGGGCCTCGGCGAGCCGCGCGGTGCCCACCAGGTCGACCGCGAAGATGGTCCGCCAGTCGGCCATCGTGGGCGAGATTCCGGCGGCGTGGGCGACGGCGCGCAGGGTGCCCAGTTCGGCGGTGCGTGCGGCGAGCCGGGCCAGTCCGTCCCGGTCGGTGACGTCCAGGACGAACGGCTCGACGGCCGTGGCCCCTCCAGCACCTGCCAGTTCCTTCGCCGCCGCTGTCACGGTCGCCTCGTCCCGGTCGACGAGCAGCAGCGTGTCCACCGTGCCGACCAGCCGCCCCGCGCACGCCAGCCCCATCCCCCGCCCGGCACCGGTCGCGATACCTACGGTGTTCATGCTCTGTCCCCTCCGTCGGCCCAGAACTTCTCCAGCATCGGCTGTGCCGCCCGGTCCACGAGTTCGACGAGGACACCGTCGGGGCCGCGCAGGAACGCGAAGGCGGACCCGGCGGGTCCGATGCGGGACGCCTCGAGCGTGTATCCGAGGTCGACGAGTCCGGCGCAGTCCGCGCCGACGTCGTCGGACCAGTAGCCGACGTGGTGGACTCCCCCGCCGGGCGCCGCTTCCCAGAGGGTGCCGGGGATGCTCCGGAGGATCTCCAGCCGGGGTGAGGTCCGCGAGTACACGCAGCTGAGCCGTACTTCCGCGTCGCCGGTCGACAGTGTCACGGTCAGCGGGCCGGCGATCTCCGCGCACCACTCGTAACCGAACGCGGCCGACAATCCGGCGAGGGTCCCTTCGAAGTCCTCGGCGACGATGCCAAGGTGGAACTGGTCCTCACCTCTCATGACTCGACCACCTCACGCTCACCGGAACCGCGCAGGACGGCACCGTTGTGCTCGCCCAGCCGGGGTGGCGGCCGGTGGTCGGGCTCGTGACCGGCGATCCGTACCGGGCTGCGGACCAGCCTGTAGTCACCCGCCGTCACCACGACCTCAGGTGTGGCTGCCAGTGCCTCCGGCAGCGTGCGTACGGCGGCGGCCGGTACGCCCAGGGGCCGCAACCGGGCTTCCCAGGCCGCGGCGGTGTCGCCCGCCAGAACCGCCGTGACCGCCTCCAGCACCTCTTCCCGCCGGGCCGCCCGCTCTGCCATGGTCGGAAACCCCTCGACGCCCGCCTCGGCGGCGAAGGACTTCCAGAAGCCGTCGTGGGTGATGAACAGCGCCAAGTGGCCCTCAGCTGTGGGGAAGAGCTGCGCCGGTACGTAGTACGAGTGCGCGCCGAGCGGCAGGCGCCGTGGCTCGGTGCCCTCGTTGAGGTAGGCCGAGGCACGGTAGTTGAGCTGGGACAGCATCACGTCCCGCAGGCAGACGTCGACTTGGCCGCCACGACCCGACACGATCTGCGCGAGCAGACCCAACGCCGCTGTGAGGCCGGTCGAGTTGTCAGCGGCGGAGTAGCCGGGCAGTGTCGGCGGGCCGTCGGGATCGCCGGTGAGCGCGGCGACTCCGGTGGCCGCCTGGACGACGTAGTCGAAGGCGGGCTCGTCACCCGTGGCCAGCCCGAAGCCGGTCAGCGCGACACACACGATCCGCTCGTTCCACTTCCGCAGCGCCTCGTACGTCAGCCCCAGCCGGTGGATCGCCGACGGCTTGAGGTTGACGAGCAACGCGTGCGCGTCGGAGGCCAGTTCACCGAGTCGGTCCTGGCCCTCCGCGGTCGTCAGGTCCAGGCAGACACTGCGCTTGCCCCGGTTGAGGCTGGCGAAGTAGGCGTCGCTGACCTGCCGCGAGATGTCCCCGCCGGGCGGCTCGATCTTCGTGACCTCGGCTCCGAGGTCGGCGAGCATCATCGTGGCGTAGGGCCCGGCCAGCATGTGGCCGACCTCCAGGACGCGGATGCCCGCCAGTGGCCCGGCGGTCGGCCCGGGGCTCATCGCACTTCCGCCGCGATGGTGGCCAGCATGTCCCGTGTACGGCGCTTGGAGGCGACAAGTTCTTCCCTGTCCTCGCCGATCGGCAGCAGCCGTACCGACAGGTCGGTCACTCCGGCGTCGGCGAAGCGGCGGAACCGGGCCAGGATGGCCGCCTCGTCGCCGGCCGCGCACAGGTCGCCGATGTCCTGGGCGTCGCCGTAGTCCAGCAGGCGCTGGTAGTTGGGCGAGATCTCGGCCTCCCCGAGGATGCGGTTCGCGCGTTCTCGGGCCGCGTCGACCTCCGTCGGGCGGCACAGACAGACCGGGATGCCCGCGACGACCCTGGGCGCCGGCCTGCCCGCGCCCTCGGCCGCCTTGGTGATGCGCGGGACGACGTGGTCGGCGACCGCTCGTTCGTCGGCCATCCAGAGGACGGTGCCGTCCGTACGCCCGCCCGCGAGGGCCAGCATGACCGGGCCGAGCGCGGCGATCAGGACGGGCAGCGGGCCGACCGGGCCGAGGTCGAGCGGGTTGTGCACGGTGAAGGTGGCGTTCTCGACGTCGACCGGACCGGGGCCGCGCAGGGCCACGTCCAGGACGTCGAGGTAGTCGCGGGTGAACGCGGCCGGCCGCTCGTACGGCAGCCCGAGCATGTCCCGGACGATCCAGTGGTGCGAGGGTCCGACGCCCAGCGCCAGTCGGCCCCCGGTCGCCGCCTGCGCGGACAGCGCCTGGCGGGCGAGGGCGATCGGATGCTGGGCCTGGAGCGGTACGACCGCCGTCCCGATCTCGATCCGTTCGGTCCGCGCGCCCATCAGCGCGACGGCCGTCAACGCGTCGAAGTCCGTGGGTATCTGGGGCACCCACGCGGTGTCGAGGCCCGCCTGCTCGGCCCACATCACGTCGTCGATCATCCGCGCGACCTTGCGCGCGGCGTCCCCACGCTCCGGCCCGATCATCACACCGACCCGCACAGTGCCTCCAGACGTCCGACAGGTTTCCGAGCAGAGTTCGAGCAGAGTTCGAGCAAGTCCTAGGAGCCCGTGGCCGCGCTCCCCGCGCCACCCGTCAGCGCCCGCATCTCCGCGACGAGCACGTCGAGCGGCGTACCGGTCGGGAAGACCGCCGCCGCGCCCGCCGCCCGCATCCGGGGTACGTCGGCCGGTGGGATGGTGCCGCCCACGACGACGGCGATGTCGTCGGCCCCGGCGGCCCGCAGCGCCTCGACCACCTTCGTGGTCAGGGCGAGATGCGCGCCGGAGAGGATGCTGAGCCCGACCACGGCCACGTCCTCCTGGACAGCGGTCGCCACGATGGTGTCGACGCGCTGGCGGATGCCGGTGAACACGACCTCGAACCCGGCGTCACGCAGCGTCCGCGCGACGATCTTGGCTCCGCGGTCGTGGCCGTCCAGGCCGGGCTTGGCGACCAGGATCCGGGTGGCGGCGCCCATCAGAACACCACCGGCTGCTGGAACTCGCCCCAGACCGCCTTCAGCGCGGCGACCATCTCCCCCACCGTGCAGTAGGCGTTGGCACAGTCGATCAGTACGGGCATCAGGTTCTCCGTCCCGTCCGCCGCGCGCGCCAGCCGGAACAGCTGCTCCCGTACAAGGGCGGCGTCTCGCGTGGCCTTCACGTCGGCGAGGCGTTTCAGCTGCCGGTCGCGGCCCTCCGCGTCCAGTTCGTACGTCGACAGGTCCGGCGGCGGCTCGTCCGAGACGAACCGGTTGACGCCTACGACCGGACGGGTGCCCGCCTCGACGTCCAGGTGCAGTTGGTAGGCCTCGTCGGCGATGAGCCCTTGCAGATAGCCGTCCTCGATGGCCCGGACCATGCCCCCGTACCGCTCCAGGTCGTCCATGATCTCGACGATCCGTGCCTCGGTCGCGTCGGTGAGCGCCTCGACGAAGTACGAGCCGCCGAGCGGGTCCGCGACCCGGGTCACGCCGGTCTCGTGGGCGAGTATCTGCTGGGTGCGCAGGGCCAGGGTCGCCGACTCCTCGCTGGGCAGCGCGAAGGGTTCGTCCCAGGCGGCCGTGAACATCGACTGGACGCCGCCGAGTACGGAGGCCAGCGCCTCGTACGCCACCCGGACGGTGTTGTTCTGCGCCTGGGGCGCGTAGAGGGAGGCCCCGCCGGCCACGCAGCCGAAGCGGAACATCGACGCCTTGTCGGTCGTGGCGCCGTACCGCTCCCGGACGATGGTGGCCCAACGCCTGCGTCCCGCACGGTACTTGGCGATCTCCTCGAAGAAATCGCCGTGGGTGTAGAAGAAGAAGGAGATCTGCGGGGCGAACTGGTCGACCGTCATCCGGCCGCGCTCCAGCACCGTGTCGACGTACGTCACCCCGTCGGCGAGCGTGAACGCCATCTCCTGAACGGCGTTGGCACCCGCGTCTCGGAAGTGCGAGCCGGCCACCGAGATCGCGTTGAACCGGGGTACCTCGGCGGCGCAGAACTCGATGGTGTCCGCGATCAGCCGCAGGGACGGCTGGGCGGGCCAGATCCAAGTCCCCCTGGACGCGTACTCCTTGAGGATGTCGTTCTGGATCGTGCCGGTGAGTTTCGCGCGCGGCACACCCTTGCGTTCGGCGGCGGCGACGTAGAAGGCGAGGAGGATCGCCGCGGTGCCGTTGATGGTGAAGCTGGTGCTGATCCTGTCGAGGGGGATGTCCCCGAAGAGGATCTCGGCGTCGGCGAGGGTGTCGAGGGCTACGCCGACACGGCCGACCTCCTCTGTCACTTCGGGGTCGTCGGAGTCGTAGCCGCACTGCGTGGGCAGGTCCAGGGCGACCGACAGGCCCGTACCGCCCTGTTCGAGGAGATAGCGGTAGCGGCGGTTGGACTCCTCGGGCGTGCCGAAACCGGAGTACTGGCGCAGCGTCCACAGCCGTCCCCGGTAGCCGGTCGCGTAGTTGCCGCGTGTGAAGGGGTAGTTGCCTGGCTCGGGCGGGTCGGCGCCCCGGTCGGCGGGTCCGTAGACCGCCTGGAGCGGGATGCCTGAAGCGGTCTCGTCCGGTCGTGTCATCTCAGCTGGTCCTTCATCACCTTGCCGGTGGCGTTCAACGGCAGTTCTTCGAGGAACTCCACGAACCGGGGAGCCTTGAACCCGGCCATCCGCTTTCGGCTCCAGGCGATCAGTTCGTCCGCCGAGACGGGTTCGCCACGGACGACGAACGCCTTGGCGACCTGCCCGAGCCGCTCGTCCGGCACACCGATCACGGCGGCCTGCGCGACGGCCGGGTGTTCGAGGAGGAAGCTCTCGATCTCCGCCGGGTAGGCGTTGAAGCCGCCCACGATGAACATGTCCTTCTTGCGGCCGACGATCCTCAGGTGTCCCCGGTCGTCGAGGGTGCCGAGATCTCCGGTGTGCAGCCAGCCGTCCGCGTCGATCGCCTCGGCGGTGGCCGCAGGATCGTCGAGGTAGCCGCGCATGACGCTGTAGCCGCGGATCAGGACCTCCCCGTCGTCCGCGACGCTCACCTCGACGCCCTCGCAGGGGGTGCCCACCGTGGTCGCGATGTCCTCGAAGGAGTCCCCGGGTCGGGAGGCCGTGGCCGTGCCCGCCTCGGTCAGGCCGTACCCGGTCATGATGTGCCGGAAGGGCAGGTCGCTGACGATCCGGCGGATGAGCTCGACGGGGATGTCGGCGGAGCCTGTCACCGCCACCCGCAGGGAGGACAGGTCGCGCCGGTCCCCGGCCGCCAGGAGCGAGTGGTAGAGCGTGGGCGGGCCGGGCAGAACCGTCACCTTCTCGCGCTCCACCAGATCGAGTACGCGGTCCACGTCGAAGACGGGTACGGGCAGGATGGTCGCGCCCCGGATCAGGGAGGCGATACAGCCGGCCTTGTAGCCGAAGATGTGGAAGAACGGGTTGACGATCAGATAGCGGTCGCCCTCGCGCAAGGTCGCCAGGTCGCACCACTCGCCGTACAGGCGGAGCGTCTGGGCGTGGGTCATCAGGACGCCCTTGGGCCGCCCGGTGGTCCCGGACGTGAACGTGATGTCGCTGACGTCGTCACCGCTCACCGCCCGCTCGAACGGCGAACCGCTCGTCAGGAAGCCCGACTTGAGGTCGATCACCGGCACACCCGGCGGGCCCTCGAAGTCCAGGCCGAGGAAGCCCGCCTCGACCAGGACGAGTTTGGCCCCGCTGCGGCGGACGATGTCGTGGGCCTCGTCCGCCTTGAACCGGGTGTTGACCGGGACGAGCACCCCGCCGGCGGTGAGCAGCCCGAAGGCCGCGACGATCCACTCGGCGGAGTTGGGCGCCCAGATCGCGACCCGGTCGCCCCTCCCGATCCCGGCAGCGGCGAAGGCGCCCGCGGCCGTGCGCACCCGGTCGGCCAACTCGGTGAAGGTGAGGCGGAGTTGGCCGTCGACGACCGCTTCGGCGTCACCGAAGCGGTCGGCCGCGCTCAGCACCATCCGCGGGATGGTCTCCCACTTCATCCCGGGATCAGCCTGGAGAGGTTGCCGCCCATGATCTTGGCCTGGTCGGTGACGCTCAGGTGCTGGATGGCGTCGACGTAGCTCTGCGGCTGGGCCAGGCCCTCGGGGTGCGGGTAGTCCGAGCCGAACAGCACCCGGTCCACGCCCATCAGGTCGATGAGGTCGCCGAGGTCGTCCTCGTAGAACGGGCTGACGTGGATGCTGTCCTTGACGGCCTGGACCGGGTCGCCCAGGAACTCGTTCGGCATCTTCTTGTAGACGTCCCGGAGTTGGTCGAGCAGCGGCGCCACCCAGGAGGAGCCGTTCTCGATCAGCGCGATCTTCAGCCCCGGGACCCGGAACAGGGCGCCGTGGCAGACCCAGGCGGCCACCGCGTCCTGGATCGGCCGCCACTCGGACACCGTTCGGAAGGCGTTGGGCTTGAACGGGAGCATCTCGTTGGTCCCGCCCTCCCAGTCGCTGGTGTACCGGGCGTAGCCGCTGTCCGAGGAGTGCATCGCGACCAGCACGCCGGTCTCGACGGCGCGCTTCCAGAACGGGTCGAACTCGGGCGCCGCGAAGGAACGCGAGCCGCCGTAGCCGGGCACCGGGGCGGGGCGCACCAGGATCGCCCTGGCGCCGCGCTCGACCGCCCAGTTCAGCTCCGCGATGGCCTTGTCGACGATGGGCAGGGTGATGACGGGGGTGGTGAGGATGCGGTCCTTGTGGTTGAAGCCCCACGTCTCGTGCAGCCACTCGTTGAGCGAGTGGATCACCGCGTGGATCAGTTCGGGATCGTCCCGCATCCGCTCCTCGATGAGGCTGGCGAGCGTCGGGAACATCAGGGTCTTCTGCACTCCGAGCTCGTCCAGAAGCTCCAGCCGGGCCCCCGGTTCACGGAAGGCGGGGATGGAGCGCATCGGCTCGCCGAAGATCTCCCGGCGGCTCTTCCCGTCCGGGTTGCCGAACTTGAAGTAGTCCTCCATCGCCCCGGGGCGGGCGACCACCTCGAAGGTGGGGTTGGGGATGTACTCGCTGATCTGCCCCCGGATCGCGATCTTCGTACGGCCGTTCACCTGCACGTACTGGATCGCGCCCGCGTATTGCTTGGGGAGGTGCCTGGTCAGCGCCTCTTCGGTCTCGTACAGGTGGTTGTCCGCGTCGAAAAGCGGATACGGCAGCTCGCGCGACGGCATTGAGATCCTCCTTCGCAGATTGCGAGAATCTTATTCTCACTTCTTGCGGCTCGCAATGTCCTTGCGGAGAACGAACTTCTGAACCTTGCCGCTCGCGGTGCGCGGGAACTCGTCGACTACGTGCAGTTCCTCCGGCCACTTCTGCCGGGCGAGGCCCTCCCGGTCGAGATGGGCGCGCATCTTGTCGAGCGTGGGCGCGGGGTGACCGGGCCTCAGCCGCAGGACGGCCGCCGCGTGTTCGCCGAGCCGCTCGTCGGGTACGGCCACCACCGCGGCCTCCGCGACACCCGGCAGGGCGAGCAGCACCTCCTCGACCTCCAGCGCGCCGATGTTCTCGCCGCCCCGGATGATGATGTCGGCCTTGCGGTCGGTGATCGTGAGATACCCGTCGCCGTCGACGACCCCGATGTCACCGGTGCGGTACCAGCCGTCGGCGTCGAAGGCCCGTCCGGTCAGCGCGGGGTCGGTGTAGCCGAGGCAGAGGTCCGGTCCCCGGCTGAGGATCTCGCCGTCCTCGGCGCGCCTGACCTCGACGCCGGGCAGGCGGTCGCCGTCGGTGTAGAGCCGCTTGCCCTCGGGCGCGGTGTGGCGGGAACCGGTGATCGAGGGGTGCTCCGTGCTGCCGTACGAGCGGAAGACGGTGATGCCGAGGCGGGCCAGCCTGTCGGTGACGGCGGCCGGTACCGCCGAGCCGCCGAGGCCCGCGTACTTCATGCCGGCGAGGTGGGCGGGCGTGAAGTCCGGATGGTCGAGGAGGCTCGTCATGTAGTACGCGGCGCCGCCGCCGACCGTCAGCCCGTCGCTCTTCATCAGGCCGAGGGCCGTGCCGGGGTCCCAGACGTCCGCGAGGTTCACCGGGGTGCCGTCCAGGACGGGGATGAGGAAGGCGTTGACCATGCCGATGAAGTGGCCGACGGGTGCCGAGGTGAGCTGGCGGCCCCGGTCGGGCGGGTAGAGCCCGGCCAGTTGCCGGGTCTCGAAGCCGAGGGTCTGGTGGCTGTGCACAACTCCCTTGGGATCACGGGTCGTTCCGGAGGTGAACGCGATGAGGGCTGGGCCCGCCGGGTCCGCCGGGAGGACCCCGGGCAGGGGTTCGTCGGCGAGCAGGTCATCGAAGTCCCGCCCGACGACGCCGACCACGGGCACGTCCGCGCTCAGGTCGGGCTGGTGTTCCAGGTGGCCGAAGCGGGCGGCGGTGACGAAGACGTTCGGCCGGACGGCGTCCAGGATGTACCCGACCTCCTTGCGCCCGTAGAAGTGGACGACCGGCACGACGACCGCACCGAGGAACGCCGACGCCCAGAAGACCGCCGCCGCCTCCATCCAGTTGGGCAGCTGGAACGCGACAACGTCGCCGGGACCCACCCCGCGCGCCCTGAGCCCGGCCGCCAGTCGGCGTGCGACCCGCTCGACGTCGGCGAAGGTTCCCGTCCACGGCCGCACCGCCGAGTGCACGCGGAACTCGGTGCCGGGGGCGGCGGTCAGGCCGTGCGCCAGCAGGTCACCGAGCGTGTCTCGGGTCCACCAGCCCTCCGCCTCATAGCGCTTGGCGAGCTCGGCGGGGACTGTGCGCGTGGGGATCGTTCGCATTGCGGGAACACCCTCCCTTGTAACGAGAATTGCACTCTCGCAGAGAGAGAAGGTAAATTCCATACATGGTACGAGACCACGGTTTCCACCCGGTCCGGATCAAGCGGATCGTCCAGGAGACAGCCGACACGCGCACGTACGTACTCGACGCTCCCTTCCCCTATCGCGCCGGACAGTTCCTGACGGTGCGAGCGTGCGGCACCCTGCGCAGCTACTCGATGTCGAGCTCCCCGGACACCGACAGCGAGTTGACGACCACGGTGAAGCGCGTCCCGGGCGGTCTGGTGTCGAACTGGATGCACGACCACCTCGCACCCGGCGACCTCATCGAGACCACGTCCCCGGCAGGCGTGTTCTGTCTGCGCGAGGGGACGACGCCGCTGGTCGCGCTCTGCGGAGGCAGCGGGGTCACACCCGTCCTGTCCCTCGCGAAGACCGCGCTGGCCACCACCGGACGGCGGGTACGGGTACTGGCCGCCAACCGGGACGCGGACTCGGTCATCTTCGGCGACACGCTGGCCGAGCTGGTGAAACAGCACCCTGACCACTTCGAGGTCCGTCACCATCTCGACGACCGGCAGGGTCTCGTGACCGGGGCCGAGGTAAGGGAGTTCGTGGGCGCCGACCTGGGCGCGGACTTCTACCTCTGCGGGCCCGCGCCCTTCATGGCGCTCGCCGAGAACACGCTTCTCTCGGACGGTGTCCGGTCCGGGCAGATCGTCGTTGAGCGCTTCTCGGTGCCGGGTCCGACGGTCGAGGAGTCCATCAGCACGCTGTTGCCCGGTGGCGGCACGGTCACCATCGCTCTCGCCGGAAAGCGCCGCACCGTCGACCAGCATCCCCGCGAGTCACTGCTGGAGAGCGCCCGCCGGGCCGGTCTCATGCCGCCCTTCTCCTGCGAGATGGGCAACTGCGGCACCTGTATCGCCCGACTCACCGAGGGCGAGGCCAAGATGCGCGTCAACCACGCCCTCGACGACGAAGAGGTCGCCGAGGGCTGGGTGCTGACGTGCCAGGGCGAACCGGTGACCCCGCACGTCACGGTCGAGTACGAGAGCTGAGCCCGAGAACCGAGTCCGGGAACCGAAGTCCGCGCCCCACCGACCGAAGAGGCACACATGGTTGATCTCGAACTCGAACTGGACGAGGGCCTGGCGGTCATCACCATCAACCGCCCGCACGCCCGCAACGCCATCGCGCCGGCCACCATGGACGAGCTGGACCAGGCCCTCGACGCGGCGGCGGACGCCCGGGCCCTGGTCATCACGGGCGCCGGCGACAGGGCGTTCGTGTCGGGCGGCGACCTCAAGGAACTCGCCGCGATCCGCACCGAGGACGAGGCGCTGGCGATGGCCCTGCGGATGCGCGGCGTCTGCGACCGGCTGGCCGCCTTCCCCGGCCCGGTGATCGCCGCCCTCAACGGGCACGCGTTCGGCGGGGGCGCCGAGGTCGCGGTGGCCGCCGACATCCGGATCGCGGCCGACGACATCAGGATCGGCTTCAACCAGAAGGCCCTGGCGATCATGCCCGCGTGGGGCGGCGCCGAACGCCTGGCCGCACTGGTCGGCAGGGGCCGGGCACTCCTGCTCGCCGGCACCGCGCAGATACTCGACGCGCCGGAGGCCGAACGCCTCGGCCTGGTGGACCGGGTGCTGCCCCGGGCCGCCTTCGAGGAGGGCTGGCGCACGCTGGCCCGACAGCTCGCCACCCGCCCCGCACAGGAGATCAAGCGGGTGGTGTCGGGGAACCTGACGGCGGACGAGGCGGCCCGCGCCTTCGCCCGACTGTGGGTCTCCGACGAGCACTGGCAGGCAGCGGAAAGGGTGATGTCCCGTGGATGACACACGAGTTGAGACCGCAGACGGAATCGTCGGCGAACACCGCGGCCTCGCACAGGCCTGGTCCGACGACTCCCCCACACCGACTGAACACCGCGCCACACAGACCGACTTGACGGACGTGCGCATCGAGGCGGGTGACGCGGCGGTCGACGCGGGTCAAGTAGGGTCCGTACGCGTCGAGTCGAGCCCGATCGGGCCGGTCGTGACCCCGCCGGACCCCACCGATCTCGTGATCCTCCACCTGCACGGCGACCGGCACATCTCCGGCACCCCGGAGTCGGCGCTCGATCTGGCCGAGCGGCTCGCGCTGCGCACCGGAGCGGTGGTCGTCTGCCCGCGCTACCGCTCCTCGTTCCCGGGCGCCCTCGACGACGTGCACGCCGTGTACGACTCCTGCCGGGCCCGGGGTCCGGTGGCGCTGGCCGGGGAGCGGCTCGGCGCCGGGCTCGCGGCCTCGCTGCTGGTGCGGCTGCGGGACATGGGGGCGGCGGCGCCGCAGTGCGCGGTGTTCGGCTCGGCGCTGCTCGATCTGACCCTGGACGCGCCGAGCCTGCTGTTCAACGCGGCGGCCGAGCCCACCTTCGACCTCGACGAACTCCGGCTGCGAACCGCCCTCTACGCGGCCGGCACCGAACCGTCAAACCCGTTGCTCAGCCCCCTGCACGCCAACCTGCACGGACTGCCGCCGGTCCAGTTGCTGGTCGCGGGCACCGATCCGCTGCTGGACGACTCGCTGGGATTCGCCGCCCGCGCGGCCCGTTCCGGGGTCGCCGTGGATCTGCGGGTGTGGGAGGACGCCGAGCGGTTGCGGACCGGGACGGTGGCGGCCATGGCCGGGTTCATCCGGGCGTGGACCCGATCAGAAGGGTCATCACGTCCCGCATGATCTCCGGGTAGTCGGACTGCTCGTCGTCCATCAGCCACTGCAACTGCATCCCGTCGAGCATCGCGACCAGGGCACTCGCAGCCGCGCGCGGGGTGAGCCCGCTGGGCAGGCGGTCGCCGTATATCTCGGTCAGCTGGGCGACGGTGTTGTCCTGGATCGAGCGGTAGTGGTCGTGGAAGAACGCGTGGGAGGGATCACCGCCGATGATCCCCTCCGCCACCAGCACGCTGTGGATCTGGACGAGCCCGGCGTTCTGATGGTCGTAGGCGACGACTTCGGCGACCAGGCTCGGCAGGTCCTTGTCCAGGTGACCGGCGGCCAGATGCTCCCGAGCCAGGTCCTCCCGGCGCTGGAGCAGCGCGTGCAACAGGAGCTTCTTGCTGGGGAAGTAGTGCAGGACGCCCTGCCGGGTCAGCCCCGCCCGCTCGGCGACCGCGTCCATCGAGGCCCGTCTGTAGCCGCGCTCGGCGAACACTTCCAGGGCGGCACCCAGGATTTCCTCACGCCGGGCCGTCGTCTCCACGCGTCACCTTCTCCGCCGCCGGCACACCGATGTGCCGGTACGGTCACCACACCACACAAGTGCCTCCCGCGGCCACTGCCACAGGCCGGCCATTTCCGGGGCGGGGTACGCACGACACGACACGCCAACGCCCTCCTGACAGACGGGCGTTGGCGTGTCGTGAAGGAACGGCCGCGGTGACGGGCCGGGGTCAGCCGTTCCCGGCGGGCGGCTCGAACCCGGCGACGATCACCATGTTGGTGTCGGCCGCCGCGTGCCGCAGAGGCTTGGCCTTCTCGTACTCGGCGGACTCGTACCAGGCACGGGCCGCCTCCACCGACTCGAACTCGAGGACGATGGTCCGGTCACCGTGCCATTCGCCCTCCAGTTGCTGCGGCCCGTCGTCGACGGCGAGGATCGACGCGCCGCTCGCGACCAGCGTCGCCCCGGCGGCGCGGGCGTAGACCTCCAGGCCCACCGGGTCCTTGATGGCCTCGGTGACGATGACGTATCCCTTGGGCATCTGCCTGTCCTCTCGGTTCACTGTGCGGGCCGGGCTCAGCTCAGCACGATGGCCCGCTCGGGGCAACTGCCGACAGCGGTGCGCACCGCGTTCTCGTGCTCGGCGGGAATTTCCGGCACCAGCACCTCGGCGTACCCGTCGTCGGTGAGGTCGAAGACCTCGGGGCACAGGGTCCAGCACACGCCGTGCCCCCGGCAGCGGTCCTCGTCCACTGCGACCTTCATCGGGCGCGCCCCTCTGCGGGCGTGAACTCCAGGCCCAGGTGGGTCAGTCCGCGCAGGATGTACGTCGGCAGATACCGGTACCGGCGGGCGTCGGCGGGGCCGTGCACCGCCTCGGAGATCCTGATGTCGGCCGTACGGTCGAGGATGCGCTCGATGGCCACGCGGCCCTCGGCCCGGGCCAGGGGCGCGCCGGGGCAGGTGTGGACGCCGCGGCCGAACGCCAAGTGGTGGCGGGCGTTGGCCCGCGTGGCGTCGAAGGTCTGCGGGTCCTCGAAGTGGCGCGGGTCGCGATTCGCTGCGCCGTTCAGGACCATGAGCGTGGTGCCGGCCGGGATGTCGACCCCACCCACCGTGGCCGGTACGCGGGAGAGCCGGAAGTCGCCCTTGATGGGGCTCTCCATCCGCAGCACCTCTTCGATGAAGTTCGGGATGCGGTCACGCTCGGCCCGCAACAGGGCCTGGATCTCGGGCTGTTCGGCGATGATCTGGAGCGCGTTGCCCAGCAGCCGGACGGTGGTCTCCTGGCCGGCCGCGAAGAGGTTGGTGGCGACGCGGGCGACGTCGGCGACGTCGGGGGTCGAGCCGTCGGGGAAGGTGGCGATGGCGAGGCCGGTGATCACGTCGTCGCCGGGTTCGCGGCGACGGTCCTCGACATACTCCGCGAACCGTTCGTACAGGTACTCCAGGGGCGTGTGCGTCATCTCGCCCTTGGTGCTGCCGACGCCCGCGTCGGAGTGCGGCCGGTTGAGTTTCTCGGCGAACTCGTCCCGGTCTGCCTCGGGTATGCCGAGCAGGTCGGTGATGACCCGCAGGGTGAAGGGGGCGGCGAAGGCGCCGATGAAGTCGCCCTCGCCCGCGGCCAGATACTCGTCCAGCTGGGCATCGGCGAGATGCCACATGGACGCCTCGTTCTCCTTGAGGCGCCTCGGCGTGATGAGCCGCATCAGCAGCCCGCGATGGGCCGTGTGCAGGGGCGGGTCGAACGTCGGCAGCTGGTCGCTCATGGGGAGTTCGTCCCGGTGGCGCTCGATCAGCTCGCTGACGTCGTCGCCCTCCAGCGGGACCGGGAACCCCGGGAAGGGCCCGGTCACCGACACGCACGAGGAGAACGTCTCGGCGTCACTGAAGACCTGCACGGCCTCGTCGTAGCCCGTCACCATCATCACGTCGTGATGGTTCTCGCGCTGTACGGGGCACTGGCCGCGCAGGGCCTCGAAGTACGGATACGGGTCCGCGACGGCCCCCTCGTCCCGGAAGAAGTCGATCGCCTCGAAGTCGTTCACGGCCTGTACCGCTCCCTTCGTCGCCCTGACGGCAGACGATAGCAACGCTCACAAATAATGAGAAGACCATTTCCATCCAGGGGAATCATCCTGGGACCCGCCTGGTGGAGATCAGCGGTCGGTCGATCCGCGCCATGACGGCGAGGGCGTCGTCGGCCGTTCGCATCACGGTCGAGCCCGCCGGAGTGCCGACTCCTTCGGCGAGGTCTGCCAGCAGTCGGGCGTCCTTGCGCAGCAGCGGTCCGCCGTGAACGGCGATCCGGTCGAGGGTGCCGCCGGCCGCGGCGACCCGGCCGAGCGCGAAGCTCGCCCCGCTGCCGTGCGCGAGGACGTCGGCGAGGCCGGCGGGGTCCACGTCGAGGGTGCGCCCGAGGGCGAGTACGTCGGCGGAGGTCGCCAGATTCGCCGTGAACAGGGCGTTGTTGAGCAGCTTGGCGACCTGCCCAGAGCCCAGCGGGCCCATGTGGACGACCGGATCGCCGTACGTCTCGAACACCCGCCGGCAGAACGCGACGGTCCCGGACTCGCCGCCGACCATCACCAGCAGCCGCCCCTCGGCCGCCGCCGCGCCGCCCCCGCTGACCGGCGCGTCGACCAGGGCGACTCCGCGCAACCGGGCCCGGTCGGCGAGCCGACGGCAGGTGTCGGGGTGGACGGTGCTGTGCACGGCGATCACCCCGCCCTGCCGGAGCCCGGCGAGCACACCCTCGTCACCGACGACGACCTCCTCGACGTCGGCGTCGTCACCGACACAGACGCACACCAGGTCACTGGCGGCGGCCAACTCGGCGGCGGAGACGGCACGTTGAGCAGGCGTGCCGGCGAACGGGGTCAGCGAGGCGGGTCTTCTCGCCCACAACGTCGTCGGGAAACCGGCGTCGACGATACGCCGTGCCATGGGCCCGCCCTGACTCCCGAGCCCGATGAACCCCACACGCATCAGCCGGTCTCCTGCCCTGCCACTCCGGTGACGGTCGGCTCCTCCGTCTTCACGGCCCGTTCGGGACGCTCGGGCCGCCAGAACGTCGCCAGCAGCCCCGCCGTCGCCACCACGGCGACCCCGAGCGCGATGCCGCCCCCGGCCCAGCCGGTGACCTCGATGTCGGCAGCGTGGTCCACGGACACCTTGCCGGGCCCCAGTACCCCGAGCGCCAGGGAGATCGCGGCCAGCATCAGGACGTACTCGTAGCCGTCCTTGAACACGAAGAACCCGTTGGGCCGGTGGGCGAGGAGCCCCGCGACCAGCATCACCGAGACCACTGCCGCGCAGGCCAGCGGGGTGAACAGACCGAGGACCAGCAGCGCGCCCGCGCCCACCTCGGTGATCACGCTCATCCACGCCTGCAGCGTCCCGTGCCGCAGCCCGAGCCCGCCGAACCAACGGGCCGTGCCCTCGATCTTTCCGCCGCCCCGCCAGTGGTTGAGCCCGTGCGCGATCATGATGACGCCCAGGACCACTCTGACGACCAGCACCGCGACCGCTTCCGCGTTCGTCAACTTGCTCTCCCCTGCTGCCGTTGGGCGACTTCCGCCGCCTCTGTCGCTGCCGCTTCTGCTACCTCGCGTGCGAGCACGCACTCCTCAACGAACGAGAGCACCTTGAGGTGATAGGCCAAAGACGTCAACCCAATGCTCAAGTTGTGTCCGCCGCCCGCCTGTTCGTCGACGGCGACCCGGGGCGACGCGGTGAACAGGGAGGCGATGTCGGCGAGCGCCGAGGGCCCCGAGCTCCACACCCGCTCGTGTTCGCCGAGCGTGTAGTGGACGGGGACGCGGATCAGGGGGGCGAGCTGGGGAAACGTGTCGATCCAGCTCCGGGCCACGACACCCTCGTACGCGGGCGAGCGCGAGGAGATACGGGCACCGCCGACCACGTCGTCGGCGTACAGACGCGACGGTTGCCACAGCAGGTCGTGCACCCTGCTGTTCGGCGGCCGGTGCCGCCAGTCGCCGAGGATTCCGGCCGCGTCGTCGTGGTGGCGGCGTCCGGTGCCGGCGAGTTCCAGGCCGAGCAGTTCCGGGCCGCGCCGCTCGTCGGCCGCCATACGGACCCCGAGTTCGCTGCCGATGGAGTGCGCCCACACGAAGACGCCGGCCCCGCGCGGGCGGGCCGCGAGGAGTCGCTCCACAGCCCCGTAGGTGACGTCGACACGACGCTCGGGGGACGTGAACTCGTCGGCGTACGGGGCCGAACTGCCGTATCCCGGACGGTCGATGGCGATGACGGTGAAGCCGAGGGCCTCGCCGGTGCGCAGCAGGGACAGCCGGGGCCGGTCCGGGTAGTCGAAGTAGCCGGAGAAGGCGGCCCCGCCGTGCAGCGCGAGGACGACGGCGCGTGGTTGCCGTGCCTCGCGCAGCAGGGCCGATACGGGGATGCCGTCCACGTCGACGACGACGCGAGAGGCACCGGTCATGTGTCGGCCCGGAAGAGGATCGCACCGCTGGGGGTGAGTCCTCCGGTGCTGACCACGGCGACCCGGGCGTCCGGCACCTGGCGCGCGTCGGCCTCCCCGCGCAGTTGGGTGATCGCCTCGTGGATCAGCCCCAGACCGTGGGTGCGGCCGTGGGAGAGCTGCCCGCCGTGGGTGTTCAGGGGCAGCAGTCCGTCGCGGGCGATGTTCTTGCCGCCGTCCAGGAAGTCCTTGGCCTCACCGATCCCGCAGAAGCCCAACGCCTCTATCCAGGAAAGGCAGTTGAAGGTGAAGCCGTCATAGAGCTGCGCGATGTCGACGTCCGTCGGCCGCAGCGAGGTGCGGGTCCACAGATGGGCGGACTGGCCGAGCACCTGGGGTTCGTGGGTGAGGGTGCTCTGGTCCCACTCGATGCGTTCGAGGATCTGGGTGCCGACCGCCTCGACGAGGACGGGCGGTCTGGCCAGGTCCCGGGCCGCGTCCACGGCGGACACGATCACGGCGACCGATCCGTCGCAGGGCACGTCGCAGTCGTAGAGCCCGAAGGGGGTGGTGACCGTCCTGGCCTGGAGGTAGTCGTCCATGGTCAGCGGATCGCGGTAGATCGCGGTGGGGTTGAGCGCGGCGTTCGCCCGCTGGTTGAGGGCGATCCAGCCGAGGGTCTCGCGGGTGGTGCCGTAGCGGTGGAAGTGGCGTTGCGCGTTCATGGCGAGGGTGTGCGAGGCCGAGATCGCGCCGAAGGGCTTCATCCAGCCCGCCGCCGCGGGGCCGCCGGGCGGGGTGATCCGGCCGCGTTTGACCAGTTCGCCGTACGACGACTCCCACACCGTACGGAAGCACAGCACATGCCGGGCCAGGCCACCCGCGACCGCGAGCATCGCCGCGATCAGTGAGCCGCCGGGGCCGAAGGTCTCGCTGCCGCCGTTGTACCAGGTGGGCCGGACGCCCAGCGCGGCCTCCAGCGCCATGACTCCGCCCTCGGCGAAGCCTCCGTACGCCCCGGCGCCCGGGTAGGCCGCCAGACCGTCGATGTCGGCGATGGTCAACCCGGCGTCGGCGATGGCCTGTTCGCAGGCTTTCACCGTCAGCGACAGGGGCGGTACGAGGAGGCGCCGCCCGATCTCCGAGGCGCCGACGCCGGTGATCGCGACCTTGTCCTCGAACTTCTCCGGGGTGACCATCGGGCGTACGCGGGACGGGAATCGGGACGGTTCGATGGCGTCCGTGGGGAAGGGGGCCGGGGATCCCTGGTCGGCCGCCGGGCGGAACAGGGGGAGCCACGCGTCCCCGGCCCGCTCGAAGACGACCTCCATGCGCATGCCCAACTTCAGCTGGTCGGGCTCGCACTGGACGGTGTTGGTGGTGAGGCGGACCCGGGGGTCCTCCTCGATGGCGACCTGGGCGACGACGAACGGGGTCGGCAACCCGGGGGCGGGAAAACGGTGGTTGACGGTGAAGCCGATCAGGGTCGCGAAGCCGGAGACGGCCCGCACGCCGGTCTCGTGCCCGTGGCAGTAGCGGCACACCGGCTGCGGCGGATGGATGAGGGCCGCGCAGGACCCGCACTCCGTCAGCCGCAGCCGGCCGTCCGCGCCGGAGGTCCAGAAGAAGGCGTTCTCCTCTGTGATCTCCGGCGCGGCCCGCCCCGACGTGTCGGGTGTCTCGTCGGTCATTCGGCGATCTGCGCCTTCGCCCTGCGAACCGTCACCGGCTCGGCGATCCGCTGCTCGTCGCAGACCCGCTGCAGCTTCTCCAGGGTCTCGTCGAGCCCGGCGCCGAGCCGGGGGCCCGGGGTGAAGGTCGCCGGGAGATGGCGCATGCCCTGGATGATGCCGATGGTCTCGTAGTGCACAGTGCCCTCCGGGTCGCACCGGTAGTCGGGCATACGGTCGAACACCTGGGTGACCATGCGCTTGAAGACCGTACGGGCGACGTTGGATCCGATGCAGCGGTGGATGCCGAGGCCGAAGCTGCTGTGCCGGTTGGCCGGGCGTTCCAGGTGGATGGTGTCGGGGTCGGGGAAGACGGAGGGGTCGCGGTTGGCCATCGCCCAGGACAGCCAGAGCCGTTCTCCCTCCTTGAACCGTGTTCCGGCGATCTCGCAGTCGGCGGAGAACGTGCGTCCGTCGCCCGGCGCGGGCGCGAAGAACCGCAGGAACTCCTCCGTGGCAGAGTCCAGCAGGGTGTCCCGGTCGCGGCTGAGGCGGTCCCGCTCAGCGGGATTCTCCCCGAGCCACTCCAGCGCGTGCGCGGTGAGCGCGGTCGTGGTGTCGAAGCCACCGCCGATCAACAGGGCGAGTACGCCCAGGAGTTCGCTGTCCGGCGGGTTTTCGCCGTTGATGTCCGCGTGGATCAGTGCGTCCACCAGTCCGGGCCTGGGGTTGGCGCGGATCTCCGCGATGGCCCTGGCCAGACCGACGGCCATGTTGCGGCCCATCTCGGCGACCCGCTGCATGTCGGGCGAGTCCGGCGGTGTGTAGACGGAGGCATGCGCCGGCTCGTTGTAGACGGTCCAGTCCTTGAGCGGGATACCCATCATCGCCAGGGTGAGAACGGCCGGGACGACGTTGGCCAGGTCGTCGACGAAGTCGATCCGGCCGGACTCGATCCTCTCGTCGATGGCGGCCCGGACCACCTCGTCGATGACCGGGATCCAGCGGCTGATGGCGGCCGGGGAGAGGTAGGGGTTGAGCGACTGGCGGTAGTGGCGCTGCTCGGGCGGGTCCATCTCCAGGAACCCGCCCTGTACCTGTCCCCGTTCCTTGGACGGTGGCGGGATGGTGATGCCCTGGTATCCGCGCCGCTCCCCCTTCACGTCGTGGTCGTTGGAGATGAACTCGGCCGCCCGGGCCAGTTCGAAGACCTCGCGGTTGCCGCTGGCGACCCAGTGGCCGCCGTGCGTCTCGGTCCAGGCGATCGGGCACCTGGACTGCAACTCGTGGGTGGTCTCGGTGAACTGGTGCCGGTACTCGGGGGTGTGCCGGTCGAAATGGATCGTGTGCTTCTTGCGGTCGGCGTCGTCGTCCGTGGTCATCGTGTTGTTGTTCTCCCCTCAGGAAACGAAGATCGCGCGTTCCGGGCAGGACCTGACCGCCTCGATGACCTGGTCCTGCTGGTCGTCCGGAACCTCCTCGTTGATCGCCGACGAGTGACCGTCGATCTCGCTGAGCTCGAACACCTTCGGAGCTCTCATGGCGCAGAGCGTGTGGCCCTGACAGCGCTCCGGGTCGACCCGTACCTTCACGACCTGATTCCTTCCTGCCGCAACTTCGGTCGTCCTGCCGCTACTTGGGGCTGTCTGCCGCCCCTTGGGGCTTTCTGCCGCTACTTCAGGTCAGCCATCGACTTGCCGACGTCGGCGAGCGTCATCGGCTTGCCGTAGGAACCCTTGTACTTGTACGCCGGAATGTCGCAACGGTAGGAGCCCTGATCCGGCTTGAAATCGGCGACGGTCCAGCCCTTGTCGGTCGCCTGCACCACGTTGAAGCACTTGGGCGGGTTGGTGACCTTCGTCAGGTCCATCGGGGCCTGGAGACCACCTGCGGTCCACTCCGTCTGCTTCATCGCGTTCTCGTACACGCACTTGCGGGTCAGGTCGTCGCACTCGCCGGCCGCGGTGGCGAACAGCAGCCAGGCCGTGAAGGAGCGCAGTGCGGGCAGGGTGACCTGGGCGTCGGGCGCGTACTTGGCGAACAGGTCCTGGACCTCCTTGGTCGCAGGGTTGTCGGCGGCCTGCTCCAGGGGGGCGACACCGCTGAGGTCTGCGTAGTTGTTCTGCTTGGCAAGGGAGCTTTTGGCCAACTGGAGGAAGGCGGGGCCGTAGGCGTTGTTGTTGGTGTCGATCCAGTCGAGCTGGTAGCCGGTGTTGGTCAGCGCCTGTTCCAGTTTGGCGAGCTCGTTGAAGGAACCGTTGAAGATGAGGCCTTTGATCTTCTTGCTCTTGATGGTCTGCGCGTAGGGCGTCCAGTCGGAGACCCCGGCCGCCGGGTAGACGTCCGCGTAGGCCACCTTGCCGCCGATCGCGGGAATCAGTTCCTTGACCTGCTCGGCGATGACCTTGGTGATCGGAACGTCGCCGGAGATGACGCCGACGTGCTGGGCGGAGTCCGGGTGGGCCTCCTTGATCAGCCACGTGTAGTAGCCGGTGTAGGGGGCGTAGCCGACTCCGGCGCCCTGGGCGAGCACCTGGAGGTCCGCGCCGAGGGCGTTCAGCGGGCCGGACTGCGCGGGGAAGTCGGGCAGCAGACAGCTCAGCCGTGCCTTGACGCCGAGCCCGTCGAAGGCGGCCCCGCCGCCGACGAGGGCGAAATCGTCCCGGCAGGCCTCGATCATCCGCTGCTGGACCTCCATGAGCTTGGAGTCGCGGGTGACGGGGACGATCTTGCGTCCGTTGATGCCGCCGGCGGCGTTGCACCACGAGGTGAACACCTTGGCCGCGTCGACGAACTCCGGGTTCTTGGTGAAGCCGATGTCGCTGAACACACCGACCTTGATCTCGCTGTCGGTGACTCCCTGTTCGGTGACGGCCTTGGGACTGCCGGAGTGGCAGACGTTCTTGAGTGTGCCGAAGTCCGCGTTCGCGGCGGCACCGGACGCGGATGTGGACGGCTCGTCGGCACTGGACGTGTTCGTGGAGCGATCGGAACACCCGGCCAGGGCCAGGACGAGCGCGGTCGCGATGAGCAGTCGTCTCATCGGTCCTCCCGGTGAATCGGTTCTGGAACTGCGGTGATCACCCGGTTGCGGTGATCAGGTGACCGCGCCCACCTCTTTCAGTTCGAGGATGCGGGCCCAGTCCAGGCCCAGTTCGAGGAGGATCTCCTCGGTCTGGGCGGCGAACTCGGGCGCGGGCCCGAGTGGTACTGGGGTGGTGACGTCGAACTGCACGGGACTGGCCGCGAGTTGGAGCTCGCCGGCCGTCACGAGGTACTCGTTGGCCCGGACCTGGGCGTCCTCGCCGACCTGGAGGGTGTTCTGTACGGGGGCCCAGGGTCCGGCGAGGGTGGCGAAGCGCTTCGTCCAGTCGGCGAGCGTTCGGCCCGCGAGCACCTCGCGCAGGATCTTGACGGCCTGCTCGGTGTTGGCGGCGATGAGTTCGGCGGTGGCGAAGCGGGGATCGTCGGCGAGGTCAGGCCGGTCGATGTGGTGGCACACGTCGGCCCAGAACTTGCCGGGCTGCATCATCACGAAGGCCAGATGCTGGCCGTCGGCAGTGGCGTACAGCCCGGACAGGGGGTTGACGACAGAGCCGTGGACGCCCGCCGGTGGCGCCGCCCAGGGCCTGCCGAGGTGGAGGGAGAGGGCGGTGGCGTGTCCCATGGCCCAGACACCGCTGCCGAGCAGGGACACGTCGACGACCGAGGCTTCGCCGGTGCGTTCGCGCCTCAGCAGCGCCGCGGCGATACCGCCGGCGAGGTTCGTCCCCGAGATGGTGTCCCCGTAGGCGGGCCCGGGCGGGCTGATCATGCCTTCGGTGCCGGCCGGGGTGATGCTGGCGGCGGTGCCGGCCCGGCACCAGAAGGCGGTCATGTCGTAGCCGCCCTTGCCCGCCTCGGGGCCGCGGGGTCCGAGGGCGCTTCCCCGGGCGTAGACGATGTCCGGGTTGACGGCGCGGATGTCGGCCACGTCGATGCCGAACCGTTCGCGGTGTCCGGGCAGGAAGCTGGTGAGGAAGACGTCCGCGCGTCTGGCCAGGTCGTACAGCACCTCGCGGCCCTCGGGTTTGGAGATGTCGAGGCCCAGGCTGCGCTTGCCCCGGTTGGCGTGCTCGACGTTGGGGTTGGGATCGCCCTCGACGACGAACGTGCCGGTCCTCCTGAGCCCCCGCTGCGGGTCGCCGTTGACGGCGTGCTCGACCTTGACGACGTCCGCGCCCCAGTCGGCGAGTACGGCACCGGCCGAGGGGACGAAACCGTACATGGCGACTTCGAGGACGCGGATTCCTTCCAGTGGCCTCACCGGACGACCGCCGCGAAGGACTTGTACTCCAGGAACTCCTCGAGCCCGGGGACTCCGCTCTCGCGGCCGATGCCGGACTGCTTGTAGCCGCCGAACGGTACGTCCGCGGCGAAGTAGTTGCCGCCGTTGATGCTGAACGTGCCGGTCCGGATGCGGCGGGCCAGGGCGATGGCCCGCTCCTCGTCGGCGCTCTGGATCCCGCCGGACAGTCCGTAGACCGAGTTGTTGGCGATGCGGACCGCGTCGTCATCGTCGTCGTACGGGATGACCGTGAGCACCGGTCCGAAGACCTCGTCCTGGGCGATCTCGCTGTCCGGGTCGACGTCGGTGAGCAGGGTGGGGGTGAAGTAGAAGCCGGGGTCGACCTTCGTGCCACCGGTGACGAGTTTCGCGCCCGCGGCGACGGCCCGCTGGACCATTCCGTCGACCTTGTCGCGCTGTTTGGCGCTGATGAGCGGGCCGGCGAAGGTCTTGGGGTCGGTGGGGTCCCCGAGGCGCATCCGGGCGAGGCCCGCGGCGACCTTCCCGACGATCTCGTCGTGGTGGGCCCGGGGCACGAGGAGGCGGGTGGTGAGGGCGCAGCCCTGTCCCGAGTGGGAGCAGATGGTGCCGGCCGCGAACATGGCGGCGGTGGTGAAGTCGGCGTCGTCGAGGATGATCATCGCGGACTTGCCGCCGAGTTCCAGGAAGACCTTCTTCACGGTGCGGCCGGCGACTTCCATTATTCGGCGGCCGGTGGCGGTGGAGCCGGTGAAGGAGACCATGTCGACGTCGGCGTGGCCGGTGAGCACCTCGGCGGCCTCGACGGAGGTGGAGGTCAGCACGTTGACCACGCCGGGCGGGATGTCCGTGTGCCCGGCGATCAGTTCGCCGAGGAACAGTGTGGTCAGGGGGGTGTCCGGGGCTCCCTTGAGGACGACCGTGCAGCCCGCGGCGAGCGAGGGGGCGAGCTTGGCCAGGGCGAGCTGGTTGGGGTAGTTGTACGCGGTGATCGCGGAGACGACCCCCACGGCCTCCTTCTCCACCCAGCGGCGGTGGCGCTGACCGCGGATCTCGACCTCGCCGAGGTTCTCGGTCAGGGGGTACTTCCGCAGCAGGTCCGCGTAGTAGCGGACCAGCTTGACCGGGTCGTCGAGCTGGGGGCCGTAGGTGAGCATGCGGGGTGCGCCCACCTCGGCGATGGTGAGCTCGCGCAGCTCTTCCAGGTGGTCGGTCAGGGCCTGGTGCAGCTGGTCGAGACAGCGGATGCGGAACTGGACGTCGGTCGGCCAGCTCGTGGTGTCGAAGGCCCGGCGGGCGGCGGCCACGGCGGCCTCGGTCTGGGCGACCGTGGCGTCGGGGGCCTGGCCGAGGACCTCGCCGGTGGCGGGGTTGAGCGAGGGGAAGGTGTTCTCGGTCCCGACGAGCGATCCGTCGATGAGCAGCCGTTTCACCGCGGACTCCCCTGTACGTCGCTGGATTGCCGCTTCACCGCGAGCCTCCCTGTTCGTCGCTGACTCGCCGCCTCACAGCCGGACCCCCTGGCCGCCGTCCACGGCGATGACCTGGCCGGTCAGCCAGCCCGCGGCGTCGGAGAGCAGGAACAGCACGGTCGGGGTGAGGTCACTGGGCTGCCCCATCCGGCCGAGCGCCAGCCGCTGCGCCATCGCGGCCTGGTGCTCCTTCGGGAGGACGGTGCCGGTGGCTTCTGTGTCCGTCGGCCCTGGCGCGATGCCGTTGACCCGGATGTTGCGGCCACCGAGTTCAGCGGCGAGCGAGGCGGTGAGGTGGTTGATGCCGGCCTTGGCGAGCCCGTAGTACCCGGTGGCCATGTAGGAGGCGGTGGACGACTGGTTGACGATCGCGCCGCCCTCGGTCATGTGCGGGACGACGGCCCGGGTGCAGTAGATCGCGCCCATCAGGTTCACCTGGATGAAGCGGTTGAGGTAGTCCAGGTCGACGGTGGTGATGCCGTCGCGCTTCATGCTGTGGTAGATCGCGGCGTTGTTGACCAGGTAGTCGATCCGGCCGAACTCCGCGACCGTGGCGGCGGCCAGCGCCTCGGCCGACGCGGGGTCCCCGACGTCGACCTTGACGAAGATCGCCCCGTCGATGTCCTTGGCGACCCGCTGCCCCTGCTCCTCGTTGATCTCGGCTACGACGACGTGGGCACCCTCGGCGGCCAGCGCCCGAGCGTAGTCCTCGCCGATTCCCTGTCCGGCACCGGTGACGATCGCCACCTTGTCCTGGAACCGCATCCTGTCTCCTTGCTCGGATGGGCGGCCTTGCTCCAACGTGGCGGAAACTACATTCTCACTTTCAGCAAATCAACCATCCGAACACGAGAATGTGCCGCATCACAGCGAGTTGCAGGCGAACGAAGGGCGCCCGACCCACCACCCACGCCCCCGCACCTCCGACTCGAGATCCGCACGACACTTCCGGGCGACCATTGATGAGAATATCATTCTCACTCAGGGAAGGGATATTTTCATGATCGATACGAGGGTGTCGAGTCAGGCCCCGGGCCCCAACCGGCAGACCAACGACCGCACCACGTGGGAGACCCCATGAAGACCGCAGTTGTCACCGGAGGCAGCTCCGGAATCGGGCTGGCCGTCGCCGAGCGGCTGACGGCCGACGGCTATCACGTCGCGACCCTCGACCTGAACTCCTGCGACTCGGCCCCGGCGCTGTCACAGATCGCCGACGTCACCGACCGGGCCCAGGTGGACAAGGCGCTGGCCGCCGTCCGGGAGCGGCTCGGGCCATGCACCATCCTGGTCAACGCGGCCGGGGTGGCGGGCTACAAGCGCTTCCAGGATCTGACGTTCGCCGCCTGGCAGCGGGTCGTCGACATCAACCTCAACAGCGTCTTCCACTGCGTCCAGGCCGTACTGCCCGACATGCTGGAGGCGGGCTGGGGGCGCATCGTCAACATCTCCTCCTCCAGCGCGCAGTCCGGGCAGCAGTTCATGACGCACTACGTCGCCGCCAAGTCGGCGGTCAACGGCCTGACCAAGTCACTCGCGCTCGAACTGGGCCCGGCAGGCATCACCGTCAACGCGGTGCCGCCCGGCTTCATCGACACGCCCATGCTGCGCAAGGCGGAGTCGCGCGAGCTGCTCGGCGGGACGGTCGAGGAACACATCCAGCGCACTCCCGTACGGCGGGTCGGGCGCCCCGAGGACATCGCCGCGGCCTGCGCGTTTCTCGTCTCCGAGGAGGCCGGGTACATCACCGGGCAGATCCTGGGCGTGAACGGCGGACGCAACACATGAACCGCACGCGCCGCATCGCACCCCTCCCGCACGCCGAGTACCTGAAGGCGCTGGGCTCCTCGGCCCCCGACCCGCAGAAACCGCCCTCGAACGCGCTCGGACTGCTCGCCCGGCACCCCGAACTGGCCAAGGCGTTCCTCGCGTTCAACAAGTACCTGCTCGTCGACTCAACGCTGTCGAAGCACACCCGTGAGCTGGTCATCCTGCGAGTGGCCTGGCGGCGGGAGTGCCGGTACGAGTGGGCGCAGCACCTCCTGATCGCCCGGCGCGCCGGGATCACCGACGAGGAGATCGACCTGGTCCGGACCGGCGCCCCGACGCCCCTCAACCGGGCGGTGGACGAACTGGAGACGGACTCGCGGCTGTCCGACGCGACCTACCAGATGCTCGGTGCGGACCTGGACGACCAGCAGCTCCTGGATCTGGTGTTCACGGTCGGCACGTACGGCGCGCTGGCCACGGCCTTCAACACCTTCGAGGTGGAGCTGGATCCAGGAATCCTTGACGAGAACTTCAATAGCCAGACATGAGAATGCTATTCTCACACTAGAGAAGGGAGTGCTCATGCCACACTTCGCCAAGCCGTCTGCCGGCAGCTGGACCGAGCAGTACCCCGAGTTGGGTACGAGTCCCGTGAACTACGAGGACTCGATCGACCCCGCGTACTACGAGGCCGAGCGGGAGGCCGTCTTCAAGCGGACCTGGCTGAACGTCGGGCGCGTGGAGCAGGTGCCGAAGACCGGCAGCTACTTCACGAAGGAGCTCGCGGTCGCGGACACCTCGCTGATCATCGTGCGGGGCAGGGACAAGGAGATCCGCGCCTTCCACAACATCTGCCGGCACCGCGGCAACAAGCTGGTGTGGAACGACTTCCCGGGCGAGGAGGTCAAGGGCACCTGCCGTCAGTTCACCTGCAAGTACCACGCCTGGCGCTACAGCCTCGACGGCGATCTGACCTTCGTCCAGCAGGAGCAGGAGTTCTTCGACCTGGACAAGTCCGACTACGGACTCAAGAACGTCCGCTGCGAGGTCTGGGAAGGGTTCGTCTTCGTCAACCTGGACCCGAACGCCCAGCCGCTCAAGGAGTACCTCGGCGAGTTCGCCAAGGGCCTGGAAGGCTATCCCTTCCACGAGATGACCGAGGTCTTCACGTACAAGGCGGAGATCGGCAGCAACTGGAAGCTGTTCATCGACGCGTTCGCGGAGTTCTACCACGCCCCCGTCCTGCACATGAAGCAGGCCGTCAAGGACGAGGCCGACAAGCTCCTCAGCGTCGGGTACGAAGCGCTGCACTACGAGATCCACAGCCCGCACTCGATGATCTCGTCCTGGGGAGGCATGTCCCCGCCCAAGGACCTGAGCATCGTCAAGCCCATCGAACGCGTCCTGCGCAGCGGCCTGTTCGGCCCCTGGGAGGCGCCCGACATCGAAGGGCTCGACCCCCTTCCTCCAGGTCTCAACCCGGGCGGGCACCGGGCGTGGGGCAACGATTCCTTCGAGTTCTTCCCCAACATGACGCTGCTGATCTGGAAGCCCGGCTGGTATCTGACGTACCACTACTGGCCGACGGCGGTGGACAGGCACATCTTCGAGGCCAACCTGTACTTCGTGCCCGCCAAGACGGCCCGGGAGCGGCTGAAGCAGGAGCTCGCGGCGGTCACGTTCAAGGAGTACGCCCTCCAGGACGGCAACACCCTGGAGGCCACGCAGACCATGCTCAAGAGCCGGGTCGTGACCGACTTCCCGCTCTGCGACCAGGAGTTGCTGCTCCGCCATCTGCACAAGACGGTCGCCGACCACGTCAAGGAGCACACCGATGCTGCCCAGTGAGTTCGCGACGCTCGAACCGTTCGCCCCGTGGGTCCTGGAGACCGAACGGGAGCGCTACAGCAAGCGGCTGGCCAGTTCCATGGAGGAGATGCAGGCCTTCTACGACGAGGCGTTCCCGCTCCTTGAACAGGCCTCCGACCACCTCGACAAGTTCCCCCTCGACGAACTGCCGGAGCTGGAGCGCAACTTGCTCCTGCTGATGTTCTCCCTGGTGAACGTCTCGTTCCCGGTCGAGGTGTGGAAGCAGGCCCGGGTGCCGGACAGCGGGGCCGCCTACATGGACCTCGTCGTCGAACCCAGGGTCTGACCGCCCGTGGTCACGCTCAAGGCGGCGCGTGTACTGCACGTCGAGACCGGGGAGTTCGAGGAACCCGGCCTCGTCCATGTCGACGGCGACCGCATCGCGCGGACCGGCGACGGGGGTGACGTCCTGGACCTCGGGGACGTCACCCTGCTGCCCGGCCTGATGGACATGGAGGTCAACCTCCTGATGGGCGGCCGGGGGGAGACCCCGGTCCTGTCCATGGTCCAGGACGATCCGCCGCTTCGCATGCTGCGGGCCGTGGGCAACGCCCGGCATACCCTCCGGTCCGGCTTCACCACGGTCAGAAACCTCGGGCTGTTCGTGAAGACCGGCGGCTACCTGCTGGACGTCGCCCTCGCCAAGGCCGTCGACGCCGGCTGGATCGAGGGGCCCCGGATCATCCCCGCGGGGCACGCCATCACCCCGACCGGCGGTCATCTGGACCCGAGCGTGTTCGGCGCGCTGGCCCCCGGCATCATGCCGCTCTCCGTGGAGGAGGGCGTCGCCAACGGGGTCGACGAGGTGCGCAAGGCCGTGCGGTACCAGATCAAGCACGGGGCACGGCTCATCAAGGTCTGCGCGTCCGGGGGTGTCATGTCCCACACGGGCACCCCCGGCGCGCAGCACTACTCCGACGCGGAGTTGCGGGCCATCGTCGACGAGGCCCACCGGCGCGGGCTGAAGGTGGCCGCGCACACCCATGGGGCCGACGCGGTGCGTTCGGCGGTCGAGGCGGGCATCGACTGCATCGAGCACGGCTTCCTGCTGGACGACGAGACCATCGCGCTGATGGCGGAGCGCGGCACCTTCCTCGTCCCGACCACCGCGCTGATCGACGGCATGGATGTGTCCCGGGCCGCGCCCGAACTGCGCGCCAAGGCCGCCGAGGTGTTCCCGCACGCCCGGTCCGTCGTCGCCAGGGCCGCCAAGGCGGGCGTCCGTATCGCCGTGGGCACGGACGCGCCGGCCATCCCGCACGGGCGGGGCGCCCAGGAGATGGTCGCGCTCGTCGAGCGGGGCATGGAGCCGATGGAGGTGCTGCGGGCGGCGACGGTCAACGCGGCCGAGCTGATCGACGCGGACGACCGCGGACGCGTCGCGGAGGGCCTGCTCGCGGACCTGATCGCCGTACCGGGCAACCCACTTGAGGACATGTCGGTACTGGCCGACGTGCGGTTCGTGATGAAGGGGGGCAAGATCTTCCGCAACGAGCAGTCATGACGCGAGCCGTACGAACAGGGCCGCTCGGCGGGGTACGCCCACCCCCGCCGAGCGGCCCGTTCGGCGTCCGCCACCACAACTCCCGTCCGGCTACTGGCCCTTGATGTGTTCCTTCATGCCCTCCAGCCGGGTCAGCACCGGATACCCGCTCACGCTCAGCGCGTTCCCGTGCCCCGTCTCGTGGATGTCGAACACCGACTGGACGGCCGCGTAGAAACCCTGGACGTCGAGGGTCTGGTTGACGGCCCGCTTGGCCTGGCGCAGCCCGAAGGGCGGCATCTGGGCGATACGGTCGGCCAGGTCCATGGTGGCCGCGTCGAGTTCGTCTAGCGGGACGACCTGGTTGACCATGCCGACCCTCTCCGCCTCGGCCGCCGTGACGGCCCGCCCGGTGAAGAGGATCTCCTTGGCCTTGCGCGCGCCCAACTCCCAGGTGTGACCGTGGTATTCGACGCCCCCGATGCCCATGTGGACGACGGGGTCGGAGAATTCGGCGTTCTCGGCGGCCACGATGAGATCGCAGGGCCAGCAGAGCATGAGCCCGCCCGCGATGCACTTGCCCTGCACGGCGGCGATCGACGGCTTGGGTATGTTGCGCCAGCGCAGCGTGTACTCCAGGTACCGGCGGGTCTCCGCATTGTAGATCCACTCCAGGGTGATCTCCTTCGGGCCCGGCCAGCGGTCCTTCAGGTCGTGCCCGGCGGAGAAGTGCCGCCCGTTGCCGCGCAGCACGATGACGCGTACGTTTTCGTCGGCCGCCGCCCGGCTCCACGCGGCGTCCAGATCGTCGAGGAGCGACATCGTCTGGGCGTTGGCGACCTCGGGCCGGTTGAGCGTGATGACCGCGACCCGGTCCTTGACCTCGTACAGAATCTGGTCCATGCGCGTGCTCCTTGTCGGTCCCGGCGGCTATCTGGGCAGGCCGAGGATGCGCTCGGCGATGATGTTGCGCTGGATCTCGGAGGTGCCGCCGGCGATGGTCCCGCCGAAGCTGCGCGCGTACCGTTCGAACCAGCTGGAGGAGAACACCTCCATGTTCATGTGGAAGTGCGGGGCCGTGGAGACGGGGTGGCGCAGGGCGTCGGTGCCGTGCGCCTCCAGGGCGCGCAGAGTGGCGTTCTGCACGGCCTCCGAGCCGAACAGCTTGAGTACGGACACCTCGGCCGGATTACGGTCGGTGCCGAGCTGGCGGTAGCCGAGCAGCTTCAGCGCCTGGAAGTCCATGAGGAGGGTGGCGTACCACTCCTCGTCGCTCGGCGCGTCCCGGATCAGATCCTCCAGTCGCTCGGCGTAACTCAGCCAGAGCAGGGTCCGTTCATGCCCGAGCGAGCCGTTCGCCACCTTCCAGCCCTGGTTCAGCGGCCCGATCAGGTTCTCTTTTGGCACCCGGACGTCGGTGAAGAACACCTCGTTGAAGTCGAAGTCGTCGGGAGCGGCGATGGACCCGAACGGCCGCCTGACCACACCCTCGGTGTCGGTCGGGATGATCAGCACGCTGATGCCCCTGTGCTTGGGCGCGTCCGGATCGGTGCGGACGAACGTCAGCAGCACGTCCGCGTCATGGGCCCCGGAGGTCCACACCTTCTGCCCGTTGACGACGAAGTGGTCGCCCTCCAGAGCCGCACGGGTACGCAACCCGGCGAGGTCGGAGCCCGCGCCCGGCTCGCTCATCCCGAGGGCGGCCGTCAGCTCCGCACGAAGAATGGGAGCCGCCCACCGCCGTTTCTGCTCGTCGGTGCCGAAGCTCAGGATCGAGGCCGCGATGATGCCGACGCCCTGCGGGTTGAAGCTGTGGTAGATCCGGCGCCGCGACATCTCCTCGGCGTGGGCCAGCAGTTGGGGCAAGGTGGCGTCGCGCCCGCCGTACTCGGGCGGGTTGCCGGGCACCAACCACCCGGCGTCGAACAGTTTCCGCTGCCATGTCCGCGCCCAGGGAGGCACATCCGCGCTCGACTTGGCACGAGGTACGGCCTCCTCGGCGGTAGGCAGGTTGGCGTCGAGGAAGGCGGCGAACTCGGCCCGGAACTCCTCGATCCCGGGGTCGGCGGCAAGTCTCATACCAGCAACGCCTTCCTGTGCACGGCCGCGGTCCCGAGCAGCAGATCACCGGCCTTGGCCCGCTTCAGATGGATCTGGAGTTCGTTCTCCCAGGTGTAGCCCATCGCGCCGAAGAGCTGGAACCCGCTCTGGAAGCAGAGCCGTTGGCACTCCCCGGCCGCCGCCTTGGCCATCGCGGCGGCCCTCGCCCGTTCCTGGTCGTCCTCGGCGATGGTGAGGGCGGAGTAGAGGGCGAGCGCCCGGGCCCGTTCGATCGCGACGTACATGTCGGCGGCCTTGTGCTTGACCGCCTGGAAGGACCCGATGGGCACCCCGAACTGCTGCCGCTGCTTCACATGCGCGACCACCAGGTCGAGGATGCGCCGACAACTGCCGACGGTGGAGATCGCCAGCCCCATCAGCGCCAACTCGGGCACACCGGCCACGAGTTCGGGGTGGTCGACCCGGGCGACATGAATCGTCGGGTCGAAGACGGCGACCCGCTCGGCGCGTACGTCGGCACCGCCGCGGACGACCACACCGTCCTGGGTGAGCAGGGCGATCTCGTCCGCCCGGTCCGCGTCGAGGACGAACTCCCCGGCGCCGTCGAAGACCGCCGTCCCCGAGCCGTTCGGCAGCCGTCCGGCCAGCGGTGCGAACCAGGTCGCCGTGGCCAGGAAGGGCGTCGGATCGGCGGCATACCCCAGCTCCTCCAGAATGATCGCCAGCTCCACCGGAGGAGCCTCCAGCCAGCCCAACTCCAGGTAGGTGGACCAGAGTTGTTCCTCGGGCAGCGCCCGCGACTTGGCCACCGTCTCGCGCACCACGCGCTGCAGCAGCCGCTGGTCCTCGTCGAATTCAAACTCCACGGGCGACCTCCAGAAGGACCTTGCCGATGGCACCGCGGCCCACGCGCAGCGCGGCGCACACCTCGTCGAGCGGGTGGACCGCGTGGATACGGGGGTGGATGGCACCCTCGGCGAACAGCCGGTGCAGTTCGGTGCGGGCGACGGTCAGCTTCTCCCGGTCGTGCCGGGCCCAGCCGCCGAAGTCGAAGCCGTGGATCGTAACGCCCTTGAGCATCGCGAGGTTCAGCGGGATGCCCGGGATCTCGCCGCTCGCGAACCCGACGCTGACGAACCGACCGCCCCAGCGCATCCCGCGCAGCGCCTGCTCGGAGTGCGGCCCGCCGACCGGGTCGACGACCACATCGGCACCGCCCGCCTCCTGGAGCGCCCGCTTCAGGTTCTCGTACGGCAGGACGGTGTGGGCGCCGGCTTCGGCGCAGGCGGCGCGTTTCTCCTCGCTCGACGCGACGGCGATCACCTCGGCGCCCAGCAGCAGGGCGAGTTCGACGGCGGCCAGGCCGACCGCGCCGGCGGCGCCGAGCACCGCGACCCGCTCACCCTCGCGAACATCGGCGACCAGGCGCAGGGCGTTGAAGGCGGTGGCGTGGGAGACACCGAAGGCCGCCGCGCGTTCCGTGGGCACGGCGGCCGGGATGCGGTGGAGGCTGGTGGCGGGCACGGCGACACGTTCGGCGAAGGCGCCGACGAAGGCTGAGCCGAAGACCCGCTCCCCCGTGCCGAAGCCGTGCCCGTCCCGGGCGACCACCCCCGCGAACTCGCTCCCGGGGATGAAGGGCACCTCGGCCTTCACCTGGTAGGCACCCTCGATCACCAGCACGTCGGCGAAGTTGACCGCCGCGAAGCGCACGTCGACGGGCACCTCGCCCCGCGGTTCGGGGACCTCCTCGACGATCACCGGGCCGCCGATGGTGTGACAGCGGGCAGCCCTCACAGCCGGGTCGTCGCGGCCAGTTCGGCGGCCTGGGCGGCCATCGTCAGGACCGTGTCGCCGTAGAAGGCCATCTTGGGGTTGCCGCCGTCGCCCTTGACGTGCCGGGCGTAGCCGCCTTCGAGGACGATGGCCATCTTGAAGCGGGCCAGCACCACGTAGTAGTCGATCTCGGCGACGTCCCGGCCGCTGACCTTGGCGTAGTGCTCCAGGAGGTCGGCCCGGTCGGGCATGCCCTCGTAGCTGACGTACCCCTTCTGCGAGCGGTCCTCGTCGGCGTTCGGCCAGCCCATGATCACCCAGGCGAGGTCGAGGAGCGGGTCACCCACGGTGGCCATCTCGAAGTCGACGAGGGCCGCGAGGCGGGCGGGGGCGCCGTGCTGGAACATCACGTTGGCGAACTGGTAGTCGCCGTGGATGATGCCCGGGGTCCAGTGGCTCGGCCGGTGCGCGCGCAGCCAGGCGGCAGCCGTGTCGAGTCCGGGTATCTCGCGGAACGCGAACTTCGCCAAGTGCGCCTGCCAGCGGTCCACTTGACGGTCGTGGAAGCCGTCGGGCCGGCCGAAGCCCTCCAGGCCCTGGGCCCGCCAGTCGACGTTGCCGAGCCGGGCGATGCCCTCCACGAGCTCGTGGGCGAGGCCCGGGCGCAGGGAGAGGTCGCTCTTGAAAGGCTCGGGCCAGCCGCCCTCGACGTTCATCGGTGACCAGCCGTCGACATGACCCATGAGGTAGAAGCAGGAACCGATGACGTCCGTGTCCTCGCACACCGCGACGGCCTCCGGATGCGGAACGTCCGTCCCGTTCAGGGCGTTCAGCACCCGGAACTCGCGCAACATGGTCTCGTTGCGCCCCGGCGGGACCTTCTCGGGCGGCTTGCGCAGGACCAACTGGCGGTCGCCGCGCCGGACTTCGTAGATGTCGTTGGAGGTGCCCCCGGAGATGAGGGACACCTCGACGGGTTCACCGGGGGCGATGTCCCGGCCGTCCAGCCAGCGGGCGAGCGACTCGGTGTTCACAGGTTCTCCAACTGCTTGCGGGCCCACTCCCGGCGTGCGGGCAGATGCTGGGTGGGCCAGAGTCCGGGGGCGGCCTCGTAGCCGCGCAGGAGGTCGCGGGCCACGGTGATCTTGTGGACCTCCGTAGGTCCGTCGACGACGGCCATGACGGCGGCTCCGGTCCACATGTCGGCGAAGGGCATCTCGTTCGAGACGCCCAGGGCGCCGTGCAGATGCATCGAGCGGTAGACGACGTCGTGCAGCACCTTCGGCGTCAGGAACTTGATCGTGGCGATGTCCTTGCGGACCCTCTTGTAGTCGCTGTATTGATCGATCTGCCAGGCCGTGTAGAGGACCATCAGCCGGAACTGGGTCAACTGCGCGTAGGAGTCGGCGAGATCGGCCTGCACGAGCTGCTTGTCGGCGAGGCGGCCACCCTGCGTCTCACGTGACAGCGCGCGCTCGGCCATCATGTCCAGCGCCCGTCGGCACTGCCCTACGACCCGCATCGCGTGATGGACGCGTCCGCCGCCCAGCCTGGTCTGCGCGATGGCGAACGCCTGCCCCTCCCCGCCGAGCAGCGCGTCACCGGGGACACGGACCCCGTCGTACGCGATCAGCGCGTGCATGCCGTCCTCCGGGCCCTCGCCGAGCAGCCCGACGTTGCGCTCCATCCGGATTCCCGGGGTGTCGCTCGGCACCAGGAACATCGACATGCCCTTGTACGGGCTGACGTCCGGGTCGGTCACCGCCATCACGATCACGAACTTCGAGGTGCGGGCGTTGGAGGAGAAGTACTTGCGGCCGGTGATGACCCAGTCGTCGCCTTCGCGCACGGCCCGGGTGGTGAACATCGTCGGGTCGGCGCCGGCCTGCGGCTCGGTCATCGAGAAGCAGGAGAAGCACTCACCTTCGAGCAGCGGCTGAAGGTAGCGCTCCTTCTGTTCCTCGGTGCCGTAGCAAGCGATGATCTCCGCGTTGCCGGTGTCGGGGGCCGCCGTGCCGAAGATGACGGGTGCCCAGCTCGACGCACCGAGGATCTCGTTGATGAGAGCGAGCCTGACCTGCCCGAAGCCGCGTCCGCCCAGTTCGGGGCCGAGATGCGGGGCCCACAGTCCCTGGTCTCGCACCTGTTGCTTGAGGGCCCGGACGATCGGGCCGGTCTCGTCGTCGAGGGGATGGTAGGCCCGGTCGGGGTGGAGGAGGTCCAGCGGGTCCACGCGCTCGGCGCGAAACCGCCTGATCCACTCCAGCTTCTCCTCGAACTCGGGCTCGGTGGAAAAGTCCCATGCCATGTCGGACGACCCTCGTTTCGACAGCTCGTTGTCGCGCGGGCGCTGCTCCGGATGTCCGCGATGCAGGTGAGAATAACATTCTCATTCAGCGTAAGTAAGAGTCTCGGAAGTTGCGGTGCGTGATTCGGTAGGGAGCTTCGACTGATTACCGCTGAGGTGCAGTATCGTTCTACGCGTGACCGCCATCCCCGAAGAGCCCGCATGGCGCCAACGCGCCGTAGAGCGATCCACCCGCGCCGCGAAACAGCGCGCCGAGCAGCGCGTTCAGCGCTTCCTGGACGCCGCGCAGGAACTCATCGCCGAGAAGGGGACGACCGACTTCACCGTCCAGGAAGTCGTCGACCGCTCGAAGCAGTCACTGCGCAGCTTCTACCAGCACTTCGACGGCAAGCACGAGTTGCTGCTCGCCCTGTTCGAGGACGCCCTCTCCACGTCGGCGATCGAGATCCGTGAGGCCACGTCGGGCGGCGGGGAACCGCTGCCCCGGCTTCGTGTCGCGGTGGAGATGCTGTTCGAGCAGTCGCTGCCCAACCCCGGTGTCCAGCGCCCTCTGTTCAGCGACTTCGCCCTGCAACTACTGGTCAAGCACCCGGCTCAGGTGGCCACCGCGCACCTGCCCCTGCTGAACCTGTTCACCGAGTTGCTGGAGCAGGCCGCCGAGGCGGGCAGCGTCCACGCGGACAAGCCCCGGCGACTGGCGGCGCTCCTCATGCAGACCGTCATGTTCTCCGCTCAGGCCAACAGCGTCCCCTCGGACAGCCAGGCCCACCCGGTGACCGCCGACGAGGTGTGGCAGTTCTGCCTCGGCGGCATCTCGGGCGCGTGAGCCACTCCGCACCCACCGCTCACACCTGACACCGATCGCCCGTCTTGCCGAGAACGTCATTCTCGGCAAGACGGGCGATGGGCGTTCCGGCCCGCCGGCTTCAGGCCGGCGGCCTCGGCTCACCGACTCCAGCTGAGCGGTGTCAGCTCAGCGGCTTCGCCAGCACCGCCTTGCGGTGGCTGAACGTCTCGATCGAGTAGCGGCCGTGGTAGCTGCCCATCCCGCTCTCCCCCACACCGCCGAACGGCAGGTCGGAGACGGTGAGATGGGCGAGCGGCAGACCGTAGCCGACAGCGCCGGAGGACGTCTCGGCTGCGATCCGCTCCCGGGTCGTGCCGGACTCGGTGAACACGTACAGCGCGAGCGGCTTGTCGCGGTCGTTGATGAAGCCGATCGCGTCGTCAAGGCCGGGCACCGTGACGATCGGCAGGATCGGGCCGAAGATCTCCTCCCGCATCACGGGCGAGGCGGGGTCGACGTCGGCGAGGACGGTCGGCGCGATGTACTTCGTCGTACGGTCCTTGACCCCTCCGGTGACGACCCGGCCCGAGTCGAGCAGACCGGCGAGCCGGTCGAAGTGACGCTCGTTGACGATCCGGCCGAACTCGGTGGAGGTGGCCGGTTCCGCGCCGAACAGGTTCTCGACGGCCTTGGCGAGCGCGGGCTCCAGCGCGGCGGCGGTCTCCGGGTCGGTGAGGACGTAGTCGGGGGCGACGCAGGTCTGGCCGGCGTTGAGGAACTTGCCCCGGACCAGCCGGTCGGCGACGACGTCCACATCGATGCCTGTGTCGACGAACGCCGGGGACTTGCCGCCGAGTTCGAGGGCGACCGGGGTGAGGTGCTCGGCGGCGGCGCGCATCACGATGCGGCCGACGGTGCCGTTGCCGGTGTAGAAGATGTGGTCGAAGCGCTCGGCCAGCAGGGCCGTGGTCTCCGGGATGCCTCCCTCGACCACGGCGACCGCGTCCGTGTCGAGGTACTGGGGCAGCAGCCGAGCCACGATGTCGGAGGTGGCGGGGGCCAGTTCACTCGGCTTGACCACCACCGCGTTACCGGCGGCCAGCGCGCCGACGACCGGGGTCAGCAGGAGCTGGACCGGATAGTTCCAGGGGGCGACGACCAGGACGACGCCCAGCGGGTCGTACTGCGTCCAGGCCGTGGCGTCGGCGCCGAGGCGCTCCGGGACCGGCGCGGCCTCGGGGCGCAGCCAGCCGTCGAGGTGGTCGAGGGTGTGGTCGATCTCCCGGATCGTGAAGTCGATCTCCGTGCGGAAGGCCTCGGTCGAGCTCTTGCCGAGGTCCGCGTGGAGCGCGGCGGCCACGTCCTTGCCGTGCTCCGTGAGCAGTTCGCGCAGCCGGCCGAGTTGGGCCTTGCGCCATTCGACGGGCTTGGTGCGGCCCGTACGGAAGGTGGCACGCAGGCGCGCCACGATGTCGGCGGGCTGCTCGGGGGGCGTGGGGTGGTTCACGGTGCCTCGCTCACGGTGGTGTCATGCGGTGGTCTCGGGCGCGGAAGGCCGGCTCGATGCTCTCGACTCATATGCCAACCCTTCACGTGGCAAAATATATTCCACATACACGAAGATGGCTGTGAGCGACTGACCATCACCGTGCGTGTCAGACCTGGGCCGCCGTCCCGTCGAGTGTCACGGCCAGCCGGTCCAGGAGAGCGCTCAGCAGTTCGTCGTCACCGTCGCTGAGCAGCGGCCAGTCGGCGCGGACCTCGCGGTCGAGGCGGCGCCAGTACTCCTGGCCGCGCGGGGTGAGGTGGACGAGGATTCGGCGGCGGTCGTGCGGGTCGACCCGGCGGTGCACGAGGTTCTGGTCGACGAGGTGGTCGACCAGCCGGGTCAGCGTCGGCGGCGGCAGGAAGACGGCCTCGGCTATCGCGGTCATGTGGTGACCGGCGCCGTCGGAGAGCAGGGCGAGTACCCGCCAGGCGTCGAGGGAGCAGCCGTGCTCGTCCAGGACGGGCTGGAGGCGGCGCGCGGCCAGTCGCTCGGCCCGCGTCAGGAGCCGCAGAAGGTCCTGGGGCCGGCGCTGCGACGGTGTGGGCATCCTGCTCCTCGATCCCGGGGATATGTACATCGTATGAGACGTCTGAAAGTTCGTCGGCCCGCCCCGGCGCCACGACGCCGGTCCTTCAGTCGTCGACCTGGCCCAGGAAGGGCCGGACCTCGACCGGCATGGTCGTCGCCAGGGCCGCCTTGCGGCCCCACTCCAGGGCGACGTCGAGGTCGGGTGCCATGAGGAGGCAGATCCCGCCCAGGAACTCCTTGTTCTCGGCGTAGGGCCCTTCGGTCTCCTCGACCTCGTCACCCAGGGGCCGCAGCACGGTCGCGGCGTCCGGGCGGTGCAGTCCGCCTGCGAAGACCCAGGCCCCGGCCTCGCGCAACTCGTCGTGGAAGACACTCAGTCTGTGGTTGATCTCCACCATCGACTCGGGCGCGGACGGTTCCCCGACCGGCTTCATGGCGCTGAGCAGGTAGTACTTCATCGCGTCCTCCTGGGCATCACGGCTCTGCCCCATCTCCTACACGAAGGGAGCACCTCCACGGAGGCACAACGCACCGCGACACCGGGAGAATCTTGTCCATGACCGCCATCGCGCACCCGCTCGTCACCGTCGCCCGCCGGTTCGCCGCCGATGTCCTGGCCCCGCAGGCCGGCCGGGTCGACCAGGAAGGCGTGCCCGCGAGCAGCATCAAGGCCATCAAGCGGTCGGGGCTGCTCGGGGTGAGCGCGCCGAAGGAGTACGGGGGTGCGGGTGCGCCCGCCTCGGTGGCCCGGGAGGTCGCCGAGATCCTGGCCGGGGCCTGCTGCTCGACCTGGTTCTTGCAGACGCAGCACCACACTCCGGTGAAACTGTTGACGGAGTCTCAGTTTCCGGTAAGGGAGCGCCTGTTGGGCCCGCTGTCGACGGGCGAGCTGCTGTCCGGGATCGCGTACGCGCACCTGCGTTCCTTCCCTCGCGTTCCGGTACGGGTCGGGTACGAGCGGGGCGGCTGGCGCTTCGACGGGACGGTCCCCTGGTACACGGGCTGGGGGCTGAACGACGTCATGCTGCTCGCGGGGCTGTCCGACACGGACGAGGTGGTGTTCGCCTTCGCCGACGCCCGCGAGCAGTCGGGGCTGCGTGCCTCGCCGCCCATGCGACTGGCGGCACTCACGGCCGCCCGGACAGTCTCCCTGGAGCTCAAGGGCCTGCGGCTGCCGGAGGAGGCGGTCGTCCTGCGCACCCCGCGCGAGAAGTTCGCCCTCGTCGACCTGCCCCGGGCCGCCAACACGAACCCGGCCGTGTTCGGGGTGGCGTACGCGGCCCTCGATCTCCTCGCCGCCCACCCGGACGCCACGGCGACCGCGCGCTCGCTGCGCACCCGCCTCGACGCCGTACGCCGCAACGCCTACGCCCTCGCGGACCACCGCCGGCCCCAGGAGCACATCACGGACCGGCTGGCGCTCAAGACCCGCGCGTACGACCTGATGCGCTCCGCGACGACCGCGGCGATCGTCGCCGGCGGCGGCAGATCGCTGGACCTGAACAGTCCGGCCCAACGCCTGGCCCGCGAGGGCCTGTTCCTCCTGGTACAGGCCCAGACGACGGACGTCCGCAGCGCCCACCTCACCTCACTGGCCGACTGACCCCTGAGGGGCGCGGGGCCGTGTCGATCTGCGGCTCCGCCGCGGGGCGCGACAAGCCCCCACGGGCCCGCAGCATGCGAACTGCCGATCTCGCGGAGCGCCTAGCTCGCGAACGGCACCTGTGCCGCCGGGGCGGCGGTCGCCGCGAACGGATGCCGCCACAACCCACGCGCGGCCAGCCGCGGCAGCACCCCCTCGCCGAACCAGTACGCCTCCTCCAGGTGCGGATAGCCGGAGAGGACGAACTCGTCGATGCCCAGGTCGTGGTACTCGGCGATACGGTCGGCGACCTCGTCGTGGCTGCCGACGAGCGCGGTGCCCGCCCCGCCGCGCACCAGGCCGATGCCGGCCCACAGGTTGGGGTGGATCTCCAGCCCGTCCCGGTTGCCGCCGCCGTGCAGGGCGAGCATCCGCTGCTGTCCCTCCGACTCACTGCGGGCGAGCCCGGCCTGGATGTCCCGTACGGTCTTCGTGTCGAAGCCCGCGAGGATCCGGTCCGCCTCCGCCCATGCCGCCTCGGCGGTGTCGCGGGTGATGACATGCAGCCGGATGCCGAACCGCAGGGTGCGCCCCTGCTTGGCGGCAAGCCCCCTGACCCAGGCGATCTTCTCGGCGACCTGGGCGGGCGGTTCGCCCCAGGTGAGGTAGACGTCGACGTGCCGTGCGGCGACCTCACCGGCGATGGGCGAGGAACCCCCGAAGTACACCTCGGGGATCGGATCGGGCGCCCGGGCCAGCTTGGCGTCCTCGACCCGGAGGTGTTCGCCGGTCAGGCTGACCGTCTTGCCTCCCACAACTCCCGTACGACTTCCAGGAATTCGCCGGTACGACGGTACCGGGCATCCTTGTCGAGGAAGTCGCCGTAGGCCTTCTGTTCGTGGCTCTCGCCGCCCGTGACCACGTTGAGGAGGAGCCGTCCGCCGGTCTGGCGCTGGAAGGTGGAGGCCATCTGCGCGGCGAGGGTCGGGGAGACGAAGCCGGGGCGGAAGGCGACCAGGAACTTCAGGCGCTCGGTGTGCTGGCTGACCATGGCGGTGGTCAGCCAGGCGTCCTCGCACCAGGCACCGGTGGGGGTGAGCGCGCCGACGAAGCCCAGGTCCTCGGCGGCGCGGGCGATCTGGCTCAGATAGGCGACCGTCGGCGGCCGGTTCTGTCCGAAGGCGGTGGCCGGGGTGCCGTGGCCGCCGCCGACGACATGGCGGCTGTCACCGTTGGTCGGGAGGAACCAGTGGAAGGTGAGGGACACCGAAATCTCCGATCAGGTACGTCGCGCACGTTGCGTACGTCGCGTTACAGCAGTCCGTGGCGGGGCGGTTTCGTGCCGTTCAGCACATAGCGGCCGATGTGCTGGATCTTCCAGCGGACCGGGTCGTGCAGGGTGTGGGTGCGGGCGTCGCGCCAATGCCGGTGCAGGTTGAGGGAGTTGAGTGCCGAGCGGGTGCCGGCGACCTCGAAGAGGGCCCCGGTGACCTCCACCGCGGTGGTCGTGGCGTGCGCCTTGGCGACGGCCACCGCGATGGACGCCTCGGCCGCCGAGTCGTCGGTGAGGTCGGCTCGGGCCGCGTCCACGGCACGGGCCGCCTCGCGCAGCAGCGCCTCGGACGCCCTCAGCTGGACGGCGAGTTCACCGAACCGCTGGATCAGCAGCGGGTCGTCGGCGGCACTCTCGGCGGCGCTCTCGAACCAGGGGCGGCTCTTCGTCCGGACGAACTCCGCGGCCTCGGCGAGCGCACCTCCGGCGATGCCGACGTCGATGGCGGTGTGCAACAACTGGGCCACCGCGCCGTGGAGTTGGGGTTCCTGGAAGGTGAGGTGGTGCGGGAGGACCCGGTCGGCCGGGACGGGGACCGCGTCGAGCCGGACGGTGCCGCTGGCCGTCGTCCGCTGGCCCATGCCGTCCCAGTCGTCCACGACCGTGAGGCCGGACGCGTCGTACGGGACGTACGCCACGTGCAGGTTGTCGTCCTCGGCGCGGGCGAGGACCGGGATCCAGTCGGCGAACAGGGCGCCGGTGGAGTAGTGCTTGACGCCGGTCAGCGTGAACGAGCCGTCGGGCTGCCGGTCCAGGCGGGTGCGGATGTCCTGGACGTTCTTCGTGCCAGCCTCCGACTGGGCGTTGCCGAACCGCCGCCCGGCGAGGATCTCCCCGAAGAAGAACTTCCGTTGTTCTGCCGTGCCCTGACGGCGGATCACGTTGACGTACACGAAGTGGTTCTGCGGGATCTGGGCGAGGCTGGCGTCGGCGGAGGCGAGCAGCCGGAAGATCTCGGCCAGGGTCTCCTGGCGTACGTCCGCTCCCCCGTACTCGGCGGGCACGGTGACCGCGAGGAGTCCCGAGGCCGAGAGGCGGTCCAACTCAGCCCGCGGGAGCCGTCGTTCGGCGTCCCTCGCGGCGGCCCCGGGGCGGAACTCGTCCGCCAGGGCCGCCGCAACGGTCAGGGCCTCCACGTCGTCGGCGATGACTTTCGCGGTCATGCGGGTCAGACCGCCGCGGCGAGAAACGGGGAGCGGCCGAGCGCCGCCGAGAACTGGTCGAGGACCTGGGTGAGGGCCTCGGCGGCGGCCGGTGCGACCGCGATGGAGCCGTCCTCGTGTGCGGTGATGTCCTTGTCGAGGGTGAACCAGCCCTGGACGATGTGGGCGGCGCCCATCGAGTTGAGAACCGGCCGCAGGGCGTAGTCGATGGCCAGGACGTGGGCGGTGGTGCCGCCTGTCGCCAACGGCAGCACGGTCTTGCCGGTGAGGGCGTACTGCGGGAGCAGGTCGAGGAGCGCCTTGAGGACACCGGAGTAGGACGCCTTGTAGACCGGGGTGGCGACGACGACGCCGTCGGCGCGTGCGAACAGTTCGGTGGCCTCGACGATCGCCGGGTGGCGGAAGTCGGCCCCGAGGAGAGCCTCGGCGGGGATCGTGCGTACGTCGAGCGGGATCACCTCGTGTCCCTGGGCGACCAGCCTGGCGTCCAGGTGGCGCAGGAGTTTTCCGGTGCGGGAGGAGACGGAAGGGCTGCCGGAGACGGACAGGACGGTGGCCATGGGTCCTCTTTCGGGAGGCTTGCCGGGACCCGGGGCGCCTGTGCGTGGCAGGCGTTCCGGTCGAGCGGGCGGTCAGGGATGCCGGGCGGCGGGCGAGGCGGTGTTCAGGGTGGGACTCTGTCGCCGCGGCGGTGTGAAGGGGACGGACGTCAGACGTGGACCGCTGCGGACTCGGGCTCGTTCTCCGGGAGTTGGGCTTCGAGTTCGCGGACGAGGGGCAGGACCCGGCGGCCGAAGTACTCGACCTCCTCGTGGTAGTGCAGGAAACCGAGGAGGAACAGGTCGACGCCGAGGCGCTTGTAGGCGACGATCCGCTCGGCGATCTGTTCCGGGGTGCCGATGAGCCCCGTACGGAAGCCGTCGTTGTACTGGACGAGGTCCTCGAAGGTGGAGTCCTGCCACATGCCTTTGCCGTCGCCGGCGGACTGTCCGGCCTGCTTGACGGCGGCGCCGAATCCCTCGACGGCCTCCCGGTCGGCGTTCGCGACGATCTCGCGGAGCGTGTCGCGGGCCTCGGCCTCGGTGTCACGGGCGATCAGGAAGCCGTTGAGGCCGACCTTCGGTGCCCGGCGGCCGGCTTGGCCCGCCGATGCCTGTACGTCGTTGATCTGCTCGACGACTCCGTCGAAGTCCTTGCCGTTGGAGAAGTACCAGTCGGAGACCCGGCCGGCCATGGCGCGGGCGGCGGTGGAGTTGCCGCCCTGGAAGATCTCGGGGTGCGGGCGCTCGGGGGTGTTGAGGGGCTTGGGCTTGAGAGAGAAGTCGCGCAACCGGTAGAAGTCACCGGCGAGTTCGGTGTGGTCCTCGGTCCAGATCTGGCGGAGGGCCTGGATGAACTCCTCGGAGCGGCGGATGGGGGTCCCTCCCGGTTCGAGCGAAGCCGAGAAGTGGGGGAGCTCGTCGTGCTCCAGCCAGGGCTCGCCGAGGGCGGTGAACTCGCCCTTGAACCAGCCGCTGACGACGTTCACGGCGAAGCGCCCGTTCGACAGGTGGTCGGCCGTGGCGCCGAGTTTGGCGAGGACGCCGGGGTGCCAGAGGCCGGGGTGGACGGCGGCGATGACCTTCAGGCGCTGGGTGGCGAGGAGCAGGGCGAGGCTGAAGCTGGTCGACTCGTGCTGGAACTCGGCGCCGTAGCTGGCCATGTAGCGGACCTGGCTGAGCGCATACTCGAAGCCGTTGTTCTCGGCGAGGACGGCGAGTTCGCGGTTGTAGTCGTAACCCCAGTCGGTGCGCTGCTCGATCCGGCTGGTGACGAGTCCGCCACTGACGTTGGGGACCCAGTAGGCGAATTTCACGGGCTCTGCGGACATACGGAACTCCTGTTGCGGAATGCGTTTTCGGGCACGCCGATTCCCGTCCGGAATGACATCCGGCAAAATCTCAGGCGGTTGCGGAAACGGAACGGTCGCGGCGGATCAGGATGGGGATCAGGCCGCGAGGCAACAGGAGGCACTGGAGACGCGCGCGAGGTCGACGTGCCGTCGCCGCGTGAGGTCCAGTCGCATCTTCATGTCGTCGATCGTGACAGTCGCCGAAGACGGCAGTCAAGGAAAACCCGACCGGTCTCGTATCCCGGACCACCTGATTTCACGAAGGCGTGACAGGGAAACCCTTGAACGGGTCGCCCGGACGCCCGCATTCTGCTGCGGTGCGTACTGAACAGCTGGAATACATCGCGGCGGTCACCCGGCTCGGTTCGCTCCGCCGGGCGGCGGAGGAACTCCGCCTGTCGCAGCCCGCGTTGAGCGAGACCGTGCGCAATCTGGAGCGGGAACTCGGGGTCGACCTGCTGGAGCGGAAACGGTCCGGCGCGACGATGAGCGCGGAGGGCCGGGAGCTCCTGCCGCACATCATCGACGTCCTCGACGCGGTGGACCGGCTGCGGGGCGCCGCGGGCGAACAGCACCGCATCAGCCGCATGGTGCGCGTCGGCACGGTGAACGCGGCGACCGTGCCGCTGCTCATCCCCGCCGTGCGGGAGTTCCGCGCGACGCACGAGCTGACGCAGGTGGAGGTGGTGGACGTACAGCAGGCGGAGATCCACCGGGGGCTCGCGGAGGGCGGTTTCGACCTCGGGCTCGTGAACCAGCTGGAGGGTGACGACGTACCCGCCGGCTTCGAGAGCACCGAACTGCTGCGCGGACGGCCCGTGGTGTGCGTACGTCCGGACAGTCCCCTCGCCACCCGGTCTGCGGTGTCGGTGGCCGACCTGCTCGCGGGGCCGCTGATCGCGATGCGCTCCGGATACGTCATGCACCGCTATCTGCACCGGCTGCTGGAGGGACACGGCGCGGCCTTCGCGTACTCCACGGACGGTGCCGAGATGGGCAAGCTCATGGTCGCGGAGGGACTCGGTGCGACGGTGCTGCCCGACTTCAGCGTGATCGGCGACCCGCTGGAACGGCGCGGCATCCTCACCTACCGGCCGATCGCGGAGGACGACACCACTCAGGTACTGCTGACCCTCCAGCGCCGCCGCGCGGAGTCCGTACCCCTGGCCGCGCGCGATCTGCACGAGGTGTTCGTGCGCCGGGCCGCGGAGCTGGGCGGGACACTCACCGTACAGAGTGGGTCACCTAGCATCACCGCACTGCCCATAAGGGATAAATAAGAGCACAATACGAGTAAGCGGCGTTCACCGCATACCGCAACAGAAGCGGTCAGGCCTGCACAGTCGAAGGAGACGAGTCATGGCCAATGTCTCGCACACCAGAGGTGACATCCACAGTCACCCTGATGTATCCGAAATGCGGGCGCGGTACGCCCGTATGCTCGGCGGTCGCGATGTGGCGCTCGTGGACGGACCGGTGTTCCTCGTCGGTCTGTACTGCGCGGCATCACCCTGGATCCTCCACTACACGACAAGCCAGCCCCCGCTCGTGACCCACAACCTGATCATGGGCATCGCGATCGGCCTGCTGGCCCTCGGGTTCACCAACACTCCGGAACGCATGTACGGCCTCAGCGGGGCCCTGTGCGCGATGGGCATCTGGATGATCGTCTCGCCGTGGATCGTCGGCGACAGTCCTGATGCGGGTGTCGTGCTGAACAACGTCATCATCGGCGTCCTGGCCCTGTTCCTGGGGCTGTTGAGTGCGGGCGCGACAGCGAGAAGTGCCCCCAGGGCATAGGTGCAAGCGGCCCGGTCCCTCCAGGGGCCGGGTCCGCTCGCCGTTCGGCGGACTGTCCCGGGCCCCAGCGGGCAATAGAGGGGAAGTAGCCAACACCGGCGGAGTGGGGCGGAAATGACGATCTCGAGCATCATCGGCGCCATCATCATCGGCACCGTCATCGGCATCCTGGGGCGGCTCGTCATCCCGGGTCGCCAGCGCATCGGAATCCTCTGGACGATCGTCGTCGGCATCGTGGCCGCGCTCATCGGATCGGCGATAGCCGCCGGGCTCGACGTGTCCGACACGGACGGCGTCGACTGGGTCGAGTGGCTCATCCAGATCGGGCTCGCCGCCGTCGGTGTGGCCGCACTGGACCGGGCGAAGGCACCGCGACGCACACGCAGCAGGCGGCGGTAACCAGGCAAGGGCGGCATCAGCGGCCGGGGCCGTCCTGCCGGGCCGGGCCCCCGGAGCACCGAATTCCCGTTGCGGGCGGCGGCCCGCCGAAGCTAACTTCGGCGGGCCGCCGCCCGCACTCATGTCCCGGCACGGCGCGGCCGACGTACTGCCCTGTACGCCCGGTACGCCCTCCCTGCGTCACGGAGACCTCTTGCCCCCGCGCATCACCGCACTCACCGATCCCGAACCCGGCGCGTCGAGCCGGCGGCTCGCCTGGCTGGCCGCCGAGCCGGACGGCGTACCGCTCGGCTCCGCCTTCCTGCGGCTGTTCACCAGGGAGGGTCAGGAGCATCTCGCCGAGCTGGAGATCTCGGTACATCGCGCCGAGCGCCGGCAGGGGATCGGCACCCGGCTCCTGGAGGCCGCCGTCGCCGCGGCCAGGAGTGACGGACGACGGTCGGTCGTGGCGCAGGCCGAGGAGGGCTCCTCCGGCGACCGTTTCCTGGCGGACCGGGGTTTTCACCGGGTGCTGGCACTGACGTACGCCCGACTGGTACTCGCCGACGCGGACCTCGCGGAGATCACCCGGCTCGCCGAACTCCCGCACTCCGGCTACCGGTTGACGGCCTGGGAGGGCGTCGTGCCGCCCGAACTGGCACAGAGCTACGCCGACTCTCGCCGCGCCATGGACGACATGCCGATGGAGGACACCGACTACGGCACGGTCGTGTGGGACGTCGACCGCGTCCTGGCGGCTGCCCAGGCGGTCGCGGGGCGCGGGGACCTGCTGCACACCGTGGCCGCGCTGGACACTGCGGACGGTTCGGTCGTCGGCTTCTCCGAGCTGGTGGTGCCGGGCGACGGACAGGGGGACGGGCAGCACTACGGCACGGCGGTACTGCCCGAGCACCGCGGACACGGCCTCGGCCGCTGGATGAAGGCCGCGTCGATCCGCCGGGCCCGCCGGCACCACCCCGGGCTCACCGGACTGCTCACCGACACCGCCACCGGCAACGCGCCGATGCTCGCCATCAACGACGAGCTGGAGTACGTGCCCACGCACAGGGCGGTGGAGTACCAGCTCGGGCTGTGAGACCGGCGGCGCCCGGCGATCCGGCCGCCACGGGTCAGGACTCGTACACGTACGGCGTCGTGGTGGTGAGCGGTTCGAAGCCGAGGCGTTCCAGGACGGGCCTGCTCTGGTGGGAGGCGTCGACCTGGAGGTAGCGGTAGCCGCGCTTCACGGCATCGCGGGCACGGTGGGCGACCAGGGCTCGATAGATGCCCTTGCCACGCCAGGCCTCGACGGTGCCGCCGCCCCACAGCCCGGCGAACCGGGTACCGGGGACGAGTTCCATGCGGGCCGCGCTCACCGGTTCGTCACCGGCCAGCGCCACGACGGCCGTGACCGTGTCCGGGTCGTCGGTGAGCCGGGCGAGCAGCTGGTGCCGCATCCGGGAGCTGTCGGTGCCGAACGCCTTCTCGTGCACGTCCGCCACGAGCTCGACGCCGGCCCGGTCGGTCACCGGGACGAGGCGGATTCCCTCGGGCGGCTCGGTGTCGAAGGTCAGACCGGCGACCTCGCCGATCATCAGGGTCTCCTCGGGTTCGGGCGTGAACCCCGCCGTCCGCAGCCGTTGCCCCAGGTCGACGGGGAGGTCGTGGCCGTAGAGCTTCCACTCGAACGTCCGCCCGAGGTCGCTGTAGTGGCGGATCTGCTCGGCGATCGCCTCGTCGGCGCGCGACGCGTCGAGGTCGGACCAGACGACCCCGTTCCACCCCTGGGCGTCGGCGACCTGACGCACCACCCCGCCCACCCGTTCGATCCGGGCGCCTGGCCCGTCGGGCTGCGCCCCTTCGCGCATGTCCCGGTCGTAAAGGGCGAGCACTCCTACATGATCCATGCCGTTACTCCAGCATCCCCATGCGGCAAGCGCAACGGTATTGGCGCCCGCAATACGTCACCCTCCATCCCATTCGCACATGCGAAGTACCGTTCGGCGCCGCCGCGGTGCCGTCCGGCCCGTGCCCCGCACTCCAACAGGGTTGATCTGCGCCGACGTTCGCCCCTACCCGAGTTCGAGCGTGGTCACCCCGAAGATCCGCTCCCGCGCGAACTCCCGTACGGGGCCGGTGTACATGCGTGCCGTCTCGAAGGACGGTGTGAAGCCCGCTTCCTCCATCATCGTGACGGCAGCCGCGTTCGGCTCGGGGACGTCGATCGCGACCTCCGTCCCGGCCAAGTCGGCGGTCAGGGCAGCGAACAGCGCCCGGGCGTCGTCGGCGGTGTCGGCGAACAGCGGGCCGATGCGGTGCGCGTCCCGGCCGGGGCGGACGACTCCGTAGCCGGTGACGGCACGGCTCGCGAGGCCGCCCCCGGGGCCACTTTCGCTCACGAAGGCCCGATGGCCTGGGGCCGTCAGCCAGTACGCCAGGAAGCGGGGCCGGTCGGCGGGGTTGCACAGGGCGTCGTACGCCGTGATCGCCGCCAGGTCCTCGCGCCGCACCGGACGCACCTGTGCCGGGGTGTCGGCGGCCGGGGCGGTACCGGTGAACCGGACGGTGCGGTAGGCGGGTTCGAAGCCTGAGCGGCGGTAGTTGTACTGCTGGGCGACCACTCCGTCAAGGCCGACGGTACGGCTTCCGGCGTGGGCCAGGGCGGTCTTCCAGGTGGTGATCCCGTAGCCGCGTCCGCGCAGATCGGGACGGACGAGATAGAAACCCAGAAAGGCGTACGCGTCCCCGTAGTTGACGACCGAGATCGCGGAGACCGGCTGCCCGCCGACCCTGCCGACGAAGAAGCCCTCGGGGTCCTGGGCGAAGAACCCGGCGGTGTCCGACAGCCCCGGGTTCCAGCCCTCGTCGGCCGCCCATCCGATGACCACCGGCCAGTCCTCGGGCGTGGCCCGGGTGACGACGAGGTCGTCGGGGGCCGGGGAAAGGGGGCCGGCGGAGGAGGTCATGGATGTGCTCCGTTCCGTTCAGTGGGGGGACGCGGCCTCATCCGACCATGGATCCGGACGGGGCCGTGACCACCCGACGCCGCAGCCCGCAGGCGGGTCCGCCCGCCGGGAGGCGAGGCTCTGTGGGCCCGCTTATCGTGTTCGAGGGCGCCGTCCCGGTCCGCAGCCGGGCCCGCCCCTGGAGGCATTCATGCGGTCCGCGTATCGACGCCGGGTGCTCGCCTCGGCCGCGACCCTCGCCCTGCTGGGAACGGTTGCGCCGACGGTGGCCGCGGCGGACGACGAACCCGGCCTGTCACGCTTCTACCACCAGAAGATCAAGTGGTCGGACTGCGCCGACGAGGTGGCGATGGACGACGTGCCCACGGACGACCTCCAGTGCGGCAAGGTCACCGTGCCGCTCGACTACGCCGAGCCCGGCGACGGCACACTCGACCTGGCGATGGCCCGCTACCGGGCGACCGGGAGGTCCCGGGGTTCCGTGCTGCTGAACTTCGGCGGGCCCGGCGGCGCGGGGGTAAGTCAACTCGCCTATGACGGCAAGGACTTCATGGGCCTGACGAACGGCTACGACGTCGTCACCTTCGACCCGCGCGGCGTCGGCAGGTCCTCCCCCGTCAGCTGCGGCGAGGGCACGGACGCGGACGCCGAGGTGACCGGCGCCGAGGCCGCGGACGATCCGGGTGCCGTCCTCGAACAACTGCGCAGGGCGGCCCAGGCCTGTGTGCGGCACTCCGGGCCCGTCCTGCGTCACATCGGCACCGTCGACGCCTCCCGCGACCTCGACGTGATGCGTCAGGCCCTCGGCGACAAGAGGCTCAACTACCTCGGATTCTCGTACGGGACCCGGCTGGGCGCGGTCTACGCGGCCCAATTCCCCAAGAAGGTGGGCCGGTTCGTCCTGGACGGCGTCGACACCCTCACCGAGTCGCTCGCCGAGCAGGGTCTCGCGGGCGCGGCCGGGCAGCAGACCGCGCTGGACGGATTCCTCAACTGGTGCGTGACCGACATCGCCTGCCCGTTCGGCCAGGACGCCCGCATCGCCCGCCGACGCGTAGTCGACCTGGTCGAGTCGCTCGACCAGGACCCGGTGCCGACCGGCTACGGCGACCGCTTCTCCGGCCAGGACCTCGTGGGCGCCATCGGCCAGGGGCTCTACAGCAGGCGGATGTGGTCACCCCTGGAGCGGGCTCTCGCCTCATTGGTCGAGGACGGCGACGCACGAGGGGTCATGGGGTTCGGCGGCGGAGGCGCCGCCGTCCCCGCCCTGCCGGGACAGAGCACCGTACGACCGGGCCCCGTGCGACAGAGCCCCTCCCCGGACTCCGACGACGGCGGGCTCGTCGACGAGGTGGAGGTGCCCGTCGACAACCTTCCCGCCGCGCTGATGGCGGTCAACTGTGCGGACGACCCCGACCGCCCCAGCGCGGCCCGGATCACCAAGGATTTCACCGCCCTGCGTGCCGCGTACGAGAAGGCCTCCCCGGTGTTCGGCCGCTACCGCCTCACCGAGGTCCTGACGTGCTACGGCCGTCCCAGGGGCACCGACTTCATCCGCACGCGGGTACGGGACGTCGACACGCCGAAGATGCTCCTGGTGGGCACGCGCGGCGATCCGGCCACTCCGTACCGCTGGACCACGGAGACGGCCGAGCGGCTGGGCCCGTCGGCAGTCGTCCTCGACAACAAGGGCGAGGGGCATACCGGGTACGCGTCCTCGAAGTGCGTGCACCGGACGGTCGACGCGTTCCTGCTGTACGGCTCCCTCCCGCCCGACGGCAGCTCCTGCGGCGCGGACGGCGACGACTGAGGGCCTCATCCGGGTGCCGGGCATAACCTGCTGCGTTCCACAGTGCCCGCGCGCCTCCGTTACTCCGAATGCCTGACGCCGGAATCCGACCTATGGTGCACATATGGAGCAAGCCCTCAGTCCTGCCACGCTCACCGAACTGCGGCGCCCGCGTCCCTACCCCGCGGTCTCCGTGCTGACGCCGACACACCGCCGCGAACCCGACAACGCACAGGATCCGGTCCGGCTGCGCAACGCCGTGGCCGAGGCCAAGAAGCGGCTGGAGGCCGATCCGGCCGTCACCCGCGAGCGGCGCGTCGACGTCGCCGGCCAGCTCGACCGGGCCCTCGCCGAGGTGGACCTGGCGCACGCCGCGGACGGCCTGGTGATCTTCGCGGCGCCCGGAGAGCATCAGGTGTGGTCCCTGGGTCGGCCGGTGCCCGAGCGGGTGGTGCTCTCCGACACCTTCCTGACCCGGAACCTGGTCTCCGCACAGGCCGCCGAACAAGCGTTCTGGGTGTTGGCGGTGGCCGCCGACCGTGTCTCGCTGTGGAACGGCCGCACGGACCGTGTCGTCGAGGAGAACACCGGCGGTTTTCCGCTGAGCCGGAGCCTGGAGGACCCGGACGCCGAGCGCAAGGAGCGCGTCGGTGATCTGCCGAGCACCTTCCGGGACGAGCACACGCGCCGGTTCCTGCGCGACGCGGACCTCGCGATGGGCGGCGTACTGCGCTCGCACCCGCGCCCGCTGTACGTGACCGGCGAACCGGCGTCCCTGGCCGCTCTCGCCGAGGTCGGTACCGCCGTCAGGGACGCTACGCACGTCCCGCACGGCGGCCTCGGGCACGCCCGTGGCGAGACGGTGTGGCAGGCCGTCCGCCCCCTGGTCATGGACCGGCAGCGGGCGCAGGCCGACGCGGTCCACAAGGACCTCGAAACCGCGCGTGGCCGACGGGAGTTCACCGCCGGCGTGGACGAGGTGTGGCAGAGCGCCGCCGAGGGACGCATCCGGCTGCTCGCCGTCGAGGAGAACTACCGCGTGACGGTGCGGGACGACGGCGGCGACCATCTCGTGCCCGCCGGGAGCGGTGACCTCGACGCCCGCGAGGACATCGTGGACGACATCGTGGAGCGGTGCCTGAGCACCGGGGCGGAGGTCCGCTTCGTACCGGACGGGACGCTCACCGAGGCGACGGGGATCGCCGGCGTGCTGCGCTACTGACCGCCGCGTCACCGACCCTCACGCCCCCGGAAAGTGCCCTTCCCGCCCTCACTGCTCCCTGCCCTCGCTTCCTCCCGAAGGGGCGCCGAGCAGGTCGGCCAGGCCGCGGTCGACGGCGTCGCCGAGATCCTCTTTCCCGGCCGCCACTACGGCGAACGTACGGAGCAGGAATCGGCGCAGGGCCGGCGTGCCGAACTGGAGCAGGGCCAGTCCGTGCGGTGAGTGGAGTTCCAGGACCGTGTGTGCGGGGCCGCACGGCCAGATGTGGACGTCACCGCCCCCGGCGGGCCGCCGTACCCCTTCCTCCAGCAGGCTGCGGGCGAAGGTCCAGCTCACCCCCTCACCGTCCAGGGCGACCTCGGCCGGGAAGTCGATGTGCACGGCCAGCGGATCCGTCGAGGCGTAGCGGAGCGTGGCGTGGACGGGGAGCTCCTGCTCCTCCGAGGCGATCAGGCGTGCACGCGCAGGCTGTTCGAGGGTGACATCCATGGCAGTCTCCGCTCCGGTTCGGGCCGACGATGGTGATGCCGACGCGTTGTGCCGACGTGGTGTTACGACCCCGAAATGGCCTCTCCGATTACGCGGAATCCGTAGCTAATAATGTGAGCTGCATCACTAACGTGCACGGTTTTCCGCAGGGATCACGAACCGCTGGGCGATTCGGGGGCAACCTGACGATGCGCCCCGGCAACACATCGCCACGCATCGCACAAAAGACCGTCGAACACGCGCTTGAATGAGTTGGCACTCAGCTCCATCGCTCCACCAGATCGCGTACCCCGTCTACGACTCGACACGCCGGACGCGTACCGCTTTCACATCAGGAAAACCGTCCAAGAAGACTGTGGCATATGCCAGAAGCACCACCGTCTCGTGTGTTGCCAAATCCCTTACAGGGCGTCGCGGGCTGTGCAACAGTCGTAACCGGTCCTTCCGTAAGCCTTGGTCGAACCGTCTCTTCATCGGAGTGCGTCATGCCGCCCCATCTCTCCGCGGACCGTCCAGCCGCCCAGCCGCCCTCGCGCGGCTCGGTCGACGCGCTCATAACGCAGACCCGACAGCTCAAAGGTGACGTGGACGCCGTACGACGGGACACACCTGCTGACGGATCGGACCCGCAGGGACGCTGGCAGCGCGCTCTGTACGACCTGGCACTGCATCAGCTCAGTGACCTCGACGAACACCTGGCCCAGTTGCGGGACGGCCCGCAGCGCCTTCCCGAGACTCCCGACGCCTCCGAGGCGGTCCCTGTCGTCCGTGCCGCGCCGACCGCTCCCCGGCGCGACTCGCTCCTCAGCCGGGTCGGCAGCGCGGAGTGGAATCTCCTCACCGACGAGGCCAGTTGGTCCGGTGAGCTGTTCCAGATCCTCGGCCGGGACCCTGCCGCGGACCCGCTCACTCTCGACGAACTGCCCTCCCTGGTCCTCGACGACGACCGGCCGAGGCTCACCGCGATGGTCACGGACTGTCTCATCGACGCCAAGCCCATCGACGGTGAGTTCCGCATCCTGCGGCCCGACGGCGGCGTACGGACCGTGCACATGATGGGCGAGCCCGTGCTCGACGCCGACGGCAGCACCGCCTCGATGTGGGCCGTGCTGCGGGACGTCAGCGAACTGCGGCGCAGCCAGCGGACGGTGAGCGAGACCCGTGACTCGTTGCAGCGCCACCGGCACCACGCGCAGTCCGAGCACCGGCTCGCGGTCGAGCTGCAGGAGGCCGTGCTGCCGCCGTGGCGCGGCTCCCTGCGGCTCCCGCACCAGGGACCGCAGGCTCTCGATCTGGCCGCGCACTACCTCCCCTCCTCGACGAGCGCGCTGATCGGCGGCGACTGGTACGACGCGCTCGAACTGTCCGACGGCGACACGCTGCTGAGTGTCGGCGACCTCACCGGCCACGGGGTGACCGTGACCTCGGGCATGGCGATGCTGCTGGGCGCGCTGCGCGGGATGGCCGTCGCGGGCACCCAGCCGGGTCAACTCATGACCTGGCTCAACCAGTTACTCGACGCGTCCGTCCAGCCGGCCCTGGGCAGCGCGGTCTGCTGCCGCTACCGGCCCGAGTCCCGCACCCTCACCTGGGCCCAGGCAGGCCACCCCGCCCCGCTGCTGTTCCGCGACGGGACGGGGCGCATGCTGAACCCACCGGACGGCGTCCTCCTCGGCGCGACCTCGGGCGCCGTCTACGGACAGGCCGAGGAGACCCTCGAACCCGGCGATGTGCTCCTCCTGCACACCGACGGACTGGTGCCCGGACGCCGGGAAGGCACCGCCGCCGCGCACCGCCTGCTCGAACTGGCCCCGCGCTTCGGCGAGGCGCGGACCGCGCAGGAGTGTGTACGGGCGGTGGTGGAGGAGTTCGGCGAGACCGAGCGTGAGGACGACGCCTGCGTACTGATCGCCAGGGTGGCCCCGTAGCAGTCAGAGCGAAGGCTCCGTAGTAGTAGGCCGAGGCCCCGCAGGCGTCCTATACCCGCGTGTTGGTGGCGCTCCTTCGCACCTGCTTCGGCAGCGACAGTTTGATCTCCTCACGAAGTTCGTTGATCTTCGGATAGCTGGAGTACTCGGCGGTGAGCCGGTACATCTCGCGCAGCCGGTCCCAGGTGCGGTGGGAGGAGTTCGAGCCCATCGACACCAGGGCCAACCGCGCGTATCCGGCGGCCTGTTCGGGGTCGTCCGCGATGAAGCAGGCGGAGGCCATGGACAGGAAGTCGAAGATCTTCGACCGCTGGCGGCCGTCGACCCTCAGTTCCAGGGCCTTCTCGGCGTAGTACTGGGCCTGCACCGCCGCAGCCGGTTCGTGCTCGGCCAGGGTGCGGTAGGCCAGCGCCTGCATGCCGTACAGGTCCTCCGCCTTGAACATCTGCATCCAGCTGGGCGGCGGCACATCACCCTTGTCGGAGACGAAGAGGTCCTCCGCCTGCCCGAGGGTGCGGCGCATCGCCTGCCCGCGCCCCATGGACGCCTGCGCCCAGGCCTCGACGGTGTACAGCATGGCCTGGGTGCGGGGCAGAGTCTCCTCGCCCGAGCCGGAGTTGGCGAGCTTCATGAGGTCCAGCGCGTCGTCGGGCCGGCCCAGGTGCACCATCTGGCGAGCCGCCCGGGAGAGCGCCTCCCCGGCACGCGGCCGGTCGCCGGCCTCCCGGGCCGCGTGGGCGGCGATGACGAAGTACTTCTGGGCCGTGGGTTCCAGGCCGACGTCGTGCGACATCCAGCCGGCGAGGACGGCGAGGTTGGCGGCGACGCCCCACAGGCGCCGCTGAAGGGGGTCGGGATGTCGGTAGGCGAGCATGCCGCCCACCTCGTTGAGCTGACCCACCACTGCCTTGCGCTGGAGCCCGCCACCGCGGGCGGCGTCCCAGGCCCGGAACACCTCGACGGCGCGTTCCAGTTCCTCGATCTCCTGCCACCCGATGGGCGCGGACTCGTACCGGTCGAAACCGGCGGGGTCGGCGTGCAGGGGATCGTCGAGGTCGGGTGCGTCGGCGGAGAGAGTCGGGTCGGTGTGCAGCCAGTCGTGCATGGCACTGCTGAGTGCGGAGCCTGCGGTGAGCGCGACGCCCGCACCCACCAAGCCGCGTCGGTTGAGCATGAGGTCCATTCCCGTGAATTCGGTGAGGACCGCGGCAGTCCGTTCGGGCGCCCACGGCACGCCGTCGGGAGCTTCAGCACTCCCGGCGCCCGGCCGTTTCCCCACACGCCCGTGCCGGACCAGACCTAAGTCCTCTATGGTCACGACACGGCCGAGACGCTCGGTGAACAGTGCAGCCAGTACGCGTGGCACCGGATCTCGCGGGATCTCTCCCATGTCGATCCACCGCCGCACCCGCGAGGTGTCGGTCGCCAGCTGAGGGTGGCCCATGGCCGCCGCCTGCCGGTTGACCAGCCGCGCGAGTTCGCCCTTGGACCAGCCGGCCAGGCCGAACAGGTCCGTCAGACGAGTGTTGGGTTGTCCGCTCACGTCAAGCCCCCAGGTTCTCGGCTGAGTTGACAGTAACCGTCTGTCAGTTGCTGAGCGACTATTCGCCAGGGTTCGCCAGGGTTCGCCAGATGGTGTGCCACTGGTCGACGGGTGTCAGGTAGGAACGCGCCACCCCGACCCGGTCACCGAGGAACACTCCCCAGGGTGCACCTGGGAGGCCGGGCCGGGTAGCGCACGACCGCCGTCGGCACACGAAGGGATCTGTTTCTCCCATGTACGCAGCATCGTCCTCCGTGTCCGCCCCTCCACGGCTCCTGCACCCCCGCCCGGGCGGCAGCGGCCCCTATCTCGACCCCGCACGTCCGGGGGCTCCCGTACTCGGTGCCGGTGCCGGCCGGGCACGACGGCTGCCGGGGATCGGCACCCCGCCGCTCAGCGGCAGACTCGACCTGTCCGGACCCCAGGGCGCCCAACTGCGCACGGCCATCGCCTCGGTGCACCGGATCTGCCCGGAGTTCACCCCGGTACAGGTACTGCGCCGCAGCGGACGCTCCGTGCTCCTGGTCGGGACGACAGGACGCAGCACGGCCGTCGCGAAGTGTTTACTGGACCACTCCCCCGCGTGGGCCGAGCGTATCCGGCACGAGATAGCCGCATACCGCTCGTTCGTGCGGCACCGCCCGCCGGTGCGGGTGCCCCGGCTGATCGCGGCGGACCCGGACAACTGCACCCTGGTCATCGAGCGGATGCCGGGCCGGGTCGCGGCCCTGCAGAGGCATCCGGCCGAGGCGCCCCCGCGCGCGGACATCAGGGCGGCGCTCAGCGCGATCTGCCGGCTCAACGCCTGGCGTCCACCGGCCGGCACGTTCGACGCCCCGCTGGACTACGCGGCACGTATCTCCCGGTTCCACGAGCTGGGGCTGCTCACCGACCGGGACATGGGCGACCTCCAGAAGCTGGTGCACGGCATCGCGCACTCGGCGGGCCGCCAGGGAATGGGCCAGTTCTGCCACGGCGACGCACTCCTGTCCAACATCCTCCTCTCACCGGCCGGTCCAGTGCTGGTGGACTGGGAGCACGCGGGCTGGTATCTGCCTGGGTACGACCTGGCGACGCTGTGGGCGGTCCTCGGTGACGCGCCGGTGGCCCGGCGGCAGATCAGCCAGCTCGCGCAGGCGGCGGGACCGACGGCACGGGACGCCTTCCTGGTGAACCTGATGCTGGTACTGACGCGCGAGATCCGTACGTACGAACTGGCCGTGCAGCGTTCGATGCACGAGGCGGCACCCGGACCGGCCCAGCCGGGTACCGCGCCGTCCGGTGAGGAACAGCGGCTGCTGTTGAGGCGGCTGCACGACGACTGCCAGCTGGCCCGCCGGGCCGTGCGCGCGGCGGTCGGCACTCGCTGACGGGGAACGTGGGCCCGCGATGCGCCTGGACAGCGGCGCATCGCGGGCCTTCGCCACGTCCGGAAAAGGGTCGCCACGACACGTCCCGCATCCCTGGTGACGTGGGAAATCTCCGGTCTCTGGGCATGATTGACGGATCGTCGGGCAGCCGACCCACCGATGTGTGTTCCGGCCCCGCACGCCCCCCACGCCCGTCCGACTCTGGAGGCCGCCTTGCGAGGACCTGCCACCGACCCCACCCGCTCCGCCGATCCCGGACACAGACGCCTGCGCAGGGCCACCGGTGCGCTCGCCTCGGCGGCCCTGCTGCTGCCGTTGCTCGGCGCGGCCCCCGCCGACAGCGGCGCCTCGGCCACCCGGCTGCAGCGCGCCTTCGCCGCAGCGGCGGACGAGTACCACGTGCCGCAGAGCCTTCTGCTCGCCGTCTCCTACCTCCAGTCCCGCTGGGACACACATGCCGGGGCGCCCAGCGTCACCGGCGGCTACGGCCCGATGCACCTCACGGACGCCCGTACCGCCCTCGCCGACGCCCCGCACCACAGCGAGGGCGCGGAGGACGCGCGCGGCGACAGTTCGCGTCCGGCCCTGCACCCCACCGCCGAGGTACCGACCCAGGCCGAACTCCCGTCCCGTCTGCGGACGTTGACAAAGGCGGCCGAGCTGACCGGCCTGCCCGCTCAGCGGCTCCGCACCGACCCCGCCGCCAACGTGGCAGGCGGCGCCGCACTGTTGGCCGCCGCCCAGCGGGACCTGGCCGAGCCGCCGAGCGCCGACCCGGCGGACTGGTACGGGGCGGTCGCCCGCTTCTCGGGCGCCGACGACACCGCGACGGCGGCGGCGTACGCCGCTGACGTGTACGACGTACTGCGCACCGGCGAGGAGCGCACGACCGACGAGGGACAGCGGGTCGCCCTCTCCGCGCGCCCCGAACTGGCCCCCGACACTGCTCAGTTGAAGCGGACCGGACTGCGGAAGGGGTCCGCGGCGGGCACCGAGTGCCCGGTGACGGTGTCCTGCGAGTGGATTCCGGCGCCGTACGAGGAGTTCGGCGAGGGCCACTACGGCAACCACGACCTGGGCAACCGGCCGGCCGCCCAGAGCATCCGGTACATCGTCGTCCATGACACCGAGGGCGCCTGGGAAGGCGTACTGAACATGGTCCAGGACCCGACGTACGTGTCCTGGAACTACACGCTGCGCTCCACGGACGGGCACATCGCGCAGCACGTGAAGGCGAAGGACGTGGCCTGGCACGCGGGCAACTGGTACGTCAACGCCAAGTCGGTCGGGCTGGAGCACGAGGGGTTCCTCGCGAACCCGGACGCCTGGTACACGGAGGCGATGTATCGGACGTCCGCCCGGCTGGTGAAGTACCTGGCGGCCAAGTACGGCATCCCGCTGGACCGGCAGCACATCCTCGGCCACGACACCGTGCCCGGTCCGACCAGCTCCTCGGTTTCCGGCATGCACACCGACCCGGGCCCGTACTGGGACTGGCGGCACTACTTCACGCTGCTGGGCCGCCCCTTCGAGCGCACGGGGCACGTACGGGGCGACAGCTCGGTGGTGACGATCCGGCCGGACTACGCGTCGAACCGGCCGACGTACACGGGCTGTGTCACGGCAGGCCAGGCGTGCGCGGCGCACGGGTCGAGCGAGGTGCGGCTGTACTCTCAGCCGGACATCGCGTCGGCGCTGGTCAAGGACATCGGGACGCATCCCTCGGGCGACGGCACCTCGTCGATCGGCGTCAACGACGTCGGGTCGCGGGTGTCCACCGGCCAGCAGTACGCCGTAGCCGAGCGCAGGGGCGACTGGACGGCGATCTGGTACCTGGGCCAGAAGGCCTGGTTCCAGAATCCGGCCACGAACCCGACGGCGGTGAGTACCGTCGGCGCGGTCGTGACACCGAAGGACGGTCTGACGGAGATCCCGGTGTACGGGAGGGCGTACCCGGAGGCCTCCGCCTATCCGGCGGACGTGCCCGCCCAGGCGGTCTCGCCGCTGCCGTACAAGCTGCCCGCGGGCCAGAAGTACGTGGCCGGGGAGAAGGTGCCGGGCGAGTACTACTACGCGGTCGAATTCGACACGGCCTCGCACCAGGTCGTGGTCGGCAAGGATCAGTACTACGAGATCCAGTTCGGCCACCGGGTGGCCTTCGTCCGGGCGGCGGACGTACGGCTCACGCTGTCCTGAGCCACCGGCGACAGAGGTGGGGGCCGGTTTCCGCCGCGCGGCGGAAACCGGCCCCCACCTCCGCGGGCGTCACTTCAGGCCGTCTGGAAAAGCTCCGCGGGCAGCGGCTTCAGCAGCGCGTACAGATCGTCGGTGATCGGACGGTCCCATGCGGCGATGGTCACCAGGACGTTGTCGCTGCGGTCGAACTGCACGCAGGCGATCCGGCTCTCGGAGAGCTTGAGGCGGCGCACGATCAGGAGGTTGTCTCCCTGCATCACCGGCATGTCCTCGGTGCCGACGACGGTGACCTCCTCCTCGTTCTCCAGGGCCACCAGCAGCTGGGCCACCTCGAACGGGACCTCGTCCTCGGCGACGTCACGGGCCGGGGAGCCCTCGGGCAGGTTGCCGATGACCATCGCGGGGCCTCGGCCGCCGAACAGGTCGTAGCGCAGGAACACGCCCTGGCAGCTGCCATCGGGGGCGGGAAGCAGGCCCGCGCCGAGATTGCCGGGCCAGTCGCCCGGATCCATGGCGAGAACATCGAAGTCGGGGCCGGCGGGAGTGGCGCTGCGGCGGCGGAGGAACGACATACAGCCATGGTACGGGCTCGGCCGGACCTCTTGTCCCGCGGGCGCCGCACAAGCATTCGGTACCGCTAGCTCGCCTGCTTGTGCCGCTCGTGGTGGCGGGCGACGCGGGCCCGGTTCCCGCAGGCGGGTCTGCACCACTCCTGGCGCGGATGTTCCTTGAGGAAGTAGCGCACACAGCGCGGCGCGTGGCAGGCCCGCAGCCGTTCCCGGTCCGCACCGGCGAGAAAGGCGACAGCGGCCCGCGCGAGCACGGCCACGACCTCCCCCTCACCTCGTACGCCCTGGTGACGTACGACAGGTTCGGCGTCGTCGGCCCAGTCGAGCACGGGGACGGTGGGCGTGCGGGCTGCAGCCTCGTTGAGCCGGCGCAGCGCCTCGGCCAGGGGCAGCAGCCGTGCCGCGTCCGCCGGGCTCGGTTCCCCGGGCCGCACCGCGCGGGCGAAGAGGGTCCGCACGGCGGCGCGCAGTTCTCGTACGGCGGTCAGCGCGGCCTCGTCGGCGACGAAGCCGTCCGTGCCGGGCATGATGTCGCGGTGGGCGCGTACCCAGGTGGTGAGGCCGGCGGTGTCGGTGAGGTCGTCGGCGATGCCGCCGTCGCCGTCGTGGCGGACGGTGAGGGCGAGGTCGAGGGCGAGCCGCGCGTCGCTCGTGTTGTCACTGGTGATCAGGTCCCGCATGAAGCTAATGCTAATCCCCGAGGCATCCATTAGCACCGCAGGGGCGGCCCTGGCGTTCGCCGGGCAGCCCCTGTCGCGGCTCACCTCAAGGTCACGCGATCTCAGGTCGGAACGCGGTCTCAGGTCAGGTCGAACTCCCCTCCCCGTGCCCCCGACACGAACGCGCCCCATTCCGCGGGCGTGAAAATCAGGGAAGGGCTGTGCGGGCGGCCACTGTTACGCATCGCGATGAACCCCTCGACAAAAGCGATCTGGACATCCCCGCGCCCACTGCTGCTGGACTGCCAGTCGGCATTGCTGAGGTCCAGCTCCGGCTTGTCCCAGCCCGCGAGCGGGTGCTCCTGGATCGTGCTCTCGGCCACGTCCGTGCTCCTCCCGGTTACGTCGTCCGCCGTCAGCCTAGCCATCGGTTCCTGCCGCCGACAGGCCACGTGAGGGGGACGCTTCAGGAGGTGGGCGGTTCGCTGCCGACGAGCCACATGGAAAAGAACTGGGAGCCGCCTCCGTAGGCATGCCCGAGAACCCTGCGGGCGCCGTCCACCTGGTGTTCTCCGGCCAGCCCGCGCACCTGAAGGGCTGCTTCCGCGAAGCGGATCATGCCCGAGGCGCCGATCGGATTGCTCGACAGAACGCCGCCCGACATGTTGACGGGCAGGTCTCCGTCGAGTTCGGTGACCCCGGCCTCGGTGAGTTTCCAGCCCTCGCCCTCGGCGGCGAAGCCGAGGTTCTCCAGCCACATGGGTTCGTACCAGGAGAACGGGACGTACATCTCGACGGCGTCGATGTCCCGGCGCGGGTCGGCGATCCCGGCCTGCCGGTACACGTCGGCCGCGCAGTCCTGGCCCGCCTTCGGCGACACGGCGTCCTTGCCCGCGAAGAGCGTGGGTTCGCTGCGCATCGCGCCGCCGTGCAGCCAGGCGGGCGGGCGCGGTGCGCGGGCGGCTCCGGCGCGGTCGGTGAGGACCATCGCGACGGCGCCGTCGGAGGAGGGGCAGGTCTCGGAGTAGCGGATCGGATCCCACAGCATGGGCGAGGCCTGGACCTTCTCCAGCGTGATGTCGTGCTCGTGCAGATGCGCGTACGGGTTCTTGAGCGCGTTGCGCCGGTCCTTGTACGCGACCAGCGAGCCGACGGTGTCGGGGGCGCCGCTGCGTCGCATGTACGCGCGCACGTGCGGGGCGAAGAAGCCGCCGGCACCGGCCAGCAGCGGCTGCTGGAAGGGGATCGGCAGGGACAGTCCCCACATGGCGTTCGACTCGGACTGTTTCTCGTAGGCCAGGGTGAGGACGGTGGCGTGGACGCGGGACCTGACGAGGTTGGTGGCGACGAGGGCCGTGGACCCGCCGACCGAGCCGGCCGTGTGCACGCGCAGCATCGGTTTGCCGACCGCACCGAGCGCGTCGGCGAGATACAGCTCGGGCATCATGACGCCCTCGAAGAAGTCGGGCGCCTTCCCGATGACGACGGCGTCTATGTCGGCCCACGTCAACTCGGCTTCCACGAGGGCCCGTTGAGCTGCTTCGCGCACCAATCCGGCCATGGACACGTCCCGGCGGGCAGCGACGTGTTTGGTCTGGCCGATCCCGACAACCGCCACGGGCTCACTGGGCATGACGGGGCTCCCCTTCGAGTACGGCGACCAGGTTCTGCTGGAGACAGGGCCCGGAGGTGGCGTGGGCGAGGGCCCGGTCGGACTCGCCCCGGTGGATACGAGCGGCGGCCTCGCCGATGCGGATGAGGCCGGCGGCCATGATCGGGTTGGCGGCGAGGGCACCGCCGGACGGGTTCACCCGGACGTCGTCACCCAGCCGGAGTGCCTTCCTGAGGACCACCTCCTGGGAGGTGAACGGCGCGTGCAACTCGGCTGTGTCGACTGGCCGTTCGAAGGCGCCGGCCTTCTCGGCGGCGAGCCGCGTCGACGGCGAGTCGGTCAGCTCGCGGACGCCGAGCGAGTGTGCCTCGATGCGGTGGTCGATGCCGCGGATCCAGGCGGGCCGCTCGCACAGTTCCCGGGCGCGGTCACCGGCCGCGAGGATCACGGCGGCGGCCCCGTCGCCGATCGGCGGACAGTCTCCGGTACGCAGCGGATGCACGACGTACTCCCCGTGCGGTACCGAACCCCGCAGCTGGGCATGGGAGTTGCCCCGGGCGTCCGCCCGGCTCCGGGCGGCGACGGCCGCGAGCGCGGGCTCGTCGGTGTCGCCCGCGTCGATGAGCGCCTGCGCCTGGAGCGCGGCGAGCGCCACGGAGTCCGGCCACAGGGGAGCCACGTAGTACGGGTCGAGCTGCCGGGTCAGCACGTCACGCACCGAGCCGGGCGAGGACTTGCCGTACGCGTACACGAGTGCCGTGTCGGCGTCGCCCGTGAGCAGTTTGGTCCACGCCTCGTACAGCGCCCACGCACCGTCCATCTCCACGTGCGACTCGGAGATCGGCGGCCAGGCGCCCACGCCGTCGAGGGCCAGGGTGAAGGAGAAGGCACGGCCGGCGAGGTAGTCGGAGGAGCCGGAGCAGGTGAAGCCGATGTCGCTGGTCTTCAGCCCGGTCGTGTCGAGTACCTGGTGCAGCACCGGCATGAGCATCTCGACTTCGGAGACCTCGTCGCTGGTGCGCCGGTGATCGGTCTGGGCGAAGGCGACGACAGCGATATCGCGTGTCACAGGGACTCCTTGAACGTCTCGTAGTCCGCGTCGGGTTCGCCGGTGGGCCGGTAGTGGTCGGGGTAGCGGCCCCCTTCCGTCCAGACCGGCTCCACCCGCAGCCCCATGCGGACCTGGTCGTAGGGGATGCCGCCGATCCGGCCGTGCAGGGCGAGGTCGGCGCCGTCGAGGGCGATGTGCGCGTAGACGTAGGGCACTTCGATGTCGAGGTTGCGCGCCTTGATGTTGACGATGCAGTACGTGGTGACCGTGCCCCCGGGACCCACCTGGACCTGCTCCGCCGTGGCGACACCGCAGGTGGGACAGGCGCCCCTCGGGGGGACGTACACCTTCCGGCAGGACGGGCAGCGCTCGCCGACGATCCGTCGGTCGGCGAGGGCGTTGATGTAGTCGGTCTGGGCGCGGCCGGGCGAGTAGGTGTAGTCGAGTCGGGCCTCGGCGATGATGCCGGTCACCATGGACTCGAACTGCCCGTCGTGGACGGCCACTTCACTGGCGACAGCGCTGTCGTCGGGCTCGAAGCAGGCGATGTCCGTGATCGCGCCGGAGCGCTCCGCCGCCCAGCGGACGCGGACGCGCATGCCGGTGTGCACGGCGTCGGGGCCGGGGGCGTCGAGGGCGTGCAGCAGGGCCGTGTCGGCTCCGTCGAGCCGGACCAGGACCCAGGCGAAGGGCGTCTCCAAGGGCTGGCCGCGGCGCGGGGCATGGTTCCAGGCCCAGGTGGTGACGGTGCCGGTGGGGGCGACCTGCACGAGGTCGCGTATCTCGTCGGCGGTCACCGGGTCGTACTCGACGGGCGGGACGAGGATACGGCCGTCGGCGGCGCGGACACCGAGGACGACCTGTTCGCGCAGGCCGGTCAGGAAGGCGCTCTGGACGGGGCCCAGGGAGCGGGTGAAGGGGAATTCGACGACCAGGGGGGCTTTGAGGACTTCGGTGGTCATCCCGGGTACTCCTTCACGGGGTCAGGCTCGCCGGTAGACGGGCGGGCGCTTCTCGGCGAAGGCACGGGTGCCTTCCTTGGCGTCGGCGGTGTCGAAGACGGGCCAGCCGCGCTTGAGTTCGGCGGCCAGGCCTTCGGTCTCGGTCAGTTCAGCGGTCTCGTAGACGGAGGCCTTGACGGCCTCCACGGCGAGCGGGCCACAGGCGTTGATGCGTTCGGCGATCTCCAGTGCCTTGTCCAGGGCCGATCCGTCGGGGACGACGTGTCCGATCAGGCCGATGGCGGCGGCCTCCTGGGCGCTGTACGGGCGTGCGGTGAGCAGCATCTCCAGGGCGTGGGTGCGCGGGATCTGCCGTTGGAGGCGGACGGTGGAGCCGCCGATCGGGAAGAGGCCGCGCTTGACCTCGAAGAGTCCGAAGGTCGCCGACTCGCCCGCGACCCGGATGTCGGTGCCCTGGATGATCTCGGTGCCGCCGGCGACGCAGTACCCCTCGATCGCGGCGATCACCGGTTTGCGGGGTCGGTGGTGGCGCAGCATCGCCTTCCAGTGCAGGTCAGGGTCGGCCTTGAGCCGGTGGCGGTACTCCTCCCCCTCCAGACCGCTCCCGGCCAGGGCCTTCAGGTCCATCCCGGCGCAGAAGGCTCCCCCCGCCCCGGTGAGCACGATCGAGCGGACGTCGTCGTCCTCGTCCGCCTCGACCCAGCCGTCGTACAGCCCGACGAGCATCGGCAGCGAGAGCGCGTTCTTGGCTTCCGGCCGATTGAGCGTGAGCACCAGCGTGGCGTTCTCACGCCGAACGGTCAGGTGTTCCGTGCCACCCATCGCCCATCTCCCCTCTGAAAGAACGAGAACAGGTGAAAGAACGAGAACAGGTTGCAGGAGCGGAGGAAGCACTTCAAGGGTTTTCTGACAGGTAGTCAGATTTCTTCGGCGCCGCCCCTTCACAGTTGCCGCGCCCTTTGCTCTGATGACGGCGAGCCGACAACCGCCAGGGATGCCCAGGGTCAGGAGGAGCGGTGGAGTACAACCTTGCCGACCTGTTCGAGTCGGTCGTGGACGTCGTGCCGGATCGTGCGGCACTCGTGTACCTCGACCACCCCGGTACGGGCGCTGAACGCCGCCTGACCTACGCGGAGTTGGACGCCGCCGCCAACCGGGTGGCCCATCATCTGATCGACAGCGGGATGCGCCCCGGCGAGCATCTGGGCCTGCATCTCTACAACGGGGTCGAGTACCTGCAGACGGTGCTGGGCTGCCTGAAGGCGCGGATCGTGCCGGTCAACGTCAACTACCGCTATGTGGAAGAGGAGTTGGTGTACCTCTATCGGGACGCCAACCTCGCCGCGCTGGTCTTCGACACGGAGTTCACGGAGCGGGTGGCGGCGGCACAGCCCAAGGCCACGGCCTTGCGGCATCTGATCCGCGTGGGCGAACCGACACCGGGAGCACCCGAGTTGGATGTGGTGCCCTTCACCGAGGCCGAGGCCGCCGGGTCTCCGGAGCGTGGCTTCCCGGCCCGTTCGGGCGACGACCAGTTCATCATCTACACCGGCGGCACCACCGGCATGCCCAAGGGCGTGATGTGGCGCCAGGAGGACCTGTTCTTCGCGGGACTGGGCGGTGGCGCCCCCACCGGCGAGCCGGTCAAGTCCCCGCAGGAGCTGGCCGAGCGGGTCGCGGCCGGCGGCGAGGGGATCACCTTCTTCCCCACTCCCCCGCTGATGCACGGCACCTCGACCCTGACCGCCTTCATCGGCTTCAACTTCGGCCAACGGGTGGTGATCCACCGTAAGTTCACTGCCGAGGACGTGCTCCGCACGATCGAGAAGGAGAAGGTCACCAGCGTCTCCCTGGTGGGCGACGCGATGCTGCGTCCGCTGATCGACGCCCTCAACGGGCGCATGAAGGGCACGGACTGCTCGGCCCTGTTCAGCGTCTCGTCGTCCGGCGCGATCATGTCGGAGACGGTCCGCGCCGAGTTCCAGGCCCTGGTCCCGAACGTCATGCTGCTCAACAACTTCGGGTCGTCGGAGTCCGGCTTCAACGGTACGGCGACCGCGGACTCGGGCCCTGAGCGCGGTTTCCGTATCCGCGTCAACTCCCGTACGCAGGTGGTGGATCAGGCCACCCACGAGCCGGTGCCCGCGGGCGAGGTGGGCCGGATCGCCCAGTGCGGCCACGTACCGCTCGGCTACTACAACGACCCGCGGAAGACGGCGGACACCTTCTTCGAGAGGGACGGCGAGCGGTGGGTGCTGCTCGGCGACATGGCGACGGTCGACGAGGAGGGTGTCGTCACCGTCCTCGGCCGGGGCTCTCAGTGCATCAACACCGGAGGCGAGAAGGTGTATCCGGAGGAGGTCGAGCAGGCGCTCAAGTCCCATCCGGACGTGTACGACGCACTCGTGGCCGGCGTCCCGGACCCGAGGTGGGGAAACCATGTGGCGGCGGTGGTGCAGTTGCGGGAAGGGGCGCCACAGCCCTCGCTGGAGGACGTCCAGTCGTACTGCCGTACGCATCTGGCCGGTTACAAGATCCCTCGGCAGCTGGTGATCACCGAGACGATACAGCGCTCACCCAGCGGCAAGGCGGACTACCGGTGGGCCCAGGAGGTGGCGGTCGGCGCGGACCGGTAGGCGGGGGGCCGCGACCCGCCGGTGGGCCGGCCGGGACGACCGGCGTACTCTGTGCGCGCGGTTGACCCGGTTTGAACGGAGGGTGTCGCAGGGCCGTACGCGAGGTTGGCGGCCCCGCCCTGCGGGCCCGGTCCGCCGTGCCATCAGCGGCTTCGCACGGAAGGACCCACGGGTGTCGCACCACACGCCCCCTCGTCAACTGCCGGAGACGGACGCGGACGCGCCGGACGCGCCGGACGGGACCACAGCCGATGAGGCCTCGACCGCTCCCGCGGTGAACGACACCGAACCCGGCGCCCCGGCGGACCAGGAAGCGGCCGGTACGACGGACGAAGCGACCGGGCCGACGACGACCCCGGAGGCGGACGAGCCGGGCTCGCGCCCCTCGGTGGAGGGGACGGCCGACGACGCCGGGGACGGGAAGGCGCCCGACAAGGCCGTCGTCCCCCGAGAGGCTTCCGCCAACGCCGAATCCGCCGACGCGGCGGCCTCCGGTTCCACGTCCGCCGACGAACCCGATCCGGGCGGCGCCGTCTCCACCTCCGCCCGCCCAGGCTGGTTCGGCTGGCGCCGTCGTTTCCCGCGCGCCGCACGTACGGTGCGGGTGGGCACGAGTGTCCTGGCCGGTGCGCTGGTGCTCGCCGTGCTCCTCATGCCCAACCGCCTCGACCGGATCAGCTTCGAGTCGTTCCTCCGGCTGCCGGTCGAGGCGATCTTCCTCGCGGCTGTGCTGCTCGTACTGCCGTCGAAAGCGCGGCGGATCACGGCCGTCGTCCTGGGGACCTTCCTCGGGCTGTCCACCGTCCTGAAGTGTCTCGACATGGGCTTCTACCAGACCCTGGCCCGGCCGTTCGACCTGGTCTTCGACTGGGTCCTGCTGAACGACGCGGCGGACTTCCTGAAGGACTCGCTCGGTCGCTCGGGCGAGGTGCTCGCGGTGATCGGCGTGACCGTCCTGCTGATCGCCGTTCTCGTGGTGAGCGCGCTCGCGGTGGTGCGGCTGGCCGACCTGATGGCCCGGCACCGCCCCCTGGCCGTGCGCGGCACGCTGGCCCTCGGCACCGCGTGGATCGTCTGCTTCACCATGGGTGTGCAGTCAGGCGGTGTGACGATCGCCACCAAGGGCTACAGCCAGTACCTCTCCAACCGTGTGCAGTACGTCCGTGACGGCCTCGGGGACGCCGAGGTCTTCGACAAGCAGCTCAGGGTCGACGCCTTCGCCGACACCCCGTCCGACCAGCTGCTGACCGGGTTGCGCGGCAAGGACGTGCTGTTCACCTTCGTCGAGAGCTACGGCCGGGTGGCGATCGACGATCCGGCGATGGCCCCGGAGATCGACGCGACGCTCAAGGAGGGCGACGCCAGGCTCAAGTCGGCCGGTTTCGCGGCGCGCAGCGGCTGGCTCACGTCACCGGTGACGGGCGCCGGCAGCTGGCTCGCCCACACGACGTTCCTGTCCGGTCTGTGGATCAAGAACCAGCAGCGGTACCGGACCGTGACCACCAGTGACCGCGCCACCCTCACCAGCTACTTCCAGAAGACCGGCGCCTGGCGCACGGTCGGCATCGTCCCCGGCGTCCGGAAGTCCTGGCCCGAGGGCAAGTACTTCGGCCTCGACAACATCTACGACTCCACGCACCTCGGCTATCAGGGCCCGTACTTCAGCTGGACGCCGGTGCCGGACCAGTTCAGCCTGGAGGCCTTCCAGAAGCTGGAACACGGGAAGAAGAACCGCGACCCGATCATGGCGGAGATCATCCTGGCCTCCAGCCACAACCCCTGGTCCCCCATCGCCCACATGATCGACTGGAACGACCTCGGGGACGGTACGGTCTTCAACAAGATCAAGAAGGAGGGCACGAACCCCACGGAGGTCTGGAAGAGCGCCACGCGCGTGCGGACCGAGTACCGCAAGGCCATCCAGTACTCCCTGGACAGCCTGACCCAGTGGGTCCAGCGCTACGGCGACGACAACACCGTCCTTGTCTTCCTCGGCGACCACCAGCCTGTCCCGACGGTCACAGGGGGAAGCACCAACAGGGACGTGCCGGTCACGATCGTCGCCCGCGACCCGAAGGTGCTGGACCGCGTGGCCGACTGGGGCTGGACGGACGGACTCAAGCCCGCGGCCAACGCCCCGGAGTGGAGCATGGACAAGTTCCGGGACCGCTTCATGACGGCGTACGGGCCTGAGAAGAAGTAGCGCCGTCCGCGCCGAGGCCCGCCCCGGCGCCACCCCCCGAGACCCGGGACGCGGCGGCCCACGCCGTCGCGACCGTGGTGAAGGACGGTATCGGGGTCTCGGCGGCTGTGGAGATCGTCGAGCCCCGGTCACTGGGGCGGTCGGTGGGAAAGATCAGGCAGGTGGTGGACCTCAGGTCGCGCTGAGACCTGACTGCGGGGAAAATGCCAGGTCAGGTGCCGTTGTCAGTGGTCGGTTCTAGTGTGGGTGGCGAGATCAGCATCCGCGCCGAGGAGACGAAGAGGTTCCCATGACAACTCTGCCCGACCGCCCGAACAGCGCGCTGCTCGTCATCGACGTCCAGAACGGCGTGGTGGACAGCTCCCACAACCGCGACGAGGTGATCGCGAACATCAACGCCCTCGTCGACAAGGCTCGCGCGGAGGACGTTCCCGTGGTCTGGGTGCAGCACTCGAGCGACGAGCTGAAGACGGGCAGCGAAAGCTGGGAGTACGTGCCGGAACTGGTCCGCCGCGACACCGAGCCCCTCGTCCACAAGAAGTACGGTGACTCCTTCGAGGCCACCGAACTGGAGGACGTCCTCGCCGAGCGCGGGGTCGGCCGACTGGTCGTCACGGGCGCCCAGACCGACGCGTGCATCCGCTCGACCCTGCACGGCGGCATCGTTCGCGGATACGACGTGACACTCGTCGGTGACGCCCACACGACGGAGGACCTCACGAAGTACGGCGCTCCGACGCCGGCCGAGGTGATCTCGCACACCAACCTCTACTGGCAGTTCCAGACCGCCCCTGGGCGCACTGCCGGGACGATCAGTACCTCGGAGACCACCTTCACCGCCGCCGACGACGAGAACTGACGGTCAGGAACCCGCGAACCGGTCCCTCAGCTCCCGCTTGAGGATCTTGCCGCTCGCGTTGCGCGGCAGCTCGTCCACGAACAGGACCCTCTTCGGTGCCTTGAAGTGGGCGAGCTCCTCGCGGGCGTGGGCGATGAGTTCGGCCTCCGTCACCTCGCCGCGCGCCACGACGACCGCCGTGACCGCCTCGATCCAGCGCTCGTCGGGAAGACCGACGACAGCCACCTCGGCGACCGCCTCGTGGGTGTACAGGGCGTCCTCGACCTGGCGTGAGGCGATGAGCACGCCACCGGAGTTGATGACGTCCTTCACCCGGTCGACCACTGTGTAGAAGCCGTCGGCATCCCGGACGGCCAGGTCACCGGAGTGGAACCAGCCGTCACGGAAGGCGGCGGCCGTCTCCTCGGGCTTGTCCCAGTAGCCCTCGCACAGTTGCGGGGACCGGTAGACGACCTCACCGGCCGTGCCGTCGGCCACTTCCTCGCCGTCCTCGTCGACCACCCGCGCGTCCACGAACAGCACTGGGCGCCCGCAGGAGTCCAGCCGGCCCTTGTGCTCGTAGGGCCCGAGAACCATGGAGAGGGGGCCGATCTCGCTCTGGCCGAAGCAGTTGTAGAAGGCGAGTTTCGGGAGTCGCTCGCGCAGCCGCTCCAGGACGGGGACCGGCATGATCGACGCCCCGTAGTACGCCTTGCGCAGTCCGCTCAGGTCGCGGGTCGCGAAGTCGGGTCGGTTGGCGAGGCCGATCCACACGGTCGGGGGCGCGAACAGGCTGTCCGCCCGGCCGGCCTCGACGAGGTCGAGGATCGCGTCGCCGTCCGGTGCGTCAAGGATGACGTTCGGGGCGCCGACCGCGAGATACGGCAGCAGGAACACGTGCATCTGCGCGGAGTGGTAGAGGGGCAATGCGTGCACGGGCCGGTCGCCGGGGCTCAGGTCGAGGGCGGCGATCGCGCTCAGGTACTCGTGCACCAGGGAGCGGTGGGTCATCTTCGCGCCCTTGGGCAGCGCGGTGGTCCCGGACGTGTACAGCAGTTGCACCAGGTCCTCGGTGCGTGACTCGGGACCGTCGTAGGGCGCGGTGTCGGCCAGCCGGGCGAGCAGGGAGTCGTCGGCGTCGCGCAGCGGCAGGGTCCTTACGCCGTCGGGGAGTCGGTCGGCGAGGTCCGGGTCCGCCAGGACCAGGGTGCTGCCGGACTGGTCCACGATGTAGGTGAGGTCGTCGCCGGTCAGGTTCTGGTTGACGGGGACGTGCACGAGTCCGGCGCGGGCGCAGGCGAGGAAGGCGATCAGGTAGGCGTCCGAGTTGTGGCCGTAGGCACCGACCCGGTCGCCGGGGGCCAGGCCCTCGGCACGCAGAACGCCCGCCGCACGGGAGACGGCCTCGTCGAGTTCCTCGTAGGTCCAGACACGCTCGCGGTACTCGACCGCCGTCCGCGCCGGAACGCGCTGGGCGCTGCGCCGCAGCACCCCGTCAACCGTGCTCCCGTATTGCTGCGTCATAGCTCATGATCCTCGTTCCGGCACCGAACAAGGTCAAGCACCGGAGGGGGTCAGGGAACATACCCGTTGGTACGCTCAACCGCTTCTTCCCTCAATGACGTTGGGAGACACGATGCGCACCCGTTTGAGACGGCTCGTCGTCACGGCCGCCGCATTACTCACCGCCACCACAGCACTGCCCGCCGCCACGGCGCAGAGCGGGCCGTCACAGGCATCGCAGGCGTCACAGCAACATCCCTCCCACGGCGGTCTGTCCGCCGTGATCCGCTACACCGAGTACGGCATCCCGCACATCGTCGCGAAGGACTACGCGAACCTCGGCTTCGGAAGTGGCTGGGCGCAGGCCGCCGACCAGGTGTGTGTGCTCGCCGACGGTTTCGTGACCCTGCGCGGCGACCGCTCTCGCTGGTTCGGGCCCGACGCCGAGACCGACTTCTCGCTCTCCGACGCCTCCGACAACCTCTCCAGCGACCTGTACTTCCGTGGAGTGCGGGACAACGGCACGGTCGAGCGGTTGATCGCCCAGCCGGAGCCGCAGGGCCCGAGCAAGGCCGTCAAGGACCTGATGAACGGCTGGGCGGCCGGCTACAACGCCTGGCTGAAGCAGAACCGGGTCAAGGACCCGGCCTGTGCGGGCGCCGCCTGGGTCCGGCCCGTGACGGGTGTCGACGTGGCCACCCGCGCCTACGCCCTCGCGGTGCTCGGCGGACAGGGCGGCCTGGTGGACGCGATCACCGGCGCGCAACCGCCGACCGCGTCCACCACAGCCACCAAGTCCGCTCTCCCGGACGCCTCTGCCGCCGCCAAGGGTGCGCGCGAGCTGTTCGACCTCTCCGACATGGGCTCCAACGCCGTTGCGTTCAACGGCAGTACGACTGCCAACGGCCGTGGCCTGCTGCTCGGGAACCCGCACTACCCCTGGCAGGGCGGACGCCGGTTCTGGCAGTCCCAGCAGACCATCCCGGGTGAACTGAACGTCGCGGGCGGGTCGTTGCTCGGCTCGCCGACGATATCCATCGGGTACAACGCGAACGTGGCGTGGAGCCACACCGTGGCCACCGGTGTGCCCCTCAGCCTGCACCAGCTGAAACTGGACCCCGCCGACCCGACGACGTACCTGGTCGACGGCAAGCCGGAGCAGATGACACGCCGGTCGGTGACGGTCCCGGTGAAGGACGGCGCGCCGGTGACCCGCACGCAGTGGTGGACCCGCTACGGCCCCGTCGTCCTCTCCCCCGGCGGCAGCCTCCCGTTGCCCTGGACCACGACGACGGCGTTCGCGCTGGGCGACCCGAACGCGGCGAACATGCGCTTCTACGACACCTCGCTCGGCTTCAGCAAGGCGCGCAGCACTGACGACATCCGCACCTCCCTCGACGAGCACCAGGGCATACCTTGGGTGAACACCGTCGCCGCCGACTCCTCGGGGCACTCCCTGTTCACCCAGTCGCAGGTGCTCCCCCGGATCACCAACGAGTTGGCCGCCGCGTGTTCGACGCCGCTCGGCAGGGTCCTCTATCCGGCAGCGGGGGTCGCGGTCCTCGACGGCTCACGCGCCGACTGCGCCATCGGCGACGACCCGGACGCCGTGGCACCAGGGATCTTCGGGCCCTCGCGGATGCCGACGCTGAAGGACACGCCGTACGTCGAGAACTCCAACGACAGTGCGTGGCTGACGAACCTCGACAGGCCGATCACCGGGTACGAGCGGATCTTCGGTCCGGTGCGCACAGCCGCCTCACCGCGCACCCGTGGTGCCGTCGCCGATGTGGCGGCGCTGGCAGCGAAGGGCGGGCTGACGGTCGCGGATCTCCAGCGGCAGCAGTTCGCGAACCGTTCGACGTCGGGCGCGCTGGCCGCCGCCGACGCGGCCCAGGCGTGTGCGGCCCTGCCGGGCGGTACGGCAACAGGCAGCACCGGTACGGCAGTTGACGTCAGCCAGGCGTGCGGTGTGCTGGCGTCCTGGGACCGGACCATGAACAGTGACAGCCAGGGTGCGCTGCTCTTCGACCGGTTCTGGCGCAAGCTGCTCGGCGCTGTGCCGTCCGCGCAGCGCTGGAAGGTGCCGTTCTCGGCGGCGGACCCGGTCGGTACCCCCAACACGCTCAACACGGACGCGCCGGGCTTCGCCAAGGCCCTCGCCGACGCGGTGACGGAGCTGCGCGCGGCGGGCATCCCGCTGAACGCCCGGCTCGGGGACCACCAGTACGTCGTACGGAACGGGCAGCGTCTGCCGGTCGGCGGCGGCACGGAGTCCCTGGGCGTGTGGAACAAGATCGAGCCCGTGTGGGACACGGCGAACGGCGGCTACCGGGACAACGCGTTCGGGTCCAGTCACATCCAGGCCGTGGGCTGGGACGGCAGTCGCTGCCCGGTGGCCCGCACGCTGCTGACGTACTCCCAGTCGTCGAATCCCGGCTCGCCGCACTTCGCGGACCAGACGCGGCTGTTCTCGGCCGAGAAGTGGGTCAAGGCGAGGTTCTGCGAGAAGGACATCCTGTCGTCGCCCGCACTGCGGGTGATCCGGGTGCACGGCTGATGAGCTGACGGACCGACGCACGTACGTACAGTCGGTCCGGTGTGGTCCCGTCCCGTCGCCGGGGCGGGACCACACCGCAGTTCGCACCGCAGTTCGCACGGCCGCTCACACAGCCCGTGTACGACCCTCCCAGTACGGGTCGCGCAGCCGCCGCTTGTAGAGCTTGCCGTTGGGATCGCGCGGCATCCGCTCGATGAAGTCGACGCTCTTGGGCCGCTTGTACCCGGCGAGTTGGCGTGTGCAATGGCCGAGGATCTCGGTGGCGAGGTCGGGCCCCGGCACATGTCCGGGCGCCGCCTCCACGACTGCCTTGACCTCCTCGCCCCAGTCGTCGTTCGGGATGCCGAAGGCGGCGGCGTCGGCGACGGCGGGGTGGGCGAGCAGGGCGGACTCGATCTCGGCGGGGTAGATGTTGACCCCGCCCGAGATGATCATGTCGATCTTGCGGTCCCGGAGGAACAGGTAGCCGTCCTCGTCCAGGACGCCGAGGTCGCCGACGGTGAAGAAGTCACCGATGCGGTTCTTCCGCGTCTTGCCCTCGTCCTTGTGGTAGGCGAAGCCGCCGGTGCTCATCTTCATGTAGACGGTGCCGAGTTCGCCGGACGGCAGCCGGTTGCCGTCGTCGTCGAAGATCGCGAGTTCGCTGATCGGCCAGGCCTTGCCGACCGTGCCGGGCTTCTTCAGCCAGTCCTCGGCGGTGGCGAACGCCCCGCCGCCCTCGCTGGCCGCGTAGTACTCCTCCACGCAGTCGCCCCACCAGTCGATCATGGCCCGTTTCACATGGTCGGGGCAGGGCGCGGCACCGTGGATGGCATGCCGCATGGACGACACGTCGCACGCGTGCCGCACCCGCTCCGGCAGCGCCAGCAGCCGGTGGAACTGGGTCGGGACCATGTGGGTGTGTGTGCACTTGTGGGCGTCGATGACGCGGAGCATCTCCTCAGGCGTCCACTTGTCCATCAGCACCAGGCGGTGCCCGATGTGCAGGGACGCGCCCGCGAACTGGAGAACGGCCGTGTGGTAGAGCGGCGAGCAGACGAGGTGCACGTTCCCGTCGAACGGCTTGACGCCGAAGATGCCGAGGAACCCGCCGAGGTACGCCTCCTCCGGAGGCTTGCCCTGCAACGGGCGCCGGATGCCGCGCGGGCGGCCCGTGGTGCCCGAGGTGTAGTTCATGACCCAGCCGAGGGTGCGCTCGTCGGGCGGCGACTCGGGCTGTCCGTCGAGGAGCCCGGTGTACGGCCGGAATCCGTCGACCTCGCCGACCGCGTACCGCCGCTCCGCCGGGAGCCGCGCCTCGTCGGCGGCGGCGCGTGCTTCGTCGGCGAACCGCTCGTGCGCGATGAGCACCTTGGCGCCGGAGTCGGAGACGATCCAGGCGATCTCGGGCCCGACGAGGTGGTGGTTGACGGGGACGAGGTAGAACCCGGCCTGGGACGCGGCCAGATACGCCGTGAGGAACTCGACGCCGTTGGGGAGGACCACGGCGAAGGCGTCGCCGCGTTCGAGTCCGGCGGCGCGCAGCCCGTGGACCAGCTGGTTGGTGGCGGCGTGCAGCCGTCCGGCGGTCCACTGCTCACCGTCGGGCGCGATGAGGACCATACGCTCCGGGTCGGCGGTGGCCTGCGCCCAGAATCCGTTGGGGGTCTCGCTCACTGTCCCGCTCACGACTGGTCGCCCCTTTCGTCGGCGTTGCTTCCGTCGGCGTTCCGTCCCGCGATCCGGTTGACTCGGCTCACAGCCTCTTCGAAGCCGCTGGTCAGGTCGTCGAAGACGGCCTGGACGCTTCGCTCGCTGTTCATCCGGCCGACGATCTGACCGACCGGTGTGCCGAGGAGCGGGTCGACCTCGTACTTCTGGATGCGCGAGACGGCCTCGGCGACGAGCAGACCCTGCAGGGGCATGGGGAGGGTGCCGGGTCCGTCGGTGGAGTCCCAGGCGTCGGTCCACTCGGTGCGGAGCTGGCGTGCGGGTTTGCCGGTCAGCGCGCGGGAGCGGACGGTGTCGCCGGAGCCGGCCGCGAGCAGTTTCTGCGTGAGCGCGGTCGAGTGCATGTCGGCCTCGGTGACGGTCAGCCAGAGGGAGCCCAGCCAGACCCCCTGGGCGCCGAGGGCCAGCGCGGCGGCCACCTGCCGTCCGCTGCCGATACCGCCGGCCGCGAGCACCGGCAACGGGCCTACGGCGTCGACGACTTCGGGTGTCAGCACCATGGAGGCGATCTCACCGGTGTGGCCGCCCGCCTCGTAGCCCTGTGCGACGACGATGTCGATACCGCCCTCGGCGTGCTTGCGCGCGTGCCGGGCACTGCCCGCGAGGGCCGCCACTAGTACGTCCTGCTCATGCGCGCGGGCCACGACGTCGGCGGGCGGCGAGCCCAGGGCGTTCGCCAGGAGTTTGATCGGGTAGTCGAAGGCCACATCGAGCTGGCTACGGGCGACCTGCTCCATCCACCCCGTGATGCGCCACCCGGACGCCTCGCCCTCGGCCAGTTCGGGCACGCCGTACTTGGCCAGGGTGTCCCGGACGAACTGTCGGTGCCCCTCGGGGATCATCGCCTCGACCTCGGCCTCGGTCACCCCCTCGACCTTTCGGGCCGGCATGACGACATCCAGGCCGTACGGTCGGCCGTCGACATGTGCCTCGATCCAGTCCAGGTCGCGTTTGAGGTCGTCCGGCGCCGTGTAACGGACCGCGCCGAGCACCCCGAAGCCTCCGGCCCGGCTGATGGCCGCGGCGACGGCGGGGAACGGCGTGAAGCCGAAGACGGCGTGCTCGATTCCCAGTTTCTTGCTCAGCTCCGTCTGCATGGCCGCAGGATGCCGCAGTCCTCCGGACGAGGGAAGACCTTTTCTGATACACCGTCAGATTCTTGGCCATGAACCCGTGTGGCCGACAACGTGGTTGACACCCACCTCAGGTGACACGAAAGTTTCACCCCGCAGGGCGAACCCGAAAAGTACTTTCAGGCTGTGCGGTGGGAGGCTCCTCGATGACGGAAGACGCGGCGGGCAGCGGACTGACGCGACGCCAGCTGATCAGACGCACAGTGGCGTTGGGCGGCGCCCTGACCTTCGCCGCCTTCCCCGCAGGCCCGGCCGAGGCCACCCCCAGGACAACGGGCCACCGCCCGATCCTGCACCCCGGCTCACCCGAACGCGCCGGGCTCCTCCCGCAGCACCTGGAACAACTGGTCACGGACGCCGAGGCGTTCCTCGGCCCCTCCCCCAACCACCCCTGGTACGCGGGCGCGGTCCTGCTCGCCGGGCGTGGCTCCACCGTGGCACTGCATCGGCCGATCGGCATGGCGGTGCGCTATGCGGCGTACGACGAGAGGACGGACACCGGCGTCGAGTTCCCGGCCTCGGAGCAGATCCCGATGGCTGAGGACACGGTGTTCGACCTCGCCTCGGTCTCCAAGCTGTTCACGTCGATCCTGGCCGTGCAGCAACTGGAGCGGGGCGCGCTGGAGTTGGAGGGAAGGGTCGCCGCGTATCTGCCGGAGTTCTCGCGAGCCGGCAAGCAGGATGTGACGATCCGTCAACTCCTCACTCACACCTCAGGATTCCGCGCCTGGATCCCTCTCTACAACGCCCCGACCCTCGAGCAGAAGCTCGAACTCATCTGGAACCAGGCGCCCCTGAACCCGCCGGGCACCAAGTACCTCTACTCGGACCTCAATCTGATCTCGCTCCAGCTGGTCCTGGAGAAGATCACCGGTCTCCCGCTGGACACCCAGCTCCACGACGAGATCACCGCTCCGCTCGGCATGCACCGCACTCGCTACAACCCGCCCGCCTCCTGGAAACCGGCGATCGCCGCCACCGAGGACTCCCGCGCGCCCTGGTCCGGGCTCGACCGGGGCCTGGTGTGGGGCGAGGTGCACGACGAGAACGCGTTCAGCCTCGGCGGAGTGGCAGGCCACGCAGGCGTCTTCTCGTCAGCCTGGGACCTCGCAGTTCTCGGCCGTACGCTGCTCAACGGCGGCGCCTACGGCAGGGCGCGCATCCTGTCGCCCGCCTCGGTCGAGCTGATGTTCACCGACTTCAACACGGCCTTCCCCGGGGACGAGCACGGTCTCGGTTTCGAGCTCTACCAGCACTGGTACATGGGCGCGACGGCCACACCCCGCACCGCGGGGCACACCGGCTTCACCGGTACCTCGATCGTCCTCGACCCGACGACCGACTCCTTCCTCGTCGTCCTCGGCAACTCCGTGCATCCCGTGCGCAGTTGGCGTTCCGGGTCCGCACCCCGGGTCGCCGCCGCGAACAACCTGGCCCGCGCGGTACCGGTCCGCCCACGCCACGGGCGTAAGGCCTGGTTCTCCGGCATGGCGAGCGCGACGACGGCGACGCTCACCCTCCCACCCCTCGCCACCACTGCCGACGCCCGCCTGCGGTGTGCCCTGTGCTGGGACACAGAGCCGCAGTCGGACACCCTGTTCCTGGAGTCCTCGGCGGACGGCGGGACGACCTGGCAGCCGGTCCCGTTCACCACCGCGGGCGCGGACGGCACCTCTCAGGAGCATCCGACGGGTTCGGTCACCGGCTGGTCGGGGCGCGTCTGGCACCGCCTCTCGGCGGACCTACCGGCCGCGCCGGCCCTCGCCCTGCGCTGGCGGTACACGACCGACCGGCTGTACGTCGGCCGTGGAGCGTACGTCGACGGCCTGACCGTACGCGGCGACGACGGCACCGCGTTCGACGAGACGCGCCCGGCGGACGCGGCACGTATCGAGGCGGTGGGCTGGACGGCGTCGGCGAACTGACCCGGCGAACCAGCGGGCCGCGCTCAGCCCGCGTCCGCCTCCAGCACGGCCATCGCGGCGTTGTGTCCCGGCACCCCGCTCACCCCGCCCCCGCGCACCGCGCCCGCCCCGCACAGCAGGACGTTCGCGTGCCCGGTCTCCACGCCCCAGCGCCCGCTGTCCTCCTGGGCGTACGGCCAGGTCAGGTCGCGGTGGAAGATGTTGCCGCCGGGCAGGCGCAGGTCGCGCTCCAGGTCGAGGGGGGTCTTCGCCTCGATGCAGGGGCGCCCGTCGGCATCGGTGGCCAGACAGTCCGCGAGGGGTTCGGCGAGGTGGGCGTCGAGCTGGGCGAGGGTCGATCTCAGGAGCTCGTCCCGTACGGCGTCGTTGTCGCGCGCGAACAGCCGTGCGGGCGTGTGCAGTCCGAAGAGGGTCAGCGTCTGGTAGCCCTGCTCGACGAGGTCCGGGCCGAGGATCGTCGGGTCGGTGAGCGAGTGGCAGTAGATCTCGGACGGCGGCACGGCGGGCAGTTCACCGGCCGACGCCTGGGCATGGGCGGCGGCCAGCTGCCCGTACCCCTCGGCGATGTGGAAGGTCCCGGCGAACGCCTCGCGCGGGTCGACGGACGTGTCCTTGAGCCTCGGCAGCCGGGTGAGCAGCATGTTCACCTTGAGCTGGGCGCCCTCGGCGGGGCTCGGCGGCGCGTCACCTGTCAGCGCGGCGAGTTCCTGGGGCGAGGCGTTGACCAGAACGTGCCGGGCGCCGACCGTGCCCTCCCCGTCGGCTGTCCGGTACGTCACCTCGGCGGCACGGCCGTCCGTGTCCACCCGTACGACCTCGTGGCCGGTGGCGAGCACGGCGCCCGCGTTCCGGGCGGCGCCGGCCAGTGCGTCCGTGAGGGCGCCCATGCCGCCCACGGGCACGTCCCAGGCACCGGTGCCGCCGCCGATGACGTGGTAGAGGAAGCAGCGGTTCTGCCGCAGGGAGGGGTCGTGGGCGTCGGCGAAGGTGCCGATCAGCGCGTCGGTGAGGACGACACCGCGTACGAGGTCGTCCGTGAAGTTCGCTTCGACAGCGGCGCCGATCGGCTCCTCGAAGAGGGTGCGCCAGGCGTCCTCGTCGTCGACACGGCGGCGGAGTTCGTCGCGGGTGGGCAGGGGCCCGATGAGGGTGGGGAACACCCTTTCGGCGACGCGGCCGGTCATGGCGTAGAAACGCTGCCAGGACTCGTACTCGCGTTCCCCTCCGGTGAGGCGCGCGAAGGCCTCGCGGGTGCGGCGCTCACCGCCGCCGACGAGCAGTCCGGTGGGCCGGCCGTCCCGTTCCACGGGGGTGTACGAGGAGACGGTGCGTCCGCGCACCCGGAAGTCCAGGTCGAGATCGCGGACGATCTTCCGGGGCAGCAGGCTGACCAGGTAGGAGTAGCGCGACAGCCGGGCGTCGACCCCGGCGAACGGACGGGTCGACACGGCAGCGCCACCGGTTGCGGCCAGCCGCTCCAGGACCAGCACGGACTTCCCGGCGCGGGCCAGATAGGCGGCGGCGACGAGGCCGTTGTGGCCACCGCCGACGATCACCGCGTCGTATCGGTCGTGGCGGTCGGGTCGGCCGGATCGGGCGGGGCGCTCGTGTGCGGGCATGGTTCTTCGTAACACGTGATGATCCACCCCGGCCAGAGCTGTACGGCCGAGGGGCCCCAGGGACACTCAGTGGCCGGACGCCCGCTGCTGCCGCAGTACCGCCACCCTCCGGTACAGCTCGACGGCTTCGGCGCCGCGGCCGAGCTGTTCCAGACAGTGGGCCTCGTCGTTGCGGCTGGCGAGGGTGTCGGGATGGTCGGCGCCGAGTACCTGCTCGCGGGCTGCGGCGACCCGCCGGTACTCGGCCAGGGCGTCGGGCCAGCGGCCGAGCCAGCCGAGGCCGACGGCCACCTCGCGGCGGCTGACCAGTGTGTCCGGATGGTCGGCGCCCAGGATCCGTTCACGGATCGCGCACACGTCGCGCGACTCGGCGAGCGCCTCCTCCCAGCGGTCGAGGCGGCCCAGGTTGACGCCCAGACCGTGCCGGGCGCGCAGGGTCTCGGGATGCGCGGCGCCGTTGACACGGGTGCGGTCCTCGATCAGCTCGCGGTACAGCCTGAGGGCCTCCGCGCTGCGGCCGAGCCGCCCGAGGCTGATGCCGACCTCGTAGCGGGCAGCGAGCGTGTCGGGATGATCGGGGCCGAGTGCCTCGGCGCGCGCCCCGGCGACCTCCTGGTACGTCTGCAGGGCCTCCGGCCAGCGCCCCAACTGGCCGAGCGCGTAAGCGACTTCGTACTGCGTGACCAGTGTGTCGGGATGGGCGGCGCCGAGCACCCGGGCGCGCGCCGTCGCCACCTCGCAGGCCATGCGGTACGAGTCCTCCAGGCGTCCCAGGCGGCTCAGGTTGAAGGCGAGGTTGTGGCGGCAGCGCAGGGTGTCCGGATGGTCGGGGCCCATCGTGCGCTCCCGGGAGGCCAGGACGGTCGTGTAGGCCTGGTGCGCATCGAAGTGGCGGCCCAACTGCCCGAGGACGTATGCCATTTCCTGTCGGGCGGCCAGTGTGTCCGAATGGTCGGCGCCGAGTACCCGCTCCCGTTCCCGGGCCACATGGGTGTACTCGCGCAGGGCGTCGGCGGCGCGGCCGGTGCGGCTGAGGGTGAAGCCGATCTCGTAGCGGCTGGCGAGGGTCGCGGGGTGGGCGGCTCCAAGGATGTGCTCACGCTCGGCGGCGACCGCGCGGTGCACCTCGCCCGCCTCGGCCCAGCGACCGAGGCGCCCCAGACTCAGGCCCGCGTTGTGCCGCCCGGCCAGCGCGTCGAGCGCCTGCGGCGAGGGAGCGGACGGCAGCTGCGGTACGGGTTCCGCCGGGCGTCCGGTGACCGGGCGGGCGATCCAGTCGCCGGTGAGGCCGGCCGACGGGTCCGGGGGTGCGGCGCCGATCCCGGCACCGGTCGCCTTGTGGCCGGTGGTCATGCCCCGGGTCCAGGACGGCAGCCGGGCTTCACGGGCGGCGGGCTCGACGGGCCGGAACTGGGGCCGCGGGGAGACGACGGTCGGCACATACAGCGGGGTGGCCCGGCCCGCGCTGATCCGGCGCGCCAACTCCCTTGCGTCGCTTGGGCGTTCCTCCGGAAGCTTGGCGAGGAGGGCGAGGATGACCCGTTCCAGGAACTCGGGGATCTCGGAGCGGTGACTGCGCGGCGGCTCGGGCGGGGTGTCGCGGTGCCCTATGAGCACCGCCCAGGCGTCGTCGAGGTCGAACGGCGGTACCCCGGTGGACAGTTCGTAGAGAACACAGCCGAAGGAGTACAGGTCGCTGCGCTGGTCGACCTCGCCGGCGCTGATCTGTTCCGGCGACATGTAGTGCGGGGTGCCCATCGCGATTCCGGTGCCGGTGAGCCGGGAGGTGAAGCCGATGTCGTGGCCGAGGCGCGCTATACCGAAGTCGCAGATCTTCACCGTTCCGTCGGTCAGCCGCATGATGTTCGCGGGCTTCAGGTCACGGTGGACGATGCCCTGTTGGTGGGTGTAGGCGAGGGCGGCGGCGACCTGGTCGGCGATGTCGACGACGTCCGGGACGGACAGCGGATGATGCTTGTTGTCCTCCAGGAGCTGGCTCAGATTGCGCCCGTCGAGCAACTCCATGACGAGGTAGAGCACCCCGTCGGACTCGCCGAAGTCGTGCACGACGGTCACCCCGCGGTGCTGCAGCGCGGCGGCCACCCGCGCCTCACGCCGGAACCGCTCCCGCAGGACACGCGTGAAGGAGTGGTCGTGGTGCGGCCCGAGCGGCTTCAGACACTTCACGGCAACCTGCCGCCCCAGCGACTCGTCGCGGGCACGCCACACTTCTCCCATGCCGCCGCGCCCGATCTGATCGATCAGCCGGTACCGGCCCTGGATCAGTCTGGTGTCCGCCATCTCGTACTGCCGCCCCCGGTCCTGTTCGCCCTCCCCCTGCCCGTCCAGTATGGCGAGCTATCCTCCGAGTTTGTACGGCGCGGGCCGCGAGCCGGGGCCGAGCCGTGACATGGCCCGCAGGACGTGTTTGGGCGGGAGCTGCCAGCGAAGACGTGCGGGAATGCGGCGCAGCAGGGTGCCGGTGGCACGCAACTGCCGGGTGACGGTGGCCGGTTCGGCTGCGGCTCTGCCGTACAACTCGTGGGCGTACGGCGGCAGGGAGGCGTACGCCAGCTGTGCCACGCGCCGCCACAGCACCTCACGCGCCGGGACGAGGAGCGGATGCGTCGGCGGACGGCGGAGGAAGTCGTCGACTTCGCGCGCGTCGGCTCCGACGGCCAGTTCGGGCCGGACCTTCTCGAAGTAGGCGCGCATCTCGGCCTGGTTCGCCGGTACGGCGTCGGGGTCGAGGCCCACCAGGCGGGCGCTGACCAGGTGTTCGCGGATGTACCGGTCGGCATGGGCGTCGGTGATCGGGTATCCGGAGCGGCGCAGGATGTGCAGATAGGAGTCGATTTCGGCGCAGTGCACCCACAACAGCAGTTCGGGTTCGTCGACGCCGTACCGCTCCCCGGTGTCCGGATCGACGGCGGACAGCATGCGGTGGATCTTCCGGACCCTGGCGCCCGCCTTCTCGGCCGCGTCCGTGGTGCCGTAGGTCGTCGTGCCGACGAAGTTCTCGGTGCGCATCAGCCGGCCCACGGCTTCCTTCCGGAAGTCCGAGTTCTGGATGACCCCGCGCACCGCGCGCGGATGCAGCGCCTGAAAGTACAGCGCGCGGACTCCGGCGACCCACATCATGGGGTCGGCATGCAGCTGCCACGTCACGGACCGGGGGCCGAACAGCCCAGGGTCACCTGCGCGCGTACCGTCCACTCGACGCCTCCCTTGTCGGGCCGCCTGAAAGGGCACGCCCTCCACCACGACGTCACCCCGGATTCTTCCCCGGCACCTCCGGGTCATTCCCGCAACGGGCCGTGATGCTACCGGCCCTGGGTTCAGTTGCCCTTCTCGGGTTCGGGTGCGGTGATCTCGGCGGGGGCGTTGCGGAGCATCGCCCTGTAGAGGGCGTCATGTGCGGGTGAGGGGGCAGGGTGCCGCGGGCGGGCGCCTCGAGGGACTGGATCATCAGGGCGACGACGCGGCGCCAGGCGTCGGGGGCCGCGTCGCCGGTGGCGTTGACGACGCCGGCGTTGGCCATGTGGATCAGCACCAGGTCGGAGAGGTCGAAGTCCTCGCGGAGGCGGCCCGTGACCTTGGCTCGGCCGATGAGCCGCACCATGCCCTCGTACGCCTCGTTGCGGCGCTCCTCCATGGCCTTGGCGGTGGGGAAGGTCGTGGTCAGGACGTCGGCGAAGCCGTAGGCTCCGCGAGCATGTCGCACGTCATGTCCTCGCGGCGCAGCGCACCGCGCGGCTCCTGAGCACCGCGCAAGCCGTGTCCGGTCGCGCCGAGCTCCGGCAGATCGCGGCTTGCGCCGACGGCGTACCGGCTTTCGTGAACGGCATGGCGCCCGAGGATCCGCTCACGTCGAGCGCCCGAGGGCGATCCGCATCCCTCCCGGCCCGGTCGAGCGTCTGTCACGGCAGTCCGCGGGACCCGACGCTCCCGTCTCGCTTACAGGCACCCCTTCCGCACCACCGGCCTCTCGCACAATGCGATGCCCTGCTCATGCCGGACACGCTCAGGCCGGCAGCGTCCGTCCGCCGAGCGGCGCCCGTTGCCAGTGGGGTGTGCGGTCCTTGTCGACCAAAGCCGCACGGACGCCCTCCAGGAAGTCCGGCGTGCGGATGGTCGTGCGCGTGAGGGTGAGTTCGGCGGCGAGGCACTCGCGCAGCGTGTGCTGCCTGCCCCGGGCCAGCAGAGCGTGAGTGATCTCCAGGCTCTGCGGCGAGGCGGACTCCAGGGCGGTCAACGCGGTTGCCGACCAGGGGGTGTCCAGGTGGCGAAGGCGCTTCTCGATCTCGCCGAGGGACGGTGCGCCGAACGCCAGGTCCACGTCTCCGCGCACCTTCGCCAATCTGCTCCCGGCCACCGGGGAACGGCCGACGAGGCGGTTCAGTACGACGTCCACCGGGGCGTCGGGATTGTCGGCCAGGGCATCCCCGACCGCGTCGAGCCCGTCCGCGGGGACGAAGTGCGTGGCCAGCCCCGTGTACAGCGCGTCGGCCGCGTCGAGCCGGTGGCCGGTCAGTCCCAGGTACATGCCGATCGCGCCGGGCAGCCTCGGCAGGAAGTAGCTGGCTCCGACGTCCGGGAAGAACCCGATCCCGGTCTCGGGCATCGCCAGCACCGCGCGTTCCGTGACGACGCGGAAGCCGCCGTGGACGGACAGACCAAGACCGCCGCCCATGCACAGCCCGTCGATGAGGGACACGACCGGGACGGGATACTCGGCGATCCGGGCGTTGAGCCGGTACTCGGAGGCGAAGAACCGCTCGCTGGCCTCGGCATCTCTGGCGAGGCTGTGCGCACGGATCGTACGGATGTCTCCGCCCGCGCAGAACGCCTTCGTGCCGGCGCCGGCGATCACCACAGCGGACAGCGGTAGGTGCTCCCACGCGGTGAGCACCCGGTCGACGGTGGCGACCATGCCTGTCGTCAGGGCGTTGAGTGCCTTGGGCCGGTTCAACAGGATGCGGCCGACGCCCCGGTGGACGTCGGCGAGAATCTCGCCCGCAGCGGAATCAGTCATGGGTCAGCATCTCGCACCCCGCGCGGACCTGGCTGTCATGACCATCACGTTCCTCACTCGTCGACTGTCAGGCGTAGATCCGCGCGCAGAGATCCTGGATCTCGTCCACGGTGTGGGTACGGCGGGGTCGTCGGCCGGGGATCCGGACGCGAGCGCCTCTCGGCGGTGAGAGGCGACAGGCGGAACCGGTCACCCTTGTCGATGCCATGGGCTCGAGGGGCCGACACCTCAAGATCCTGACACAGGGCGCCGAGCGCCTCCACGAGCTTATCGGAGGCCACGAAGCGCCGAGGACTCCACCCAGCGCGCCTCCCACGCCCTCATCATCACCGAGGGCACCCAGCCCTCCGCCGACGGACAGGGCTACCCGGTGACCCCGGGCATCTGCACCCCCGACCCACGCCGCCTGACGAAGTGACAGTCCGGCGCCCGATGGGAACCACCGACCTCGGGCACCTCGTCGGGCAGGGTGGCGAAGAAACCGCCGTACACACTGCCGAACGCACTTGGCCCCGAGGGACCGGTGGTGAGCCATCGACGCCAGTCCGTGCGATCACTGAACTGCGGCCGAAATCGCCTGCCAAACGTAATATTACGTGCGTCAGGCCATGGATTATCCTTGCCGGGGAAGCAACTGCCCTACGCGGCGAATGGAGAGAACTCGTGGTGCGTTACGCCAAGGAGCACAAGCAGGTGACGCGGCAGCGCATCATCGAGAAGGCCGGCCAGCGGTTCAAGCAGGACGGCATCGACGGCTCGGGCATCTCCACGCTGATGTCGGACGCAGGGCTCACCAACGGAGCCTTCTACGCCCACTTCACGTCCAAGGACGACCTCGTCGCCCACGTCCTGGCCGAGCAACTGCGCGCACAGATCGCACAGTACGACACCCTGCCGCCCGGTCGCCCTGGACTCGAGGGCCTGATTCGCGAGTACCTGTCGCCCGAGCACCGGGACCACCCCGGCGCGGGATGTCCCTCCGCCGCCCTGCTCGACGAGATCGGCCGCTGCGAGGACGGGGCCAAGCAGGCCTACACCGACGGCGCACGGGACCTCGTGGAAGAGATCGGCGCCCGTCTCACACCTGAGGATCCGAAGTCCGCTCGCGGCACGGCCATCGGGCTTTACACCATGCTGGTGGGGACGTTGCAACTGTCCCGCGCCCTCTCCGACCGGAAGTTCTCCGACGAGGTCCTTGAGAAGGGGATCGAGAACGCGCTCGCATTCATGAGGTGAGGGGGACGTCCACGGCCACCCAACGGGGTCGCCGGGAGGCTCCTCCGACCAGAACCACGATCATCGCGGATGCAGCCCTCGCCCCTGGCCTGTTCATCACGTTCCGTCGGGAGGCTGCCGGACCAAACGGTCGGCCCACCAGGGAGGGCACACACCCCACTCCGTCATACAGGCTCCAGCGTCGATCAGGCCGCGCCCGACTGAGGACTCGATGGTCCGTCGGCACCACGTCCACCGTCAGCGACGGCGGCACCCACCACGCCGGGCCCTGCTCCGCCGTCCCGCCGCACCTTGGCCGAACGACGCCGGATCGGCTCCCGACCACGGCCGGCGAGTGAGTACTTCGCCGTCGAACGGCCGTAGCCGCACCCGTTGCCGGACGAGCCGTTCGAGACAGGGCGGTTGTTCGGTCTGCGAACGGACCGCTTCAGCCAGGTCCCCCGCGGTTGCAGCAACAACACGCCGAGCCCGGTCAGCGCCACCTGGGCGTCGGCGGCACGGACCTCCAGCGGCACGACGTCGTTGATGGGCACGTCCGTCGTTGGACCTTCCGTTCCGGTGGGCGGCCGCGGCAGGTGTGTACGCAGGTAAGCGGCCTGAATGGAGATGACGGCCTCGCGGTCGAGGGCGGAGTGCTCCGCGATCCGCCACAGCGCGTGGAGTCCGCCGATGCGTGTTTCCGGCTTGTCACTGCCGAGCTGATCGACGGCCGTGCTGAACCGGTCGGTGACATAGCCCTCCTGGGTGGCGCGCAGGTCGTCCTGGCTGACTCGCAGTTGCCTCCAGGTGGCGTACGCGCCGAACAGCACGACCATGCCGCCCACGGCCTGCAGGAGCGTCGCACGGACGTCGTTCACTGCTTTCAGCCGGTCCTGCGCAGCGACGCTCGCCCCGGCGAGATCGTGGTCGACCACCACACCCGGCAGGACGACGAGCACCGCGCCCAGAACGGTCAGCCCCGCTGTCCCGGCCAGCAGGGCCGCGATCGCACGCCGGTCGCGCCACGGCCTGCGGCCGCGGTCCGGCTCCCCCATGTCAACCCCGAGCCGCTCGCCCGGAGGGCGTCACGGCTCTGAGGCAATCAGCCGAAGCGACGACCGCATTTCACCCCTACTACTGTTCGAGGAACTTGAGAGCCGTCTCCACGAACTGCCGGTGGAACTGGAAGATGCCACCGTGCCCGGCGTCGGGACAGATCACCAACTCGGCGTTCGGCAGTCGTCGCGCGAGGTCCGCCGAGTTCCGCGACGGGACCATCCTGTCGGCGTCACCGTTTGCGACGAGCACGGGCTGGCGGACGACGGAGAGATCCTGTGGCTTCTCCAGGCCCCAGCGGTGAATGGCCTTGAGCTGGTTGTTGTACGCGGTGAGGGACATCGCCTTGTCCCGGTCGACGGTCCGCTCCTTCAGGCTGGCCAGGAACTCCTTGCCGGCCCGACGCCCGCCCGCGGTGCGGGTGAAGAAGAGGAACTGCTTCGGGTCCTGGAAGGTGAGCAGGGCTCGGGCCGTGTCGAGATGGGACAACACCGTCACGTTCTTGATGCCCTCGCCGCCCGCAGGACCGGTGCCACTGAGGATCAGCTTGCGGACGAGCTGGGGATCGGTCTGCACGATCACCTGGGCGATCATGCCGCCCATCGAGAAACCATGAATGTCGACGTGCTCCAGTCCGAGCGCCCGGATGAAGGTGACGGCATCCTTGGCCATCTCCTGGATGGTGCGCGGGGTCGAACCGGTGGAAGTGCCGACGCCTCTGTTGTCGAAGGTGATGACGTGGTGCTTGGCGGCGATGCCGTCGACGACCCGTGGGTCCCAGTTGTCGAGGACCCCGTAGAGATGGTTGAGAAAGACCACCGGGACACCGGACCGGGGACCGAGCTCGCGGTAGGAGAAAGTCACTTCCCCGGCGGTGACGGTGCGGGTCGGCGCGTTCTTGTACGACGTCACGACGTCGCCTCGTACTTCCTGTGAGTCGTTCACGGTCGTGCCCTTCGGCATCGGGTTTTCTGCGAGGGCGTCGGCCCCTCATCCTGCGGATTGGCAAGGCGCAGAGCAGTCACCTGCGTCTCCCGACTGCGGCTGCAGTCTGCGGGGTCGACGGTCAAAGGCCGTGGGCGCAGGAACCCTGAGCGGTTGAGCCCTTCGGCATCACGTCGACCATTAAAGTATGAGCGTAATCCCATGTGGCCGCAAGTCGGCGCTCGAACGAGATGCGGCTCCCAACCCGAAGCGCTGCGGGCACGACGGTCCGGGGCGACCGTGCCGCCGCCCACCCATGACCCCCACCCACTCCCCGGACAAGGCGGCGGGCCACAAGTGGGGCCTCGCGGCCGACCGAACCCCGTGACACATCCCGGCCGACTCCGAGCCGGCAACGAGACGACCCACAGCGAGGAGGAACAAGGCCACCCGGCGCGAGACCTCGCCACCGACGGACGGATGCCGACGCCCCGGGATCATTGAATTATGTTCACAATATAATCCAGCGAGGGAGAGTGAACGGCCCTCCGAGGAGAAGGAGCATGCGGTGCGATACGGGACAGAGCACAAGCAGGCGACCAGGCAGCGGATCATCGAGGCGGCCGGGCGCCGGTTCAAGCGGGACGGCATCGACGGCTCGGGCATCTCCACGCTGATGTCGGACGCAGGGCTCACCAACGGAGCCTTCTACACCCACTTCGCATCGAAGGACGACCTCGTGGCCACCGCGGTCGCCGACCAGCTACGCACACAGAACGCGAACATCGTCGCGCAGGCGACACCCGGGCGCGCCGGACTTGAGCAGATCGCGCGGTGGTACCTGTCCGCCCAGCACCGCGACAGCCCCGACGACGGCTGCCCCTCCGCCGCCCTGCTCGACGAAATCCGGCGCTGCACGGACCCGACCAAGGAGGCTTACACGGACGGCGTACTGAAGGTCATCGACGGCATCGCCGCCCGCCTGGCACCCGACGATCCACTCTCGGCCCGAACCAAGGCACTCAGCGCCTACGCCATGATGGCCGGGACACTACAGCTCTCCCGCGCCCTCACCGACAGGCGTCTCGCCGACGAACTCCTCGAGCAGGGCATCCACAACACCCTCGCACTGCTGGGCGTCGGGCACGAGTGCGCCAGCACCTCCCCCTGAGGCTCCCGCAGTACGCGCGCGTCCGCACCGCAGGCGGCTCGGCCACATCCAGGCATCACGCCACGGCAGCCCTCGGAGCTACGGGCCCACTTGCGGCCCGCTGGTTCGCCACGTAGTATTACGATCATACTTCAATGAGTCTTGCGCATAATCCGCGCTCATCGCGGAGGGCACTCGACCCTCCGTCGACAGCCAGGGCCAGGAGCCCCGCCTCCCGCGAGGCCCATCGCGCAAAAATCTGCATACCACCACGAATCACTGTCCAATAGCCGGGGAAGCCCGGGATCAACAGCACCCCGTCCGCCTGCGGACGAGACATGGAGACGACGATGAGGGCCTTCACGGTGGAGCGTTACGGCGACAAGGCCGGCGTGCGTGCCGGCGAAGTGCCGGACCCGGAGGTGGGTGCGGCCGACGTGCTGGTCCGTATCCAGGCCGCGAGCATCAACCCGCTCGACCGCATGATCCGCGCCGGAGAGATGAAGACGATCCTGCCGTACAAGGTCCCCTTCGTCCTGGGCAACGACCTGGCCGGAATCGTCGTCGAGGTGGGTGCGGCCGTCACGCGGTTCGCGGTGGGCGACGAGGTCTTCGCGCGGCCCGACAAGGACCGGATCGGCACGTTCGCCGAACTCATCGCGGTTCACCAGGACGACGTGGCGCTCAAGCCGACCACGCTGACCATGGAGGAGGCCGCGTCCCTCCCCCTGGTCGCCCTGACCTCGTGGCAGGTGCTGGTCGAGCGGGCGCACATCCAGCCGGGACAGAAGGTTCTCGTCCACGCCGGTTCCGGCGGCCTGGGCACCATCGCCATCCAACTGGCGAAGCAGCTGGGCGCGCACGTGGCGACCACCACGAGCACGGCCAACGTCGACCTGGTGAAGCGGCTGGGCGCGGACGCCGTCGTCGACTACAAGAAGCAGGCGTTCGAGACGGTGCTGCACGACTACGACGTCGTCCTGGACTCGCTCGGCGGCGAGACGCTTCTGAAATCCCTGGACGTGCTCAAGCCCGGCGGACAGGTCATCAGTGTCGCGGGCCCGCCCGACGCCGCTTTCGCCAGGGAGCTGGGAGCGAATCCGGTCATCCGGCTGGCGATGTCCGCGCTGAGCTTCCGCATCCGGCGAGCCGCCCGGCGCCGCGGCGTCACGTACTCGTTCCTGTTCATGAAGGCCAGCGGCGATCAGTTGCGCGAGCTCACCCCACTCATCGAGGCAGGCAGGATCCGCTCCGTCGTGGACACCGTGTTCCCGTTCGAGTCGACCCGAGAAGCACTGGAGTACGCCGAAGCAGGGCGCGCGAGGGCCGGCAAGGTCGTCGTCAGGATGAGGTGAGGAAACGGCCCTGCCGACGTCGATGAGGCTTCTCCACGAGCGCCGCAACGCACCAGCACCTGGTGGCGGCGGCGTTCGTCCAGGGTGGGGAAGAGCCGCTCGACGTCCCGTTCGAACAGGGACTACTCGGTCTGCCGGACGGAAACCGGTTGTCCTCTTCCGCGACGGGACGGCCCTTCGTGCGGATCGCGCCGGCCGGGAATCCGCCCTTGTCCAGTACGTCGCCCGTCGCGGCCGTGGTGAACCCGGACGAGGTGATACGGATGCCGCCATTGCCCCACCAGCCGTTCTCCGTCTTGACCGCTTCGGGAGTGATGGTGGTGAAGTTCTCGATGACCGGTGGTCACCTCGGCGCCACCACCGATCGGGAGCACTTCCTTGATGACGTCGAGGTTGAAGCCGACGTCGAGGTTGAAGGCGACGTTGGCTGACGCTGCTGCTGACCGACAGACTCTGTGTGATCTGCTGACCGGCCTCGACGGCGCTGCCGCAGTTGATGATCAGGTCGGAGGTGTCCGTGGGCGCGCCCACCGAGCTCTTCACCCAGCGCGCGACGACCGGCCCGCCCCTGAAGAAATGACGGAACCATTGAATCGTCAGAGGCAGGTCCGGATGGGAGCGGCCCGCTTCGGCTCGCCCGGCTGCAGGACCGTCCGTCAGGGCGTACGGCGACGCGATTGAAATCCATCAGAAATCGGCCGAACAGGACACACAGCCACGCCAACCGGCTTGTCATCCTATGAATTTCTCCAACTCTCCTCTCTGTGTACACCGTTGACAGCGCCGCGCCTCCCCTCGATCATCAGACATCCGATGAATTGGAGCCGCTCAATGGGTACGTATCCGAGACGCCAGGTCCTGGGCGCCGCGGCCCGAGTCGCCGTAGCCGCAGCCCTTCCCCTCACCTCAGTCGCCGCGCACGCCGCCGAACCACTCACCGAGCACGCCGGGCCGTGGGCTCCGGTCCCCGACCCCGTCCCGGTCCCGCTCGACTCCCTCTACGACAACGACGGCATCGACACGGCCTCCGCACGCGGCGGTGACTTCGACGGCTCGGGCTACACGTTCCCGGGCGAGGAACTGCCCACGGGCCGTGTCGAAGTCGACGGCACACCCTTCGTCCTCCCGACCTCGAATGCCGGCGCGAAGAACAACGTCGTCGCACTCGGGCAGCGCGTCGAACTGCCCAAAGGCCGCTACCTCTCGGCCGTCTTCCTCACCTCGGGCAGCTATGGCAACGCCTCCGGCAAAGCCACGGTCCACTACACGGACGGCTCGACCACGACCGCCACCCTCGGCGGGTCCGACTGGTACGCCGCGGGCGGATCCCTGTCGGTGCCGTACCGCTATGCACCGGACGGCACCAAGGACGAACACCGCGTGGGGATCGGCACGTCCGAGCTGTGGCTCGACCCACAGCGCGACGCCGTGGCGATCACGCTACCGGTGACCAACCCGGCGCAGGCCAACAAGGCGTCGCTCCACGTGTTCGCGCTGTCCCTGCAACCTGCCGCTCAGGGACGTGCGCTGGTCCTGCGCGGGGCCAGGTCCACGGACTCGCTCCTGGAATCGTCCGGCGCCCAGAGCATCGAGGCCACCGTCGTCAATGCGGGAACCGTCGCCGTCCTGGCCGCGGACGGCGTGTCGGTGCGCGTCGACGTTCCGGGAGCTCGCACCGTCGAGGCCGCTCGTGTCCGCCGCCTGGACCCTGGCGAGCAGGCCCGCATCCGCGTGGGTATCCGCAACCGTGCGGGTACCGCCCCCGGCACGGCTCGGGACGGCTCGGTGACCGTCACCGGACGTGGAGCCCAAGCCGCCTCGCAGAAAAGCCGGTTGACCCTCGGTGTCGCCGACTACCAGCCCACTGGGGCTTCTCTCTCCGGCCACCAGGCACCGTACTGGTTCCAGGGCGCCAAGTTCGGCATCTTCATCCACTGGGGCGTCTACTCGGTGCCCGCCTGGTCTCCGGTCGGAAAGCAGTACGCCGAGTGGTACTGGAACCACATGCAGGATCCCCAGAACGCCGTCTTCGCGTACCACCGCGAGAAGTACGGCGAGGATTTCGCCTACGACGACTTCATTCCGATGTTCACGGCGGAGAAATTCGATCCGCGCGCCTGGGTCGAACTGTTCCGGGACGCGGGCGCCGAATACCACGTGCTGACCTCCAAGCACCACGAAGGCTTCGCCCTGTGGGACACGAAGGTCTCAGACCGCAACTCGGTGAAGATGGGCCCGAAACGGGATCTCGTCAAGGAACTCTTCGATGCGTCCCGCCGCTACACACCCGAACTCCACCGCGGGCTCTACTTCTCCATGCCCGAGTGGTTCAACCCGGACAATCCCTGGATGGGCCACGCCCCGCGCAATCCGTACACCCAGAAGCCGGTGCCGTACACGGGCTACACCGCGGGCAAGGACTTCGTGAAGGACTACCAGGCCTCGCAGATGCTGGAGCTGATCCAGGGCTACGACCCGGAGCTCATCTGGTGCGACATCGGCGGTGCCAACGACAGCCTCCATGTCCTGGCCGAGTACTTCAACCACGCAAAGAACCGCGCCCGGCCCGTCGAGGTCACCGTCAACGACCGTTCGGGCATCGGCTTCCACGACTTCACAACGCCCGAGTACACGACGTACGACAACACGGTCGTCGCCAAGTGGGAATCCAGTCGCGGCCTGGACCCGTTCAGCTACGGCTACAACCAGGCGACCCCGGACGACGCCTACATGACGACCGAAGCGGTGGTGCACAGCCTCGTCGACATCGTCTCCAAGAACGGCAACTTCCTCCTCGACATCGGCCCGCGTGCCGACGGCACCATCCCCGAGATCATGCAGACCCGGCTGCGTGAGACAGGCCGCTGGCTGCGCACCAACGGAGAGGCGATCTACGACACCACGTACTGGTCCCGGATGGCCGAACTGGGCGAGGACCTGCGGTTCACCGTCCGCCCCGACGACGCCTTCTACATCCACTCCCTTGCCAAGCCTGGCGCAAAACTCACCGTCCAGGCTCCGATCCCGATCCGCAACGGCGACAAGGTGACGATGCTCGGCCACGGCCGCCCCCTGACATGGACACTCAGCAACGGGGCGCTGGTGATCGACGTCCCCGAAGCCGCACGCAAGGCGGGGCAGCACGCGTGGGTCTTCAAAGTGCACTGGTGTGCTCAGTGACAGTAGGCGGTGGGTTTGGACCGGCCGACGATCCGAACCGGTCGTCGCGGTAGCCCATCGAGTCGGTCGGTCCCACGCCGAGCGCGGGACCGACCGACCTTCACGTGGCCGCCGGCCGGATGTCGGCTGGAAATCACGTCCTATTCCGCACCCGCGGGTTTCACGGCGACCGACTCCGCCGGGACAGTGACATCCCTCGAGGGGTCTGCGGGGATCAGGCTCGCGAAGGCGAAGGCGCCGACGCCCAGGGCCAGGACGGCACGCAGTCCGTTCTCCGTCGGGATGTGCACGCCGTGGAAGTCAGCGGCCGAGATCGTCCTGCACGTCCACGCACGGGCGGCAGGGGCGAGGGGCCCGCACTGCTCCAGGGCTTCGGGGCGGGTACATGGACGGTACGTCCGGCGTCTGACGGACGCGGCGATCGGGGCAGAGCCGTGGTTGTCGAGCTGAGCGTGCGTCGCTTCCGCTGCGTGAACGGCGCCTGCAGCGCGGTGACGTTCACCGAGCAGATCGAGGGCTGACCACGCCTCATGCCCGTCAGACCCCGCCACCGCGCTCGGCACTGTTGTCCATAGCCTGCATGCTCGCCGGTCGGCCCGGCGCCCGTATGGCCGCACTGCTCGGCATCCGCGTCGCCAAGGACACCCTGCTGCAACTGCTTCGCACCATGCCCGACCGGCGTGAGGGGCCGGTGCGGGTCCTGAGCGTGGACGATTTCGCTCTGTGCAAGGGCGACTCGTACGCCACCGTCCTGGTGGATCTGGAGGCCCACCGACCGGTTGATGTACTGCCAGGCCGGGACGCCGGGCCCTTGGTCGCCTGGCTGACCGGGCATCCGGAGGTGGAGATCATCTGCCGGGACCGGGCCGGTGCCTACGCCGAGGGCGCCCGAACCGGTGCTCCCCAGGCTGTCCAAGTTGCCGACGGCTGGCATCTGTGGCGGAACCTCGCCGAGGCGGTGGAGAAGACCCTCGGCTCGCACCACACCTGAATCCGCTCCGCGTTCGCAACGAGTCCAGCTTGTGAGCCGGAATCGGCAAGCAGCACGATGCCGCACTTCAGCCCTCCGGACAGCACGCGCGACTGCCTCGGCCGCCCGCGGCGCCTGGTCGCCCGCACCAAGGAACGCTGCGCGGCAGTGCAGGAGGGACTGGCCGAGGGCAAATCCCTGACGGCGATCGGCCGGGAACTGCGGCTCGACCACTCCGCCGTCCGCCGCTTCGCCCGTGCCGCCAGCATCGACGAACTGCTGGTCAAGGCGGATAACCGTCAGTCCATCCTCGACAAGTACAAGCCCCAATTTCCTCTATAACAGCACCGGCTCCACCGCGAGGTTCGGGAACTCGGCTTCCCTGGAGACGTCCAGACCGTCCGTCGCTACCTCCGTTCATCGAAGGAGAGCGGGCTTCCGGTGATACCGAAGCCCGCACCCCGGCCCCGCCGATTGGTCCGCTGGATCATGACCGCCCCGGACCGTCTGACCATCGGCGACGCGCGGGAGCTCAAGGAGATCCGAACCGCCTGCCCACACCTGGACGCCGCGACCAGACACGTCCGCGACTTCGCCGCCATGCTTCACGACCGACGCGGCGACCTGCTGCCCGGTTGGATGGACCGCGTCCTCACCGATGACCCGCCGGATCTGCACTCCCTGGTCGCGGGCCTTCGCCGGGACCAGGACGCAGTCGTCGCCGGCCTGTCCAGCTACTGGAGCTCGGGCCAGGTCGAGGGGCAGGTCACGCGCATCAAGCTGATCAAGCGGAAAGGCTACGGCCGAGCCAGCCTCGACCTGCTCCGCAAACGGATACTCCTCATGACCTGATCTGACCTGACCGGCCCCGGAGCACAGGATCTTCAGGGGAACCGGTCGCCCGAACGCGCTGGAGCTGACCTTCTTAACGTTCGAAGTCTCTCGCGGCGTCGTCCCAGCAAAGGCTGCGGAGACCGTGATCGGCATCCTCGCCTGATGGGATGTCGGGAGTCGCCTGGAACCACACGACGGTCAGTGCAGAGTGGTGCAGCACCGACTCTCGTTCCGGATCGATCGGCTGAGAGGTGAACGACCCAACGCACGTCACTGCAGGCAGCAGTTCGACCGGGCCGAAACCACCAGCAGGGAGGTCTGGCAGCTTCCGGACCGGCGCGACCAGGTGCACCGGAATTGAGGGACGATCCTTCTCGACGCTCCTGAGCAGGCTCTCCAGCTTGAGGTCGTTCCAGCGCCGGAACGGGTACCCCTCCAGCATCCCGCCATACGTCGAGGACAGTCGCACGTCCGAGAGTTCGATCGAGCGGCCTGAAGTGAGAACTATGTGTGCCAGTGCCATAGTCCCCAACCTAATGGCGCAACAGGATACGACTACCGGCCCCCGGCTCCGAGGCCGTGACAGTTACTCCAAGACTCCGACATCAGCATCGCCGCGTGGATCACAAGATCTTCGGTGTGGATGGTCGTGAGCGGCCGTGGCGGGATCCCGCCCGACGCTCATGGCCGCCCTGGCATGACGTACGACGTGCAACAGGCCGTGACCCCCCGGCAACCGAGGGGCCACGGTACCGGTCCGGCACGCCCTCGCGAGCGCACGAACCGACGTACGGGATCAGTACCAGAGCTGGTTGTCCCCGCCCGTGTAGCGCCACACGTGCGTGTACGCACCGTTCGACGTGGCGTAGTTGGCAACATCGAGGAAGCCGCCGTTGTAGCGGTTCTGCCACTGGTAGACCGTCTGGTTGGAGCCCTCGATCGACCGGGTACCGCGCGGGATCATGGTCCACTGTTGACTGCTGAGATACACGTACCCGCTGCAGTTCCACTGGTGCACCCGAACGCCGTCACCCAGCCAGGGCCCCTGGATGTCCATGCACTTGCCGGTGTAGAGGTTCCTGATCCGGTAGTACGAGTTCCCGCCGACGCTTCCTTCATTGCTGAAGCACCAGAGCTGCGGTTCCTCCCCGCGGTTCTCCCAGAGCGTCACCGGCGCCCCGTCGGAGAGGCTCGGCCCGTCGATCTCGGTGACGGTGCGGACCCCTCTCGCCTTGGTCGCCTGCACCGCTCCCAGCCACTGGGGTCGGCCGCCGGCGTTCCAACCGCTGCCGTACTTGTCGAGGCAGCGGTTGTCCGCCGCGTTCGCCGTGCCCGCGGTGGCGATCACCACGACCGCCCCGAGCGACACCAATGTCACCAGACTCACGAACACGGAGCCCAGCTTCCTGAAGAGCTGCTTCACCTGTTCCCCACCCTTTCGACGACGGAAAAGGAACCGCCGACGGGCGCAGCTCACCGCCCACGAGATGCCGGACGGCCCGCTGAAACAGGCAGCCCACGGCGACATCCCGCCCTGGACGAGATCAAAGAACTTCCCCCGTAGCACGTCCCCCGCCCCGCTCCCCGCAGGGCTCAACGAGGCTATGGCCAAGGTTCCCGAGACGTCAAGATGTTCATATTAATTGCAATAAGGGGCTGAAGATCAGCTTTTGATCATTTTGTCTGATTGGGGCGAGTGTGAGTGGGCGTGCCGGTGACATTGGGGGGTCCAGGGTCTGTCCAGGCGGCCGTTGGCTGGACAGACCCGCACTGGGAGCTACCACCGACGGGCAATCAGAATCAGCGGGCAGCCAGCCGACCTGAAGCTCTCGAGATTCCCGAGAGCTGAGGCAACCAACCCGGGAATCGACCCACTACATCCCAGCAGACCGGCCACCGAATGCCTCGCGAAGATCGGCGCCCTCAACTCCCTCCACGACGGACGCCTCAGGCCCCGCGACCTGGTGCAGATCACCGAACTCCACCAGGCCCCCGCACCCGATCCCCGGGCAAAGGCCAACCGCCCGATCGATATGAACGCCCTCAGCGGAGCGGTATGCCGGAGACGGCCGGACGGGAAGTCCCTGAGCGCCGCCTCCGTTGCCCACATCGCCACCCTGGGTACGAAGGGTGCGTGCCGGCGGACTCAACTCGGCAGGTTGGTGACCAAAACCTGCCGCTCGGCGCGTCTGCGGCCTACAACGTCGCCGAGGGGACGTGTGAAAACCGCTTCAGCACGGTAACCAGTCCACCGAAAGCAGCAGGTCAGAGTCACCAGGAGTGCACGGAGAGACTCGGCGCCGATCGGACCGAGCCGCCATCATCAGTGCCAACTATCTCTCTCTTGTACCAACTAAAAATCCTCGTCACACGGCCCTAACGTCGCACCCTCGGCATCCCCAGCCCGATCCACGAGATGATCTCCCGCTGGATCTCGTTGTTGCCGCCGCCGAAGGTGAAGATCACCGCTGAGCGGTAGCCACGTTCCAGTTCGCCGTGGAGTATCTCGCCGGCCGAACCCTCCTTCAGCGCGCCGGGGGCGGCGACGATCTCCAGGAGCCAGGCGTAGGCCTCGCGGCGGGCCTCGGAGCCGTAGACCTTTACCGCGGAGGCGTCCTGGGGGGTGAGGGTGCCTTCCTGGACGGCGTTCACCATCTGCCAGTTGAGGAGTTTCATCGCGTCGAGCTTGGTGTGGATCTGGGCCAGGCGACGACGCACCCACGGCAGGTCGACGACGCGGCGGCCGTCGGCGAGCTTGGTCTCCATCGCCCAGCGCTGGACGTCATGGAGGGAGCGGATGGCCATCGTGCCGTGGGCGGCGAGGGTGACACGCTCGTGGTTGAGCTGGTTGGTGATCAGCCGCCAGCCCTGGTTCTCCTCGCCGACCCGGTGGGCGACGGGGACGCGGACGTTCTCGTAGTAGCTGGCGGTGGTGTCGTGCGAGGCGAGGGTGCGGATGAGGGTGCAGGAGTAACCGGGGTCGGTGGTCGGCATGAGGAGCATGGTGATGCCCTTGTGCGGCGGGGCGTCCGGGTCCGTGCGCACGGCCAGCCACACCCAGTCCGCCGTGTCACCGTTCGTCGTCCAGATCTTCTGACCGTTGACGACATACTCGTCGCCGTCCCGTACCGCCCGCGTCTTCAGGGCGGCAAGGTCGGTGCCCGCGTCCGGCTCGCTGTAGCCGATCGCGAAGTCGATCTCGCCGGCGAGGATCTTCGGCAGGAAGTACGCCTTCTGCTCCTCGCTGCCGTACCGCATGATCGTCGGGCCGACGGTGTTGAGCGCCATCAGCGGCAGCGGTACGCCCGCCTGGGCGGCCTCGTCGAAGAAGATGAACTGTTCCATCGGGGACAGTCCGCGCCCCCCGTACTCCTGCGGCCAGCCGACGCCGAGCCAGCGGTCGGCGCCGAGGCGGCGGATGGTCTCACGGTAGAAGCGCTTCTGGGCGACATGGTCGCTGAAGCGCGAGTAGGCCCGCTCCGGCACCAACTCGGCGAAGTAGGCGCGCAGTTCGGTGCGCAGCTGCTGCTGCTCGGGCGTGTATTCGAGATGCACGGCGCCTCCTGCTGGCTCCCCAAGGCCGGACCTGTCGGCGCACACGGTAGAACGTGTTCCAGAAATTGGGAATGGCGGTGCGTGTACCGGTGCGCACATGCCTGAGGGGGTCCCGGATGTCCGGAACCCCCTCGGGGCAGTACGGCGAACCGCTCAGTGCGCCACAGGAGTCGCCTGCGGCTCGGCACCGCTCGCCCCGACGGGCGCCGCCGCCCTCGGGACCAGCAGCCGTTCCGCCAGCAGTCCGAAGATCAGGCCGAACGCGGTCCACATGGTCGCCTGGATGGCGAGCGTGGCCACCCGGTACTTCCACAGCAGGCTCGCGGAGAAGCCCTGCGGGACCTCGTTGGTGAACGAGGGCAGGAACGCGTACGCGAGTCCGACGACCAGGACGAAGGAGGCGACCGCGGCGAGGGTCGCGTTCCAGTTGCCCAGGCGCGGGGCCAGTCGCTTGCCAAGGATCACCGCAGCGACGGACAGCAGCACGCTCAGCGCGACCATCAGGAAGAACAGTGCCGTGCGCTGGTTGAGGGTGTCGGGGTCCCCGACGGCGGGCGGGTTGGCCGGGTACTTGAGGAACGGCACGACGTACACGGCGAGCAGCCCGGCCCCCGCGAGGAGCAGCGCGGTCGCGCGCGGCCCGAAGCGGCCGATCCGGCCGAGCGCGAAGCAGTACGCGAGGGCCGCGATACCGCCGAACGCGACGCCGTACACGAGGACACCGGTCCCCAGACCCACGGTGGACTGCAACGCGCGGGAGACGAGAGCCTGTTCGGCGGCATGCCCGTGGGCCTCGTGCATCTCCTCGAACGCGATCGCGTCGTCGACGAGCGGCTCGGCGAAGAAGTACGCGACGACCCAGACGAGCACACCCGCGGCGAGGCCCGCGAGCATGCCGCGGACCAGGAGGTTTCGGACAGTGGTGGAGTTCATGAGCTCGTACGTTTCCCTGTCGTCGTCAGTGGCAGGGGAAGCCGAGCAGGTGACGGGCGTCGTGCACCCATTCGTGCACGCCCTCGCCGGAGACCACGGAGGTGGCGCCCTGTTCGGCGCCGACGAAGTAGAGCAGCACCAGCATCAGCACGCCGAAGAAGACCGCCCAGGGGGCGATCGCGCCGATCGGCAGCTTCTCGGGTACGGCGGTGGGAACGGCGGTCGGCTGGACTGCGGACTGGGCCATGACAGGACCTCCTGGGGGAACTCGCGTCCCGTATCGGTGGTGCAGAGGACGACAGTCACGGGTCTGACTTGACCCCGGACCGCACCAGGCGGGTTGGTACGGGGCTTACAGTGGCGCGACCGTGCCGGATTCCCACCGGCTTCCGTCGAACCGTCGTCAATATCGACGAGAAGGTACCGCGAAGCGGGGGTGCGGCCAAGGGCGCATGTGACGGCGTACGGCGCGCCGGTGCGCCGTACGCTGCCTCAAGTGCCGTACATGACAACGACATTGGGGCGGAATGAGCGCGGGAGCGACCGGATGACGAGCCGAGTGATGTTGATCTCACCGGCGATCAGCGCGGCCCTGCGGGAGGCCCGTTTCGACGACGACTGTCCCCTGGACGCGTCGGGGCTGCGGCTCGCCCGGGCGGCGGCGGGGGCGCTCCCGCCGGTCTCCCGGGTCTGGGTCTCCCCCACCGCACGCTGCCATGAGACGGCTCGGGCGCTGGGTCTCGACGCCGGTTCGGCACCGGGCCCGGCCGGCCTGGACGTGGGCCGCTGGCGCGGCGCGACCCTGACCGAGGTGACGGAGAAGGAACCGGAGTCGCTGGCCCGGTGGCTGACGGACCCTCAATCCGCCCCGCACGGAGGTGAGTCGGTCCGCGCGCTCTGCGACCGGGTCGCCCGTTGGCTCGACGAGACGGCGGCGCAGGTCACGGGCCGGTCGGTCGCGGTCGTCGAGCCGGAGATCGTACGCGCGGCGACGGTACGGGCGCTGGGGGCGCCCGGGTCGGCGTTCTGGCGGATCGACGTTCCGCCCTTGACGGCAACGGAGTTGAGCGGCCGGGCGGGACGCTGGAACGTGCGGGTGGGCGGGCAGCTCGGGGCGCCGCACGAGGCGTCGGCCGGGGCGCCGCACAACGGCTAGGGAGCGGAGCGGGCGTGGACCCGCCGGATTACGGAACGCCGTGTCTCACCCGCCGACGCGCCCGGAGTCCGGCGTCTGAAGCGTCCATGCGAAGTCCGTGCACGCCTGTGCGCACTCCCGGCATGCCTTCGCCGCGTCCTCACCACCGGAGTGGTCGTCGAAGACCTGGGCGGTTTCCAGACAGACCGTGCTGCACCACTCCAGTTGGACGCGGAGAGCGGCCTCGTCAAGGTCCACCTGTTCGGAGAGGAGGCGGCACGTCGCGTCGCACACCTCCGCGCACAGGATGCCCTTGCGGCGTGCGAGGGCTTCGGTGGCGGGTCCGTCCGGGTCCGCGAGACTCGCGCGCAGTGCGCACGCCCGCGCGCACTCCGTGCACGCCTGGGCACAGACGAAACGGTCCTCCAAGAACCGGAAGAGTTCCTGTTGCGTAGTTGTAGGGGTCACGCCGATCGAGTTGCCGAAGCTCGGCCCGCCAAACCCTTTGATTCAGCTGTCGTAGTCGACCGTCAGTGTCTCCGAGACCGGGAACGACTGGCAGGTCAGGACGTAGCCCGCGGTGACCTCCGCGGGTTCGAGGGCGTAGTTGCGGCGCATGTCCACCTCTCCCGAGGTGACCAGCGCCCGGCAGGTGCCGCAGACGCCGCCCTTGCAGGCGAACGGCAGGTCCGGTCGGGTCCGCGCGGCCCCGTCCAGGACGGTCGCCTCCCGGGACAGCGAGGTGGTGGTGGAGCGGCCGTCGAGGGTGATGGTGACCCGGCTCACCGGGCCCTCGGCCACCACGTCCGTGTGCTGGACCTGGCGGACCGGCTGGTCGTCGGCGTAGAAGAGTTCCTGGTGGACCCGGTCCGCGGGCACGCCCAGCTCCGCCAGCAACTTCTGGGCGTCGCGGACCATGCCGTGCGGTCCGCACAGCCACCAGTGGTCGGTGCCCGGCACGTCGACGAGGCCCGCGAGCAGTGCGGCGAGCCGTTCGGCGTCCAGTCGCCCCGACAGCAGCTCGGCCTCGCGCGGCTCACGCGACAGTACGTGCCCCAGCTGGAAGCGCGTACGGTACAGGTCCTTCAGGTCCGCCAGCTCGTCGGCGAACATCACGGTGTCCGTACGCCGGTTGCCGTACAGGAGGGTGACCTGTGAGAGGTCGTCGGCGGCCAGGACCGACTCGGCGATCGACATCATCGGGGTGATGCCGGAGCCCGCGGCGATCAGGACGTGGTGGCCGGACGCGGTCAGGTCGGGGGTGAAGGCGCCGGTCGGGGTCATCACGTCGAGCTCGTCGCCCGGGCGCACCTCGTCGACCAGCCAGGACGAGAACAGGCCGCCGGGCACCACCCGTACACCGATGCGGGGCTGTTCGCCCGCCGGGGCGCAGATCGAGTACGACCGCCGCTCCTCGCGCCCCTCGAACTCCCGGCGCAGGGTGAGCGACTGCCCCGGCGTGAACGCGTACTCGGCGGCCAGGTCCGCCGGCACCTCGAAGCCGACGGCGACGGCGTCCGCGCACAGTCGTCGTACATCGGCGACCTTCAGTGCGTGGAAGACCGGGCGGCGGCGTACGGGGGCCGTGGGCAGGGCGGTGGGCGCGGCCATCAGATCTCCTTGACGTACTCGAACGGCTCGCGGCAGGCACGGCAGCGCCACAGGGCCTTGCATGACGTGGCGGCGAAGCGCGAGGTCTCCTCCGTGTCCGCCGAACCGCAGCGGGGGCAGGGCACCGTGCGCCGGACGGGCAGCAGAGAGAGGGCGACCGGGCCGCGCGGTGCGGCACCGGGCGGGGCGATGCCGTGCTCGGTGAGCTTGCGGCGGCCCGCCGGAGTGATCCAGTCGCTGGTCCAGGGCGGATCGAGGACCGTACGGATCTCCACGCGCACGTACCCCGCCGCCCGCAGCCGGGCGGCGACGCCCGCGCGCATCTCGGCCATCGCCGGGCAGCCCGAGTAGGTCGGGGTCAGGCTCGCCACCACCGTCCCGTCCCCGGTCACCTCCACGCCGCGCAGGACGCCGAGGTCGGCCAGGGTCAGCATGGGCAGCTCGGGGTCCGGCACGCGCTCGGCGATGCTCCGGGCTCGCCGGACGTCCTCGGCCCCGATCGCGGTCCCGGTCACCATGTCGCCTCCGGGTGGGCGCGGGCCACGCCCTGCAACTCGGCGAGGAGCGGGGCGAGATGTTCGGTGTGCTGCCCGCCGCGCCCGGCGCCGTGCGCCGCCGGAACCTGCGGCATGGCCAGCCCGGCGGCTTCGGTGACCTGCCTCAACACATCGACGACTTCACCCTCGACGTCGTACACCACGAACAACTCACCTATATACGGGGCGACTTGGTCCAGGGCCATGCGCATCCGTCGGTGCGACTCGTCGGTGCCGTCGCCGAGCCGGACAGCCCATTCGGCCGCGTACTGCCGGTGGTACGTCAGCTCTTTGACACCCTTCGCGGCGATCGCGGCGAGCACCGGATCGCGGTGGCCGGCGAGCCGCCCGAAGTGCGCGAGCCGCCAGCTGGACAGCACCAGCAGCCGGACGATCGAGAACGCGAAGTCCCCGATGGGCAGTTCGGCCAGGCGTACGTTGCGGAAGTCGGCGGCGTCCCGGAAGTAGGCGTAAGCGTCCTCGTCGCGCCCGGTGCCGTCGACCTGGCCGGCACGCGCGTACAGCAGGCGGGCCTGGCCGAGCAGGTCGAGGCCGATGTTGGCGAGCGCGACCTCCTCCTCCAGCTCGGGGGCGCGGGTGCACCACTGGGCCAGCCGCTGGGCCGACACCAGTGCGTCGTCGGCGAGTTCGACGCAGGTCGCGGCCAGCTCGCCGGAGTCCACACCCTCGGGCACGGTGGTGTCGACGCCGTACAGCGGGTCCTCGAACCCGGTGCCGAAGGCCCAACGGGCGTCACTGCCGTCGTCGTGCCCCTCGGCGAGGGAGAGATAGACGTGTTCGTCGTCGTGGTCGCTGTGACTGTCACTGTCGCTCATGTCCGCTGCTCCTCTCCCAGGGGTGGATGCGCTAGATGTGGGGGACATCGTCGGGGATGTCGTAGAAGGTCGGGTGCCGGTAGACCTTGTCGGCGCTGGGGGCGAAGAAGGGGTCCTTCTCGTCGCGCGAGGAGGCGGCGATGTGTTCGGAGCGCACCACCCAGATGCTCACGCCCTCGTTGCGCCGCGTGTACAGGTCGCGCGCGTGGGTGAGCGCCATCCGGTCGTCGGCCGCGTGCAGCGAGCCCACGTGGACGTGGTTCAGCCCGCGCTTGCCGCGCACGAACACCTCGTACAGCGGCCACTCGTTGGACAGGTCGTTGCTCATGCCACTGCCTCCTTCGCGGCCCGCGCGCGCTGCTTGGCGGCGTGCGCCATGGCTGCCTCGCGCACCCAGGCGCCGTCCTCGTGTGCTGTCCGCCGCCGTGCGACCCGTTCGGCGTTGCAGGGCCCGCCGCCCTTGATGACGCGCATCAGCTCGTCCCAGTCCGGGGTGCCGAAGTCGTGGTGGCCGCGCTCCTCGTTCCAGCGCAGCTCCGGGTCGGGAAGGGTCACGCCGAGCTTGTCGGCCTGCGGGACGGTCATGTCGACGAAGCGCTGGCGCAGTTCGTCGTTGGTGTGCCGCTTGATCTTCCAGGCCATGGACTGCGCGGAGTTGGGCGAGGCGTCGTCGGGCGGGCCGAACATCATCAGGGAGGGCCACCACCAGCGGTCGACGGCGTCCTGGACCATGGCGCGCTGTTCCTCTGTACCTCGCATCATGGTCATCAGCAGCTCGTAACCCTGCCGCTGGTGGAAGGACTCCTCCTTGCAGACACGGACCATCGCGCGCGCGTACGGGCCGTACGAACTCCGGCACAGGGGCACCTGGTTGCAGATCGCGGCACCGTCCACGAACCAGCCGATCACGCCGACGTCGGCGAAGCTCGGCGTCGGGTAGTTGAAGATCGACGAGTACTTCTGGCGGCCGTCGATGAGCCGCTCGGTGAGGTCCGCGCGGTCGGCGCCCAGCGTCTCGGCGGCCGAGTACAGGTACAGCCCGTGCCCGGCCTCGTCCTGGACCTTCGCGAAGAGGATGGCCTTGCGGCGCAGTGAGGGCGCGCGCGTGATCCACTCGCCCTCCGGCTGCATGCCGATGATCTCCGAGTGCGCGTGCTGGGCGATCTGCCGGATCAGCGTCTTCCGGTAGCCCTCGGGCATCCAGTCGCGCGGCTCGATCCGCCGGTCGCGCGCGATCGTCGCCTCGAAGTGCTCAAGCAGCCCCTCGGCAGCCTGCCCGGTGCCGCCCGTGCCCGAGGCGGCGGAGTGTGTCGTCGTCATCGATACCCGCTCCCCAACCGACCATTCGTTCGGTACCAGTGTGACGACTTTTCCGCGCCCGCACAAGCCGTTGCCGGGACCGTCAGCAGGTGGCGCGTCCACCGCTGATGTCGTACACCGCGCCGGTCGAGAAGCTGACCCGGTCGGAGGCCAGGAAGGCGACCGGTTCGGCCACCTCCTCCGGGCGGCCGGTCCGGCGCATCGGGATGAGCCCGGTGAGGCGCTCCAGAACCTCGGGGGCCGTGTTCTCGTTCATGGGCGTGGCGATGACCGCGGGTGCGGCGACGTTGACCAGGACGCCGCTGGTGGCCAGCTCCCTGCCGGCCGACTTGGTGAGGGCGAGCACCGCGGCCTTGGACGCCGAGTAGACCGACAGCTGGGGATTGCCGTCCTTCTGCGCAGGTCATCGCCGCATCGACGCGGTTCGGGACCACCAGTCAAGCTGACGGCAGGTCAGCCGCAGACGGCACGGGAGCCGTACCCCCATGGGATGCCCGACGCACGGCTTACCGGAACAAGTTGAGCAAGGTCACTTACACCACGAGGCGGGGCACGACCGCCGGCCAGGCCCCAGCGGGCGCCGGTGATGTCGAGACGGTCGCCAATCAGGTGGCCGGCGACCCAGGCTTCGGCGTCAGCGGTGCAGGAAGGACAGAAGGAGGCGCCGCGGTCCACAGGTGCTCACTGACGTGCCGGCCGTTCGCGGTTGGACTCCCCGTTGTGCGCGATTCGCCCCGCTCAGTGAGCCGCAAGAGAATAGAGACACCGGGCGTTCGGTGGTCCTGACAGATGTCAGGACGGCAGGTGGCGCGTCGGCGCGTACGTTGCTCTCGGTCCGCAGGCCAACCGCGGCCAGGGACTACGCACCGCATCGGGGGAAGTGGTTGTTCATGAAGCGCATGTGCGCTGCTGCACTCGTCGTGACGGCGGCTTTGGGCCTTGCCACGACGGGATGTGGCCCGCAGGAGCAGGATGCGAAGCAGCCCGGGACGGATGGGGGAACCTCGGTCGGCAGCAAGCAACTGCGAGAGCTGACCGACGCCGAGCAGCTCCGTATCGCGGATGCCCAACAGCGGTTGATCAAAAGCTGTATGACGCGCAAGGGCTTCGACTTCTGGGAGGCGGAGCGGCTGAGCCTCGAGGAGAGCCGCACGCTCGGCTGGGTCACCGACGCTGTTGCCTGGGCGAACAAGCACGGCTACGGCAGCCGCATTGAGGCCAAGCACGATCGCGCCCGGCTGACCAACAGGAACCTCGCCTACCGCGAAGGCCTCTCCGATGAGCGACGTGCGGCGTACGACAAGGCCTTGGACGAAGGCAGCGACGCCCCCGTGATCACGGCCGAGGTGCCCACCGGCGGGACAGTCCGCAAGCGGGTGGGCGGCTGCGTGGCAGAGGCAGAGAAGCAGCTGTACGGAGACCGGGTGGCCTGGTTCCGTGCGGAGAAGACGGTGATGGGTCTGCAACCCCTTTACGTCCCCCAGATGATGGCCGACAAACGATTCGCTTCGGCGCTGGCTTCCTGGTCCCGGTGCATGGCACGTTCCGGCCACACGTACCGCAATCCGCAAGAGGCCCGTCAGGCAGCCGTCGAACAGGGCCTGAAGGCGGGCCCCGGCAAGGGATTCGAGGCGGAGCGGAAGCTCGCCGTCGCTGATGCGACGTGTGCGAAGAACACCTCGCTCCGGTCCATCGGAAACGAGCGCGAGACCCATTACGTCAACATGCTTCGCGGCCGCTACGGCAGCGACCTCGACACCTACGCGCGCCTCCAGCTCCAGGCGTTCGCCCGCGCCGCGGAGGTCGTCGAACCGCGCACGTGAGACCTCCGTTCAGGATCTCCCGTGATGATGGCGCACGGTCGCGACACCACGTCCATGGTCACCACCGTGGATCAGCACGTCTCCGACGAGGCAGACAATAGGAGTACACATGCGCAAGTTGACCACGGCGGTCGCGGCCGCGGGCCTGATGGCCCTCGGTCTCGCCGTCCCAACGTCCGCCGATGCAGCGGCACAGGGCTTCTACTGCGATGCGGAGTGGAGCAGCCACGGCCGCGACGGCAACGTCCGCGCCTGGTCCGGGTACGACTGCACGGGCACGCTCCTCGGAGTTACCCCCGGCAACGACCCCGACTGGAGCGACAGCTCAGGGCCGTTTCAGAGCGGCGACTGGAATGCGGCGAAGTCCGTCGCGAACAACGGCACGATCGGGGGCAACGACGTCGTCGCCTTCTACCTGGCGCTCAACTACGCCTACGAGCACGGGTACGTCTGCCTCTCACCGTACGAGCTGTATGCGGACGACGTGACCGACAACAGCCACACCAGCGGCAGTGTGGCCAGCTACATCTCCTCCCACCGGTGGGTGCAAAGCTCCGGGTGTGCCGCGAACAGCTGGCTCACCTGACCGAGCTCGCTTCCGGGGTCCCTCCGTCGGAGGGGCGCTGGCGCGACTTCGAGGCTGTCCCAGCCACGTGCACAGGTGAACGGGGGGGCGGGCCATCGAACTGCGAGCAGCAGTCCGATGGCCCGCTGTCGTCCGACAGGCACCGCCGGCGGCAACGCAGTCGTACTGGATTCCGGCAGCGCTGATGACGGCAGACGGCTGGGGGTCTGTACGGTCTTCGGCTCTGGACAGACCCGCCCCAGCCTCGCTCCCGCATGCCAGGGACGAACGTCCGCATGCTGTTCACGGCGCCCAGGACGTTGACGTCGAAGACGGACGTGACGCCACTCCTCCGAGGTCGTCTCGGTGAGGGGCTTGTTCGATCTCGGCGGCGACCCGGCGCTGCGCCTCCTCGTCCGTGACGTCCGCGCGGATGTCGGCGCCGCCGGGGGCGAGGTCGAGCGTCGTCACCCGCACGCCGTCGGCCCGGAGCCGTTCGGCCGTGGCCGCGCCGAGTCCACGCGCGCCCCCGGTGACCAGGGCCGACCTGACGGTCGTACCGTCCCTCCCGGAGTTCGCGTCAGTGCGACTCACGGCTCACCTCGGAGCCGCTGGAGCCGATGAGGAAGTCCAGGTCGGCGCCCGTGTCGGCCTGCAGGACGTGGTCGACGTACAGGCGTTCCCAGCCGCGTCGTGGGTTCGCGAAGCCGTTGACGGTGGCCTCGTTCGGGGTCCTGCGGGCGAGTTCCTCGGCGGGTACGTCGACGTCGAGGCGCCGGGCCGCCACGTCCAGGTCGATGATGTCGCCCGTGCGGACGAGGGCGAGGGGGCCGCCGGCCGCCGCCTCCGGGGCCACGTGCAGGACGACGGTGCCGTAGGCGGTGCCGCTCATCCGGCCGTCGCAGACCCGGACCATGTCCCGGACGCCCTGTTCCAGCAGCTTCTTCGGCAGCGGCATGTTGGACACCTCGGGCATGCCCGGGTAGCCCTTGGGCCCGCAGCCACGCAGGACGAGCACGGAGTCGGCGTCCACGTCGAGGTCCGGGTCGTCGATACGGGCGTGGAAGTCCTCGATCGAGTCGAAGACGACCGCCCGGCCCCGGTGGCGCAGCAGGTGCGGGGAGGCCGCCGCCGGCTTGACGAGGGCTCCGTCGGGGGCGAGGTTGCCGCGCAGTACGGCGATCCCGCCCTCGGCGACCAGCGGTTTCTCGCGAGTGCGGATGACCTCCGGGTCCCAGATCGGCGCGTCGTCGATGTGAGCCACCAGCGGCTCTCCGGTGACCGTGAGCGCGTCGGGATCGAGCAGGTCGCGTACCTCGCGCAGTACGGCGGACAGGCCTCCGGCGCGGTGGAAGTCCTCCATGAGGAAGCGGCCGGCCGGCTGTAGGTCCACCAGGACCGGGACCCGGGAGCCGATCCGGTCGAAGTCGTCGAGCGTCAGGGGGATGTCCAGGCGTCCGGCGATCGCCAGCAGGTGCACGACGGCGTTGGTCGACCCACCGATGGCGGCCAGGGCGACGATCGCGTTGTGGAAGGACGCCTTGGTCAGGAAGGTGCCCGGCCGGCGGTCGGCGGCGACCATCTCCACCGCCAGCCTGCCGGTGCCGTGGGCGGCTTCCAGCAGGCGGCTGTCGGGCGCCGGGATACCGGCCATCCCCGGCACGATCGTGCCCAGGGCTTCGGCCACCAGGGCCATCGTCGAGGCGGTGCCCATGGTGTTGCAGTGCCCGCGGCTGCGGATCATCGACGACTCGGAGCGGGTGAACTGCTCCTGGGAGAGCGTGCCTGCCCGCACCTCCTCCGACAGCCGCCACACGTCCGTGCCGCAGCCCAGCGGCGTACCCCGGAAGGTCCCCGTCAGCATCGGCCCACCGGGCACGACGACCGCGGGCAGGTCCACCGAGGCGGCGGCCATGAGCAGCGAGGGGATCGTCTTGTCGCAGCCGCCCAGCAGCACGACACCGTCGATCGGGTTGGCCCGCAGCATCTCCTCCGTGGCCATCGCCGCCATGTTCCGCCACAGCATGGCGGTGGGCCGCACCTGCGTCTCGCCCAGCGACACCACCGGCAGGTCCAGGGGGATGCCCCCGGCCTCGTACACCCCGTTGCGGACCGAAGCCGCCACCTCGTTCAGATGGGCGTTGCAGGGGGTCAGGTCCGAGGCGGTGTTGGCGATGGCGATCTGCGGCCGGCCGGTGAAGGCGTCGTCCGGTGCGCCCCGGCGCATCCAGGCCCGGTGGATGTAGGCGTTGCGCCCCTGCCCCTCGTACCACTGTGCACTTCGAAGCTTCACCGTCGACCCTTTCCAATAATCGGTACAGTGGTCTACCCTTCGGAACTCCATGGAGCATAGACAGATGTACGAGGGCACGTCAGCCCCTGTGAGCGAGGAAGTCGCCGGAGGCGACGGTGACGCCGCGCGTCTCGTGGGATCCGACCGGGTGCTCGCCGTCCTCAAGGAGCTCGCCCGGTATCCCGACGGCGTGGGCCTGGAGGAACTGACCCGGGTGATGGGCAGCCCCAAGCCGACCGTGCACCGGGCCCTGGGGGCCCTGCGCCGGGCCGGGCTGGCCGACCAGGGCGAACGCGGTCGCTACGTTCTCGGCGACGAGTTCCTGCGGATGGCCTTCGCCCACCACGAGGACCGCCCCGAGCACGTCCGGGTACGTCCCGTACTCGACGCGCTGGCCCACCGGTTCGGCGAGACGGCGCACTACGCGGTCCTCGACGGCCGTGAGGTCGTCTACCGGGCCAAGGTCGACCCGCCCACCGGCGCCGTGCGGCTGACCTCGACGGTGGGCGGCCGGAACCCGGCCCACGCCACCGGCGTCGGAAAGACGCTGCTCGCGCACCGGTTGGACACCGTGGCGGCGGTCGAGGCCTGGATCGGCGACGCGCCCCTGGAACGTCGCACGCCCAGGACCCTGTGCACGGCCGACGACCTGTACCTCGACCTGCGGGCCACCCTCGACCGGGGGTACGCCGTGGACGACCAGGAGAACGAGTCCGGCGTCAACTGCCTCTCCCTGCCCGTGTACGCGACCTCGCCGACGACTCCCTCCGGCGCCGTGAGCATCAGCGCGCTCACCTACCGCACTCCACTGCACATCCTGGTGGACGCGGTCGGCGAGATCCGGGAGTTGCTCGGCCCTTTGGGCCGGACCCGTCAATGACCCGCCGATGAACCGTCGGCAGAACCTCGGCCCGCTCCCCGACTCCTCCGCTCCCCCACCGCCCCGCCACCACGCCGTTCGAACTGGAGACTGACCCGTGTTCCTCATGCGCATCGGTGCCGCAGGCGCCGAAAAGCCTGTCGCCCGTGTCGACGACGAGACGTACGTCGACCTCTCCGACACCGTCACGGACTTCGACGAGGCGTTCTTCGGGTCGGGCGGCCTCGACCGCGTCCGCCCTGTCGTGGCCGGGCGGACGGCCGCCGGCCAGGTGTCCCGCTTCGCCGGGGAGCGGATCGGCGCGCCGATCGCCCGCCCGCACCAGATCCTGTGCATCGGGCTCAACTACCGTGACCACGCGGCCGAGAGCGGGATGGCCGTGCCGGACGAACCGATCCTGTTCACCAAGTCGCCCAACACCCTCGTCGGCCCGGACGACGACGTACGCATCCCGCGTGGGTCCACCAAGCCCGACTGGGAGGTGGAGCTCGGCATCGTGATCGGCCGCCGCACCAGCTACCTCGACTCGGTCGAGGAGGCACGCGACGCCATCGCCGGATACGTGGTCGTCAACGACGTGAGCGAGCGCGGCTTCCAGCTGGAGCGTGGCGGGCAGTGGTCGAAGGGCAAGTCCGCCGAGACCTTCAACCCGGCGGGCCCCTGGCTGGCCACCACCGACGAGATCGACGACGTCCTCGCGCTCGACATGTGGCTCGACGTCAACGGTGTCCGCCGTCAGACCGGCAACACCAGGACCATGGTCTTCGACCCGTACTTCATCGTGCACTACCTGAGCCAGTTCCTCGTCCTGGAACCCGGCGACCTGATCAACACCGGTACCCCGCCCGGCGTCGGCATGGGCCTCACCCCGCCGGTGTGGCTCCGCCCCGGTGACGTGATGGAGCTGGGCATCACCCGCCTCGGCAGCCAGCGCCAGCACGTGCTCGGCCCACGGTGACCGCCCGCCGCCCCATGCGCGCGTTCGTCCTGACGGCTCCCGGGAAGTACGAGGTCCAGGAGGTCCCCGCCCCGGTGGCCGCCCCCGGCGAGGTCGTCGTCGACGTCGAGCGGGTCGGCGTGTGCGGCACCGACATGGAGTTCCACACCGGCGCGATGGCCTACCTCCACCAGGGCCACTCCTCCTACCCGATGCGTCTGGGCCACGAGTGGTCGGGTCGTGTGGCGGCGGTCGGTGACGGTGTCGCCCCCGGGTGGATCGGCCGCCGGGTGATGGGCGACACCATGCTCGGCTGCGGCTCCTGCCGCCGTTGCCGACGAGGCCATCAGCACGTGTGCGAGATTCGTCAGGAGGTCGGTATCCGCGGGGCGCGGGCCGGCGCCCTCGCCGAGCAACTCGCGGTGCCGGTCTCGTCGTTGCACGTCCTGCCCGACTCCGTCGACGCGGTGCTGGGCGCGCTCGTCGAGCCCGGGGGCAATGCCCTGCGCGCCGCCCGGGCGGCCCAACTACGGCCTGGGGACCGGGTGTTGGTCCTGGGTCCAGGAACGATCGGTCTCCTGGTCGCGATGTTCGCGCGTGCCGCCGGTGCGGAGGTCCACCTGATGGGAGCGACCGACGGTTCGCTCGCCTTCGCCCGCGAGCTGGGCTTCGAGCACGCCTGGCGGGAGGACTCCGTCCCGGATCTGCCGTACGACGCTGTCGTCGACGCCTCCAATGCCGCCCATCTCCCTGATCTGGCACTGGACCTGGTCGAACCTGCGGGCCATGTCGTCTACATCGGCCTGGCCGGCGTACCGAGCCGCGTCGACACCCGCACCCTCGTCCTCAAGGACGTCACCGCGGTCGGAGTCCTGTCCGCCTCCCCCGGCCTCGACGCCACCATCCGGGCGTACGCCGAGGGTTCGGTGGATCCGCGGCCGCTGGTCGCCGCGACGGTGAGCCTGGACCAGGTCGGAGCCGTCCTCGCGGGTGATCGCCCGGCGGGCGCGGGTCCCGGGCCGAAGTTCCATGTCGACCCGCGTCTGGGCTGACGTAACCCACCGTGCCGCCTGGACAACAACCGGCCCCGTTGTCCAGGCGATACGCCTGCCGTCTCCTCCCTCTCCTACTTGATGCCGATCTCCGCCAACTGGAGGCGGCGAAGCGTGCTCTCGTCGGAGGCCGGTGCGCCCAACCTGGTGGCCTGCAGGCGCACATAGCGGCCGGTGACAGCGGTGAGGGCGTAGGTCTGCGCGGTGCCGTTGGGGTTGGCCTGGCCGGTAACCGTGCGGACGGTGGTGTAGGACGTGGCGCCCTCCGCCCGGGTTCGCAGAGTGAAGTCGACGGGGAAGCCCGCCGTACCGCCGCCGACCGCTCCTGTGTCGGTACGGGGGTGGAGGGTGACGGAGCCGATAGCCCGGTCGGCACCCAGATCGACCTCGATCCAGACGGGTGTGTCACTGACGTCGGCGGAGGAGAAGTCGATGCTGGTGAACCCCTTGGCACCGGCGACACCGACCGTGGTGCCGTCGAGCACCCGGGTCTTGCCCCAGTCGCCGTTCTCCAGCGTGCAGTTGCCGGTCACCGAGGTCGCCGCAGTGGGGACGGTGAGTTCGGCCAGCTGCAACCTGTACTTGGAGGTCTCGTCCGCGGCAGGGGTGCCGAGCCTGGTGGCCTGCAGACGCACATGGCGGGCGTTGGTGGTCCTGAAACCGTAGGTCTGCACAAGTCCGTTGGGGTTGGGCTCGGCGGTGACGGCACGGACGGTCGTGTAGGTGCCGGCGCCGTCCGCGCGGGTCTGGAGAGTGAAGTCCACCGGGAAGCCCGCCGTACCGCCGCCGACGGCGGGGGTGTCGGTGCGGGGGAAGAGGCGGACGGCGTCGATGTCGGTGTCGGCCCCGAGGTCGATCTCCACCCACACGGGGTTCACGCCGACGTCGGCGGAGGTGAACTCGTTGCTGGTGTAGCCCCTGGCACCGGTCACGCTGGTGAGCTTGCCGTCGGCGAGCCGGTTCCTGCCCCAACTGCCGTTCTCCAGGCTGTTGTTACTGGAGACGGGCCTACCCAGGGCGAGGTTGTCGAGGCGACCGGAGCCGGTGACGGTGAACGTCCAGGTGCCCGGCTGGAGGGTGAAGTAGACGTACGAGGAGTCCTTGCCCGCGTAAGTGAGGCCGTTGACGCCGCCGGTGGCGGAGCCGCCGGTGAACACGGTGGTGCCACCCGCCTTGATGACGGGCTGGGAGCCGCCATAGGTGGGCACGCCGACGCGGGCCGTCGTGCCGTTCGGCGAGGTGAGGTTCAGCGTCACCTGGGTGCCCTCGCGGGTGAAGCCGAAGCGGATGCCGCCCTTGACGGTGGGCGTCACGGCGTTGATCTTCGTGAGGGTGCCGGTCTGCGGGACGACGTCGTACGTCGTCCAGCCGGGCCGGGTGGGACGTACACCGGCAGCGTAGGCGGACAGCGCGTACAACGGGCCGCCGTTCCAGGCATGGTTGTCGGTGCCCTCGGCCTTGGTCCACAGCTCCCACAGCGTGTAGGAGGCGGGGTCGGTGACCTGGGCGGCGAAGCGGTTGCGCATCCGCTCCTCGGCGACGCCGGGCGCGCCCATCAGGTACAGCGCCTCCAGGACGTAGAACTCCATGTACGGGCTGGCGTTGAGGTGGGTTCGCAACACCTCGACGATTCCCCGGTGGCGGGAGGCGGGGGCCAGGCCCGCGACCACGGCGAGGGAGTTGGCACGGTCGTCCGTGTCGCCGTTGTAGCCGGGTGAGCGGTACTCGTTCCTCGACGCGTTCCACAGCACGCGGTCGAAGTTGGCTTTGACGCTGTCGCGTTGGGCGTTCCAGGCGGCCGTGTCGGCGCTGTTGCCACTGAGGTCGGCGAGCTTGGCGGCGGTGTCCAGGGCCAGGTAGTACCAGGAGTTGTCGAGGACGCGGGCGTCGATGTTGCTGCCCCAGTCCTCCCAGTCCCAGTCGCCGGCACGGTGCTTGACCAGGCCGTCGCTGTCCAGGGCCCACAGGTTCAGGTACTTCTTCACCGCCGGGTAGGCCCCGGTGACCGCGACGGCGTCACCGGTGTAGAGGTAGTAGGTCCAGAACGACCACACCGAGGCGAGCATCTGGACGGGCAGTTCGGCCGTCCAGATGGTCGACGGCACCGGGGAGTAGAGCGCGCCGCTGTCCTTCTGCCAGGCCGCGAGCTGGGAGATGGCTTTCGCGCCGAGCGCGTGCGAGCGGGTGTCGAAGGTGTAGAAGCCCTCCTTGAGCTGGTTGACCACATCGCCCCACCACTGGGCGCGCTCCCGGGTGGGGCAGTCCATGTAGTTGTCCCGCATGTTGACGTACATCGTGCGGGCGGCCTTGCCCCACAGGGTGTCGAAGAAGGCGTCGCTGCTGCTGAACGAACCGGCGAAGTCGGTGTCGTAGCCGGACTCGCGGTACTTCAGCTCCAGGACGGTGACACCGGCCGGGACGGTGTAGCGCACCGCGGTGCCGCTCATCCAGGCCAGCGACTCGAACTCCTGCACCCCGCCGGTGCAGACGTAGGTGGAGCGCACGTTGTAGGCGGTGCCGGGTTCGATCCCCGTCAGGTTGGCGCCGTCGTCGTAGTGGTCGGTCTGGATGCCGATCAGCGCACCGGCCGGGGCGTCCACCCTGAGATACGGCGTGACCTGGAGGTTGGACGGCAGGGTGGCGGAGATGGCGGTGCTGCCCTGTCCGGTGGACGGCAACGACGCGGCGTTGGCGTAGGACTTGAGGCCGGAGTAGCGGAACAGCGGGACGGGCCGCTCGACGAGGTCGTTCCAGGGCGCGGCACCGGCGGCGCCGAAGTCGGTGGGCGCCGTCCAGCCGCTGTCGTCGAAGCCGGGCGACTGCCAGCCCGCCATGGCGGTGGCGTTGCGGGCGTCGTAGTAGATGTTCGACTCGGGCAGCCGGAAGTTGGCCTGGGTACCGCCGGTCTGGTTCGAGTAGCCGGCGTGGACGGTGTGCTTCCAGGCGGTGTCGCTGACGATCCGGGTGGTCGTCGAGCCGGTCGTGACGTCCGACTGGAACAGCAGCCCGCCCTTGCCGCTGCTGTTGTGCGAGAACCCCTGCTTGCCGAAGTGCCACACCAGGAGCGCGACGGTGTTGCTGCCGCTGATCAGGTACGGGGCGAGGTCGAGCACGTCGTGATAGGTGCCGGTGCGGTTGGGGCCGCGCTTGAGCTGGCCCTCGAAGACCACCAGGGTCCCGTTCACCCACAACCAGTACTTGGAGTCGGCGGCGATCCGCGTCACAGCGCTGCCCGGCACGGCTGCCAAGGTGAACGACCTGCGGAAGGCCACCCATTGGTTCGTGGTGCTGGACGGCGCCCAGATCCACTTGGCGGTCCAGGGATCCGCGGCGGCTGCCGTCGGTGCGAGCGCGGGCAGCACGAGGGAGCTCAGCACGGGGGCGAGCGCCACGGCTGTGGCGGTACGGAGGACAGACCTGCGGGTCATCTGTCGCATCGGGGGGGGTCCGTTTCATGAGGGCGGGGCGAGTGCGGGTGCGGGTTCGAAGCGGTACGGGCAGAGCAGGGGGCTCACCCGGAGGTCAGCCCTGTACGCCGCCCAGCAGCGCCTCCAGATCGGCGGCGGCTCCGGCGCCGACGTCCTCGAAGAGGACCTTGTTGGCCAGCGTGGGCAACTCACGCGCCGGCACGTCCAGATACGGTTCCAGTCGCCGGGCCAGCCGGGCGGGGTCCGTACCGAGGCCGTGCCGGACCAGGACACCGACCGTGCGCTCCCACAGACCGGGGTCGTCCATCAGGTCCCGTACGGTCGCCACCGCGGTCGGGGCCGACGGGCAGGGATCCTCGGTCGTCCAGAAGTGTCTGCCGTGCGTCGCGGTCAGGACCGGCCAGCCCTCGCCGGGCAGGTGGACGGTGGCCCGTGTCCCCACGGGGACGGTCACCTCCAGATGGAAGCGCCCGTTGTCGCGCCGCCAGCTCACCGACGCCTCCCCGTACGGAGTGATGTGCCGGGCGGCGGCATGGGTGAGTGCCCGGTCCGGCAGCGGACGTACGGTGAACTCCCGGTAGCCGGGGGCCGCTGGGGCGAGGCCCGCCACCGTACGGTGCATCCAGTCGGCGACCGCTCCGAGCGCGTAGTGGTTGAAGGACGTCATCTGGCCGGGGTTGACGGTGCCGTCGGGCAGCATGCTGTCCCAGCGTTCCCAGACGGTGGTGGCCCCCATCGTCACCGGGTACAGCCAGGAGGGGCAGCCCTTCTCCAGCAGCAGCCGGTGGGCGAGGTCGGAGCGGCCGACGGAGGTGAGGGCGTCGGTCATCAGCGGGGTGCCGACGAATCCGGTGGCGATCCGGAAGCCGCTCGTGCGGACCAGGTCGGCGAGCCTGCGTCCGGCGGTCTCGCGCTGCCCGGGAAGGGACAGCAGCTCCCACTGGAGTGCCATGGCGTACGCGGTCGGTGAGTCGCCCACGATCCGGCCGGCCGGCGTGACGAACGCGCGGGCGAACGACTCCCGCGTCCGGGCGGCGAGCGCGCGGTACTCCCCCGCCTCCTCCGCACGGCCCAGTATCGCGGCGGTACGGGCGACGACGTCCGCGCAGCGGACCAGGCACGCGGTGGCGACGACGTCCGCGGGCGTACGGGCGGCGAACGGGTCGTCGGGCGGTGCGGCCGGGTCGAGCCAGTCACCGAACTGGAACCCGCCCGCCCACACGCCGTCGGTGGTCAGCGAGGCCGTCTTGTCGACCCAGGCGCGCGCACTGGCCAACTGCCGCCGCAGGACGTCGAGGTCGCCGTACCGCTCGTGCAACACCCAGGGCACCACGGCGGCGGCGTCGCCCCAGGCCGCCGCGGTCGGCGTCTCGATGTCCAGGACGTCGGGGACCACCCAGGGCACCGCGCCGTCGGCGTGCTGGTCGGCGGCGAGGTCGGCGAGCCAGGAGGAGAGGAAACCGGCGGAGTCGAAGAGGAAGGCGGCGGTGGGCGAGAAGACCTGGGTGTCTCCGGTCCAGCCGAGGCGTTCGTCGCGCTGCGGGCAGTCGGTCGGTACGTCGAGGAAGTTGCCGCGTGTGCCACGGACGACGTTCTCGTGGAACTGTTCGAGATCCGGGTCGGAACAGGAGAACCAGCCGGTGCGGCGCAGGTCGGTCCCCACGACCAAGGCGTGCAGGTCCTCTGCCGTCAGGTCCGGCACACCGCTGATCTCGGCGTAGCGGAACCCGTGGAAGGTGAGCGAGGGTTCGAGGACGGTCTCCTGGGCTTCCGCCAGGAGGTAGGCGTCGGTGGCGTCGGCCGTGCGCAGGGGCCTGGTGCACAGTTCCTCGTCCTCCAGGATCTCGGCGTGCCGGACGGTGACCTCCCGGCCGTCCGTGGCACCGCGCACCCGCAGCCGGACCCAGCCGACGACGTTCTGCCCGAAGTCGGCGAGCGTACGGCCGGACGGCGACTGCCAGACCTTCAGCGCGGGCAGCACCTCGGTGACCCGTACGGGCGGGCCCTCCGGAGCGACGAGTCGCGCCAGGTCCGCTTCCTCGTCGGGCAGCACCTCCACCGGGCCGGTCGCTTCGGCGGGCGCGACCCGCAGATCGGTGCGCTGTCCCTTGTAGAGGTCGTCGGCGACGACTCCGGTGTCCCGGGCCCGCCACTCCTCGTCGGTGCCGAACGTCTCCACGGAACCGTCGGCGTACCGGACTTCCAGCTGGGCGAGCAGGGCGAGCCGGTCGCCGTACAGGGCGCGGGCGCCCCACCAGCCGAGATGGCCCCGGTACCAGCCGTTGCCGAGCAGGACGGAGAGAGTGTTCTCGCCCTCCGCCAGCAGCGCGGTGACGTCATGGGTCTGGTAGCGCAGCCGGTGGCGGTAGCTCGTCCAGCCGGGGGCGAGGACCTCGTCGCCGATCCGGCTGCCGTTGAGAGAGGCGGTGTAGACGCCGTGCGCGGTGGCGTACAGCCGCGCGCTCACCATTCCGGGGCGCAGGACGACCGTCCGGACAAGCTCGGGGGCGGGCGCGTCCAGGGCGCCGTGGTCGCGGGGAGTGATGAACCGGGCGCTCCAGTCGTGCGCACGCAGCAGTCCCGTCTCCACGGTGGCGGGCGCGCTCCACTCGGTCCGGGCTCCCCCGGAGGCCACCCGTATCCGGACGGTCGCCCGGGTGCGGGAAGGCAGGGGCTCGAAGGGCCAGGGCACCAGGATCTGCTCGTCCGACTCGATCCGTACGACGGTGACGCCGTCCAGCTCCACCTCGTACGCCGTCTGCCGCCACCGGGGGTCGTCCGTGCGCACCTGCCAGGAGAGGCGTGGTGCGGAGGTCCCCACACCGAACGGATCGTCCCGGTGTTCGAAGCGGATCGCTACAACGGTGGTGCTGGGCTCCGGATGCTCCAGGATCATTTCCGTCCCCTCCCTCAAGTGTGGAACGTTCCACGTTTGAAACGACTCAACCATGAGCCGAGGAGGACGGGGCGTCAAGAGGGAACGGGAAAGATATCCGTGCGTTCGCTCTGCTCAGAGGCGCGCGGGCGCGGTGCTGCCGCGCACCACGAGGTGCGGTGTCGAGGCCATGACGACGGCGCGGTCACGCCGGTTCTCGATCCGCTCCAGCAGGAGCCTGGCCGCCGTCTCGCCCATCATGGCGCCCGCCTGGTCCACGCTGGTCAGGTTCACCGGAGCGAGGGCGGCCACGGAGGTGTTGTTGTATCCGGCGAGCGAGAGGTCGTCCGGGATACGCAGGCCGAGTTCGACGGCGGCCCGGAAGACGCCGGTCGCGGCGACGTCGGCGCCGGCGAAGATCGCGGTGGGCGGGCGCGTGGAGGTGAGCAGTTCCATGGCGCCGCGGTAGCCGCCCTCGTCGGAGTACCCCGAGTTCACGACCCGGGCCAGGTCGGCCAGACCATGCCGGGCCATCGCCTCGCCGTAGGCGGCCCTGACATGGTGTTCCGGCCGCTGCTGCCACTGGGTGCCGCGCACCGTCGGGTGCGACAGGTGGGCGATGTCCCGGTGCCCCAGCCCGACCAGGTGGTCCACCACGAGATCGACGCCCAGCGCGTCCTGGTTGACCACGCAGTCGTACGCCGGTGAGGGGTCGTGGTGGCCGAGTACCACCGTCGGCACGTCGGCGGCGACGCGCACCACCTCCGCACGGGGAACAGCCGGGGCGATCAGGATCAGGCCGTCCATCTGCCGGTCCACCATGGCGTGGATAAGCTTCGTCTGGTCGTCCATCTCGGCGGAGCCGCTGGAGCCGATGAACACCGCGTACTCGCTGTCCCGCAGCAGCGCGTCGACCCCCTCCAGGAGGTCGGCGTAGAAGGCGTTGCGGATGCTCGCGAGCAGAATGCCGATCGTGTACGTACGACCCCGCATACCGCGGGCGGCGGCATGCGGGCGATAGTCCAGCTCGGCCATCGCGGCCCGCACCCGCTCACGCATCGCGGGGCTCACCCCGTAGGCGTTGGTCAGCACCTTCGACACGGCGGAGGTCGACACGCCCGCGCTGCGCGCGACGTCGGCGATGGTCGCTCTCTTCGCGCCGCCCGTTGATCCCATGGGGGTCCCCACCTCCGTTGTCACGTGCCGCTCCGCCCCACGTCGGCGTTTCCGGAACGTTACTCGCAGATGGCTTGACGGCTCCGGGTGGTTCGCTTCAATCTGTGGGACATTCCCTTTGTGGCACGTTACACGAAAGGCCTGACGCGACAGGCCCAGCCGACAGCCACATCGCAGCACACCGCGCCCGGGGCCCGATGGACGGCCGCGACGGAATACCGGCCGATCCGACAGCGAGGCGCACCGCTCCCCGCCACCTGTCTGACCACATTCACACTGAAACGATTCACCGACGCTCGAACGAAGGAACATCCCAATGCTGAAGTCAAGCTGCTGCCGTGACGGGAAGTGACCCGTGGTAGCACTGTCCGTCACGCAGCATTGCCCAGAGGACGTTCACCCGTCGGCGGGCGAGGGCGATCAGGGCCTG
>NZ_JAAGLU010000500.1 GCF_010550245.1 Streptomyces sp. SID12501
CGACAAGGTCTCGGCGAAGCTCGAGGCGACGCTCGCGCGCTACGACACCGCGTTCCGCCGGTTCGAGGCGCTGCCCGCGGAGATCCGCACGACGCTCGCGTCGTCCGGCCTGCTCGACGCGGCCGCGACCGCGTCGGTCGACGCGAGGGACCTCGCGCAGCAGGGCCAGCAGGCCGGGGCGTTCCTCGAGGCGCAGCAGGCCGCGATGCTCGTCGAGACGCTCGTCGGCGCCGGGGAGTGGATGAACCCGCTGTTCACGCAGGGCCTGCCGGGTCTCGAGCTGCTGTTCCGCGACGCGCTCGACCTGGGCCCGACGAGCGCACGCGTGACGTCGTTCCTCGACCAGCTCTCGACGTACGCGCCGCGCACCGTCGCGGACGTCGAGGGCCTCGTGCAGGGGTACGCGGGCACGTTCGACGCGTACTCGCTCATGGTGTTCGCCAACCAGATGATCGCGAGCATCAAGGCGCGGTCCGACGCGGG
>NZ_JAAGLU010000501.1 GCF_010550245.1 Streptomyces sp. SID12501
CAGGCGCTCGTTCTTGGCGGCGAGGACCGTGAGCTCGCGTTGCAGGTCACGCCCGCCGGCAGCAGGTTCCGTCATGGTGATCGGCCTCCGTTCCGCGTCGCGGTGCGCCCTTCCTCCGGTCCACCGAGCACCACGCTGTGCCTGCTGGTCCGTCGACCCTAGCCGCCCGTGTCAACGGTGACGCCGCGACGACCCCGTGTCTCGTGACCGTCCCGAGGCGTGGACGCGCTCAGTCGTCCTCGGGCGGCGTGCCGTCCTCGCGCGCGGCGAGGTCGTCGGGCGCGACGTGCAGCTCACGGCGCACGCGGCGGATCTTCTTGGCCGACGTCTCTCGCTCGCCCATCGCCTCGGGCGACCACAGCTCGGCGTCCGGCGCGGGCGTGCCGTCGGGGGCCACGGGGTACGAGCCCTTCGCGGGCCGGCGCTTGCGCTGCGGCGGCTGCACGCCGTCGGCCAGCCGACGCGTCGTCAGGAGGAACCCGG
>NZ_JAAGLU010000502.1 GCF_010550245.1 Streptomyces sp. SID12501
CCGAGCGGCCCCGCGAGCTGCGCCGGATCGTCGGTCTGTTCCGGCCCTACCACGGCCGGCTCGCCGTCGTGGGCTCCCTGGTGGCCGCCTCCTCGCTGGTCGGCGTCGCCTCGCCGTTCCTGCTCAAGGAGATACTCGACGTCGCGATACCCGAGGGCCGTACCGGCCTGCTGAGCCTGCTCGCCCTCGGCCTGATCCTCACCGCGGTGGTCACCAGCGTGTTCGGTGTGCTCCAGACGTACATCTCCACGACCGTCGGCCAGCGCGTGATGCACGACCTGCGCACCGCCGTCTACGCCCAGCTCCAGCGGATGCCGCTGGCCTTCTTCACCCGCACCCGCACCGGTGAGGTGCAGTCCCGCATCGCCAACGACATCGGCGGCATGCAGGCGACGGTCACCTCCACGGCGACCTCCCTGGTGTCGAACCTGACCGCGGTGATCGCCTCCGTCGTCGCGATGCTCGCGCTCGACTGGCGGCTCA
>NZ_JAAGLU010000503.1 GCF_010550245.1 Streptomyces sp. SID12501
CGGCGTCGAGCACGACGGTCTGGAACGCGCCGTCGCGGTCGGCCGTGGGCTCGGGGAGCTGGTCGCCCGTGAGGAACTTGTCGGGCACGTACGCGTCGCCGCGCGGCTCGAGGCGCACGAGGTGCGGCGCGTCGGTGAACCGCTGCAGGTACTGCGCGAACCGCGGCGTGCGGCGCTCGACCAGGAACTCGCGCAGCACGACGTGGCCCATCGCCATGGCGAGCGCGCCGTCGGTGCCCGGGTGGGGTGCGAGCCACTCGTCGGCGAACTTCGTGTTGTCGGCGTAGTCGGGGCTGACGGTGACGACCTTCTGGCCGCGGTAGCGCGCCTCGGCCATGAAGTGCGCGTCGGGCGTGCGCGTGACCGGGACGTTGGAGCCCCACATGATCAGGTACGCGGCGTTCCACCAGTCGGCGGACTCGGGGACGTCGGTCTGGTCGCCGAAGACCTGCGGCGAGGCCACCGGCAGGTCGGCGTACCAG
>NZ_JAAGLU010000504.1 GCF_010550245.1 Streptomyces sp. SID12501
CCATGAAGGACATCGTTTTCACGCGGCGGAGCGGCTGGATCCCGAACGTGGTCCGCGAGGACGGCGAGCTGAAGCTGACGCTCGGCGCCGGGGCCGACGCCAACCACGAGCCCCGCACGTTCACGTTCTCGATCGGCGAAGCCCATCTCGCGGTGATCCGGAAGGACTTGGCCCGACACCTGCTGCTGTGGAGTGCGGTCCTCCCGCTGTGCGACGCCGCCGGAACCCGGGGCCGGCTCGACGAGAACGCTGCCGTCGCGCTCCTGGACCCGATCCTCCTTGCCGCGCCCGCCGACGTCGACGCGCTCTTCCAGCGCATCCGGTGGGACAGGAGCCGGCTCATAGCCCACGGGGCCGACATCGGTCTGCTGGAGTGCGGTCAGGTATGCGCGGCGATGCGCGCGGCGACGGAGACGTCGAACGGCAAACGGCCTCAGGAGTACCACGCGGACCGCCGTCGCGCCGAGCGCGGAGCCGTACTC
>NZ_JAAGLU010000505.1 GCF_010550245.1 Streptomyces sp. SID12501
CGCGCTCGTGCTGGGCGACGCTGACCAGCTGCGCACGCTCGCCGACGACCCGAACGTCCGGTCCGTGCGCCTCGTCGCCGAGCGCACGCTCGACAACGCCGCGCAGGTGGAGTTCACCAAGGCCCTCGCGACGTGGCAGAGCACGGGCGTGCTCGGCACCGACATCACGGTCGGCGTCATCGACACCGGCATCGACTACACGCACGCCGCCTTCGGCGGCCCGGGCACCGTCGAGGCCTACGAGGCCGCGTACGGCGAGGACGGCACGGGCCCGGTGCCCGCCGGCTCGTTCGACCCCGACAAGTTCCTCGGCGGCTACGACTTCGCGGGGACGAACTACAACGCGGACGGCACCGACCCCGCGCAGCTCGTCCCCGTGCCCGACGAGAACCCCATCGACGTCCACGGCCACGGCACGCACGTCGCCGGCGCGGCCGCAGGCTACGGCGTGACGCCCGACGGCACGACGTTCGACGGCGACT
>NZ_JAAGLU010000506.1 GCF_010550245.1 Streptomyces sp. SID12501
AGCTTCGGCGCCCGGACGACGACCGTGCGCACGTCGCGCCCGGCGAGCGCGCGCTGCACGCCCTCGTCGGCGAGCGCGAGCTCGCGCAGCGCGTCGTCCGTCACCGACGTCGGGACCTCGGCGCGCCCACGGACCTTGCCCTGCACCTGGAACACGCACGTGACCGTGTCCTCGACGAGGTGCTGCGGGTCGGCCTGCGGGAACGACGCGTGCACGACCGACTCGTCGTGGCCCAGGCGGGCCCACAGCTCCTCGGTGATGTGCGGCGCGACCGGCGCCGTCATGACGACGAGCGCCTCGACGGCCGCGCGCGGTGCACGCTCGAGCGTCGTCAGGTGGTTGTTGAGCACGATGAGCTTGGCGATCGCGGTGTTGATGCGCATCGCCTCCATGTCCTCGCGGACGTCGGCGATCGTGCGGTGCAGCACGCGCAGCGTCTCGGCGGACGGCGCGTCGTCGCTGACGACGAGCTCACCGGTC
>NZ_JAAGLU010000507.1 GCF_010550245.1 Streptomyces sp. SID12501
GGTCCGGCGGCTGCACGTCCGTGATGAGGCCCCACTCGAACCGCGACCGCATCCGGTCCTCGAAGCCGTTGAGCTGCTTGGGCGGCAGGTCGGACGTGATCACGACCTGCTTGTTCGCGTTGTGCAGCGTGTTGAACGTGTGGAAGAACTCCTCCATCGTCTGTTCCTTGCCCTGCAGGAACTGGATGTCGTCGATCAGCAGGACGTCGACCTCGCGGTACCGACGCTGGAACGCGCCCGCCTTGCCCTCGCTGATGGAGTTGATGAAGTCGTTCGTGAACTCCTCGGAGTTAACGTAGCGCACCCGCACCGTCGGGTACAGGTTCTGCGCGTAGTGGCCGATCGCGTGCAGCAGGTGCGTCTTGCCCAGGCCCGAGTCGCCGTAGATGAACAGCGGGTTGTACGCCTTGGCCGGGGCCTCGGCCACCGCGACGGCCGCGGCGTGCGCGAACCGGTTGGACGACCCGATGACGAACGTCT
>NZ_JAAGLU010000508.1 GCF_010550245.1 Streptomyces sp. SID12501
CGCCCGGTGGCTGCCACGGTCACGGATGCCCTGGTCGGGGGCGGTCCGGTGGCGGCTCAGCCGTCCTCTGCCATCGTTGTCGTGGACAAGGGTCGGCCCCGGCGCCCTGAGGCGCCGGGGCCGGTCCTCCCCTGTGCTGACCTGGAGCCCCGAGCTCTCAAGGTCACTCCCCACGGACCCCTGTCCCCGAGCGGTCCGCCTCCCGTTGAAGATCTCCCCAGGGCGGCCGACGGCAATCCTCGCCGGGTGTCACTCGAACGTGGGGTGTTGAACGGCGGATCCCTGTTTTCGAATAGGAGTTCGATAGTCTGGCGTGGCGCGACCACGCGGTGATGCGCGGCCGTGCGGCGATCGACGGCCCATGGTGATCGAGGACCAGAAGGGGGTGCCAGGACTATGGTGCGGCGCATCGATGTGACCGGAGCCGACGGCGTACGCCTCGCGGCGTGGGAGTTCGCGGATCCGCCCAAGGAGCGTGCG
>NZ_JAAGLU010000509.1 GCF_010550245.1 Streptomyces sp. SID12501
TAGGGCAGCCGGTGCCCGGGTGCGTCGACGTAGAGCTGGACCAGCTCGTGGGCGGGTCGTGCGCCGTGGTTCTCGACGGTCACGTGTGCGACGAGCGTCGCGTCCTCGTCGACCGGCGCGCGGTCCGCGGCGACGTCGAGCGCGGCGTAGCGCACGTCGCCGTACGTGCGGCCGTGCCCGAGCCCGTACCGGTGGGGCGTGGGCGAGTACCAGCTCGTGGTGCGCGTGGCGATGACGTCGTAGTCGAGCAGGTCGCCGGCCTGCGCGGCGTCGGCGGGCCACTCCTGCGCGAGCCGACCGGTGGGCTCGACGTCGCCGAGCAGCACGTCGGCGAGGCCGTGCCCGTGCTCCTGCCCGCCGTGCGACGACCACACGACGGCGGCAGCGGCGTCCGCCTCGGCCTCCAGCACGTACGGGTACGACGAGACGACGAGGAGCACGGCGCGCGGGTTCGCGGCGACGGCGGCCTGCCACAGCGCC
>NZ_JAAGLU010000050.1 GCF_010550245.1 Streptomyces sp. SID12501
CCGGACAGTGCTGGGACAACGCCCTCGCCGAGTCGTTCTTCGCCACCATCAAACGGGAGTTGCTCGACACGAGAACCTGGCTCAACCGGGCCGCGGCCCGCACCGCGATCTTCGACTTTGTCGAGGGCTGGTACAACTTGCACCGACTGCACAGCAGCCTCGGCTACCGCAGTCCCGCCGAATACGAGACCGCACCCGCAGCCTGACCACCACACCAATGGTGTCCGTCAAAGCGGAACAAGCTCAGGAGGAGGTGCCTCTTGTGGACATACGGAAAGTGAGCGGCCACCCCCACGAGAGCTAGGGGTGGACACTCCGTTCACTTTTCAGGAGCCTGCCGCAGTTCCCGCTGTGGTGGGCTCCACCTTTTTGTACGGTACCGGTGCGGAGTGCTGTGTGCCACCGGCTCCAGGGGCTCGGGTCGGTTCCGGGCGCCCCCTCACAACCGATGCGCCGCCCCCGTAGGTGTGGCCCCCCGCGTGTCCAGCAGCAGCTGCGCCTTCACCGACAGGCCCTGGAGGTCGTACGTGCGGTGTTGCTGGAGCAGGATCGTCAGGTCGGCGTCGGCCGCCGCCTCGTAGAGGGAGTCCGCGCGCGGGAGGGGGCGGTCCAGGACGCTCCACGACGGGACGTGGGGGTCGTGGTAGCTGACGGAGGCGCCCAGTTCCATCAGACGGATCGCGATCTCCTGGGCGGGGGAGCCCTGTTGGTCGGCGAGGTCGGGCTTGTAGGTGACGCCCAGGAGCAGTACGCGGGCGCCCCGGGCCGACTTGCCGTGTTCGTTCAGGAGGGTGGCCGCGCGCTGGATGACGTACTGGGGCATGTGGTTGTTGACCTGCTGGGCGAGTTCCACCATGCGGAGGGTGCGGCCGGTGTGGCCGCGCAGGTCCTGGGGGGTGGCGTGGCCGCCGACGCCGGGGCCCGGGCGGAAGGCCTGGAAGCCGAACGGCTTGGTCTCGGCGCAGCGGATGACGTCCCAGAGGTCGACGCCCAGGTCGTGGCAGAGGACGGCCATCTCGTTGACGAGGGCGATGTTGACGTGCCGGAAGTTGGTCTCCAGGAGCTGCACGGTTTCCGCTTCCCGGGGTCCACGCGCGCGTACCACCTTGTCGGTGAGCCGGGCGTAGAAGGCGGCGGCCGATTCGGTGCAGGCCGGGGTGAGGCCGCCGATGACCTTCGGGGTGTTGGCGGGGGTGAAGTCGCGGTTGCCGGGGTCGACACGGCTGGGGGAGTAGGCGAGGTGGAAGTCGCGGCCCGCCTGTAGTCCGGAGCCCTCTTCGAGGAGAGGGCGCAGGAACTCCTCCGTCGTGCCCGGCTGCACGGGCGACTCAAGGATCACCGTGGTGTGCGGGCGCAGGCGGGCCGCGAGGGTGCGGGCGGCGGCCTCCACCTGGCTGAGGTCGAGCGTGCCGTCGGCGCCGCGCGGGGTGGGGGCGCAGATGACGGCGGTGCGTACGCGGCCGAGTTCGGCGGGGCCGACGGCCGTCCGGAAGCCTCCGGAGAGCATCCGGCGCAGCTCGGCGGCGGTCAGGGAACCGGCTTCCGGGCCGGTCTTGTACCCGAGGGTGGGGATGCCGGCGGCGACGGCGGCCTGGGCCAGCGGCAGGCCGAGATGTCCGAGTCCGATGACGGCGAGATCTGCGGGCATGCGTGGGCCGTCCTTCCCAGTAGCCGAAGCGGGACAGGTGCGCAAGCCGTGTGGACAGAACGAGCGAGCGCAATGTCAGACTAGGAGTAAATATGACCGATATGTGTGATTGGGTGCGCGAGTTTCCACAGGTGTTTCTGTGTGGGTTGTCCACAGGCTGGGGGCGGGTGGTGGCCGAAGTCGGGCAACCCGGTCAGAATTCGGGCAGGGGATTCGGGCAGGCGTAGCCGTACGGCGGGACACAGTCAGCCGGCCGTACGGAAGCGGCCGGTGCGACCGACAGCAGGAGGCAGCGATGAGGACAGCGGCACTGGGACCGGCGCAGCGCGCCGAGTCACTGGCAGCAATGGCCGAGCGTGAGCTGGACGTGCTGGTGGTGGGCGCGGGCGTGGTCGGCGCGGGTACCGCCCTCGACTCCGTGACCCGCGGCCTGTCCACGGGCCTGGTGGAGGCCCGTGACTGGGCGTCGGGCACGTCGAGCAGGTCAAGCAAGCTCATCCATGGCGGACTGCGCTATCTGGAGATGCTCGACTTCGCCCTCGTACGGGAGGCGTTGAAGGAACGCGGGCTGTTGCTGGAGCGGCTCGCTCCGCACCTGGTGAAGCCGGTGGCGTTCCTGTATCCGCTTCAGCACCAGGGCTGGGAGCGGCTGTACGCCGGGGCGGGCGTCGCGCTCTACGACGCCATGTCGATGGCCCGCGGGCACGGGCGGGGCCTGCCGCGGCACCGTCACCTGAGCCGCCGTCACGCCCTGCGTGTCGCGCCCGCCCTGAAGAAGGACGCGCTGGTCGGAGCGTTGCAGTATTACGACGCGCAGATGGACGACGCCCGCTTTGTGGCCACCCTGGTGCGCACGGCGGCGGCGTACGGAGCCAAAGTCGCCAACCGCGCGCGGGTGACCGGTTTCCTGCGCGAGGGGGAGCGGGTCGTGGGCGCCCGGGTGCAGGATGTCGAGGGCGGCGGGGAGTACGAGATCCGCGCCCGGCAGATCGTCAACGCCACCGGGGTGTGGACCGACGACACCCAGGGGATGGTCGGCGAGCGCGGCCAGTTTCACGTCCGGGCGTCCAAGGGCATCCATCTGGTCGTGCCCAAGGACCGGATCCACTCGACGACCGGGCTGATCCTGCGCACCGAGAAGTCCGTGCTGTTCGTGATCCCATGGGGCCGGCACTGGATCGTCGGGACGACGGACACCGACTGGGACCTCGACAAGGCCCACCCGGCCGCGTCCAGCGCCGACATCGACTATCTGCTGGAGCACGTGAACTCGGTGCTCGCGGTGCCGTTGACGAGGGACGACGTCCAGGGTGTGTACGCGGGCCTGCGGCCCCTGCTCGCCGGTGAGTCCGATGCCACCAGCAAGCTGTCGCGCGAGCACACCGTGGCGCACCCGGTGCCGGGGCTCGTGGTGGTGGCGGGCGGCAAGTACACGACGTACCGGGTGATGGCGAAGGACGCGGTCGACGCGGCGGTGCACGGCCTCGACCAGCGGGTCGCCGAGTGCGTGACGGAGGATGTGCCGCTGCTGGGCGCCGAGGGCTACCGCGCGCTGTGGAACGCCCGGGCGCGGACTGCCGCGCGCACCGGCCTCCATGTGGTGCGCGTGGAGCACCTGCTGAATCGGTACGGCTCACTGGCGCAGGAGGTCCTCGATCTGATCGCCGCGGACTCCTCGCTCGGCGAGCCCCTGCAGTCGGCGGAGGACTATCTGCGGGCGGAGGTCGTGTACGCGGCCTCGCACGAGGGGGCGCGGCATCTGGACGACGTGCTGACGCGGCGGACCCGGATCTCGATCGAGACGTTCGACCGGGGGACGCGCAGTTCCCGGGAGGCGGCGGAGCTGATGGCGCCCGTTCTCGGCTGGGACAAGGACCAGATCGAGCGTGAGGTCGAGCACTACGACAAGCGGGTGGAGGCGGAGCGTGAGTCGCAGCGGCAGCCCGACGACCTGACGGCGGACGCCGCGCGGCTCGGTGCGCCGGACATCGTGCCGCTCTGACGCCTCCGCAACTCCCGGCCGCGAACCGCTGGTTTCGGACTTGCGGCGTCTTCCCGGCCGCAACTCTCGAACTCCCGAGCGTCACTCGAACGAGTGTCGTGAGCTGGGATCTTTGCTCGGCACCCGTCCGTTCTACGGGGTGCGCGGACAGAACTCGGCGGCGGGCGGGGCCGAGCCGAGGCCGGGGTCCGCGCTCGCGTCCGTGTTCATTCGGGAGGGGGGGAAGACAGTGACAGCAGGTCGGACGGCGGATCACTCGCTTCACGCGGTCTCCCTTCCCACGGGCCGCCGTCCGTCCCGAGGGGCACCCGGGGCATCGGCCGGTTGTCGGGTGAGGGACAATGGAGGCTCTGTCAGGGCGGGTTGCATGAGGGGACGCATGTCGGAGGCGGAGCGGGCGGGAGCATCCCGTCAGGACAGGAGTGAGCGTCTCCTCGCCGGGCGGTACCGGCTGGGAGGAGTCCTCGGCCGCGGCGGCATGGGCACCGTCTGGCGGGCGGAGGACGAGACCCTCGGCCGGACGGTCGCCGTCAAGGAGCTGCGGTTCCCGGGAAGTATCGACGAGGAGGAGAAGCGGCGGCTGATCACGCGGACGCTGCGCGAGGCCAAGGCCATCGCGCGGATCCGCAACAACAGCGCCGTGACCGTCTTCGACGTGGTCGAGGAGGACGACCGGCCGTGGATCGTGATGGAGCTCGTCGAGGGCAAGTCGCTCGCCGAGGTCATCCGTGAGGACGGGCTGCTGGAGCCGAGGCGCGCTGCCGAGGTGGGCCTCGCGATTCTCGACGTGCTCAGGTCCGCGCACCGCGAGGGCATCCTGCATCGCGACGTGAAGCCGTCGAACGTTCTGATGTCGGAGGACGGCCGGGTCGTCCTCACCGACTTCGGTATCGCGCAGGTCGAGGGCGACCCGTCGATCACCTCGACCGGCATGCTCGTCGGCGCTCCCTCCTACATCTCGCCGGAGCGGGCCCGAGGCCACAAGCCCGGCCCGGCTGCCGACCTCTGGTCTCTCGGTGGCCTGCTGTACGCGTCGGTCGAGGGTGTGCCGCCGTACGACAAGGGGTCCGCGATCGCGACGCTGACCGCCGTGATGACGGAGCAGTTGGAGGAGCCGAAGAACGCGGGTCCGCTGAAGGACGTGATCTACGGGCTGCTCACCAAGGATCCCGCCAAGCGGCTCGACGACGCCGGTGCGCGCACGATGCTCAACGCGGTGTTCCACGCGCCCCAGCGCGAGGAGGCCGAGCCGGAGCCGGTGGACGCCACGAAGGTCGTGCCGTTGCCGCCCGTCCCCGACCGGAACAAGCGGGCGGACAAGGCTGAGGAGAGCGGGAGTTCGGCCGACTCGGGCTCCGCGGGCAAGCGGGGCGAGGATGCCGGAGAGCGGTTCCGGGGTGCGTTCCGGTCCGTGAAGAAGGCGGCCGTCGCGGCGGGTGCCGGGGCGGGGGCGGCGGTTCGGACGAAGTCCGCCGACTCCGCTGACTCCGCCGGGGCTACCGGTGCTTCCGGGTCCGGGGGGACCGCGGGGGCTGCGGTCTCCGAGACCGCGGTTTCCGGGAGTGTGGCTTCCGCCGGTGTGGAGGACGACGCTGAGAAGAGCGGCGGTGCGGGGAAATCCGGGAAACCGGCCGGGGGCGCTGCTCAGGGAGCCGTTGTTCCCGGCGCCAGGGACGGTCAGGGCCGGGAAAGTGGGGCTCAGGGGGGTAACGCCGGTACCGGTGGCCGGAGTTCGGGGTGGCCCGTGGTGCCGCCGCCGGATCTGCCGCCTCGGTCGGTGCCCAGGGCGCCGCTCACCGACGTGGTGCCCAAGCGCACGCTGGTGATCATCGCGGTGGTTGTCGCGGTCATCGCGCTCGGCGTGGTGCTGGCCCTCGTGCTTGGGGGCGACGACTCCACCGACAGCTCCGCCGACGGGGCGAAGAGCGGTGGGGGCAAGGTGACGTCAACCTCCTCCGCCTCCGCCGAGACCAAGGAGGACAAGGACGAGGGCACCCGTGCGGACGGTGGGCAGAGCGCCGATGCCACGAAGAGCGCCGAGGCGGGGACCGGCTCGGGCGCCGGAGCGGGCTCGGGGAACTCGGCCAGTGCGTCGGCGAGTGCGTCCGGTGAGTCCGCGGGTGTGTCCACGCACACGAATGGGCAGGGGTTCTCCATCGGACTGCCCGCCGGATGGAAGTACGAGTCCACGGGGGCCGCGGGGGCCAGGTTCGCGGGGCCCGACGGGCAGAAGCTGCTCGTCGGGTGGACCACCATGCCCAAGAGCGATCCCGTGGCGGACTGGAAGAACCAAGAGCAGTACATGACGCGTTCGCAGTACGACCGGATCCGAATAGAGAAGGTGGACTACCGCGGCTGGAACACGGCCGACTGGGAGTTCACCTACACGGAGGGCGGGACGGAGTACCGGTCGGTGGACCGGGGGTTCGTCGTCGACGACCAACTCGGATATGGGCTCATGTACACGGCGAAAGCGTCGAATTGGGACAGTGAGCTGCGCAAGGAGACATGGCGGACCTTCACGGAGACGTTCGAGCCGAAATCGTGATGCCCGCGCTTCCGAGTTGAGGCCGTCAGATCTCGAATCCCCTCTTTGCGAATTGCCTCCGGCACGTATCGTGAGTGGTTGCGGACCGTACGCATGCAGAACGGGACGTATGGCGAACGGAAATGAGCAGCTGGAGCAGCCGGACGGTCGGGGGAGGCATCGTGGAGGAATATGCGGGGCGGGTACTCGCCGACCGCTACCGCCTGCCGCTGCCGTCGTCCGATGAGTTCGAACAGTCCGAGACTCGGGCCTACGACACGTACAGCGGGCAGGAAGTCCTGGTCAGGCAGGTGCCGTTGCCCGAGGTCGTCGAGGCCGAGGTGCTCGACGCGGACGGGCTGCCGGACGGTTTCGTGGCGAGGGACGGGCGTCGGGCGCGAGGCGCCGCTGATCGGTCCGCGGCGACCCGCCGCCCCAGCGATCCGACCGTACGGCGTGCCATCGAGGCCGCGCAGGCCGCCGCGTCCATCCCTGATCACCCACGGCTCGACCAGGTCTTCGACGTGTTCGCGCAGGGCGGCTCGCTGTGGATAGTGAGTGAACTGGTGCCGGCCCGGTCACTGGAGTCGCTGCTCGCCGAGAAGCCGCTGACGCCGTACCGCGCGGCCGAGGTCGCCGCCGACGTCCTCATGGCGCTGCGGGTGCTGCACGCCCACGGCTGGGTGCACCGCAACATCACCGAGCGCACGGTGCTCGTCTGCGACGACGGGCGCGTGATGCTCACCGGGCTGGCGGCCGGGGCGGCGGAAGAGGCGCTGTGCGGGTACGACCCGGTACCCGGCCGGGATACGCCGGGGACGGCCGGTGGCCCGGAGGACGCGAAGGCCATAAGGGGCGCGAGCACGGCAGTTGGCACCCCGGGGGTCGGCGGTCGTAGCGGTGGCGGTGCGGGTCACTCCGGCGGGGGCGGGAGTTACGGGGTTGCCGGGGGGACGTTCGCCGGGGATTCCGGGGTGGACCCGGAGGCTGCCCGGCGTGCCGCCGTCGAAGCGCGGACCGGTCCGGGCTCGGCGGGCGGTCGCGGTGGGTACGGGCAGTCGGCGGGTGGGCCGGGCGTGGCGAGGCCGCAGGGCCTGACCGGCGGTGGGGTCGGCGGTCCGGGTCATCCCGGCGGGACTTACGGGGTTGCCGGGGGGACGTTCGCCGGGGATTCGGGGGCGGATCCCGAGGCTGCCCGGCGTGCCGCCATTGAGGCGCGGAGTGGTGGAGGGGTGCCCGGGGCGGGCGTCGAGGGGCGCGACTCGGGCGCCGCCGGCGGTGAGCAGCGGGCGTTGGAGACCGGCGGGGACATTCGGGCGGCGCGGGCCGGGGCGATCGCCGCGTATCGGGCCGGAGCGCGTGCCGCGGCCAGGGTCCAGGAGGCCGAGCAGAGCGGGCGCACCGCGCTGCCCGGCGCCCGGCCCTCGATCGAGGCGGCCGGTGATACCGGTGGCGGCGCGTACGGCACCGGTGCGGAGCGCGGTCCGGCCACTCCGCCTCCGGGGCAGATCGCCGACCCCTACGGCGTGCGCAACGCGACCGCCTGGCGCGGTGCCGCCGCCCCCGTGACCGGGGTTGCCGGGCAGATCGGGCCGCAGGCCGGGCACACCGGACAGGCGCGTACAGCTCTGTCCTCCGGAGGAAGCGGCGCCGCGACGAGCGGGGTCGCCGACAGCATTCCGCAGCAGCAGCAGCAGCAGCCCGGCTCGGCCACTCACACCCACGCCCACCCCCAGGACCAGCCCCCGCCGGCCGACCGCGCACCCGGCCGGCCGCCGGGCCATTGGGACGAGACGGCCGTCGCCGATGCCCCCAGGCGGGGGCCGGCCACCGCGCTGGCCGCCGAGCGGGCGCGGCAGGCACGGATGTCTGTCGTCGGGGCGGTGACCGAGCGTTGGGCGCCGGAACAGGCCGGGCCCGTGCACGAGAACTGGCAGCTGGCCGCGCCCATCGGTCCCGCGACCGACCTGTGGGCGCTCGGCGCGCTGCTCTTCAGGGCCGTACAGGGGCATGCGCCCTACCCCGAGGAGTCGACGGCCGAGCTGGTGCAGCTGGTGTGCGCCGAGCCGCCCGCTTTCGCCGAGGAGTGCGGGCCGCTCAGGCCCGTCGTGGAGTCGCTGCTGCGCCAGGACCCCACCGAGCGGCTCGACTTCGAGGAGCTGAACGGCTGGCTGCGCTCACTCGTCCGGTCGGCGCCCGAGCCGGAAGCCGGTGCGCACGTCGTCGCCGCGCCGCCCACCGATCCGCGCCGGCTGCCGATCGTGCGGCGCCGGGGCGAGCTGGTGCGCAGGCGCAGGGCAGGGCTGCCCGCGACGGGTCCGCACGGTCGGCACAAGCGGGCCAGGCAGGAGCAGCGGGCGCCGCGCAAGCTGGGCCGCAACCTGCTCCTCCTGATACTGCTCGTGCTGGCCGCGGCGATCGCGTACGCCATGTTCTTCATGCCGAAGTCCGGCAACGACGGAGCACAGGACGGCGAGCGGACCGGTTCCGCCGGAGAGGTGAGCACGGCGCCGGAGCAGTCGGCCGACACCCCGGACGCGAGCAGCGAACCGCGACCCGAGCAGACCTCGCCCGGAGGCGGGAAGGGCAACAGCGCCTCCCCGTCGGCCAATTCGTCTTCTTCTTCTTCTTCGTCCGAGACGCCGTCCGGCACCGGGCCCGATGCCGCCGCCGGCTTCACCGTGCGCACCGACCCCGCGGGCTTCCGCGTCGCCGTCGCCGACGGCTGGGACCGGGCGGGCAAGAACGGGCGCGGCCAAGTCGTCTACTCGCACGGCTCGTTCCAGCTCATCGTCGTACCGGGCCGGGACACCACCAAGGCGTACGGCGCCGACCCGATGGCGTACCAGCGGGAGCGGGAGTACGAGTTGCAGCCGTTCCGAGACTCGACCTGGGCCACATCCAGCGGGATGCGGACCATCGAGGTGGGCGGACGGACCATGGCCGAGGGGCAGTTCACCTGGCAGAACAGCTCCGGCAGCGAGGTGTTCGTACGCAATCTCGCGATCGTCGTCGACGGCCGGTACCACGTGGTTCAGGTGCGTGGGCCGGAGGCCGAGCGGGACGAGGTGACCCGTCTGTACGAGCAGGCTGCGGCGACCTATCAGCCCACCGGCTGACCTCGAGGTCCGGCCGGACGGGCAGAACCGTCACAGTGCTGTCCCCGTAGGGCCCCCTGCGGTTCCCTCAGGCGTGGGCGCTCCTTAGTCTTGCCCCTGACAAGACCATTGCGGGGAAACGTGAATCAGATGCAGGGTCAGCTCCTCGCGGGCCGCTACCGGCTCGTCGACGTCATCGGCAGCGGTGGAATGGGGCGGGTGTGGCGTGCGCACGACGAGCTGCTGCACCGTGCCGTCGCCATCAAGGAGTTGACGGCCGCGCTGTACGTGTCCGAGAGCGAGCAGGCCGTCCTGCTCGCCCGTACGCGGGCCGAGGCGCGCGCGGCGGCGCGGATCAACCACTCCGCCGTCGTCACCCTGCACGACGTGCTCGACCACGACGGCCGGCCGTGGATCGTGATGGAACTCGTCGAGGGCAACTCGCTGGCCGACGAGGTCAAGGAGGTCGGGCGCGTCGAGCCGCGCGAGGCCGCCCGGATCGGCCTGTGGGTGCTGCGCGCGCTGACCGCCGCGCACGCCGCCGGCGTACTGCACCGGGACGTCAAGCCCGGCAACGTCCTCCTCTCCCAGGACGGCCGCGTCCTGCTCACCGACTTCGGCATAGCCCAGGTCGAGGGGGACACGACCATCACCCGTACGGGAGAGATCGTCGGGTCGGTCGACTACCTCGCTCCGGAACGGCTGCGAGGCGAGGACCCCGGACCGTCCTCCGACCTGTGGGCGCTCGGCGCCACGCTGTACACGGCCGTCGAGGGCAGGTCGCCGTTCCGCCGCACCTCCCCGCTCACCACCATGCAGGCGGTCGTCGAGGACGAGCCCACCGAGCCGCGGTACGCCGGTCCGCTCGGGCCCGTCATCACGGCCCTGCTGCTGAAGGATCCCGCCGTACGGCCCGGAGCGGCCGAGGCCGAGCAGATGCTCGCGGAGGCGGCGGAGGGGCGGCGGCCCCGCGCGGCCCAGCAGTTCGTGCCGACGCAGCACGTCGGGCCGGTGCGGGCACCCGCGGAGGGAGAGGTCGGGACCTTCCGGATAGGCGGGGCGACAGCGGGAGCGGCAGGGCCAGGGGCAGTCGGCTCCGACACGCCGCAGCAGGGGGTCGCCGTCGCTCCTCCCGCCCCGGGCCGGCCGCGCCGCCGGGGTCGCACGATCGCCCTCGTCGCCGCGCTGGTCGTGCTCGTCGGCGGGGGCGGAGCGGTCGCGCTGCACCAGTGGAACCAGCGGAACCAGGGGCTGGGGACGGCCGGTTCCGCCTCCTCGGCCACTCCGTCCGCCAGCGCCTCTGCCTCCAGCTCCGCCTCTGCCACTCCTTCCGCCGTCGCCCCCTCCGTGGCGAAAGGCTGGGTGCGGGTCGACGATCCGGCCGGTTTCAGCCTCCCGCTGCCCGAGGGGTGGACGCGGAAGGAGGAGAATGGGCAGATCGACTACTCGCCCGACGGCGGCGAGCACTTCCTGCGTATCGCCATCGACGAGTCCCCGGACTTCGACGACCCCTACCTCCACCAGCTCGACCTGGAACGGCAGCTCAAGCGGCTCAGCGAGTACCGGACGGTGAGCCTGGAGCCGAACGTCTACCGCGACCGCAAGGGCGCGATCTGGGACTTCACCTGGACGGCCCTGGCCAAGGACTCGGAGTTCCCGGGGCCGCGGCGGGCCATCGAGCAGGCGTATCTCGGTCTGGACGGAGCCGAGTACGTGATCTACATGTCCGCCCCGGCGGCCGACTGGGCGACCGCGAGGGAGCAGTTCGCAACGGTACTGCGAGGGTGGCGGCCGAAGTCCGGCTGACCGTCCCCTGCCCGGGAGGCCTGGTAGGGCGGTTGTCGGTCATCCGCCGCTCACCGTCCCGGAGGCCCGTTCTCCGGTGCGGCATGATGAGGCCCATGGGGACAGAGGGGGAGAGCTTCCGACTGATCGCCGGGCGGTACCGCCTGGAGGCGAGGCTCGGCCGGGGCGGTATGGGCGTCGTGTGGCGGGCGACCGACCAGTTGCTCGAACGGCGGGTCGCGGTCAAGGAACTGACGCCGGACACCTCCCTCGCGACGGACGAGGCCCGGCTGCGGCGCGAGCGCACGCTGCGCGAGGCGCGCGCGGTCGCCCAGTTGCAGCACCCGCACATCATCGTCGTGCACGACGTCGTCGAGGACGACGAACGCCCGTACATCGTCATGGAGTTGATCGACGGCGGCTCGCTCGCCGACCGGATCTCCCAGCGCGGCCCCGTCGACGCCGACGAGGCCGCCCGGATCGGTATCGCCCTGCTCGGTGCCCTGGGTACGGCCCATGCCGCCGGTGTCCTGCACCGGGACGTCAAGCCCGCGAACGTGCTCCTCGAGGACGGCACCGACCGGATCGTCCTCACCGACTTCGGTATCGCCCAGGTCGCGGGCGCGACCACGCTCACCGAGAGCGGCTCGTTCGTCGGCTCGCCCGAGTACACCGCGCCCGAGCGGATGTCCGGGGTCAGAACCGGGCCGGAGTCCGACCTGTGGTCGCTCGGCGCGCTGCTCTGCACGGCCCTGAGCGGCGAATCACCGTTCCGGCGCGACTCGTTGGGCGGCATCCTGCACGCCGTCGTGATCGACGAGGTACGGCCACCGGCACAGGCCGCGCCGCTCCTGCCCGTCGTACGGGGCCTCCTGGAACGCGATCCGGAGCGGCGCCTCGACGCGGCGGAGGCGGAACGGATGCTGCGGGCGTTCCGGACGACCGGGCGTACGCCGAGACTGTCGGCCGCGTACACACCGGGCCGGCAGCAGACTCAGCGGCGCGAGGAATCCGGCGGCAGGGTGTCGACGCCGACGGTCTCTCTCCGTAAGCCGTCCTCCCGTACGGCCTCCTCCGGTACGTCGGACCAGCCGCCGCGACCCTCGGGGCGGGCCGTACTCATTTCCGCGGTGCTGGTCGCGGCGCTGGCCGGGGCGGGGGTGTCCGCGGCGGCACTGCTGATGAACTCGGGTGACGGCGGGGGCGGCACGCCGAAGGACACGGCGTCAGCGGCACCGACGGTGCCGGCCACTGTGTCGGGGGCGACGGAGGTGTCGCCCAGCAGGACGGGGGTGTCGCCCGGTACGGCAGAGGTGTCGCCCGGTACGACGACGGTGTCGCCCGGTACGGCGGAGGGATCGCCGGGTACAGCCGCGCCGTCGGTTTCCTCCCCGACCGCTCCCTCCGGCTACCGCCTCGCCCACGACCCCCGCGGTTTCTCACTCGCGGTTCCGGACGGCTTCACGCGTTCGGAGCAGACGGAGCGAGTCTTCTATCTCTCGCCGGGAGAGACTTTCCGCCTCGGGATCAAGATCCTCGACCCCCAACCGGGTGGCCCGCTAGCGGTGATGGAGCGGGCGGACGCCAACGGGGCCTCCGCGAACCCGGGTTACCGCGACGGGCGGGTCACCGAGACCGTGCACGCCCAACAGGCCGCCGCGCTATGGGAGTTCACGTGGGACGGCTTCAGTGCGGCCGAGGGGCCACGGCACACCTACGACCTGTGCTGGGAGGAGGGCGGACGGATGTACGACGTGTGGGTGTCGGCGCCCGTAGGCAAGGTGCGGGAGGCGAAGGAGTATTTCGATGTCGCCCTGGACACCTTCGTCGCGGGCGGCTGACCGGAAAAAGAAGAAGAAAAAGAAGAAGGCGAAGGGAAGGTGACAGGGTGGCGATTTCAGAGACGTGCAGCCGCCCTGACAAGTCCTCTTGCCCCGGTCCGGCCCACCCGTAGGGCGAACCCGCCGCCGGGACGGGAAACCGCCTTCGCGTGCCAAAGCCCGTTCCGGCGCCACCACTTGGCCGCCCGCAGCCCCTTCGACAGCTGCGGCAAAGGCAACACCCTTTCCCCGAGCCGGAGTTCACCGCTCCACACGCCTGGACCGAGCTCGGCGACGGGTATGTGAACCGTGAACTGCTCGCCGTGCGGGGGCCGTACGGCGGTGAAGACCGCCGTGGCGTCCGGGTCCTCCTCGTTGCGCAGGTGCACGGTCAGCGCCCCGCGCGGGTACGCGCCGAGCGTGCAGCGGCCGGTTATCAGCAGCTCGGTGGGCCGGCCGGCGTGCCAGCGGACGTCCCCGAACGCGATCCGCTTCAGCACCGGGTGCTTCCGCTCGCCGAGGTCGATCGTGTAGTTGCCGTACGGGACGGTGGTGTAGAGGGTGACGGCACGCCGACCGCGTACGGTCTCCGTGATCCGTACGTCGGGACGGCCGGGCAGCCGGTCGGCCCGGCTGCTGCCTATGCGCACCTCGCGCGTGAGCCCCTGGGCGCCGACGGCCAGGGAGATGTCCCACAGCCCGTCGTCCAGGGGTGATCCGTCGGCCACGGAGTCGATGTCGAAGGCGGCCTCGAACCCGGCCTTCTCGTACGAGTACCGCCCCTCGTCCTCCTCGGCGCCGATGCACGGGGACGCGGTGTGGGTGACGGGCAACCGGTACTCGGCTCTCGACTCCCGCTCACGCAGGACGAGTTCGGTGGTGACGTCGTGCATCTCGACCTGGTGGAGATACGCGTAGCCGGCCAACCGCACCCGGGTGCCCCGCAGTTCGGCCCGCGAGACGTGATGCCGTATCCCTGTCCCTGTCCCTATCTCTGATTCCTGCTGTCTCAGAGAATTCGTTTCGGGCACGGTCATCGTCACGTTCTCCAAACAGTGCGAAGTGTGAAGTGCGAATGCGCGCGCCGATGTCGGGTGTGCGTGGCGACTGGGTCGTGAAGATACCGTGACCTGATCGTGTCTTCAAGGTAAGAGCGCCGTGATCATCCTGCTCGACGAGGTGAGCCGGGTCACCCTTGAATCCCGCTTTGTTCCGCCTGTGAGCAGGCTGAATGCGAACTCTGCTAGAACGTCGGCATGGACATCGGTACCGGCGTGAACAACGAGCTGTTCGGGCGTGCGCATGCCCGGCAGCGCTGGGCTGCGCGCGGTGCGCTCGGAGCCGCCGGGCTGGCCGTGCTGCTGCCGATCGGCTACGCGGGCATGGGCAGCCTGCTGCTCGCGGTGGTCGGTGTGGGCGGGGCCGTGCTCACCGCCTCCGGGCTGTGGTGGGCGCTCGCCCGGCGCGGCCTCGTGCGGGGCGTGGGGGCGGTCCTTGCCGTCGCCACCCCCGTTGCCGTCGTCGCCCTCTTCGCCGCCGCCAACCTGCTGGGGCCGGCCATCGCCTCCCTCGCCCTCTGGGGCGCCGCCGTGTGGGCCGGAAAATTCGCGCTGAGCAGCACCAGGTCCCATGTCCTGCCGGTCCTCGAATACGAGTCGCCCGCGCCTCTGCGGCCCTTTCTCCTCATGAACCCGCGCTCCGGTGACGGAAAGGTCGAGCGTTTCCGGCTGCGTGAGAAGGCGGAGCTGCTCGGCGCCCGTGTCCACCTGATCGACCCCGACAAACCCGAGCCCGAGGATGTCGTCGCACTGGCCCGGGAGGCGGTCGCGGCGGGCGCGGATCTCCTCGGCGTGGCCGGCGGCGACGGCACCCAGGCCCTCGTCGCGGGCGTCGCCGTCGAACACGGCCTGCCCTTCCTGGTCGTGTCCGCCGGTACGCGCAACCACTTCGCCATGGACCTCGGCCTCGACCGCGACGACCCGGCGGCCTGCCTCGACGCCCTCACGGACGCGGGCGGAGTGGAGTTGAAGGTGGACCTGGGCTTCCTCGACAGCGGCGCCGACAGCGCGGACGGCGGCGGTACGGCGAACAGCCGCCCCTTCGTCAACAACGCCTCCTTCGGCGCGTACGCCTCGATCGTGCAGAGCCCCGCCTACCGCGACGACAAGGTCGGCACCACCCTGGGGCTGCTGCCCGAGCTGCTCACGTTCGAACGCGGCCCGACGCTGACCGCGCGGGCGTATCCGCACGGGCGGACACAGCCGGGGGAGACGGTCATCCACGCACCGCAGGCCGTGCTGGTCAGCAACAACCGCTACCGCATGGACGAGCTCGTCGGCCTCGGCCGCCGCGAGCGCCTGGACGCCGGTGTTCTCGGCGTGCTCGGCATCAAGGTCGAGGACGCGGCACAGGCCGCCGAACTGCTGCTCGGCCGGTACGCCACCGGCATGACCGTCGTCACCGCCCACGAGGTCGTCGTCGACGCGGACCTGCCCGAGATCGAGGTCGGTCTCGACGGCGAGGCCCTCGTCCTGCCCACCCCCGTCCGCTGCCGCGTCGAACCGCGCGCCCTGCGCGTCCGCGTCCCCCGTAACCGGCCCGGTGTGCCCGCTCCGACGCCCCCCATGGACTGGCGGCGGCTGCGCAAACTGGCGGCGACGGTCGGACGTACGGCACTGCCCCGTCGTACGACGGACGCCCTGAACCGGCGTCGACAAGCATCGGGCCCGCAGGGTAGGGATGGGACATGAGCAACGGCGGGGACGGCGGCGCGCACCAGGGTGCGGGGAACCGGAACGGGGGCGGCAAAGGTGGCGAGGGGCGGCTGGTCGGTGGCCGGTACCGGCTGACCGAGCGCATCGGTTCCGGCGGCATGGGCACCGTGTGGCGGGCCCAGGACGAACTCGTCGAGCGTGAGGTCGCCGTCAAGCAGCCGAGGCTGCCCGGGGACCCGCAGGACGCCGCCCATCAGCGGATCGCCCACCGTCTCCACCGGGAGGCGCGGGCCGCCGCGCGTGTCGACCATCCCTCGGCCGTCTCCGTCCACGATGTCGTCGTCGAGGACGGACTCCCCTGGATCGTCATGGAGTTGGTGCGCGGTGAGTCGCTGCACGAGGTGCTCCAGCGTGGCGCCCTCAAGCCCGCCGAGTCCGCGCGCATCGGCCTCGCGGTGGTCGGCGCGCTGCGCGCCGCGCATTCCGTAGGGATCGTGCACCGGGACGTGAAACCCGCCAACGTGCTGCTCGGACAGCACGGCCGGGTCGTCCTCACCGACTTCGGCATCGCCCACATCATGGGCGAGGAATCCCTCACGATGAGCGGGGAGTTCGTCGGCTCCCTCGAGTTCATCGCACCCGAGCGCATGTCCGGCCGGGGCGCCGGACCACCCTCCGACCTGTGGTCGCTCGGCGTACTCCTGTACGCGGCCGTCGAGGGCTGGTCCCCCTTCCGCCGTACGACCGTGGAGTCCACGCTCGCCGCGATTCTCGCCGCCGAACCGGTCGAGCCCCAACAGGCGGGCCCGCTCGGCCCGTTGCTCGTACGGATGCTGATGAAGGACCCCGCCGGGCGCCCCGACGCGGACGAGGTCACCGCGGCCCTGGAGGCGGTCTCCAAGGGCTGGCCGCTGCCGAAGGCGCCGGAGCGCGTCGAATTGACGAAGGCTCAGGAACCTTCGGGCATAAGGGAGTTCACGGACGACGTGGGGACGGTACGGCTGAAGGCCGAGGGCGAGGGCGGGACACCCAAGTCCGCGCCCGCCTCCGTATCCGAGTCCGCCTCTGCTTCCGGGCCCGAGACAGCCGTACCCGGCGCATCGGCACCCGAGGTCCCCGTCCCCGTGCCCAGGCCCTCGCCCGAGACGCGCGCCGCCTCGCTGCCCGCCCCGAAGCCGTCGCGTCTCCGCCGCCCCCTGCGCGTGGCCCTCGCGGTCCTGGCCGGTGCCGTCGTGCTCCTGGCCGTGGGTGTGGTGTTCGCGGGGACGGTCGTCGAGACCAGCGGCGAGGACGCGTCGGTCTCGGTGGGGGAGTCGGGCGGCACGCCGGACGTCGTACCTTCGGAGGTCCTCCCCACCCTCGACAACTGGTTGGCCAACGACGAGAAGGACCTGAAGGCGGTCCTCGCCCTGCCCCGCCAGTACGTCCGTTTCCACCAGCAGGGCGACGCCGTCGACCAGCCCCGGATGGCGATCTACGACAACGACGAGGCCATCCAGGTCCGCCTCACCCTGTGGGACAAGGCGCCCCGCTCGCCCCTGGGTCAGGCGAAGAAGGCGGCCGAGATCTGGTCGGGGTACGGCGAGTCGACCACCCGGTACACCGACACCACCGTCGACGGCTACGAGGCCGTCCAGGCCGACACCGCGTACGACACCGAGGGCAGGCTCGTCCGGGTCATGCAGGTGGAGATCCTGGCCGACGACGGCAGGCTGTACGAGCTGCGCGTCGACATGCCCAAGGGGACGCCGGACGAGAAGCGGGGGATGGACGTCTTCAAGGGGGCGCGCGACCGGCTCGAAATCGACAGGAAGTGACTCCCGGTCGGCCACCGGCCGAGAAAAAGTGACGCAACCCGCTGTCCTCGGCTGTCTCCGGCCGAGCGCGCGACGACCAACGCCCTGATCAGCGGATTCGTTGCCAGTGCTCACTGGCGGCATGCCGCTGGGAGCCGACACCTTGTGCGTAGACGGTGAATCCGGGTTACCCATGGGTACCCAAAGCCTCCGCGCCGTCATACTCTGCGGCTCATGACGGACTCGCAGGCCCCGGTAAAGCCCGGCACCGACGCCCCCACCGGTACGAACCCCCTGGCACCCGCGCCCACAGGCGCCCGCACCGCCGCCGACGTGGTCACCCCCGAGCTGGTCGCCCAGCTCACCAAGGGTGTCGTCGGCTCCGGTCGCACCGCCAACCACACCCCGTTCACCGGCGAGAAGCTGGCCGACCTGCCCGAGTCCACTCCCGAGGACGTGGAGAAGGCGTACGAGCGGGCCCGCGTCGCCCAGGCCGTCTGGGAGCAGACCCCGGTACGGCAGCGCGCGGCCGTGCTGCTGCGCTTCCACGACCTGGTGCTGGCCCGCCAGGCCGAGGTGCTCGACCTCATCCAGCTGGAGACCGGCAAGGCCCGCCTGCACGCCCACGAGGAGGTCCAGGCCGTCGCCGTGGCCGCCCGCCACTACGGCCGCATGGCGCCCAAGTACCTGAAGCCGAAGCGGCACGCGGGCGCGATGCCCACCCTCACCAAGGTCACCGAACTGCGCCACCCGCGCGGGGTGGTCGGCCAGATCGCCCCCTGGAACTACCCGCTGGAGCTGTCGGTCGGCGACGCGATCCCGGCCTTCGTCGCGGGCAACGCCGTAGTGATGAAGCCGGACACGGAGACCTGCCTGACAGCCCTGTGGGCCCGGGACCTGCTCATCGAGGCCGGTCTGCCCGCCGATGTCTTCCAGGTCGTCCTCGGCGAGGGCCCGGTCATCGGCCCCGAGGTCGTCCGGCACGCCGACTACGTCTCCTTCACCGGTTCCACCCGCACCGGCCGCGAGGTCGCGCAGGGCGCCGCCGCGCGCCTGGTCGGCGTGTCGCTCGAACTCGGCGGCAAGAACGCCATGTTGGTCCTGGAGGACGCTGACATCGAGAAGGCGGCAGCGGGCGCGGTCCGGGCCTGTTTCTCCTCGGCCGGCCAACTCTGCATCTCCATCGAGCGGTTGTACGTCCACGAGTCGATCGCGGACGCGTTCGTCGAGCGTTTCGCGGCCCGTACGAAGGCGATGCGGCTCGGCAAGTCCCTGGCGTACGGCGCCGACATGGGCTCGCTGGTCGGCGAACGCCAGCTGGAGACGGTGACGAAGCACGTCGACGAGGCGGTCGCGAAGGGCGCGAAGGTCCTCGCGGGCGGCACGGCCCGCCCGGACATCGGCCCGTACTTCTACGAGCCGACCATCCTCGACGGCGTCGAGACCCCGATGGCCGTCTGCTCGGAGGAGACCTTCGGCCCGGTCGTCTCGATCTACCGCTTCACGACGGACGACGAGGCGGTGTCCCTCGCCAACTCCACGCCGTACGGGCTGAATGCCTCGGTCTGGACGAAGAGTGCCGCCCGTGGCCGCGCCGTCGCGGCCCGCGTGCGCTGCGGCACGGTCAACGTCAACGAGGGCTACGCGGCCGCGTACGGCAGCGTCCAGTCCCCCATGGGCGGCATGAAGGAATCCGGCCTCGGTCGCCGCCACGGCTCCGAGGGCATCCTCAAGTACACCGAGGCCCAGACGATCGCCCAGCAGCGCCTGCTGCCGCTGGCCCCGGCCCTGGGCATGGACGACGAGAAGTACGCGGAGTTCATGAGCAGGAGCCTGAGGGTGATGAAGGCGCTGCGGCTGCGGTAACACGACGGCTGCACAGGCAAGTTCTGTTCTCAACGAGGAGAGCAAGTGTCGTACGAAAGCGATCACGACTCCGACCACGACTCCAGTTACGCCTATGACTACGACGTCCTCGTCGTCGGCTCCGGCTTCGGCGGTTCCGTCACCGCCCTGCGCCTGACCGAGAAGGGGTACCGGGTCGGCGTACTGGAGGCGGGCCGCCGCTTCACGCGCGACACGCTCCCCAGGAACTCCTGGGACCTGAAGAACTACCTCTGGGCGCCCAGGCTCGGTATGTACGGCATCCAGCGCATCCATCTGCTGGGCAACGTGATGGTGTTGGCGGGCGCGGGTGTCGGCGGCGGTTCGCTGAACTACGCCAACACCCTCTACGTACCGCCGAAGCCGTTCTTCGAGGACCCCCAGTGGCGTGACATCACGGACTGGCAAGGGGAGTTGAGCCCTTATTACGACCAGGCCCGGCGCATGCTCGGCGTACGGCTCAACCCGACGATGACCCCGTCCGACGTCCACCTGAAGGCGGCGGCCGAGCGGATGGGCGTCGGTGACACCTTCCATCTGGCGCCGGTGGGCGTCTTCTTCGGGGACGGCGCGGACGGAGAGGGCGGGGAGAGCGCGGTGAAGGCGGCGCCGGGGGAGCAGGCCCCGGACCCCTACTTCGGTGGCGCCGGGCCCACGCGCAAGGCGTGCACCGAGTGCGGGGAGTGCATGACGGGCTGCCGGCACGGCGCGAAGAACACCCTCAACGAGAACTACCTCTACCTGGCCGAGAAGGCGGGCGCGGTCGTCCACCCCCTGACCACGGTCGTGTCGGTCACGGACGACTCACGCGGCGGCTACGCGGTCGCCACGCTTCCGACCGACAGGACCAGCAGGACCGACCGGAAGAAGGGCGGGGGACGCACCCTCACGGCCCGCCGCGTGGTCCTGGCTGCCGGTACGTACGGCACCCAGACCCTGCTGCACCGGATGAAGGCGGGCGGCCAACTCCCCTACCTCTCCGATCGGTTGGGTGAGCTGACCCGTACCAACTCGGAGGCGCTGGTCGGCGCCCAGACCGACGACCGCCGCTATCGCAGGGCGACCGGCGAGGCCAAGGTCGACTTCACGCGCGGAGTCGCCATCACGTCCTCCATCCACCCCGACGAGAACACCCACGTCGAACCCGTCCGCTACGGCAAGGGCTCGAACTCGATGGGTGGCCTGTCGATCCTCCAAGTCCCGTACGCGGAAGGGTCGTCGAGGGCCCTGGGCTGGCTGGCGAACGCCGCCCGCCACCCCCTCCTGGTCCTCCGCTCGATCTCCAACCGCCACTGGTCGGAACGGACCATCATCGGCCTGGTGATGCAGTCCCTGGACAACTCCCTGACCACTTATCTGAAGCCGAAGGGCGCGGGCAAAGGGCTGTTGACGGCCCGTCAGGGTCACGGCTCGCCCAACCCCAAGCAGATCAGGGCGGCGACGGAGAGCGCGTCGGCGATCGCCGCGGAGATCAACGGCTTCGCCGGCAGCAACGTGGGCGAACTGATGGGCATGCCGCTGACCGCCCACTTCCTCGGCGGCTGTCCGATCGGCGACTCACGGGAGACGGGCGTGATCGACCCGTACCACCGCCTGTACGGCCACCCGGGCATCTCGGTGGTCGACGGCGCCGCGGTCTCCGCGAACCTGGGCGTCAACCCGTCCCTCACGATCACCGCCCAGGCCGAACGCGCGATGTCGTACTGGCCGAACAACGGCGAGACGGACCCGCGTCCGGCCCAGGGCACCGCGTACGAGCGTCTGCAGCCGGTCGAACCGAAGGCACCGGCGGTCCCGGCGGAGGCGTTCGGCGCGCTGAGGCTGCCGTTCCTGGGGATGCCGACGGTGCCGAAGAAGAAGTAGCGGACGGACACCGGACCGGCCGAAGAGCCCAGAAAGCGAAGAGCTCGAAAACAGAGAGCTCGAAAACAAAGAGTCCGAAAGAAGCAAAAGAGAAGGACCCGCGCCCCCCTCCGAGCGCAGGTCCTTCTCTTGTCCTTGCCGGAGGCTTACGCCTCCGTGCCCGCCTTCCGGCGGCGCATCGCGAACACCGCACCCGCACCGGCGACGACGGCGACACCGCCGACCAGGCCGATCGTCGGCAGGGCGGAGCTGGAGCCGGTCTCGGCGAGGTTGCCGCTCGGCAGATCGGAGACGCTTCCCTGGGGCTTGTGGACCGGGTCCTTGGAGCCGCTGTCGCCCGGCGTGGCCGTACCCGGGTCGGGGTTCGAGGAGCCGGCCTTCAGGACCTCGAAGTCGTACTGGGCCCAGCCCTCGGCGATGCAGTCCTGGCCGTCGACGTTGTCGATGTAGGCGCCGGAGCCGAAGGAGTAGGCGTCGCCCGCGGGTGCCTGCTTGTCGATGCTGACGCGCAGGTCGACGGACTTACTGGCCCCGGCCTTCAGCTTGTCGACGTAGAAGAAGTAGTCGCCGGCCCAGTCGTCGTTGCCGATCCGGTCCCAGCTGCCGGTCTCCGGGTTCTTGAACTCCAGGTCGACGTACGGGCTCAGGAACTTCGCCTCGTCGAACTCGTAGTTCTCGATCTCGGCGTAGAAGGCGACACCCTTGATGTCGGCCTTCGAGTCGTTGGTGACGACCAGCTCGAAGCCGTGGAAGCCGTCGCCCGCGACGATCTTGCCCGGCAGGCCCTTGATGTCGGCGGACACCTGGGCGTCGCTGTAGTCCTCGTCGAGGTCCTCGCAGAACGGGACGTCCGGGTCCGTCGGCGTCTCGCTCGGCTCGGCGGAGACCGAGGGGGAGGTGGAGGCCGACGGGGAGTCGGACGCGGAGGGCGAGGCGGAGTCGCTCGTGCTCGCGCTCGGCGAGACGCTGTTCGACGGCGCGTCGGACGGCAGGCCGGTGTCGGAGGGCGTCGCCGACGCGGTGTCGCTCGGGCTCTGGGCGGGTGTCTCGGTGACGGCCGTCTCGGCCGGGGCGGCCGAGGGCGACTCGTCGGCGAACGCGGCGGGCGCGGACAGCAAAGCCAGCGGGGCTATGACAGCTGTCGCCGCTGCGGCGGCCATGACACGGCGAAGCTTCATGAAGACCTCAAGACCTCAGGAACATCCAGGTGCGGGGCACGGGCGTAACCCCTGGTTCTGAACATGTGACATGCGATGGCTGTGAATGGTTGCTCTTCGCTCACACGAAATTTATGTGTGCTGGGTCACATGCGGATTGCTCGCCAGGTTTTGGGTGTGGGCTTGTTGTGGATCTGCTTTCGGATCGCCTAGAACTATCCCCTGTGTCTGATAATCAGTCCGGCGGCAAGCCGTCCGAAGAGCCCGAGCCGTCGGTTCCCGACGACATATGGGAGAAGTTCACCCGCGACACCGAGCGGGACATCCGCGCCTCCGCACAGAAGGAGCCGTCCGCGCGGGCGCGGATGGTCACCGAGCGGCTGCGCCGGCAGGAAGCGCGCGGCGAACAGCCCGCGGGCTGGCGCACCGGCCCTGCGTGGCAGGAGATGGACGGCCGGGCGGCGAGGCGACGGCGCCGGTGGGCGTTGGTCGGCGTACCGCTGGCGATCGCGGTGGCCGTGGTGGCCATGAAGCCGTCGCTGCTCCCCGGCGACCCCTTCGGCTCCGCCCTCTCGGGCGGAACCTCCGATGCCTCGCCGCTGGCCGAGGAGACGGCCGCGCCGTCCGCAGCGCCGTCGGCGGTGGACCCAGATGTCCCGACCCTCGCCAGGCCGTTCGCCGGATCACCGGCAGAGCAGTACTCGGACGGCGCGGCCGGCATCGTCCTGCCGCCGGCCAAGGCGGTGGGCTCGTTGCCGAAGGCCCAGGTGCAACGGGCGCTGCGACAGACCAGGCAGCTCCTGATCGATGCGAACCTCGACCCGGCCACCCTGCGCGGCGAACGCCCCGAAGCCGTGCTCAAGGTGATCGATCCCCTCCAGAAGGACTTCCTCGGCGAGCTGAACACCGCCCTGAGCCGACCGGACGAGAAGCATGATCCGCTGTGGATGTTCAGCCGGTTCGACCCCGCCGAGGTGCGCCTGACCGGTCGGGTGATCAAGACCCGCGGGCGGATGACGTTCGAGGCGGGCAAACGCGGCACCGTCGTCGTGCACGCCGACTACACCTTCGTCTACCCGCTGGTGCAGGCCCACTCGGGCGCGACCGAGGTGGCCCGCACCATCGTGCGCCGGGTTCTCGACGTCGAGCTCTACGACCCGGCCAAGTACCAGGTCACTCCGGGGAAGATCAGCGTCGTGCGCTACGACAGTGCGCTCGGCAACTCGGACTGCGACGTGGTCGACGGCTATCTCCACCCGCACTTCGCCTCGGACACCGACGCGCCGGGTGCCGACCCCACCGGTCCCACGACCGATCCCTACGACCGCAGCGGCGACGTGCGGGACGGCGGGGGCTGCGGGACCGTCACGCGTTCCTGAGTCCCGGGCGGAGCGAAGGGCCCCGCGGGGCGGAGCCGCGGGGCCCTTCTCCGTCAGCACCGGCGTCAGGGCAGCGCCGGTGCCTGGGGGGAAGCGGCGCCGGGGGGTTGCGCCGCGTTGTTGGTCTGTACCCACGGTCGGCGTCCCGGCGTACGGGGGACGCCCGCCCGGTCTGGACCAATGGAAGTCAGGGGGCGCAGGTCAATACGCTTGCCTGACAAGGGACTTGGGGTGGTTCTTGCATCGTGCTGGAAGGTCGTCGAGTACGCAACCTTTTGACCCGGGCTCGTACTTTTTGGCCCTTGTGCTGTGTCGACCTGGCTGTCCTGGCTGTGCTGGCTGTGCTGTCTCGACCGTGCTTCGCCGACCGGCCCCGGGCGTCCCCGGAGCAGACCGTTCTCGGGGGTGACCGGGCTGCTGTCCCCTGCAGTCCGGTCACAACCCTGGAGCCACGCGTGGTTGGTGCGGGCCCGCCCCTGGCCGGCGCGGACACCGGTACCAACGATGGGGGCGTACGGCGGTCACGCGCCGGACTCGTGAGACGGTGCCCGAACTCAGATACGACCCCGGCACAGCTCCAGCAACGTCATCGCGAGGGAGGTTCCGGGCCTGCCCAGCGCCTCCCGGTAGTGGCTGAGGACCTCCAGCTCACGGGAGAGGTTCACACGCCGCCCGCCGGAGGTGATCCGGGCCTCCTGGATCACGGCGGACACGGCCATCCGCTCCTGGACGAGACCGATGATCCGGTCGTCGAGGGCGTCGATGCGTTCACGTGCGCCGGCGATCACCTGGGTGGCATCGACGGCGGCGTCGGTGGTGGTCATACGGGGCTCCTTGTCGGACGGGGCGGTGCGCCCCGGACCGGCAGGACCCGGAAAACGGCAGGCGCCCCGGGCCTTGTCGGCCCGGGGCGCCTGGGAAGTCGCTTGTCAGTTGCTCAAGCAGCACGACCATGGCAGCCGGTGGGCCGGTTGCCATAGGTAAAGAGGAAGGTCGGGTGCGTGAGCATGGGGGCAGTATGCCACGGTGCGTCTGTGTCCGACCGAGTCGGGTGGTGTGCGGGCACAGGTCGGGTTCTGGGGGCGGCGGCCCCCAGCGACGGGAGGGTGTCCAACCTCCGCCCCGGTAGAATCGCCCGCACAGACCCCCCGCCCAACCGCCGGAAGGCCCCCGTGTCAGCAGCGACCCCCGCCCCCGACACCGTCCTGGTCGTCGACTTCGGTGCGCAGTACGCCCAGCTCATCGCCCGCCGAGTCCGCGAGGCCCGGGTCTACAGCGAGATCGTGCCGAGCACCATGCCGGTCGAGGAGATGCTCGCCAGGAACCCGGCGGCGATCATCCTCTCCGGCGGCCCCTCCTCCGTGTACGCGGAGGGTGCCCCCACCGTCGACCGCGCCCTCTTCGAGGCCGGCGTCCCCGTCTTCGGCATGTGCTACGGCTTCCAGCTGATGGCGACCACCCTCGGCGGCACGGTCGACAACACCGGAGCCCGCGAGTACGGCCGTACGCAGCTGGCCGTCACCAAGCCGTCCTCCACCCTCTTCGAGGGCACCCCGGCGGACCAGTCGGTGTGGATGTCCCACGGCGACGCCTGCTCCGCCGCCCCCGAGGGTTTCTCGGTCACGGCGTCCACGGACGTCGTCCCGGTCGCCGCCTTCGAGAACGACGAGAAGAAGCTGTACGGGGTCCAGTACCACCCCGAGGTCATGCACTCCACGCACGGCCAGCAGGTCCTCGAACACTTCCTCTACCGGGGCGCGGGCCTGGCCCCCTCCTGGACCACCGGCAACGTCATCGACGAGCAGGTGGCGCTGATCCGCGAGCAGGTCGGCGACAAGCGCGCCGTCTGCGGCCTCTCCGGCGGCGTGGACTCGGCGGTCGCCGCAGCCCTCGTACAGAAGGCCATCGGCTCCCAGCTGACCTGCGTGTACGTCGACCACGGGCTGATGCGCAAGGGCGAGACCGAGCAGGTCGAGAAGGACTTCGTCGCCTCGACCGGCGTCACACTGAAGGTCGTCGACGCCGAAGAGCGCTTCCTCGACGCGCTCGCCGGGGTCTCCGACCCCGAGGAGAAGCGGAAGATCATCGGGCGCGAGTTCATCCGCGTCTTCGAACAGGCACAGGCCGAGATCATCGCGGACGAGGGTCCCGAGGTCGCCTTCCTGGTGCAGGGCACCCTCTACCCCGATGTGGTCGAGTCCGGTGGCGGTACCGGCACCGCCAACATCAAGTCCCACCACAACGTGGGCGGGCTGCCGGACGACCTCGAGTTCGAGCTGATCGAGCCGCTGCGCCAGCTCTTCAAGGACGAGGTCCGGATGGTCGGCCAGGAGCTGGGCCTGCCGGAGGAGATCGTCCAGCGCCAGCCGTTCCCCGGCCCCGGCCTCGGCATCCGGATCGTCGGCGAGGTCACCAAGGACCGCCTCGACCTCCTCCGCGAGGCCGACGCGATCGCCCGCGAGGAGCTGACGGCCGCCGGCCTCGACCGTGACATCTGGCAGTGCCCGGTGGTCCTCCTCGCGGACGTGCGCAGCGTGGGCGTCCAGGGCGACGGCCGTACGTACGGCCACCCGATCGTCCTGCGCCCGGTCTCCTCCGAGGACGCGATGACCGCCGACTGGTCCCGCCTCCCGTACGAGGTCCTGGCGAAGATCTCCACGCGCATCACGAACGAGGTCGCGGACGTCAACCGCGTCGTCCTCGACGTGACGAGCAAGCCGCCGGGCACCATCGAGTGGGAGTAGTCCCGCAGGCGGCCGTGCAGGTCACGTCCGCCTGCGGGTCCTCACCGGCTCGCCGGGCTGCCAGACCTGTACGACCAGGTACTTCTCGTCCTCGACGTACGTCCGTACGACCTCGGTCAGTTCGGTACGGAAGAGGTGGAACGGCTCCGGCGGTTCCACCTCTTCCACGTACGCGGCCTTGGCGGCCGGGTCCGCCACCTCGTACGCCCGCCCGCTGATCCGGACATCGCCGCCGCCCATGTCCGTCCCCGAGCCGGGATTCGCCTGGAGGGCGAAACGGGGGTCGCGGCGCAGGTCCCGCGCCTTCAGCGAGTCCGGCATCATGGCGAGCCACAACTCGCTGTGCAGAAAGCGGACTTCGAGACCGGAGGTACGCGGGGAGCCATCCTTGCGGAGGGTGGCGAGGGTGTGGTGCGTGAAGGCGCGGAAGCGCTCTTCGACGGTTGTGGCCAGGTCGGGTTCCGTGGTGGTGAATACTGCCCAGTTCATGGAACCGAGTCTGACGCGGATACCCGACATCTTCTGACGTGTATTCGCCGCCCCTTGCTCCCTCAGTGGCGTCTCGTCGGTGTCTCGGGTCCCTGACCCAGGTATCTGTTTCATCTCTTCGCAAACATCCCTGTTCTCCTGCGCGGACCGACGGTAACTTCCGTTCCGTAAAGGAACCCAGTGCTGGAGGACCTATGCACGGGCCCACTCCGCCTCTGCCGTTGCCCACCGACCAGCTGCAGTTCGCGATGCCCCCGATGTACGAGTCGCTCGACGACGAGCGCGGGCACCGCAAGGAACGGCTGGCCGGAGCGATCAGGCTGTTCGGACGGTTCGGCTTCGAGGACGGTGTCTCGGGGCACATCACGGCGCGCGACCCCGAGTACAGCAACTGCTTCTGGGTGAACCCGTTCGGGATCCCCTTCAAGCAGGTCACCGTGAGCGACCTCGTCATGGCCAACCAGGACGGTCAGGTCATCGAGGGCCGCTACCACATCAACCAGGCGGCCTTCACCGTGCACGCCCAGGTGCACGCCGCCCGCCCGGACGTCGTCGCCGTGGCCCACTGCCACTCGGTGCACGGCCGTGCCCTCTCCGCCCTCGGCGACCTCCTCGACCCGATCACGCAGGAGAGCTGCGCCTTCTACGAGGACCACGCGCTCTACGACGCCTACACGGGCGTCGCCGTGGACGCCGAGGAGGGCCGGCGGATCGCGTCCGCGCTGGGCTCCCGCAAGGCCCTCGTGCTGCGCAACCACGGGCTGCTCACGGTGGGCGACTCGGTGGACGCGGCGGCCTGGTGGTTCCTGTCGATGGAACGGTCGAGTCAGGTCCAGCTGACGGCGCGGGCGGCGGGCCGGCCCATCCTGATCGATCACAAGCAGGCTGTCTCGACCCGGGAGCAGCTCGGCGGTGACCTGGTCGCGTGGATCAACTACCAGCCCCTGTGGCGGGACATCAGCAGGAGCGAGCCGGACCTGTTGGGTTAGCGGTCCTGGGGGCACCGGAAACCCCGAGCGGGCCGGAAACCCCGAGTGGGTCAGAAGCCCCGCAGGACGGCCGACTTGGTGGTCGCGAACTCCTCGTCCGTGAGCACGCCCTCGCGATGCAGCTCGCCCAACTCCCGGAGCCTGCGCAGGAGTACGTCGTGATGGTCGGACTGTGACTGTGATTGGGACGGGATCGCGGGTGTGAGGCGGGGCGGCTCCACGTAGTCGGCCGCTCGGGTGGAGGGGTGCGGCAGGCGAGCGGTGACCGCGGTCGCCACGAGTGCCGTGAGCAGGTCGCGGCGGGTGCTGCCCCAGAGGTCGAGTGCGTGCGGGTCCTTCTCGGGCGGCAGTTTGGAGGACAACGTCTCGCGGGTCACGAAGCGCATGAAGCCGTCCTGGTAGCCGGAGTTGGGCAGCCAGTCGACCTGGACGAGATCGTGCGTGGAGATGATGCGGGGGCCGGTGGCGCGCTTGATCCGGTCGGAGGTGTCGGACCAGTCGATGCGGACCTGCGTACCGTCGAACGACACCATGCCGTCGCTGGACCGCACCGACACCGGCACGGGCGGGCCCGGCAACAGATACGACTTGGCCGGTTCCCCGGGAACCTGGTCGAGGAGCAGGGCATGCCGGATCTCCTCGGCGACGTACTCGGCGACTCCGGACCGGTCGATGTCCACGATCAGCCGGTACGGGTCGGCAGCCTCCGGCAGCCGTCCGCCGGTCGCCTGGAGCAGCGGGTCGGCGCCCTCGCGGAGCCGGAGCCGCAGCCGCCCACGCTTGCGTTCGGGTTCGTAGACGATGCCCGAGACGGCCTCCAGGGGTACCGCGACCTCCCCGTACGTCTGCCGGAACAGCGGCACGGAACGGTGGAACCCCGGCGTGATCCTGACCGTGCTGCCGTCGAAGACCCAGGTTCCGTCGCGCTGGATGATCTCGGCCATACGCGAATTCTCGCAGCCGGGTCAACACGGTGGTCGTGGTTTCACTCGCCCTTTCCGCTGCCGAAGCCGACCTGCCGCACACGACGGGTGTTATGTAGGGCACAATTCGCTCTCGTCGTGGGGGAGTTGCGCGAGCCAGGTTTCGGGCTCCAGAAGTCCCGGTGTACCCCGGTTTGTTCGAGTGTGGTTCCCGGTGGGTTTTCCGGTGTGTTGATGTCCTGGTTCGTGATGTGTCGTATCGGGTGTGGGGAAGGCGGGCGGCGGGCGTGGCGTTGCAGGAGGCGAGACATGGTGCGCTGCCCGGGGAACACGGGGGCGGCTGCACCTGCGGGGACTGCCCGCACGGGGCGCGCACGGGACACCGGCGTGCGGTCGCCGAGTTCCTGCTCATGCGGGACGGGTTCGCGGCCGGGCAGGGGCTGCCGGCCGCGGTGGCCCACTCGGCCTCGGCCTCCCGCCAGTGGGTCTCGGACGAACTGACCCAGTCCGCGGCGGTCGTCGCCGATCGTGGCCGGGCCGAGGGCGAGGTGTGGCTCGCCCGGCTGTGGCGCCGTACGGCGTTCACGGTGTGGGTGCTGATCGGCGTCCTGCTGCTCGTGCAGGCGCTGACCGCGATCGGGGCGGGCTGGACCGCCGCCCGGACGGCCGGACTGGTGGCCGCCGTACTGGTCGGCGGCGCGCTGACCGCCGCGTCCTGGTTCCACCGGGCGCGGGGCGGGGCGCTGGCGCCCCTGGTCGGCGAGGACAACCGCCTGTCGACCTCCCGTGTGGTGGCGGCGAGCTGGGTGCTGTTCCTGGCGTACGCCGTTCTCGTGCTGGTGGGCCGACTGGCGGCTGCCTCCGGCCACGAGGAGCGCGACGCGCTGATCGCCGGCCTCGACCTCACCCGGGGCGCGGGTGTCGTGACCGTCCTCGCGGTGGTGTGCGCCATCGCGGTGCTCGTGCGCAGGGTGGTCGGCCTGCGCGTCCTCGGCCAGCGCCTGCAGAAGGTACGCGCTGATCGCCCCCGCGCGGCCGACCTCCTGACGGACGACGCGGGCCGCGGCACGTTCGCGGACATCCAGTACGTGATGATCGGCACGGTCGCTCTCCTGTTCGCGGTCGTACGGCTGGCCCGGCGCCCTGATCAGTTGCCGGACCTGCCGTGGGGGCTGGCGGTGGTGGTGCTGGTGTCGGCGGCGACCTATGTGGCCGGCAAGTACTCGGAGGGCGGCCGGCCGGTGATCCTGTCGGTCGTCCGGTCCCGGGAGGCGGGCGACCTGGACGGTCCGATCCGCACCGGCGACGACATCGAGATCCGCGGCGCCGGCTTCGTGCCCCCGGGCGCGGGCACCGCCGACCGGCTGTCCCGCATGGTCGTCCGCATCGGCCCGGTCCACGTCCACGTCCCCCTGGTTCCGGTACCCGGCGGCTTCAGCAACCCCCGCGACGAGGTACTGACAGTGCCGGTGCCGGCGGATGTGGAGCCTGGCCGGGTGGAGGTGCAGGTGGTGACCGCGGCGGGCGTGGAGACGAACCGGTGCGTGATCGATGTGACGGACTGAGCGGTCGGTTCGGGTGTGTTGGCTTCCGGCGGTGGGGGTGCGCGTCGCGCACTGTGCCGCCGTGAGGTCGGGGCCGCGCCGGCGGGTGTCCGTCCTCGGTCGGGCGTGAAATCGGTCGGTCACCAACACGCCGGTGCTGCCACGCCAGCTGCTACGGGCGGACACTCCTCGACACGTCCCCTGCCGGGGTACTGCGGCTGCCGACGCGTGGGCCTCCGGGGCGTATCTCCTTCCGCGTACCTCGCCGCACATGCAAGGCGGAAAAATGCCGTGCCGGAGGTGAGCGAGGTCACGTTGTCGTGCGTATGGTCTGTTGAGGGGTCAACGTTGGCAGGCGAGAGGCGGCTAGGGCGATGGCTCACAGCACTCGAACGGACACGCACTCTCCTTATTTCGACGGCGACCGGGACTGGCGGGACACCGCTACTCGTTACGCCCTGCTGCCTCTGCGCGTCTTCCTGGGCGTCACCTTCATCTACGCCGGCCTGGACAAACTCACCGACAGCTCCTTCTTCGCCGGCTCCGGATCAGGCTCCGTCGGTGACCTGATGCGCTCGGTCCGCGACTCCTCCGCGATCCCGGCCATGGTGGACCTCGCCCTCAAGAACCCTTCCGGCTTCGGCTACGCCATCGCCTTCGGTGAGCTGGCCGTCGGTATCGGCACGCTGCTGGGGCTGCTGGCCCGGCTGGCGGCGGTCGGCGGCGCGCTGATCTCGCTCAGCCTCTGGCTGACCGTGAGCTGGGCCTCCGATCCGTACTACTACGGCAACGACCTCCCCTACCTGATGGCCTGGCTCCCCCTGGTCCTCGCCGGCGCTTCAGTCTTCTCCGTGGACGCCGCCCTGCGGGCACGGCGGCGGCAGCGGTCCGGGGGATATCGCTAGCAGGTGGCTGGGAGCCGGTACGCGTGAGCGTGCCGACAGCGGGCGGCGGGCCGGTCAGTTGGGTATCTCCGGTGGTCTTGACGGTCCTGCCTTCTCCGTCGTGTTGTCGGTGGGTGCTGCCGCGCGGCGAGCCCTTGTGCGGCGGCGTATCGCCCCGGTCAGAAGAGCCACCACGGCTGCCAGGGTCAGGCCGAACACCAGGAGCGGGATCACCGCGAACCAGGGCGTCTCCCAGGCGTCGCCCGCGTCGCCCACGTAGGTGATGCCGGCGACGGTGACGAAGAGGCCGGCGATCAGCCTTCCGGGCTGGAACTCATGACGTGGCACGGGTCACCTCCGCCTGTCCCATGCCGACTCCGAGGTCGAGGTCGACCGTGCCTGCTTCGGCGCTCCCGCTCGTCGGCGACAGCGTGACCTGCTTGTGCTTGCCCGGTGCCACGTCCACGTCCTGTCTGCCGTCGCCGGGCAACTGGATGTCACCTATGCCCACCTCGATGTCCGCCCGCACTGTCACGCCCTTCGGCACGATCACCTCGATCCGGCCCACGCCCACCTCGACCGCCGTTGTCACCGTCTGCCCCTTGGTGAGGTGCAGCCCGGTCAGGTCCAGCGTGGCGACGCCCGTACCGAGGTCGTACCTCGGCAGAACCTCTGCCACCGCGGTCGGTGTCCATTCCGTGCGCACCCAGTGGGTGCTGACGTCCTTGGGCAGTGCGGCCGAGCCCGCCAGCAGCCCCGCCGTGATGATCGCCAGGAAGATCGAGCCCGCTCCGGTACGGCCGAGGAACGCGCTGACCGCGATGCCGACGCCGAACACCGTGAGCGCGCAGGCCAGGCCGGTCTGCAAGCTGGTGGCGAGTGCCTCCTCGTCCCATTTCGCGGCCGTGCCGAGGAAACCGGCGAGGAGGGCGAGCAGCAGGATCCAGCCGCCTATCCAGCGAGGGCCGCGCGGCTTCGGCCGACTGGGCCAGGAGGTCCGTATGCCCGGATGGAGTCCGCCGTAGTTGCCGTAGGTGATGTTGACCGCCGCTGAGATGTCCCGGTCGCGGGTGTCGTGGGGGCCCCACAGATAGCCCGTGCCGCCGACGTGGGTGCCGTCCTTGACGATGGGGTCGCGCCACCAGGAGGAGTAGGCGGAGGGGACCGGGGGTGCCTGGGCCTCCGGTGGGGCGTCGGCGACGGCCTGGGCGGCCAGCGGGTCGGGGTCGGGGGCGCCGCGGTTGCGCGACCAGTAGCCGGCGCCCGCGAGGAGGATGGACAGTATGACGGCGAAGGAGAGCACCCCGCCGTTCTTCAGCATCGTCAGGAACACACCGCAGCCGACCAGAGCGAAGAGCACGGCCGCCAGAGCCTGGCCGTCCACGCGGCCGGTGAGCAGCTTGCGGACCTCGTTCTCCTCCTCGTCGTCGTACGGCACGAACAGCCAGGCGAAGCCGTAGAAGATGAGGCCGATGCCACCGGTCGCGGAGAGCACCGCGAGCGTGATCCGGAAGATCACCGGGTCCATGTCGCACGTCCGCCCGAGACCCGCGCACACCCCGCCCAGCATCTTCTGACGCCGGTCGCGCCGGAACCTGGCCGGCAGCTGCTCGTCGGCTGTGGCAGCCGAGGCGGATGCCTCGGACGTGCGGGAACTCGCGTGCGCTCCCGCGCCCGCACCTGAGTCCCTGTCCGCTAGTGCGTCCGTGTCCGTGTCCGCGTGCTCGGGCGCGCGCGGTTCCCCTTTCTCCGCGGGCGGGGTCGTCGCGGCGGGTGCGGCATCCTGCGGCCCGGCGCCCGGGGTGGGGCGCGGGCCGGAGCCGGGTCCCGGACCCGTCGCGGCGTGTGCGTGATCTGTCATGCGTCCATGGTGGCGCTTGAGACGGCCCGGCGGCAGCCGGAATGACCCTGGGCGAACCCTGATATCGGCCCTGAGAGGGGGCGGGGGAAACGTTCGACGGCAGGCGGGCTCGAAGATCAGGGGCGTCTCGGGGGCCGACCCTGATGCCCGGGTCCGCCGAGCGTGTGAATATCGATGGCATGCCGGAAGCCGCAGCGTTGCCACTCGTCGAACCGCGGCCCCCGCGCAAGCTCTACCGCAGCAGCGACGGACGCTGGCTCGGAGGCGTGGCGCGAGGGCTCGCAGGGCACCTCGGGCTGCCCGTGATCTGGCTGCGCCTCATGTTCGTCGGCCTGTTCATGGCGGACGGACTCGGTGCGCTGCTCTATGCGGCCTTCTGGTTCTTCGTCCCGCTCGGTGTCGGCGGCGTCGAGGCCCAGCGGCCCCCGTCCCTCGTCAGCACCGAGACCTCGCCCGACGGCCGCCGCAGACTCGTCGCCCGCAAGCCGGACAAGGGGCAGATCGTCGCCCTGCTCCTCATGGTCGTCGTGGCCATGGTCTTCGTCGGCAATGTGAATCTCGGCGGAGGCGCCAAGGCCTATCTGTTCCCGACCGTGCTCGTCGCCGCCGGCGTCGCCCTGGTCTGGCGCCAGGCGGACAACGCGCGGCGGGCCCGCTGGATGGAGGTCGGCAGCCGTCGGCGAACACTCACCCTCGTCCGGGCCGCGGCGGGCGTCATGCTGGTCACGGCGGGCGTGTCCGGCGTCTTCGTCCTGCAGGGCTCCGCCGCGCACCTCGGCTCGGTCCTGCAGGCAGCGCTCGCGGTGCTGGTCGGGACAGCGCTGCTCGCCGGTCCGTATCTCGTCCGGATGACCCAGGACCTCTCCGAGGAGCGCCTGATGCGCATTCGCGCCCAGGAGCGTGCGGAGGTCGCCGCTCATGTGCACGACTCGGTGCTGCACACCCTGACCCTGATCCAGCGCAACGCGGAGAGCGCGAACGAGGTGCGCCGCCTAGCCCGCGCCCAGGAGCGCGAGCTGCGCAACTGGCTCTACAAACCGGAGGGCACCGGAAAGGAAGAGGACGACGAACCCGGCACCCTCGCCGAGGCGGTGCGGCGCAGCGCTGCCGAGGTCGAGGACAAACACGGCGTCCCCATAGAGGTGGTGGTCGTCGGTGACTGCCCGCTCGACGACAGAACCGGCGCACAGATGCAGGCCGCGAGGGAAGCGATGGTGAACGCCGCCAAGTACGGTGGCGAAGGCGGCGCGGTGCAGGTCTACGCCGAGGTCGAGGGCAGGACGGTCTTCGTGTCCGTCCGGGACCGCGGACCCGGCTTCGACCTCGACTCCATACCCGCCGACCGCATGGGCGTCAGAGAATCGATCATCGGCCGCATGGAGCGCCACGGCGGTACGGCGCGACTGCGCGCGGTACCGAGCGGCGGCACGGAGGTCGAGCTGGAGATGGAGAGGGCGGAGAGCACGTCATGAGCGAGGCGCACGGGGACAACAGGCAGACCGGGTCGGCCGGTTCGGCGGAGTCGGGCGAACCGACAGCACCTGCCGAGCCGACGGCGGCTGCCGTGGCCGGACAGGCCGGCGAGTCCGCCGCCGTCGGCGGCGGCAGTGGTGACGCGGGCGGGCGGCGGGTGCGCGTGGTGCTCGTCGACGACCACCGTATGTTCCGTACGGGTGTTCAGGCCGAGATCGGGGAGACCGAGCGGACCGGCGTCGAGGTGATCGGCGAGGCCGCCGACGTCGACCAGGCGGTCACCGTCATCACCGCCACCCGGCCCGAGGTGGTCCTCCTCGACGTCCATCTGCCGGGCGGTGGCGGTGTCGAAGTCCTGCGCCGCTGCGCCCCGTTGATGGCCGACGCGACCCAGCCGGTGCGTTTCCTGGCGCTGTCCGTCTCGGATGCCGCGGAGGACGTCATCGGCGTGATCCGCGGCGGCGCGCGGGGATACGTCACCAAGACGATCACCGGCACGGACCTCGTCGACTCGATCTTCCGTGTCCAGGACGGCGACGCGGTGTTCTCGCCGCGCCTCGCCGGGTTCGTCCTTGACGCGTTCGCGTCCACGGACGCCCCGCCGGTGGACGAGGACCTCGACCGCCTCACCCAGCGCGAGCGAGAGGTACTGCGGCTGATCGCCAGGGGCTACGCGTACAAGGAGATCGCCAAGCAGCTCTTCATCTCCGTGAAGACGGTGGAGTCGCATGTGTCGGCAGTGCTCAGGAAGCTCCAGTTGTCGAACCGGCACGAGCTGACGCGGTGGGCCACGGCACGGCGTCTCGTCTAGGCCAGGGCCAGGCACTGCCTCACACCACCCTCGTGGCTCCCGCGAACGGCATCTCGCCCAGAGGCGCCACCCGTACCGGTGCCGACGGGTTCGGGGCGTGGATCATCTGGCCGTGGCCCACGTAGATGCCCACATGACTGATGCCCGAGTAGAAGAACACCAGGTCGCCGGGGAGGAGTTCGGACTGTGAGACACGCTGGCCGGCGTTGATCTGGGCGTAGGTGGTGCGGGGCAGGGAGAGGCCCGCGGAGCGGTACGCGGCCTGGATGAGGCCCGAGCAGTCGAAGGCGTCCGGCCCGGTGGCGCCCCAGACGTAGGGGCTGCCGAGCTTCTGGTAGGCGTAGGAGACAGCCGCCGCCGCACGAGAGTTGGGCGCCTGGGCCACTCCGGAAGTCCCGGAGGCCCCGGAAGCGCCGGACGCCCCAGCCGCTCCAGTTGTCCCCAGCGCCCCCAGACCCTCCCGGGCACCCCCCGACGACCGTGAGGCATGCTCCGCGCCCCAGCCTCCGCTGCCACTGTCACCCTCCGCCATGAGCCGGGCGCGTTCCTCCGTGGTGAGGCGGGACAGCAGTCGGCGGGCCTCACCCAGCTTTCCCGTCACGGTCTTCTTGTGGCGGTTCAGCTCGGCCTGGCGGGCCTTGAGGGAGGTCAGTTCGACATGGGCGGCCCCGCGCAGCTGCTCGATCTCCCGCAGCTGCTCGCGTACCCGGGTCACGTTCGACGCCTGTCTGCTGCCCGCCCGTTCGGCGAACGCGGCGCCGTCCAGATAGCCGCCCGGGTCCTCGGAGAGGGCGAGTTGCAGCGCGGGGTCGAGCCCGCCGGAGCGGTACTGTGCCGCGGCCATCGAACCCAGCGCTTCCCGCGCCGAGTTGAGCCGCTCCTCCTTGCGTGCCGCCTCGTCCCGCAGGGTTCCCAGCCGTCGCTCCGCCCGCTCGGCTTTCTCCTTCGAGCCGTTGTACTTCTCGGTGGCGACCTCCGCCTCCTCGTACAGCTTGTGCACCTTGGCCTCTACCTGCGCGGAGGTCAGCTGTGGTTCGGCGTACCCGATGCCGTCGAAGCCGGTCGCCGTCGCCGCGCCCGCGAGGGCGATCGTCGCGGCGGTGCGGGCCGTATGGCCGTTGAGCGAGCGCTGTCGGGGCTTGCGGTGCGCTGCCACCGGGGTGTCACGTCCTTTCGTACGGCCGCCGTTGCGACTACCGCCGGGGGACTGCCTGGGAAGCGGACCCAGGAGGGCGGTTGCGCGTCCGGCGACGGCTCGCACAGGGGGAGCGGTCCGCCGCCGGACTTTCTCGGCGGTGGTGTCCGACTGCCGCCCCTGGCCCGGGCGGCGGTGGGGAGCCGGGCACCTGGTGGAGGACGCTAAACCTGAGTGGGGCGTGGGGGTAACGCCATGTACGGAACTGGCCTGAGCCGATCACCGGGTGACCGCATGCGACCGTGATCCAGTTCCGGCGCCGCCGACTTCACGCAGACGGCTGACCGATGCGGAGGTTCACGGGACACGTGGGGGTGACCCGGTGCTATGGGGTGCATATATGTGAGGTCTCAGGGCGCCGCGCGTACGCCTCGCGAACGTCTTGCACCCGGCCCGGTGTCGTACGGCGCGGGCGCCGCTGACTAGGCTCCGGGCTCATCAGATCTCCTTAGCCGGAAGAAGTCGCGGAAGTCCGCCGAGTACACCACCAGCGGCTTCCGTTTCCGTGACGGCAGGCTGACGCTCGCGAAGATGGCCGATCCGCTGGACATCGTGTGGTCGCGTCCCCTCCCCGAGGGTGCGGCACCGTCCACCGTGACCGTGTCCCAGGATGCGGCAGGGCGCTGGTTCGTCTCGATGCTGTGCGACGACAGGCCGACCATGTCCGCGCCGGTGAACACGGCCGTGGGTATCGACGCCGGAATCACCAGCCTGGTGACCCTCTCCACCGGGGAGAAGATCGCCAACCCGAAGTTCGAGCGTAAGGACCGCGTCCGGCTCGCCAGGGCTCAGCGCGACCTTGCCCGTAAGGCCAAGGGGGATGGGACCAACCGGGCCAAGGCCCGGCGCAAGGCCGCCAGGGTCCATGCCCGGATCTCCGACCGGCGCCGGGATTTCCTGCACAAGTTGACCACCCGACTCGTTCGTGAGAACCAAACGATCGTGATCGAGGACCTGACCGTACGCAACATGGTCAGGAATCACTCGCTCGCCCGAGCCGTCTCGGACGCGAGCTGGACCGAGATGCGGTCCATGCTGGAGTACAAGGCAGGCTGGTACGGGCGTGAGGTGATCGCCGTGGACCGGTGGTTCCCCTCGTCCAAGTTGTGTTCCCACTGCGGCACCTTGCGAGGCAGGATGCCGCTGAACGTCCGTACCTGGACGTGCGACAACTGCGGGACGGCCCACGACCGGGACGTAAACGCGGCGAAGAACATTCTGGCCGAGGGGCTCTCGGTGTCTGTCTGTGGAGCCGGTGTAAGACCTCAACGGAGCACTCCGGGCGGGCAGTCGGCGATGAAGCAGAAAATCCCACGGCGCGAGCCGTAGGAATCCCCCTCCTTCAGGAGGGGGAGGATGTCAAGGACGTACTCATCCATCTCTTCGTCGGCCTGCACATCATCGGCATCGCCTCGCTCCTGGGCGGATTTCTCACCCAGCTCAAGGCGATGGGGCAGGCCACGGCCCGCTTCGTGCCCGCGATGCTGCACGGCGCGTTCACCATGCTGGTCACCGGTGTCGCCCTGGTGGGCCTCAACCAGGCCGACGGCCAGCCGGTCGACAACGTCAAGATCGGCGTGAAGCTGGCCCTGCCGATCGTGATCCTCGGCCTCGTCTACGTGAAGCGGGACGACGAGACCGTGGGCAAGAGGCTGTTCGGCCTGATGGGCTTGTTCACCACAGCGAACATCTTCATCGCCGTGCTCTGGACCTGACCCGACCGGACCGGATCTTGCGTCCGCTGTGGTGTAGGTTGCGGCTCAATTTGTCGGTCGGCGGGAACGTGACCTGGTGTTTTGGCGTGCTGTCCAGGCATCTTGTCGAGGATTCGTCCGACAGATCTGTCGGTTTCCTCAGGCCGTGGTGCGGTGTTGGGGTTCGCGCCGGGCGGCTCGGTAGCCCTGAAGGTGCAGTAGGTGCAGTAGGTGCGGCGTTTGGCGGGGCAGCGGCTGGGGTGCATTGCTTCGAGCCGCTTGGACCAGGGGACGGACAGTTCCCGGACTGAGTTCTGGACGATCGGAAATCGCTTGTGGTGATCCGATGGGGCGTCGTACGGTCGCGTCCGATGAACGAGACGCCCAAGGTTTTGCCGTTGCCGGACCGGAAACCAGTCGACGCCGCGGTGGCGGGCAGGTTGATCGCCGCGCAGTTCCCGCAGTGGTCCGACCTTGAGGTTCGGCCGGTCGATGCACAGGGTTGGGACAACTGCACCTTTCGCCTCGGTGACGAGATGCTGGTGCGGCTACCGACTGCCGAGGAGTACGCGCTGGCGGTGGAGAAGGAGCACCGGTGGCTGCCGGTGCTCGCACCCGCGTTGCCGTTGGAGGTCCCGGTTCCGCTGGCCAGAGGCGTGCCCGATGAGAGTTTTCCGCACAACTGGTCGGTCTATCGGTGGATCGGTGGCGTGCCTGCGGCCCGTGCCGTCATCGAGGACGAGACGGCGTCCGCCATCCACCTCGCGAAGTTTCTCGTGTCTCTGCAGCGGATCGACCCGACAGGCGGACCGGGCCCGGGACTGCACAACTGGTTCCGAGGCGGACCACTGACGACCTACGACGGGTGGGCCCGGGCAGCCCTGGAGACCTTGGACGGCCTGATCCGGACCGAGGCCGCCGAGGAGATCTGGGAACGGGCGTTGCGAGCCTCGTGGGATGGTAGGCCAGCCTGGTTCCACGGTGACATGGCCTCGGGGAACCTTCTGGTGAAGGACGGTGCGCTCGCAGCCGTCATCGACTTCGGCACCTGCGGAGTCGGAGACCCGGCCTGCGATCTGTCGATCGCCTGGACGATGCTGACCGGCAAGAGCCGGGCCGCGTTCCGTGATCGGCTAGGGACAGACGAGGCGACCTGGGAGCGTGGCCAAGGCTGGGCGCTCTGGAAAGCCCTGGTCGTCTGCGCCGGAGCGGTTCGCGATGGCGACGGCCTCCCGGCGGATGCGTCGTTCGTTCTGGAGGAGATCGTCCGAACGGCAAGTTGATGACAAGGCATTTGGGCAACGACACCTCTATTCGGAACTTGCTGTGCTGTAGGCGCGCAATTGGAATGTCCTGTTCCGTGGCGGCGAACTGGGCTTTTCCCGCTGTCTCGTTTGGAGGACACGGCACTTCTGTCTCACGATCTTGTCCCTTGTAGGCCGCTGCCAATCCATGCGTCTTGTGGACCACCTCGCGCCGGTCGAAACTCGTCGTCTTCGGCCGACCGACCCCTGGGGATCCGGCTGCCGCTGCTCTTACAAAGTCATCGTCGGACAGTAGGGCGAAGGGTGAGGCCGTGGGGCCGGAAGAGCGGGAGGAACTTTTCGAGCGGGCGAAGGACCTTGCCGCGAACCCCAAGACCGCGGGGGACGCGGGTCGACTGTGGCCCACGATGATCACGGTGTACAAACTCGTGATCGAAGCCGCCGATGTGATCGACAGGCGCGATGAGCGGCACTTGGCCCGCGCCCTGTGGGGGTATTCCTCGCTGTTGTCGCGTGTGGGCACAGGCCGCGACCCAGGTCGGCGAGGTGCCCGTGTAGACGACGGCCTCGCCGCCGGTTCTGGCCTGCTCGGGGGCGTGGTAGCCAGGCGTGGAGACGATCGCGCCGGGCTCGGTCAGCGCTGTGACACCCGGCGACTGGGCGATGCCGAAGTCGAGATCGTTTCCCAGAATCGTGCCGCCAGGCGGCAGGTTCGTACGCGTCCGGCGGTCACCTCGATGCTCTACGCCTCGTCAACGACCACGAACCGGGCCGGCCCCACACTCACCTCCGCGAGCTCGACGCGCACCCCATCAATGTCCTGGTGGGCCGGTCGCGCTTGGAGCAATGCGGTCAGGGCCAGGCGCAGGCCGTCCTCGTCGCCCACGGGGTGTGTCCGCATCAGGCTCCATGGTCTGTGGTCCTGGGCGAGGACGAACTGCACGTCCCACCGGCTGCGGACGATCGCGATGGGGTCGACGACCGTGCAGCGGAAGGTCACCGTGACGGGGAAGTCCCAGTCACTGCCGGACGCCGTCACCTCCCAGCGGGCGGACACACGCCTGTCGGGGCGGACATCGACCAGGGTCAGGGCGGTGCACCGCGCGGGATCGGCCGTCTCGGTCGTGTACGCCCCGTCGACGACGTGCACGAGAACCTGACCGGGCCCGGCGATCAGCGGATGGCGCCGCTCGCGCCAGGCGCTCAACCGCCACCGGGGCCGCAGCTCGCGGTGGCGGACGATCGGGTAACGGCCTGTCATGCGGACCACCTCCTTGCCTTGCTCAGTACTGCAGGGCCGTTGCCGCGTCCTGTCCGATGCGTTCGACGGCGGTGAGGTCGAGCCCGTAGTGCACATAGCGGCCGTGGCGCTCCACCTGGACGAGTCCCAGGTCGCGCAGGGTGCGCAGATGCCGCGCGACCTGCGGGCGGGTCATCGACAGCCGGTCCGCCAGGTCGGCGGTGGTCATCGCCTGGCGTGCGATGAGGCGGCACAGGCGTATCCGACGCGGATCGGTGAGTGCCAGCATGCGGCTGCGCGCCAGGGTGACGCCGATCTGAGGGGCGTCGATGGGAAAGTGCACGACGGGGGGCAGTCCGGGCTCGTCCTTCACCAGCAGGTGCGGGGCGCCGTACCAGGTGGGGATCAGCAGCAGCGGCGTACGGGCGGGGCTGACCACCGCGTGGTGCACCTTGTCGAGGACGACCCTGGCGGGGCTGTCCAGGCGGGCGCTGGACGGGCTGAGCGAGAGGAGGGCCGCCTCGGGTCCCTCGTCCGCGAGCCGTCGGCGCATCTGGTGTGCGGCCCGGGACAGGACGGGCTCGGTGTGCGTCCACAGCTCGTCGAAGTAGACGCGGCGGCACAGGTCGAGGAAGCCGAGGAGGTCGGCGCGTAGGGCCTGCGGGTCGCGCAGCAGGTCCGCGGCGAGGGCGGAGTGCGGATCCGGCAGCGCGGACGCGGCCTGGCGCAGCGCACGCGCCTGTGTCCGGTCGTGGAGCACCCTGCCGAAGCGGTAGGCGCGGTAGCCGCTGACGCAGGTGTACGCGATGAGCTCGGCGAACCGGTCCACCGCGAGCTCCGCCGGCGGCGTGGGAAGCCCTGGATAGAATCCGCGCCAGCGCAGCGGCGTCCACAGCGGGGCGAACCGTCCAAGGCCGGTCCGGAAGGCGGCCGGTGCGGCGGTGCTGGTCCGCTCGGCCCAGTCGGCGTGCTCGGTGTGGTGGGCGTGTCCGGTCAGCACGTGCAGGCTGGCGGCCAGCTCGGCGAGTGGGGACACGGTGACCGTGAACCGGTCGCAGGCGGCGCCTTCCAGGACTATGACGACCGACATGAGCGGGAGTGTACGGCGGTCTCCTCACACCGGCACCCCCTCGAATTCGGCCCGCGCGGCGACGAGTACCTCCGGCTTGGTGAGCAGTGCGGCGACCACCTCGGCGAGCCCTGTCGCCGCAGCCTGTGTGCGGTCGTGGGCCAGGGGCGTCGCCGCGGCCTCTCGCATCCGGTCGGAGTGGGCGGGTGTACCGGTGTCGGCGATCTGGACGTAGGGGTGGATGACCGGCATCAGCTGCGAGAGGTTGCCGATGTCGGAGGACCCGGCGGGGCTGTCGGGGTCGTAGGGCCCTATGTCCACGCCGAGCGTCCGTACCGCGTCGGCGAACCGCTCCGCGAGAACGGCGTTGTTGCGCCGCTCCGCGTACAGGGGCCCGGTCTCGGAGACCTCTACCTGGGTCTGCGTGGCGAGCGCGGCCCCCGCCGCGGCGGCCCGCACCCGTTTCACCAGGGCCTCGGCCGACGCGGCCGTACGGTCCCGGACGTACAGATCGACCGCGGCCTGTGCGGGGACCACGTTGGGCGCCTGACCGCCGTCGACGACGATGCCGTGCAGCCGGGCACTCGGCGGCACGAACTGCCGCATCGCATCAAGGGCGTTGAGGAACAGATGGGCGCCGGCCAGCGCGCTGCGCCCCTGCCACGGCGAGACCGATGCGTGCGCGCTCACCCCGGTGAACGCGACCCGCAGGTGCGCCGCCGCGAGCCCGGGCCGGCCGGTCAGCCAACGGTCCCCCGGATGGAACATCACCGCCGCGTCCACCCCGTCGAAGACCCCCGCATCGGCCAGCCGCACCTTGCCCGCGCCGCCCATCTCCTCACCCGGGGTGCCGATCACGGCGACCGTGCCCGGATGCGCGGGCAGCGCCCGTACGACGGCCAGGGCCGCCGCCGCCCCGCCGGCCGCGATGAGGTTGTGACCGCAGCCGTGGCCGACACCGGGCAGCGCGTCGTACTCCGCGAGCACGGCGACGCAGGGCCCCGGGCGCCTGCCCGCGTGCAGGGCCACGAAGGCGGTGTCGAGGCCGCCCGCGGGAGCGGTCACCGTGAAGCCCGCCTCGGCGAGCCAGCGGGTCAGCACCTGCCGGGCGTGGAACTCGGCGAACTTCAGCTCGGGACGCGCGTGGATGGACAGGCTGACGGCGTCCATGCGGGGCCGCAGCACGGCCAGTTCCGCGGACAACGCTTTCACCGAGGACGCTTTCAACGACGACATGGGAACTCCCCTCGTACGACGCACGCAGTGACGTGCTGTCAGGCACGAGATGAGACTGCGGCCGGGCAAGCACGAGTGGTCGCCGATTACCGCGTCCCAGGCAACCCTCGCCGACCGGACGAACAGCTGGGTACCTATGGAAACGGTGCAGCCGAGCCGTGCGACACCACGATCGTCGCGATCGGCGGCGGGGGCACGGTTCGCGGTGGTCAAAACCGGGAGGGGATCCGATGAGGCGTACGGAAGCGGCCAGGCAGTTGGGGGATTCGTGCGGGAGCACCGCACCGATGGCGCGCGACGCCTGCGACAGGCGGGCAGTTGGCTGGGAGTCGGGGCGGCGGGCACAGCCTTCGGGGTGCCGGTGGCGATCGCCTCGGTGGGCACCACCAAGGGGGCCCGCAGGCGGCGGGGCTGCTGCTCGGGGGCCGGCCTGGCGGGGTGGGGGCTGGGGATCTGGCGCCTGGTGCAGGCGTTCCGCACCCGGGAGCAGTGCTTCGACATCCATGAGCGGGGGTTCACCCACCGGGTGGCGGGCACCGCCACCGTGATCCCCTGGAAGGACGTCACGCAGGTGAGCACCACCAGCGGTGACGACCGGCCGCTCGCCGACGCTCGCGGCATGGGCTCCACGTGCGAGAACCGGCTGCGCAGCGGACGCCGGATCCGTGTCGACACCTTCACCGAGGACATCCAGGGGCTGGCGACGGTCGTCCACCGCGCGGTTCACCTCGGACAGTTCCCCCAAGGCCGGGGAGTGTCCAACCACCCGCGGATCTACTGAACAAGGTTAGACGTCAAGTGGGCAGGACGACGATCGCGCACGGGGTCATCGAGCAGCCGGCCGGTGGCGCGATGCCGTCAGCCGTGCCGGACGAACAGCTCGTCGCGATGCCGGTCGACCGGGCCCGCAGCGAGTGCCTGCAGCTGACCGGTTGCATAGGACGAGACCGGGATCAGCACAACGACGAGAGAACGATCAGACAGGAGTTCGTCTCACCGCACTGTCCCTTGGGCCGGACAAAGGCCATCGTCAACAGGAAAGGGACAACCCGAATGCGAACCTACACTGTGCGTCAGGCCGGGCGCACCACGCTGTGGATCGTCGACTCGCCGTCGTAGAAGATCGATTCCTCCCGGACGTACGCACCCGGCTTCGGGGCGTGGATCATCATGCCGTTGCCGATGTACAGGCCGACGTGGCTGACGTCCTCGTAGAAGAAGACCAGGTCACCGGGTTGGATGCCGGAGAGGGGGACCGTCGTGCCCGCGTTCACCTGGTCGTAGGTGGTGCGCGGGAGGGTGACTCCGGCGGCCCTCCACGTGGCCTGGGTCAGGCTTGAGCAGTCGTATGAGTCCGGACCGGTTGCTCCCCAGACGTACGGCTTGCCGACCTGTGCGCGTGCGAAGGTCAGAGCCTTCTCGGCCTTGGTGGCGTACGAGGAGTCGGGGACCGTCGTCGACGTGTCCGAGGCGGTGCTGCCCGTCGACTGCTGCGCTGCTGCTGCCGCCGCTTCCCGTTGGCGTTGCTGCTCTGCCGCCTGTTGCTGCTCGGCGAGTTCCTGCGCCTGGCGGTGGGCCTTCGCCTGCTTCTCCCGTTCGATCGCCGCGAGCCGAAGCTTCTCCTCCGCGGTGAGACGGGAGAGCAGCCGGCGGGCCTGCACGAGCTTCGTCTGGACGGCGGTCTTGGTCGTCTGCAGCTGGTCCTGGGACTCCGTGAGCGATTCGAGGCTCGCGGCGGCCTCCTGGCGCTTGCGCGTCGTCTCGGCCTGCTGCGTGGTGTAGTCGTCGACGGCGTCCTTCTGGCGGGTGGTCAGGCGATCCATCAGCTGGTTCTGGTCGAAGTAGTCCTGCGGGTCGTCCGCGAGCAGAAACGTCGTCGTCGTGTCGGGAGTGACGGATCCGGTGCGGTACTGGGCGGCGGCGATTGAACCCAGTTCCTCGCGCGCGTCGTTGAGTCTCCGGGTGCGCCGGGCCACGTCGTCCGTCAGGGCGTCGACGCGCCCCTGCTGCTTGGAGGTCTTCTCCTTGGCACCGTTGTACTTGTCGGTGGCCGTCTCGGCCTGGCGGTACAGGTCGCCGATCTTCGCCTCGACCTCCTCCAGGCTCGGCTCGTCGTCGGAGGAGGGCGCCGGGGGTGTTGCGGGCGCCTGGGGCGCGGCGTTGGCGGTCTGGGACAGCAGGGCGACGGAGGTCAGGGCCGTCGTGGCGAAGGCGGGGGTCCGTATGCCTGCTACGCGCGTTCCCGTAGGACGCGACTTGCGGTGCGACGACGCCAAGGGAGGCGACTCCTTCCACGTTCCGCCTACCGGGTTAGCTGTCGGGTTCGGGCGGGTAATTCGGAAGGGTTGCCCTACGGTCCTTGCCCTGGACGGCAGTCGGACCGATTCACCCCAAGTTCTCGGTGGGTCCCCGGCTCCTGCCGCACAGGGCGGCACGATCGGACTCGGCGGAGGCCGCACGGCCCGGCGATGTTCGCCGGTGGGGGTCGAGCGGCCTTACGGCACGCTAACCAACAGGTGTGGCTCCTGTGAAGGTTGATGACCGCTATGCCCGATACGTATTTGTGACCTCGGTCCTAAACATGGTTCTTTGCGATTGACCGGAAATGTTCTGTGGCGGTAGCTGGCAAGTTGTGTCGTATGACCCGTTTCGGGCCAGCTGTCCTGGCAGGCCCGGTCATCCGGTGCGGATACCGGGGGGATGTTTTCGGGGTGGGGGCGGGCTGTCAGTGGGGAGGCCTAGACTCGGAGAGCGATGAGCAGCCTCTTTGACGACAGCTTCCTGGCGGACCTCCAGGGCCCTCGGGCCCGCGAGGAGGAACCCCCGCCGCCGCCCGAGGACGAGCATGTGCCGGAGCCCGTTCCGGACGACCTGTTCGGCGGGAAGTTCGACGCGCCACCGGACCGGGACGCGTACTACCGCGACGGCGCCCCACGCCCGGTGGTGGACCCGGCCGCGCTCCTGGACGGGCTGAACGAGAACCAGCGCGCGGCCGTCGTGCACGCCGACACCCCTCTGCTCATCGTGGCGGGCGCCGGCTCCGGCAAGACGCGTGTGCTCACGCACCGCATCGCGTATCTGCTCGGCGAGCGGGGCGTCCACCCCGGCCAGATCCTCGCGATCACCTTCACCAACAAGGCCGCCGGCGAGATGAAGGAGCGCGTCGAGAACCTCGTCGGCCCGCGCGCGAACGCGATGTGGGTGATGACGTTCCACAGCGCGTGCGTGCGGATTCTCCGGCGGGAGAGCAAGAGACTCGGCTTCACCTCCTCCTTCTCCATCTACGACGCCGCCGACAGCAAGCGGCTGATGGCGCTCGTCTGCCGCGATCTGGATCTGGACCCCAAACGTTTCCCGCCCAAGTCCTTCACCGCGAAGATCTCCAACCTGAAGAACGAGCTGATCGACGAGGAGGACTTCGCCGCCCAGGCGAGCGACGGTTTCGAGAAGACCCTCGCCCAGGCGTACGCGATGTACCAGTCGCGGCTGCGTGAGGCCAACGCGCTCGACTTCGACGACCTGATCATGACGACGGTCAACCTGTTGCGCGCCTTCCCGGACGTCGCCGAGCACTACCGCCGCCGCTTCCGGCACGTCCTCGTCGACGAGTACCAGGACACCAACCACGCCCAGTACGCGCTCGTACGGGAACTCGTCGGCACCGCCGAGCACACCGGCGACGACGCCGACGTACCGCCGGGCGAGCATGACCTGCCGCCCGCCGAGCTGTGCGTGGTGGGTGACGCCGACCAGTCGATCTACGCCTTCCGGGGCGCGACGATCCGCAACATCCTCCAGTTCGAGGAGGACTACGCGGACGCGACGACGATCATGCTCGAACAGAACTACCGCTCCACGCAGACGATCCTGAGCGCCGCCAACGCGGTCATCGAGCGCAACGAGTCCCGCCGCCCCAAGAACCTGTGGACCAACGCGGGCGCGGGTGCCCGCATCACCGGCTATGTCGCGGACACGGAGCACGACGAGGCGCAGTTCGTCGCCGAGGAGATAGACCGGCTGACGGACGCGGGCGACGCGAAGGCGGGTGACGTCGCCGTCTTCTACCGGACGAACGCCCAGTCGCGTGTCTTCGAGGAGATCTTCATCCGCGTAGGCCTGCCCTACAAGGTCGTCGGCGGCGTCCGCTTCTACGAGCGTAAGGAGGTCCGGGACGTCCTGGCCTACCTGCGTGTTCTCGCCAACCCGGAGGACTCGGTGCCGCTGCGCCGCATCCTCAACGTCCCCAAGCGCGGCATCGGCGACCGCGCGGAGGCGATGATCGACGCGCTGTCCCAGCGCGAGAAGATCAGCTTCGCGCAGGCGCTGAAGCGCGTGGACGAGGCGTACGGAATGGCCTCGCGGTCGACCAACGCCGTCAAGCGGTTCAACACGCTGATGGAGGACCTGCGGACGATCGTGGAGTCGGGCGCGGGCCCGGCCACCGTCCTGGAAGCGGTCCTCGAACGCACGGGCTACCTCGCCGAGTTGCAGGCGTCGACCGACCCGCAGGACGAGACCCGGATCGAGAACCTCCAGGAACTCGCCGCGGTCGCCCTGGAGTTCGAGCAGGAATCAGTGGTGGCAGCGGAAGCGGGCGAGGCCGACCAGCCCGCGGACGGTGAGCCGCCGGCCCCCGCCGGGCTCGCCGCGTTCCTGGAGCGGGTCGCCCTGGTCGCCGACTCGGACCAGATCCCCGACGAGGACGACGACGGCTCCGGCGTCATCACCCTGATGACCCTGCACACTGCCAAGGGCCTTGAGTTTCCCGTGGTGTTCCTGACCGGCATGGAGGACGGCGTCTTCCCGCACATGCGTGCCCTCGGCCAGGCCAAGGAACTGGAGGAGGAGCGGCGGCTCGCGTACGTCGGCATCACACGCGCGCGTGAACGGCTGTACCTGACGCGGTCATCGCTGCGCAGTGCGTGGGGGCAGCCGTCGTACAACCCGCCCTCGCGTTTCCTGGAGGAGATCCCGGCGGCCCATCTGGAGTGGAAGCGCACGGGCGCGATGGCTCCGGCGACGTCCTCGGGCCCGGCCTCCGGGGTGTCGTCGTCGTTTTCGTCGTTGGCGTCCTCTCGCTCGCGCTCCGCGGCCTCGGGCGCGTCCGGTTTCGCCACACGTCGGGGCGGTGTCGAGAAGCCGGTCGTCGCGCTGGCGGTGGGGGACAGGGTCACGCACGACCAGTTCGGGCTGGGCACCGTGGTGGGTGTCAACGGCACGGGCTCGAACGCCGAGGCGACGGTCGACTTCGGCGAGGACAAGCCCAAGCGGCTGCTGCTGCGGTACGCGCCGGTGGAGAAGCTTTAGGCGCTCCGCTCGGGCGCGGGTTATTCGCCTGCGGGCCGGTGGGGGCTTGTCGCGCAGTTCCCCGCGCCCCTGAGTGCCCCTATCGGGGCATCAGGGGCGCGGCGGCCGGTTACGTCGGGTCGAGGCCGTGGCTGCGCAGCCACGGGAGCGGGTCGATCGCCGAGCCACCGGCGGGCCGTACCTCGAAGTGCAGGTGCGGGCCGGTCGAGTTGCCGGAGTTCCCGGAGTAAGCGATGGGATCGCCGGCCTTGACCGTCGTACCGGACGGGACCTGGTAGGTGGAGAGGTGGCAGTACCACGTCTCCGTTCCGTCCTTGTCGGTCAGGATCATCATGTTGCCGTAGGCGCTGTTCCACTGCGTCCGTACGGTGCCGTCGGTCGCGGCCATCACCGTCGTGCCGTACGAGACGGGGAAGTCGATCCCGGTGTGTACGGACATCCAGTTGATGCCGGCCTGGCCGAAGTAGGCGCTGAGTCCTCGCTGTTCGACCGGGAGGGCGTACTTCGGGCGCAGCCGCTCCTTGCGGGCGGCTTCCGCCGCCGCTGCCTTCTTGTCGGCGAGCTGCTGGGCCTTGAGGTCGATACGTTCCTGCGTCCGGCTGGCCCGGTCGGCGAAGTCGTCGGCGCCCGCGGAGAGACTCTCCAGCTGGGAGTCCAGCTTGTTGTTCGCGGTGGACGGCTTCACGGCGACACCGTCCGCCGCCGACGTCGTCGTGTTCTGCTCGCTGTCACCGTTCATCCCGCCCACGGAGGCGGCGGCGATACCCGCGACCCCCATCACGCAGGCGGACGGAACGGCGATGGTCAGCAGGGCGGAACGTTTGGCCGGGGTACGACGCCGGGACCGGCCCGCGTTGCGCGCCGCCGTGCGGGACGCCGCGCGCCCGGCTCCGGGCACCGAGCCCGGGGCGAGCTCTTCCTGGCCGTCGAGCAACGGGGCCTCGGCGGGCAGACCGCCGTCGGTGAAGGGGTCCGACTCGTCGTGGGCCAGGGCGTGCCGGTCGTAGTCCGGTGCGTCCGCCAAGTCCGTGATCTGCTCGAACATCGCGGTGGCCTGCTGGTCGTACTCCTGCTCATGCGCCTGGTCGTACTCGGTGGACGGGGCGGACGTGCTGTCCGGGCCGCTGTCCGAGTTCCACTGGGTGGCGTCGTACACACCGGAGTCGAAGGCCTGCGTGCCCCATTCCCAGTGCTGGGTCTGGTCGGCCGGGCCGGCCTGCTCCGGCTGGAGCCAGGCGTTCGCATCCCACTGGCCGCTGGTGTCGCCGCCCGGAGGCGGCGTCTGCGCGGGGATCCCGGCGAGCTGCTCGTAGCCGGGCGCCCAAGTGGTGGTGTCGTAAACCCCGGTGTCGTAGGCGGCGTGGTGCTGGGCCGCGTACGGATCGTAGTTCAGGGTCTGGTGACTACCCGTGGACCACTGGGAGTTGTCGTACGAACCGGTGGTGTCCTCGCCCGGCATGTTGCCGAAGAGCGGGTCGGTTTCGAAATTACCGGTACCGGTACCCGTGCCCATCCGCGCGTCGAAACCGTTGGCGAAGGTGGGGTCGTGCGTGGTGAAGCCACCGAAAGGGACTTCCTGTGTGCCGTACGACGCGTAATGGGCCGTCGCGGCATCGGAAGCCGGAGCCGGGGTGGTCATGGTCCCCGACGGGTGACGTTCGTTCACCAACTTCTCTTTCGCCTCGACAGCAGGGGCTGGCAGAGCAGTGCGGCGACTGTACCCGGCGGTACGCGGGCGCGACAATCTTCCGCAGGTTTCGTGCCTGCGGGAAACGGGCAATCGGCCGTGTTTCGGGGGACTGCGGGCACGGGTTTGGCCTGGCGTTCGAGGATTGTTCGAATCTTGATGGCTGTTCGGCGGTCCTGAGCTGCCTGTGGGTGGCCTTCGGGACAGGGTTCACGCCACGGTCAGTCCGCCGGCTCGGACCTGGTCGGTCTGCGCCACGGCGGTGAGGGAGTGGTCGCTCTCGTCCAGGGCCTGTCGTATCCCGGTCGCGACGGCGGGGTGCACGGGCAGGGCGAGGTGGCCGATGCCGGTGACCTGCACGTTCTGCGCCAACAGGTCCGGGTGGTCGACGCAGGCCGTCTCCGGCGGGTCCATCACGTGGTCCAGATCGCTCCAGAAGCTGACGAAGCGGGTACGGCAGTCCGGCGCGGGCAGGCGCAGTTCCTCGATGACCTCCGAGCCGGGGCGCATCTGGCGGACGATCGGGTGCGCGTCGGCCAGCGGGACGACCCGGGTGCCGGAGTGCGGGGTGCCGAGGGTGACGAGCGTCCGGACGCGGAGGTCACCGCCGAGGCGCTGCACGTAGTAGCGCGCGATCAGGCCGCCCAGGCTGTGCCCGACGATGTCCACCCGCGGCTGGCCCGTGCGCCTGCATATCTCCTCTATGTGCCGGCCGAGCAGCTCGGCCGCGGTGCGGATGTCGCAGGTCAGCGGGGAGTAGTTGAGCGACTCGATCTGCTGTCGGCCGTGCTGGGCGAGGGACCGGCGCAGCAGGACGAAGACGGAGCGGTTGTCGATGAAGCCGTGGAGGAGGACGACCGGGGGCTTCGGTTCCGTCGGCAGGCGGGTGGGGGAGGCGGCGGCGGTACGGGCTCCGGGGGGTGCGGAGGGGTCGGTGGCCGTGGGCCGGCGTTCCTGGACGATGCCCGACGGATAGAGGAGCAGATGTCCCGCCAGGATCGCGATCTCCAGGGCGGTCGCCTTGAGCAGCGCGACGGAGAGCCCCGTCAGGCTGCTCGGCAGGACGCGCCGGCAGAGCGGAAGCAGGGGCAGTGCTGCCCGGATGACCTTCATGGCCGACCTCCTGTCGGCACACGGGAGGACTTCTCTGTCCTCCATGTGCCCTCGTGGGGGGTCGCGACGAGGGCGGTCGGTGGTGGCGTCGGCGGTGGTGCACGAGTGGGGCGTGCGGCGTGTGTGACGCCAAGGGGTGGCGAAGCTCCTTGCCGGACGGCGACGAAGCTCCCCGCTGTCGTGCCCTTACTGCCCTTCGTGCCATCTCCGACGCACCGCACCCCCACGGCGCGCGGCTCGCGGCGCGGTGGTGCGACGACCTCGATGCGACTCCCCTCGCGCCGGTCCCACCGGTGCGCGGTGAACGTGTCCCGTCATGTGATTTCCCCCTCGGAATCCGTCGCGAAACTGCCGGTTGCGGGATGCTTGACATAACGTTCGTTCACTTCATGGAGGCAGCGATGGGTGTGGCAGCCGGTCCGATCCGCGTGGTGGTGGCGAAGCCTGGGGTCGACGGTCACGACCGCGAAGCCGAGGTGATCGCGCGGGCGCTGCGGGATGCCGGTATGGAGGTCATTTACACCGGCCTCCACCAGACCCCCGAGCAGATCGTCGGCACCGCGATCCAGGAGGACGCCGACGCGATCGGACTCTCCGTCCTTTCCGGCGCCCGCAACACGCTCTTCGCGGCCGTGATCGACCTCCTTCGGGAGCACGACGCGGCGGACATCAAGGTGTTCGGCGGTGCGCCCGAGGCGATCACGGCTTCGGTTGTGGAGTGGGCGCGGGGGACTGTGCGGGGGTGAGGGGGTGTTCGAGTAGTCCCTCAGTCCTTCAGCTCCCCAGTTCTTCCGCTCCCCAGTTCGTCCGCCATCGCCGCGCGCAGGCGCAACGTGCCCACGAGGCGTTGGAAGGCCTCCGCCCAGTAGCTTCCGGCGCCCGGTGACGCGTCCTCCCCTTCGTCGGGTACCGCCAGCAGGCCGTCGAGACGGCCGGCCTCGGAGGGGTCAAGGCAGCGTTCCGCGAGCCCCATCACTCCGCTGAAGCTCCATGGGTAACTCCCGGCGTCCCGCGCGATATTGAGCGCGTCGACCACCGCCCGCCCGAGCGGCGGAGCCCACGGCACCGCGCACACCCCGAGCAGCTGGAAGGCCTCGGACAGCCCGTGTGTCGCGATGAACCCCGCCACCCACTCGGCCCGTTCGGCGGAGTCCAGCGTGGCGAGCAGCTTCGCCCGCTCCGCCAGGGACACCGCCCCGGGCCCGCCGGCCTCGGGTGTAGAGGGCGTGCCGAGGAGCGCCCGGGACCAGTCGGCGTTCCGCTGCCGCACCGCCGCCCGGCACCATGCGGCGCGCAGCTCGCCCTGCCAGTCGTCGGCCACCGACAGCGCCACGATCTCCTCCGGCGTACGGCCGCCGAGCCGCCCGGACCACGAGCCGAGGGGGGCCGCCTCCACCAACTGGCCGAGCCACCAGGACCGTTCACCGCGCCCCGCCGGGGCCTTGGCCACGACGCCGTCGCGCTCCATGCCCGCGTCGCATTCGTGCGGCGCCTCGACGATGAGCGAGGGCTCGCCCCTCGTAGCGCCGCCGTCGCCGTCGGCGGTGTTCATGTGGTCGAGCGCCACACATGCTCCCGCGCGGACCGCCATCCGTGCGGCGAGTGCCGAATCCGGCAGCGCGGACAGCAACTCCGCCGCTGTCGCACGGACGTTGCGACTGCGGTCTGCCAACGCCCGCTCCAGGAACGGCTCGTCCTCGGCGTGCAGTCCCGCGCGGAGCGAGTCGAGGAACATCAGCCGGTCCTCGGCACGCTCCGTCGGCCAGGTCGTCTCCAGCAACTCCCGGGCGGCTGCGGGCTCCCGCGCGCGTATCGCCGCGAGGAGGGAGACGCGCTCGGCGAACAGGCCCTCTTGCCAAAGCAGTTGGATCCGTTCCGTCTCCTCTGCCCCGGGCAGGGCCGTGCCTCCGCCCGGGGTCGAGCGCAGGGCGAACCGCCAGTCCGGGTTCAGCCGGGCGAGCCACAGCGCGCGCGGGCCTGCGAACGCCAGCGCCGCCGGACGCAGATCCGTACGCCCCCTGGCAGCGTCGAGCAGCGCGGGCAGGGCCTGTGAAGGGGCCGCGAAACCGTGCGTGTTCGCCGCCGTGAGCCACTGGGGCAGCAGCTCCATCAGATCCGGCGCGGTGCCCCGGCGACCGCCGCCGGGGGTGCCGGGCCGGTCGGCCAGCAGGAGCGACAGCCGGCGGGCCGCCGCGGGGG
>NZ_JAAGLU010000510.1 GCF_010550245.1 Streptomyces sp. SID12501
CGCGCATCAGCTCGTGCTTGGAGTCGGCCAGCATCGGGAAGGGCAGGTCACGCAGGTCGGCGTGGTCCTTGCGCCAGGCGTGGTGGACGAACTCGGAGTCGCCGGAGACGCCGAGGATCTGGCGTCGCGGTCCAGGAACTCGTCGTTCAGCTTGCCGAAGGCGGCGATCTCGGTCGGGCAGACGAAGGTGAAGTCCTTCGGCCAGAAGAACACCACGCGCCACTTGCCCTCGTAGGTCTTGTGGTCGATCTGCTCGAACTCCTTGCCGCTCTCCAGCGAAACACAAGCAGTCAGGTCGAACTCGGGGAACTTGTCACCGACAGTGAGCACGCGCTCTCCTTGCAACGTCTGGAATTCCCCTTATGGGGGAGTTCCTGAGGGTTGGACGAGATCCACCTTGGCACAGAGTGCATTGATCAGGGAAATAGCTACACTCGGTCGTGATGATCGGAGGTGCCTATCAGTGGCTCAGGGAAAA
>NZ_JAAGLU010000511.1 GCF_010550245.1 Streptomyces sp. SID12501
CGTCGGGGTCGGTCGGGCACTGCGCGTCCGCCGCGGCGCCGCCCGCGTCGAGCCGGTCGAGCAGACCCTCGAAGAGGTCGTCCTTGCTGCGGAAGTGGTAGAGCAGCCCGCCCTTGGAGACGCCCGCGCGCTCGGCGACCGCGTCGAGCGTGGCGCCGCCGGGGCCGTCCTCGAGCAGCACGTCCTGCAGCGCGTCGAGGATGCGGTCGCGGGTGGGGGCCATGGGCGTCGAGCCTAGCGACGGAGGTGCTCTTGTGCACCGTCCGGACGGTCGGCTACTGTACCGGCTGGACGGTATAGCCGTCGTCGGGCGACGAGCCCGGCGACCCGGACCGGGGAGTGGACCCGGCCCGCGTGCCCGACCCCCGGACCCGCCCGGTGAGCGCGGAGCTGTGAAAGGACGTCATCGTGCCCACGCACGCGACCCCGACCCCCGACCCCCGCTCCACCACGAGCACGACGGACGCACCCGTGACC
>NZ_JAAGLU010000512.1 GCF_010550245.1 Streptomyces sp. SID12501
GCGTCGCGGCCGCCGAGCTCAAGGACGCGTCGTCGAAGAAGAAGGGCGAGAACGTCTTCACGATGGTCCGCCGCATCGGCCAGGCGAAGGCCGGGCTCGCGGCGGACTACGCGGCGCAGCTCGCGCGCAACGTCGGCAAGGTCGTGTTCTTCGCCAAGCACGTCGACGTCATGGACGCCGCCGAGCAGCTGTTCACCGAGCGCGGCCTCAAGCACGCGTCGATCCGTGGCGACCAGACCCCGCGCCAGCGCGAGAAGAAGGTCACCGCGTTCGTCGAGGACCCCGAGGTGCAGATCGTCGTGTGCTCGCTCATGGCGGCGGGCGTCGGGCTGAACCTGCAGGTCGCGTCCAACCTCGTGCTCGCCGAGCTGCCGTGGACCGACGCCGAGCAGACGCAGGCGATCGACCGCGTGCACCGCATCGGCCAGGACCAGCCCGTCACGGCGTGGCGCGTCATCGCGGCGCAGACCATCGAC
>NZ_JAAGLU010000513.1 GCF_010550245.1 Streptomyces sp. SID12501
CTTGGTCTTTCCGTGGTCGACGTGACCCATGACCGTGACCACGGGGGGCCGCGGTGCGAGGTCCTCGTCGCCCTCGGCCTCGAGCTCGGCGTCGAGGTCGATGTCGAAGGACCCGAGCAGCTCGCGGTCCTCCTCCTCGGCCGACACCATCTCGATGACGTAGCCGAGCTCGGCCGCGAGCGTGCCGAACGTGTCCTCGTCGAGCGACTGCGTCGCGGTCGCCATCTCACCGAGGTGGAACAGCACCGTGACGAGCGCGGCGGGGTTCGCGTCGATCTTGTCGGCGAAGTCGTTGAGCGACGAGCCGTGACGCAGGCGGATGACGGTCTTGCCGTTGCCGCGCGGGACGCTGACGCCACCGAGCGACGGGGCCTGCATGGCCTCGAACTCCTGGCGCTTCGCGCGCTTCGACTTCCGCCCGCGGACGGGGCGACCGCCGGCGCGACCGAACGCGCCCTGCGTCGAGCCGCGACCGG
>NZ_JAAGLU010000514.1 GCF_010550245.1 Streptomyces sp. SID12501
ATCCGATGATGTCGCTGATGCGGAAGTTCATGGTGGGCGTGGTTTTTGGCCTGGGCATGGACTACGAGGTATTACTGGTCACCCGCATGCGGGAGGCGTACGTCCACGGCGAACGCCCGGGCCAAGCCGTCGTCACCGGCTTCCGGTACAGCGCCCGCGTGGTCGTGGCCGCCGCCGTCATCATGATCGCGGTGTTCGCCGGCTTCCTCGGAGCCAGCGACCAGATGGTCAAGATGATCGGCTTCGGCCTGGCCATCGCCGTCCTCTTCGACGCCTTCGTGGTCCGCATGGCCATCGTCCCGGCGGTACTGGCGCTGCTCGGCCACAAGGCCTGGTGGCTGCCGAAGTGGCTCGACCGGCTCCTGCCGAACGTGGACGTGGAGGGCGAGAGCCTGCGCAAGCACCTCGGCGACTCCTCGGAGGGCCCGGACAAGGACCGCGAACTGGTCAACGCCTGACCGTCGGCGCCTGACCGT
>NZ_JAAGLU010000515.1 GCF_010550245.1 Streptomyces sp. SID12501
CTTTGCCCGGTTCGCCCGGTACTGTGGTGCACGCGGAGGGGAGTATTCCTGCTACCTGCTACGGCGTACCCGTCAATACGGACCGCGATCGGTCCCGGGGCGCCGGCCCGAGGCCTCCAGGCCATCCGGGTGGAAGAGACCTCCGGCAGCGATGACGCTGACGAAGTGCTGAGCCATCCCGCCGGAGGCGTGTAGACAGTGGACGTTTCATTCAACATGTGGTTGCTGACCATTCTCGGTCTGAGCATCCTGATCGGCGCCGATTTCTTCATCGGCCGCAAGCCCCATGACGTATCCATGAAGGAAGCGGGCATCTGGACGGTCGTCTGGATCGCGCTCGCCGGCCTCTTCGGCCTCGGCCTGCTGTACTTCGGCAACGGCCAGGCGTCCCAGGAGTTCTTCGCCGGCTTCATCACCGAGAAGTCGCTGAGCGTCGACAACCTCTTCGTCTTCGTCCTGATCATGGCGAAGTTCGC
>NZ_JAAGLU010000516.1 GCF_010550245.1 Streptomyces sp. SID12501
GTCGGTGCCGCCCATGTCGGCCTCACAGAAGTAGGCGCGGATCAGCCGGCCGGCCTCCTCGTACGCCTGACGCCACTCGGCCGCCGGGTCCACCTCGTGCAGGATGCGCCGCAGGTCCAGGTAGACGGTGGAGTCGCCGTCGCCCGACTCGGTCGAGGGGACGGCCCGCAGGTCGCCGTCGTCGTTGATCACCAGTCGGGTGCCGTCGCCGCTGACCGCGAACCAGTCCAGTCCGGAGGCGAGTTCGCTCTTGCGGGCCTTGGAGATGTCGTATTGCTCCAGCGTCGGCTTGCCGCTGGTGTCGGAGGGGTTGGCGAAGGTCTCGCCGAGCGCCCCCGAGATCGGCCAGCGCAGCCACACCAGGCCGCCGCCGTTGACCGGGTACAGGGCCGAGTACTTCGACGCGGTGACGGGGAAGGGCGTGACCCGGCTCTCCAGTCCCTCCACCTCCACGGTCACTGAGCCGTCCCCGGC
>NZ_JAAGLU010000517.1 GCF_010550245.1 Streptomyces sp. SID12501
CCGACTTCGCGGTCACCGACCGCAACCGTACGCAGGTGACGGCGGCGCTCGCGGGCCTCGGCGCCGTGGCCGTCGCGGGCCAGCCCTCGATGGCGACCTCGGCGGCGATCCCGCTGATCTTCGACGAGGCGCGGCGCAGCGGTGACATCACCGCGCAGTTCGTCGACGTCAGCTCGCAGGACCTCCTGGCGGCGGCCCTCTCGCTCAAGGCGCCGGCCGTCGGTGGCCTAGGGTTCAGCCTCGGGGCGTCGACGTCGTCGTCGGAGACGACGGACGCGTACTACATGACGCCGACGGGCTGGAAGGAGTGGAGCGGGTGCGCTGCATGAGGGTGCTGGGTGCCGCGGTCGCGGTGGTGGCGGCTCTGACGTTGTCGGCCTGCTCGCAGGACGCGGCCGAGGGTGAGGGGGGCTCGTCGTCCACGGCACCCACGGAACCGACCGGGGGGTGGGACATCACGACGCTCGAGGGC
>NZ_JAAGLU010000518.1 GCF_010550245.1 Streptomyces sp. SID12501
CGGAGATCGAGGCGAACATGTTGGCCTGCGAGGAGCCGACCAGACGCACGGTGGAGGTCGAGCAGTTCTGCTCGTGGTCCGCGTGCAGGATCAGCAGCTTGTCGAGCGCCGAGACCACGACCGGGTCCAGGTCGTACTCCTGGGCCGGCACGGAGAAGGTCATGCGCAGGAAGTTCTCGACGTAGCCGAGGTCGTTGCGCGGGTAGACCACCGGGTGGCCGACCGACTTCTTGTACGCGTACGCCGCGATCGTCGGCAGCTTGGCCAGCAGCCGGATCGGCGAGAGGTGGCGCTGCTGGTCGTCGAAGGGGTTGTGGCTGTCCTGGTAGAACGTGGACAGCGCGCTGACCACGGAGGACAGCATCGCCATCGGGTGCGCGTCCCGCGGGAAGCCGTCGTAGAAGCGCTTCACGTCCTCGTGCAGCAGCGTGTGCTGG
>NZ_JAAGLU010000519.1 GCF_010550245.1 Streptomyces sp. SID12501
GGACGACGCCGGGAACTACGGCGGCATCGGCGCGGTCATCGGGCACGAGATCGGCCACGGTTTCGACGACCAGGGCTCGAAGTACGACGGCGACGGCCGGCTCGTCGACTGGTGGACGGCCGAGGACCGCGCCGAGTTCGAGCGACGCACGCGCTCGCTCGTCGACCAGTACGCGCAGTACTCGCCGCGCCAGCTGGACGGCAGCCACCGCGTCAACGGCGAGCTCACGATCGGCGAGAACATCGGCGACCTCGGCGGCCTCCCGATCGCGGTCCGTGCGTACGAGATCGCGCTCGGGCACCCGATCGACCAGGCACCCGTGCTCGACGGGCTCACGGCGCTGCAGCGGCTGTTCGTCGGCTGGGCGCACTCGTGGCGCACCAAGGCCCGCGACGCCGAGATGATCCGCCGGCTCGCGACCGACCCGCACTCGCCCGACGAGTTCCGCTGCAACGGCGTCGTGCGCAACATC
>NZ_JAAGLU010000051.1 GCF_010550245.1 Streptomyces sp. SID12501
CAGCCGGACCAGCCGGACCAGCCGGACCAGCCGGACCAGCCGGACCAGCCGGACCAGCCGGACCAGCCGGACCAGCCGGACCAGCCGGACCAGCCGGACCAGCCGGACCAGCCGGACCAGCCGGACCAGCCGGACCAGCCGGATCAGGCTGATCCTCCTCAGGTCACCTGAAGCTCCAGAATCCGGTCGTCCCCGCCCTCCGGGGACCCTCTGCCGTCCGTCTCGCTCGTCACCAGCCACAGCTTGTCGCCGCCCGCCGACACGACGGTACGGAGCCTGCCGTACTCGCCCTCCAGGAACGCCTGCGGGTCGGCCGCGGTCTCCGTGCCCTTCAGGGGGACACGCCACAGGCGCCGGCCCTTGAGCCCCGCCATCCATATCGAGCCCTCGGCGTACGCGATGCCACTGGGGGACGCGTCGTCCGGGTGCCACTGGGCGACGGGGTTCTGGAACGCGGTGTCGTCGCCCTTGCCCTCCGCCTCGGGCCAGCCGTAGTTGGCGCCCGGCTTGATCCGGTTCAGCTCGTCCCAGGTGTCCTGGCCGAACTCCGAGGCGAACAGACGCTGCTTCGAGTCCCAGGCGAGGCCCTGCACATTGCGGTGGCCGTAGGAGTACACCGGGGAGTCGGGGAAGGGGTTGCCCGGGGCCGGTTCGCCCTCCGGGGTCAGGCGCAGGATCTTGCCGCCCAGCGAGGACCTGTCCTGGGCCAGCCCGGTGTCGCCGCTCTCGCCCGTGCCCGCGTACAGCATCTTGTCCGGGCCGAAGGCGATCCGGCCGCCGTTGTGGATATAGCCCTTCGGGATGCCCCGGAAGACCGTGTCCGGGGCGCCCAACTGCTCGCCCGCCGGCTTCTCCTCCTGGTACAGCATCCGGGCGATGCGGTTGTCCGACTCCGTCGTGAAGTACGCGTAGACCATGTGGTCCGACGCGAAGGAAGGGGACAGCGCGAGGCCCAGCAAGCCGCCCTCACCGGCCGCCGAGACGCCCGGCACCTCGCCCACCTCGGTCTTCGCGCCCGTCTCCGTGTCGACCCGGGTGATCGTGCCCTCGTCCCGGGAGGAGACCAGCAGACCGCCGTCCGGCAGCGAGGCCAGACCCCAGGGCGTCTTCAGGCCCTCGGCGACCGTGCGCACCACCTTCACCGAGCCCTTGGCCGGCGGGACGTCCTCGGTGGCCTGCGCGGACGGCGACGAGTCCGGACCCGTACGATCCGGCGATGCGCTGTCGCTGCTGCCGCCCGAGCCGCCGCCGTCCCCTCCCTCGTCGGAGGAGCAGCCGGCCGTGAGCAGGAGCGTGGCCGCGGCCAGTACGGCCGTCACAGCTCTACGTTGCACGATCATGGTCCCTTCGACGCGACGGGTTCTTCTTGTCATACACCGCTCGCGCCCCACGAGTTCCCGATCCCCGCAGGCCGATTCCCCGGAGCCCGATTCCGGCGTCAGTCCCACGACCCCTGTGCCCTGGGCAGTCCCGCCACCTCGGCCAGGTCCTCCGCCGACAGCCGCAGCGGCGCGGCCCCCGCGTTCTGGGCCACCCACCGTTCCTGCTTCGCCCCCGGTACGGGCACCACGTGCCGGCCCTGCGCGAGTACCCACGCCAGCGCCACCTGGGCGGGGACGACGTCCGGACCGATCCGTCGCGCCACCCGGCGCAGGCCCGCCACGATCGGCTGGTTGGCGGCCATCATGTCGGCCGTGAAGCGGGGATGGCGGGCGCGGATGTCCTCCGGTTCGAAGCCCTCGCCCGGGGTCAGCGTCCCGGTCAGGAAGCCGTTGCCCAGGGGCATCGCCGCCAGGAAACCGACCCCGCGCGCCGCGCACCAGGGCAGCAGCGCGTCCAGCGCCTCCCTCGACCACACCGACAGCTCGGCCTGCACCACGCTGACCGGAAACACCTGCTGCACCCGCTCCAGTTGGCGGATCGTCGTGTCGTGCAGCCGCGCCCCCGGCCGGCGCCCGGACCGCGCGCCCATCGCCGACAGCCCCAACGCCCGTACTTTTCCCGCCTGTACGAGTTCCGCCAGCGCGCCCCAGGTCTCCTCGACGGGTACCTCCGGGTCCGCGCGGTGCAGTTGGTAGAGATCGATGACGTCCGTCTGCAGGCGGCGCAGCGAGGCGTCGCACGCCCGTTTCACGTATCCCGGGCGGCCGTTGGCCACGATGTGCTGATCGCCGACCAGCAGACCGACCTTCGTCGACACGAAGGCGTCCCGGCGTCGCTCCTTCAACACCCGTCCCACCAGCAGCTCGTTGGTGAACGGGCCGTACATGTCGGCCGTGTCCAGGAGCGTCGAGCCCTCGTCCAGGGCCCGGTGCACGGCCCGCAGAGACTCCTCGCCCCGCCGCCGGGAGGCGCTGTACGCCCAGCTCATCGGCATGCACCCGAGGCCAACGGCCCCCACTTCGAGCGCCGCCGCGCCGATCGTCCTGCGCTCCACCTGGTCGTGAACCTCTCTCTCCTTGCCCCCCAAACCTAACCTCTGTACGCACAGGGGTTCGCCTACGCTCGTGACCATGACTGCTGACGTGTGGCTCCCCATCCCGCCGGAGGAGATCGCGGGCCTGCCCGAAGGGCCCGGCTACCTCTTCTGGAACGGCGATCACGACTACCCGGGGGACCCGGCCGACTGCGCGTTCTACGTCGTGCCGTACATGAAGCCCGTCGAGGTCTGCGTACGTCCCCTGCCGGACATGACCGGCGTCCAGGTGCTGCAGACGCTGTCAGCGGGCGTCGACAACATCCAGCCCGGGCTCGGGCAGCTGCGCCCGGGAGTGCAGCTGTGCAACGCGCGTGGCGTGCACGAGGCGAGCACCGGTGAGCTGGCCCTCGCCCTGATCCTGGCCTCGCTGCGCGGCATCCCCGACTTCGTGCGGGCGCAGGACAAGGGGGAGTGGCGGGGCGGGTTCCGGCCGGCGCTCGCCGACAAGAGCGCCCTCATCGTCGGCTACGGATCGATCGGCGCCGCCATCGAGGACCGGCTCGCGCCCTTCGAGCTCGCGCGGGTGGCGCGCGTCGCGCGCTCTGAGCGCACCACGGCGCGCGGACCGGTGCATCCGCTCACCGAACTGCCCGCCCTGTTGCCCGAAGCCGACATCGTGATCCTCGCCACACCCCTCACCGATCGGACAAGAGGGCTGGTGAACGCCGATTTCCTGGCCCGGATGAAGGACGGCGCACTGCTCGTCAACGTGGCCCGCGGGCCCGTCGTCGACACCAAGGCGCTGCTGGCCGAGCTGGAATCCGGGCGTCTCACGGCCGCCCTCGACGTCACCGATCCGGAGCCGCTGCCTCCGGGCCACCCCTTGTGGCAGGCGCCGGGCGTGCTCATCAGCCCGCACGTCGGCGGCCCGACCTCCGCGTTCCGGCCGCGCGCCGAGAGGTTGCTGGCGGACCAGTTGAGTCGTTTCATGAACCAGGAGCCGTTGCGGAACGTGATCCTTACTACGGGGACGGTCGACGCGTAGTCCGGTTCGGGCACCCTCCGCATTCCCCCGTATGCGGGGTGTGTCGGCATCGCCGTCGACCGTTACGGAGAGTAGAGGAACTATGTCCCTGAGTGACGAGACTGGTGTATCGTCCCGACAGGGGCTGCGCCGCGTACCGTTCGGCGCCGGGGATGGACATTGCAGACTGTGAGGGGGGCGACGGGCGATGCACGGCCTATGGACGAACGATCCGACGCGGCGGGGCCGCCGACGGCGACCCTGGTGCACGGCAGCGCGCAGACGCGGCCACAGCAGCCATCATCAGCACCGTCGGCACAGCGGTCGCCGGAGGCACACCCACACCGTGCCTCCAGCACCCGGCGCGCACCCGGCGCAGTGGGTCGCGCGGGACACGGTCGCGGTGCGGGCCCGGAGTGTCCGGTGAGTTCCCCCGGGGCACTGCTGGCCCGCCGACCGGATTTCGGCGGCGGGACGAACCTGGTCTCGCAGCTCACGCTGGCCCTGGTGTGCGCGGGATACGCCGTCGGTTCCGCGCTCGGCTGGGGTTCTCCCCGACTTGCCCTGATCATGGGCGACTTCGGGCTGAGTGTCGCGGCGGGTGCCGCGGCCGTGTCCTGCTTCCTCTATGCGCGTCGCCGGATCCGCTTCCGGCCCGCCTGGCTGCTGTTCGCGCTGTCGTCCGCCATGGCCTGCCTGGGCAACCTCGTCTGGGGCTGGTACGAGGTCGTGCTCGACCAGGCCGTGCCCAGCCCCAGCTTCGCCGACCTGTTCTTCCTGTGCTTCGCCCCGCCCGCCATCGTGGGGCTCCTGGTCCTCGCCAAGCGGCCGGTGACGAAGGCCGGCTGGGTCTGCATGGTCCTCGACGCCTGGCTGATCGGCGGCTCGCTGCTCACCTTGTCCTGGAGCCTCGCCCTGGCGCAGGCGGCGAAGGCCGACGGGCCGAGCGTCGCGCACACCGCGCTGTCGCTGGCCTACCCGCTGCTCGACATCGCCCTCGTCAGCATGGTCCTCGCGCTGCACTTCCGGCGCTCCTCCACGAACCGCTCCGCCGCGAACACCGCCATCGGCGCGCTCGCCCTGACCGTGGGCTGCGACGCCCTGTTCACCTCGCCCCTGCTGCACAACAACTACCACTCGGGTCAGCTGCTCGACGCGGGCTGGTTCGCGGGCTCGCTGCTGCTGGCGTACGCCCCATGGGTCGGTTCCGGGCACGGCGGCCAGGGCGAGTCCGTCGGGCACACGCGCGTGGTGCACGAACACCGCCCCGGGCGGCAGCACCCGGGCAGGCCCGAGGGACGCCGGCCCGCACCCCGCCAGGGCCGGGCGCCCGCCCCCGGGCAGGGGCACCCGCCCGTACCGGGAGGCGATCACGGCCGGTATCCGTTCACCCGGCCCATCACCGGCTCCCTGGCCGCGCTCACGCCGTATCTGGCCGCCGCCGTGTGCACGCTGGGCGTCCTCTACAACGTTCTCAACGGCCGCAGCCCCGACCGCGTGGTGCTCATCACCGCGGGCGGCGTCGTCCTCGCGCTGGTCGTGCGCCAGGGCATCATGCTGCTCGACAACATCACCCTCACCCAGGAGCTGGCCCAGAAGGAGAACCACTTCCGCTCTCTGGTGCAGGGCTCGAGCGACGTCATCATGATCGCCGCTCCGAACGGGATGCTCCGGTACGTCAGCCCGGCCGCCGCCGGGGTCTACGGGCGGTCCGCGGAGGAACTCGTGGGCACCGAGCTGGCCCATCTCATCCACCCGGAGGACCTGGGCTGCGTGGTGCACGAAGTGCGCCGCTTCCTCGCCGCCAGCCCGGACGAGGAACCCACCACCCGCATCGAGTGCCGCTTCAAGGCCGGCGGTGGGGGCACCTCCCGCTCCGGGGGCACCTCCCGGCCGGAGGCTGGGGGAGAAGTCGAGAGCGGGGGGGGCTGGCTGAACGTCGAGTCCACCGTCAACCGTCACCACGGCGGCCTCATCTTCAACAGCCGGGACGTCACCGAACGGGTGCGGCTCCAGGCCCAGTTGCAGCACAACGCCGAACACGACCCGCTCACCGACCTGCCCAACCGCGCCCTGTTCACCCAGCGCGTGCAGCAGGCACTGTCCGGCCGCCGCTCCACCGACCGCGGCACGGCCGTCCTGTTCATCGACCTCGACGGCTTCAAGGCCGTCAACGACACGATCGGACACCAGGCCGGCGACGAACTGCTCGTCCAGGCCGCCCGCAGGCTCCAGGACTCGGTCCGGTACGGGGACACCGCCTCCCGGCTCGGCGGCGACGAGTTCGCCGCCCTGATCGTCGGAGACGGCACCCGGGACCGTGCCGCGCGCGAACTCCAGATAGGGGAGCTGGCCGACAGGCTGCGGCTCACCCTCTCCCAGCCGTACGACATCGACGGCAACGATGTCCGCGTCAACGCCTCGATCGGCGTCGCGTTCGCCGAGCCCGGCCTCGGCGCGGGCGAGCTGCTGCGCAACGCCGACCTGGCGATGTACCGGGCCAAGGCCTCCGGCAAGGGCCGCGTCGAGCTCTACGCGCCCCAGATGCAGCAGGACGTCGTACGGAAGGCGGAGCTGGCCACGCGTCTGCGTGCCGCGCTGCACGACGGCGAGTTCGTGCTGCTGCACCAGCCCGTGGTGGCGCTGGACAGCGGCCGGATCACCTCGGTCTCCGCCCAGGCGCGCTGGCGCTCCTCCCAGGGAGTGCTCTTCACGCCCGCCGAGTTCCTGCGCGTCACCGAGGACAGCGACAAGACCGCCGAGCTGGACCGCTGGATGCTGGAGGAGGCTGTCGAACAGGCCGCCGAACGCGCCGCGACCGGGCTCGCCGTACCCGTCGGCGTCCGGATGAGCGCCCGGCGGCTCCTCGACCGCTCCCTGCCCCTCGGGTCGATCGAGACCCTGCTGACCCGCCACGGGCTCCCCACCGGTGCCCTGGAGATCGAACTGACGGACACCGACCCGCGGGTCTCCCTGGACGAGCTGGAGCGCCGGCTGAACGCCTTCAGGTGCCTCGGCGTACGGATCGCGCTGGACGGTTTCGGCAGTGGCTACGCGCCGATCACGGCACTGCGGCGGCTCCCCGTCGACGTACTGAAGCTCGACCGCGGTCTGGTCGAGGGCGTCGTCGAGTCCACGCGGCTGCACAAGATCACCGGCGGGCTGCTCAGAATCGCGGGCGACCTCGGGCTGCAGTCCGTGGCCGAAGGCGTGGACCTGCCCGAGCAGGTGGTCGCCCTGCGCGCGATGGGCTGCACGCACGGGCAGGGCATGGCCTTCTCCGGGCCGCTGGACGAATACCGGCTGCGCCGGGCACTGTCCACCGGACGCTATCCGGTGCCGAACGGTTCGGCCGAGCCCGCGTTCGCGGGCGGCGGTTCCGGGGTGTACACAAGTACAGGTGTGCCCGCTGTTTTCGGAGGCGGAACGGCCCTCCGTTCACATAATGAGACTCCCGTCCCACCCACTTGACAGTCGGTGTGTGCCGGGGAGAGGGTCGACCCCATGCGCACCCGAATTCTCGTACTTGGAAAGCGCGTCGGCTGACGCTGGTGAACGTTTCGGACGGACCCGGAACTTCCAGCGACCGCATCCGGCGCGCTCCCCTCGCTTGCCTCACGGCACGAGGGGTTTTTTGTTGCACCGGCGCAGGTCGGACCGCAACGCACACCGTACAAAACTCGCAAAAACCCTCAGCATCGAGAAGAGAATGCCGATGACCGAGCAGGCCACCGGGGCCCATCACCCGCAGCCGCGGCCCCGTTCCGGAGGACACCAGTCCGCCCCCGAGTACGTGACGGGTGCGAAGTCCCTCATCCGCTCGCTTGAGGAGGTCGGGGCCGAGACGGTATTCGGCATTCCAGGGGGCACCATCCTGCCGGCGTACGACCCGATGATGGACTCCACGCGGGTGCGCCACGTGCTGGTCCGCCACGAGCAGGGCGCCGGCCACGCGGCCACCGGTTACGCGCAGGCCACCGGCAAGGTCGGCGTCTGCATGGCGACCAGCGGCCCCGGCGCCACCAACCTGGTGACCCCGATCGCCGACGCGCACATGGATTCGGTGCCGCTCGTGGCGATCACCGGACAGGTCGTGTCCAAGGCGATCGGTACGGACGCCTTCCAGGAGGCGGACATCGTCGGCATCACCATGCCGATCACCAAGCACAGCTTCCTGGTCACCAAGGCGGAGGACATCCCCCGGGCGATCGCGGAGGCGTTCCACATCGCCTCCACCGGCCGCCCGGGACCGGTCCTGGTCGACATCCCCAAGGACATCCTCCAGGCCCAGACCGTCTTCCAGTGGCCGCCCGTCACCGACCTCCCCGGCTACCGCCCGGTGACCAAGCCGCACGCCAAGCAGATCCGCGAAGCCGCGAAGCTGATCACCGCCGCCAAGCGGCCGGTGCTGTACGTCGGCGGCGGTGTCATCAAGGCCGGTGCCACCGCCGAGCTGAAGGTCCTCGCAGAACTCACCGGAGCGCCCGTCACCACCACCCTGATGGCGCTCGGCGCATTCCCCGACAGCCACCCGCTGCACGTGGGAATGCCGGGCATGCACGGTGCGGTCACCGCCGTCACCGCGCTGCAGAAGGCCGACCTGATCGTCGCCCTCGGAGCCCGCTTCGACGACCGTGTCACCGGCAAGCTGTCCAGCTTCGCCCCGCACGCCAAGATCGTCCACGCCGACATCGACCCGGCGGAGATCGGCAAGAACCGCGCCGCCGACGTCCCGATCGTCGGGGACGCCCGTGAGGTCATCGCCGACCTGGTGCAGGCGGTGCAGAAGGAGCACAGCGAGGGTCACGCCGGCGATTACACCGCCTGGTGGAAGGACCTCAACCGCTGGCGCGAGACCTACCCGCTGGGCTACGAGCAGCCGGACAACGGCTCGCTCTCCCCGCAGCAGGTCATCGAGCGCATCGGACAGCTCGCCCCCGAGGGCACGATCTTCACGGCGGGCGTCGGCCAGCACCAGATGTGGGCCGCGCACTACATCCAGTACGAGAAGCCCGCGACCTGGCTGAACTCCGGCGGCGCCGGAACGATGGGGTACGCGGTCCCGGCCGCGATGGGTGCCAAGGCGGGGCAGCCGGACCGGACGGTCTGGGCGATCGACGGCGACGGCTGCTTCCAGATGACCAACCAGGAACTCACCACCTGCGCGCTCAACAACATCCCGATCAAGGTCGCCATCATCAACAACGGCGCCCTCGGGATGGTCCGCCAGTGGCAGACCCTGTTCTACAACCAGCGGTACTCCAACACCGTCCTGCACTCCGGGCCCGACGACGTGAATCCGCAGGCCAGGGGCACCCGTGTCCCCGACTTCGTGAAGCTGTCCGAGGCGATGGGCTGCTACGCGATCCGCTGCGAGTCCCCCGACGACCTCGACAAGGTCATCGAGGAGGCTAACTCGGTCAACGACCGCCCCGTCGTGATCGACTTCATCGTCCACGAGGACGCCATGGTGTGGCCGATGGTCGCCGCAGGCACCTCCAACGACGAGATCATGGCCGCCCGGGACGTCCGCCCCGACTTCGGCGACAACGAAGACGACTGAGCGAGAGAGACCCCTCAGACATGTCCAAGCACACCCTCTCCGTCCTCGTCGAGAACAAGCCCGGTGTCCTCGCCCGGATCACGGCTCTGTTCTCCCGGCGTGGATTCAACATCGACTCGCTCGCCGTCGGCGTCACCGAGCACCCCGAGATCTCCCGCATCACCATCGTGGTCAACGTGATCGAGGCGCTTCCCCTCGAACAGGTCACCAAGCAGCTCAACAAGCTCGTCAACGTGCTGAAGATCGTCGAACTGGAATCCGGCTCGGCGGTTCAGCGTGAACTCGTTCTGGTGAAGGTGCGCGCGGACAACGAGACACGCTCCCAGATCGTCGAGATCGTCCAGCTCTTCCGCGCCAAGACGGTCGACGTCTCCCCGGAGGCCGTCACCATCGAGGCCACCGGCAGCACCGACAAACTGTCCGCGATGCTCAAGATGCTGGAGCCGTACGGCATCAAGGAACTGGTGCAGTCCGGCACCATCGCGATCGGCCGCGGCGCGCGCTCGATCACGGACCGGTCGCTGCGGGCCCTCGACCGGTCGGCATAGCCGGCGTCAAGCTCTGCGGACTCGGGCGGTCGGGTGATACCGGCCGCCCGTATACCGAGACCCCCGAACCTCACTTCCGCCCGCCGTCATACGGTGGGACGCAACACCTGCACCCAAGGAGAGAACCCAAAGTGGCCGAGCTGTTCTACGACGCCGACGCCGACCTGTCCATCATCCAGGGCCGCAAGGTCGCGGTCATCGGTTACGGCAGCCAGGGCCACGCCCACGCGCTGTCGCTCCGCGACTCGGGTGTCGACGTCCGCGTCGGTCTGCACGAGGGCTCCAAGTCGAAGGCGAAGGCCGAGGAGCAGGGCCTGCGCGTCGTGACCCCCGCCGAGGCCGCCGCCGAGGCCGACGTCATCATGATCCTCGTCCCGGACCCGATCCAGGCCCAGGTCTACGAGGAGTCCATCAAGGACAACCTCAGCCCGGGCGACGCGCTGTTCTTCGGCCACGGCCTGAACATCCGCTTCGACTTCATCAAGCCCCCGGCCGGCATCGACGTCTGCATGGTCGCCCCCAAGGGCCCGGGTCACCTCGTGCGCCGCCAGTACGAGGAGGGCCGCGGCGTTCCGTGTATCGCGGCCGTCGAGCAGGACGCGACCGGCAACGCCTTCGCGCTGACCCTCTCGTACGCCAAGGGCATCGGTGGCACCCGCGCCGGCGTCATCAAGACGACGTTCACCGAGGAGACCGAGACCGACCTGTTCGGTGAGCAGGCCGTTCTCTGCGGTGGTACGGCCGCGCTGGTCAAGGCCGGTTTCGAGACGCTGACCGAGGCCGGCTACCAGCCGGAGATCGCGTACTTCGAGTGCCTGCACGAGCTGAAGCTGATCGTCGACCTCATGTACGAGGGCGGCCTGGAGAAGATGCGCTGGTCGGTCTCCGAGACCGCCGAGTGGGGCGACTACGTCACCGGCCCGCGGATCATCACCGACGCCACCAAGGCCGAGATGAAGAAGATCCTCGCCGAGATCCAGGACGGCACGTTCGCGCGTGAGTGGATGGCCGAGTACCACGGCGGTCTGAAGAAGTACAACGAGTACAAGTCGCAGGACGAGAAGAGCCTCCTGGAGACCACGGGCAAGGAGCTGCGCAAGCTCATGTCCTGGGTCGACGACGAGGCGTAGGTCTTGAGGGACGGGGCCGCGGCGCATGCTGCGGCCTCATTGCCGAACCCCCGGTAAGGCCTTGTCCGGGCTGACCCGTCACGGATGAGTGATCCTTCCGCAGGGGCGGGAGCCGCCCTTCGCCGCGCCACTACACTGCCGTACTACCAACGCGTCAGGCCCACAGCGTCGTGCGTCTTCCACGCGGTAGCACCTCCACCGCCTGCGGCCGTCGGGACGGCCGTCCGCATAGGACTGAGTGAGGACCTCACGTGAGCTCGAAACCTGTCGTACTCATCGCTGAAGAGCTGTCGCCCGCGACCGTCGACGCGCTTGGCCCGGACTTCGAGATCCGGCACTGCAACGGAGGGGACCGAGCCGAACTGCTCCCCGCCATCGCCGACGTCGACGCGATCCTGATCCGTTCGGCCACCAAGGTCGACGCCGAGGCGGTCGCCGCCGCCCGCAAGCTGAAGGTCGTCGCACGAGCCGGCGTCGGCCTGGACAACGTGGACGTCTCCGCCGCCACCAAGGCCGGCGTGATGGTCGTCAACGCGCCCACCTCGAACATCGTCACCGCCGCCGAGCTGGCCTGCGGTCTGCTGCTGGCGACCGCACGCCACATCCCGCAGGCCAACACCGCGCTCAAGAACGGCGAGTGGAAGCGCAGCAAGTACACGGGCGTCGAGCTCGCGGAGAAGACCCTCGGTGTCGTCGGCCTCGGCCGCATCGGCGCGCTGGTCGCGCAGCGCATGTCCGCGTTCGGGATGAAGGTCGTCGCCTACGACCCCTACATCCAGCCCGCGCGGGCCGCCCAGATGGGCGTCAAGATCCTGTCGCTGGACGAGCTCCTCGAGGTCTCCGACTTCATCACCGTGCACCTGCCGAAGACTCCCGAGACCGTCGGTCTCATCGGTGACGAGGCGCTGCACAAGGTCAAGCCGAGCGTGCGCATCGTGAACGCCGCGCGTGGCGGGATCGTCGACGAGGAGGCGCTGTACTCGGCGCTCAAGGAGGGCCGCGTCGCCGGCGCCGGTCTCGACGTGTACGCGAAGGAGCCCTGCACGGACTCCCCGCTGTTCGAGCTGGACCAGGTCGTGTGCACCCCGCACCTCGGCGCGTCCACGGACGAGGCGCAGGAGAAGGCCGGTATCTCCGTCGCCCGCTCGGTCCGCCTCGCGCTCGCCGGTGAGCTGGTCCCGGACGCGGTGAACGTCCAGGGCGGCGTCATCGCCGAGGACGTCAAGCCGGGTCTGCCGCTCGCCGAGAAGCTCGGCCGTATCTTCACCGCGCTCGCGGGCGAGGTCGCGGTCCGTCTCGACGTCGAGGTGTACGGCGAGATCACCCAGCACGACGTGAAGGTGCTCGAACTGTCCGCGCTCAAGGGCGTGTTCGAGGATGTCGTCGACGAGACCGTGTCGTACGTCAACGCCCCGCTGTTCGCCCAGGAGCGCGGCGTCGAGGTGCGGCTGACGACCAGCTCGGAGTCCGCGGACCACCGCAACGTCGTGACCGTGCGCGGCACGCTCAGCAGCGGCGAGGAGGTGTCGGTCTCCGGCACCCTGGCCGGCCCCAAGAACCACCAGAAGATCGTCGCGGTCGGCGACTACGACGTCGACCTCGCGCTCGCCGACCACATGGTCGTGTACCGGTACGCGGACCGGCCGGGCGTCGTCGGCACGGTCGGCCGGATCTTCGGCGAGGCCGGGATCAACATCGCCGGGATGCAGGTTTCCCGGTCGGTGGCGGGCGGCGAGGCGCTGGCCGTCCTGACCGTCGACGACACGGTTGCCCCCGGCGTATTGGCGGAAGTGGCCGAGGAGATCGGGGCGACGTCGGCTCGATCGGTGAACCTGGTCTGAGGTGAGCGTGTCTCTGGGGGCTCCGCCCCCAGACCCCCGTTCGCCCTGAACGGGCTTGTCCTCAAACGCCGGACGGGCTGAAAACGCCTGGGCGCTGCTCGCACATCGACGCGGGCCGACTGAGAAACCTCAGTCGGCCCGCGTGTTTCGTTGCCCTCAGGCGCAGCAGCCCTCCGTCTCCGCCTCCTTCGCGACCGTCTCCCGCACAGTCACCCCGCGGAGCGCCCGCGCCGCCAGCACCGCCGCCCCCAGGAGCAGTACCACCCCCGCGATCGCAGCCGCCTGCATTCCGTGGGTGTACGCCTCCCTGGCTGCCGTGGCCAGCGCGTCTCCCGTGCGCGCCGGGAGCTGCTGGGCCACCGCCAGCGCACCGCCGAGGGTTTCCCGGGCCGGGGCGGGCGCCGAGGCCGGGATGTCGTGGCGGTAGACCGCCGTACCGATCGAGCCCAGTACGGCCATGCCCAGCGCGCCGCCGAACTCCGCGCCCGTCTCCAGCAGGGAGGCGGCGGCGCCCGCCTTGTCGAGGGGGGCGGTGCTCAGGCCCAGGTCCATCATCTGGGACATCACGACGACGATGCCGGCCGCGAGGACGCCCGCCCCGGCCAGTACCAGCCACAGCGAGTCCGTGCCGACCAGGGCCAGCAGCCCGTATCCGCAGGCCGCCGTGACGAAGCCGCCGGCGACGACATGGGCGCGCTGCGCACCCCGCTGGACGAGGGCGGCGGCGACGGGGGCCGCGATGCCGACCAGGACCGTCGGCAGCAGGCCCCACAGCGCCGCCTCGATGGAGCTCTTGCCGAGCACCGACTGGAGGTACTGCGTGGTGAAGTACGCCGAGCCCATCATCGCGAACGCCGAGAGCAGGTTCAGGGTGACGGCCGGGCCGAAGCCGCGGCCCCGGAACAGCGCGGGGGAGATGAGGGGCGAGGCCGTCGTGCGCTGGCGCTGGACGAAGAGGTACGCGAAGAACAGGCCGACGGTCACCGAGAGGACGTACTCCGTGTGCCAGCCCTCCGACGGGATCTCCTTGAGGCCGTAGATCACGGGGAGGACTGCCGCCATCGAGAGCGGGACGCTGAGGAGGTCGAAGCGGCCCGGGTCCGGGTTTTTCGACTCGGGGAGCAGGACCGGGCCGAGGACCAGCAGCAGTGCCATCGCGGGCAGGTTGACCAGGAAGACCGAGCCCCACCAGAAGTACTCGACCAGCAGTCCGCTCATGACCGAGCCGAGGGCGATGCCGCCGGTCATCACGCCGGACCACATGGCGATCGCCTTGGCGCGCTGGCCGGGGTCGCGGAACATCGTGCGGACCAGGGCCATCGTCGACGGCATCAGGGTCGCGCCGCCGATACCGAGGACCGCGCGGGCCGCGATCAGGGTCTCGGCGCTGTTCGCGTAGGCGGCGAGCAGCGAGCCCGCGCCGAAGGCGGCGGCGCCGATGAGAAGGAGCCGGCGGCGGCCGATGCGGTCGCCGAGCGAGCCCATCGTCATCAGCAGACCGGCCAGGACGAAGGCGTAGATGTCGAAGATCCACAGCTGCTGGGTGCCGGTCGGCTCCAGGTCCGCGCTGATCGCCGGAACGGCGAAGTAGAGGACGGAGACGTCCATCGAGACCAGCAGCAGCGGCAGCATCAGCACGCCCAGCGCGGTCCATTCGCGGCGGCCGGCACGGGTGCCGGGGGAAACGGTCGTGCTCGTCGGGTTCGTCATGCCAGGGAATATACGGCTGTGTTAAACGACTGTCTAGAACGCTCGTGTAATTCGTCTGTCTAGGACGGTCGTATGGATCGCGGGTAGGGTGGCCGCATGGGACATCGCGAGGATCTGCTCGAAGGCGCCAAGCGCTGCCTGCTGGAGAAGGGCTTCGTGCGCACGACCGCGCGCGACATCGTCAAGGAGTCGGGGACCAATCTGGCGTCGATCGGCTATCACTACGGCTCGAAGGACAAGCTCCTCGCGGATGCGTACGTCTCCCTGGTGGAGGGGCTCTCCGACGACTTCACCCCCGCCGTGGAGACGGCCGGCGGCACCGGGCCCGGCTCGCTCGACCGGTTCCAGGAGGTCTGGTCGAACATCATCGCCACCATGCGGCAGCCGGGTTCGCTGTGGCGCCTGAGTGTGGAGATCGTGGCCATGGGAGACCAACTGCCCACCGTCCGCGACCACTTGGCGCAGGCCCAGCGCGAGGCGGCGCGCGGCCTCATCCCGCTGTTCCTCGGGGGCAGGGAGGAGGACGTGTCGGAGGACGACGTCGACTCCGTCGGCCAGTTCTACAACGTCCTGATGACCGGGCTCATCTGCCAGTACGTCTTCGACCCGACGAAGGCACCGACCGCGGACCAGCTCACGGAAGGGCTCCGCCGGGTCATCGGGGAAGCTCAGGCCTAGGGATTGCGCTGAAGTCGCGCACCCTTCAACGCCATGTGCAGCAGCAGGCGGTCCTCGCCGTCGTCCAGGTCCAGGCCCGTCAGCTGCTCCACCCGGGACAGGCGGTAGTACAGCGTCTGGCGGTGGATGCCCAGCTCGGCCGCGGTGCGGCCCGCCTGGCCGGCCCGGTCGAGGTAGACCTCGGCGGTGCGGGCCAGTTCCTGGTGGGCGGGGGCGAGCAGGGTGCGTACGGCGGGGTCCTGGGCCGTGTCCGACGGGAGCGCCGTAAGGAGACGGTACGGGCCGATCGCGCCCCACTCCGCGACCGGGCCGAGGTGCGGTTCCGCCAGGGCCGCGCGGGCCGCCGCCGAGGCCTCCTGCCAGCCGGTGCCCAGACCGGCGAGGCCGGTGCGCGGGGCGCCGACACCGGCCGCTGCCCGACCCTCCGTCTCCTTCAGCAGCCGGGCCGCCGCCGTCAGCGCCGGGACGGGTACGTCCGTCGCCCGCAGCCTGATCAGCAGCGCCAGACTCTGCGCCGCCGTGCCCCACGGCACCGTGCACACCGCCGTCGCGTGCGGCACCGTACGGGCCGACGGAGCGTCGTCCGGATCCGCCGACGGCCACGGCGCCACGCACACCACCGCGTGCGGGCCCTCGCCGCGCGCTCCCAGAGCCGAACGCAAGGCCGCCACCGCCATGTCCCGCTGCCAGCCGCGCTCGGCGGTCAGCACCGACCGGAACTCGCGGGTCAGATCGGCCCCCGCCTGCGCCTCGTCCGCGAGCAGCGCGCCGATCCGGTCCGCCACCTCCATGGCCGCCGCCAACTGCTCCGCCGGGGGCCCCGGATCGTCGTCCAGCAGCCAGACGTAACCGAGTACGACACTCCGATGGCGTACGGGGAGACAGATCCGCCCCCGGAACACCCCCGCCTCCGGGGTGGGCGGGATACGGACCGGGCCGGTCGCGCGCGTGATGCCGAAGCCCTCGAACCACGCGCGCACCGCCGCCGTCGAGCGGCGGGTCAGGATCGAGCGGGCGCGCACCGGGTCCAGCGCCGACGCGTCCAGTTCGCCCTCGCTGTCGTACGTGCCGAAGGCGAGCAGTTCGAAGTCGCGGTTCTCCAGCGTCGCGGGGGCGCCGAGGAGCTCCGAGATGTCGTCCACCAGTTCCTGGTAGTCGCCGTGATGGTCGCCGCTCGCCTGGCTCATGGGGGCATTCTCGCGCATTCCGGCACCGTCTTCAGACATCTGTATGAGATCTGGGGCACGGATGCGTGACAGCTGTCGATGGCCCACGATCGGAAGGATCCCTAGGTTTCACGGTGGTTCTCCGGTTGTCCGGTTCTCCGGTTCTTCGTTTGCCGGCCTTTTGTGGAGGTGCCCCGTGCTGGGTCCCGTGATTCTCGCCGCCTCGCGCAGCGACCGGCTGCGCCGACTGATCTCGGCCGCCCCGGTGACCAGGCCGGTCGTCGACCGCTTCATCCCCGGCGAGACGGTCGACGACGTGGTGCCGATCGTCCAGGACCTCACCGACCGGGGCCTGGAAGTCACCCTGGACGTGGTCGGCGAGGACATCACCAACCCCGAGCAGGCCGCCGCCGCCCGGGACGCCTATCTGGAGCTGGTCGAGCGGCTCGGGGAACTCGAGCTGGGCACCCGCGCCGAGATGTCCGTCAAGCTGTCGCTGTTCGGGCAGGCGTTGGACGGTGGCCACGAGCTGGCCCTCGCCAACATCCGGCCCGTCGTCGAGGCAGCCGCCGCGATCGGTACGACGGTCACGCTCGACGCCGAGGACCACACCACCCTCGACTCGATGTTCGCGATCCACGAGGAACTCCGGAAGGACTTCCCGCAGACCGGCTGCGTCATCCAGGCCTACCTGTACCGCACCGAGGCCGACGCCCGCCGCCTCGCCGACAGCGGCAGCCGCGTACGGCTGGTGAAGGGCGCGTACAAGGAGCCCGCCGAGGTCGCCTACCAGCAGAAGGCCGAGACGGACAAGGCGTACGTCCGCATCCTGCGGATCCTGATGGAGGGCGAGGGGTACCCGATGATCGGGTCCCACGACCCACGCCTCATCTCCATCGCCCAGGAACTCGCCCGGCGCGCGAGCCGCAAGCCCGACGAGTACGAGTTCCAGATGCTGTACGGGATCAGGAGCGACGAGCATCTGCGCCTCGCCGCCGAGGGACACCGGATGCGTGTCTACACCGCGTACGGGACGGACTGGTACGGGTACTTCATGCGGCGGCTGGCCGAACGCCCCGCCAACCTGCTGTTCTTCGGCCGCTCGATCCTCACCAAGGGCTGAATCGTTGATGGCGAGCGGTAGCTGTCGGCACCCGGGTGCTCCCTGGGTAACGGCAGCTACCGCCCATCGGCCGGCTGTGCCGACCCGTGTCCGGAAAGGAGATTCGGACACAGTGACTCCGCCCCCGTGGGGGCTTCTCACTCGCCCGCCGCAGCGAGTTGATGACGGTCAAGCCCTGACCGCCGCCAAACATACGTAGACGGCTTTGGCTCGCGCGGGCCGAAGCCAGATACTCACTCGGAAGAGGTAGCTCATGGACGCCGTCACCCAGGTCCCCACCCCCGTCAACGAGCCGGTGCACGGATACGCCCCCGGGTCGCCCGAGCGGGCCCGCCTGGAGGCCAGGCTCAAGGAGCTCGCCGAGAACCCCGTCGATCTGCCGATGACCATCGGCGGCGCGCGGCGCATGGGCGGCGGCGAGCGATTCGACGTCGTGCAGCCGCACCACCACAAGGCCCGCCTCGGCACCTACGCCAACGCCACCCGGCAGGACGCCCAGGACGCGATCGACGCGGCCCTCGCCGCCGCGCCCGCCTGGCGCGCGATGGCGTTCGACGACCGTGCCGCGATCATCCTGCGCGCCGCCGAACTGCTGGCAGGGCCCTGGCGCGAGACCCTCGCCGCCTCCACGATGCTCGGCCAGTCGAAGACCGCCCAGCAGGCCGAGATCGACTGTCCGTGCGAGCTGGTCGATTTCTGGCGCTTCAACGTCAAGTACGCGCGCGACCTGCTCGCCGAGCAGCCGCCCGCCAACTCCCCGGGCGTCTGGAACCGTCTCGACCACCGCCCCCTCGAAGGGTTCGTCTACGCGATCACCCCCTTCAACTTCACGGCGATCGCGGGCAATCTGCCCACCGCGCCCGCCCTCATGGGCAACGTGGTGGTGTGGAAGCCGTCGCCGACGCAGACCCACTCCGCCGTGCTTCTCATGCAACTGCTGGAGGAGGCCGGGCTGCCCAAGGGCGTCATCAACCTCGTCACCGGTGACGGCATCGAGGTCTCCGAGGTGGCTCTGGAGCACCGGGACCTGGCCGGCATTCACTTCACGGGTTCCACCAAGACCTTCCAGTACCTGTGGAAGACGGTCGGCGCGAACATCGAGAAGTACCGCTCGTACCCGCGTCTCGTCGGTGAGACCGGCGGCAAGGACTTCGTCGTCGCCCACCCGAGCGCCGACCGGGCGGTCCTGAAGACGGCCCTCACACGCGGTTCCTTCGAGTACCAGGGGCAGAAGTGCAGCGCGACCTCCCGCGCCTACATCCCGGCCTCCATCTGGAACGACGGGTTCCGCGAGGAGTTCGCAGCCGAGGTCGACCACCTGACCATGGGTGACGTCACCGACCTCACCAACTTCATCGGCGCGGTCATCGACGAGCGTGCCTTCGCCAAGAACAAGGCCGCCATCGACCGCGCGCAGTCCGACCCGACGTGCACGATCGTGGCGGGCGGCTCCTACGACGACTCGGTCGGCTGGTTCGTCCGCCCGACGGTCGTGGAGTGCACGGACCCGGCCAACCAGGTCTTCACCACCGAGTACTTCGGCCCGCTCCTCGCCGTGTACGTGTACGACGACAGCTCGGCCGACACGTACGACGCCATGCTGACCCAGATGGAGTCCGTGTCCGACTACGCGCTGACCGGCTCGGTCATCTCCGGCGACCGCGCGGCAGCCGCGTACACGATGGAGAAGCTGCGCTACGCGGCCGGCAACTTCTACATCAACGACAAGTCGACCGGCGCGGTCGTCGGGCAGCAGCCGTTCGGCGGCGGGCGCGCGTCCGGCACCAACGACAAGGCGGGCGCCCCGCAGAACCTGATGCGCTGGACCCTGACCCGCGCCATCAAGGAGACCCTGGTCGCGCCGACCGACTACCCGTACCCGCACATGGGCTGACCTCCACCCTTGAGGTTCCGGGCCAGGAAGTCGCCGATCAGTTCGGCGGCTGCCTGGCCCGCGGCAGCTCGTGCGAGAGGGCAAGAGGGCGAGCGGGCCCACCGCGTCCGGAGTCGCGTTTCAGCGGGTCGACGCGTGGACGCCGGGCAGGTCGTCGAAGGCCGCCTTGCCGTCCGTGGTGAGCAGGATCCGAGCCGTGGTGGCGGCGGTGGCAGCGATGATCAGGTCGTGGGCATCACGTGGCTTGCCTTCCTTGCGCACATGGGCAAGGAGACGCGCGTGGACCCGAGCCACGTCTGCCGTGTAGTCCTCGACCGGGATCAGCGCAGGGTTCTGAGGCTTGATGTAGGGGTGTGACTCAGTCCACCGTCTCAGATAGTAGGAAGTCCGAGTAAGTGTGGAGACAGATGCCCTGTCCTCACCTAGCTTGGTAGGAGCCGAACGTCTCGCTGGACCAAGCGAATGACGGTCTTGAGCCGGTACCCCGTGCAGGCAACCCCTGCGGTACCGCCGCTCCCCGTCCCACCCGGCGTCTCGAATCCCCCTGCCGTACTCCCGGATTCCTTGAAGGAGTCGATTTCCCATGGCCGAGACGACCGTCCGCCGCCGAGTCCGCCACGTCTCCCCGACGAGCGAGTCCGACCGCAAGAACGCCGCCGCAGCCCTCCAGCGCGCCCTCGACCGCCGGGACAACGGCGGCCAGACGGGTCACTGAGGACCCTCGTCGGGTCATCGCGGGTGAGGTCGCCTCACCCGCGCCGCACCTCGAAGTGGTCGATCCGCTCCCCGCTCTGCGCAAGTGCCGACACCGTGAGCCGGGGAGCCGTGCCCGGCACGCCCGCCTCCGCCTCCACGGAGAGGAACGAGTAGCCGGTGTAGCGCACCCGTGACCACTCCACCGTGTCCTCGTGCCGTTCCTGCGACCTCGTCCAGTGGTAGGTCTCCACCGACTCCCGGTCGGCGGCCTTCCCCTCGAAGCTGTCCTTCACCCCGTAGGGGAAGCTGTACAGGCTCTGGCCCGCGCCTCCCGCCGTGACGTACACGGTGCCGTCCCGCGTCGGGTCGGTCGCCGCGCCGACCGGCACCTGTCGGCCCACCCGGCCGCCCCTGAGGGCGTCCGTCCGCTCGTACACGTGGTTGTGGCCGTTGATCACCAGGTCCACCTGGTGCTTGTCGAACAGCGGCAGCCAGGCGTCCCGTACGCCGCCGTCGGAGGCGTGGGCGGACGTCGTCGAGTACGCGCAGTGGTGGAAGAAGACCACGACGAAGTCGATCGCGTCCGACGCCCGCAGCTCGGCCAGCCGCCGGTCCAGCCACGCCGTCTGGCGGCCGTCCGTGTGGCCCAGGTTGGCCGGGATCTCGTACGACACGTCGTTCGCGTCGAGTGCCACGATCCCGACATTGCCGTACGTGAACGAGTAGGCGCCCGGTGTGTTCCGGGCGTCGAAGCCGTTGTCCGGGAGTGACCAGCGGGCCGACTGGCCGCCGTACCCGTTCGGCGAGTACCAGGCCTCCATGTCGTGGTTGCCGGTCGTCACCATCCACGGCACCGACCTCGCGACCGTCTCCGTCTGCTTCAGGAACAGGTCCCAGGCGGTCGGGTCGTAGCTGTCCGACTTCTCGCCGTGGCCGGTGACGTCCGCATAGCAGATGTCACCCGCGTGCAGGTGGAAGGCGGGGTTCCGGCCCAGGAGCACCTTGTCGTTGGCCAGCGCGTCGGGCGTGACGCCCTGGTCGCCGAAGGCCGTGAACACGAAGCTCGCGGGGGCGGTCGCCGGGGCTGTGCGGAACGAGTTGAGGGTCGACTTGTGCGCGCCGGACGTCGGGTCGAAGCCCTCGTGGCCGACGCCGTAGTAGTACGTCGTCCCGGGGCGCAGGCCGTCGAGCGCCGCGTGCACGTAGTACTGGTCCAGGTCGAGGCGTACGCCTGTCACGCCAGGCGTGTGCAGCGGGCGGACCTCGGCCTCGATGCGGCGGCTCAGGTCGCCGGGCGTCGGCCCGACGCGTACGTACGGCTTCCGCACCGCGAACGGGACCTGCCAGGAGATCCGCATCTGCGTCTTAGGGTCGGCGCCGAAGGCGAGGTGGCGGCCGAAAGGGGTGACGGCGGAGCCGGGGACCTTGCTGGTCGCCGGGTTCGCCGTACCCGTGCCCGACGAACAGCCGGTGAGCAGGCCGCCGCCGGCCAGCGCGCCCGCCGTCACCAGCGCGCGGCGCCGGGTGAGGCGCGCCCGCAGGTACTCGTACTGCTCCGCCATGCTCATCCGGCGGGCCAGCCGCGGCGGGATGCCGACGTCGGGGGTGTCCGGGGGACTGTCCATGGGAGGGAACTTCCCAGCAAACCCCAACGTCCGCCATACATACAGGTGAACGCCGGTCGAAGAGCGGTGGCCGTCCGGCGCCCCATGTCCGTATCGCGGACACGGCGTGTCATCCCATGGGACCCGGAGTACGGTGCCGGTATGTCTCGCAGCATCAATCTCGCAGTGATTCCCGGTGACGGCATCGGCCAGGAGGTCGTGGCCCAGGGGCTGAAGGTGCTCTCCGCCGTCCTTCCGCAGGATGTGAAGCTGGAGACCAAGGAGTACGACTTCGGCGCCCGGCGTTACCGCGCCACCGGTGAGACCCTCACCGAAGCCGACCTGGACGCGCTCAAGAAGCATGACGCCATCCTGCTCGGCGCGATCGGTGACCCGAGCGTGCCCTCCGGTGTCCTGGAGCGCGGCTTCCTGCTGAAGCTCCGCTTCGCCTTCGACCACCACGTCAACCTGCGTCCGTCGAGGCTGCTCCCCGGGGTCGCGACCCCGCTGGCCGGGCAGCCGGAGATCGACTTCGTGGTCGTCCGCGAGGGCACCGAGGGCCCGTACACCGGCAACGGCGGCACCATCCGGCAGGGCACCCCGCACGCGGTCGCCACCGAGGTGTCGCTGAACACCGCCTTCGGTATCGAGCGGGTCGTCCGCGACGCCTACGCCCGCGCCCAGGCCCGCCCCCGCAAGAAGCTGGCGCTCGTCCACAAGAACAACGTGCTCGTGCACGCCGGTCACCTGTGGACGGACATCTTCAACAAGGTGGGCGAGGAGTTCCCCGACGTCACCACCGAGTACATGCACGTGGACGCGGCGACGATCTACCTCGTCACGCAGCCCGAGCGCTTCGACGTGATCGTCACCGACAACCTGTTCGGCGACATCATCACCGACCTCGCCGCGGCCGTCTCCGGCGGCATCGGCGTCGCCGCGAGCGGGAACATCAACCCGTCCGGCGAGTTCCCCTCGATGTTCGAGCCCGTGCACGGCTCGGCCCCGGACATCGCCGGTCAGGGCAAGGCCGACCCCAGCGCCACCGTCCTGTCCGTCGCCCTCCTGCTGCGCCACCTCGGCTACGAGTCCGAGGCCGCCCGCATCGAGGAAGCCGTCACCGCCGACCTCGCGGAGCGCGGCACCACGGCCCGTACGACCGAAGAGATCGGCGACGCCCTCGCCGTACGAGTAGCCGGCTGACCCGCGGCGCTCCACTCGAAAACTTTCGAAGCCGCCGGGTCGCTTACGCACCCGGCGGCTTCTCTTATGTCCCCGCCGGGTGTCACCATCATCCCCTGGGTCGCATTCACGCCCTTTTCGTCCGTGGCCCCCTTCGCGCGATAATCGAACGCGGAGCCGCGGACCGAGGGAATGCTCGGACGTCCTAACACCGGCCGCCAGTCAGTCACTGGCGACCGGTCACGGGCAGTCATGGGCGTGGGTCGCGGCCCGTCACACACAAAACCGGTGAAGGACACCCACTCATGACGACGCCCACGATCGAGCTCAAGCCCTCGGCCTCGCCACTTTCCGGCGCGGAGCGCGAGGCGATCCTGGCCAGCCCCGGCTTCGGCCGCCACTTCACCGACCACATGGTGACGATCAAGTGGACCGAGGGCCGCGGCTGGCACGACGGACAGCTCGTCCCGTACGGCCCGCTCTCCATCGACCCCGCGAACATGACCCTGCACTACGCGCAGGAGATCTTCGAGGGCCTCAAGGCCTACCGCCGGCCCGACGGCTCCGTCGCCACCTTCCGGCCGGAGAAGAACGCCCTGCGTTTCCAGCACTCCGCGCGCCGTCTCGCGATGCCCGAGCTGCCCGTCGAGACGTTCATCGGCGCGATCGACGCGCTGGTGAGCCAGGACCGGGACTGGGTGCCGGCGCACGGTGGCGAGGAGTCCCTCTACCTGCGCCCCTTCATGATCGCCACGGAGGTCGGCCTCGGCGTCAAGCCGGCCAACGAGTACCTGTTCCTGGTGATCGCGTCCCCCGCCGGCGCCTACTTCCCCGGTGGCGTGCAGCCCGTCTCCATCTGGCTCTCCGAGGACCGCGTCCGCGCCGTCCCCGGTGGCATGGGTGACGCCAAGACCGGCGGCAACTACGCGGCCTCCCTCCTCGCCCAGGCCGAGGCCGCCGAGCACGGCTGCGCCCAGGTCTGCTACGTCGACGCCGTCGAGCACAAGTGGATCGAGGAACTCGGCGGTATGAACCTGTACTTCGTGTACGGGGACCGCATCGTCACCCCCTCCCTCACCGGCTCCATCCTGGAGGGCGTCACCCGCGACTCCCTCCTCACCGTCGCCCGCGATCTCGGCTACACCGCCGAAGTGGGCCGCGTCTCCGTCGACCAGTGGCAGCGGGACGCCGAGAACGGCACGCTGACCGAGGTGTTCGCCTGCGGTACGGCGGCCGTCATCACCCCCGTCGGCACGGTCAAGCGCACCGGCGTCGAGTGGCAGCAGAGCGGCGGCGAGCCCGGCGAGGTCACGCTGCGGCTGCGCGAGGCACTCCTCGACATCCAGCGCGGCACGGCCGAGGACAAGCACGGCTGGATGCACCTGCTGGGCTGAGTCCAGTCCGCCCAGAGCGTTGCCCCGTCGCGCGTAGCGCGTTCCCCCGGTGGGTATCCACTCATTCCACCGGGGGAGGGGAACACATGACCGCACGGCCGCCGCGCCGCTCACGTCTGCGCGGTCTCCTGCGTGAACTACGCAAACCCCGGCGCCCGCAGAGCCTCTCCGTCCTCGTCCTGCTGGCCGCCCTGGCCGGATTCCTGCTCTGGAACAGCTCAGGCATGGACAACTACGGCCAGAACCTCGCGCTCAACCTCGGCACCGACATCCTGGGAGTCGCGGTCACCGTCTTCGTGATCGGTCCGCTGATCAGCCGCGCCCAGGAGGGCCGGGTCCGCGAGCACACCCGTCTCGACTACGAGTGGTTCAGCGCCCAGGTGCACGGTTCGAACTCCAACGTGAAGATCCTCGACACCTTCTCCAACGTCTTCGGCCCCCAGTTCTCCGAGCGCCTCTTCCGCGGCATCCGCTCCGCCACGGCGCACGGCGCCCGCGTACAGATCCTGCTCCTCGACCCCGACTCCCTCGCCGTCATCCTGCGCGGCCAGGAACTGGGTGAACGGCATGCCGACATCCGCCGGGACATCCTGCGCAATCTCCGCACCCTGCACTCCTTCCGGGACCGCCTCGACGACCACGCCCGCACCCTGCTCGACGTACGGCTGTGCTCGACCTCGCCCGGCGTGACCCTCTACCGATGGGACGGCCACTCCCTCGTCTCCTTCCTCACCGTCGGCCGCCTCTCCGGTGAGGGCGTCCAGCTGGAAGTCGCCGTCCGCTCACCGCTCGGCGCGTTCATCGAGCAGCGGTTCGACGAACTGTGGCAGCAGAGCAAGCCCATGGAGCGCTTCACCCACATGCCGGTCATCCTGGTCGACGAGGCCGCCACCCGGCGGGAGTTCACCTGCCGGTTCGTGATCGTCGACGAACGGTGGTACGTCGCCGGACACGACCTCGTGTCCTACCTGGCCCGCCACCGCCTCGACCAGCTCGCTGCGTACAGCGACGCCTTGGGAACGCCCTCGGCCGCGTACGAGGTCATCGTGGTCGACGACGAGACCGAGCTGCACACGCAACTCACCACGTTCTACGCGGAGAAGTACGATGCACCAGCGGCGGCATTTGTCTGGCTGCGACCGCCGGCCCTGGTCACGGAATAGAGGCCCCAGCACAGCATGAGCTCAGCGCACGACCCGGCCCCGCGCGGCGGCCCGAGATTCCGCGCCCTCACCCCGCGTGACCTGGACGGCCTGCTCCAGCGCGTCGGCTCCTTCTCGCCTGCCGACCGGCTGGCGCTGCGTGCGGTCGCGACGGTGCTGCCCTTCCGTACGAACTCCTACGTCGTCGACGAGTTGATCGACTGGTCGGCCGTACCCGACGGCGACCCGATCTTCCGGCTCACCTTCCCGCAGACGGGAATGCTCCCCGCGCCCGACGTGCGGGAGATCGCGGACCTGCTGGCGACCGCCGCCCCGGCCCGCGAACTCCAGCGCGCGGCCCATGAGATCCGGATGCGCCTCAACCCGCATCCCTCCGGCCAGTTGGACGCCAACGTGCCCGTGCACGAGGGCGTCCGGTTGCCCGGCCTCCAGCACAAGTACCCCGAGACGGTGCTGATCTTCCCGCGTCAGGGCCAGACCTGCCACGCCTACTGCACGTACTGCTTCCGCTGGCCCCAGTTCGTCGGCGAGTCCGAACTCCGCATCGCCACCGACGACATCGCCACCACCACGGCCTACCTCCGCGCCCACCCCGAGGTCAGCGGCGCGCTCATCACCGGCGGCGACCCGCTGGTGATGAGTACGGAGGTACTGAGCCGGTACGTCGACCCGCTGCTGGAGATCGATCACCTCCGCTCGATCCGCGTCGGCACCAAGTCCCTCGCCTTCTGGCCCTACCGCTTCACCACCGACCGGGACGCCGACGACCTGCTACGGCTGTTCGAGAAGGTCGTGGCGAGCGGTCGTCACCTCGCCCTGATGGCCCACTTCACGCATCCGCAGGAACTGCGCCCGGCCGTCGTACGCGAGGCGATGCGGCGGGTGCGCGACACAGGCGCGGTGATCCGCTGCCAGGGGCCGCTGGTGGCCGGGATCAACGACAGCGCCGACGCCTGGGCCGAGTTGTGGGAGGAGACGACGACACTGGGCGCGGTGCCGTACTACCAGTTCGTGGAACGGGACACGGGCCCGCAGGGCTACTTCGGAGTCCCGCTGGTCCGCGCCCACCGGATCTTCCGGGACGCCCACTCCCGGGTCTCCGGCCTCGCCCGTACCGTGCGCGGCCCGGTGATGTCGGCGATGCCCGGCAAGGTGAGCGTGGACGGTGTCGCGGAGGTGGCCGGGGAGAAGGTCTTCGTGCTGCACCTGATCCAGGCGCGCGATCCCGCCCTGGTCGACCGCCCGTTCTTCGCCGCGTACGACGAGGACGCGACCTGGTTCACCGACCTCAAACCGGCGTTCGGGGCGGGGGAGTTCCTGCCCGGGCTGGAGGCGGGGTGAGGCGTGGCGACGCCGTCCGCCGCCCGCAGGTTCCCGGGTCCGACGAGGACCACACGGACGCGTGAACTCCCGTCCAGGTTGTACGTAATAGGACTGATTGACCCGTACCGTGAGATGCGTTTGCATCGAGGTGAGCCCTCGGTACGGGGCCGGGGGAGCAGTGCACAGGGGGAACGGGGAACACATGACCAGCAGAGCCATGCGGTTCGTGCGCGCGACGACCATCGCCGCGCTCGCCGCCGGCACACTCGCACTTCCCGCGACCACGGCGTCGTCGGCGCCCGGGAAGGCGCCGCGACCGGGCGTCACCGAGCGGGTCACCGTGTCGGCCGCGGGCGTGCAGTCCGACGGCGACTCGGGCGGGCCGACTCTCAGCGCCGACGGCCGCTTCGCCGCGTTCGCCACCTACGGCACCACCATCGTGCCGGGCGACACCAACGGGGACGTGGACGCGTTCGTGCGCGACCTCCGCACCGGAAAGGTGACCCGCGTCAGCGTCGCCTCGAACGGCACCCAGTCCGAGGGCGGCGACACGCAGGGCGCGACCATCAGCGGCAACGGCCGGTACGTTGTCCTCACCTCCGACGCGACGAACCTCGTCGACTGGGGCGGAAAGCCGCCGACCGGCTACTCCCACACGGACGTGTACGTCCACGACCGCCGCACCGGCCGCACCGAACGGGTGAGCACGACACCCGACGGCGGGACCGCCAACGCGTACGGCAGCGTCGGGATCTCCGACGACGGCCGGTACGTCGCCTTCAACGCACCGATCGCCCGGATGGAAGGCGGGACGAGCTACTACCTCGCCGCGTACGTCACGGACCGCCGCACCGGCAAGGTCACGCGGATCAGCCACGACCACCCGGAGTGGACGGTCTACAGCACCGGAATCAGCGGCAACGGCCGCTACGTCGAGTACGTCATCCGCCACCCGCGCGGCGGGCGGAGCGAGTTGATGGTCTTCGACCGCCGGACCGGCAAGGAGGAGCAGGCCAACGTCGACAACGCCGGCGCACCGTCGCAGGCCGACGCCGGCCTCGTCGGCGGGTCGCTCTCGGACGACGGCCGGTACATCGCCTTCAGCTCCCTCACCGACCTGGTGGGCGACCCGACTCCGAACGGCTTCCACCTCTTCGTACGGGACCTGCGCAAGGACGTCACCCGCCGCGTCCACCACGAGGGCCCGGGGGAGCGGAACCTGAGCGGCAACGTCCTCAGCGGCGACGGCCGGTACCTGGCGTACAACTTCCCGGTGCGGACGCCGGGCGGCGACTACGTCGACAACGTCTATCTGCACGACCTGCGCACCGGAGCCACCCGGCTCGTCAGCAGGACGATCACGGGAGGCATCGCGACGGAGCCGGAGGGCTACAGCGCGCCCTCGGCGCTCAGTCGCGACGGGAGGATCGTGGGCTTCCTGTCGTCCGCGACCGACATCGTGCGGGGCGACACCAACGGTCACTCCGACGGGTTCGTGCGCCGTATGCGCTGAGCACCCGGGGTTCGCATACTGAGACACCTGTGAGCGCGGGGGCAGTGCTGTGCAAGACTGCCTCCGTGCTCTCGTTCGCCACGATTATTGGCAGCAGGCGCGCCGGTCCGCAGTGACCGCCTCGTACTACCAGGTACGGGCGGCCATCGTCGTCTTCGACCCGCGCGCAGACCTCTCGCACCCGCGAGGGGTTTTTCGCTTTTCTGGCCCACCTTCAGCCGGAGAGCGAGTGCGAGGGATCATTGGGGGACGGTGGAGCCGGTCATTCCGGTACAGACCGAGATCGACATCCTCAGGAGCCTTGAGATCATGACGGAACCCAGCGAACCCAGCGAACTCGACGACTCGTTCCACGTCTTCGACACCACCCTGCGCGACGGCGCCCAGCGCGAGGGCATCAACCTCACCGTCGCCGACAAGCTGGCGATCGCACGGCACCTGGACGACTTCGGCGTTGGCTTCATCGAGGGCGGCTGGCCGGGCGCCAACCCGCGCGACACCGAGTTCTTCGCCCGCGCCCAGCAGGAGATCGACTTCAAGCACGCCCAGCTGGTGGCCTTCGGCGCCACCCGCCGGGCCGGTGGCAAGGCGAGCGAGGACCCGCAGGTCAAGGCCCTCCTCGACTCCGGTGCGCCGGTCGTCACCCTGGTCGCCAAGTCCCACGACCGGCACGTCGAGCTGGCGCTGCGCACGACCCTCGACGAGAACCTGGAGATGGTCCGCGACACCGTCGCCCACCTGCGCGCCCAGGGCCGCCGTGTCTTCGTCGACTGCGAGCACTTCTTCGACGGCTACCGCGCGAACCCCGAGTACGCGAAGGCCGTCGTCCGGGCGGCGTCCGAGGCCGGCGCCGATGTCGTCATCCTCTGCGACACCAACGGCGGCATGCTGCCGGCCCAGGTCCAGGCGGTCGTCGCCACGGTCCTCGCCGACACCGGCGCCCGTCTCGGTATGCACGCCCAGGACGACACGGGCTGCGCGGTCGCCAACACCCTCGCCGCCGTCGACGCGGGCGCGACCCACGTCCAGTGCACGGCGAACGGCTACGGCGAGCGCGTCGGCAACGCCAACCTGTTCCCGGTGGTGGCGGCCCTGGAGCTGAAGTACGGCAAGAAGGTCCTGCCCGACGGCGCGCTGCGCGAGATGACCCGCATCTCCCACGCCATCGCCGAGGTCGTCAACCTGACGCCGTCCACGCATCAGCCGTACGTGGGAGTCTCGGCCTTCGCCCACAAGGCGGGCCTGCACGCCTCGGCCATCAAGGTCGACCCCGACCTCTACCAGCACATCGACCCCGAGCAGGTCGGCAACACCATGCGGATGCTGGTCTCCGACATGGCGGGCCGCGCGTCGATCGAGCTCAAGGGCAAGGAACTCGGCGTCGACCTCGGCGACGACCGCGAGCTGGTCGGGCGGGTCGTGGCGCGAGTCAAGGAGCGCGAGCTGCAGGGCTACACGTTCGAGGCGGCCGACGCGTCCTTCGAGCTGCTGCTGCGCGCGGAGGCCGAGGGCAGGGCCCGCGTGTACTTCGAGGTCGAGTCCTGGCGTGCGATCGTCGAGAACCGCCCCGACGGCAGCCACGCCAACGAGGCCACGGTCAAGATCTTCGCGAAGGGCGAGCGGATCGTCGCGACGGCGGAGGGCAACGGCCCGGTCAACGCCCTCGACCGCGCGCTGAAGGTGGCCCTGGAGAAGATCTACCCGGCGCTCGCCAAGCTGGAGCTGGTGGACTACAAGGTCCGCATCCTGGAGGGCAAGCACGGTACGCAGTCCACGACCCGCGTCCTGATCTCCACCACGGACGGCAAGGGCGAGTGGTCGACGGTCGGCGTCGCCGACAACGTGATCGCCGCGTCCTGGGAGGCCCTGGCGGACGCCTACACGTACGGGCTGCTGCGGGCGGGCGTGGAGCCCGCCGAGTAGAGGACCGGTTTCGGGCAGAGTGGCGCGAGGCGGTTTCGCACCTTGACGGCTCAAAGGGGCACTTGTTGACTCGCGGCGTGTTCCCAGCCGTGAGTACACGCGAGGTGTTCAAGTGGACTCAAGGACTCAAGGACTGATTTCACCCCGAGAGCCGAGGGAAGGTCCATGCGACGAACCGCCCTGCTCGTCTGCGCCACTTTGCTGACCGGGCTGCTGCCCCTGGCCGCCGCGGGCACGGCGGCCGGGGCGGACGACCCCGCCCCCGTCCCGGTGGACCGCTTCGAGGGCGAGGTCCCCTTCGCCTCCCCGCCCGCCGGATCCATCTTCACCTGGGGCGGCGACAGCGACGACCCACCCCAACTCGCCCTCACCGAAAGGGCGGACGCCCCCGAGGGCGCCAAGGTCCTCACCGGCACCTACGACATCAGCGGCTACGGCGGCTTCACCCATGACTTCGCCTTCGCCGAGCCCGCCCACGACTGGTCGGCGAGCAAGGGCGTCCGCTTCTGGTGGGAGGGCCGGAACAACGGCAGGAAGGTCAGCTTCGAGCTGAAGGACGGCGGCGCCAACGGCGAGGCCTCCGAACTCTGGACGACCTCCTTCACCGACGACTTCACCGGCTGGAAGCGGATCGAGATCCCCTTCACCGACTTCGTGTACCGCACGGACTACCAGCCGGTCGGCAGTATCGACCAGATCCTCGGCCTCACCGAGACCTGGGGGTACGCCCTCACGCTCCCCGTCGGGATCAGCGACCGGTTCGCCATGGACGGCGTCGAGTTGTACGGCAAGGCGGACCAGTCGCTGCGCGCGTCCGTCACCACCGACGCCGCCGTGTACCCGGTGAAGGAGGGCGGCCCGGCGAAGGTCGGCGTCACCCTCGGCACGACCGGTTCCGCCCCGCTCACCGACCCCGTGACCGTCACCTACGAGACGACGACCGGCGGTACGGCATCGGACGGCGCCGACTACACCCCCGTCCGGGGCGAGTTCACCTTCCCCGCGGGCACCGCCTCCGGCACCTCCCGCACGATCCAGGTCCCCACCCGCAAGGACAGGGCGGCGGAGTCCGCGGAGACGATCCCCCTCAAGCTCACGGTCACCGGAGCCAGGGCCCCGGCCGAGACCCCGCAGATCGTCATCGACGCGCACGGACTCCCGTATCTGAACGGCAAGTTGCCGGTGAAGCAGCGGGTCGCCGACCTCGTCTCCCGGATGTCCCTCGCGGAGAAGGTCGGCCAGATGACCCAGGCCGAGCGCGGCGCGGTCGCGGCGACGCCCGGTGACATCGCCTCCTACGACCTCGGCTCACTGCTCTCCGGCGGCGGTTCGACGCCCACGCCCAACACCCCGGCGGCCTGGGCGAAGATGGTCGACGGCTTCCAACTCCGGGCGCAGGCAACGCGATTCCAGATCCCGTTGATCTACGGGGTGGACGCGGTGCACGGCCACAACAACCTCACCGGCGCCACGATCCTGCCGCACAACATCGGCATCGGGGCTGCCCGAGACCCCCAACTCGCTTACGGAGCAGGGAAGGTGACGGCGGCCGAGGTCCGGGCCACGGGCATCTCCTGGGACTTCGCACCCTGTCTCTGCGTGGCCCGTGACGAACGCTGGGGGCGGACCTACGAGTCGTTCGGTGAGGACCCGGCGCTCGTCGAGTCGATGGAGACGGTGATCCAGGGCCTCCAAGGGCGCGCGAACGGGACGGAGTTGAAGAGGAACGACAAGGTCCTCGCCACCGCCAAGCACTTCGTGGGCGACGGAGGCACGACATACGGCTCCTCCACCACCGGCTCGTACACCCTCGACCAGGGCGTCACCGAGGTCACCCGGCAGCAGCTGGAGGCGGTCCACCTGGCCCCCTACCAGGACGCCGTCGACCGGGGAGTCGGCTCGGTCATGCCGTCCTACTCCTCCCTCGACATCGCGGGGGACGGACAGGGCCCGGTGAAGATGCACGCCCGCGCCGACATGATCAACGGCGTGCTGAAGGGCCGTATGGGCTTCGACGGCTTCGTCATCAGCGACTGGCAGGCCATCGACCAGATCCCCGGCGACTACGCCTCCGACGTCCGTACGTCCGTCAACGCGGGCCTCGACATGATCATGGTCCCGTACGCCTACAAGGACTTCCGCACCGCGCTCGTAGCCGAGACGACCGCCGGCCGGATCACCGGGAAGCGGATCGATGACGCGGTCTCCCGCATCCTCACCCAGAAGTTCAAGCTCGGCCTGTTCGAGCACCCGTACGCCGACACGAGCGGCGCGGCCGACATCGGCTCGGCCGAACACCGTTCGGTGGCACGGCAGTTGGCGGCGAAGTCGCAGGTGCTGCTGAAGAACGCCGACAGTGTGCTGCCCCTCGGCAAGTCCCAGAAGGTGTACGTCGCCGGGTCCAACGCCGACGACATCGGCAACCAGACCGGCGGCTGGACCGTCACCTGGCAGGGCTCCTCCGGCGACATCACCGAGGGCACGACCGTCCTTGCGGGCATGCGGAAGGCCGGCGGCGACCTCACCTACTCCAAGGACGCCTCCGCCCCGACAGCCGGTTACGACGTGGGTGTGGTGGTCGTCGGCGAGACCCCGTACGCCGAGGGCGTCGGAGACGTCGGCAACGGCAACGACCTGGCGCTGAGCGACGCCGACAAGGCGGCGGTCGACAGGGTGTGCGCGGCGATGAGGTGCGCGGTACTGGTGGTCGCCGGGCGCCCCCAGCTCATCGGCGACCGGCTCGGTGACATCGACGCCCTGGTCGCCTCCTGGCTGCCGGGCACCGAGGGTGACGGCGTCGCCGACGTGCTCTACGGCAGGCGCGCGTTCACCGGTCAACTCCCGCTGACCTGGCCGAAGTCGGAGGCCCAGCTGCCGATCAACGTGGGTGACGCGACGTACGATCCGCAGTTCCCGTACGGCTGGGGTCTGACGACGGGGACCAAGATCCCGGAGGGCGGCGAAAAGACCCTGAAGGCGCTGACGGCCGCGGCGGCCGTGGCTGAACGGGTGCACGACGGGAAGGCGGGACGCGCCCTCGTCACCAGGGCACGGTTGATCGTGCAGCAGAAGATCGGGCAGGCCATCACGTCGGCCGCCGCCAAGCCCTTCGCGGACGCCGACCATCTGCTGCTGACCGGGCGGTACGGCGCGGCCGTGGAGAAGCTGAGGGCCGCGTACCGGGCGGCCTGAGTGGTCCGGGAGCGATGCTGGTGAGGGCAAACCCTCACGGGCACGGGGGTACGGGGTACGGGCACGGGCCCGGCGCTGGATGCGCCGGGCCCCTGCCCGTCGTACGGAGGGTGCTGCGGAGACACGTCAGAGAGTTGACGCCGCCGAGGCGATGGCCGAGGCGAAGGTCGAGACCTCGGAGTAGACGCCGGGGGCGTTGGCGCGGGCGCAGCCGTCGCCCCAGCTGACGATGCCGACCTGGACGAACGCACCGGCGTTGTCCTTGCGGAACATCGGGCCGCCGGAGTCGCCCTGGCAGGTGTCGACGCCGCCCGACGCGAAGCCGGCGCAGATCTCGTCGCCGGCGACGAGCCCGCTGTAGCTGCCGCCGTACGCCTTACAGGTGGCGTCGCTGATGAACGGCACCGTGGCCTTGAGCATGTAGCGCTGCTGAGCGCCGCCCTCACGGGCCGCACCCCAGCCCGCGACGGTGAAGTCACCGGTGTTGTACTGCGTGGTGGTGGCGATCTTCAGCGTCGGCAGGTTGATCGGCGTGGCGAGCTTGATGAGAGCCCAGTCCTTGCCGGTGCCGGTGTAGCCGGGAGCCTGGAGCACCCGGGTGGACTTGACCTGGACCCGGCCGGTGGTGGACTGGAGGTCCACGACACCGGCGGTGGCCGTGATGCTCGTGTTGGCGCCCGAGCCGCTCACACAGTGCGCGGCGGTGAGCACGATCTGCTGCGTGTACAGCGCGCCGCCACAGCCCATGGAGAGCCGGACCATGAACGGGAACTCGCCCTGCGCCGCACGGGTTCCGCCGACGACGGGCGCCGGAGCGGCCTGCGCGGAGGTGAGGGGCTGCAGGCTGATGATCGCGAGCGCGGCGGCGCCGGCGGCCGCGGCTCTCTTGAACGCGGTGATGAGCTTCTTCAACGTGATGCCTTCCGTGGGGGGTTGGACATACGCAGAAATGTCAGGCCCATGCCAAATCAACAGAAAGAACTCGTGCTTTTGCTGGCATGAGCTGGTCAAAATCTGTTGAAGGATTATGAGAACGCTGTGAGTGCGTCCACAAGGGGCGAATTCAGGCCGCCCCTAACAAGCCGCAGGGTCGGATCGGGGTCGAAAGCCGGTGCCCGGTGCCCGGTGTCCGGTGTTATTCGGCGGCGTCGGGCAGCCGCAGCCACTCCGCCCAGGACAGTTCACGCCCGATGTACCGAGGCTTCACGAAGGGCCAGTCGTCGGCGATCCACTGCGGTACGAGAGCGTCCAGGGCCTGCTCCACCGCGCCCCCCACGGCGCTGTCCACGACCCACCAGGAGATCTCGGCGTCGGCGCCGGCCTTCTCGGGCGGATCGATGTAGACACACCCGAGTTCGACGGTCTCGTCGTCGTTGAGCAGCACGTAGTTGAAGGACTCGTGAGCGTCGGCCTCGGCGGCGTGCCGCTCCAGATCGGCGAGATTCGCCTCGTACGTGATGGTGTCGGCGGGCCACCCCCAGGCCTCCCCGAAGATGCTCCACAGCCGCTCGCGCGAGCCCATGACCGTCGGGTGGTCGAGGTCGGCGTCGGCCCCGCGAATCGGCCGCAGGTGAAACCCGCCGGGCACGTCGACGTGCAGCGGGTGGGCGAAATCAGGGGGGAGCCAGGTCATGGACGGAGGCTAACTCGCGGGCGGGGGCCCCGCATCGGGTTATTCACACCGGGTTGTTCTGGGGGAAGCGGGCCACCGGCGGCCGTACCGTTCCCCGGCGGCGTGCCACCAGCCGGGCGGTGAGACGCCGTTGCCGCGTACGCCTTGCCCGCGACTTCACCCGCGAGACCCTCACCGACTGGGGCACCCCCGAGCGCACTGACGACGTGCTGCTCTGCGTGAGCGAACTGACCATGAACGCCCTCCTGCACGGCGTACCGCCGGGCCGTGGCTTCCTCCTCCAACTGGCCCTGGCCACCGACCGGGTACTGCGCGTCGAGGTCCACGACAGTGGTCCGGGCGAGATCCGCACGCCGGACCCCGGTCCGGAGGCCGAGGAGGGGCGGGGGCTGCTCATCGTGGCGCGGCTGGCGGACAGGTGGGGGGTGGGGGAGCGGGGGCCCGGGAAGGTGGTGTGGTGCGAGTTCGGATTGTGGCGTGACTCACCAGGTGCCGGTTCGTTAAGGGAAACGTACTTCCGGGAAACGTAGTTCCTTAAGTGACCTCGCTGGAGGCCCGCCATGCCCCGCCCGACCCGTGAACTGCCCAAACCCGCCGACATGTTCGACCGCGACTGGGAGTGGAGCGAACTGACGGCCTTCGCGTCCGACACCGGCCCGGAAGCCACCCTGGCCGTCGTCTCCGGGCGTCGCCGCCAGGGCAAGTCCTTTCTCCTCGACTCGCTCGCCCGTGCTGCCGGTGGCTTCTACTTCTGCGCGTACGAGGCGACGGAGGCCGAGTCGCTCCGTCGGTTCGGCGAGGAGCTGGGCCAGCACACCGGAACCGTCGCCCCCATGCGCTTCGACCGCTGGGAACAGGCGATCGACGCTCTCCTCGCCCTGGGCAGGGAACACCCCCTCCCCGTTGTCATCGACGAGTTCCCGTACCTGGCCCGGGCCACTCCCGCCCTCCCCTCCATCATTCAAGTCGCCTACGGACCACGCCGACCGGAGCGACTGAACTCCCGTACCCGCCTGCTCCTCTGCGGCAGCTCGCTCTCGTTCATGGGCAAGCTGCTCAGCGGCACGTCACCCCTGCGCGGCCGAGCCGGGCTCGAACTGGTCGTCCATCCCCTCGACTTCAGGCAGGCAGCCGCCTTTTGGGGCATCGAAGACCACCGCCTCGCGCTCCTCGTGCACAGCGTTGTCGGCGGAACTCCCGCCTACCGAAGGGAGTTCGTACGCGACGACGTTCCCGTCGACCTGGCCGACTTCGACGCCTGGGTCTGCCGTACGGCGCTGTCCCCGCGCTCCCCGCTCTACCGCGAGGCCCGCTATCTCCTCGCCGACGAGTCGGATCTGCGGGACCGGGCCCTCTACCACTCCGTCCTCGCCGCACTCGCCTCAGGGAACGCGACGGCAGGCCGGATCGCCGGTTGCCTGGAGCGCCCCATCAGCGACATCACGCATCCCCTGACAGTTCTCCAGGGCTGCGGACTCGTACGGAAGGAGGCGGACGCGTTCCGAGGCAACCGCAGCGTCTACCGGGTGGGCGAGCCGCTCATCACCTTCGATCACGCCGTCTCCCGGCCGAAGCTCGCCCTCCTGGACCGGGGGATGGCCGAGTACGTCTGGGAGACCGCCCGGCCGCGTTTTCTCTCCGCAGTCGTCGGCCCGCACTTCGAACAGATCTGCCGTGAGTGGGTGGCCCACTTCGCGGCGCCGGACACCTTCGGCGGCATGCCGATCGACGTCTCGTACGGGACGGTTCCTGACCGGACGGCCCGTACGAGCCATGAGATCGACGTGGTCGTACGCGGCGCGGTGGGGCAGGACAACGGCGTACTCCTCTCCCTGGGAGAGGCCAAGTGGGACCAGGTGATGGGGATGGGGCACCTTGAGCGCCTGCGGCAGGCCGAACGGCTGCTGGCGGAACGCGGAGTCGACACGACCGCCGTGCGGCTCGCCTGCTACAGCGGGGCCGGATTCACCGGCGATCTGCGGGCTGCCGAGGGGCGGGGAGAGGTGCTTCTGGTGGATCTGGCGCGGTTGTACAGCGGGGAATGACCCCGCGAAAGGGCGACGCGGCCAGGGTTGCGACCTGCTGGTCCATCTCACAGAACACCCCGTCGGCCCCGGGCCGACGGTTAGGATCACGCGTGAGGTGCGGGGACTTCGGAGAGGGCGCCTGTGGGTGGGATGGTGGGTCTTGGACGCCGGGAGATCCTCGGGCTCGGAGCGGCGGTGACGCTGCTCGCGGCGTGTACGGCATGCACGGGAACCAAGAAGGGCGAAGAGGCGGACGCGGACGGCGCCAAGGTCCGCACCGATCTGGAGCCCCTTGAGCGCAGGTTCGCCGGACTCGGCCCGCTGTCGGGTGCGCACTGGCTGGGCATCGGACTGGGCGCCGATACGCGGGGGTCGGTTCCGGGTCCCACCGATGTGCGTGTCGTCGGGACCGCCCAGCTGAAAGCGGGTGCGGTCGCCGCCATCACCGGGGTGTCGCTGCAGAGCTTTCAGCCGGAGACGCCGCCCCGACTCCCGGAGGAAATCGCCGAGTTCGTGCCCGAAGGCGCACGGTGGGTTCGGAGTGACGCCTTCGACCGCGGCATGACGGCCGGGACCTACACCGGCGGGTTCTACCTCGACCCAGGCACGGACACGGTCTACTTCGACACCACCAATCCAAGTGTTCCCGCCGACGGCTAAGGGCCTCCTCCGACCGCTGACACGGGACCCGGCCATCTAGGACAGATTCCGTCCTATTCCCTGCCTACTGTGTCCCCATGACCACCCCCGACAAAGCAGCCCACGAACTCGACGCGCCCGATGCGCCCGACGTACTCGGCGGCCTGCCGGTCGAGTCCTTCGCCGACGCGCCCGCCCTCGACGCCTGGCTGACCGCGCACCAGCCTCCGGACACCCTCGGCCTCTGGGTGAAGGTCGCGAAGAAGGGCTCGGGTCTGGCCTCCGTCACAGCCGGCGAGGTCAACGACATGGCCCTCTGTCACGGGTGGATCACCGGGCAGCGCAAGAGCCTCGACACCGCACACTTCCTGCAGAAGATCACCCCGCGTCGGCGGGGCAGCGTGTGGTCGATGGTCAATGTGCGGAGGGTGCCGGAGCTCGCGGCGGCCGGGCTGATGCGGCCCGGCGGCTTCGCGGAGGTCGACTCGGCCAAGGCGGACGGGCGTTGGGAGGCGGCGTACGAGTCGCAACGCAACGCCTCCGTCCCGGACGACCTCGTCGCCGCGCTGGAGCGTGACCCTCGCGCCAAGGCGGCCTTCGAGGCGCTCGGCAGGACGGACCAGTACCAGGTCGTACTGCCGCTGCTCAAGGCCCGTACGCCGGACGTCCGGACCGCGCGCATCGCGGCGGCCGTCGCCGCACTGGCGGAAGTGGCGTCAAGTCCGCGAGCGTGAAAGGGAGTTGGGGAGGAAGTCGGGGCGGGAGTCGTGGCGTCGACACACGTCCGCCCGCCTGGTCGGGGAACGACCGGCGGGCGGTTCGTCTCCGCTCCGTGCCGGCGTCGCGGCATCCGGAGCGGCACGCTTCGTGTCACGCGTTCCTGATGGCCGAGATGTCGAAGTTCAGCTTGATCTTGTCCGACACGAGTACCCCGCCGGTCTCCAGCGCCGCGTTCCACTTCAGGCCCCAGTCCGAGCGCAGGATCTCCGCCTTGCCCTCGAAGCCCACGCGCTCGTTGCCGAACGGGTCCTTCGCCGCGCCGTTGAACTCCAGGTCGATGGAGATCGGCTTGGTGGTGCCGAGGATCTCCAGGTCGCCGGTGATGCGGTAGTCGGCGCCGCCCAGGGACTCCGCCTTGGTGGAGCGGAACGTCATCGTCGGGAACTCGTCGGTGCGGAAGAAGTCCGCGCTCTTCAGGTGACCGTCACGGTCGGCGGAGCCCGTCTCGATGCTGTTCATCGTGATGTCGAGGGAAGCCGTCGAGTTGGCGGGGTCGGTGCCGTCGAGGTGCAGGGTGCCCTCGAACTCCTGGAAGCTGCCCTTGACGTTCGTCACCATGGCGTGCCGGGCGACGAAACCGATGGTCGTGTGGGACGGGTCGATCGTGTAGTCGCCGGTCAGCGCGGCGAGTTCGGGGGCCACCGCGGTTGCCACGGACGAGGTGGCGGCGTCGCTGTCGGCGGTGGTCTTGCGGCCGAAGATGCTCATGACGGGACTCCTTGGGGACGGGTTATTGAATCTTTAATCAGTCCAACGAGATGAACCGTAGCCCTATTCCGTTCAATGTTCAACATTATCCGCAGGGTGTTCACGACGTTACTTCGAGTGGCGTAGTCCCGCTCGGTGAGCTCCGGAGGGCCGTTACGCTGCTCGCGCCCGACTCGGCGTTCGCTCGATGGCTTTGTGGAATCCCTACAACGCGCATGCCCTCTGAGCAGTCGGGTCGCCTGCATGCCGAGGTCGTTCTGTTCAGGGGTACCAGGAAAACGTGCCGGAGACTGTACGGAGTCGACGGCCCGGTTTTGCGGCTCGGCTTCGTATGGTCGCTACATGACCGTTTTGGATGAGGCGCAGGGTGAGTCCACGGGCGAGCCGACGGGGGAGCCGACGGACGCACGCGGGCGCGTGGCCGAGCTGCACCAGATCCGTGCGCAGGCTCTGGCCGGGCCCAGCGAGAAGGCCACCGAGGCACAGCACGCCAAGGGCAAGCTGACCGCCCGGGAGCGCATCGACCTGCTCCTCGATCCGGACTCCTTCAACGAGGTCGAGCAGCTGCGCCGGCACCGGGCGACCGGCTTCGGCCTGGAGGCCAAGAAGCCGTTCACCGACGGTGTCATCACCGGCTGGGGCACGGTGGAGGGCCGTACGGTCTTCGTGTACGCCCATGACTTCCGTATCTTCGGCGGCGCGCTGGGCGAGGCCCACGCCACGAAGATCCACAAAATCATGGACATGGCCATCGCGGCCGGGGCCCCGCTGGTGTCGCTCAACGACGGCGCCGGCGCCCGTATCCAGGAGGGCGTCTCGGCCCTGGCCGGGTACGGCGGCATCTTCCAGCGCAACACCAAGGCCTCCGGCGTCATCCCGCAGATCAGCGTGATGCTCGGCCCGTGCGCGGGTGGCGCGGCCTACTCGCCCGCTCTCACCGACTTCGTCTTCATGGTCCGCGAGACCTCGCAGATGTTCATCACCGGCCCGGACGTCGTCAAGGCGGTCACCGGCGAGGAGATCACCCAGAACGGCCTCGGCGGCGCCGACGTCCACGCCGAGACCAGCGGCGTGGCGCACTTCGCGTACGACGACGAGGAGACCTGCATCGCCGAGGTCCGCTACCTCCTCGCGATGCTCCCGCAGAACAACCGTGAGAACCCGCCGCGCGTCGATTCCGAGGACCCCGCCGACCGGCGCGGCGACATCCTGCTGGACCTCGTCCCGGCCGACGGCAACCGGCCGTACGACATGACCAAGGTCATCGAGGAGCTCGTCGACGACGGCGACTACCTCGAGATCCACGAGCGTTGGGCCCGCAACATCATCTGCGCGCTCGGCCGGCTCGGCGGCCAGGTCGTCGGCATCGTCGCCAACCAGCCGCAGAGCCTCGCCGGGGTCCTGGACATCGAGGCATCGGAAAAAGCTGCACGTTTTGTCCAGATGTGTGACGCTTTTAACATCCCGATCGTCACGCTGCTGGATGTCCCCGGCTTCCTGCCGGGCGTCGACCAGGAGCACGGCGGAATCATCCGGCACGGCGCGAAGCTGCTCTACGCCTACTGCAACGCGACCGTTCCGAGGATCTCGCTGATCCTGCGCAAGGCGTACGGAGGCGCGTACATCGTCATGGACAGCCAGTCCATCGGCGCCGACCTCACCTACGCCTGGCCGACGAACGAGATCGCCGTGATGGGCGCCGAAGGTGCCGCCAACGTCATCTTCCGCCGCCAGATCGCGGATGCAGAGGACTCCGAGGCGATGAGGGCTCGGATGGTCAAGGAGTACAAGTCCGAGCTGATGCACCCCTACTACGCCGCCGAGCGCGGTCTGGTCGACGACGTCATCGACCCGGCCGAGACCCGCTCGGTGCTCATCAGGTCGCTGGCGATGCTGCAGACCAAGCACGCCGACCTGCCCTCGCGAAAGCACGGCAACCCCCCTCAGTGATCCCCGCCCGGTAACCCGGCGGATCCTTCGCGGTACATCCGCGGAAACCTCTCTCACGGAGACTGTGACCTATGAGTACCTCTGACATTCGCGTCGAGAAGGGCCACGCCGAGCCCGAGGAGGTCGCCGCCATCACGGCGATCCTGCTGGCCCGTGCGGCAGCGGCACCGACGGCGGCCCCGGCCCACCGCGGACGCCCGAAGGCCGGCTGGCGCCGCCTGGAGCGCGAGGGCGGCTTCCGCGCCCCGCACAGCTGGCACTAGCCCTACAGCACGACAAGAAAGAAGGGCCCCTCTCAAGAGAGAGGGGCCCTTCTGCGTGCCTGGGGGCGCGGGAAGCGCGAACGGCCACCGAATCTGCCCGCAGACGGCCTACGACCGTCAGAGGCAGCCCAGTGGCCGCACAAGCACCTGCCTACCGCAGACGAGCCATCAGCGCGTGCTCCACAAGCGTGATCAGCGCCGACTTCGCGTCCGCACGGTGACGCGCGTCGGTCGTGATGATCGGCGTGTCCGGCCCGATCTGCAGAGCCTCCCGCACCTCGTCCGGGTTGTACGGCTGACTGCCGTCGAACCCGTTCAGCGCGATCACGAACGGCAGGCCGCTGTTCTCGAAGTAGTCGACCGCCGGGAAGCAGTCCGCGAGGCGCCGAGTGTCCACAAGGACGATCGCGCCGATCGCGCCACGCACCAGGTCGTCCCACATGAACCAGAAGCGGTCCTGGCCGGGCGTACCGAAGAGGTACAGGATCAGGTCCTGGTCCAGGGTGATACGGCCGAAGTCCATGGCGACGGTCGTCGTCGTCTTGTCCCCGGTGTGCGTCAGGTCGTCGATGCCCGCGGACGCGGACGTCATGACGGCCTCGGTACGCAGCGGATTGATCTCCGAGACGGCCCCGACGAACGTGGTCTTGCCCACGCCGAAGCCGCCCGCTACCACGATTTTCGCGGACGTGGTGGAGCGGGAAGGCCCTCCGCTAGAGCTTGCGAAGTCCACTGAGCACCCTTTCGAGCAAAGTCACGGCTGGCTGCCCGCCGGCGCTCTCGTCGCCGCCGGGCTGATGAATGGCGACCAGGCCTGCCTCCGCCAAGTCGGCGACGAGGATCCTGGCCACGCCGAGGGGGATGGTCAGCAACGCCGAGATCTCGGCCACCGACTTGATCTCTCGGCAGAGGTTGCAGATGCGCTGATGCTCGGGCAACTGGCCCTGCATCTGGTGCGGCTGCGCAGTGGTGTGCACCAGCGCCTCGATGGCGAGCTGGTAACGCGGGCGCGTCCGGCCGCCGGTCATGGCGTAAGGACGCACCAGGGGACTACTCGCGCCCCCGGCGGGCGACGGCTCCGGATAACGGCGCTGCGGCTTCACGGGCTGGATGCGCGGCGCCGGCGGCTGGTCGTACGGCGACGGCCCGGGACCCTGCGGGTTCTGGGGCGCGTACGGCTGCTGCCGACGGTGGCTCGGTGCGGAGGGGAAGTTGTACCGGTTCTGGTCACCCTGGTCCTGACCCTGGCCAGGGCCGTACGACCAATTGCCCGAGGGCGAACCGCCTGGGGGTGTTGCCACTTTCTTCTCCTCCTCCGACTGCGCCGGGCACCGCATCACTGTGGCGCCGCGTCCGAAACCTACCGCCCCGGGACGCCAAAACGCACCGTCTGACTGTTAGTTGAGAATGCTCCCTTGGAGCTCCGCACGCAGATCGGGTGTCAGGACCGTGCCGGCACGGTCGACCAGAAGTGCCATCTCGTACCCGATGAGACCGATATCGGCCTCGGGGTGAGCGAGCACAGCGAGGGAGGAACCGTCGGAAACGGACATGAGGAAGAGGAACCCCCGCTCCATCTCCACCACTGTCTGGTTCACACTCCCGCCCTCGAAAATACGCGAGGCACCCGCGGTGAGGGAGGTCAGACCGGAGGCGACAGCGGCGAGCTGGTCCGCACGGTCTCGCGGAAAGCCTTCGGACATCGCCAGAAGGAGTCCGTCGGCGGAGACCACCACTGTGTGCGACACCCCGGGGGTGTTGTCCACGAAGTTGGTGATCAACCAGTTCAGGTTCTGCGCCGCCTGGCTCATCGGACTCACACTAACGCTCCTGGTTGTAGGTGCTGTCAGGCCCACCGTGATGGTTCCTGGTGGCCTGGCCGTTCGTCTCACTGCCTGCCGTGCGTCCCCGTTGGACGCCCCGGCGCAGGTTGCTCAACCTGCCCCGGATGTCCTCGGGAGCGCGCGAGACCGACGGGCCGCCCTGGAGAGTCGCTTCCGCGGCACCCTCGATCAGGTTGGCCTTCGGTACCCGGCGCGGCAGGCCTGAGGAGGTCACTCCGCCCGCCTTGGGCTTGCGGAGCTGTGCGGCCTGCTGCCAGCGCTCGTCGTTGGCCGAGCGCCAGTCGTCGGGACCCGTTCCGTTCCCGTTCGCGGTGCCGTTCTGCTCCGCGGGGACGGAAACGGGGGCCGGTGCTTCCTGGCCCACGTGCTGCCGGGAGACGCCGTTTCCAGTGCCGTTGCTGGTGCCGCTCGTGGTGGATCCACGCCGGGGGAGCCCGGCATCGGTGAGCGCATGGGCGGCGGAGGGCGCCGGTCCCGGACGCTCGAAGCCTACGTGATTTCGCTCACTCACGTCAGCGGCCTGCGCGGATTCCGTTTCCGGAGCGTACTCGGAGCTGTGCCCGTTCTGGTAACCGTCCGGCTGCGGCCAGTCGTCCTGGTACCGCCGCTCCTCGAAGGCCGAGAAGCTCTCCGGGGCGGAGGCGTGGGCCGGGGCGGGCTCTTCCTGGACGGGCTCCGCGTACGCGGGCTCCGGGTAGCCGCCGTTCGTCGACGGGTACTCGCTGCCGGTCGACGTGAAGTCGTCCGTCCGCTGGAAGCCGTTGCTCCCGTTTCCGTTCCCGTTCCCGTTGAAGTACGGCTGCTCCTCGTACGACGGCTGCTGCCGCTCCTCGTACGCGGTCTGCTGGTCGTAGCCCGCGAAGGGCTCCTCCAGGGCCGACGGCCGGCCGTTCGGCGCGCTGAAGTCATCGCCGTACGCGGGGACCTCGTTGGCCTCCTGTGGGCCCGACTCGGGGTGCGCCTGGGCCTCGAGCTGCGCCCTGCGCTCCTCACGCATCAGGGAGCGGCCCACCGGGTCCAGCTCGCGGATGTCGTCGGGGACCTCGGTGTAGCGGCTGTCGTCGAAGCCGAGCTCGGCCGCCGTACGCATCGGCTGCATCTGGGCGCTCTGGAAGTTCTCGCCGACGTACTGCTGTTGCTGCTGCTCGGGGATGATCTGCGAGACGGTGAACTCGTCGCGCTGCATCTGCTGCTCGCCACCGCCACCGTGGGTGATGGCGTCCGGGAGCATGACCAGCGAGGTCGTACCGGCCTGCTCGCCCGAGGGGCGGAGCTGGACGCGGATGCCGTGCCGGTCGGACAGGCGGCCGACCACGAACAGGCCCATGCGCTGGGAGATCGCGGCGTCCACGGTCGGCGGGTTGGCCAGCTTGTGGTTGATGTCCGCGAAGTCCTCGGCCGTGAGGCCGATGCCCTTGTCGTGGATCTCGACCATGATGCGGCCGTCGGGGAGACGGGTCGCGGTGACGCGGACCTTGGTCTGCGGGGAGGAGAACGTGGTGGCGTTCTCCAGCAGCTCGGCGAGCAGGTGCACGAGGTCGGTGACCGCGCGGCCGTGGATCTCGGCCTCCGGTACGCCCGACAGCTCGACGCGCTCGTACTGCTCCACCTCGGAGGAGGCGGCGCGCAGGACGTCGACCAGCGGGACCGGCTGGTCCCAGCGGCGGCCCGGCTCCTCGCCGGCGAGGACGAGGAGGTTCTCGCCGTTGCGGCGCATACGGGTCGCGAGGTGGTCCAGGCGGAAGAGGTTCTCCAACTGGTCCGGGTCGGCCTCGTTGTTCTCCAGGTCGGTGATCAGGGTCAGCTGGCCCTCGATCAGGGACTGGTTGCGGCGCGACAGGTTGGTGAAGATCGCGTTGATGTTGCCTCGGAGCATGGCCTGCTCGGCGGCCAGCCGGACCGCCTCGCGGTGGACCTGGTCGAAGGCGCGGGCGACTTCGCCGATCTCGTCCGTGGTGTTGATGGGGATGGCGGCGACACGGGTGTCGACGCGTCCGGGGTCGGTGCGCGAGAGCTGGTCGACCAGCATCGGCAGGCGCTGCTCGGCGATACCGAAGGCGGCGTTGCGCAGCTGGCGCATCGCGCGGCTCATCTGGCGGGCCACCATGCCGGCCAGGATGAACGCGGCGAGCAGGGCGACCACGACGGCCGCTCCCACGATGAACGCGTCGCGCTTGGCGTCGTCGGAGATGGTCGCCGCCTCGTCCACCGCGCTCTGCGAGAGGTTCGTCTCCAGCTTCAGGTACATGTTGTATTTGAGCGTGTTGACCGCCCACCAGTTCTGCGGCGTGATCCCGCTCGCCGCGAGGTTGGCGCGGTCACTGGCGTCGGTCGAGGACAGCGCGGCGAGGCCGGCGATCATCTTGCTGGGGTCGGAGGGCGGCGCGACATACGTCTCGCCCTTGGCCGCGGCGGCCTGGGTGGCCTGCGCGGCCATCTCCTTGCCCTGGGCGGTGACCTGTGCGCTGGCGTCCTGAAGCTTCTTGGCGTCCGCTTCGGTACCGCCGCCGATGTACTCGGCGATGGCGATCCGCTCCAGGTACGCGTACGAGGAGAGGGCGATGCGCTGGCCCTGGAAGCTGGCCGGGTCGGGGCCGGGCTTGATCAGCAGGTGCATGCCGATGGCACGCTCCAGCGACAGCGCGGCCTTGGTGAGCGAGAGGGCGTAGACGACACGGCCGTAGGAGGTCGAGTACGTCTTGTTGCCCGTGCCCAGTCCCAGCTCGTTGGAGAACTCGCTCAGGGTGTGCGTGAGGGCGGTGTAGCTCTCCTCGGACTGCACACCGGTGAGCTTCGAGGTGTAGGCAGCGGCCCGGATCGCTTGCAGCTGGGGCTCGACCTCGCGGAACAGCTCCAGGCGGCGCTCCAGGCTCGCCCGCTGCGGGATGTTCTGCGCGGCGGCGTCGAAGGCGTCGGCGGCCTTGTCGGTGACCGCGCGGGCCTTGACGACCGTCTCGTCGTCCTCGCCCTTGCCCTGGAGCAGGGGGGCCGCGGTGATGTCGCGCTCCTGGTAGAGGGCGTCGCTGTAAACCAGGGCGGCCTGAACGATGCGCGCGGTCTTCTCGGCGTCCTCGGCCTGCTGCCAGGTGTCGATCGAACTCTTCACCTGGAAGCCGCCCATGATCAGGCCGACGACCACGGGTATGAGCAGGATCGCGTTCAGCCTGGTCGGCACGCGCCAGTTGCGCGGAGAGAAACGGCTGCCGCTCGGGGGGAGTGGCGCCATCGGCTCCGAGCCGGGCACAGGGCCGGACGTCACTCCGCGCGGCGGCGGGGTGAAGTTGCCCCGCGCCGACGGCTCGGGACCGTTCTTGCTTCGCCTCACTCGACCAACAACCTCTCGGCGGAAGGCACCAACGTTGTGCCGCAGTCTTTCAGAGCCGGTAAGTCAAAGCCCCTCCGTGGAGGTACGTCTTTGACTATTAGGCAGTTCAGGCATTCCAGCACGTGAGCCTTCGCTCTTCCAAACGTCGGAATGCGAAGATCCATAACGATGTAAGCCCCAGATAAAACGGTCATAAAGAACGAGCCCCGTCAAAAGACGGGGCCTATGTGAGCGCAGCGAGACCAGGCGACCGCGACGCGTGGCCATACCACCAGATATCTCTGTCGAAACGTTATGAACACCAGGGCCGACCGTGTCAAAGGCCACAGTCGGCTCCGGTGTATCTACGACAACTGCCGTAGGGCATGGTTGTTCCGGCTACCGCAGGCGTGCCATGAGCGCGTGCTCGACCAGCGTGATCAGCGCACTCTTCGCATCCGAGCGGTGCCTGGCGTCCGTCGTGATGATCGGAGCGTCCGGCCCGATCTGCAGAGCCTCACGCACCTCTTCGGGGTTGTACGGCTGGTGCCCGTCGAAGCCGTTGAGGGCGATGACGAAGGGCAGGCCGCTGTTCTCGAAGTAGTCGACCGCGGGAAAACAGTCCGCGAGCCGACGGGTGTCGACCAGGACCACGGCACCGATCGCGCCGCGCACCAGGTCGTCCCACATGAACCAGAAACGGTCCTGACCCGGCGTACCGAAGAGGTACAGGATCAGGTCCTGGTCCAGGGTGATACGGCCGAAGTCCATGGCCACCGTGGTGGTGGTCTTGTCCCCGGTGTGGGTGAGGTCGTCGATGCCCGCCGAGGCCGATGTCATGACGGCCTCGGTACGCAGCGGGTTGATCTCCGAGACGGCGCCCACGAACGTGGTCTTGCCGACGCCGAACCCGCCCGCGACCACGATCTTCGCGGAGGTGGTCGCCCGGCCCCCGTCAGAGCTTGCGAAGTCCACTGAGCACCCTTTCGAGCAGTGTCACCGCTGGTGCACCGCCGTTGTTCTCGTCGCCGCCCGGCTGGTGGATGGCGACCAGTCCGGCCTCGGCGAGGTCCGCGACGAGGATGCGGGCCACACCGAGGGGCATGGCCAGGAGCGCCGACACCTCGGCCACCGACTTGACCTCACGGCACAGGTGGCAGATGCGCTGGTGCTCAGGCAGCAGACCCATCAGCTGGGCCGGGTCGGCCGTCGTGCTGATCAACGCCTCGATGGCGAGCTGGTAGCGCGGCCGGGTCCGGCCGCCGGTCATGGCGTACGGCCGGACCAACGGCTGGTCGCCCTCGTCCTCGTACGTATGAGCGTACGGATCATGAGAGGCGGTGGGCGGGGTCATGAATCCTCCGGGCGGGACAGCGTCGGTCAGTCGTGCCGTCTGACAGGGCCGGTGGGGGAGATGTGGCGGCCGGACGGTGTTTTGGTGAGGCGGGTGGATCAGAAGCGGTCAGTGGAGCAGACTGCCCTGCAGTTCGGCACGCAGGTCGGGGGTGAGCACTGCGCCCGCCCGGTCGACCAGAAGCGCCATCTCGTAGCCGACAAGGCCGATGTCGCACTCGGGGTGGGACAGGACCGCCAGCGACGATCCGTCCGAGACGGACATGAGGAAGAGGAAGCCCCGCTCCATCTCGACGACCGTCTGGGCCACCGTGCCGCCCTCGAAGATGCGCGAGGCACCCGCGGTGAGCGAGGTGAGCCCGGACGCCACGGCGGCGAGCTGGTCGGCGCGGTCCCGGGGGAACCCCTCCGACATCGCCAGAAGGAGGCCGTCGGCGGACACGACGACGGTGTGGGACACACCGGGGGTGTTGTCCACGAAGTTGGTTATCAACCAGTTGAGGTTCTGTGCCGCCTGGCTCATCTGGCTCAACTATCGCTCCTGCTGGTGAGTGGGGCTGGGGAAGCTGCCCGTCTGGTCGGGGCCGGAACCGGCCTGTCGACCTTGGGCGATGCCCCTACGGAGATTGGTCAGTCGGCCGCGCACGTCATCGGGCGCACGCGAGACCGCCGGACCGCCTTGGTGCTGTTGCTGCTGAGCCGTACCCGGTACGAGGTTCGCACGCGGGACCCGGCGCGGAAGGCCGGAAGTAGTGACGCCACCGGCGGCCGGCTGGCGGACGCCGGCGGCCTGCCGGACCAGCTCGTCGTTCGGCGAGGTGCGCCAGGAGCCGGTCGTCGAGGCCGGCGAGGTCGCCGGACGCGGGGGAGCCGGCACGGAGGACGGCTGCGAGAGCACCGAACCGTTGCCGTTGGTGCTGCTCCCGTTACCGCTGCCGTTGGACGGCGGCTGACCCTGCCCGTGGAACCAGTTGGTCTCCAGGGTGTCGTACAGCGGTGTCCGTCCGTCACCGGGACCGCTCGCCGGCGGCAGTGCCTCCGGCTGCGGCGGGCGCGGCGGGACCGGCGGACGGGAGACGCCGAAGTCGGCGGGACCACGGCCCGCGCCAGGCTGCGGGCGCTCGAACTGGCCGGTGGACGACGGGTCCTGCGGACGGCGGGGCACCGGGCCCCGGCCGTCGAGCCCGGAGGGCGCGGGGAACTGGCCGGTCGAGCCGGAGTCGTACCCGGTCGGCGCGGGGAACTGCCCCGTCGAACCGCTGTCGTACGACGACGGCGTGAACTGCCCGTTGTTCTGCGGGTTCTGGGGGCTCTGCGGTCCGCCGGGCGGGGTACCGAAGACGTCCGAGCGGACGTACGACCCGTTGTTCTGCTGGCCGTTGGTGTCGCCGGAGCCGTTGTAGCCGGGCAGCGGGAACTGGCCGGTGTCCGAAGGACCGCCAGGACGGGGCGCGTTGAAGTCGGGGCGGGCGAACTCGGAGGTGACACCCGGGTTCTGGAGATCGTCGAGGCGGGGAATCCGTGAAGTGGAGTCCGGCTCCTCGTGACCGCGCGGGGTGTCCAGCGAGGCACGCGGCACCGGAGGCTGCGCGTTCTCGTCGCTCCAGCTCGGACGCGACGGCGCGTTGCCACCGGGCAGCTCCGGACGCGTCGCACCGCCACGCGGCGGGAGCTGCGGACGGCGCCCGCCGCCCTGTCCCTCCCCGCGCTGCGGCGGTACGGGGCCACGCGAGCCCCCGAAGCCGTCCTGACGGCCTGCGTTGTTGCCGAAGGCGTCCTGGCCCTGACGGGCGCCGGCGCTGTCACCGAAGCCGCCGGCGGCCTGCAGGCCCTGCGGGGCACCCGGCGCCTGACCGCCGAAGCC
>NZ_JAAGLU010000520.1 GCF_010550245.1 Streptomyces sp. SID12501
CCGGCGAGGTCGCGCTCAGCGCGCGCCGCTCGGGCAGCCAGACCCGGTTCATCGCCCTGCACCCGTACGGGACGCCGGTCGACCCGACCTCCACGGTCAACTGCTACCCGAACTACGAGAACCCGGCCAACACCTGCCGCCCGGACACGCGGTCCTACAAGGACCCGCAGCCCGGCGTGTGGGAGATCGAGGTCGTCGCGTTCGAGCGGGACGCCTGGGTCACGACCGTGATGCTGCGGGGCCGGCTGGACCGCGAGACGCTCGACGACTACCTCGCGACGACGTTCGAGGGGTGGGTGTGAGCGGCGCGCTCGCGGTCGTGCCGCTGCCGACGGACCGGCTCGACGAGCTGCTGGAGCTGTGCCGCGAGCACGCCGCGTACGAGCGGGCCGAGTTCCGCGAGGACGGTCAGGTGGACCGGTGGCGGGCCGCGCTGGGCGCGGACGTGCCGGCGCTCCACGCGTGGGCCGCG
>NZ_JAAGLU010000521.1 GCF_010550245.1 Streptomyces sp. SID12501
CGTGCGCGGGCCCGGCACCCCTGGGGGTGCCGGGCCCTCCTGCCGGTGTGGCGCGCGGTGCGACCCGCGGTCGGTCGGTTGTGCGGAGGACCGATCAGTACCGGTCGTCCCCGTCCCAGTGGTCGCCGCGGTCGTCGTCGCGGCCGTCGTCGCCGTCGTGGCGGCCGCCGTGGTGGCCGTTCCCGTCGGTCGGCTTGAAGTACACGGAGCGGACGTTCAGGTTCCGTGCCTCGTCGCCCGGCTCCAGCACCTCCTGCGGCTCACCGCCGCAGTTGCGGTCCCCGAAGACCAGCGCGAGGGACTCGGTGTCGTTCACCACCTTGAAGGCCGGGTGGTTGCGCGTGCCCGGCAGCTGGTAGCAGGTGTCGTTGTCGGCAGGTTCGATCGACCTGCTGTGTACGTCGCCCTCCTCATCGGCGTACCGGTAGTACAGCTCGCCGAGCGAGTCGCGGTCGTGCCGGTCGCCGGCCAT
>NZ_JAAGLU010000522.1 GCF_010550245.1 Streptomyces sp. SID12501
GCTCACGGTCCGCACTCCGGACGGGACCGAGCGGATCCATCCGCTCCAGGGCCCGCACGAGGACGTGGCCGTCTCCCGCGACGGCAGGACCGCCTACGTGAGCGGTGGCTTCACCCGCGACGGCTACTGGAACGGCATCACGGTCGTCGACCTGAGCACGGGCGGGGCCCGACGCCCCGCCGCCGGCGACCGCCCGCTGGGCATCGCCGTGCTCTGAGCGGACCGGCGGCCGACGCCGACGGCGTCAGCCCAAAGTCAGACTTTGGTAAGCCATAGGTTCGGCTTATGGGGTCATAAACCAGGGGCGGGTGCCCGGTTAGGGTGGCCTTAGTTTAGGGTTTGCCTTGATCAGTCTGATTTTCGGTCGAAGGGAACCCAGTCATGCCTCGCTCCCTGCGGGTAGCAATCGTCGGTGCCGGCCCCGCCGGCATCTACGCCGCCGACGCGCTGCTGAAGTCCGAGGCGGCTGTC
>NZ_JAAGLU010000523.1 GCF_010550245.1 Streptomyces sp. SID12501
TGGTCGACGAGCTCCCGCTGCTCGGGGTCGGTCTCGGTCCTGCCGTCGTAGACGGCCTTGAGCCGTGAGTCGATCATCATGAGCGCCGCGCCGACATCTCCGGGGGAAGCGTGCTCGGGGTCACAGGGCGATGACACAGGTTCCTCCTCGTGTGGCTGCCGCGGGCAGCACCTGATCCGTACGTTAGGCCGCCGATCGGCCACCGTCCGGCAAATGCCGATGGGCGTCCCCTGGTTCGTCGGGCACGCCGACCGTGTCGCGGCGGTGGATCGCGGTGCGCCGGCTGGTGGGACACCCGGCCGCAGCCGCGACCGTCGACAAATGCCTCGACACCGGTCGCACCGATCGGCAACCCTTCGGGCGATGACCAGAATCGATGACACGCCGCCCGCGTGGGACGAGCGCACCCAGCTCACCACGTTCCTCGACTACGCACGCGACACCGCCCGCGCCAAGTGCGACGGCGTCTCC
>NZ_JAAGLU010000524.1 GCF_010550245.1 Streptomyces sp. SID12501
ATTTTCCGCAGGGGAGGTAGGGGGGTTCGCTTACGTCAAGCGTCGAGACCTCCCACTCCCACTCCTCAGCCTAGGCGAGTAACGCGAAGCCCAGACGAGTATCGAGCCTCAAAGCCAAGTCGACGACGATGAACTCCCCCGGGGCCGCGCGGCTCAGCTCCAAGATGGGGATGTCGCCGCTCCGTCCCACTTTCGATGCTTCGCCTTCCCTGAGAAACCCCCAGGCGCCCAGAGTCACCGGCGAGAGGTCGGCTGGGGCGGTGGTCGAGAATCTGATCGGCGAGGAGTCCCCGGAGACTTGGGTGGTGACCTGGGTTCCGGCTGGCACGCGTAGGCCATTGTTGCGGACGGAAGCTGGTGTGAAGGTTACGGTGCCGCGAGCCGCAGACATGGGGATCGGGTGAGTGCCGCGCCCGGCGAGCACCTCGGCAACGTTCTTCCTGGGCATCTGATTGAGCTGGGTGGCCAGTA
>NZ_JAAGLU010000525.1 GCF_010550245.1 Streptomyces sp. SID12501
AGGACGTTCGCGGCGCCGTCGGCGATCCGCATCTCGAGCGTGCCGAACCGCGGCGACGGGCGGATGTCCCACCGGACCTCGTCGACCTGGTCGATCACTCCCGTGTGCATCATGTCGCCCACGTACTGCTCGAGCTGCTCCCAGTGCTCGAGCTGCGGCGGCAGCCCCGCGGTCGGCAGCTGCTGGAACAGCAGCGCCCGGTTCGACGCGTAGCCCGTGTCCTTGCCGCCCCAGAACGGCGACGACGCGGACAGCGACTGCAGGTGCGGGAACACCGTGAGCATCGCGCGGCTCAGCGGCAGCACCTTGTCGCGGTCCTCGACGCCCACGTGGACGTGCACGCCGTAGATGAGCATCTGCCGGCCCCACCACTGCGTGCGGTCGATCAGCGTCGCGTAGCGCTCCTTGTCGGTGACGCGCTGCGCCGCCCAGCTCGCGAACGGGTGGGTGCCCGCGCCCATGAGCTCGATG
>NZ_JAAGLU010000526.1 GCF_010550245.1 Streptomyces sp. SID12501
CGTGTGGGCCGAACCGACGTGGGACGGACCGCTCGAGGTCGTGATCCGTCTGACCGCGGACGGGACGTCCACGGTGGTCGACCTGACCGAGAAGGGGTTCGTCCGCGCACGGACCCCGCGCTCGCTGCCCGACGAGCACGAGCAGGGGTGGGGCTACCACCTCGCGCGGTGGAAGCGCGCGAGCGAGGGCCGCGACGTCGACGGCCGGTGAGAGCGGGAGGCGGGACGCCGACGCCGGCGCACGGGAGGGGTGGCCCGTGCGCCGGCGTCGTCCCGACCGTCAGCGGACGGTCAGGGCGTTCGCCCGCGCCTGCTCGCCGAGCCACGCCAGACTCGGCTTGGGGCGGCGCTCGAACGTCTCGGGGTCCCAGCCGACCAGGCCGAACGTGGGACGGAAGCCGCTGGCCCACTCGTAGTTGTCGAGCAGGCTCCAGTGCAGGTAGCCCTGGACCGTGACGCCGTCGGCGATC
>NZ_JAAGLU010000527.1 GCF_010550245.1 Streptomyces sp. SID12501
GCCATGAGGAGCCCGTCAACGCCGTGCACGAAGTCGACCGGGCCGGCCTCGGCGTCGACGACCGCGGCGAGCGGCGTGAGGTCGTGCGCCGCGGCCCAGTCCGCCGACCCGAGCAGCACGGTCGACGCGCCGTCGGTGAGCGGCGTCGAGTTGCCGGCGGTCATGGTCGCGGGCGTGTCGAGGCCCAGGCCGAACGTCGGCCGCAGCGCGGCGAGCTTCTCGAGCGAGGAGTCGGCGCGCAGGTTCGCGTCGCGCGTCAGGCCGCGGTACGGCGTGACGAGGTCGTCGAAGAAGCCCGCGTCGTACGCGGCCGCGAGGCGCTGGTGGCTGCGCAGCGCGAGCTCGTCCTGCGCTTCGCGCGTGATGCCCCACTGCGCGGTCGTGAGGGCCTGGTGCTCGCCCATCGACAGGTGCGTGCGGGGCTCGGACGTGCGCGGCGTCGCCCGCCCGAGGTCCTTCGGCCGCAGAC
>NZ_JAAGLU010000528.1 GCF_010550245.1 Streptomyces sp. SID12501
GCCGGCGCCGCTCACCGAACGGCGAGGCCGTCACCGTCACCTACCACCACGCGGTGCAGTACCAGAGCGGCCGGCCGCTCGGGCCGTGGCAGGACCTCGGCACCCTCTACCGGAGGCCGGAGATGTCCCACCGGGGCGGACCTCCTGTCGTCGCCGTCGACGCCCGGGGCGCGGCCCACGTCTTCGTGCGCAACGCGGGCCGCGGGATCCACCTGAAGTTCCAGGGCGCGAGGGGCGACTGGGGCGACTGGCAGGACCTGCACGGCAGCAAGGCCTTCGAGGGGATCAGCGCCGGCTCCACCGCCGACGGCCGGGTCGAGCTCTCGGCCCCCGGCGAGAAGGGCATCTCCCGCTGGACCCGGAGCGCTCCGGGCGGCCCCGTGGACCGGGACGAGGACCTGCCGTTCCTGGCCCGGGACGGATCGGCGGTCGTCCTGGAGACGGCCCCCGGGCGCGTCACCCACTTCTG
>NZ_JAAGLU010000529.1 GCF_010550245.1 Streptomyces sp. SID12501
GCGTGTCCGCAGCTCGTCCGCCGCCGGCCGCGGCCCGTCCGGCGCGGGCCGGCGCCCGCCGCTCGGCCTCGGTTCCCGACCTTGACATCGCCACCAAATCTGACGGACAGTCAGGTTTACTCTGTCGATGTCCCGCCGGGAGGCCCGCGCCGTGCACCTCGCCCCGACCGAAGGCCAGTTGCGGCTGCGCGCCGAACTACGCGCGTACTTCAAGAACCTGCTGCCGGACGGGGTGCCCGAGGGCCTCGAAGCGCAGCGCGCGGTCCTGCGCCGGATCGGCGCGGACGGACTGCTCGGACTCGGCTGGCCCGTGGAGTACGGCGGGCAAGGCCGGGGCGCGGACGAGCAGTTCGTGTTCTTCGACGAGGCCTACCGGGCCGGCGCGCCCGTCTCCATGGTCACGCTCAACACCGTCGGCCCGACCCTGATGAAGTACGGGACCCCGGAGCAGAAGGACTACTTCCTGCCC
>NZ_JAAGLU010000052.1 GCF_010550245.1 Streptomyces sp. SID12501
CCCAGCCCTTCCGTGAGCGCCGCCAACTCCTCGGCCCAGCCATCGACTTGCTCAAGACTCACATCAACCAGCATGTCCAGACAACGTCAGCAACGATCAGAAGTCACATGATCTGAGGCTGTAGTACTAGTCCAACCGCAGTACGGCAGTCGGGTGGCTCACCGGCCGAAAGTGTGCAACTGCCAGAATACCGCCATGTCCAACTCGTATGCGCAACCCATCCTTAGAACAACGGACCTCTCAGAAGGATTGCGAATTGTCGAGCGGTTGCTCAGGATCGCCAACCTCAGAGAACTTGAAGTCGATTTCGAGGCACAAGTCTCCTCGACGCAAACCCTTTCAGCACTGCTGGAGTTGCTGCCGGATGTCGAGTGGGGGACACAAGGAGACGCGGGAGGCTCATCCAGGAAGGGGGACGATCCGTCGGAGCATCTCCCGATCTGGCTGCGGGCCTGGGCCATGCCACCAGAGACTGTGGAGCCGTTCATCAAGGCGGTGGGCGACAGCCCAGCCACGGTGCGGTGGGACTTCGCGGGCTGGCCCGAGGCCCCTGAAGTGGGGCTGAATGCGGGCGGCACCAGGGGCGCGTTCGTAACGCTTTGCGCAAATGTCCGCGACCTCGAACTGGAGGAGCCCGCGACCGATCACACGGTTTTCGTCCACGTCAAACAGGTCGAGGCCGAACGCGCACCGTGGCTCGCGACTCAGGTCGGCCTGACGGTGATCGGCGATCTGGTGGAGGCTCCGTACTGAGCTCCTGCCCGTGCACACGCACGCAGCAGTCGGGGGGCCCACCGGTCGAAGACGCGCGAGTGGCAGAATACCGCCATGTCCAACTCGTATGCGCAACCCATCCTTAGAACAGCGGACCTCTCAGAAGGATTGCGAATTGTCGAGCAGTTGCTCAGGATCGCCGACCTGCGGGCTCTCGAGGTCGATTTCGATGTTCGAGTTTCTTCGACGGAGGTTCTTTCACCGTTGCTGGAACTGATGCCGGACGCCGATTGGTGGGCTGAAGGGGGCCGGGACGGCTCTTCGGACGAAGGGGCCGATCCAGCGGCGTGTCTCCCCATCCGCCTGCGCGGCTGGGCCATGCCGCCCGAGGCGGTGGAGCCGTTCCTCAGAGCGGTGGGGGACAACCCTGCCTCGGTTCGATGGGATTTCAACGCCTGACCCGAGGCTCCTGAAGTGGGTCTGGATATCGGCGGCACAAGAGGTGCTTTCATGACGTTGTGCACAAACGTCCGCGATCTCGATCTGAAGGAGCCCGCGACCGACCACACGGTCTTCGTCCACGTCAAACAGATCGAGGCCGAACGCGCTCCATGGTTGGCGGCTCAGGTCGGCCTGACAGTGATTGGCGATCGGGTGATGGCTCCGTACTGAGGTACCGGGAATCAAGCCGGTGGATCCGGGCTCAGCCAGACCGAACTTGATTATCTGACACCCTGCCCAAACTGACCGGCATCTTCCGAAACGAACCGGACCGCGGGATTTGCCGGATCGAACCGCGGAAGGCCAGGAGGTAGGACCGGGGCCAGGACATCGAACGTCCTGCGCATTGCCTCGTCCGAGTACCCCGAGATCGTCTCGGTCGCCTGCAGGACGGCTCCACCCGACCCTAGAGGGACGACTCGGTAGAAGGCGCCGGTCCGCTCCAAGGAGTCAGCCCCGCCCAACTCTTCAGTCAGCTCTTCGGGGCACACCGTGACCCAAGCGTAGCCGCGAAGGAAATGCCGCGCATCGGCAACAGACCTCCAGATTTTTTTCCTCAAGACTGCATCGAGGTTCGTCTTTTGCTTCATCGGTTCACCTACGCAGACCCGACCGAATGCGGGGTTGACCGAGTTCAACGCCGAGACAAGGAAGTTGACGATGGAGGTGCAGAATACTACGTCGTGGACTCTCGACGTATTGTCTCCGCCCAGCAAAAGCTGGATTTCGACGTTAGGCTGCCTCACCAGAATACTCGAACTATGTACATGCACCGCCGGCCGCTCCGAGTCCGAGAGCGTGATCAGTACATCCGCGACTTCAGGGGCACGCATCAACTCCTGGCGCATCGAGCCCCATTCACCCAAGGAAAGCGAGAACTCCTTAAACTTCTCACTTTCCCGCATCTGCGACGTCGCCAGTGATGTGGCGGAGTCTCTGCGCTCAAGTTCCAGGAATTCCGCCAGCGGCCCGGCGAGAGCCGCCTCGAACCAGGACGCGATTCCCTTTCCCACCCCGCCTTCCGCCCTGGAATCGAGGGTCACACTCACTAGCAAGCTCACCGAAGACCTCCTTGTTCACACCGTATGCCGTCAGTGCACACCCGATCCATCTGCCAATGGACACCTCTGATGCGATTCGGGCAGCTCTTGCACCCGTCTCTCAGCTGGCCCAACGGCCCATGCAAGTGTGCACGTCCGTACGAGGCGGCTCCCGAGGCGCCCGATGTCCAACGGCCGACCAAGAGCCATCAGAAACGTTCTAAGCAGCGAGTTCATAGAGGATAGTGGCCCCGGCACCAATGCCACGGCCCGCTGGCGTCATCAGCACAAACCCCCCAAGAGCAGACAGAACCTGAGCAGTCTCCGTGCCCCAGAACGATCCCTGTCCCGGCGGAAGCGTCTCGTAGAAACCCGTGGTTGATGGCGAAGGGCCAGCAGTCGGCTGACTCGACGAGCGAGGGATTGCCTCCGCGTTCGGGCTGGCCCCGGGCGTGGGACTCGGAACTGCGGACCTCTGCTTCCTCCTGTCGCTGTCGGTTCCGTAGTAGCGCATCCCCTCGTAGCTCTGATCGGACCACACTCTCCCTTTTTTGTTCGCCCCATACATGAAACTCCCGGAGGTGAGCGCCGGGCCCACATCGACCTCTCGATCGTCCCCCTGCCCCTCCAAAAGCTCCTGCAGCTTGTTGACGTAGCGCTCAAGCTGCTGCGGGCCCTTCACAAACGAGTACTGGTGTTCCTTGGACTTCGCCGCGGTCTTGCTGGCGTTCGGCTTCACTTCCCAGATGTAGACCTCCCCCTTCGCCCAGAAGATCACATCCGCATGGCCCTTACCCCCCAAGCCATCGGCCTTGGCGCCCGGAATCAGGTTGGCATCCCTCCCGCCAAGGCCGACATCAACGGTCACATATCCCTCGATGCCATTCGTCTGCGCCCAGCTCGCAGCGGCGAACCCAGTCGTGCAAACCGCCGCGTCATGCGCGCTCGACTGCATCGACAGGCAGTTTCCGAGGTTCGTCCTGCCTCCATTACGTTCGACCCCGGTGGTGTTGCCGTCCCCGCCAGATACAGTCTCCCCAGCAGGACCACCAGGGGTCGCGCTCTCGGAGCCAGAAGATCCGTTGGAACGTGGTTCGCTGTGACCGCTTCCGTCGTCGATCCACAGACCCGTCGGGTCTGAGTGGGAGACCGGGCTGTTGTTGGAGTATGCGTACCCGTTCATCTGGAGCGGGTCGGCGAGATCGATGACCGGGTCGGCCGAGAGGAAGCGCCCCGATTTCTGGTCGTACTCCCGAGCCCCGATGTGCGTCAGACCAGTTGCCGCGTCGTCGATGCCGACGCCCAGGTAGCTGCGCTTGTTGGGCCACGTCGTCGGTTGAGCGCCCCGCACCTCGCCATACGGCTTGAACGCCCGCCTCGTGACCGCCTGGCCGCTCGACAGTTCTACCGACGTGTTCGCCGTACCCAGATGGTCCGCGAGAAGCAGGTTCAGCTTGTGGCCCGTCGTCGCGCCGTTGCTCGTCGTGCGGACCACCGTCGGGGCACCCGGGTGGGCATAGGAGCGGGAGGCTCGTGTGATCGTGCCGGTGGAGTCCGTCGTCACCTCGGTCTCGCCCAGATGGAGGGTCGAGCCCGTCGGGGAGTTCTCCAGGACGCGGTTGCCGTCGGCGTCGTAGACGTAAGTCATCTTCTTGCCATCGTCCGTGATCGTCTGAAGCCTGTTCTCGGACGTCCAGGTCAGATCCTGGGTCGTGGAGGCGAGGTCACGGACGGTGGTGTTGCCCGTCGCGTCGTACTGGTAACTGCTGCCCTGGCCTGTCGGGTTGGAGACGACGTAGCCCAACGTGTGTGGCTGCTTGCCCCCGTCGTGGCCGTAGCCGTACTGAAAGGTGACGGTCTTGCTCGCGTCCGCCGGGTCGTGTTCCGTCAGCGTGGTCCGGTTGCCGAGCCAGTCGAAGGTGAACGACTGGCGGTAGGACGCGCCGCCCGTGGCGACCGTGCCCTCGGCCGGAGCCGCCGCGGCCAGAGTCGAGGTCAGCGAGGCATCCGGGTTCGATGCGTCCGCCAACGCGTCGGGGGCATCCGCCACCGGGCCCGACGACAGCGCATAGTCGTCGCGGGGGCCCCACGTCGTGCCGCCCGCCGACTTGCAGCCGATACCGGTCGTTCCGTCGGGCCTAATGTTCGACGTCCAGGCGTTGACCATCTCGCCCAGCGCGTCGTACGTGTAGCACTGGGTGTCCCAGGTCTCGCCCGAAGAGTCCTGCATCAGGCGAGCGTTGGACGTGATCGTGCCGGAGGCATCGTAGGAGTAGGCGGCGTCCGTGATGCGGTGCGGGCCTGTGGTCTCCCGGTCCGCGATCGTGCGCTGGAGACGGCCGGTGTGCGGGTCTACGAAGTTCGTCGTCCAGACACGGTAGGGCTGCGCCCCGGACACCGTGCGCAGGGGCTCGCCATACGGCGAGTAGGTCACATCCGACGTGTACCAGGCCAGACCGGACGTCGACTCCGCCAGACCATCGCCGTTGTAACGGGTGACCACCTTCTCCCTCGGCAGCCCGCCCACCGCCGGCAGCGTCACCGACGACAGCTTCCCCGTGGGGGTGTAGCTGAACGAATACGCGTAAGTGCCAGCCAGTCCCGTCGTCATGCTGCTGGGAGGAACGACCGTTTCGTGGCCGGTTGGCCGGTAGCCCACGTCGTAGCCAGTGACGCGGTTTATGTAACTGCCGTTCTCAGTGCGCCGGGTCGAGGATGCCTGCTGACCGAGCCCACCGGGCAGGGAGTCGTAGGTGAACTCCTTAACAGGCGTGGCGGTTTCGGAGCCCTCACGGATCTTGGTGATTCGGTTCAGGACGTCGTACTCCATGTACGCCGTCTGCTGGCGGGCGTTGGTCAGCTTCTTGGTTCGGTCCGCCTCGTCGTACTCAGTGCGGGTGGTGCCGGTATCCGGGTCGGTGGTGGACATGAGCCTGCCGCGGGCGTCGTACATGTAGGTCCAGGCGTTGCCCGCCGGGTCAGTGACCTGATCACGGTTGCCCCGGGCGTCGTACTCGTACGACGTCGTGCGCCACTGACTGGAGTTGGTCTTCGTGAACTGCTGGACAGAGGCGACCCGGCCGAGCGCGTCGGTGAACGTCTTGTACGACGGTGCGGTCTGTCCGGGCGGGTCGACGAAGGTGCTGGTGTCGCCGTGCGTCGTGTATGTCCCGTACTTGAAATTGCCGTCATGGTACGTCGACTGGCGGACCTGGCGCTCCAGCCCGTCGTAGCGCAGTTTGACCCAACTGGGGATCAGCGTCTTGGACTTGGGGGCAAAGAGTGCGGCGGCCGGTTCGCCCTTGGCGAGGTAGGCGCCCGTCTGCTCGTCGGGCAGGCCATGGTCGTTATAAGTTACGTCGGTGACGATCCGGCCTGGGCCGTGGGCCTCGGACTGAGTCTGGACCTGACGCATCAGACCGTCATAGATCGTCACCTGGCGGCTGTAGGAACCGTCGTCCTTCAACGTGCTGGTCATGATCGTGGCGGGGCGTGTCGTCTCGGACGTCGCGATCGCGGCCTGGTACTCGATCTCGACATCCGGTGTCTGTGTCCCTGTAGATCGTGCCGTCGACCAGCCCTTCACCAGACGTCCGAGAGCGTCGTACGCATTGCGCGTGACATGGCCGTTGGGGTCGGTGACCGTGAGCGCCAGGCCGCGCCCCGGGTCGAAGGCCATCGTTGTCGCGTGATCCTTGGCATTGATCGTCTTGATCTGCGTAACAGGACCACCCGCATCAGCAGGGGTGTACTGGGTCTCGCTGGTACCCACGCCCGGGCTGGTCACGGTGCGGAGCCGCCCCAGCGGGTCGTAGGTGTTTCTCGTGATGACCGAGTGGGATGTCCCTGTCCCATCGATCTCGGCCACCGAGGTGGGCATGCCTTGAGTCGGAGTCGCTCCGTGGGCCAGGTTGTCGTAGTCGGCCTGTACCGAACTGATCAGCTGAGTGACAGGGTCGCCCGTGTCGTAGCCCGAGCATGGCGTGGCGGTAGTGCGGCGCTCCTTGGCCAGGCCGATCAGCCAGGCGGATGTGTTGTGAACGTAGAAAGTCTTGGAGCAGGTCCGTTCGGAGAGAGTCTCGGCCGTCCCGTTCGGCTTGACCACGGCCGTCTCCACCTGGACCGGCAGGCCGTACGTGTCCTCGACCGACGTCAGCGTCCGCACGGCCTGCCAGTCCGTGCTGGTCGGCTGCGCCTTGTTCCCGACCGTCTGGATGGCGTCGGTGCGCTTGATGCCGCTGCGGTGGGCGAGCAGCGGGTCCATGTCCACGCCGGTCTCGGCCTCCCGTGGTCGGGACGCGGTCTGTTTCGACCACGGGTAGTTCAGGGTGCGCTTGAGGATCCGTTTGTCGGAGCTCGCGTACTTGATGGTCTCCGCAGTCATCCCCGCGTACTGCCGTGCGTCGTCCGCGAGGAGCGTGTATGTGCCGGTCGAGTCCTTCACCTCACCTCCGGTGCCTTGGAAGTACCTGGTCACTCCGTACGACTGGGACTGCGGATCTCCGATCTGGGAGGTCGACTTGCTCCCCTTGGTGACCGCGACCTGGCGGTAGCCGCGCCAGTCGCTGAACGTGCGCAGGGCGGGGCGCGTGAACTCGTCGTCCGACTTTGACCAGGCCGGGTCCGTGTAGGTGTACCTGGTGTGGACCGGCTTGCCGTGAGACGTGACCTTGTCCGTTTCCGTCACGGAGTGGACCACATATTTGTTGAACCACGACTTCGCGGGGGTCTTCTCGTCGCCGTCGGGGGACCAACGGACCGGGTAACAGGTGCCGTTGTCCTTGCCCTTGTCCGTGGACGGTTCGGTTCCGCAGCCGCCCTTGTACTCGACCTCGATGTCGCCGCCGTACTCCGTGGCGACCGTGCCGATCCGAGGCCGGGTGAAGCCGGGACGCTGGTCGTTCGAGCCGCTGGGGACCAGGTTCGGAAGCTGGCGGTCTTTCAGACGGCCACGCAGGGGCGAGGTCGAACCGACGGTGTACTGGGCGAAGCTGATGCCGGCCTCGGACTGGAGGGTGCCGGTGGTGTCGCCGGGGGCGAAACCACGGCGAGTGATCGAGTTGAGCCAGAGGCCGGGGGACGTGTCGTACCAGTCCTCCGGGAAAGACTGGTGGAGCGTGTACGTGTCAACCTTGCCCAGGCCACTCTGGGCAGCGCGAGCTGCCTTCGTCGTCACCGTGTCCAGGCGCCACTGCGTCCAGAAGGACGGGAAGGCGGGGCACAGCTTCGACGTGGACTTACAGTTGAGGTTGCCGGGAGTGTCCCACCAGGGGCGGTACGCACCCGGGTCGTCCGTCTTGGCGAAGTTGGTGGCCGTACAGACCGTCTCCGACTTGAGGCAGCGCTGCTTGACGCCGAAATCAACCGTTGCGGACGGCTTCGTCAGGTCGGCGCGCATGCCGTACTCGATGGTCGTGGGGTAAGCGTAACGGTCGTACTGCTCAGGTACCGTGAACTTCTTCTTCACGGCGTAGTAGTTCTTCTCCTGGTTCCAGCTGACGACCAGGGCGTTGCCGTGGACGTCGACGACCTTGTCCAGGCCCCAGCGCCAGGCCTGCTTCTTGCCCGCGCCGCAGCGGGAGTCGGCGAAGGCGGCGGACATGGCAGGGTTCACCCAGGTGGTTGCCGAAGACAGGAACGGTGGAGACAGAGTTGGTGTCGGCGTGGCCGCCGCCGACTGCGTTGAGGCCGTAGTAGTAGTTCGTGCCGTCCGTGGTGGTGACGATCCAGTACTCGCCGTTGTTGTCGCCGTTGCTGCCGCCGCTCCGGTGCTCGACCCGGGTGCCGTCGTCCTGCTGCGGGCGGTAGATCTCGGTGTCTTCTTCCGGTTTGCTGCCCAGGTCCAGGGGGGCGACACGCACCAGTTCCGTGGTCTTGCCCATCAGCGACATCACCGCGTTGAACGACACCCAGCACAGGTCGGACGTCTTGTCCTTCTTGGCCGTGTTGTTTGGCGTGCCGGAGTTCAACGTCTTGCGGTCGTCCTGGCAGGCCCGGTAGCGGCGCTCGATGTGGCCGGGGTCGAAGTCCCAGCCCTCGCCGATCCAGGAGGCCTGGGCCGAGGAAACCGCCGTACGGCCGTCAACCGTCTGGGAGTTGTAGGTGAAGGAGATGTTAGGCGCCGGGCCTGCGGGGGCAGCCGGAACGGTCAGCGGGTACGACCAAGTGAACGCGCCCGAGGAGCCGCCGGCCTCCCATTTGCCGTTGGAGGCGAGCGGTGTGGCCTTGAACGAACCTCCAGCGCCGCCGCCTGAGTCGACTGCCCCGATGACCGCGGTGTCGCCACCGGCAGCGACCTGAGTCGCCGAACTCCGGTAGGAAACCTGCGCTATTGACGGCCCGCCAGCACTAGAGTCCGCAACGGCAGCCTGAGTAACGGTGCCGTCCGCCGCGGTGTCGACCGTGGCCGTGATGGCCTGGGCCTTCGTGTCGTTGGCCGTGTCCAGTTCCTCGTACTCCTGGCACGCCTCGACGTCCGGGGTCGTCAGGTAGCACTCGGGGAATTGCACGAAGCGCAGGCGCGAGGCCCAGTCGGCACCATAGAGGTTCTTGAACTTGGTGTAGTCGAGCTTGACCGAGAGCGGGACGGAGCCGGTCGCCGGGGCCTGGACGGTGACGACGGCACCATCGACGCCCTGCGAGACGGCTGCGGTGCGGTCGAAGACCTTGACCTGCCAAGTGCCGGTGGGCGCCGCCTGGTCGGGCGCCTGTCCGAGGCTGACGGGCAGGTCTTCGACAGGCGTCAGGGCGACTTGTTGGGCGGTCGCGCCCGCACGTGCCGCAGCCTGTCCGACGGTAGTGCTCGCGGCCGAGCCGAAGCTGACCGTCCCGGTGTCGGCCGGAGGCACCACAGCTGTCCCTGTCGGTGCCTGTTCCAGGTCCTCGGGGACGTCGACCTTCAAGGTCTCCAGGTCCCGCTCGAAGACCTTGCCCGTGACGGGCTCCTCCTCTTCGAGCGTCTCCAGCTCCAGCGTTTCGCGGCCTTCCGAGGCAACGGTCGGGTCTGGCGGCACCGCCAGCGACTGAGCGGGCAGCAGGCCCACGAGCAGGACTGCTCCGATGGCGGGTACGAAGGCCGTGCGCAGTCGGCGCACATGACCCGCACGGCGACGACGGGCAGGCGAAAGGCGACCGAACACGACGAGATCCCCCCGGACCACGTAAAGCGGGACCAGGATGCGGACCACGCGTGATGGCGTAACAGATGTCGCAGATTCTGTGACGGCTCTGTGGTGTTTCGCTAGATCACCTGTGCGGATGTGATGATCGCCACGGTACGTAACATCTTGCAACGGTTGGTGATGGGCGGAGTGTGACCTACCCGAGGTAAAGGAATGCACTGCCCCTTTGTGATCTACTACGCAATTCTTAACTTCCCTTTACAAATACCGCCCAAAACGGGGAAGTTAAAGATGTTTCATGGCGATTTGACGTCACAGGATCGCGCCACAAGACAGTTGTCAGCGGGCGGAGGCAATCACCAATACGTGCTCGGCGATTGACGTACTCAATCCGACCCCGCCTTCGCAAAGCGTGACGACAGCCGACTCGTGGGCCATCATCGGCGGGTCCGGGCGCCCCCTTGTCTCGCGCCCGGTTCCAAGGGGGAAGGGGAACTCGCCCGATGACGCGCAACCCGCGCAGCACGCGCGACCGGCGCCGCATGCCTGGAAGTCGGACCACCGCCGCCGTACTCACTGCGGCCCTCGCCGCCACCGGCGTGGTCTTCGTAGGCCTCGGCCTGGACGATGCCGACTCCGTCGGTGAGGCAGACCGTGCCCGGAACCCGAAACCGGTCACCGAGGCCGCAGCGATTACACACGCCGCGAAATCCGGGAAGCCTGTCGAGGTCACCGCGCTGCGCACGGCGCGCTCCAGCACCTGGGCCCGGCCTGATGGCCGCATGGCCAAAAAGCTGTACTCCTCGCCGATCCGGGCCAAGGTCGGCGGTGAGTGGAAGCCCATCGACTACGACCTGCGCCGCACCAAGGCCGGCTGGGAACCCGAGGCCACCAACACCCGGATCGTGTTCTCGGCCGGTTCCGAGAGCGCCGAGGCACGCGGGCAGGAGCGCTCCTCACGCGGCACCGTACGCCGGGTCTCTCTGCTCAAAGGAGTCAAGAACGCGACCACAGCCGTGTCGGACGAGACCGCGACTCCCCTGGTCACTCTGACCGTTGAGGGGGGCTACGACATCCAGCTCACCTGGCCCGGCGCCGTTCCCGCCCCCATCATCGACGGCTCGCGGGCCCTGTACCCGGAGATCTTCCCGGGAGCCGATCTGGTCCTCACCGCCGAGGACGACGGCTTCGCCCAGCTCATCGTGCTGAAGAACCGCCAGGCCGCCGCCGATCCACACGTCCAGCAGCTCTCGTACGGCATCAGCGCCCCGGACCTGACCTTTCGGCTGGACCCGATCACCGGCATCCTCACCGCAGAGAACGCCTCTGCCGCCGAAGTCGCCATGTCGCCAACCCCGTTGATGTGGGACAGCAGCGGAGCGCCGGCCGTCACGGACGGCGGTGTGGGCGCCACCGCGCAGCCGACGGCGCCCGAGTCCCCTGTCCCCACCGACGAGACCGTTGCCACGCCCAGCGACAGTGCCAGTGCGACTGAGGAAGAGTTGGTCGAGTCGGACGAACAGACGGACGCCGACCCGGAGGACCTGCCGTCGGCCTCCGACGGCCCCGCGCCGACCGTGTCGGAATCCCCGCTACCGTCCGCACCGCCCGAGCCGACTCCCGCCCCCTCGCAGACCGGCTCGGCCGCCACGCTGAGTCTGCCGTCCCTCGACGGGCCGTCCCCCGACTCACACGGCGAGCTGGTCGAGACCGACCTGTCCGGGACGAACTGGCTCCTCACCCCCGACCAGGACTTCCTCGCCGACCCGGCCACCACCTACCCGGTGTTCGTGGACCCGTCGGTGAAGAAGCACACCCAGAACTGGACCACGGCCTACAGTCGGCACCCCAACGCGACCTTCTACAACGGCAAGGGCTTCAACAAGGGCGGGACGCACGAGGCCCGCGTCGGCTTCGAGTCCGACACCTGGGGCACCTCACGCTCGTACTTCAACATCGCCTTCGACAAGGACCTGAAGGGGACGAAGATCGAGAGCGCGAAATTGCGCCTGCTGGAGACGTACTCCTGGTCGTGCAGCGCCCGTTCGATGACCGTGCACCTCACCGGCGAGATCAACTCCCGTACCAACTGGAAGAACGCTCCTCGGCTGCATGACGGCAACAAGTTCGCGACCAAGAGCTTCGCCCACGGCTACAAGTCCGGCTGCCGGGACGCGTACGAGACGTTCGACGTGCGCAAGGCGGCGCAGCAGCGTGCCGACAAGGGTGACGACACCATCACCTTCGGCATGCGCGCGAGCGACGAGCACTCCCAGTACGGGTGGAAGAAGTTCCAGGCCAACGGCGAGAACGCGCCCGTATTGGAACTCGTCTACAACCGCAGGCCGACCGCTCCCGATGCACTCGACCTCGGCCCCGACGCCAAGTGCACCACCACCAAGCCGTACGTCCGTATGGGCGCCGGCAGTGTGACCTTCACCGCCAGGGCGTCCGACAAGGACAAGAACCTCGACTACCTGGACTTCGACCTGTCTCCGACCGGAAAGTGGAGTACCACCGGCGACATGCTCGGCGCCACAGGCACGGTCTCCGTCGGCGGCGACAAGGGGACGGCGCTGCGCACCACAAGCGCCTTTCCGACCAGCAAACTGACCAACGGCACCCTGTACTCCTGGCGGGTACGGGCCTTCGACGACGCGGGCACTTCCTCGAGCTTCTCGCCGGCGAAGACGCCGTGCCGTTTCATCCTCGACCTCTCGGCACCCAAGCCGCCCAAGGTGAGTTCCACCGACTTCCCCAACGCCGACGGCAATGAGAACGGCTTCGGCAACGGCGCCGAGGACGCGAACTGGAGCACCAAGAAGTTCGGCACACCGGGCTCCTTCACGGTGCGCGCCCTCAACACGGACGTGGTGCGGTACGAATACGGGTTCAACTCGCCCAGCTATGCGTTCACGCTCAACCGCACAGCCGGAACCGCCGTCACGGTCAGCGCGATCCTCGCGAACGCCAAGCCCCCGGCCGCCGGTCCGAACGTGCTGTACATCCGAACCGTGGACGGCGCGGGCAATGTCTCCGATCCGACGAAGTACCTCTTCTACGTCACGCCACGCGACCAGGCCGACGCGCCCGGAGACTTCACCGGTGACAAACTCGCCGACATGATGGTCGTCACCGGGGCCGGCAATCTGGGGATGTATCCCTCCCAGGCCACCGCCACCGACCTCACCCAGGGCACCGGCGACCTCGTCGACTACTCAATGCCCGGCGGCTACCGGGGCAACCCGGACAAGGACCCCAACGGCGACGACCTGCCACCGTTCGTCCAGGCTCCCGACGGGCACTTCAAGGGCGCCTTGATCACCCACAACGGTGACATCTACGGCGGCGACGGGCTCCAAGACCTCGTCGTACGCCTCGGCTCGAAGCTGTGGGTGTACCCGGGCGACGGGTACGGCGCCGTCAACATCGACAAACGCCGGGAGATCCTGCTGCCGGAGGGCGCGCCGAGCCCGTCGACCCTGACCCAGATCGTGTCCGCGGGTTTCGCCACCGAGTTCGGACACACCGACTTCATTGGCACCATCGGCGACCAGTTGTGGGCCTTCACCGGCTACCACGGGGCGACCGTTGGCGGGACGGTCCGGCTCTCGACGTCGGGCTGGACCAACCGGGATATCGTCATCGCCCGGGACGTCAGTGGTGACGGCATCACCGACCTCCTCTTCCGGGACAACGTCACGGGCAAACTGTGGCTCCGAAAGGGCGTCGCCGCCACCACCGGCGGAGTCGACCTGACCTCACTGGGCAAGGAAGGCACCGACACCGAGTACGGCGCGGCCGGCTGGGGCAACACCAACATGTTGCACCTGATGGGCACGCCCGACGTCAACGGCGACTCCATCCCCGACATCTGGGCCGTACGCTCCGACGGCACCGTGCGGGTCTATTCGGGTGGTAGGACGAGTGTCGTGGCGGGATCCGGCAAGGAGGTCATCGGCGCGGCACCCTGGTGGCAGAACCGGATCGCCGTCGGCTGATCGGTCGAGGTGCTGCGAGTACCGAATACACCGTCGTGGGCCTCGTTTCCTGCGGAAACGGGGCCCTCCGGCGTGCCAGGCACACAATCGGGTGACGTGGCCTGAAGGGGACACACCTGTTCCTCACGGCCTACGATGTTGGACTCGACGCCAGGCCCACAGGAGGCACGTGATGTCCGCAGCATCCGTCGAGCGGCACCATGGCGACCGTCCGCTGATCGCGGAGGCGCACCGCCTCATGGAACGCAATCCGGGCAACCGCGTCGAGATCATCGGAGGCCAGATCCTCGTGTCCCCGTCCCCGGGCGGCCCACACGCAGATGCTCTGACGAGTCTCACGGTTCCCTTCCTGGCGGCAGGACTGCACGGACCGGAGTCACGGGTGCTACAAGAAGTCGGACTGTGGCTCCCCGCTGGTCCGGAGGACTACGCGATCCCTGATCTCGCGGTGGTGGACGCCGACTACAGAGACAGCCATGTCGAGAACAGCTGCTACGACCCCATCTGCTTCCGCCTCGTCCTGGAAGTCACGTCCAGCAACTACCAGACAGACCTGCGTACCAAGGTCGCCGCCTACGCCGGCGCCAAGGTCCCGGTCTACGTCATCGTCGACCGTAAGCACCAGCGCCTCCATGTACTCACTGACGCGGCCGAGAACGACTACGGCAGTCACCGCATCCACGCCCCCGGCGAACTCGTCACCCTCCCCGACTCCATCGGCGCCAAAGTCACCCTCGACGTGGCTGCGATCCTCGACGCCGGGCAGCCGAAGCGGACTCCCTGATCACGTACGTCACAGCGCCCGTCTGCCCGCCCCAGCCTCCCGAGATTCCGCCGACCATCCCCTTACCCTGACGCCATGTCAGATGACGAGTCGTACGAACTGCTCGGTTTCGACAACGTGCTGCTGCCCGTCGGTGAGCTCGCCGAGGCGGTCGCCTTCTACGAGCGTGCCGGGTTCGGTGTCACCGCTCGGGTCGACGAGGCCGGGATCGCCGTGCTGAGGGTCGGGGCCGAGACGCCGGGGCTGCTGCTGCGGGTCGAGGAGGCGCTCGGGCACCGGGAGCCGCCGTGGGCCTCTCCCCGGATCTGGCTGGAGGTGCCGGACGCCAAGGCGGCGGCCCGCGCTCTGGCCACGGCCGGCATCACCCCGCTCGACGCCCCGATGTCCGTGGCCACGGGCTGGACCGTCGAGATCGCCGATCCCTGGGGCAACGTCATCGGCTTCACCGATTACACGAAGCGGCCGGAACTCGCACGGTCGTGAACCCGGGCGATCATGAACCCGGGCGGCGATTGATCGCCGTCAGGTCGATGTCGATGTCGAAGGGCACGGCCAGCTTGAGGCGGTCGTGGAAGATGCCGGTGAGGGCGTAGGCCTTGGTGGCGGGGTCGAGTTCGTAGACGTAGACGACGGGGAGCCCCTTGTCTGCGTCCTGCTCGACCCGCCAGAAGTGGGGCACCCCGGCCGCCGCGTACTTGCGCGGCTTGACCTCGCGGTCGCGGTCCCGGGTGTCCGCGGCGACCACCTCCACCGCCAAGAGGATGTCCTCCGGCTCGTACCAGGTCTGGTCCGGGCCGGCGTTCGCTGTCTCCGGGAAGACGATGAGGTCCGGTTCGGGGCGGTTCTTGAGGTCCAGCTTGACGGTCATTCGCGCCAGGACGTCGAGGTGGCCAGGAGCCTGTTCCAGCAGAGCGTGCTCCAGCAGGCGCAGCGTGCGGGAGTGGAAGCGTGTCGGCGGGCTGACGAAGACCAGGCTCCCGTCGAGCAGTTCCGTGTGCCTTGGGAGACCGGGGATGCGGTCGAGGTCGTCGGCGGTCCAGCCCTCCGGGGGCGGGATCGGCCAGCGGTACGGCGGTTCGGGGTCGAACCACTCATCCCTCTCTTCTTTTTCGCGTGTGGCGCTCACATCTGTCCAAACGCCGACAGCCCACCCCGGTTACTACTTGAACGTGTTCAAAAACAGGTCTACAGTCTCCCCCGTAAGCACTTTTGAACGCGTTCAAGTCGTTCAAGAGGCTCGGGGAGAAGGACGAGACATGGACCTCACAGTCGTCGCATACGTCATATACCTGCTGGTCAGCGTCGCGTTGACCGTCTGGGTCGCGCGGACCCTGAGCAGCAATGGGCGGGTTTTCCTCGCCGATGTGCTGCAGGGGAACGAGAAGCTTGCCGATGCCGTCAACCATCTGCTGGTCGTCGGGTTCTATCTCGTCAACCTCGGGTTCGTGGCCCTCTATCTCAGCGGTGACGGGGACATCGCCAGCACCCGGGAGGTCTTCGAGGCGCTCTCGACCAAGCTCGGTGTGGTGCTGCTCGTGCTGGGCGTCATGCACCTCGCCAACGTGTTCGTCCTCAGCAAGATCCGCCGGCGGAGTGTCATGGAGCGGGAGCAGGTCCCGCCCGTCGCGCCGCAGGGCTGGGTCACTCCCGCGGCCGGGGCGTGACCACGATGAGCCACATTGAAGCGGTGGGGTCGGGGGACAACACCACCGCCCGAGCGGACCGGGACGCCACGGGGGGCGTTCCGGTCCGCCGGCTCACCGTCCTGTACGACGCCGAGTGCGAGCTGTGCACGTTCGTGCGCGAATGGCTCGCGCGTCAGCCCCAGCTGGTGCCGCTGGCGTTGGTTCCGGCGGGCTCGGAGCGGGCACGAGCGCTGTTTCCGACCCTCGACCACTCCGCCACCCTCGCCGACGTCACCGTCGTCGGGGACTCCGGGCAGGTCTATCGCGGCGCCGGTGCCTGGGTCGTCGTGCTGTGGGCGTTGCGTGAGTACCGGCCGCTCGCCCATCGGTTCGCCACCCCGGCCGGGGCCCTGCTCGCCAAGGGTGCCGTTCTCGCCGCCGCCAAGTGGCGCGGGAGCCGGTGGGGTACCGACAGCAGTGGCCGCCCCTTGTACCGGCGGCCCGACGGGTGGTCGTACGATCCCCGCTTCGGGTGGGTCCACAACCCGCCTGGCACCCAGCCCGGCTGTGACAGCGGCACCTGCTCCACTGGTTAGGCTCCTTCCGTGTCAGCAGCGAAAGACAGCCCCGAATCCTCCGAGTCCCCTGAGTCCCTTGAGCCCTCCGCTCCTGCTCCCGCCAAGAGTGAGCAGACCCGTGCGCTGATCCTGGAGACGGCCATGCGGCTGTTCAAGGAGCGGGGGTACGACAAGACGACCATGCGGGCCATCGCCAAGGAGGCCGGGGTCTCCGTCGGCAACGCGTACTACTACTTCGCCGGCAAGGAGCACCTGATCCAGGGCTTCTACGACCAGCTGGCCCGCGAGTACCAGGAGGCCGCGCGGGAAGTCCTGGACCGGGAGACGGAGTTGGAGGCGCGGCTGGCCGGGGTGTACCGGGCCTGGCTCGATGTGTCCGCTTCGTACCACGAGTTCGCCGTGCAGTTCTTCAAGACCGCCGCCGACCCGAACAGCCCCCTCAGCCCCTTCTCGCCCGAGTCGGAGCACGCGCGCACGCAGGCCATCAACGTGCACAGGGAAGTGCTCGCCGGGTCCAAGGCCAAGGTTCCGGAGGAACTCCGGGACGTGCTGCCCGAGTTGATGTGGCTGTCCCAGATGGGCATGGTCATGTACTGGATCTACGACCGTACGGAGGGCCGTGAGCGCACCTACCGGCTCGCCGGGCGCGGCGCCCGGCTCACCGCCCGTGGTGTGTCCCTGGCCCGCTTCCGTGTGCTGCGCCCGCTCGTCCACGAAGTCCACGACCTGTTCAGCGACTTCCTGCCGGGCATGACCAACGCCCTTCCCGAGGACCCCGGGAAGGGCGAGAAGGCCAAGTAAGCCGCAGGGAAGGTCAGTTCACCGCGTCCGCTTCCTCCTCCGACGACTTCGACGTCTCCGACAGCTCCGACGCCTCCGTCAGCTCGATGTCGTACACCAGCGGGCCGTCCTCCACCGTCACCTGTCGTGCCCGGGAGCCGTACGAGAGCGCTGTCGCCGCCAGCAGGTACGTGCCAGGGGCCGGGACGGAGAGGATGTACGAGCCGTCCGCCAGGGAGGTGACCCGGTCCAGTTGGCGTCCGCCCTTCGACCGGAGGGTCACCGTCGCGCGCTCCACCGGCGCGCCCTCGACGTCACGTACGTAACCGTGGACCACCGAGGCGCTGCCCGCCTGTCGGAAGGGTTCCGTTGTCTCCGGTTCCTCCTTCGGCTCCACCGCCAGGTGCGGCAGGCGCTTCTCCAGGCCCGTCGGCAGCCACCAGTTGGAGTTGCCGAGCAGGTGCATCGCGGCCGGCACCAGGGCCGTACGGAGGATGAACGCGTCCAGCGCCACCGCCGCGGCGAGGCCGATGCCCGCCATCGCGCCCTCCAGGTCGCCGCTCAGGACGAAGGCCGAGAAGACGCAGATCATGATCAGGGCCGCGCAGTTGATGACCCTGCTGGTTTCCGCGAGGCCGACGCGGACCGCCCGTGCGTTGTCCTTCGTGTGGACCCATTCCTCGTGCATGCGGCTCACCAGGAACACCTGGTAGTCCATCGAGAGGCCGAAGAGGAGGGAGAGCATGATCACCGGGAGGAACGCCGTGATCGGGCCCTCCTTGCCGATGCCGAGCAGTTCCGTGCCCCAGCCCCACTGGAAGATCGCGACCAGGACGCCGAAGGAGGCCGCCGCCGCGATCAGGTTCATCAGCGCGGCGGTCAGGGGGACGATCAGGGAGCGGAACGCCACCATCAGGAGCAGGAAGCCCAGCGAGATGATCGCCGCCACGAAGTACGGCAGGCGGTCGCCCGTCACCGCCGCGAAGTCCTTGAAGATCGCCGTCACCCCGCCGACGTGGGCCTCGGCCCCGGAGGCCGGGATGACCTCGTCGCGCAGACGGTCGATCAGCTGGTCCGTGGCCTTCGACTGGGGTGACGTCGTCGGGACGACCTGGATCACCGTGATGCCCTGCGACGGAGGCGCCGCCGCTGCCTGCGCCACGCCCTCCGTCGTACGGATCGTCGCGACCAGCGCGTTCGCGTCGCCCTTGGCCACCACCACCTGGAGCGGGCCGTTGAAGCCGGGGCCGAAGCCCTCCGCCAGCAGGTCGTATGCCTGTCGGGTGGTCGTCGACTCCTGGTGGTTGCCCTGGTCGGTCGCGCCGAGCCGGATGGACAGGACGGGAAGCGCGAGGATCAGCATCGCCAGCAGGGCCATCGCCGCGGTGGAGCGCGGGCGCCTTTCGACGTACGACGACCAGCGCGCCGCCAGCCCGCTCGCCTCGGCCGACTCCGGTCCCGTCGCGGCCAGTCGGCGGCGCTGCCTGCGGCTGAGGACCCGCATGCCGAGGAGGCCGAGGAGCGCCGGGAGGAGGGTCGTCGCGGCGAGGACGCTCAGGACGACCGTGAGGGAGGTCGCGACGACCACGCCGTCCAGGAAGCGCATGTTCATCACGAGCATGCCGGCGAGGGCGATACACACCGTGCCGCCCGCGAACAGCACTGCTCGGCCTGAGGTGTTGAGCGCCGTCACCGCGGATTCCTCGGGCTTCATTCCGCGCAGGATGCCCCGGCGGTGCCGGGTGACGATGAACAGCGCGTAGTCGATGCCGACGCCCAGGCCGATCAACGAGCCGAGCAGCGGAGCGACTTCGGGGACGTCGGTGACATGGCTGAGGAGGGAGGTGGCCATCAGACCGGTGCCGAGGGCAGCTATCGCGACGACGAGCGGCAGCAGCATCGCGAAGAGGGAGCCGAAGGCGAGGAACAGGACGACCGCAGCGGCCAGGATGCCCACAGTCTCGGCGATGCCGGCGGGCGCTTCCTCAGTCCTGGCGATCGCCTGGCCGCCCAACTCGACCTGGAGTCCGTCGCGTTCGGCGGCCTGGGCGGTCTCGACGACGTCCTCGACCGTCGCCTTGGGCACCCCGTTCGCCTGCTCGGTGAAGGTGATCTGGGCGTAGGCGATCCGCCCGTTCTCGCTGATCTGGGCGGCGCCGTCGGCGGCGTATGGGCTGGTGACCTCGCCGACCCCCGCCATCTTCGCTATCTCCGCCAGCTTCGGCTCGATCCGGGACCGTACCGATTCGTCGCGTACCGTGCCGTCGTCGACCTTCCACACGACCGTGTCGGTGTCGCCCGAACTCTGCGGGAAGGCCTTCTCCATCAGGTCGTACGCACGCGTGGAGTCCGTGTTGGGGAGGGAGAAGGTGTTCGCGTAGTCCGTGCCCGCGGCGGAGCCCGCGAAGCCCAGTCCGAACACGGCCCCCACCCATATCAACAGGACCACCAGCCGGTGCCGATAGCACCACCGCGCCAATGTCTCCACGCTCAACACCCCTTGTTCGTCAGGTTGGTCGGTCTGGTCGGTCCCCCAGGTCCTGGGCAACAGGATTGGTGGTGACGCGCGGGCGTGGACACCGGCCGGCCATGACTCTCAAGGAACTCCAAAGCGCGAACCGGGTCCGGCTGCCGGTGGCCCCGCCGATACTGGGGGCATGACCGCTACAGGCACCGTGCTGGTGGTGGAGGACGAGCCGAGCATCGCGGACGTCCTCGCCATCGCCCTGCGCTACCACCGCTTCGAGGTGATGGTCGCGGGCACCGTCCGCGAGGCGCTCACGCTCGCCGGGCGCACCCGCCCGGACGTCGCGCTGCTCGACATCATGCTCCCGGACGGCGACGGGCGGGCCCTCGGGCGTGAACTGCGCGACCGCAGGCCCGAGTTGGCTCTCGTCTTCCTGACCGCGCGGGACGCCCCGGGGGAGATCGTCGGCGCCCTCGGCTTCGGCGACGACTACATCACCAAGCCGTTCAACATCGATGAGGTGGTAGCGCGGATCACCGCCGTGCTGCGGCGGACCCGGCCCGCCGACGTGCTGCCCCAGCGGCCTCCGCTGCGCTACGGCGACCTGGAGCTGGACGAGTCGACGTACAGCGTGCACCGCGCGGGCGGCACCGTCGAGCTGACCCCCACGGAGTACGCGCTGCTGAGGTTCCTGGTGCGCAACGGCGGCCGGATCGTGCCCAAGGAGCAACTCCTGCGGCACGTCTGGCAGTACGAGCACACGCCGCACGAATCGACCATCGTCGAGACGTACATCAGCTATCTGCGGCACAAGCTCGACGCACTCGGACCGCCCGTGATCACCACCCGTCGCGGTGTCGGATACGGGCTGGCATGAGTCTCCTCGCGATCGGAATGGGATGGGGGCGCGCCTTCGGGGCGGGATGGGGTCGCACCTTCCACTGCAAGCGTGGTATCCACTCCCTGCGCATCAAGCTGACGCTGGCCAACGTGGTGCTGCTCGCCCTCGGCATCGTCGTGGCGACCTCCGTGAGCGTGATGGGCATGCGGCTGTATCTGCTGGACAGCGTCGACACCCAGCTGATGGGCTCCCGGGACTCGATCGGCAGTTCCCGGGTCACGCTGGAGCAGATCGACTCGCTGACCGCGTTCGCCGCCCTCACCGACAGGTATCGGCACGCCTCCGGTGACGGTGACGGCGGTGGCAGTGGCAATGGCAGTGGCAGTGGCAGTGGCAGTGGCAGTTCAGGGGAGTCCGGCTCCACGAACGGCGGCTCCACGGCCACCGGTTCCAGGACCACCGGCCTCTCGAACGCCGACTCCCTCGTGTCCGACGGCATATTCGTCGTCGTCGGCGAGAAAGGGCAGGCCATGCCCGTCGCCAGGTTCGAGGCCACCGCCGCCCAGCGCGCCCTCGCCGCCGCCGTCTCCGACCCGGCCGCCCTCGCCCGCGACGACGAACCCCACGACATCCGGGTACGGGACGCCCCCTACCGCGTCACCGCCGCCCACCTCGCCGACGGCAAGACCGTGCTCCTGGCCACCTCGACGGACGCCCTGCACGACGTCCTCGGCAAGGCCCTGAAGCTCGATCTCGCCGTCGGGACACTGCTGTTGGCGCTGCTCGCCGTGCTCACGATGTTCAGCGTGAGCCGTCGTATGGCGCCCCTGGAGGACATGGTCGAGACGTCGACGGCCATCGCCGAGGGCGATCTCACCCGCCGTGTCCCCTCCAGCCGTGACGCCACCCTCGAGGTCGAACAGCTGCGGGTCGCCCTCAACACCATGCTCCACCAGGTCGAGTCGGCGTACCGCACCCGCGAGCGCAGCGCGGCCCAGCTCCGCCTCTTCGTCGCCGACGCCTCGCACGAACTGCGCACCCCGCTGTCCGCGATCCGCGGCTACCTCCAGCTGTACGACAAGGGTATGCTGACCGACCCGCAGGAACGCCGGCGTGCCTGGGACCGGATGAACGGCGAGGCGGACCGCATGGGCCGTCTGGTGGACGAGCTGCTGACACTGGCCCGTCTCGACCAGCAGCCCGAACTTCGGCTGAGAAACGTCGACTTGAGCCGCCTGGTGCGGGACGCGGCGGAGGATCTGCGGGTCCAGGAACCGGACCGGCCGATCAGTGTGGCCGCCGACGGGGCGATCCTGGTGCGGGCCGACGAGTCGGGGCTCAGGCAGGTCCTGGGCAACCTGGTGGGCAACGTCCGTACGCATACGTCCGCCGATGTGCCGGTGCGGCTCGGTGTGGAGCGGGTGGACGGTGTCGTACGGCTGTGTGTCGCGGACCGGGGGCCCGGGCTGGCGCGGGAGGATGCGGCGCGGATGTTCGACCGGTTCTTCCGGGCGGGGGGTGGCGCGGGGAGTGGGCTGGGGCTGGCGATCGTGCAGGGGGTTGTGCTGGCGCACGGCGGGGAGGTGAGTGTGCGGACCTCGCGGGGCGAGGGGCTGGCTGTGACGGTTACTTTGCCTGAGCGGGTTGTTTGTCCGTGAGTGGGGGGCGAGTTGGCCGGTTTGTCGGCTGCCGGTCCGTCGTGGCTGGTCGCGCCCACGCGGCGGAGCCGCAGAATGACACAGCCCCGCGCCCCTTCGGGGGCGCCCCTAAAGGGGCGCTGTGACCAGCGCCCATACCGTCTTGCCGTGTCGTCCTCTGCTCCATACTCCCCATGCCTCCGCGATGTCCTCGACCAGGTGGAGGCCGCGGCCGTGTTCCTCCCAGTCCGTCACCTGGCGGAGGCGGGGTTCTGTCGTGCCCTCGTCGGAGACCTCTATGAGGCAGGAGCCGTCGGAGAGTGCGGTCACGGCGACCTCGAACTCCGGCTCCAGGAGGGGGCCGTGGCGTACGACGTTGGTCGCCAGCTCGGAGACGAGCAGGACCGCGTCGGCGAGCGCCGGGCCGTCGGTGCGGTGTCCCCAGTCGGCCAGATGGTCGTGCACCCGGCGCCGGGCGAGCTCGACGGACGCCGGGTGCCGGGGCAGCCGGAAGGAGTTGCGCCTCAACACGTCTGCTCCTCACCCGGTCCACACCATCAGCACATCTGATGCTGCGTTGGGTACCCTCCCAGCGTCACCTAGTCCGCGTCAGCCGTTCGGGGTCAGATCCAGTCGAGGTTCCAGAGCCGGAAGACCCCGGTGCCGTCCGAGAGATACTGGCTGCCGCCGACGTCCACACTGCTGACGACGTACTCCTTGCGCTGCCACAGCGGGATGACGGGCACGTCACGGGCGATCAGTTGCTGGAGTGCGCGGAAGTCCTGGGCGGCGCGGGCGCGGTCGGCGTACTGGCGGCTGTCCAGGATCAGCCGGTCCACCTTCTTGCTGCTGTACTCGTTCTTCATGCTGTTCCCCGTGCCGACGATCGGACCGGTGAACGTGTCGGGGTCGGGGAAGTCGGCGACCCAGCCCACGGCGTAGGCGTCCAGCTTCCCTGCCGCGTACCGCTTCTGGTAGTCGGTCCACTCGTAGCCCTTGACGGTGACCTTGAACAGGCCGCCCTTCTCCAGCTGCCGCTTGAGCAGGGCGGCCTCCTCGGCGGCGACGCCGCGCCCCTTGGCGTAGCCGTAGGTGAAGCGGACGGGGAGTTCCACGCCGGCCTCGGTGAGCAGGGCGCGGGCCTGTGTGACGCTGGACTTGGGGTAGTCGTCGAAGAACGAGGTGGTGTGGCCGGTGAGGCCTGCCGGGATCAGCGAGTAGAGGGGCTCGGCCGTCCCCTGGTACACCGTGCCGACGAGTTCCTCCCGGTCGACCAGCCAGGCCAGGGCGCGGCGGACGAGCGGGTCGTGGAGGGGGGAGCTCGCGCGGACGTTGAGGACCAGGTTGCGGGTCTCGGCGCTGTCGGCCTCGATGACCTGCTGGCCGGGGTCGCTGGGCGAGAGGCCCGCGAGGACCTTGGGCGGCAGCTGGCGGGTGGCGACGTCGATCTGCTTCGCCTTCCAGGCCTTGTCGAGGGCCGGCGGATCGGCGTAGTAGCGCAGGCGGATGGGGCGGCCGGTGCTCTTCACGGCGCCCTTGTAGTGCTCGTTGGGTTCGAGGAGCGCCTGCTTCTCCTTCGTATACGTCTTCAGGACGTACGGTCCGGTGCCGTCGGCGCCGGTGTCGGTGCGCAGGCCGTCCTTCGGATAGCGCTCACGGTCGACGATCGCACCGGCTCCGGTGGCCACCTTGAACGGGAAGGTGGCGTCGGGCGAGTTGAGGTGGAAGGTGACCGTCAGGTCCTTGGCGTCGACCGAGGCGAGGGTGCCGAGCAGGGACGCGGGGCCGACGTCGGAGTTGATGCGCTTGACGCGCTCGAACGAGAACTTCACGTCCTCGGCGGTCATCTTCCGGCCGCTCGGAAAGTCGAGGTCGTCGCGCAGGACGCAGACGTAGGTGCGCAGGCCGGAACCCTTGAAGCCACAGCTCTTCGCCGCGTCCGGGACAGGGGCCGCGCCGTTCGGCCGGTAGGTCAGCAGTGACTGGAAGACGTTGCTGAACAGGGCCCAGGAGCCGGCGTCGTAGGCGCCGGCCGGGTCGATGGCGGTCACGGCGTCGGTGGTGCCGACGGTGATCGTCCTGCCGTGGTCGGCCCCCGTCGGCCTCAGCTGCCAGCCGACCGCCCCCGCGGCCGACACAATGAGCAGCGCCGCGAGAATCCGCATGCGTACCGAGCGCATCGGTGTGCCCTCCCCAGACCCCCTGCACAGGCGACTCCCCTGTGGCGTCGATCACCTAATCACAGGTGTTTGACGTCGGGGAAGGGGCTTCTTGCGAGATGGGAAAGACGTTACCGACGACCTGTTACCGGCGGGTTTCCGTGCTCGGTCAGCGCTCGGTGAGCACTTGGTCAGTGATCGGTCAGTGCTCGGTCAGAGCCGCCCGCACATGGCGTTCCAGGGTGCCCGCAATCACCCAACTCGCCCCGCTGTCAAGGCGTTTCCAACTGGTCGTGGGCCGGCAGGTGATGACCGCGACGGCACTGCCCCCGGTGACGGCGATGTCGATGTCGATGGACACCTGGACCCGAGGGCCGTACGGCGTCCCGCAGATCAGGGAAACCTTCCCGTGCCCCAGCTCCAGGACCTCGGCGATCACCGGGGTCTGTGCCTTCTTGATGGTGTGCAGGACACTGTCGGCCAGCTGGAACGCCGTGACGCCCGGTGTGTCGGCCGTGACGCGGCGGACGGCGGGCAGACGCGCCGCCGCCGGTTCCAGCGACAGCCCGTAGTGGGAGGCCGTGCGGGCGGCGGCGACCGTGTCCGGCACGGGTACGACCAGCAGGAAGGCGACACCGCAGATCAGCCCGGCGAGCGCGCTCTGTCCGAGCGCGGAGGCGACGGGCGCCCCGTCGCCCACGAGCGACGCCGCGAGCATGGCGCCGCCGACCACAAAGGCGACCAGCCCGGCGACGGGCGCGACACGGCGGACCACCGCCGACCAGTACGCGACCGTCGACCGCATTTTCGTACCTCCCTGCCCGGCGTGATCATCGCTGACTGTGATCAGGCCTGCCGGGACGCCAGCTCCACCACGGTGATGTCCGAAGGCGCTCCCACCCGCGTCGGCGGGCCCCACGCGCCGGCGCCCCGGGAGACGTACAACTGCGTGTCCCCGTACCGTTCCAGGCCCGCGAGGGTGGGGTTGGCGAGGTCGGCGACGAAGTTGCCGGGCCACAGCTGACCGCCGTGGGTGTGGCCGGAGAGCTGGAGGTCGACGCCGAAGTCGACGGCGTCGTGGATCTGCACCGGCTGGTGGGCCAGCAGCACGCTCGCCCGTGAGGTGTCCCGGTCACCGAGCGCCTTGGTGAAGTCGGGGCCCTGGCCCTCGCTCTCACCGGCGATGTCGTTGACACCGGCGAGGTCGAAGGCGGGCAGTTCGACGCGCGCGTTCTCCAGCGGGCGCAGACCGAGCCGCCGTACCTCCTCGACCCACTGCTCGGCGCCGGAGAAGTACTCGTGGTTGCCCGTCACGAAGAACGCCCCGTGCCGCGCCCGGAGTTGGGCGAGAGGTGCGGCTGCCGGACCGAGGTCCTCGACGCTGCCGTCGACCAGGTCGCCGACGACAGCGATCAGATCGGGCTGGGTGGAGTTGATCGTGTCGACGACCTTCTGCGCGAAACCCCGGCCGAGGACGGGCCCGAGGTGGATGTCGCTGACGACGGCGATCCTGAACCCGTGGGCGCCGCGCGGGAGTTTGGCCAGCGGCACGGTGACGCGCTTCACGCGAGGGCCGCGTACGACGCCGTACGTGCCGTATCCGACGGTCCCGGCGGCGGTAGCGGCTGCGGCACCGGCCACGACACGCGAGACGAAGAGACGCCGGGAGGGGGCGGCGAGAAGACGGGGGGAATCCGGGGTCTCGGGGGCGGCTTCCGGGGTCTCGGACGCTCCCGCCGGGACGGTCTCCGCCTTCCGGAGCGGTACGGGCGGCGATACGGGTGCCGCGGCCGGCCGGCGCCGCTCCAGGAACCGTCGCAGCAATGGCCGTACGAGCTCGCCCGCGATCAGGGCCAGCCCCAGGTACACGAACAGGGCCAGCCACAGGAAACCCGGCCAGGCCAGCGTGCGCTGGAGCCAGAAGGGCGCGCCGCCACGCTCGGCGGCCAGGGCCGCGACCATCATGACGGGCAGGGCGACGAACACCACCGTGCCGACGCGGCGGGCGAGGCCGGGGCCGGGGGTCGTGTCGCGCACCAGGCGTCGCCAGACGTACCGGTGCAGCCCCACCAGAGCGGCGACGGCGACGAGCAGGAAAACGATGACCATGCGGGTGTGTCCCCCGTTATGAGGTCTGGCGCAAAGCGCGCAGTCCGCGCAACCCGATGCCCCCGACGATCGTCCCCAATACGAACGAGACGACGGCCAGCACCAGATGCACCCAGAAGTACGCCGTCGGAGTGCCCGCGTCATCGAACGCGAGCCCGCTGCCGTCCTTGACCAGATTCTTGATGAAAGTGACCCAGATGACCCAGCTCCACACCCCGAAGGCGAGCAGGAACCAGGAGACGGGGCGGCTGAGCTTCATGGGTTCAGTATCGCCGCCCGGTACCGGGGCCCGCGGCCGGGGTGGGGAGGGCGGTTCGCGGGTTCGTCCCGGGGGCGGTACGACTTCACGGGCCGGTACATGTACGTTCTCCGACGTGTCCGCCTCGAAAAAGACCGCCAAGCGAGCCTTGCTGGTCACCTCCGCCACCCTGTTGTCCGCCGCGCTGACCGCGCCCGTCCCGGCGTTCGCGGCCCCCAAGCCGACGCCGAGCGCCTCACCGTCGGTGACTCCCCCGGCGAAGATGTCGGCCGTGGGCGGGGAGCGGCTCGGGCAGGCCGGGACGCAGGTGAACCTCTCCGACGGGGTGCCGGTGATCCCCAAGGACATCAGCGCCCGCTCGTGGATCGTCTCGGACGCCGAGTCCGGCGATGTGCTCGCCGCCCACAACGCGCACTGGCGGCTGCCCCCGGCGAGCACCCTGAAGATGCTGTTCGCCGACACCGTGCTGCCCAAGTTCCCCAGGACGCTGAAGCACAAGGTCACGTACGCCGACCTGGCGGACGTCGGCGCCGGCTCCAGCATGGTCGGCGTCAAGGAGAAGGAGACGTACACGGTCCACGACCTGTGGCTCGGCGTCTTCCTGCGCTCCGGCAACGACGCGGTGCACGTGCTCTCCCACATGAACGGTGGCGTCGCCGCCACGGTCAAGGAGATGAACGAGCACGCGGAGGAGCTCCAGGCCCTCGACACGAACGTGGTGAGCCCCGACGGCTACGACGAGCCGGGGCAGGTGTCGTCGGCGTACGACCTGACGCTGTTCGCCCGCTCCGGGCTGCAGAAGAAGGACTTCCGCGAGTACTGCTCGACTGTTTCGGCCAAGTTCCCCGGCGAGACGAAGAAGAACAAGAAGGGCAAGCTGGTCCGCGGGTCCTTCGAGATCCAGAACACCAACCGGCTGCTCGCCGGTGCCTCGGACGTCCCTGTGTACCAGGGCATCGCGGGCGTGAAGAACGGCAACACCACCAACGCGGGCGCGACCTTCACGGGGGTGGCCGAGCGGGGTGGCAAGGTGCTGCTGGTCACGGTCATGAACCCGGAGAAGAGCGAGCACAACGAGGTCTACAAGGAGACCGCACGGCTCCTCGACTGGGGCTTCAAGGCAGCCGGGAAGGTGCAGCCGGTGGGTGAACTGGTCGCGCCCAAGGGGGCGGAGGGGGCCAGTGCCCAGCCCGGCTCGACCGACGGCCCGGACTCCGGTTCCGACTCCGGAGAGGCGGGGGGCGGGTCGGGCGACGGGTCCGGCAAGGGTGATTCCTCCGCGTCCCCGGTCACGAAGGCGTCCGCCGAGTCCGGGACGGACCGGGGCGGGATGGGCGTCGCGCTCGGGATCACCGGTGGTGTGGTGGTGCTGCTGGCGGGGGGCGCGTTTCTGATCAACCGGCGGTGGCCGCTGCGCCGGCGGTGACGGCGGTGACGGCGGTGACGGCGGATCGCGCCCCCGCCGCCCCTACCCGTCCCATCCTGTTCCTGGGGGGCCGCGCCCCCGGACCCCCGCTGTCGGCCCTGAAGGGGCCTCGTCCTCAATCGCCGGACGGGCTGGAAGCTCCGGCCGAGTCCTCCGCCGTCCAGGACGCGCAGAACAGGATGAGCTTCGACGTGAAGTTGATCCACAGCAACAGGGCCACGGGGACGCCGAACGCGCCGTACATGCTCTTCGCCGCCACCCCCTGCATATAGCTGCTGAGCAGCAGCTTCAGCAGTTCGAACCCGGCCGCGCCGATCAGCGCGGCGACGAACAGCCGACGCCGGGTGGGTTCCACACCGGGCAGCAGGGTGAGGACGTACAGGAGCAACAGGAAGTCGGCGAGTACGGCGACTGTGAACGCCGCGAGGCGGAGGAGGACCGCGCCCCAGCCCGCCTCGTCGATGCCGAGTCCCCGTGCCGTCCAGCCGATCGCCGCCGAGGCGACGGCGGACGCGGCGATGGTGACGAGGACGGCGCCGCCGAGCCCGACCAGCACACCGGTGTCCTTGACCTTGCGCAGGACGGGGTTCCCCTCGTCCTCGGGCAGCTCCCACACCGCCCGCAGACACTCCCGCATCGAGCCGACCCACCCGATGCCGGTGAACAGCAGCACGGCGCCGGCGATCACCCCGATCGTGCCCGCGTTCTGGACCAGACCGTTGATGTCCAGCTGCTCGGAGATGCCGGGCACCTGCTCGGCGATCTTCTCCTGGAGCTCGTTCTGCCGCCCGGTGCTGAGCGTGGCGGCGGCGATCGCGGCGGCCACGGTCAGGAGCGGGAACAGTGCCACGAAGCTGATGAAGGTCATCGCCGCGGCCAGTCGCGACCACTTCACGCGGTCGAGACGCTCGTACGACCGCCACACGTGCGTGACCGTCAGACGGACGACGATCGGTCCGACGCCGGGGAGCTTCTTCAGCCAGTCCATGGTGATTGTTGTACCCCGGAAGCGCCTGACCGTGATCGTTCTTGGTGGTTCCGGTTCTACCTGGTCGGAAGCGTGTCGCGGTCCACATGGGCCGCCTGAGGCGGGACGACGGCCGCGCCGAAGGTGTACTCGCGCAGCTTGCGCCACACCTCGTCGGGCCCCCGCTCGTAGAGCGCGAAGCCGGTGCAGGGCCAGTCGGCCTCGTAGTCGGCGAGTTCCGCGAAGGCGCGGTCCATCGCCTCCTCGGCGATGCTGTGCGCGACCGTCACATGCGGGTGGTACGGGAACTGCAGTTCGCGCGCCACCGGCCCGGAGGCGTCACGGACCTGCTTCTGCAGCCAGGTGCAGGCCTCCGCGCCCTCGGCGATCTTGACGAACACGACGGGCGACACCGGCCGGAAGGTGCCCGTCCCGGAAAGCCGCATCGGGAAGGGCCGGCCCGTGGCGGCCACCTCTACGAGATATGCCTCGATGGCGGGCAGCGTCTCGGAGTCGACTTCGGTGGGCGGCAACAGGGTCACATGAGTGGGGATACCGTGTGCGGCGGCGTCGCCGAAGCCCGCACGCCGCTGCTGGAGCAGGCTGCCGTGTGGCTCCGGGACCGAGATCGACACACCGATCGTTACGGTCCCCACGTCGTCTCCTGTTCGTCGTCCCGGTGTTGCTCGTGCGGTGTCGCGTGTGCGGTGTTGCTGGTGCCCGTATTGCTCATATGGGCTGTTGCTCGTACCGGTCGGCTATCGACTGTACGGCCACGGCGGGTCTGCGGGCAGGCGCAACCGTAGTGATGTGCAGCGCTCTGGTGCCGCGTCGTGCGCCGTGCGGTGGTACAGGTACCCGTGCGGCGACGGTTCAGTGCTTCTTCGTGTTCGTCGGCGCTTCTCAGTGCTTCGCGGGGAGGAAGCCGACTCGCCCGTACGTCTGGGCGAGCGTCTCCGCGGCGACGGCCCGTGCCTTCTCCGCGCCCTTGGCCAGGATCGAGTCGAGCGTCTCCGGGTCGTCCAGATACTGCTGGGTCCGCTCCCGGAACGGCGTCACGAAGTCGACCACGACGTCGGCGAGGTCCACCTTGAGCGCACCGTAGCCCTTGCCGTCGTATGTCCGCTCAAGTTCGGCGATATCCGTGCCGGTGAGGGTGGAGTAGATGCCGAGCAGGTTGCTGATGCCGGGCTTCTCCTTCGGGTCGAAGCGGATCACGGTGTCCGTGTCCGTGACCGCACTCCTGATCTTCTTGGCGGTGGTCTTCGGCTCGTCGAGGAGGTTGATGAGGCCCTTGGGCGTGGACGCCGACTTGCTCATCTTGATCGACGGGTCCTGAAGGTCGTAGATCTTCGCCGTTTCCTTCAGGATGTACGGCTTGGGGATCGTGAAGGTCTCGCCGAAGCGGCCGTTGAAGCGCTCGGCGAGGTCACGGGTCAGCTCGATGTGCTGGCGCTGGTCCTCGCCCACCGGCACCTCGTGCGCCTGGTAGAGCAGGATGTCGGCGACCTGGAGGATCGGGTACGTGAACAGCCCGACGCTCGCCCGGTCGGCACCCTGCTTGGCGGACTTGTCCTTGAACTGGGTCATCCGGGAAGCCTCGCCGAAGCCGGTGAGGCAGTTCATGATCCAGGCGAGCTGGGCGTGCTCGGGGACATGGCTCTGGACGAACAGCGTGCAGCGGTCGGGGTCGAGCCCGGCCGCGAGGAGCTGGGCGGCGGCCAGCCGGGTGTTGGCCGTGAGTTCCTTCGGGTCCTGCGGAACCGTGATCGCGTGCAGGTCGACGACCATGTAGAAGGCGTCGTGGGACTCCTGCAGGGCCACCCACTGGCGCACGGCGCCGAGGTAGTTGCCGAGGTGGAACGAGCCTGCGGTGGGCTGGATTCCGGAGAGCACGCGGGGACGGTCTGAAGCCATGCTCCCCATTCTCTCAGGTATCGGGGCCCGCTCCGGTACGGGTACGGACACGGGTCGACCACTGATCGGAAACTGCTTGGACGCGGGTGGGAACCGATCCGGGTCGAGCGGTGTACCAAAGATGTGAGGACGCGGGAGGGGGGCCGCATCGTCGATGAGGCTGCGGTGATCGCACGCGTACGCGCCGGAGAGCCGGAGGCGTACGCGGAGCTGGTCCGCGCTCATACGGCTCTCGCACTCAGGGCGGCCACGGCTCTGGGCGCCGGTGCGGACGCGGAGGACGTGGTGCAGCAGGCCTTCGTCAAGGCGTACTGCGCGCTGGGGCGATTCAGAGACGGCGCGGCGTTCAAGCCGTGGCTCCTGTCGATCGTCGCCAATGAGACGAGGAACACAGTCCGGACGGCGGCGCGCCAGCGCACGCTCGCCGGGCGGGAGGCATGCCTGGTGGGCGCAGAGCCGCTGATACCGGAATCGGCGGACCCGGCGCTGGCGACACTGGAATCGGAGCGCCGCGCGGCCCTCCAGTCCGCCCTGGAACGGCTGAGCGAGGAACACCGCCTGGTCGTCATCTACCGCTACCTGCTGGAAATGGACGAACCCGAAACGGCTCAGGCCCTGGGCTGGCCCCGCGGCACGGTGAAGTCCCGCCTCAACCGGGCCCTGCGGAAGCTGAGCCGACTGCTGCCGGATTTCCGGCCTCGGGATCGGGACGGGGCTGGGGAGGGAGGTAGTGAGCGTGGGTGACAAGAGCATGGGGCACGAGGGGCGCGAGGTGCACGGCGGCGAGGGCGGGCTGTCCGGAGAGGCGGGGGGCCCGGGGCCGGGGGCGGACAGCCCAGGGGGTACCGGGGCCGGTTCCGGTTCGAGTGGGGCTCGCGGTATCGGCGTAGCCGGGCAGTCGGGCGGCACGGCGGACGGGGCGGACGGCCTGGAGGAGGCCGGTTCCGGGGGCGCTCGCAGCGCCGGCGCGAGGGAACTGCCGGGCGGCGTCGGCCAGGGGGCGGGCGACAAAGACACGTCTCGTTCGGGCGCGGCTTTCGGTACGGGCGTACCGAAGACGTCGGGCGGTGCCGGTGTACGGGGCAGCTCTCGTGGTGGGTGGTGGAGGGCCTGCTCCCGAGGGACCGGCGGTGGGACGGGGCTGCGCGGGGCTGGGGAGGCGCGCGGCGAGGTGTCCCGGCTGCCCGAGGAACTACGGGCGCTCGGGCGGTCGTTGGACGCGCCGGGCGAGGCCGGTTCCGAGACCATGGTCGAGCGGGTGCTCGGACAGATACTGGCCGAGCACCTGCCCATGCCGGTGGCCGAGCCGCCGAGGACCGGAGCATCGGGGGCGGACCTGTCCGGGATCGGCGCGTCCGGGATCGGCGAGCGCTGGCGGACGGTCCGGCGCTGGGCGCGGGTGCGCAGGCGAACGCTGGTAGCCGCCCTGTGCGGTCTGCTGACGGTGCTCGTGCTGACGCCCCCGGTCCGGGCCGCCGTCTTCGACTGGTTCGGCTTCGGCGGTGTCGAGGTGCGGTACGACCCGTCGGCGGCGCCCTCGCCGGGAGCCGAGGCGCCCGGATGCGGACGGTCGGTGTCGCTCGCTCAGGCCGAGGAGCGCGCCGGATTCGCCCCGCTCGTGCCGGACGCTCTCGGTGCTCCGGACACCGTGGAGGTCACCCGCGAGCCCGAAGGGCGGTTCCTGATGAGCCTGTGCTGGCACGAGAACGGACGCACGATCCGGCTCGACGAGTATCCGGCGCGGCTGGACATCGGGTTCACGAAGACGGTGCAGGAGCAACCGGCGTGGCTGTCGCTGAGCGGCGACGCGTCGTCCGACGGCAACCCGCGGGACCTTGCCCTGTGGTTCCCCCGCCCGCACCTGCTGAGCCTCTGGCTGGTGGACGAGACGGGCGAACACTTCACCCGCTCGCGGCGGACGGCGGGGCCGACGCTGCTGTGGACCCACGCGGGGGCGGCGGGCGACACCGGGGACGCCGGGGGCCCGGGAGACTCCAGGGATGTGACGGTGACGCTCCGACTGGAGGGCGTGGCTTCGCAGGCCCGGGCGCTGGAAATCGCGAAGTCCGCCGATTAGGCCGATGAGGTCGATCGGTGGGTGCGGAGTGGGAACCTCGGCGGGTTGAGCGGTGTACCAGAAGTGACAGGCGGCGTGCGGGCGGTTCGTACGCGGCTCGACTGCTGGTTGGTAGGGGGTTGGGATGCGCGGGATTCGTGAACTGGCTGCGGCGACAGGGGCGTTGGCTCTGGCTCTGGCCGGGGTTCTGCTGGCGGCACCGTCCGCGGTGGCGGGCGGGCCGACCAGCGTCCTGGTGGTCTCACCGCAGAGCGCGGAGAGCGCGGCACTGTACTACTCGCACGAGGAGTACGGCGAGTTGGTCCGCCTGCTGGGCGCCTCGACCGCCGACGTCCTCGAAAAGCCCAAGGAGTTGGAAGAGGAGGCCGGGCAGCAGATCAACGTCACATGGATGGCCCACGACATAACGCCGTGGCGCTACGACCGTGTCTATCCGAAGCTGCCGGGCAACAACAAGGACGTCTGGATCCACACGACGGACGACATGGAGTCCTTGACCGGCTACTGGCACAAGGCCGACCGACCGGCCGAGCTGCGCGCGCTGTTCAGGCAGCTCGGAGTGCTGGGCAAAGCGTCCCCCGAAGGGTCAGCAGTAGTTCCCCCGGCACCGCAGGAGCCGGCGGCCGAGGACGCCACCGCACCGACCGCGGCACCGGCCACCCCGACCCGCGCGGCCCACGCCACGGAGTGGTGGTGGGCGATACCGGGCGCGGCGGCCGGCGCGGTTCTGGCGCTGGTGCTTCGACCGTTCGCCTCGCGGATCCAGCCGACCGGGTGGGGCAAGGGACGCCGACCGGGGCCTCGTCAGGAGTTGATCGACTTGTAGCGCTGCCCGAGGGGTGCCCTCGAAAGGGCACCCCGGCGGGACTCCAGGACCGCTACGCCTCCTGGGACGCGTCCGCCTCAGCCGAGGTCGATCTCCGGGTACAGCGGGAAGCCGGCCACCAGGTCGGTCGCGCGGCGGGAGATCTCGTCCGAGACCTTCGGGTCGAGGATGTGCTGGGCCTTGGAGGGGATGCCCGACTTGGTCGTGCCGGGCTCCGTGGCGGTGAGGACGCGGTCGATCAGGCCGGCCACCTCGTCCATCTCCGCAGTTCCGAGGCCCCGTGTGGTGAGGGCGGGTGTGCCGATGCGGATGCCCGACGTGTACCAGGCGCCGTTCGGGTCGGCCGGGATGGCGTTGCGGTTGGTGACGATGCCCGAGTCGAGGAGCGCGGTCTCGGCCTGGCGGCCGGTGAGGCCGTAGGAGGAGCCGACGTCGATCAGGTTGAGGTGGTTGTCGGTGCCGCCGGTGACGAGGGTGGCGCCCCGGCTCATCAGGCCCTCGGCGAGCGCGCGGGCGTTGTCGACGATGCGCTGGGCGTAGTCCTGGAAGGCGGGCCGCCTGGCCTCGGCGAGGGCGACGGCCTTGGCGGCCATGACGTGCGGGAGGGGGCCGCCGAGGACCATCGGGCAGCCGCGGTCGACCTGGTCCTTGAGCGAGTCGTCGCACAGGACCATGCCGCCGCGCGGACCGCGCAGCGACTTGTGGGTGGTGGTCGTCACGATCTGGGCGTGTGGGACCGGGTCGAAGTCACCGGTGAGGACCTTGCCCGCGACCAGGCCCGCGAAGTGCGCCATGTCGACCATGAGGGTCGCGCCGACCTCGTCGGCGATCTCGCGCATGATCCGGAAGTTCACCAGCCGGGGGTACGCGGAGTAGCCCGCGACGATGATCAGCGGCTTGAAGTCGCGGGCCGACGTGCGCAGCGCCTCGTAGTCGATGAGGCCGGTCGCCGGGTCGGTGCCGTAGGAGCGCTGGTCGAACATCTTGCCGGAGATGTTCGGGCGGAAGCCGTGGGTGAGGTGGCCGCCGGCGTCCAGGGACATGCCGAGCATGCGCTGGTTGCCGAAGGCCTGGCGCAGCTCGGCCCAGTCGGCGTCGGAGAGGTCGTTGACCTGGCGGGCGCCGGTCTTCTCCAGGAACGGGACCTCGACGCGGTCGGCGAGGACGGACCAGAAGGCGACGAGGTTGGCGTCGATGCCGGAGTGCGGCTGGACGTAGGCGTGCCGGGCGCCGAAGAGTTCGCGGGCGTGCTCGGCGGCGAGGGACTCGACGGTGTCGACGTTGCGACAGCCGGCGTAGAAGCGGCGGCCGATCGTGCCCTCGGCGTACTTGTCGCTGAACCAGTTGCCCATGGCCAGCAGGGTGGCCGGGGAGGCGTAGTTCTCGGAGGCGATCAGCTTGAGCATCTCGCGCTGGTCGGCGACCTCCTGGCCGATGGCGTCGGCGACGCGCGGCTCGACGGCGCGGATCACGTCGAGGGCGCTGCGGAAGGCGGTGGATTCGATGGAGAGAGGCTCGGTGGAGAGGGGCTCGGTGGAGAGGGGCTCGGCTGACATGGGGACCTCCGGACGTGGCGTTCGGCGTTCACGGCTCGGCCCAGGCGCACGGCACTCACTCACGGACCCCGGCAACGGGTTGCGACGGGTCCTGGGGCCGCTTCCCGATGGTCGGTCCCATCCCAGCGCGCCAGTCACGGCCCGCCGGTCAGCCTACCGGGCAGGCCGGAGGGCCGAGCCGCCCTGTCCACCATACGAGCGACGCCCGCCCGCACAGGTGCGGCGGGCGTCAGAGGATCACGTGGGGCAGGAAGCGGGCGTACTCGTCCGTGATCGGGCCGGCCGACTCGCGGATGCCGAGCCCCGCCGACTCGTTCTCGACGACCCAGGCGCCGAGGACCACGTGGTTGCCGTCGAAGGTGGGAAGGGGCGCCAACTCCTGGTAGCAGCAGGGCTCTTCGGCGCTTGCGAGGACGGATGTGGCGGCGGATGCGGCGCTGGGGGCGGGGGCGGTGTCCGGCTCGTGGATCGTCACGCCGGCGCCCTCCCGGCCGAGGAGCGGCTTGGCGACGTAACCGGTCGTGTGCGCCAGTTCCCGTGGCCCGTCCAGGTAGGCGGGGAGGAGGTTGGGGTGGTCCGGGTAGAGCTCCCAGAGGACGGCGAGGAGGGCCTTGTTGCTGAGGAGCATCTTCCAGGCCGGTTCGATCCACAGGGTGCTGCCCGTGCCGCCGCCGTTGTCCAGGGTGTCGAGGACGTGGTCCGCGAACTCGTCGGTGGTGAGCCACTCCCACGGGTAGAGCTTGAAGCAGCTGCGGATGAAACGGAGTTGGTTGTCGACGAAGCGGCCGGAGAGCGGGTCCCAGCCGATCTCCTCCACGGAGATCCAGTCGGTGTCGAGGCCCGCCTGCTCCGCGGTCTCCTTCAGATAGGCGACGGTCATCAGGTCCTCGCCGAGCTCGTCGGCGGCGGAGTGCGCGAAGTGGAGGGGGCTGCCGGGCGGGAGGAGGGCGGCCTGCTTCTGCCAGGCGGCGATCAGACGTTCGTGGAGCGAGTTCCACTGGTCGGCGCCCGGGAAGCGGTCCTCCATCCAGAACCACTGGGGCGAGGCCGCCTCCACGAGGGAGGTGGGGGTGTCGGCGTTGTACTCGATGAGCTTCGCGGGGCCCGTGCCGTCGTAGCGGAGGTCGAACCGGCCGTAGACGGACGGGAGTTCGGCGCGGCGGTGCCAGGCCTCGGCGACCGCTGCCGCGATGCGCGGGTCGGTGATGCCGAGGTCGGCGAAACGGTTCGCGGTGACGATGTGGTCGGCCGCCGCGAGACACATGCGGTGGAGTTCCTCGACGGTCTCCTCCAGCGCCTCCACCTCCGGGAGCGAGAAGACGTAGTACGCGCTCTCGTCCCAGTAGGGGCGCAGGGAGTCGTCGGGGTGGCGGGTGAGCGGGTAGATGAGCCCCTGCGCCTCGACGGTCCGCTGCCAGTCGGGACGGGGTTCGATCGTGCGACGCTTCATGGCGGGCTCAGCTGCCCGAGCTGCCGTCGCCGCCGCCGAGGCCGCCTCGGGAGACGCCGGTTTTGCTGCTGTCGTCGTCGCCGCTGCCACCGCTGCTGCTCGAACTGCCGCTGCCCTTGCTGGACTTGGTGAAGGAACCGCCCTTCACCCAGCCGGACTTCTTCTTACCGCCGTAGTAGTGGGCGCCGTTGACGGTCGTGGTGGTCTTGCAGTTCTTCTCGGCGACGACCTTGTAGCCCTTGGCCGCGTTGTAGCTGTCGCGGTCGACGCAGCGCTTGTCTGGCTCGTCGGAGGAGCAGGCGGTGAGGGCGGCGGCGAGCAGGCCCATGCCGCCGAGTACGACGGTGCCCGAGCGGAACTTCCTGCCCGGTTGTCTGCGTGCGTCAGCCATGTCCGTGTCTCCCCGTTGGCGTTCGGCTCGGTTTGAGTCGGCCCAGCTTAAAGATCGCCTGCGGCCGGTGCTCAGGTGACCCCCTGCCCCCGCCCGCTCCCCGTCCACCTAGAGTCGCTTTGTGCTCTTTGGAATGGTGTGCGCGCTCAGCGCGGCGGTCTGCTTCGGTACGGCGACGGTGTTGCAGGCGGTGGCCGCGCGGGCGGCGGTCGGTACCGACCCCTCCGGGGGCGGCGGTCCGGGTGGCGACGCGGCATTGCTGCTGCGGGCGTTGCGGCAGTGGCGGTACATCGCCGGACTGGCCCTGGACGGGCTCGGCTTCGTCTTCCAGATCGCCGCGCTGCGGTCCCTTCCGATCTACGCCGTCGGCGCGGCGTTGGCCGCGAGTCTCGCCGTCACCGCGGTGGTCGCCGCCCGGCTGCTGCGGGTGCGTCTGAGCGGGCTGGAGTGGGCCGCGGTGGGGGTGGTCTGCGCCGGGCTGGGGATGCTGGGGCTGGCGTCGGGGACGGAGGGCGAGCGGGCGGGGTCGGACGCGCTGAGGTACGCGATGCTCGCGACCGCCGTGGGCGTGCTGGCGCTGGGGTTCCTGGGCGGGCGGTTGCCGGAACGGGGACGGGGGCTGGTGCTCGGGTTGGCGGCCGGGTTCGGGTTCGGGGTGGTCGAGGTGTCGGTGCGGCTCATCGACGACGTGTCGGTGGGGGCGCTGGTGGCGAACGCGGCGGTGTACGCCCTGGTGGTGGGGGGTGGGGCGGCGTTTCTCGCGTTGACGTCGGCGTTGCAGCGGGGTGCTGTGACCGTGCCGACGGCGGGGATGGTGATCGGGGAGACGATCGGGCCGGCGTTGATCGGGGTGGTGTGGCTGGGGGACCGCACTCGGGAGGGGTTGGGGTGGCTGGCGGTCGCGGGGTTCGGGGTTGCCGTGGTGGGAGCGCTGGCGTTGGCCCGGTTCGGCGAGGCACCGGAATAGGTCTCGCTCTCGCCGCTCCTACCCGCCTGATCCCGTTCCTGGGGACTGGGGACTGAGAACCGGGAGCTGGGAGCCGATAGCCGGGAAACGGGAGCTGGGAAACGGTCACTACAGCCCCTCCAACACCCCGTCCCACAACCGCACCCTCGCCTCCAGCGCGTCCGTCGCCGTCTCCGCCGCCTCCGCCCAGTGCGCGTCACTCGTACCGCACAGGTCGGCGACCATCTGCATCGCCATGGGCGTGTGCTCCTCGCCGTCGACCTCGATGTGGCGGGACAGGTAGTCGCGGAACAAGGGGAACCGGTCCATGCCCTCCTCCTTGATGACCTGGTCGAACATGTCCGGGATGAGATCCTCGCGGGAGAAGGCGAAGGCCGCGGCCCGGCAGTGCAGTGGCCTGTCGTTGATGATCTCGAACGTGGTGCGGACGAACTCGGCCGCCGGACCGGGGACTTGGGCGACCCGCAGCGCCGAGCTCACGTCGTGCCCCTCTCCCACCAGGGCGACGAACGTGTCGATACGGGACGGGTCCGCCGCCGCCTCGCTCATGCCGGCCCGGTACAGCTCGAAGTGGCTGGTGAAGCCGCCGTTCAGCTCGTCGCTCTCCTCCACGAGCACGATGTCGTTGATGAGGCGCCGGCTCACCTCCGACCCGCGCGGCATCCAGGGGACGTCGACACAGGTGAGCTCCCGTTGCAGCGACTTGAGCAGGGACATGAAATCCCACACCGCGAACACATGGTGTTCCATGAACGTCGCCATGCGTTCCCTGGTGTTTATCCGCTGGTAAATCGGGTGGGCGGTCACCTCTTTTCGTACGGGTTCGATCACGGACCGGGCCCGCTCGATCCCTTCGTGGGTCATATCCCAGTCGTACCTGGACATGAAATCTCCCTCACATCAGTCGAACGACGATCGAATGGCGATCGTGCAGCTTTCCCGCTCCTCCGGGCAAGCCCTTTCCTGAATTCCAGAAAAGTTACCCCGGGTATCACTCGAAAGAGCACGGCAAGCCGACCTAAAAGCCGATAAAAAGTAACCTTCCGGACATCCTCGCGGAGGTTTCGAAAATCTTCGTTGAAGATTTGAGCGTGATCGGTTCTTGCTGCGTATACGACAGTGTGACCAGGAATCCCGTCACCGTGACGGTGGCGTATCAAGTGATCCCGGGCCGCGAGACCGAGTTCCACTCCTGGGGGTGGGCCGTGCTGCGTGCGAGGGCGCGTGAGCCTGGTTTCCTGGGGGGTGGAGTGCTTGTCGACGGAGAGGCGGAGTGGCATGTGGTCTACCGCTTCGACAGTGAGAGTACGGCCCTGGCCTGGGAGAACTCCGCCAGTTGGGCGCAGTGGGCGGCCAGGGCGGAAGGGCTCGCCCGGGAGGCCGGGCGCCGTACCGTCCAGGGCTCCAAGGTGTGGTTCGAATCCCAGACGGACACTCAGGCCACCACCCCGGCACCGGCCGCTCCACCGCGCCCGCCGGACAAATGGAAGCTGTGGTTCGTGAATATGAGCGCGGTTTTTCCGCCTGTGCTCATATTCAATCTGACCATTCTTCCGTTCCTCGGTGGCGTAAATGCGCTCATTCGCACTCTACTGCTGTGTCTGGCCGTGACGGCACTCGTCACCTGGATTCTCATGCCGCGTCTTCAGCGTTTCTTCAAGAAATGGCTCTACCCGCCGCTCCAGGCACTTCGTGGACGGCACAAAAGGCGAACCGCATGAACGGCGACATGAACGATGCAAGGGAGGTGGGCGCGGGTGAAGACCCTGCTCATCGACAATTATGACTCGTACACGTACAACCTGTTCCAGCTGATCGCGGAGGTCAACGGCGAAGAGCCCACGGTGATCCGCAACGACACGCTGACCAGCAGAGTCGACAGTCTGCTGGAATTCGACAAGTTCGAGAACGTGGTCGTCTCCCCCGGACCCGGGCACCCCGCCGCCCCCCGCGACTTCGGGATCAGCGCACGTGTACTCGCCGAGTCGCGGATACCCGTACTCGGCGTCTGCCTCGGTCACCAGGGCATCGCGCTCGGCGAGAGCGGTGGGATCGTGCCCGCCCCCGAGCCCCGTCACGGGCATCTCTCCACGATCCGGCACGACGAGCGGGACCTCTTCAAGGGGCTGCCGCAGAACTTCACCGCCGTGCGCTACCACTCCCTCTCCGTGCGCGAGCCGCTCCCCGACACCCTTGAGGCCACCGCCTGGGCCGAGGACGGCGTCCTGATGGGCCTGCGGCACCGTACGCGCCCCCTGTGGGGAGTGCAGTTCCACCCGGAGTCGGTCCTCACCGAGTACGGGCGCCGCATGCTCATGAACTTCCGCAACCTCACAGCGGAACGCGCCCGCAAGCTCCGTACGAAGAACACCGCGGTCACCCGCACCGCGGCGGCCATGCCCGAGCGTTCCTCCCCGGTACTCATCCCCCGTACCGCCCGCATCCCCGCGCAGCGCCGCTCGCCGCAGCAGCGGCCCACCCACCGGCTGCACACCCGCCGGATCGCCACCGCCGTGGACACGGAGGCCGCCTTCGGCCGGATGTACGCCGACTCGTCGCGCGCGTTCTGGCTGGACAGTTCGCAGGTCGAGAAGGGGCGGTCGCGGTTCTCGTTCTTCGGGGACGGGTCCGGTCCGCTCGCCGAGTTCGTGCGGTACGACGTCACGAGCGGCGTCTGTGAGATCGAGCGGGACGGTCGGCCGACGCGCAAGGTCAGGGCGAGCGTCTTCGACTACCTGAAGCGGCAGTTGACGAACCGTCATGTCGACGCCACCGGCCTGCCCTTCGACTTCACCGGCGGCTACGTCGGCTACTTCGGGTACGAGACGAAGGCCGACTGCGGAGCCTCGCCAGGCGTCCACCAGGCCCAGACCCCCGACGCCTGCTGGCTGTTCGCCGACCGGCTGATCGCGGTGGACCACCAGGAGGGCTACACGTACGCCGTCTGCGTGGCCGAGGACAGTCCGCAGGCCACGCTGGAGGCCGCCGACTGGCTCGACAGCGCACTGGCCCAACTGTCCTGCGTGTCCGGTCAGCAGCCGCCGCTGCCCGTACCGGCCGCCGACCCGGACCCCGCCTCGGCGGAACCGTGGCTGGTGCGCGACCGGGCCACCTACCTCGCCGACATCGCGGCCTGCCGACGGGAGTTGACGGCCGGCACTAGCTACGAGGTCTGCCTGACCAACGCGGCCCGGCTGCCCGCCCCGACCGACGCGTACGACTACTACCGGGTCCTGCGTCGCGTCAACCCGGCACCGTACGCGGCCTTCCTGCGGTTCGGGGACCTGGAGGTGGCCGGCTCCTCCCCCGAGCGGTTCCTGCGGATCACCCGGGACGGCATGGCCGAGGCCAGGCCCATCAAGGGCACCGCCCCGCGTGGACACGACCCGGAGGAGGACGACCGCCTCCGGGACTCGCTCGCCGCCGACGACAAGACCCGCGCCGAGAACCTGATGATCGTCGACCTGCTCCGCAACGACCTGGGCCAGGTCTGCCGCACCGGCACGGTACGCGTCTCCCGGCTCATGGTCGCGGAGACGTACGCCACCGTGCACCAGCTCGTCTCCTACGTCGAGGGACGGCTGCGCGAGGGCACCGACTCGGTGGACGCGGTACGCGCCTGCTTCCCCGGCGGCTCCATGACCGGCGCGCCCAAGCTCCGCACGATGGAGATCATCGACACGCTGGAGACCGAGGCCCGTGGCGTGTACTCCGGGGCCCTCGGCTACCTGGGGTGCAGCGGCGGCGCGGATCTCAGCATCGTCATCCGGACCGCCGTGATCGCCGACGGCGAGATGCAGTTGGGCGCGGGCGGCGCGATCGTCCTCGGCTCGGACCCGGTCGCGGAGTACGACGAGATGCTGCTGAAGACGGCCGCGCAGATGCGGGCCTACGAGGAGTACCAGCAGCACCAGGAGGACCCGGAGTACCCGGAGTACGAGCAGTTCCCGCAGCCCTCGTCCTGGTCGGCCGCCGCCGAGGAGGCCGCCCGATGACGACTCACCCGTCCACCACCGCTCCCCCGGCTTCTGCCCCCGTGTCCGCCCCCACCCCCTCTCCCGCCGATGCCGATGCCGATGCCGATGCCCCCGGCAACCTCGCCGCCCATCTCGCCGCCCTCGCCGAGCGGCGCGGCTGGAGCGGCCGGGCCGCCTTCCACCAGAGCCGTCAGGGGCACCGTTCCTGGACGCACGGCGAGGTGCACGAGCTGGCCGCCCGTACGGCGACGGTGCTCGCCCGGCACGGGGTGCGGGCCGGCGACCGGGTGCTCCTCGCGCTGCCCGACGGCATCACCTGGGTGACCGTCTTCCTGGCCGCCGCCCGGCTCGGTGCGGTGGCCGTCCTGGTCAACCCCGAACTCCCGTCCGCCGACCACGCGTTCATGACCGAGGACGCCGAGGCCGTGCTGTGCGTGACCGGTCCCGGCCTGGAGGACGGCGACGGAGGAGAGGGACGTTTCGCGGGGCGGCCTCTCCTGGGCGCCGACCAGCTCGCCGCCCTCGCCCCCACCGCCGAACCGGCCACCAGCGCCCACCCGGTGGACGCGCACACGCCCCTGTACGTGCAGTACACGTCCGGAACCACCGGGCGCCCCAAGGGAGTTGTGCACTGTCACGGCGACCCGAAGACCTACCACGACCTCATCGGGCACCGCCTGCTGCGGATCACCCAGGACGACGTCACTCTCTCGGTCTCGAAGCTGTACTTCGCGTACGGCTTCGGCAACGCCTTCGTCTTCCCGCTCTTCTCCGGCTCGTCGGCCGTCCTGGTGGACCGGCGTCCGGCCCCGGCCGCCGTCGACGAACTCGTGGCACGGCACCGGGTGACGCTTCTCTACTCCGTGCCGTCCGCCTACGCCGCCCTGGTCGCCGACCGGGGCAACGGCCACCAGGCCTGCTTCGCCTCCGTACGGGCCGCCGTGTCGGCCGGCGAGGGGCTGCCGGACGGGCTCGGGCAGCAGGTCGGCGAGCTGCTCGGAGCGCCGGTGCTGGAGCAGATCGGCTCGACAGAGGCCGGGCACGCCTTCTGCGCCAACAGCCTCGATCACAACCACCCCGGTACGGTCGGCCGTCCCGTCCCCGGTTTCGAGGTCGAGCTGCGCGACCGCGCCGGGCTTCCGTTGTCCGACGCCGACGAGGGCGCCGAGGGTGAACTCTGGGTGCGTGGGCCCACCGTGACGAGCGGCTACCTCAACCGGCCCGAGGAGACCGCCCGTTCACTGGTCGGCGGCTGGCTGGCCACGCGGGACCGGGCGGTGCGTGAACCGGACGGCTCCTACCGGCATTTGGGCCGCGCCGACGACATGGAGATGGTCGGCGGCATCACGGTCTCACCGCTGGAGGTGGAGGCCGTACTACGTACCCACCCGGCGGTGAAGGAGGTCGCCGTGGCCGCTCTCACGGACGAGCGGGGCCTCAGCAGGCTGCGCGCCTTCGTCGTCCCGGTCGGGCAGGTCCGGGCGGGCCTGGAGACCGAACTCGTCGAGCTGGCCCGCGCCCGGCTCGCCGCCTTCAAGGTCCCCCGGAGCGTCTGGTTCGTCCCGTCACTGCCCCGCACCTCGACCGGGAAGCTCCGCCGCCATCTGGTCCGCCAGGGCGCCTGGTGACCCCCGCAGCCACCACACCCTCCACGACTGCCTGCCGTACTTCAGAAGGGAACGGGCGCATGCCACAGCCGCAGCCCCTGCTCGCCGACCGCGGTTTCTATCTGGGCCCGGTCTTCCGGCGGGCCGCCGACCGGCACGGAGCGGTCTTCGTCACCCTGGACCGGCCGCTGGACGTCGGCCCCGATCTCGGGGTCAACCTCAGCTATCCCCAACTGGCCGATCTGGTCGAGGAGTTGTCGGCCCAGCTGTGGGCGGCCGGAGTGCGACCGTCCGAGCAGGTGGTCGTCCACAAGACGGACAACGTCGACATCGTGCTGCTGACCTGCGCCGTCTCCCGGATCGGCGCGGTCCCCGTGCTGCTGTCCCCCGGCCTCGTCGGACCGGTCGTCGGCCAGCTGCTGGCCCGCCTGCACCGCCCCTGGCTGCTCACCGACAGCGCCAAACTCACCGGCCCGCTGAGCGAGTTGGACCTCTCCCCGCTCGTACGCCGGACTCTCGCCGTGAACGCCGATGCCGGCGCCGACGCGCCCGGTGCCGAGCCGCTGGCGATGTACGCGGGTGCCGAGCCCGTCGCCGCCGTCCGCCTCCACCCCCGCGAACCCGCCCTGATCACCCACAGTTCGGGCACCACCGGTCTCCCCAAGCTCGCCGTGCACTGCGCGAACACCATGTGGAACCGTCTCGTACCGCAGCAGGCGATGGGCTGGCCCACGCGCGGTGAGACGGCCGCGCTGCACATGTCGTTCGTGCACTCGCGCTTCTACCATCTCCTCGGCGTGCTCCTGCACTTCGGCAGCCCGCTGCTCCTGATCACCGACCCGACCCCGGCCGCCGTGGGCCCGCTGCTCGCCCGCCATCGCCCGGGCATCGTCGAGACCCACCCCAACACCTTCGTCCTGTGGGAGGAGTTGGCGGACGCACCGGGTCAACCCCTGTCGCGCGTACGGTCGTACGGGTCGACGTTCGACGCGATCCACCCGCGTACCGTACGACGGCTGCTGGGTGCCTCGAAGCGCCGTAACGCCTGGCTGATCCAGCTGTACGGGCAGAGCGAGACCGGGCCCGTCGCGTTCCAGTGGTTCACCCGGCGCAGCGTCGCGAAGGCGGACGGCCGCCGGGTCGGGATCGGGATACCCGGCTTCACCCGGGTCCGGGTCACGGACGACAACGGCAGGCCCGCCGCACCCGGAAAACCGGGTCGCATCGAGGCCCGTACGCGCGGGCGCATCCTCACCTACCTCGGCGCGCGCGAGCAGTACCAGCGCCAGCTCGACGGCGACGGGTGGTGGCAGATGGGCGACATGGGGTACCGGAGCAGGCTCGGCGCGCTGTACCTCATCGACCGCGAGATCGACCAGATCGACTCCGTGCACAGCAACCTGGAGGTCGAGGACACGCTGATGGACCGGCTGGAGGAGCTACGCGAGGTCGTCATCGTGCCGGGCGCCGACCGTGAGCCGGTGCCCGTGGTCTGCGTACGGGACGAGATGCCGCTGGACCCGGACCGCTGGCGTCAGGCGACCGCCGATCTGCCGACGATGGCCGAGCCCCGTCAGTGGCGGTTCGAGGAGCTGCCGATGACGGCGACGTGGAAGGTGAAGCGCGTGGAGATCACCCGCATGCTCGCCGAGGGCGCACGCACATGAACCCCCCTGATACCGATACCGATACCGACCGGGTACTGGTCGTGGGCGCGGGTCCCGTAGGCCTCTCCGCCGCCCTCGGTCTGCGCGCCCACGGGCTGCCCGTCGTCGTTCTGGAGGCGGACCCCGAGGACCGTGAACGACCGGGCAGCCGCGCCCTGTTCGTGCACCGCGAGACCCTGCGCCTGCTGGACGGGATGCGCCCGGGCCTGGCCGCCGAGTTCGCGTCGTACGGGCGGACATGGCACACCCGGCGCACGCTGTACCGGGGCCGTGAGGTCTACTCCCGCACCTTCCCCGAGCAGCCGAAGTCGCCCGCGATCACCCCGCCCTTCACCAGCCTGCGCCAGGTGGACACCGAGCGCCTGCTGCGGGCCGCCTGCCGGGACGCCGGCGTGGAGTTCGCGTGGGGTGTACGGGTGACGGGCGTCCGGTCGTCGCCGACCGGGGTCACCCTCACCGACTCCGACGGCGGCGTCTGGCACGGCACGCACGTCGTGGCCGCCGACGGCGCCCGCTCCGCCGTACGCGCGGAGTTGGGGATCACCATGGACGGCACGCGTTCGGAAGGGTTCCACGTGGTCGTGGACGTCGCCGACATCCCCGGCGCCGAACTCCCCCTGGAGCGCGTCTTCCACTACGAACACCCGGGCGTGGGCGGCCGAAGCGTGATGCGAGTGCCCTTCACCGGCGGCTTCCAGGTCGACCTCCAGTGCCGCGACGACGACTCGCAGGAGGCGTACGGCACGGAGGAGGCCGTACGGGACTGGCTGCCGTCGGTCCTGGAGGCACCCGGGTACGGGTCCCAGATCCTGTGGGTGTCGACGTACCGCTTCCTGCGCAAGGTCGCGGACGCGTTCACCGATTCGCACCGGCGGGTGCTGCTCGCCGGGGAAGCGGCGCACCTGTTCCCGCCGTTCGGGGCCCGCGGGATGAACAGCGGGATCGCGGACGCGGCTGCTGCGGCCGAGGCGATCGCGGCGGTGGCCAGGACGGGGCTGGTGGGAGCGGTCGCGGAGTTCGCCGAAGTACGGCACGCCGCGGCCGTGTTCAACAGCGCCGCCGCCGGCAACGCGCTGGACCATCTGCGGCCACGGCGGCGGATCGTCCGGGCCAAGCAGCGCGCGGCTGCGGCCCTCGCACCGGTGCTGCCGTGGTGCGGATCGTGGCTGGAGCACGCGCCGTACGGGCCCCGGAACGGGGCACCGGCGGTGGCGGGCCGCAAGTACTGACCGAGGTATCAAGGAAAAGCAAGAAAGAGCACTTGATGACGCGAACAGCAACACAACCAACAGCCACCGAAGGGCTGTTGGCTTGGTCGCCGCGCCGGGGCCTGACCGGGCCGGACGCACAGAGCTACGTGCCGACGGTCGGTGAGCGACTGGCGGTCGCCGATTCCTGGCTGCTGCGCGACGGCCGGGTACGCGGCCTCGGCCGCCACCGGGAACGTTTCCTGCGGGCCTGTGGCGACTCCGGCGGACCCTCGCTTCGCCAGCTGGTGGACTTCTGGCGGGACATGACCGTCGCACTGCCGCGCACCGGGGAGTGGTTCCCCCGGGTCGAACTGGGCGCGGAATCAAGGGAGTTGAGGCTCCTCCTCCGCCACGCGCCACCACTCGGCACCGGCGTGCGGGTCTGGTCGGCCGGCCAGTCCGACCCGCGTACCGTCCCCCGCCGCAAGGGCCCCGACCTGGACATCCTGGCCCGGCTACGGCAACGGGCGATCGCCGAGGGCGCGGACGAGGCGGTGCTGATCGCCCCCTCGGGCGTGGTCCTGGAGGGCATCCACTCCAGCGTCCTGTGGTGGGAGGACGACACCCTGTGCCTGCCCTCGCCACAACTCCCCGTCCTGGCCGGAGTCACCGTCGCCCTCATCCAGGAACGCGCCCAGCGCACCGGCGTCCGCGTCGCCCACCGTGAACGCACCCTCGCCGACCTGGACGGCCGCGAGGTGTGGCTAGTACTACAGCCGGTGGTTTCACGGTGAGTGAGCGCGGGCGGTTCGGGTGCGGTAGTGGCTGGTTCGGGCTCGGGTCTGGTGGCGGGTGCGCCAGCGGTGCCAGTGCATGGCCAGCCAGGTCCGG
>NZ_JAAGLU010000530.1 GCF_010550245.1 Streptomyces sp. SID12501
ATCAGCGGGCCGATCACCCCGAACAGGACGGGTGCGCAGGCCACGGCGACGGCGATCACGGCCGGCTCGGCGTGCGCGACGCCCCGTACGACGGCCACGTTGAACAGCACCAGCCCGGTGGCGGCGACCCCGGCCAGCCACAGCCATTCCCGGCCGCGCGGGGTCCTGATCGGCACCCGGGCGAGGCGGGCCAGGCCGAAGAGGAGCAGCGCGGCCATCGTGTAGCGGACGGCCTGCACCCCGAAGAGCGGGGCGTCCACGAGGGAGCGGGAGACGGTGACGCTGCTGCCGACGAGCACCATGCCGGCGATGCCGGGGGCGAGATCGCGCCACTGCCGGGACGAAGGGGACGAAGGCTGTGCAGGCGGCGGTGAAGGGTGCAAAGCGCGTGAAGCGTGTGAAGGGGCTGAGGTGTTCATACCGTCGAGCCTGGCGCCACAATGGACCCGTGGACAGGTCCAAAGAGAGT
>NZ_JAAGLU010000531.1 GCF_010550245.1 Streptomyces sp. SID12501
CAACGTTCCGATCCTAGTGACGGGTTCCCGTTCGTACACGGTTTTGGTACGGAATCTGCCCGAGACCCTCAGAGGCTGTCGAGGGCCTCGATGTACTCGTTCAGGTCACGGGCGTCGGGCAGTCCGTTGACGACCGTCCAGCGCACGACGCCGTCCTTGTCGATGATGAAGGTGCCGCGCACCGCGCAACCCTTGTCCTCGTCGAAGACCCCGTAGGCGCGGGAGGTCTCCCCGTGCGGCCAGAAGTCGGACAGCAGGGGGTAGTCGAGGTTCTCCTGCTCGCCGAAGACGCGCAGGGTCGGCACGGAGTCGTTGGAGACCGCGAGGAGCTGCACGTCGTCGTTCTGGAAGCGCGGAAGCTGATCGCGCAGCTCACACAGCTCGCCGGTGCAGACGCCGGTGAAGGCGAACGGTTAGAAGAGCAGCACGACGGCCTTCTGCCCACGGAAGTCCGAGAGCCGCACGGTGG
>NZ_JAAGLU010000532.1 GCF_010550245.1 Streptomyces sp. SID12501
GAGGGGCTCATCGCCTCGAACCGGGCGTTCGCGGTCCTGATGTGGTCGGACTCCACGCTCTGGTTCGAGATCGTCTACGCGGTCTCCGTGCTCGCGAGCCTGCTGCTGGTGCTGGGCTGGCGCACCCGTGCGACGTCCGTGGTCTTCATGGTCGGCGTGCTGTCCCTGCAGAACCGCAGCGTCTTCATGGGCGACGGCGGGGACAACGTCATCCACCTGATGGCGATCTACCTCGTGCTGACCCGGTGCGCGCAGGTGTGGTCGCTGGACGCCCGCCGCGCGCGGCGCCTCGGCGCGGCCTCGGCCGGGCGGGCGGGGCCGGTGCCGTGGGGCGTGCTCGGGGCGGTCTTCGCGTACGGGGCCGTGACCGGGGGGTTCAGCACCAACTGGCTGGTGATCTTCGCGGCCCTGCGCGCGGGCGGCGCCCAGTGGTGGATGGTCGACCGCTACGAGCCGGAGGGGGAGGGG
>NZ_JAAGLU010000533.1 GCF_010550245.1 Streptomyces sp. SID12501
ACGCAGGCGCTCCAGCAGGGCAAGGTCGAGACCCTCAACCTCGTCCTCAAGGGCGACGTCTCGGGTGCCGTCGAGGCCCTCGAGGACGCGCTGCTCAAGATCGACGTCGGCGACGAGGTCGACCTGCGCGTCATCCACCGCGGTGTGGGTGCCATCACGCAGCACGACGTCAACCTCGCCACGGTCGACAACGCGATCATCATCGGCTTCAACGTGAAGTTCGCGGAGCGCGTCGAGGAGCTGGCCGACCGCGAGGGCGACGACGTGCGCTTCTACTCGGTCATCTACCAGGCGATCGACGACGTCGAGGCGGCCCTCAAGGGCATGCTCAAGCCGGAGTACGAGGAGGTGCAGCTCGGTACCGCCGAGGTGCGCGAGGTGTTCCGCTCCTCCAAGTTCGGCAACATCGCCGGTTCGCTCGTCCGCTCGGGCGAGATCCGTCGCAACACCAAGGCGCGCGTCCTGCGC
>NZ_JAAGLU010000534.1 GCF_010550245.1 Streptomyces sp. SID12501
CGAGTAGTGGAACTCGTCGCCCTCCTCGCCGTTCTCGGATTCGAAGCCCATCGCGAAGGTCGGCACCTTTTCGTGGCCCTCCTCGGCGAGCAGGGCCACGATCAGGCTGGAGTCCAGGCCACCCGACAGCAGCACGCCCACAGGGACGTCCGCGACGGTGCGCCGGCGTACCGCCGTGCGCAGCGCGTCGTGCACGGCTTCCCGCCAGAGCGCGGGGTCCGCGCCGAGCACGGAGTGCCGGGTGTAGGAGGGCTGCCAGTAGCAGTGGTCCCGGTGGGTGCCGTCCGGCGCGATGACGCGGACGGTGGCCGGCGGGATCTTGCGTACGCCGGCCAGTACGGTGCGCGGGGCCGGCACCGTGCCGTGCCAGCTCAGGTACTGGTGCAGCGCCGCCGGGTCGAGGGAGGTGTCGACTCCCCCGCCGGCCAGCAGCGCCGGCAGGGTGGAGGCGAACCGCAGCCGGGCGGC
>NZ_JAAGLU010000535.1 GCF_010550245.1 Streptomyces sp. SID12501
GATCAGGCCCCGACGAAGGAAAAGGCGCACTCCGGTTCCGACGCCGTCTGAGCGTCCCGGTGGTCCAGCTGAGAATCCGCTGAGAGTTCGGCGCCCGGCCCCCGTACGGACCGGCCCCAGGGGCCGCCCTCCGAGGCCGTCCCGTACTGTCGATTCATGCCACGCCGCACCGCGACGATGCTCGCCTCCACCCTCATGCTGTTCGTGTTGCTCTGCGTCGGGGTGTTCATCAAGGTCCCGTACTCCGAGATGAGCCCGGGCCCCACGGTGAACACGCTCGGCGACTCGCACGGCGAGCCGGTCCTGAGCATCTCGGGGCACAAGACGTACCCGACCACCGGTCACCTCAACATGACCACGGTCCGCGTCACCGGCGCCGATTACGACATGAACCTGCTGGAAGCGGTGTACGGCTGGGCGGCCGGCGACAACATCGTCGTACCCCACGAGAACCTCTACCCGAACGG
>NZ_JAAGLU010000536.1 GCF_010550245.1 Streptomyces sp. SID12501
CTCACCGGTGGCCAGGTCGTCTCCGAGACCGTCGGCCCCAAGCTGGACCAGGTCGGCCTCGAGGTGCTCGGCACGGCGCGCAAGGTCGTCGTGACCAAGGACGAGACCACGATCGTCGAGGGTGGCGGCGACGCCGGCCAGATCCAGGGCCGCGTCAACCAGATCCGCGCCGAGATCGAGAACTCGGACTCCGACTACGACCGCGAGAAGCTCCAGGAGCGCCTCGCCAAGCTCGCGGGCGGCGTCGCCGTCATCAAGGCGGGCGCGGCGACCGAGGTCGAGCTCAAGGAGCGCAAGCACCGCATCGAGGACGCCGTGCGCAACGCGAAGGCGGCCGTCGAGGAGGGCATCGTCGCCGGTGGTGGCGTCGCACTCATCCAGGCCGGTGCCAAGGCGTTCGAGACCCTCGTGCTCGAGGGCGACGAGGCGACCGGTGCGCAGATCGTGAAGCTCGCGATCGAGGCCCC
>NZ_JAAGLU010000537.1 GCF_010550245.1 Streptomyces sp. SID12501
TCATGTTCATGTGGTGGGGACATCGACTCGTGCAGCGATCGTCAGCGATCGGCGGATCACTGGTCTGTCGACCGATGTGATCGCCGAACTCGTTGCCGAGGTGGGTCCGTTATGGCACGAACGGCACCAGGCGAGACTGGAGTCCAGGCCACGCAAGCGGGCCGTGGGCGCCGGAGCAAAGCACCGGTTGGTCTTTGTCGACCGGCTCCTGGCCGCGCTCGTCCACCTTCGCCACGCTGCCACTCTCGACGTGCCGGCCGGCTGGCTTGGTGTCGACCGGTCCACCATCACCCGCGCCATCGGCGAGGTGCGGCCGCTGCTCGCAGTCCGCGGCTGTACCATCGCCACCGGCGTCCGGCTCCGCAGCCTCGCCGAGGTCATGGAGCACCTCGTCACCTTGAGCTTCCGGAGCGCCAACTCAGAAGCCATGCACAAGGCGGGCCGCCGGCGTGGGATCAACGAGGAC
>NZ_JAAGLU010000538.1 GCF_010550245.1 Streptomyces sp. SID12501
GCGCCTCGTCGTAGCGGAAGACGATCTCGTGCTGGCCGAGGTTGCACTCGCCCTTGGCGGACTCGACGACGAGTCCGGCGGCCTGCATCTCGTTGCGGATGCGGCGCAGCAGGGGCTCGACGCGGCCGGTGCCGAGGACGGAGTAGTCGATGTTGTACTGGTTGGCGGGGGTCAGGCCGCGGTAGTTGGCGTTCCAGGCCTGTTCGTAGGTGTCCTGGAAGACCATGAACTCCAGTTCCGTGCCGACCATCGCGGTGTAGCCCAGTTCGCCGAGCCGCTCCAACTGGTGGCGCAGGATCTGCCGGGGCGCGGCGACGACGGGCGTGCCGTCGCTCCAGGCGAGGTCGGCGAGGACGAAGGCGCTGCCGGGGTTCCAGGGGATGCGGCGCAGCGTGTCGAGGTCGGGGTGCATGGCGAAGTCGCCGTAGCCCCGGTCCCAGGAGGAC
>NZ_JAAGLU010000539.1 GCF_010550245.1 Streptomyces sp. SID12501
CAAGGGGCGGCATGCGCAGCGTTGGTACGGTCTTGTTTCTTGTTGTCCTCGCCACCCTCGTGGCGACCGGTGCCCGCCGCTGGCGCATACCCGCGCCCTCGCTGCTCGTCGTCGCGGGCCTCTTCGTCGCCCTGCTGCCCGGTGCTCCCGCGATACACATCACCCCCGAGCTCATCGGCCTCGTCGTCCTGCCGCCCCTGCTGTACGCCAGCGCCGAGGAGATGCCGTGGCGCGAGCTGCGTGCGGTGTGGAAGCCGGTGTCCGTGCTCGCGGTGGGCCTCGTACTGGCCTCGGCCGCCGTCGTGGGGTACGTGGCCTGCGCCCTGACTCCACTGTCCTGGCAGATGGCGCTGGTGCTCGGGGCGGTCCTCGCGAGCACCGACCCGGTGGCGGTCACCGCCCTCGGCCGGCGCCTCGCGCTGCCGCCCCGGGTTCAGGTCATGGTCCAGGCCGAAAGCCTGTTCAA
>NZ_JAAGLU010000053.1 GCF_010550245.1 Streptomyces sp. SID12501
GGGGAGATGAACTCCCACTCGGCATCCGAAAGTTGAGGTCGAGACACCCCACCGTTTTACTCCAGGACCCCCGGCTTTCCCACACCGGGGGCTCACCAGATCACGACTCCACACAGGCCCTAGGACCTGCGGCTCGTCACCTGTGGACCCTCTCGTCGGCTGCGGTCCCGCAAAGGCCGAAAACAGGGGGAACGCCCCGCAAATCCGCCCGCCGTGAGGTGGACGTTCCGCAAAAGTGCCCCATGAAGCGTGCGTACCTGCTTCTCTCTGTTTCAGGGAGATTCCGTACGACCATCGGGTGAAGGAGGCCGCCGTGAGACGAGTGCGCCCTGGGGCGGCGGCGTCCCGCGGTGGAACCGCCTCCCGCAAGGTGGGCGAGGAGCGCGCCCTGACGAGCGTCGCGGCCGGCGCCCGCTACGAGGAGGCGTACGAGGAGCCGAAGGACGTGGCGCGCCTGTGGCATGTCACGCTCAGCGTCTCCGGCGTCGAGGCTCCGCTGAAGGAGGTCCGGCGCGGTCTGGAGCAGCTCGCCCACGACCATCCCTTCCTGCTGACCAGCCGGTACGCCAACGACCACGCGGAGATCCGCTACTGGGAGGAGGCCCGCGATCTGCACGACGCCGCGGCCGTCGCCCTGCGTCTGTGGGGCGAGCACCGCCAGACCGCGAAGCTGCCGCCCTGGGAGATCGTCGGCCTGGAGGTCATCGACCGCGAGACCTACCACTACCGCATCGCCGAGGGCTTCGGCCCACAGCCGGCGACCCCGGTGGGCGTCCACCCCTTCTGAGGCACCGGGGCACTTCTGGGGTCTGTCCGGTGGATTTGCGGGCTCTGCGGGGCTTGTCTCGGGGTTTGGGATAGCCGGTGGACGGTTCCGTCCGGCGCACTACGCTTCCCCCATGACCACGCTTTCGCCGTACGACTCGATGTCCCCGGTCACACAGGCCGCCTACCGCGCCAAGGCCGCCGCCGCCGACCTCGCCCCCCTTCCGCGGGCCGAGAAGGACGACGCGCTGCTCGCCGTCGCGGACGCGCTGGAGGTCCGTACGAGCGAGATCGTCGAGGCCAACGCCAAGGACATCGCCCGCGCGCGCGAGGCCGGTACCAGCGAGACGGTCATCGACCGGCTGACGCTCACCCCGGAGCGGGTGCGTGCGATCGCCTCCGACGTCCGGGACGTGGTGGCGCTGCCCGACCCGGTCGGCGAGGTCGTCCGCGGCTCCACCCTGCCCAACGGCATCGACCTGCGCCAGGTCCGCGTCCCGCTGGGCGTCGTCGGCATCATCTACGAGGCCCGCCCGAACGTGACGGTCGACGCCGCAGCCCTCTGCCTGAAGTCCGGCAACGCGGTACTGCTGCGCGGCTCGTCCTCCGCGTTCGAGTCGAACACCGCCCTGGTACGGGTGCTGCGCGACGCCGTCGGAGGGGCCGGCCTGCCCGCCGACGCCATCCAGCTCGTACCCGGCGAGGGCCGCGAGGCCGTACGGGAGCTGATGCGGGCCCGTGGCCTGGTCGACGTACTGATCCCGCGCGGTGGCGCCTCCCTGATCCGGACCGTCGTCCAGGAGTCGACCGTCCCCGTCATCGAGACGGGCACGGGCAACTGCCATGTGTACGTGGACGCGCAGGCCGATCTCGACATGGCGATCGAGATCCTGATCAACTCCAAGGCCCAGCGCCCGAGCGTCTGCAACTCCGCCGAGACGCTCCTCGTCCACCAGGACATCGCCCCCGAGTTCCTGCCGCGCGCCCTGGACGCGCTCGCCGAGGCCGGGGTCACCGTGCACGCCGACGAGCGCGTGCTGGCGTACGCGAAGGACTCGAAGGCCACGGTGGTCGAGGCGACCCCGGAGGACTGGGAGACGGAGTACCTGTCGTACGACATCGCCGCCGCCGTCGTCGACTCGCTGGACCGGGCCGTCGAGCACATCCGGCTGTGGACCTCAGGGCACACGGAGGCGATCGTGACGACCTCGCAGCAGGCCGCCCGCCGCTTCACCCAGCTCGTCGACTCGACGACGGTCGCCGTCAACGCCTCGACGCGCTTCACCGACGGGGGTCAGTTCGGTTTCGGCGCGGAGATCGGCATCTCGACGCAGAAACTGCACGCACGCGGGCCGATGGGGCTGCCGGAGCTGACCAGCACGAAGTACATCGTCACCGGTGACGGGCACATTCGCCGCTGACGGGCAGGACCCGGGGTCCGGCCGCCGGGGCGCGCGGCGGCGGCCGGCGGCGGCCCGCGGTGAATGAAACACATCTCATCCGGTAGCTGAATTTCCCTACCGTCTGCCCAAATTGACACCCCCGGTCTACTCTGGATACGTGCCGGAGGACGTGGGGGGCACGCCGTTCTTCCCTGACGGCTGGGAGCCCGACGACGACCACGACCGCGGGGTGCCGGACGAAGAGTTCGCCTCCGTGGTCTTCGACGAGGCCTTCGTGCAGGCGGCCGTGGTGCACGAGCCGACCGCCGTCGATCGCCTCCTGGCCGCCGCGCAGGCGAGAGCGGAGGCCTCCGAGGCCGAGGCGCGCCGGGCGCGCACCAGAGGCCCCAGAGGGGACGACGAGCGCTACGAAGACGGCTTCGGACCCGACGACCCCGCCTATTTCGGCCACGCTCCGGATCTCGACGACCTGGACGACACCCAGTTCCTGGAGAGCCGCTACGGCGCTCCGGGCACCCACGGCAAGCAGGTCTCCCGATGGCACCGCCCGGTCGCCTGGATGCTCGCCCTCGTGATGGGGATCGGCATGGTCGCGCTGGCTTTCACGGCGGTCTACCGGGGGGCGTCGTCCAGCCGTCAGGAACAGGTGCCGCCGCCCGCCTCGACCGGCCTTGAGCAGGGCAGCGGGCCGGGGATCGGAGCGAGTCCCTCGGCCTCGGCCGACTACTCCCAGCCGGCCGTCTCGGCGATCCCGCGGACTCCCTGACCCGAACCCGCCGGCGCCCTGTTCCCTCCTGGTGAGAACCTGTCAGAACTTGTGGTGCAGCGGGGCGTTTACCGAGGCTTCCGGAGACCTACTCTGAATGTATGGGCGGATCAGGAGACCCACCTGAGGGGACACCCGAGGCTGCCCCTGGTGGCGACGAGGACGAGTACCGATCCGTCGTCTTCGACGAGTCGTTCGTCCGCGCTGCCCGGCTCCAGGAGTTCTCCGCCCAGGAGCGCCTGGACGACCACGCGCCCGCCGTACGCCGTCGCCAGCCCCTGCACCGGGGGCTGTCCCGGCAGGCGCTGATCCTCGTCCTGCTGGTCGCTCTCGCCTTCGGCACCGCGATCTACATGGGTGTACGGAACCCCTACGAGAGCCCGGTCGCCGAGTTGGCCCCCGAGCCGCTGCGGATCACGGTGATCCCGCTCGCGCCGCAGAGTGCCGTACCCGGTGCGATCGACCCAGAGCAACTGTTCGAGCACAGTCCGGCGGCCCAGTTCTCCATAGGTGCCGAGGGCATCGCACTGCCCGCCACGCGGCGCACCGCGCACTTCTCGGACAGCCAGGTCGTCAGCGCCCTGACCGCGGCCAAGGACTACATAGTCGAGTCCTCGCTGTATCCGGAGGTGCTTGCCGGCCGAGAGATCCGGGCCGTGCGGGTGATGCTCGATCCGGACCAACTCGACCAGTTCGACGCGAGTTTCGACAGCCCGGCCGCCGACGGCAGGCACGCGCCCACCGGATGGCTGGTGCGCTTCGACCCCGCCCACGCCCAGCTTGCCGACGACAGGATCCGGGTACGGGGCACGCTGCGGGCCGCCGAGACCGACTCGTCGACCCTGGAGGTCGTCGCGGACCACACGTTCGTCTACGCGCTGCGGCCGACCGGCGCCGGCGAGCAGGCGAAGGCGTCCCTGTTCACCGTCCGGCGCGAACTGCACTTCACCTTCGACCTCGACGACCTGCGGATGCACCAGGTCCGGCTGGTCGTCTCCTATGTCCAGGCCGGACCGCTGTCCTGTGCGGAGGACTCCGTCGGTTACCTGAGGCCGCTGCTGGCCGGCCAGACCGCGAAGGCGGGTGGCCCCGCCGGGACGGATCCCTTTGCGACGGGCAGTGCTACGGCGTTGTGCGGGTCGCTGGCGGCGGGGGCGCAGCCGAAGGTGTAGCCGCACCGGTGCCGGCATCGGCGGGGTGATCGGCAGGCTTTGCCGGTCCCCGTCAGTCCTCGTCGCGAGGCGGCTGGTCCTTGGGCGGGGTGGAGTCGCCGGGCGCGGAGCTGCCGTTCCCGCCGAAGCCCCTTCGTACCCGGCCGCCCAGGTCGCCCGCGCCGCCCGCGATGTCGGAGACCAGCTTCATCAGCGGGTCCTTGGAGCTCTTGACGTTGCTCGCGTAGCTCGCCGCCGACTCGCGGAAGGAGCCCGAGACCGAGGTGTCCTTGTCCTCGGCGCGGCGCGGATAGTGACCGTCCATGATCCGCTGGTAGTCGCGGGACTCGGCCCACTTCTTCAGCTCGGCGGCGCGCACGGTGGTGAAGGGGTGGGTGCGCGGAAGGACGTTGAGGATCTTCAGCACGGAGTCGCGCAGGTCGCCGCCCGCCTCGTACTCCTCGGCCTGGGCGAGGAACGCGTCCACGTTCATCTCGTGCAGGTGGTTGCCGCCGGCGATCTTCATCAGGCCGCGCATCGAGGCCCTGAGGTCCTGGCCGACGAGCAGACCCGCGCGGTCGGCGGACAGCTCCGACTTGCGGAACCACTCGCGCAGGGCGGTGACGATCGCCATGATCGCGAGGTTGCCCAGCGGGATCCAGGCGACGCGGAGGGCCAGGCCGGTCAGGAAGAGCAGGATGGTCCGGTAGACGGAGTGGCCGGAGAGGGCGTGTCCGACCTCGTGCCCGACGACGGCGCGCATCTCCTCCTCGTCGAGCAGCTCGACCAGGCCGGTCGTGACGACGATGATCGGCTCGTCCAGACCGATGCACATCGCGTTGGGCTGCGGGTCCTGGTTGACGTACATCGTCGGGACCTTCTCCAGGTCCAGGATGTGGCAGGCGTCGCGCAGCATGGCGTTGAGGTGGGCGAACTGCTGGTCCGAGACGCGCACGGAGTCGGACAGGAACAGCAGCCGCAGACTGCGCTCGGGAAGCAGCCCGCTGAGCGCCTTGAAGACGGTGTCGAACCCGCTGAGCCTGCGCAGGGCGACCAGGGCGGAGCGGTCGGCCGGGTGCTCGTACGCCCGTGAGGAGATCCCCGGGAAGCGGGTGCGCTGTCTGCTGGGCACGTTCTCCTGGCCCTCCGGCCCCTGTCCGTTGGTCTCGTGGCTGTCGTCGGACATGTGTTCCCCCATGCGTCTGATTGCCCTATGTGCCCCCCGAAGCGGGGCCCAGCCTAGGCGGAGATACCGTGGCGGGGCAGCACACCGTAAGGAGCGATCCGATGGACCACACCCCCGTAACCGACTGGATCAATGAGGCCGCGAGCGCCGCCGAGAAGCAGGGATCCGGCGATCTGCTCCGGGTCGTGCTGATCGTGATGTTCTTCGGCTGCATCCTGACCGCGTGGTTCCTGCTGCGGGGGTACAGGCAGAAGGACGACTGAGACGGGCCGGAAGTTCCCTCGGCGGCCCTCTCCCGGACCTGTCGGCGGAGTCGGCGTGATCCCCGTCGGCGGTCACGCTTACGATGAGCCGACGTCTTTATCCCGCCCTCACCGGATAGGTCCTGCCGAAGATGAGCTTCCACAGCACCGCAGCCCAGTTGGTCACCCTCGCAGCCGAGGGCGAGGAGCACGGCGGCAACCACGAGAGCCTCAGCCCCTACTTCACAGGTGGCGGCGCACTCTTCATCCTGCTGCTCCTGCTGTGGATCACCACCCGCTTCAACCGCGACCGCTGATTCCGGTCCAGGAGGGGCCGGAGCCTGTGGCCGGTGCCCTCAGGTCGGGCCGGTAGGGTCTGCCGCATGGGAGAGCAGGACATGCCTACCGGTCCGGCGAACAACGCCGGCGACCGTCCGGCGCGCGACACGGAGAACCGTCCGGAGCTCCGGCGTGTGCCCGGCAACGGCCCGACGAACCCGGGCAAGCGCCGCCTCGGCGTCATGGGCGGCACATTCGATCCGATCCACCACGGGCACCTTGTGGCGGCCAGCGAGGTCGCCGCGCAGTTCCACCTCGACGAGGTGGTGTTCGTACCGACCGGACAGCCGTGGCAGAAGACCGACCGCAAGGTGTCGCCGGCCGAGGACCGCTACCTGATGACGGTCATCGCGACCGCCGAGAACCCCCAGTTCTCGGTCAGCCGCATCGACCTCGACCGCGGTGGCCCGACGTACACCACGGACACCCTGCGCGACCTGCGCGCGCTCAACCCCGACACGGACCTGTTCTTCATCACGGGCGCCGACGCGCTCGGCCAGATCCTCACCTGGCGCGACGCCGACGAACTGTTCTCCTTCGCGCACTTCATCGGGGTCACCCGGCCCGGTCACACCCTGACCGACCCGGGACTCCCGGAGGGCGGTGTCTCGCTCGTCGAGGTTCCCGCCCTTGCCATCTCGTCCACAGACTGCCGTGCGAGGGTCGCCAAGGGCGACCCGGTCTGGTATCTGGTGCCGGACGGTGTGGTGCGCTACATCGACAAGCGCGAGCTGTACCGCGGCGAGTGAGCCGAGAGGGGCACCGGTGAACGACCCATACGACTCGGGGTACGACGGCGACCAGCAGTACGAGCTCGTCGGCTACGACGACCACGGCCGGCCTGTGTACCAGCCGGTGGCGCCACAGCAGCAGTACCAGCAACAGGTACAGCAGCCAGGGCAGCAGTCGTACGACCCTTACGCACAGCAGGCCCCCCAGACGCAGGGGTACGAGGGGTACGGCTACGACCCGTACGCGACCGGGCAGCAGCAGCCCGTCCCGTCGTACGACCCGTACGGCGTCGCCGACCCGGCCACCGGGTACGACCCCTACGGGCAGGCGGCGAGCAGCGGGCAGCAGCCCCGGATCGCCGAGCAGGCACCGCCCGTGGTGCCGACGGCACGGACCGCGCAGGCCGAACAGACCGCCTACGTCCCGCAGCAGGGCGGGCCGGTCGGGGGCGACGTCCCGCAGGCTCAGGAGAGCCCGCAGGACGGGGGTGAACGCGACTACAGCACCCAGCAGTTCGCCTTCGTCGAGGAGCCCACCGGCGACTCCGAGGACGTCATCGACTGGCTGAACTTCACCGAGAACCGCACCGAGCGGCGCGAGGAGGCCAAGCGCCGCGCGCGTGGCCGCGGCATCGCCCTGGTCGTCGTCCTCGCCCTGGTGGCGGTGGGCGGAGCCGGCTACCTCTGGTACGCGGGGAAGCTGCCCGGGACGTCCTCCACGGACACCAGAACCACCGGGGCGACCACCGCGGGGGCCCAGAAACGGGACGTCGTCGTCGTCCACCTGCACAACACCAAGAAGGGCGGCACCTCCACTGTGCTGCTCGTCGACAACGCCACCGCCAAGCAGGGCACCACCGTCCTGCTGCCCAACTCCCTCGCCCTGACCGACGACGACGGCACCACGACAACGCTCGCCAAGTCCGTCGACGACGACGGCTCCTCCGGGACACGCGACGCGCTCGACACGGTCCTCGGCACCGACATCGAGGGCACCTGGCGGCTCGACACCCCCTACCTGCAGAACCTCGTCGAGCTGGTCGGCAACATCGACATCGACACCAACACCGACGTACCCGACCCGGACGCCAAGAAGAAGGGCACGACGCCCCTGGTGAAGAAGGGCGAGGCCCAGACCCTCAGCGGCAAGATGGCCGTCGCCTACGCCACCTACCTCGCCTCCGGCGAGGCGCAGGACGCCCAGCTGGAGCGGTTCGGGCAGGTCATGCAGGGGGTGCTGCGCAAGCTGTCCTCGGACAGCCAGGCCGCGACGGTCACCGTGCAGACGCTGGCGCAGATCCTCGACCCCTCGCTGACCGACAAGGACCTCGGCAGCTTCCTCGCCAGGCTCGCCGACCTCGCCAAGGGCGGCGACTACAAGACCGCGCTGCTGCCCGTCCGGGGCGACGGCACCCTGAGCGCCCAGGCCAGCTCCTCGGTCGTCAAGACCGTGCTCGGCGGCACCGCCAAGAGCCCCGACAAGGGCGCCGCGGTCCGTGTCTCCGTCCAGAACGCCAGCGGCGACAAGAGCGGCACCGAGAAGGCCCGCATCGCCCTCCTCAACGGTGGCTTCACCTTCCTGGAGGCCGGTACGGCCGACACCGCCCGCGCCACGTCACAGGTCACCTATGCCGACGCCGCCGACAAGCAGAACGCCACCGAGGCAGCCAAGACGCTGGGCTTGCCCACGAGCTCGGTCAAGAAGGGCACGGTCTCCTCGAACGCCGACGTGTCGGTGATCCTCGGCCAGGACTACAAGGCTGGTTCGTGACGGCGCGACGGTGTCACGGCGCGCACACCCCGGGCCCGAGCGGGTGCCCGGGGTGCGATCCGGTAATGACGTGGGGTGGTGTCGGTGGTCCGTGAGACCCTTGGGTAACCCGTACGGGTCCCTGACCGCCGACCGAAAGCCTTGTAGTGACCGCCACTGACCGTTCCATCGAGCTCATCTCCGCCGCCGCTCAGGCGGCTGCCGACAAGCTCGCGCACGACATCATCGCCTACGACGTCAGCGACGTGCTGTCGATCACGGACGCCTTCCTGCTGGCCTCCGCACCCAACGACCGCCAGGTCAAGTCGATCGTCGACGAGATCGAGGAGCAGCTCAGCAAGGAGCTCGGCGTCAAGCCGGTCCGCCGCGAGGGCGACCGCGAGGCCCGCTGGGTGCTCCTGGACTACGTCGACATCGTCGTCCACGTCCAGCACAGCGAGGAGCGCGTCTTCTACGCCCTGGAGCGGCTCTGGAAGGACTGCCCCGAGCTGGAGCTCCCCGACGACGCCAAGGCCACCCGTGGCAAGGCCGCCGAGCACGCCAAGCTTCGGGTCGAGGAGGACACCGCCGACTTCGGAGGCCTGCGGTGACCGCTCCCGCGCCCGCCGGGGCCCGTCGCAAGCCGGGCCCGGGCCGCCGCCTCATCCTGTGGCGCCACGGCCAGACGGCGTGGAACGTGGAGCGGCGCTTCCAGGGCACCACGGACGTCGAGCTCACCGGGACCGGCATCGGCCAGGCCCGGCGCGCCGCCCGGCTGCTCGCCTCCCTGAAGCCCGACGCGATCGTCGCCTCGGACCTCCAGCGCGCGGCGCACACCGCGCGCGAACTCGCCGAGCTCACCGGCCTCACGGTGACGCACGACGAGGGCCTGCGCGAGACGTACGCGGGCGTCTGGCAGGGGCTGACGCACGACGAGATCATCGCCCGCCACGGCGACGAGTACGCCGCTTGGAAGCGCGGTGAGCCGATCCGCCGCGGCGGCGGCGAACTGGAGACCGAGGTCGCCGACCGAGCCGCCCCCGTGGTGCTGCGGCACGCCGAGAAGATCCCCGAGGACGGCACCCTCGTGGTGGTCAGCCACGGCGGCACCATCCGGACCACCATCGGGCGCCTGCTCGGCCTGGAGTCCCATCACTGGGAGAGCCTCGGCGGCCTCTCCAACTGCTGCTGGTCCGTCCTCGGCGAGGGCGCCCGCGGCTGGCGCCTCCTCGAGCACAACGCCGGCACACTGCCCGAACCGGTCCTCGGCGACGACGACTGAGCGCCCCTCCCCGCACCCCGTCAGGGACCGGGACCCGGATTTCACTTTCCGGCTGGTCGCAGGCTAAAGTTCTTCTTGTTCGCCCCGCCGGTCCGGGCGGAACGCGAGGGGCTATAGCTCAGTTGGTAGAGCGCCTGCATGGCATGCAGGAGGTCAGGAGTTCAATTCTCCTTAGCTCCACAGATCAAGAACATCGTGCGACGAGAGTCCCGCTCCCCCCAGGGGAGCGGGACTCTCGTCGTTCGCCCGCCGTCTTCGGCAGACTCTTCCCGGACCCGCTTGAGTCACTTGGGGTCCCGGAGGCGTATACCTCTGCGGAAGCTCTTCTTACATGCAAGTTTGCGCTGCCCGCACGGCTGTGGTGGGTGCCGTGTCCGGACTGGTACGAAGGCGTCGCTGACCGTATTGGTCCGTCCGTGGCAGAATCAAACGGCCGAAGGGGGCGCGGCCCGACGGGAGGGAGTTGCGATGCCTGCGAGCATCCTCAGGGAGGTCGGTCACCTCCCTGAAGCGGCAGTCATACGGGGCAGGAGAACCCGTCTCAGCTGCCCTTCCTGCGGTTCCGGCCATGTCGCCCAGGTGCTCGGTGACAACGGTGGCGTTTCCTACGTGTGCACGGCCTGCGGCCACAGCTGGAGCTGATCGATGGGTGCACACAGGAGGAAATGCGACTGGTGCGGCAGTGGTACGCCCATCGTCCGTGACATGGAGCCGGTGAACCACGACTACCAGTACTGGTGCGAGGAATGCGCGCGGGCGTTGATCATAAAGGGCGACCCGATCGAGACCTACCGTGAGCTGGAGGGCGAGCCGATCTACGGCCGGCTCCTCGAAGAGCACTGCACCCTCAAACGGTTCTACTCGTTCGTCACGGCCTGACCCCGGTACCCCTGCCGGGCCGGTCGGAAACGATTTGGTGCTGCACCGGGGGACCGGTAATGTTGGCGTCGCCGCCGGGGAAACCCGGTGGGACGCGAGGGGCTATAGCTCAGTTGGTAGAGCGCCTGCATGGCATGCAGGAGGTCAGGAGTTCAATTCTCCTTAGCTCCACAGAAATCGAAGGCGGGTCATCCGAACAGGATGGCCCGCCTTCGGCGTTGTGCGCGGAGATGGGTGCGGGGATACGTACGGGGAACGCGGACGGCGGGCCACTCGATCGATCGAGTGGCCCGCCGTGGTTGCTTCCGGGTGTCTCAGCGACCGCTGCCCAGGGCGCGTCGCCCCCGGCCGCCGCGCTGGGACAGGACCGGCAGGCGGTCGGGGGCCGAGGTTTTGGTGTCCTCCTCGAGGCGCAGTGCCAGCGCCGGGCAACGGCGCACCGCGCGCAGTGCCTTCGCCTCCGCGTACCGGGGCACCTTCGCCTGCGCGACGGTCGGGAAGCCGTCGGCGCCGAGTTCGAAGACCTCCGGGAGGATGTCGGCGCACAGTCCGTGGCCCCGGCAGAGGGTCCAGTCGACGTAGATCTTCTGGCGGCTGGGGCCGCTCTCCTCCTCCGCCTGGCCGCCCGGGATGCCCGTGGGCGTCTGACCGCCCTCGAAGAGCGGCAGAACGCCTTCTACGGGCCTTCCGCAGCCGTTTCCGAGGACGTGGGCCGCGAGGTCGTCCGTGAACGCCTTGATGGTCGATTCCAGGAACATCGCCGAGCCGTCCGGGTGCGAGCACGCGCCGCGTCGTTTCACGGACTTGGCGACCTGCTTGACGGCCTCCAGCGCGGCCGGGCCGCCGCCGTTGAGGATGTCCGCCATGCCGCGCGCCGCGGCGGGCAGACCGAGGTAGCAGGGGCCGCACTGGCCGGCGCTCTCCTCGGCCAGCCACTGGGCCACGCGCAGCGACTCGCCCAGCGGGCAGGTGTCCTGGCTGATCGGCAGGATCGCGCCGGCGCCGAGCGCGCCGCCCACCGCGTCGAGGGAGTTGCGCGAGACGATCGCCTCGTTGACCGTCGCCGAGTCGATCCACTTGCCGTGGTAGCCGCCGGTCAGCACACCCTGCGGGACCGGCGGGGCGCCGGCGAGCTGGAGGACGTACCGCAGCGGCACACCGGTGGGGACCTCGATCACCATGGGGCGGGCGACCGCGCCGGAGACCGTGAGCATGACGGTGCCCGGCTCGTCGTACAGGCCGGTGTTGCAGTAGCGCTCGGCCCCGATACGGGCGGCGATGGCCAGCTGGGCGTACGTCTCGGCGTTGGACAGCAGGGTGGGTGCGCCGCCGACGCCGCTCTGTGAGGCGCTGATCTTGCGGCCGGGCGGGATCGCCGGGCCGCCGTCGATGGAACGGATCAGGGAGGCGGCGGCGCCGGTGACCATCCGGATCGGATTGCGCTGCACGCGCGCACGCAGGGCCGACCGGCGCCCGTTGTTGAGGCCGCGCTCGGCGAGTGCGGCCTCCATGGAGCGCTGGGTGGATTCACGTGTCACCCCGATGACGAGGGTGCGGGCGCCCATGGCCTCCGCGCAGAGCAGGGCGCCGTCCAGGATGAGGTGCGGGGCACGGTTGACCAGCACCGTGTCCTTGCGGCAGGCGGGTTCGTCCTCGCTCGCGTTGACGACGACGACCGGCCGCACACCGCGGCGGATCGCCGTCTCGGCGACCGACCGCAGCTTCTTGTGAAAAGGGAAGCCCGCGCCGCCGCGGCCCTTCAGTGAAATGCGTTCGGCGAGCTGCGCGAGCTGCTCGCCGCCCATCGGTTCGAGCGGCCCATGCACCTTGAGGTGCATGGGCAGGTCCAGTCGTTCGACAAGGTCGAAACCCGACGTGAGCTGGGGAAGCCCGACCACGCGGACTTCGGGGACGTCGGGCAGAGCCTCGTTCACTTAAAGCCTCCGGAAGGCGCGTTCCAAGGTTCGCCCGAACCCGGTGCGTCGAAGTCATAGGAAGCACCGGGGTTTGTATCAGTGGCGGGACCGCTGTTGTACGTGTCGTTCGCGTTGTACGTGCCATAGGCGGCATTCGACTCACCGGTGTTGTACACATCACCCGTGTTGTACGCGGCAGCGCCCGGATTGCCATAGACCGGGATGTTGTATCCGGTGTCGTTCATCGGGTCGTACGCCGACACGGGAGCCTCGCCGAGGGGCGGCGGGGACGGGATCGGCCAGCTGCCCGACGTACTGCCGTCCATCCGCGGCATCGCCTCGGTGGACTGGATGTCCATACGGGCGGTCTGGTCCATGTACGAGTCCTGCGCGCGTGGGGGCGGCGTCACGGCACGGTAGGCCGCCGCGAAGCCGTCCTGCGCGGGTTCGGGTGTCATGGTGCGGCTGGCCGGAGCGTCGTAGAGCGGCGCCGCGGAGGGCGCGCTGCGCGGTGTGGGTATCCCCGCGTCCCCGCGCGCGGGCCTGCCCGCCGACGGGTTCTCGTAGCCCGGCAGGGAGGACTCCCCGAGGCGTGCCCGGCTCGCGTCCAGGCCCTCGCGGCCCATGCGCTCCTGGGACCCCAGGATCGCCATGATCTGGGCGGCCACCTTGCGCTTGAACGGACGGGGCGCCGAGCGCAGCGCCAGGGCCGCGATGACCGCGACCAGGCACAGGCTGTACAGGATCGTGAAGACCGGCTTCGCCTGACGGCCCGCGTACAGGCCGTGGACCAGCGCGAAGCACCAGGCCGGGTAGGCCAGCATGTGCATCGCGCGCCAGCGCGCGGCGACCGGTGCCGGGGAGGCGAACCGGCTGCGCAGCGCGCCGGTGACGGCTGTGAAGATCATGAGCAGGCCGGCCATGGAGCCCATGCCGATGAGACCTGAGGTGCCGGTGACGCCGAGGCTGAAGGGGATCAGTGCGGCGATCAGCGTGACGTGGTCGAGTGCCAGCTTCACCGAGACGTGCAGCAGCAGGAAGGCGACCGAGGAGACGGCGGTCGTCCGGTGCACGGCCTGTGCGATCAACCGCTGACGGGTGTTCAGGAAGACCCGGTCGGTCGCGACCAGTCCCCAGATCACCGAGCAGGAGAGGGCGACCAGCGACAGCACGCCGGCGCCGAAGTTGAGGAAGTCCTGGACCGTGTCACCTCCGACCAGCACGACCACGGGTATGAGCAGCAGCATGGCAGCGGTCGCCATCCCGGAGGCCGAACGGCCAGTCCCGGGAAGCGAACTGTTACTACGAGGGTTCATGGGGGCAACTCCGAGCGGTTCGGGAAGGCGGTCCCGCGTCGAACTCTAAGTCGAGACATACCGAGGAGTACGAGGTTTGAGTTATTGCGCTGTTACCAAAGGGCTGTGAGGCCGTTGTGATGTCCCATAGGGGTTGTTACGCGGAGTAATTTTTGAACCTGGTTCAGGTTTTTCTGTGTGGCGATTCACGTTTCCCCCTGAGGTCCAAGAGGGTCGTGGGAGTGTCGTGTGGGGGTCCTGTGGGGACTTTCAGGACTCTTCCCGGGCGTGGCACCCGGTGCCGCGCACCCCGGGAACTCCGTCGCGGCGCGCTCGACGGCTGCGGTACCCTGACGCCATGCGTGCCGTACGCCTTCTGCTTAGCGAGCCGCGCTGATCAGTCCCGACCACTGACGAATCGTGGTCGGCATCGGCGCGGCGTCCCCTCCTGTGCGAGGGGATTTTTCATTTCCAGGCCGCTGGCAGAGACGATCGATGGAGCTTTGAGACCATGAGCGAGACGAACCCCGCTGCCGCCGCCGAGGTCGCGGCGCCGCACCGCTACACGGCCGCCATGGCGGCCGACATCGAGGCACGCTGGCAGGACTTCTGGGACGCCGAGGGCACGTACGCAGCCCCCAACCCGACCGGTGACCTGGCGGGCGACCCCGAGCTGGTCGCCAAGCCCAAGAAGTTCATCATGGACATGTTCCCGTACCCCTCCGGTGCGGGTCTGCACGTCGGCCATCCGCTGGGCTACATCGCGACCGACGTGTCCGCCCGTTTCCAGCGCATGACCGGCCACAACGTCCTGCACACCCTGGGCTTCGACGCCTTCGGCCTGCCCGCCGAGCAGTACGCCGTGCAGACCGGCACGCACCCCCGGGTGTCCACCGAGGCCAACATCGCGAACATGAAGGTCCAGCTGCGCCGGCTGGGCCTGGGCCACGACAGGCGCCGGTCCTTCGCGACGATCGACCCGGAGTACTACAAGTGGACCCAGTGGATCTTCCTGCAGATCTTCAACTCCTGGTACGACGAGGAGGCGGACAGGGCCCGCCCGATCGCCGCCCTGATCGCCGAGTTCGAGAGCGGCGAACGCGCCGTACCCGGTGACCACGCGCGTGCGTGGAACGAGCTGACCGCCACCGATCGCGCCGACGTCCTGAGCGAGTACCGCCTGGCGTACGCCTCCGAGGCGCCCGTCAACTGGTGTCCGGGACTGGGCACCGTACTGGCGAACGAGGAGGTCACCGCCGACGGCCGTTCCGAGCGCGGCAACTTCCCCGTCTTCAAGGCCAAGCTGCGCCAGTGGAACATGCGCATCACCGCCTACGCCGACCGGCTGCTGAACGACCTGGACGCGCTGGACTGGCCCGAGGCCATCAAGCTGCAGCAGCGCAACTGGATCGGCCGCTCCGAGGGCGCCCACGTCGGCTTCCCGGCGGACGGCGAGGCCATCACGGTCTTCACCACCCGCCCGGACACCCTGTTCGGCGCCGGCTACATGGTCCTGGCGCCCGAGCACCCGCTGGTCGAGAAGCTGATCCCGGCGGCCTGGCCCGAGGGCACCCACGACGTCTGGACGGGCGGCCACGCCTCGCCCGCCGAGGCCGTCGCCGCCTACCGCGCCCAGGCCGCCTCGAAGTCGGACGTCGAGCGCCAGGCCGAGGCCAAGGACAAGACCGGTGTCTTCATCGGCTCGTACGCGACCAACCCGGTCAACGGCGAGCGGATCCCCGTCTTCATCGCCGACTACGTCCTGATGGGCTACGGCACCGGCGCGATCATGGCCGTTCCCTGCGGCGACCAGCGCGACTTCGAGTTCGCGCGCGCCTTCGAGCTGCCGATCCACTGCATCGTCGAGCCGACCGACGGGCGCGGCACCGACACCTCGACATGGGACAACGCCTTCGGGGCGCACGACGCGAAGATCATCAACTCGGCCAACGGTGACATCTCGCTGGACGGGCTGGCCGTCGCCGACGCCAAGGCGCGGATCACCGAGTGGCTGGAGCACAAGGGCATCGGCCGCGGCACCGTCAACTTCCGGCTGCGCGACTGGCTGTTCAGCCGCCAGCGCTACTGGGGCGAGCCCTTCCCCATCGTCTACGACGAGGACGGCGTCGCCCACTCGCTGCCCGAGTCGATGCTGCCCCTGGAGCTGCCCGAGGTCGAGGACTACTCGCCGCGCACATTCGACGCGGACGACGCGAACACCGAGCCCGAGACGCCCCTGTCGCGCAACGCGGACTGGGTCAACGTCACCCTGGACCTGGGTGACGGACGCGGCCCGCAGAAGTACCGCCGCGAGACCAACACCATGCCCAACTGGGCCGGTTCCTGCTGGTACGAGCTGCGTTACCTGGACCCGCACAACAGCGAGAAGCTGGTCGACCCGGCCATCGAGCAGTACTGGATGGGCCCCCGCGAGGGACAGCCCCACGGTGGCGTCGACCTGTACGTCGGCGGCTCCGAGCACGCCGTACTGCACCTGCTGTACGCGCGCTTCTGGTCCAAGGTGCTGTTCGACCTGGGGCACGTCTCTTCGGTCGAGCCGTTCCACAAGCTGTACAACCAGGGCATGATCCAGGCCTTCGTGTACCGCGACAGCCGCGGAATCGCCGTCCCGGCCGCCGAGGTGGAGGAGCGCGACGGCGCCTTCTTCCATCAGGGCGAGAAGGTCTCCCGACTGCTGGGCAAGATGGGCAAGTCCCTGAAGAACGCGGTCACTCCGGACGAGATCTGCGCCGAGTACGGGGCGGACACGCTGCGCCTGTACGAGATGGCGATGGGTCCCCTGGACGTGTCGCGGCCGTGGGACACGCGCGCGGTGGTGGGCCAGTTCCGGCTGCTGCAGCGGCTGTGGCGCAACGTCGTCGACGAGGACAGCGGTGAGGTCACCGTTGTCGACACCGAGGCCGACGAGGCGACACTGCGTGCCCTGCACAAGGCGATCGACGGAGTCCGTCAGGACCTGGAGGGCCTGCGGTTCAACACCGCCATCGCCAAGGTCACCGAGCTGAACAACTACCTGACCAAGGCGGGCGGTCCGGTCGCGCGCACGGTCGCCGAGGCCCTGGTACTGCTGGTCGCGCCGCTGGCCCCGCACATCGCCGAGGAGCTGTGGCGCAGGCTGGGCCACCCCGACTCGGTCGTCCACCAGGACTTCCCGGTCGCCGACCCCGCGTACGTCGTGGACGAGAGCGTGACCTGCGTCGTGCAGATCAAGGGCAAGGTCAAGGCGCGCCTGGAGGTCTCGCCGTCGATCTCCGACGACGAGCTGGAGAAGGTGGCACTGGGGGACGACAAGGTCGTGGAGGCGCTGGCCGGCGCGGGGATCCGCAAGGTGATCGTGCGGGCACCGAAGCTGGTCAACATCGTCACGGCGTAGCGCCGGGCGCCGGTGCGGGCGCCGGTGCGGGCGCCGGCACCGGCCGGGTGTCGGCGCGGGCGCAGGAGTGGGCGGTCCGCCAAGTCGCTCGGGGTAGTCCCCTACGGGCAGGTTCGGGGTTCTTTTGGAACTCCGGGCCTGCCCTTTGCGTTTACCGTTGAAGAGCGGCACGAAGGCCGCGACCGGTACGAGGAGGAGCGTCGTGGAAGCCGCTGTCGCAGTTGTCGCCCTGCTCTTCCTGCTGTTCGTGGTGCTGGGCGTGTACGCGACCGTGAAGGTGGTCGGCGCGGCCAAGAGAGGCGTGGACCGGACGATCTCGCAGGCCCGCCGCACGGTCGAGGACACCACACTGCGTGCCAAGACGTATGCCCAGCCCGGCCCGGCCGGCGAGCTGGCCCAGCTCAGGCTCAAACTGCGTACGTCGATGCGTGCCACGCAGGACGCGCTGCACGCGGGCGTGTCCGAGGACGAGTCCCTCAAGGAGTCCCTCGGCCTCTTCGAGCGGCTCAGCGCGCACGGCCACGAGCTGGACGCCGAGCTGAAGCGGCTGGAGTCCGAGCCCGACCGGGCCACGCTGGTCGCACGACTGCCCGCCCTGCGCGAGCGCACCGACCAGATCACGCAGGCGGCCGACTCGCTGCGCTGGGCGGCCCGGGACCGGGCCACCCGTTTCGCGGGCGACGACCTGGACGCCCTGAGGACACAGATAGACGTCGAGGCGGGCGCCCTGCGGCACTGGACGACCGCGGAGCCCACGCCTACCGTGACACCGACTCCCACTCCCACCCCTGCACCCGCTCCGCCGCCGTGGCCCGAGGCCCCGGCCGCAGACGGCGCTGCGGCGCAGCAGACCTGGCCGGACAACCCCGGCGCGCGCCGGGCCGCCGAACCGACCCGGCCGGCCATCACTCCGCCGGTCCAGCAGCCCGTCTACCCCTGGCAGAAGAAACCCCGTCCCGAGAGCACGACTTGATCCGGCGGACCGACTCCGGTCCCGTCGCAGGTGAAAGGGGCGGGCTGCCGCCCACGAGCTACGGCAGGTAACCTCCAGCTCATGTCCCGCCATGTCGCGATCGTCACCGATTCAACGGCCTACCTGCCGCCGCTGATGATGGAGCGCCACGGCATCATCGCGGTGCCGCTGACCGTGGTCCTCGGTGACCAGGCATTCGAAGAGGGCACCGAGATCTCGGCCCGGTCCCTGGCCCAGGCACTCCAGAAGCGCCGTTCCGTCACCACCTCGCGCCCCAGCCCCCAGCTCTTCGCGGAGACCTACCGCAAGGTCGCCGAGTCCGGTGCCACCGGCATCGTCTCGCTGCACCTCTCCGCCGAGTTCTCGGGCACGTACGACGCAGCTGTCCTGGCGGCCCGTGAGGCGCCGGTGCCCGTGCGGGTGGTGGACACCGGAATGGTGGCGATGGCCCTCGGGTTCTGCGCACTGGCCGCGGCCGAGGCGGCGGAAGCGGGCGGCACGGTGGACGAGGCCGTCACCGCCGCGGAGAAGCGGGCCGCGAGCACGTCCGCCTACTTCTACGTCGACACCCTGGACTATCTGCGGCGTGGCGGTCGGATCGGTGCCGCCCAGGCCCTCCTCGGCTCCGCCCTCGCGGTGAAGCCGCTGCTGCAGCTGGACGGGGGCCGTATCGAGCTGCTGGAGAAGGTACGGACGGCGTCCAAGGCCATCGCCCGCCTGGAGGAGATCGTCGCCGAGCAGGCGGGCGGCGCGCAGGTCGACATCGCCGTTCACCATCTGGCAGCCCCCGACCGGGCAGCGGCCCTCGCGGACCGGTTGCGGGAACGGGTGCCGGGGCTGGCCGAACTGCACGTGAGCGAGATCGGGGCGGTGATCGGGGCGCATACGGGGCCTGGGCTGCTGGGAGTGATTGTTTCGCCTCGGTGAGGGGTCCTGCGGGGCTTCTGACGGTGTCTTCGGCCTGTGCGCGGCACTCGTGTGAGTGACGGAGTTATCCACAACCGGCTGGTAATCCACCGGAATTGAGCAAGATCATCGCGAGTGTGGTGGATTGCCCCATCCTCGGCGCATGGCACTTCGATCGCACTCACGCGCAACCACTCCGACCAGCGGCCCGGGTCGCGGGCCGCTGTCCGACGGCCGCGTCCGCCATGGTCATCGCCGTCCCCGCAGCAGGGCCCGGCAACATCAGGCGTCGGCCGACGAGATCCGCCGACGGGCCGAGGTGCTCTTCGGCGGACAAGCACTGGAACGAAGGGAGTTGGGGAACGGGCCGCCGGGGGGTGAGCGGGCTGCGGGGGCGGTGGACGACGGGGAGGAGGTGCCGTCCGCCAGGCCGACGGTGAGGCGTGGGGTATCTGGTGAGGATGCCGGAGCCGGAGCCGGAGCCGGAGCCGGAGCCAGCGGGGGCGAGGGCGGGGGCGAGGGCATCGGTGGGGTCGGTGATGGTGCGACTGCCGTTCCGGGGAGGGGTGCCGGCGCCGGTGCGGTGGGCGAGGGCGCGGGCGGTCGGGCTGACGGGGCTTGGCAGGAGCGGGCCGGGCTTGCGATGCGGGAGCGGATGCCCGTGTGGTTGCAGGTGCGGTGCGGTCTGGAGCGGCGGAGCGTGGTGGCGCTCACGGTGGTGCTGGTCGCTGCCGCGGCGCTTGCCGCGCAGCACTTCTGGACGGGGCGCACCCAGCCCGTTCGGGCGCCGGAGGTGGTGCGGGCGGCGGCTCCGTTCGCGGCGGCGCGGGCGGGCGGCACGGCCGGTCCCCGGAGCGTCGTGGGAACGGCCGGGGCCCAGATCGTGGTGGACGTCAGCGGCAAGGTGCGGGAGCCGGGGGTCCATCGGCTGCCGGCCGGATCCAGGGTCGCCGATGCCTTGCTGGCCGCGGGTGGGGTGCGTCCCGGTACGAAGACCGACGGGCTCAACCGCGCGAGGTTCCTCGTCGACGGCGAGCAGGTGGTGGTCGGAGGGGCTGTGCCCGTCGTACCGGGGGCGGTCGTGGGCGGTGTGGTGGGCTCGGGTGGGGGAGCGGGCGGCTCCGTGGGCGGGGTGGGGGCCGGACCGGCGGCGCCTGTTTCGCTGAACACGGCCACCACGGACCAGCTCGACACCTTGCCGGGGGTCGGTCCTGTGCTGGCGCAGCACATCGTCGACTACCGCACCCAGCACGGCGGGTACCGGTCCGTGGACGAACTGCGTGATGTGAACGGCATCGGTGACCGCCGCTTCGCCGACCTGCGAAACCTTGTGCAGCCATGAGTCGGGTACCGCTCTCATCGGAGTCCGAAGGCCCGCCTGGGCGTGTCGTGGCCGGGCCGGCACAGGAAGAGCCCCGCACGTTCGACGACGAGGTCACCCCCGTCCGTCGAGAACCCCGCGCCCGCCGGTCCGTGCACGCGGCCTCGGGGAAACGGCTGGGGGAAGCCAATCCCCGGCAGGAAGGGCCGACCGACCTGCGGTTGGTGCCGCCCGCGCTGGCAGCCTGGGCGACGGCGGCACTGGCGCTGGATGTCCCGCCCGGCTGGGTCACCGGCGTCGCGGTCGTCTGTTCGGTCGTGGCGGGCCTGCTCCTGCTGGCCCGTCGCACTTCCGGGGGCCCCGGTCTCCCGTCGGCGGGACAGCCCCGGTGGGGCAGCTGGTCGCGGGTCTCCGTGGCTGCCGTGCTGCTCTGTGTCGCCGCGGCCGCCGTCTCCGCCGGGCTGCACGGGGCCGATCTGCGGCGAGGGCCGGTACCGGGGCTGGCGCGGCAGTACGCCCATGTGACCGCCGAGTTGGAGGTCACCTCCGATCCGCGGCTCACTCGGCCCCGCGTCCAGGGCGCCCACGCCCTGCCGACCGCCGTACTGCTCGACGCCGATGTCCGATGGATCGAGGAGACGGACGGAAGCACGGTGGCGACTCGGACGCCCGTGCTCGTGACCGTCGACATGGGCGCGAAGCCGAGGAAGACGGGACCGTTCGGCCGGGCGGCGAAGGCGGCCGACGGGCCGGAGCGTTCGCCCTGGCTGGGGCTGTTGCCGTCCACACGGCTGCGGGTGACCGGACGGCTCGTGCCGGCGTTGACGGGCGGCGACCGGGTCGCGGCCGTGCTGCGGGTACGGGATCGGGCGGCGCCGGAGGTGGTGAGGGAGCCGTCGGCGGCGCAGCGGTTCGCGGGGCGGCTGCGGGCGGGGCTGCGGGACGCCACCGAGGACCTGCCGACCGATGCGGGGGCGCTGTTGCCCGGGCTGGTCGTCGGGGACACCTCACGCGTCACACCCGAGCTCGACGAGGCGTTCAAGGAGACCGACCTCACGCATCTGATGGCTGTCAGCGGGGCGAATTTCACGATCCTCCTCGCCCTGCTCATCGGCCCGCCCGCCCTGGCCCAGCAGGTGGAACGACGTGGCCTCGCACCCCGCCTGGGCATTTCCCTCCGGACGACCGCACTGCTCGGCGGCGCGCTCACCCTGGGGTTCGTCGTCGTGTGCAGACCCGACCCGAGTGTGCTGCGGGCCGCGGCCTGCGGATCCGTCGCGCTGCTCGCCCTCGCGACCGGGCGCCGCCGGTCACTGATCCCGGCGCTGGCGACAGCGGTTCTGCTGCTGGTGCTGTACGACCCCTGGCTGGCGCGGAGTTACGGCTTCCTGCTCTCCGTCCTCGCCACCGGCGCACTTCTCACCCTCGCGCCCCGCTGGAGCCCGGCGTTGCGCAGGCGCGGGGTGCCGCCGCGGCTGGCCGAGGCGCTGGCCGCGGCCGGTGCCGCACAGGCCGTGTGCGCGCCCGTCGTGGCCGTGCTGTCGGCGCGGGTGAGCCTGGTGGCGGTGCCGTGCAATCTGCTCGCGGAGTTCGCCGTCGCTCCGGCCACCGTGCTGGGCTTCGCTGCGCTGGCCGCGGCGCCGGTGGCGATGCCGGTGGCCAAGGTGCTGGCCTGGGGCGCGAGTTGGCCTGCGGGCTGGATCGTGGACATCGCCCGTACAGGAGCGGCGTTGCCCGGCGGGGGAGTGGACTGGCCGGGCAGCTGGACGGGCGCACTGCTGCTGGGGCTGTGCATGGTGCTCGTCGTGTTCGCCGGCGCGCGCCTGCTGAAGCATCCCTGGTGGTGCGCGGCCTGCGGGGTGCTGCTGCTCCTGGTGGTGGTACGGCCGGCGCCGCTGACCAGGGTGATCACGGGGTGGCCGCCGCCCGGGTGGAGGTTCGCGATGTGCGACGTGGGCCAGGGTGACGCGACCGTGCTCGCGGCGGGGGAAGGCACCGGTGTGGTCGTGGACGCCGGACCGGACCCGGCACTGGTCGACCACTGTCTGCGCGAACTCGGCATCACCAAGGTGCCCCTCGTGATCCTCACCCACTTCCACGCGGACCACGTCGCGGGGCTGCCCGGCGTGCTGCGCGGGCGCTCGGTGGGCGCCATCGAGACAACGGGGTTCGAGGAGCCCGAGGACCAGGCGGAGTTCGTGCTGCGGGAGGCGGCGGCCCGGCATATCCCGGTGACGCGTGCCCTCGCCGGGGAGCGGCGGCGGACAGGTGACCTCGACTGGGAGGTGCTGTGGCCGAGACCGGCCCCGGCACCCGAGCCGGAGGGCGCCAACGACGCCAGTGTCACGCTGCTCGTTCGGTCGGCCGGGCTGCGCCTGCTGCTCCTCGGAGACCTCGAACCCCCGGCCCAGCGGGCGCTGTTGAGCTCACCGGCCGCTGCGCAGGTGCGTGCCGTGGACGTCCTCAAGGTCGCCCACCACGGGTCGGCCTATCAGGACCCCGACCTCATACGGGCGGCGGCCCCGAGGCTGGCGCTCATCTCGTGCGGCGCGGACAACACGTACGGGCATCCCGCTCCCAGCACGGTGGCGGCGCTCAGGGACGGGGGTGCCGTGGTGCTGCGGACGGACGAGGACGGGGCGCTGGCGGTTGTCGGCGCGGGCCGGGAGCTGCGGGTGGCGAGAGACTGAGGCCATGGACTCCGCACAGGCTGATGCCTACCTCCGTCGGCTGGGCGCCGAGCGCCCGGCGTCGCCCACCCTCGACGTACTGCGCGAGCTGCAACTGCGGCACCTGGTGTCGGTGCCCTTCGAGAACCTCTCGATCCATCTCGGCGAGGACATCGTCCTGGAGGAGAACCGGCTGTTCGACAAGGTGGTGGGCGCCCGCCGGGGCGGGTTCTGCTACGAACTGAACGGTGTCTTCGGGGCGTTGCTCACGGCGCTGGATTTCGACGTCACGCTGCTCGCGGCGCGGGTGTACGGCGACGAGGAGCGGCTCGGGATCCCCTACGACCATCTGGCGCTGCGGGTGCGGACGGGGGACGGGGGCGACTGGCTGGTCGACGTGGGCTTCGGGGCGCACAGTCACTGTCCGCTGGCGATCGGGCAGCGGCGCGAGCAGGAGGATCCGGGCGGCACGTTCCGGATCGTCGAGGCGGGGCCGGACGCGGCGGGAGCACGGGGTGGCGGGGTGGACGGGGACTCGGGCGCGGGGGACCTGGACGTGGTCCGGGACGGCAGTCGTCGGTACCGGCTGGAGCTGCGGCCGCGTGTGCTCGGGGATTTCGTGGCCGGGGCCTGGTGGCACAGCACCTCACCGGAGTCGCACTTCACGAAGTCCCTGGTCTGTTCGCGGGTCACGGAGGACGGAGGGAGGATCACGCTCGGCGGCCGGAGTCTCACGGTGACGGCGCCGGGTGGAGAGCGGGAGGTGAGGGAGCTGGGGGCGGACAGAGAGGTGCTCTCCGCGTACCGGGAGCGGTTCGGGGTGGAGGTGTCCGTGGTGCCGACGGTTCGGAAACCTGATGGGGGTTGCTGAGGCGGCTGGATCGGGCTTCGTGGTAGCGGAAAATGTCTCCGTGAGCGATGTGAGACATGTGCTGGTACTGCCCGACCGTGATGCCGCCGAGGCCTTGGTGGAGGCGCTGCGTGACCGGTTCGGCCTTGCTGAGGAGCCGCAGCTCGTACGGGATGCGCTGGCCGGCGAGGACGACGCGGAGGACGCGCAGTGGCTTGTGGTGCTGCGGGACGAGGCGGGGCGGCTGGATCCGAAGGAGTTGGACGAGTTCGCGGGGGAGTGGGAGGGGTGGCGTGAGGAGCCGTAGTGCGTGAGAAACCGTAGGCGTGGTCGTAGCGGTGGCCGTATCGGTCCGACGGAGGCTTCGGTGAGCTCGGTGGGCGGCGGCGTTGTCAGTGGCTCGTGGGATGCTTTCGGAAATGGCCAAGAAGACCGCACATGACGACCCTCTCGCCCCTGTCACGCTTGCTGTGGGCCAGGAGGACCTCCTGCTCGACCGTGCCGTGCAGGAGGTGGTGGCCGCCGCCCGGGCCGCCGACTCCGACACGGACGTACGAGACCTGTCCTCGGACCAGTTGCAGCCGGGCACCCTGGCCGAGCTGACCAGTCCGTCGCTCTTCTCGGAGCGCAAGGTCGTGGTCGTACGCAACGCGCATGATCTGTCGGCCGACACGATCAAGGATGTGAAGGCGTACCTCGGGGCGCCCGCGGAGGAGATCACCCTCGTGCTGCTGCACGCGGGGGGAGCCAAGGGCAAGGGGCTGCTCGACGCGGCGCGCAAGGCGGGGGCGCGGGAGGTGGCGTGTCCCAAGATGACGAAACCGGCGGATCGGCTGGCGTTCGTGCGGTCGGAGTTCCGGGTGACGGGGAGATCCGCCACGCCTGAGGCTTGCCAGGCGCTCGTCGACTCGATCGGGAGCGACCTGCGGGAGCTGGCGGCCGCGGTGAGTCAGCTGGTCGCGGATATCGAGGGGACGATCGACGGGGCTGCGGTCGGCCGGTACTACACGGGCCGGGCCGAGGCGTCGAGTTTCGAGGTCGCCGACCGGGCTGTCGAGGGGCGGGCGGCGGAGGCGCTGGAGGCGTTGCGCTGGTCGTTGTCGACCGGGGTGGCGCCGGTGCTGATCACCAGTGCGCTGGCGCAGGGGGTGCGGGCGATCGGGAAGCTGTCCTCCGCGCGGGGTGGGCGGCCGGCGGATCTCGCTCGGGAGCTGGGGATGCCGCCGTGGAAGATCGATCGGGTGCGGCAGCAGATGCGGGGGTGGACTCCGGATGGGGTTGCTGAGGCGTTGCGGGCGGTGGCGGTGGCTGACGCGGGAGTGAAGGGGGGTGGGGACGATCCCGAGTACGCGTTGGAGAAGGCGGTTGTGGTGATTGCCCGGGCGGCTCGGTCTCGGGGGCGTGGATAGGGGTGGGTTTTTCCTCGCCCCCGCCGCCCCTACCCGTCCCATCCCTTTCTGGGGGCTGCGCCCCCAGACCCCCGCTCCGGCCCTGAACGGGCCTTGTCCTCAAACGCCGGACGGGCTGATGGTGCGGGCCGGCGCTGGAGGGATACCGCCCGCGCTGTAGGGCGCGTCCGCGCTCATGCCGAAGGCCCCGTCGCTGTCCTGGGGTAGGACGGTGGACGGGGCCCTCGGACGGAACGTTCTGATTGGCTTCACGCCCGCGTGGCGAACGCAGGTCGTGCGTGGAGCCGGGGTTGCCGGGTGGGAGCGGGAGAGAGGGCCCGCTGGGTCCTTCCGGCGGTTGGATCAGATCAAGGAGAGAGCGGTTCAGCCCTTGAGGGTGGCGACCTTGGAAGCAAGCGCCGACTTCTTGTTGGCGGCCTGGTTCTTGTGGATGACACCCTTCGCGACGGCCTTGTCGAGCTGACGCGAGGCAGCGCGCTGAGCCTCGGTGGCCTTCTCGACGTCACCGGCGGCAGCGGCCTCGCGGGCCTTGCGGACCGCGGTCTTCAGGGAGGACTTGACGGCCTTGTTGCGCAGCCGGGCCTTCTCGTTGGTCTTGATCCGCTTGATCTGGGACTTGATGTTCGCCACGAATGAGCCTTTTCAGGTTCAGGCGCACGAGGTCATGCCTCACACGCCGTTTGATTGCTTCTTTGTTTCACTGCGTTCTGCTGCGTTTCACCGCACGTGTGTCTCCTGCTGAGAGGGCATGAGACACAACGATCCAGGCTACCAGCCGCCTTCCGGACAGCCCAATCCGGCTGTCGGGCCCCCGGTCGGGGACTCGGCCGGACCGTGCGAAACCGACCAAACCGGTCCCTGCTCCCCGCCCGTGGGACCATGGAGCCTACGTATCGATCCGACCCGAGACCGCAGACACTGCGGACGCCTCAAGAATCAGGACCCTGCGTGCCCGCGATCCCTAGCCATGTGCCCGAGCCGAGCCGTACCGACCCGGCGCTGCTCCGCAACTTCTGCATCATCGCGCACATCGACCACGGCAAGTCCACGCTCGCCGACCGGATGCTCCAGCTCACTGGCGTGGTGGATGCGCGGCAGATGCGCGCCCAGTACCTCGACCGCATGGACATCGAGCGCGAGCGCGGCATCACGATCAAGTCCCAGGCGGTGCGCCTGCCGTGGGCCCCGACCGACGGGGACGGTCAGGCCAGGACTCACGTCCTGAACATGATCGACACCCCGGGACATGTCGACTTCACGTACGAGGTCTCGCGGTCGCTCGCAGCCTGCGAGGGCACCGTTCTCCTCGTCGACGCGGCCCAGGGCATCGAGGCCCAGACCCTCGCCAACCTGTACCTGGCGATGGAGAACGAGCTCACCATCGTCCCGGTGCTGAACAAGATCGACCTGCCGGCCGCCCAGCCGGAGAAGTTCTCCGAGGAACTCGCCAACCTCATCGGCTGCCAGCCCGAGGACGTGCTCAAGGTCTCGGCGAAGACCGGCATCGGTGTGGACGCGCTCCTGAACCGGGTCGTCCGCGACGTCCCGGCCCCGGTCGGCGTCAAGGACGCGCCCGCCCGCGCGATGATCTTCGACTCGGTCTACGACTCCTACCGGGGTGTGGTCACCTATGTCCGCGTCATCGACGGGCAGCTCAACAAGCGCGAGCGCATCAAGATGATGTCGACCGGCGCCACCCACGAGCTCCTCGAGATCGGCGTCTCGTCCCCCGAGATGACCTCGGCCGACGGCATCGGCGTCGGCGAGGTGGGCTACATCATCACCGGCGTGAAGGACGTCCGTCAGTCCAAGGTCGGTGACACGATCACCAGCAAGGAGAAGGGCGCCACCGAGGCCCTCGGCGGGTACAAGGACCCCAAGCCGATGGTCTTCTCGGGCCTCTATCCGCTGGACGGCTCGGACTACCCCGACCTCCGCGAGGCGCTGGACAAGCTCCAGCTCAACGACGCCGCCCTGGTCTACGAACCGGAGACCTCCGCGGCCCTCGGGTTCGGCTTCCGCGTCGGCTTCCTCGGCCTGCTGCACCTCGACGTCATCCGTGAGCGCCTGGAGCGCGAGTTCAACCTCGAACTCATCGCCACCGCGCCCAACGTGGTCTACCGCGTGATCATGGAGGACGGGAAGGAGCACACGGTCACCAACCCGAGCGAGTTCCCCGAAGGCAAGATCGACAAGGTCTTCGAGCCGGTCGTCCGGGCCACGGTCCTCGCCCCCAGCGAGTTCATCGGCTCGATCATGGAGCTCTGCCAGACCCGCCGCGGCACCCTTCTCGGCATGGACTACCTCTCCGAGGACCGGGTCGAGATCCGTTACACGCTCCCCCTCGCCGAGATCGTCTTCGACTTCTTCGACAACCTGAAGTCCAAGACCCGCGGCTACGCCTCCCTGGACTACGAGCCCACCGGAGAGCAGGACGCTCAGCTGGTGAAGGTCGACATCCTGCTGCACGGCGACCGCGTCGACGCCTTCTCCGCCGTCACGCACAAGGACGCGGCCTACGCGTACGGCGTACGGCTCGTTGCCAAGCTGCGTGAGTTGATCCCGCGCCAGGCCTTCGAGATCCCCATCCAGGCGGCCATCGGGTCGCGGGTCATCGCCCGCGAGACCATCCGCGCCATCCGCAAGGATGTTCTCGCCAAGTGCTACGGCGGTGACATCTCGCGTAAGCGGAAGCTGCTGGAGAAGCAGAAGGAGGGCAAGAAGCGGATGAAGATGGTGGGCTCTGTGGAGGTTCCGCAGGACGCCTTCATCGCCGTCCTGTCGAGCGACGAGAACGCGGGGTCGGGCAAGGGCAAGAAGTAGCCGACACCGGCCCGTGGGAATCGGGACGAAGGGGGCCCGGCGCGTGGGAACGCGGCGGGCCCCCTTCGTGTGCGTACCGTCGGGCCTGCGGGAAGGGAGGGGAAGCGAACAGTCGCTCTCTGTAGGAAGTGACAGGCCGTCGCCCCTTACGCGCCGGGCGGTCGCGCCTTACTCTGATCTCTGCTCGGTAGTTACTCGCGAGTCACTCAGGTTCGCCTCGTGATGTGCAAGTCGGTCACACCCCCGCTGACCTGCTTTTCTGCTGGGGGTCCGGGGGCCGTCCCCCGGGAAGACGCAGTAACAACAGCCGCAAATGAGCCAGCCGCCGCACTGCCGCGGGCCCCGGAGGATGTCGTGAGCGACACACAGACCTTGATCGAGAACCGTCCGCCGTCCGTCGCCGGTCTTTTCCTGGACCGCGTGGCTGCCACGCCGGACGCCGAGGCCTACCGCTACCCGGTACCCCCGGCCGCCGGTGAGGGCCCCGACGACTGGAAGTCGCTGACCTGGGCGCAGACCGCCGAACGCGTCTATGCCATTGCCGCAGGCCTCATCGAACTGGGCGTACAGCCGGAGGAGCGCGTCGCGCTCGCCTCCGCGACCCGCGTCGAGTGGATCCTCGGTGACCTGGGCATCATGTGCGCAGGCGCCGCCACGACCACGGTGTATCCGCAGACCAACACCGACGAGTCGGCCTTCATCCTCTCCGACTCCGGCAGCAAGGTGCTGATCGCCGAGGACGTGACCCAGCTCGCCAAGGTGCGGGAGAAGCGCGCCGAGCTGCCCGAACTCACCCACGTCGTGGTCATCGACCCGGCCGGTGTCGAGACGGGCGAGGGGGTGCTGACCCTCGCCGAGCTGGAGCAGCGCGGTGCCGCGTATCTGGAGAAGCACCCGGACCTGATCAAGGAGCGGGTCGGGGCCATCACGAAGGACCAGCTCGCGACCCTCATCTACACCTCGGGTACGACGGGCCGCCCCAAGGGGGTCCGGCTGCCGCACGACAACTGGTCGTACATGGCGAAGGCGATCGCCGCGACCGGGCTGGTGGGCGCGGAAGACGTTCAGTACCTGTGGCTGCCGCTGGCGCACGTGTTCGGCAAGGTGCTGACCTCCGGTCAGATCGAGGTCGGGCACGTCACCGCCGTCGACGGCCGGGTCGACAAGATCATCGAGAACCTTCCGGTCGTGCGGCCGACGTACATGGCCGCCGTGCCGCGCATCTTCGAGAAGGTCTACAACGGGATCGCGGCCAAGGCGCGGGCCGGTGGCGGCGCCAAGTACAAGATCTTCCAGTGGGCCTCCGAGGTCGCCCGCGAGTACGCCAAGGCCGGCCAGGACAACTTCCGGCGCACCGGCACCGCCTCCGTGCCGTTCGCCCTCTCCGCGAAGCACAAGGTCGCCGACGCGCTCGTCTTCGCCAAGATCCGCGAGGCCTTCGGCGGCAACCTGCGCGCCTGCGTCTCCGGATCGGCCGCCCTCGCACCCGAGATCGGCTTCTTCTTCGCCGGTGCCGGCATCCACATCCTGGAGGGCTACGGCCTCACCGAGTCCTCCGCCGCCTCCTTCATCAACCCCGGAGAGGCCTACCGCACCGGCACGGTCGGCAAGCCGTTCCCCGGCAGCGAGGTGCGTATCGCGGACGACGGCGAGATCCTGCTGCGCGGGCCCGGCATCATGGAGGGCTACCACGGCCTGCCCGAGAAGACCGCCGAGGTGCTGGAGTCCGACGGCTGGTTCCACACGGGCGACATCGGTGAGCTGTCTCCCGACGGCTATCTGCGGATCACCGACCGCAAGAAGGACCTCATCAAGACGTCCAGCGGCAAGTACATCGCGCCCGCCGAGGTCGAGGGACAGTTCAAGGGGGTCTGCCCGTACGTCTCCAACATCCTCGTCCACGGCGCCGACCGGAACTTCTGCACGGCCCTCATCGCGCTCGACGAGCCGTCGATCCTGGGCTGGGCGAAGGACAACGGGCTCGAGGGGAAGTCGTACGCGGAGGTTGTCGCCGCGCCGGGGACGGTGGCTCTCATCGAGGGCTACGTCAAGGAGCTCAACGGGGGGCTTCAGCGGTGGCAGACCATCAAGAAGTTCCGGTTGTTGCCGCGGGACCTTGATATCGAGCATGGCGAGATCACGCCGAGCCTGAAGCTGAAGCGTCCGGTTGTCGAGCGGGAGTACAAGCATCTGATCGACGAGATGTACGCGGGGTCGCGCGAGGCGTAGCGCGGAAGCGGAGGGGCGGGGGGCTGGTGGCGGCTGCGGGTCCGTCGTGCGCTTGTCGCGCGCGGTGGCGGAGCCGCCACCAGCCCCCCGCCCCTGGGGCCCGGACAGTCGGCCCCCGTCTGCCAGGTGACCCAGTGCCCGCACCCGTTCCCTCGTCGGTGAAGGCGAAGAGCTGAACGGGCATGGCGTTGACCGGTCGGGTCACATCACATCCCGTCAACTGCCCGACAGGCGCTGAACTTTGGCGTGTCCGCCGTCGGACCGTGGCCGGGTTTCGGCGCTTTCGCGAAGTCGACTTCCCGGGCCGTTGTCGTCGGGGCGAGCAGTCGACGTAGATCGGATGCCCGAATCTGTCCGTCTTAGAGCACTTCCGTATCACTGTTCTCGCTTATGCGGCTCACTTCGTAACTCGGCGCTTATGGGCGTGGTCGGTCTGTCACTCTGTCCGCGTCCACTGAGGTGTATTCGTACGAGCTGCCCGGGGAGTTGCCCATGGGGGTCATTCCGACGCAACGGGAGACCGTGTCCCGTGCGCCGTCCCGTGCGCCCGCCACGCCCGCGCGTTGGGGCGTGGACCGGCGTGCGGTCGTGCACGCCACGCTCGGTGGCGGCCCCCTCGCGCCGGGCGCCGCCCGTGGCCTCGTACGCGCCGCCCTCGCCGAATGGGCCCGGCTCGGCCTGCCCGGCGCCGCTGCCCTGTCCGACCGGCTCACCGGCGACGCCATGGTGGTCGTCAGCGAACTCGTCACCAACGCCGTCGTCCACGCGGGGACGGACGTGGAGCTGCAGTGCCGCCTGGAGACGCCGGACGAACCGGAGGGGGAGAGGGAGAGGGGAGCGGGGGAAGAGGAGGAGGCGGGCGTCGGTGTCGCGCTAGTCGTCGAGGTGTCCGATCACCATCCCTCCCGCGCGCCCCGGGACGGCGGTGTCGAACTCCCTTACGACATACCGGAGTACGGGCGTGGCCTGCGCCTCGTATCCGTACTCGCCGAGGCCTGGGGTGTCACCTACCGCACCGGCATCAAGACCGTCTGGGCGCGGCTGCCCGCCGAAGGCATGACGGTCGACGACGACCTCGACCCGTACGCCGGCACCCAGGCCCTCGGGCACGGGTTACGGGTCGCCGAGAACCTCGCTCCCGAGCCGCAGCGCGGCCCGTGCGACCAGGAGTGGCTCAATCACGGCGCCCTCTCCTTCCTCGCCGAGGCCTCCGACCTGCTCGCCGGGCAGCTCGACGAGGACCTCGTCGCCGCGCTCACCGGACAGCTCCTCGTGCCGCGCCTCGCCGACTGGTGCGCGGTGTGGCTGGAGGACGAGTCCATGGGACGCGGCAGCTGGGGCGACGGAGGCGGAGGTGGCGGCGGGGACGGGGGATACACCGGGCCCGGGCCGCGGCTCGCCCGGGTCTGGCACGGCAGCGAGGACCGTATCGAGGAGCTGCGCCGCGCCCTGGAGAAGGACCCGCCGCGCCCGCCCGACACCACCAGAACCGGGCCGGTCGCCGTGCCCTGGCCCGGTGAGGCGCTCGGCGGGCGCGGGGAGAGCGGTTCCGCGCTCGCCTACCGGCTGGTCGCGGGCGGCCGGCCGCTCGGCACGCTGGTCATCGGGCGGGCCGGGACGATCCGCTTCCCCGACGAGGTCACCGGCCTGGTCGAGGATCTCAGCCGCCGCGTCGCGCTCGCCATCGGCGCCGCCCGCCAGTACGCCCGCCAGGCCACCATCAGCCGGATCCTCCAGCGCGGGCTGCTGCCCGGCGCCGTCGCCGAGATCCCGGGCGTCAGCAGCGCCCTCGTCTACGAACCCTGCGACAAGGGCGGGCCCAGCGGCGACTTCTACGACCTCTTCCCGGCCGGCGACGGCCGCTGGTGCTTCGCCGTCGGCGACGTCCAGGGCAAGGGTCCGGAGGCCGCCGTGGTGATCGGCCTCGCCCGCCCCTGGCTGCGGCTGCTCGCCCGTGAGGGCTACCGCGTCGCCGACGTCCTCGACCGCCTCAACCAGCTGCTCCTCGACGACGCCACGGAGACGGCGGACGCGGCGGCCCGCGCGCTGGTCGCGGCGGACGTGCGTCCCGCGGTACCGGTGGGGGCGGTGGGTTCGGCCGTCCCCACCGGTGTCGTCGTCCCGGGTGCGGTAAGGCCGGGCGAGGGGCCGCAGACCCGCTTCCTCTCCCTCCTGTACGGCGAACTCGCGCCCTTCGACGGAGGCGTGCGCTGCACGCTCGCCTCCGCCGGACATCCGCTGCCCCTGGTGCTCCGGGCCAGCGGTGAGGTCCGTACGGCCGCCGAACCGCAGACGCTGCTCGGGGTCGTCGAGGACGAGACGTACACGAGCGGGAGCTTCGAACTGCGGCCCGGCGACAGCCTGTTGTGTGTCACCGACGGCGTGACCGAGCGCCGCTGCGGGCCCCGCCAGTTCGACGACGGCGACGGGCTGGCGACCGCCCTGGCCGACTGCGCCGGGCTGAACGCGCAGCTGATCGCGGAACGTATCCGCCGGCTCGTGCACGAGTTCGGGGAGAAGCCGCCGGAGGACGATCTGGCACTGCTGGTGCTGCAGGCGGAAACGCTCGGCGGGTGACCCGTGCCCGGGGAGTCGGGCAGGGCATGGGCCAGGGTGTCGGGTCCGTCGGGCGGGCCCGCCTCGCCGGTGCTGGACAATGGAGGACATGCCCTCCGCACTCCCCGACGGTGAACCCGTCCCCGAAGACGGTGCCCTGCCCGCCCCCGCGCTCGCCGGGGCCGCGGACCGTCCCCTCGGGTTCTACCTCCACGTCCCGTACTGCGCGACCCGCTGCGGCTACTGCGACTTCAACACCTACACGGCGACCGAGCTGCGCGGCACGGGCGGTGTCCTGGCCTCCCGCGACAACTACGCGGACACCCTGACCGACGAGGTACGGCTGGCGCGGAAGGTGCTGGGCGACGATCCGCGCCAGGTCCGCACGGTGTTCGTCGGAGGCGGTACGCCGACTCTCCTGGCCGCCGACGATCTCGTACGGATGCTGCGGTCGATCCGCGACGAGTTCGGCCTCGCGGCGGACGCGGAGGTGACGACGGAGGCGAATCCGGAGTCGGTGGACGAGCGGTATCTGGCCACCCTGCGCGAGGGCGGCTTCAACCGGATCTCGTTCGGGATGCAGAGCGCGAAGCAGCACGTGCTGAAGGTGCTGGACCGTACGCACACGCCGGGGCGCCCCGAGGCGTGTGTCGCGGAGGCGCGGGCCGTCGGGTTCGAACATGTGAACCTCGACCTGATCTACGGCACCCCGGGGGAGTCCGACGACGACTGGCGGGCCTCGCTGGAGGCGGTGCTCGGGGCCGGGCCGGATCACGTCAGCGCGTACGCCCTGATCGTGGAGGAGGGTACGCAGCTGGCTCGGCGTATCCGCCGGGGCGAGGTGCCGATGACCGACGACGACGTGCACGCGGACCGGTATCTGATCGCGGACGAGGTGCTCGGAGCGGCGGGGTACGAGTGGTACGAGGTGTCCAACTGGGCGACTTCGCGGGCTGCCCGGTGCCTCCACAACGAGCTGTACTGGCGCGGCGCCGACTGGTGGGGCGCGGGGCCCGGGGCGCACAGCCATGTCGGGGGCGTGCGGTGGTGGAACGTGAAGCATCCGGGGGCGTACGCCGGGGCGCTGGCGGCGGGGCGGTCGCCGGGGGCGGGGCGTGAGGTGCTGTCGGAGGAGGACCGGCGGGTGGAGCGGATTCTGCTGGAACTGAGGCTGCGGGAGGGTGTGCCGTTGGCGCTGCTGAAGGACGCCGGGCTGGTGGCCGCGGGGCGGGCGTTGGGGGAGGGGTTGCTGGAGGCCGGCCCTTACGGGGAGGGGCGGGCGGTGCTGACGTTGCGGGGGCGGTTGCTGGCGGATGCGGTGGTTCGGGACCTGGTGGACTGAGGGGGCGGTTTCTCGCCCCCGCCGCCCCTACCCGTCCCATCCTGTTCCTGGGGGCTGCCGCCCCCAGACCCCCGCTTCGGCCCTGAAGGGGCCTCGTCCTCAAACGCCGGACGGGCTGGAGGCTCAAGCGCCGGACGGGCTGGAGGGCGGTGCTGTGACGAAGTCGATCAGTTCCTCCACGCGGCCCAGGAGCTCCGGTTCCAGGTCCCGGTACGAACCCACCCGCGCCAGGATCGCCCGCCACACCGCGCCCGTGTTCTCCGGCCAGCCCAGTTGCCTGCACACCCCCGTCTTCCAGTCCTGTCCGTGCGGGATCCGGGGCCACCCCGGGATGCCCAGCGACGCCGGCTTCACGGCCTCCCACACGTCGATGTACGGATGCCCGACGACCAGCGCGTGTTCGCTCGTCACCGACCGTGCGATCCGGAACTCCTTCGTGCCCGGCACCAGGTGGTCCACCAGGATGCCCAGGCGGGCGTCCGGGCCCGGGGCGAACTCGGTCACGATCGCGGGCAGGTCGTCGATGCCCTCCAGGTACTCCACGACCACGCCCTCGACCCGCAGGTCGTCCCCCCACACCTTCTCGACCAGCTCGGCGTCGTGACGCCCCTCGACATAGATCCGCCCCGCACGCGCCACTCGCGCCCGGGCACCGGGAACCGCCACCGACCCGGAAGCGGTACGGGACGGACGTACGGAAGACGCCATCGATGACGGTGACCTGGCGGAGCGTACGAGGGTCACCACCTTGCCCTCCAGCAGGAAGCCGCCCGGCTCCAGCGGGAACACACGGTGTTTGCCGAAGCGGTCCTCCAGGGTGACCGTGCCCGCCTCGCAGCGGATCACCGCGCCGCAGAAGCCCGTACCCGGCTCCTCGACCACCAGGCCGGGATCCGCCGGGACCTGCGGTACGGGCTTGGGCTTCTTCCACGGCGGGGTCAGGTCCGGAGAGTACTGGCGCATTCGGATGACGATAGGAGAAGCGGCCGTGCGGTCAGGCCACCGGCTCCCGCGACACGCCGAAACGGCTTGCCAGGGCGTCCCGTTGGGACCGTACGAACGCCGCGTCCACCACCGCTCCGTGGCCGGGTACGTACAGGGCGTCCTCGCCGCCCAGGGCGAGGAGGCGGTCGAGGGCCGCCGGCCAGCGCGACGGTACGGCGTCGGGGCCCGCCTGGGGTTCGCCCGACTCCTCGACCAGATCGCCGCAGAAGACGACGGTCGGGTCGTCGCCGTTACCGCCACCGGCACCGGGTACGACGACCACCAAATCGTTGCGGGTGTGGCCCGGGCCGACCGCCCTCAGGAGGACTGTCCGGCCGGCGCCCAGTTCGACCTCGACGGCGAGATCCGTCCGGACGCGCTGATGCGGGTCGACCAGGGTGTCCGCGGCCTCCTCCGCCGCCCGGACGTCCAGACCGTTGCGCACCGCGTCCGCGCACAGCGCCTCGCGCCCCGGTTTCCCGAATTCGTTCCCGGCGCCCTCGGTATCCTCCGCACTGTCCGGAGCCAGGACATGCGCACCCGCGAACGCCGCCGCCCCGAAAACATGATCGAAGTGGGGGTGCGTGAGTGCGAGAAAGTCCACACGGCGGCCGGCGAGTTCCTGGGCCTCCAGGCGCAGTTTCGCGCCCTCCGCGAGGCTCGCCCCCGCGTCGATCAGCAGGGCGCCGCCCGGCCCGGTCACCAGCCCCACCGTGCAGTCCCAGACCGGCAACCGGCACCGGCCCACCCCGGCCGCCAGGTGCTCCCAGCCCAGGTCGTCCCACCGTGGCTCTTCCCAAGTCACCTTCATACGGCGACGCTAGCCGGAGAGGGTCACCTGGTGGGCCGGACCGGGTTGCCGTGGGCACGACATCGCAGGACAGGTCGGTACACGTCGGCAGGTCGGCGCAGGCCGCCCTTGCCGGGGGCGTACCCGACAGCCGTACACTGGGCCGGGGAACTCTGGCACTCGCACACGAAGAGTGCCAGGGATGGCCAATGCAGAGTCGAAGAGCCGATGACGGCCCGGGCGGGAGACCGGGTGGCGGGTAGGCGCAACAGGGGACGACAGCAGCTGGAGGTGTGCGCGATGCTCAGTGAACGCAGGCTCGAAGTGCTGCGCGCGATCGTCCAGGACTATGTCGGCACCGAGGAGCCGGTCGGGTCCAAGGCACTCACCGAGCGGCACAACCTCGGCGTCTCACCGGCGACCGTCCGCAACGACATGGCGGCGCTGGAGGACGAGGGCTTCATCGCCCAGCCCCACACCAGCGCCGGGCGCATCCCGACCGAAAAGGGCTACCGGCTCTTCGTCGACAGGCTCGCCGGCGTCAAGCCGATGACGGCGCCCGAGCGGCGCGCCATCCAGAACTTCCTGGACGGCGCTGTCGACCTCGACGATGTCGTGGGGCGGACAGTGCGACTGCTCGCCCAGCTGACGCGGCAGGTCGCCGTCGTGCAGTATCCGTCGCTCACCCGGTCGACCGTCCGGCACGTGGAGCTGCTCTCGCTCGCTCCCGCACGCGTGATGCTCGTGCTGATCACGGACACCGGCCGCGTGGAGCAGCGGATGATCGACTGCCCGGCGCCTTTCGGGGAGACGTCTCTGGCGGATCTACGCGCGCGGCTCAACAGCCGGGTCGCGGGCCGCCGGTTCGCGGACGTGCCGCAGCTCGTGCAGGACCTCCCGGACGCCTTCGAGGCGGAGGACCGGGGTGTGGTCGCGACGGTGCTCTCCACACTTCTGGAGACGCTCGTCGAGGAGGCCGAGGAGCGGCTGATGATCGGCGGAACCGCCAATCTCACCCGCTTCGGACATGACTTTCCCCTCACTATCCGGCCGGTACTGGAAGCTTTGGAGGAACAGGTCGTACTTCTCAAACTCCTTGGTGAGGCCGGGGATTCGAGCATGACCGTACGAATCGGTCACGAGAACAAATATGAGGGACTCAACTCAACGTCCGTCGTGTCGGTCGGCTACGGTTCGGGCGGCGAGGCAGTCGCCAAGCTCGGCGTGGTCGGACCGACCCGCATGGATTACCCGGGAACGATGGGAGCGGTACGCGCAGTGGCACGGTACGTCGGACAGATCCTGGCGGAGTCCTAAGTGGCCACGGACTACTACGCCGTACTCGGCGTGCGCCGCGACGCGTCCCAGGACGAGATCAAGAAGGCGTTCAGGAGGCTCGCCCGCGAGCTGCACCCGGACGTCAACCCCGATCCGAAGACGCAGGAGCGGTTCAAGGAGATCAACGCCGCGTACGAGGTGTTGTCGGACCCGCAGAAGAAGCAGGTCTACGACCTCGGCGGTGACCCCCTCTCGCAGGCGGGCGGTGGCGCGGGCGGCTTCGGAGCCGGTGGCTTCGGGAACTTCTCGGACATCATGGACGCGTTCTTCGGAACGGCGTCCCAGCGGGGGCCGAGGTCGCGTACGCGGCGCGGCCAGGACGCGATGATCCGGCTCGACATCGAGCTCGACGAAGCCGCCTTCGGGACCACCAAGGACATCCAGGTCGACACGGCCGTGGTGTGCGCCACCTGTAGTGGTGAGGGTGCGGCGCCGGGGACCTCGGCCCAGACCTGCGACATGTGTCGCGGGCGGGGTGAGGTGTCCCAGGTGACGCGGTCCTTCCTGGGCCAGGTCATGACGTCCCGTCCCTGCCCGCAGTGTCAGGGCTTCGGGACCGTCGTCCCGACGCCGTGCCCCGAGTGCGCCGGTGACGGGCGGGTGCGGTCGCGCCGGACGCTCACCGTGAAGATCCCCGCGGGGGTCGACAACGGTACGAGGATCCAGCTCGCCGGTGAGGGTGAGGTGGGGCCCGGTGGTGGTCCCGCCGGTGACCTGTACGTCGAGATCCACGAGCTGCCGCACTCGCAGTTCCAGCGGCGCGGGGACGACCTGCACTGCACGGTGACTCTGCCGATGACGGCGGCGTCGTTGGGCACCAAGGTGCCGCTGGAGACGCTCGACGGGCTGGAGGAGGTCGACATCCGTCCGGGCACACAGTCCGGGCAGTCGATTCCGCTGCACGGGCGAGGGGTTACGCATCTCCGGGGCGGTGGGCGTGGTGATCTCCTGGTGCATGTCGAGGTCATGACTCCTTCGAAGCTTGATCCCGAGCAGGAGCGGTTGCTGCGGGAGCTGGCGAAGCTGCGGGGTGAGGAGCGGCCCACGGGGCAGTTCCAGCCTGGACAGCAGGGGTTGTTCTCGCGGTTGAAGGACGCGTTCAACGGGCGCTGAGGGAGTTGAGGGAGGGGGCGGGCTCTCTGGGAGCTGCGCCCCCGGACCCCTCTTCAGCGCTGAAGGGGCAAGTCAGGGGCCTGATTCGGACTTGTGGTGGGGACGTGACAACATGCCGTCATGTCGTCCTCCGCGCTGACCGATCTCTTCCCTCACCCGATCGTGCAGGCCCCCATGGCGGGCGGCGTCTCCGTCCCGCAGCTCGCCGGTGCCGTCGCCGAAGCGGGCGGGCTCGGGTTCCTCGCCGCGGGGTACAAGACCGCGGACGGGATGTACCAGGAGATCAAGAAGTTGCGCGGGCTCACCGGTCGGCCGTTCGGCGTGAACCTGTTCATGCCGCAGCCCGAATATGCCGACCCCGCCGCCGTCGAGGTCTACGCCCACCAGCTCGCCGGTGAGGCCACCTGGTACGACACCGAGCTCGGCGACCCGGACGGCGGACGCGACGACGGCTACGACGCCAAGCTCGCCGTACTCCTCGACAATCCGGTCCCGGTCGTCTCCTTCCACTTCGGGGTGCCCAGCAGCGACGTACTGGACTCCCTCCGCCGCGCCGGCACCCTCACCCTGGTCACCGCGACCACCGCCGAGGAGGCCCTCGCCGTACAGCGGGCCGGGGCCGACGCGGTGATCGTGCAGGGCGTCGAGGCCGGTGGTCACCAAGGCACCCATCGTGACAACCCCGAGGCGGACGGCTCCGCCATCGGGCTGCTCTCCCTCATCGCCCAGGTCCGCGAGACCGTCGACCTCCCCCTCGTCGCCGCCGGCGGGCTCATGCGCGGCAGCCAGATCGCCGCCGTCCTCGCCGCCGGCGCGAGCGCCGCCCAGCTCGGCACCGCCTTCCTCGCCACCCCGGAATCCGGCGCCCACGCCCTGCACAAGCAGGCGTTGACCAACCCCCTCTTCGTCCGTACGGAGCTGACGCGCGCGTTCTCCGGCCGGCCCGCCCGGGGGCTGGTGAACCGTTTCCTGCGCGAGCACGGCCCGTACGCCCCCGCCGCCTACCCCGAGGTCCACCACCTCACCTCGCCGCTCCGCAAGAAGGCCGCCGCGTCCGGCGACGCGCAGGGCATGGCGCTGTGGGCGGGGCAGGGGCACCGGATGGTCCGTGAGCTTCCGGCGGGGGAGCTGGTGGCTGTGCTGGCGGCCGAGATCGAGGCCGCGCGCCTCGCGTTGGTGGGCGGGGGCGAGTGCTTGTGACCGCCCCTGTCTTCGTCGTCGAGAGTTTCCCCCCGCACCTTTCCGCCACCGCCGGCGGGCAGTACGTCCTGGACGGGGCCGAAGGGCGCCACGCCGTCTCCGTGAAGCGGATGCGGGCCGGTGAGACCGTCGTCCTCACCGACGGGGCCGGGCGCTGGGCGGAGGGCGAGGTCGTCGCCGCCGAGGGCAAGGACCAACTGGTTCTGCGACTCGGGGTGGTGGCCGAGGAAGCCGCGGAGTCTCCTCGTATCACCGTCGTCCAGGCTCTTCCCAAGGGCGACCGGGGTGAGTTGGCCGTCGAGACGATGACCGAGACCGGCGTCGACGCCATCGTTCCCTGGGCCGCCTCACGGTGTGTCACACAGTGGCGGGGGGACCGTGGGCTGAAGGCGCTCGCCAAGTGGCGGGCCACCGCCAGGGAAGCCGGCAAGCAGTCCCGCCGGGTGCGCTTCCCGGAGATCGCGGACGCCGCGTCGAGCAAGCAGGTCGCCGCGCTGCTCGCCAGGGCCGACTTCGCCGCCGTACTGCACGAGGACCGCGAGTACGGCAGTGCCGCGCTCGCGACCGCCGGGCTCCCCTCCACCGGCGAGATCGTGCTGGTCGTCGGCCCCGAAGGAGGCGTCTCCCCCGAGGAGTTGGCCCTCTTCGAGGAGGCGGGGGCGAAGGCGTACCGACTCGGCGCCAGTGTGCTGCGTACCTCCACCGCCGGTACCGCCGCGACGGCGCTGCTGCTCGGCCGTACGGGTCGCTGGTCCTGACCTCGTTCCCCCGTACGGCAGTTGGTCCTCCGGCGATTCTTCGCGAAGTTGCTTGCGCGCATGTCCGTATACGCCCTTCCGCGTTGGGCGGGACGGTGGCAGGCTGCCCTTCCATGGTGGCTTTGAGGCGGATTCGGCTTCGGTCGCGCGGGCGACGCACGGCGGTCGCGGTGGCCGGACTCGTGGTGGCCGTCGCGGGTGGTGTCGTCGCCTGTGATCCCGGTGGGCTCGGTTCGACCACCGTGGCCTACACCACCGACCAGACGATGACGAAGGAGCTGGAGCGGCGGAACGTCGGCGTCCAGTGGCTCACCTGCACGGCCTCGGTCAACAACGGCAACAAGGCCTCCGCGTCCGGGAGTTCGCCCTCGCCGAGCGAGAACACCTACGCCGACGTCGACTGTCAGGGCAAGACCACGGACGGCAAGGACATCACCGTCGCCGGCAAGGTGACGCGCGCAGTCAACGGCAGGTGCGTACGCGGGAACCTCACCGTCAAGATCGACGGCAAGCAGTGGCTCCGCGTCAGCGGCCTCGGCAACTGCGACGTGCCCAGCACCCCGACCCGCACCACGCCCGCCACCTGGAAGCCGTCGGACAACGGACAGCCCGGGCCGACCGTGACCGTCACCGTGACGAGGACCATCTGGTGCCAGGAGAACCCGAACTGCCTGCCCGTCGAGGGCAAATGAGCGGGTGAACAGAGCACCGGGGTCTTGGCCGGTTGTGCACGAAGTGATCCAAACCTCTGTCCGGGGGCGGGCTCGGTGCCTAGGGTGATCGGGTGACTCAGCCCTCTTCGCCTGCGTATCTCCGGTTTCCGCATCTGCATGGCGACCTGGTCGCCTTCACCGCCGAGGACGACGTCTGGGTCGCCCCGCTCGACGGCGGCCGGGCCTGGCGCGTCAGCGCGGACAACGTACCGGTGAACCATCCCCGTATCTCCCCGGACGGCACCCGCCTCGCCTGGACCTCCACCCGGGACGGCGCACCCGAGGTGCATGTCGCCCCGATCGACGGCGGGTCCACCAACCGGCTCACCTACTGGGGCAGTTCGAAGACCCAGGTGCGCGGCTGGACCCCGGACGGACGGGTCCTCGCCATCAGCACCCAGGGACAGGCCAGCCTGCGCCGCTCCTGGGCCCGGGCCGTGCCCCTCGACGGCGGTCCGGCAACTGTCCTGCCGTACGGGCCCGTCGGCGATGTCGCACACGGTCCGGCGACCGTTCTCCTCTCCGCTCCGATGGGGCGTGAGGCCGCCTGGTGGAAGCGGTACCGGGGCGGTACGGCAGGAAAGCTGTGGATCGATCGGCAGGGGGACGGCGAGTTCGTACGGCTGCATCCCGACCTCGACGGGAACCTCGAATACCCGGTGTGGGTCGGGGAGCGCATCGCCTTCCTGTCCGATCACGAGGGGGTCGGGGCGCTGTACTCGTCCCTGGCCGACGGGTCCGGCCTGCGGCGGCACACCCCGATCGACAGCTTCTACGCCCGGCACGCCGCGAGCGACGGCAGCCGTGTCGTGTACTCCTCCGCCGGTGAACTGTGGCTCCTCGACGACCTGGACGGGGCCGAGCCGCGTCGGCTCGACATCCGGCTCGGCGGGCAGCGCGTCGACCTGCAGCCCCATCCCGTGAGCGCCTCCCGGTGGTTCGGGTCCGGCGCCCCCGACCACACCGGGCGTGGCAGTGCCATCGGGGTGCGCGGGGCCGTGCACTGGGTCACCCACCGGTCCGGTCCCGCCCGTGTCCTCGCCTCCGGGCACGGCGTACGGGCCAGGCTGCCCCGTGCCTTCCGTGTGGACGGCGAGGAGTGGGCCGTGTGGGTGACGGACGCGGAGGGCGACGACGCGCTGGAGTTCGCCCCGGCGACCGGTGTCGCACCGGGGACCACTCCGCGCCGGCTCGCCGCCGGGCAGCTCGGGCGCGTCCTCGGCCTCACCATGGCGCCCGACGGCAGCCGGGCCGCCGTCGCCTCCCACGACGGGCGCGTACTGCTCGTGGAGCGGGAGTCGGGGGAGGTGCGCGAGGTCGACCGCAGCGGCGACGGTGATGTGTCCGGGCTCGCCTTCTCGCCCGATTCGGCGTGGCTGGCCTGGTCCCATCCGGGGCCGCGTCCGCTGCGTCAGCTGAAGATCGCCAACACCACTGATCTGTCCGTGACGGAGGCGACGCCGCTCCGGTTCCGGGACTACTCGCCCGCATTCACCGTCGACGGCAAGCATCTCGTCTTCCTGTCGGCGCGGTCCTTCGACCCCGTCTACGACGAGCACGTGTTCGACCTCGCCTTCGTCGGGGGCTCGCGTCCGCACCTCATCCCCCTTGCCGCGACCACGCCCTCGCCCTTCGGGCCGCAACGGCACGGGCGGCCCTTCGAGGCGCCGGACAAGGACGAGACCCCGGACAGTGAGGGCGCCCCGGTCACCCGTATCGACCTCGACGGGCTCGCCGACCGCATCGTGCCGTTCCCGGTCGAGGCCGCCCGCTACTCCAACCTGCGCGCCGCCAAGGACGGCGTCCTGTGGCTGCGCCACCCGGTGCGCGGAGTCCTCGGCACCTCCAGGGCCACCCCGGACGATCCCGATCCGAAGACCGAACTGGAGCGGTACGACCTCGCCCAGAACCGCATCGAGCACCTCGCCGGGGACGCCGACCACTTCGCCGTCAGCGGCGACGGCAAACGCGTCCTGCTGTGGACCGACGGCAAGCTGAAGGTCGTACCCAGCGACCGGCGCGCCTCGAACGACGACGAGAGCGACACGAACATCACCGTCGACCTGTCGCGCGTACGGCAGAGCGTCGACCCGGCCGTCGAGTGGCGGCAGATGTACGACGAGAACGGTCGCATCATGCGCGACAACTTCTGGCGTGCCGACATGGGCGGCACCGACTGGAACGGCGTCCTCGACCGCTACCGGCCGATCCTCGGACGCGTCGCCACCCACGACGACCTCGTCGACCTTCTCTGGGAGGTCCAGGGCGAGTTGGGCACCTCGCACGCCTACGTCGTCCCGCGCGGCGGACACGGCCACGGCGAGCGGCAGGGCCTCCTCGGCGCCGACATCTCCCGGCACCAGGACGGTCCCCAGGACACGTACCTGTGGCGCGTCGACCGCGTCCTGCCCGCCGAGACCTCCGACCCCGACGGCGTCTCCCCGCTCGCCGCACCCGGCGTCGCGGTACGCCCGGGCGACGCGATCGTCGCGGTCGCCGGACAGCCCGTCGACCCGGTCGCAGGGCCCGGCCCGCTGCTCGTCGGTACGGCGGGCAAGCCCATCGAGCTGACCATCTCGCCGTCCGGCGGCGGTGATCCGCGGCACGTGGTCGTCGTACCCCTCGCGGACGAGGAACCGCTCCGCTACCACGCGTGGGTCGCGGACCGGCGGGCGTACGTCGCCGAGAAGTCCGGCGGGCGGCTCGGCTATCTGCACGTGCCCGACATGCAGGCGCCCGGCTGGGCCCAGATCCACCGCGACCTGCGGATCGAGGTCGCGAAGGAGGGGCTGGTCGTCGACGTCCGGGAGAACCGGGGCGGGCACACGTCCCAGCTGGTCGTCGAGAAGCTGGCGCGGCGGATCGTCGGCTGGAACCTGCCGCGCGGGCTACGGCCGTTCAGCTACCCGGAGGACGCGCCGCGCGGGTCCGTCGTCGCCGTCGCCAACGAGTTCTCGGGCTCGGACGGGGACATCGTGAACGCGGCGATCAAGGCGCTGGGGATCGGTCCTGTGGTCGGTACACGGACGTGGGGCGGGGTGATCGCCATCGACAGCCGGTATCGGCTCGTCGACGGGACGCTCGTCACTCAGCCCAAGTACGCCTTCTGGCTTGAGGGTTATGAGTGGGGCGTCGAGAACCACGGGGTCGATCCCGACGTGGAGGTCGTGCAGACTCCGCAGGATTACGCGGCCGGGCGGGATGTCCAGCTGGACGAGGCGATCCGGCTGGCGCTGGAGTCGCTGGAGGAGCGGCCGGCCAAGAGGGCGCCGGGGTTGCCGGAGCTCTAGACGAGTCATTCCGAATGCTGACGGTGTGTCCGGGAACGCAGACAGGGCGTCCATGATCGTTGTGTGACGAACAACCTGGACGCCCTGCTGACCGCACTGTACGTGAAGATCGACGACGAGATC
>NZ_JAAGLU010000540.1 GCF_010550245.1 Streptomyces sp. SID12501
TGATCGTCTTGACCTCGGAGATCACGGCCGGGTCGGACGGGCTCGCCAGCTGGTACCGCATCGTGCACGTCCCGGCCTTCTTGTTGGTCGTGCGGATCTTGATGATCCCGTTGTGGTACTCCTGCCCCCCGGGGTCGCTCACGCACGAGGGGAACGCGCCGTCGACGAGCTTGACGGTGCCGCTGAAGTTCGTGGGGGCCATGCCCGGCTGGTTCTTGAGGTCGATGCGCGCCTCGTTGACGCCCGTGCGGACCTGGTAGGTGAAGTCCACCGCCACGGGCACGATCCGCAGCGTCACGGTCTTCACCGCGGAGCCCTGCCCACCCTCGGGGTCGAACACGCGGTACTGGAACGTCCACGTTCCGAGCGTGTTGGTCTGCGCGGCGTAGAGGAACCGCGTGCCGCGCTTGTAGTTGCTCATGTTGACGTTCCGGACCCCGAGCGGCCCGTCGATCTTCAGCTGGC
>NZ_JAAGLU010000541.1 GCF_010550245.1 Streptomyces sp. SID12501
TCGACGTGCGCCTCGGCGGCCGTGGCCGCCGTGCTCGCGAGCGTCAGCGGCACTGCGACGAGCGCCGTCGCCGTCGCCGCGGTCGCGACGGCGCGCCAGCGCCGTCGAGCCGTTCGATTGCCGTGTGTGGACACGGGTCCTCCGCAGGGTCGGTGGTCGTACCCGGCCCTCGGCGGCGACGGGTACGCGTCGCCCAGGACGAGTCCTCGGCGACTGCTGCGCATTCCTTCACGACGCGGCGTCGACGGGATCGTCGCGAATCGTTTAGGGACGGTCGCGTTACCCAATCGTTATCCGAGGTTCACCCGCTCTGACCCGCATCTGCGCAGGTCAGAGCGAAGTGAGCGCTCACTCGGGCCACGTCCGCGCGACCGTCCCAGCCGGTCCACCCCTCGGCTCACCGCGAGCGCGGACCCGTGCTGCCCCGCACCGCCAGACCACCGATCTCGATGTGCCGCACGGGT
>NZ_JAAGLU010000542.1 GCF_010550245.1 Streptomyces sp. SID12501
GGGCACCTGCAGCACGACGAGCTCGTGACGGTGGAGGACGCCCGCGCGCGGTACGGCGTGCCGTCGTCGACGATCTGGTCGTGGAAGCGTCGCGGGCGGATCCACCACTACGGCGAGGACGAGCGCGGCCGCCACCTGTACCGCGTGCGCGACGTCCTGGACCTGCGAGACGGCGACCGGCCCGCCCGGCCCAGCGCTGGTGACTCGCCGCCGAGCCTCGGCCACACGCCCGGGGCGGAGCGCGTCGAGGCGCTGCTCGCGGGTCTCGTGTACGTCTCACCTCCCGCCGCCGACGACAGGTAGGCAGCACGCCACGTCCGTGCTGCTTGCGCTCCGAATCACAACGGTGCAAGATGGGCCGCGCAGACGTGTGCCTAGGCCCGGACCGGAGACGGTTCCGGGCCTTCGTGCTTCCCGGGCAACGCACGGCCCGGGACGCAGGTCGCCCCGCAGCGCGCTGGCGT
>NZ_JAAGLU010000543.1 GCF_010550245.1 Streptomyces sp. SID12501
CTGCTGGTTGCCGCCCGACAGGTTGCGGATCAGCGCGTTCGGGTTGGGCGGGCTGATCTGCAGCGCGGTGATGTACCGCGCGACGACGTCGTCGAGCTGGCGCCCCGGGATGCGCCGCCACGTGCCGCGGCGGGCCTGCATCGCCAGCGCGATGTTCTCGCGGACCGTGAGGTCCCCGACGATGCCCTCCTTCTTGCGGTCCTCGGTCGAGTACGCGATGCCGCGCGCGAGCGCCGCGAGCGGCGACGTCAGTCGGGTCAGGGCGCTCTGCACGCGCACGTCGCCCGTGTCGGGGCGGTCGGCGCCGGACAGCAGCCGCGCGAGCTCGGTGCGGCCGGACCCGAGCAGGCCCGCGACGCCGAGGATCTCGCCCGCGTACAGGTCGACGTCGAACGGCTGCCCCGAGCCGTTCTTGCCCAGGCCGACGGCCGTGAGGAACGGCGTCTCGCGGTCGGAGTGGATC
>NZ_JAAGLU010000544.1 GCF_010550245.1 Streptomyces sp. SID12501
GGATCGTGATGCCCTTCTCGCGCTCGAGGTCGCCCGAGTCCATGGCCCGCTCGTCCACGTGGTCGTGCGCGCCGAACGCGCCGGACTGCCAGAGCATCGCGTCGACGAGCGTCGTCTTGCCGTGGTCGACGTGCGCGACGATCGCGACGTTGCGCAGGTCGGAACGGACGGCCGTGCCGGAGGCCTGGTCGGTGGCGGGCATGCGGGTACTCATCTCAAGAGGGGGGCACGCCGGGCGCGACGCGGCGTCCATCTTACCGCCGTGTCCAGCGCCACCACCATGTGAGGTCCGCCGCTCCCGGCGTCAGCGCGGGCACGGGGTCGAGCACGGGCAGCCCCGGGTCCTCGTCCGCCGACCGCTCCGCGGTCAGCGTCACGACCGGGGTGCGCACGAGCGGCAGCACCGCGCCCGACGCGACCAGGGCGGCGGACACCTCCGCGACCTGCGCGGGGACGACCGCGG
>NZ_JAAGLU010000545.1 GCF_010550245.1 Streptomyces sp. SID12501
ACGACACCCTGGGGCTCGTCGGCACCGGCCGTCTCGTTGACGTTGGTGTAGTCGACCGGCTGGCGGCGCGAGGCCAGCCAGATGGCGAAGGAGCCCCCGACCAGCAGGGTCGCGGTGACGGCGATGCCCCAGGGGCCCTGCTTGGTGAGGAACTCGGCACCCGCGCCGACCAGGCCGGCGGCCGGGAGCGTCAGACCCCAGGCGACGAACATCCGGGTGGCGGTGGACCAGCGGACCACGCCTCCCTTGCGGCCGAGGCCCGCGCCCATGACGGCGCCGGAGCAGGACTGGGTGGTGGAGAGGGAGAAGCCGAGGTGCGAGGAGGCCAGGATGACGGTCGCCGCACTGGTCTGGGCGGCGAAGCCCTGCGGCGGCTTCAGGTCGGTCAGGCCGCTGCCCATGGTGCGGATGATGCGCCAGCCACCGAGGTAGGTGCCGAGCGCGATGGCGACACCGGCGGAGA
>NZ_JAAGLU010000546.1 GCF_010550245.1 Streptomyces sp. SID12501
CACCCGCGGGCCGCCGCCGCGTTCGTCGCGCTGCTCCGGGGGCCGGTCGGTCGCCAGGCGCTCGAGGACGCCGGGTTCCAGATCGTCAACCGCGAGCCGTTCAACATCCTCTACCTCGGCATGAACCAGGCGAACCCCGACCTCGCCGACCCGCGCGTGCGCCAGGCCATCGCGTACGCCATCGACAAGGAGGCGCTCGTCGCGCAGACGCTGCCCGAGGGCACGGAGGTCGCGACGAACTTCGTGCCGCCGTCGGTCGCGGGCTGGAACCCCGACGTCGCGCAGTACGCGTACGACCCCGAGAAGGCGAAGGCGCTGCTCGCGGAGGCCGGGAAGTCCGACCTCACGATCGACTTCAACTACCCGACCAACGTGTCGCGGCCGTA
>NZ_JAAGLU010000547.1 GCF_010550245.1 Streptomyces sp. SID12501
CACCCTTCACCTGCCCCCGTCCACGCCATCCACCCCACCGACGGTTCCCCACCGTCGACAATCCGGCGCTCGCTCGCCCGCCATGCCCTGCCAGGGGCCGACCACACCGCTCCTGGGGTCTCACCCGACGGAGCTGAGGACGACGCGGTGCCCGGCTGAGACTTCGCTTGACGGTGGGGCGGCCACCGCGTTCGCCGACGCCAACAGACAGATGGCCCGACCTCCGAGCCACTACCGCCCGCACCTGTCCCCTGCGGGGCGCGCGGGTACGTACGGTGGACGGGGAGCTGACCGGGCACGCGGTCGAGCGTCGTGTGTACGCGTACTGCGGGCGCGAGAAGAGCATCGGTGCCGTCCACAGGGATCTGCAACGCTCGCGGGAGATCTGGGAGATCGGCCGTCGGCTGGCCGCATGGGGGCTGGTGAGGGGCGCGGACCGCCGGGTGACCCGTGAGGGCAGAC
>NZ_JAAGLU010000548.1 GCF_010550245.1 Streptomyces sp. SID12501
GCCCGAAGGCCGAGCCGGTACGGCCTCGACCCGGGGGCGGCGCCGGCCGGGAGCACCTCGGCCCCCGAGTCTCGACAGGCCGTCGGGCGAAGGGGCTCACGTCACCAGGTGCAGTGACGTGTCCGCGATGCCCAGGCGGATGCTCTGGCCCCAGGTCAATTGCAGGGCGTCGCTCTCCATCCCGTCGCCGAAGACCACGATCCGGTCCGACTCCACGGTCAACCGCAGCCCCTGACCCGGCTCCAACTCGCCGGCGACCTTCGTCGTTCCGGTCGTGGGTGAGGGCCAGGCCTCGCGTACGAACCACAGGAGCCGCCGGTCGCAGGGTGCGGGGAGGCCCGCGTGCGCGCCGCGTTCCAGCCACAGGGAGCGCAACCAGCCCGTGGCGCCCGTGCCGGTCCCCACCAGCACCCCGGAGGAGGCCTGGGCCTCACCCGGGCCCTCCTCGGCGTCGGCGCCGGG
>NZ_JAAGLU010000549.1 GCF_010550245.1 Streptomyces sp. SID12501
CCGGTGCGGGTGCCGCGGGCCGACTGGCCCGCCTTGACGTGCTTCTGCACGCGCTGCACGCCCTCGACCACGACGCGCTGCGTCTCGGGGAGCACCTCGAGCACACGGCCCTGCTGCCCCTTGTCGCGGCCCGAGATGACGACGACCAGGTCGCCCTTCTTGATCTTCGCCATGGTCAGAGCACCTCCGGAGCCAGCGAGATGATCTTCATGAACTTCTTGTCGCGCAGCTCGCGGCCCACGGGGCCGAAGATGCGGGTGCCGCGCGGCTCGCCGTCGTTCTTGAGGATCACCGCGGCGTTCTCGTCGAACTTGATGTACGAGCCGTCGGGACGCCGGCGCTCCTTGCGGGTGCGCACGACGACCGCCTTGACGACGTCGCCCTTCTTGACGTTGCCGCCGGGGATCGCGTCCTTGACGGTGGCGACGATGACGTCGCCGATACCGGCGTAGCGACGGCCGG
>NZ_JAAGLU010000054.1 GCF_010550245.1 Streptomyces sp. SID12501
ACTGCGCGGCGTACGCGCCGGACGCTCGCGCTCCACCGGCGGAGCGGCGGCGGCAGCCGCCGGGCCGGAGGAGTGGCCGGAACGGCCACCGCGACCGCGCGGGCCACCGCGTCCGCCCGTCTCACCGAGGTCTTCGACCTCCTCGGCGCCCAGGCCGGCCCGCGTGCGCTCCGAGCGCGGCAGGACACCCTTGGTGCCGACCGGGATGCTCAGTTCCTCGAACAGGTGCGGAGATGTGGAGTACGTCTCCGGCGGGTCGTTGAACTTCAGCTCCAGCGCCTTGTTGATCAGCTGCCAGCGCGGGATGTCGTCCCAGTCGACCAGCGTGATCGCGATGCCCTTGGCACCCGCGCGGCCCGTACGGCCGATGCGGTGCAGGTACGTCTTCTCCTCTTCGGGAGACTGGTAGTTGATGACGTGCGTGACGCCCTCGACGTCGATACCGCGCGCGGCCACGTCCGTGCAGACGAGGACGTCGACCTTGCCGTTGCGGAAGGCGCGCAGCGCCTGCTCGCGGGCACCCTGGCCGAGGTCGCCGTGGACGGCGCCGGAGGCGAAACCGCGCTGCGCGAGCTGGTCGGCCAGGTCGGCCGCGGTGCGCTTCGTACGGCAGAAGACCATGGCCAGTCCCCGGCCGTCGGCCTGCAGTATCCGCGCCACCAGTTCGGGCTTGTCCATGTTGTGCGCGCGGTAGACGTACTGCGCGGTGTTCGCGACCGTCTTGCCCACGTCGTCCGGCTCGGACGCGCGGATGTGCGTGGGCTGCGACATGTAGCGGCGCGCCAGGCCGATGACCGCGCCCGGCATGGTCGCCGAGAACAGCATCGTCTGACGCCGGGGCGGCAGCATGTTCATGATCTTCTCGACGTCGGGCAGGAAGCCCAGGTCGAGCATCTCGTCGGCCTCGTCGAGGACGAGCGCGCGGATGTGCTTGAGGTCGAGCTTCTTCTGGCCCGCGAGGTCGAGGAGACGGCCCGGGGTGCCGACGATGACGTCGACGCCCTTCTTGAGAGCCTCGACCTGCGGCTCGTACGCCCGGCCGCCGTAGATGGCGAGAACGCGCACGTTACGGACCTTGCCGGCCGTCAGCAGGTCGTTCGTCACCTGCTGGCACAGCTCGCGCGTCGGAACGACGACGAGGGCCTGCGGGGCGTCGGTGAGCTGCTCGGGCTTGGCGCGGCCGGCCTCGACGTCGGCGGGGACGGTCACGCGCTCAAGGAGCGGGAGACCGAAGCCGAGCGTCTTGCCCGTACCGGTCTTGGCCTGGCCGATGACGTCAGAGCCGCTGAGGGCGACGGGGAGCGTCATCTCCTGGATGGGAAAGGGAGTGATGATGCCGACGGCTTCGAGCGCCTCGGCGGTCTCGGACAGAATTCCGAGATCCCGGAAAGTCGTAGTCAGGGCAGTGCCTCTTCTGTGTACGCGGTGCGAGGCGAGCGTGGGGGTCGTGTCGGGACCGGGCCGAAAACATCGGCCGCCTCACGGGCGGGCCGAGTGGCACGGGACCACTGCCGACGCTCGAGCGCTCGTACCGCTGAGGGTCTCTCCGAACTCCGTACGCATAGTGCCGTACGGGTGAGGAGAGCTGTCGGGTCGGAGCCGATCGGGCCACCGACCGGGCATCCTCATTCGTGTGGCCCGTCGAGATACGTCTTTCAACTCAGCGGGCGCATTACCACCATACCCCGGAATCGCGCACATGCGATGGCCGATTCGGTCACGTAGTGGTCGTCACACTGATTGAGCAGGGACTTCCGCCTTGCGGCCAGCGGGCTATTGTGCGCTTCATGACGACGCCTGACAATGCCTCCGGTACCCCCGCGACCCCCGACGAAAGCACGGCAGAGACCGCGGCGGACGCCGCTCCCGCACTCACCGGAATCGCCGCCCAGGACTGGGCACAGGCCGCCACCGACCCGCAGTACCGTGCCGCGGTCGTGGACCTGCTCGGCGCGCTCGCGTACGGCGAACTGGCCGCGTTCGAGCGCCTCGCCGAGGACGCCAAGCTGGCGCCGACGCTCGTCGACAAGTCCGAACTGGCCAAGATGGCGTCGGCGGAGTTCCACCACTTCGAGCAGATCAGGAACCGGCTCACGGAGATCGGCGCCGACGCGGGCCAGGCGATGGAGCCGTTCGTCGCCGCGCTCGACGGCTTCCACAAGCAGACGGCTCCCTCCGACTGGCTGGAGGGACTCGTCAAGGCGTACGTCGGTGACTCGATCGCCAGCGACTTCTACCGCGAGGTCGCGGCCCGCCTCGACTCGGACACCCGTCAGCTGGTGCTCGCGGTCCTCGACGACACCGGGCACGCGAGCTTCGCCATCGAGAAGGTGCGCGCGGCGATCGACGCGGAGCCGCGCGTGGGCGGGCGGCTCGCGCTGTGGGCACGGCGGCTGATGGGCGAGGCGCTCTCACAGTCGCAGCGGGTCGTGGCGGACCGGGACGCGCTGTCCACGATGCTCGTCGGCGGCGTAGCGGACGGGTTCGACCTCGCGGAGGTCGGCCGGATGTTCTCCCGGATCACCGAGGCGCACACGAAGCGGATGGCTGCGCTGGGCTTGGCCGCGTAGTTGTCTTTGCCTGCGGGTCCGCTGTGGCCGGTCGCGCCCGCGCGGCGGAGCCGTACATGTCACAGCCCCGCGCCCCTTTAGAGGCGCTACGGCTACGCCGTCGCCGATGTCCGGTGGAGTCTGCCCTTGGGGCGGAGCAGCAGGGAGAGGGAGGCGGCGGAGACGGCCGCCGCGCCCAGCAGGATCAGCACGAAGTGGCCGGAACTCAGCGCGCTGTGTGTGATCAAGGCGCCGAAAAGGGCTCCGGCCGCACCGGTCGACAGGACCAGCGGGCGTGCGGGGAGGCGGTCGGGCAGACGGCTGGCCGCCGCCCATGCCAGCGCGAGGCCGAGGATCGCGGATCCGAGTGCTTCCAAGAACATGTCGGGGTCCCTCCCACAGCTTGCCGGCGCATGACGTTCTCAGCCCGTCATACCCGTGACCTGCGCAGGGCAACCCCCTTGTAAGGGTGACGTGTGGTCAACCTGTGAGTTCGGACCACGGGTGGGCATGGTCGCGGACCGGGCCACGGACAGGACTGTGTACAGGACTGCGGACATGGGTGGGGCCCGGCGGTTCGAACCGCCGGGCCCCACCCATTTTTTTTCCTACGTGTCCTACAGCGCGCTGAAGCCCACCTTGCGGACCGTCGGCTCGCCCAGCTCGACGTACGCGAGACGGTCTGCGGGGACCAGGACCTTGCGGCCGTGGTCGTCCACGAGGCTCAGCAGCGCCGACTTGCCGGCCAGGGCGTCGGATACGGCCCGCTCGACCTCCTCGGCGCTCTGACCGCTCTCCAGAACGATCTCGCGGGGCGCGTGCTGCACGCCGATCTTGACCTCCACGGCTATGTCCCTCCGACGGTCAGTGAAGTGCGCGGGCGTCCGCGCCGTACCCAGCACACATTAGCCCGGTGAGGGGACGTACATGTTCCGCCCGGGAACGCCAGGAGCGAACAGCCGACGGGAACAAACGGGCGGTCAGTGCTGCTCGGTGCCGTGCAGCGGGAAACCGGCGATGCCGCGCCAGGCCAGCGAGGCCAGCAACTGGACCGCCTGATCGCGCGGGACACTGCGGTCGCTGTGCAGCCAGGACCGCGCCACCACCTGGGAGAGACCGCCCAGACCGGAGGCCAGCAGCATCGACTCCGAGGGTGAGAGGCCGGTGTCCTCGGCGATGACCTCGGAGATCGCCTCCGCGCACTCGTTCGTCACCTTGTCGACGCGCTCGCGCACGGCGGGCTCGTTCGTCAGGTCGGACTCGAAGACCAGGCGGAAGGCTCCGCCGTCGTCCTCCACGTACGCGAAGTACGCGTCCATCGTCGCCCGGACGCGCTGCTTGTTGTCGGAGGTCGAGGCCAGGGCCGTGCGGACCGACGCGATCAGAGCCTCGCAGTGCTGGTCCAGCAGGGCCAGGTAGAGGTCGAGCTTGCCCGGGAAGTGCTGGTAGAGCACCGGCTTGCTGACGCCGGCCCGTTCGGCGATGTCGTCCATCGCGGCGGAGTGGTAGCCCTGCGCCACGAACACTTCCTGGGCGGCGCCCAGCAGCTGGTTCCGGCGGGCGCGACGCGGCAACCGCGTGCCCCGCGGGCGTGCCGCCTCAGTTTGCTCGATGGCTGTCACGCCGCCTCCCAATTTCATTCACATGCGGTGTGCGCCGCGCCGCCATCGTACTTTTCGGTAACCCTCGTGTGCGCGGTGCGAGCAGAGAAATTCCTCGACCGAGCGACTGTATGTTCCGGGCTATCCGCTCAAATGGCAACAAATCCTGCGCTTGGTACGGACTGCGGTGACGGCTATCGGTAGTCGTCCTCGTCCAGATTCACGACGCGGGCCTGTTCCGCGAGATCGGCCTCGTCGGCGCGGTCGGTGTTCTCGCCGGTCAGTGGGGCGTCGTGCTGCGGGGTGACGTCCGTGCGCTGCTCGGCGGCGTCGGCCTCGGGGACTTCGACGTCGAACTCGGCGCTGTCCTCGCCCTCGTAGTCCTCGGGGTCGGTGCGATTGGTGGGGTCGACGGTCATGCTGGGCTCCCTTCCCGGGGTGCGGTTCTCCTGCGGGTGCCCTGTTACGAGCGTAGGAGACTCTGGATCGGGATGCCAGGTGATCGGAGTGCCAGGTGATCGGGATTTCCTGCCCTGTGATGCCGAACACACGAACCACTGCGTGATCGTCTCGTAACATTGCCGCATGTCTTCGACCGAGCCGCCGTACATGCCGGCCACCAACGTGCTTCCGAAGGTGGCGCCCGTCAGGGTCGCTGAGGGCGAGCGGCTGCGCTCGGTCGGTCTGCCGGGGATCACTCTGACCGTGCGGTCGCGGCCCCCCGCGCGCGAAGGGCTGCCGCCCGCGCTGTACGTCCACGGCCTGGGCGGTTCCTCGCAGAACTGGTCGGCGCTCATGCAACTGCAGGACGAACTCGTCGACAGCGAGGCGCTCGACCTGCCGGGCTTCGGCGACTCCCCGCCGCCGGACGACGGCGACTACTCGGTCACCGGGCACGCGCGTGCCGTCATCCGCTACCTCGACGCCTCCGGGCGCGGGCCCGTGCACCTGTTCGGCAACTCGCTGGGCGGCGCGGTCTCGACCCGCGTCGCGGCGGTGCGGCCCGACCTCGTCAGGACGCTCACGCTCGTCTCGCCCGCGCTGCCGGAGATCCGTGTGCAGCGCAACGCGGTGCCGACCGGGCTGCTCGCCCTGCCCGGCGTGGCCCGTCTGTTCACCCGGTTGACCGAGGACTGGAGCGCCGAACAGCGCGTCCGCGGGGTCACGGCGCTCTGTTACGGGGACCCTGGGCAGGTGACGCCCGAGGGATTCCGCAACGCGGTCGAAGAGATGGAGAGACGGCTGCAACTGCCGTACTTCTGGGACGCGATGGCGCGTTCCGCGCGCGGGATCGTGAACGCGTACACGCTCGGCGGACAGCACGGGCTGTGGCGCCAGGCCGAGCGTGTGCTCGCGCCGACGCTCCTTGTCTACGGCGGCCGGGACCAGCTCGTCTCCTACCGCATGGCCCAGCGTGCGGCGCGTACGTTCCGCGACTCGCGGCTGCTCTCGCTGCCCGATGCCGGGCACGTGGCGATGATGGAGTACCCGGAGACGGTCGCGTCGGCGTTCCGTGAACTGCTCCAGGACACAGGTTTGTTGAAGGCGAATACCGGTACTGTGACAGCGAGGACGGTCGGCACCAGGGCCGACGCCGCGAACGCGGGGAGCTGAGACGCGAGGTGGGACGTCACAGCCGCCGCGGCCGAACCGGCGGCAGCGCGAGTACCGGCGACGCGGTGAACATCCCCGTGGTTCCGCGGGGGAAGCAACCTCAACAGGGGCAAGGCGCACCCCGTTTCACTGTTCCTGACGGCACGCCCGCTCATGGGTTCCCGCGACTCCCGGAGGGCACGCCCGCTCACGGCTTTCCCCGTGTCCGGGGAGGTGGGCACCCCGAGCAGCGCGAAACCGGCGGCGGCTGGGGCGAGTTCGGCGGGCGGGCCGGAGCCGGTCCCGCCATACCGCGTCAGCGTCCCGCGCCTCCGAACGCTTCCGGGCCCAGGCAGGCGTACGTCGATGCCTTCGACGGAGCAGGCCGGCCCGGTGTCGCCGTCGAGGACGCCGATCTCTTCGCGTCCCGCGCCCGGACATCGCACCTTGCCGACCCGGCCGACATCTACGCCCTGCCCGCCGAGCCGGCGGTCAAGGTCAAGGGCGGCAAGGGCCGGGCCTTCACCGGGATCGCGGCTGCCGCCGTCACCACCGTGCTGGCGGTCGTCGTGGCCGGGCAGGTCACCCAGGGCCAGGACGACGGCGGGGGCGTACGGACGCAGACCGCGATCGGCTCGGGCCAGGACGTCCAGGGCTCCGGGGACTCCGCGGCGAGCGGTGACGGCCTCCCCGCCGCGTCCGACGCGCCGGCCGAGGCGACGACGCTGACGTACGACCAGAAGATGGCCAGGACGTACGCGCTCGGGGCGGCCCTCAAGGGCTCGGGGAAGTTCGACGCGATCCGCGGGTTCGCCAAGGCGCCGGGGGCGGGGCGGAAGTACACGTACCGGGTGGACGTCGAGCAGGGGCTCGGGCTCGACGGGGGGTTGTTCGCGCAGGCCGTGCAGAAGACGCTCAACGACAAACGAAGCTGGGCACACAACGGCGGCCGTACGTTCGAGCGGATCTCCTCAGGCAAGCCCGATTTTGTGATCACCCTGGCGAGCCCCGGCACCACCGCCTTCTGGTGCGCCAAGTCCGGTCTCGACACCACCCAGGACAACGTGTCCTGCGACTCGGCCTCCACCGACCGCGTGATGATCAACGCCTATCGATGGGCGCAGGGGTCCAAGACCTACGGCGACAAGATCTACGCGTACCGGCAGATGCTGATCAACCACGAGGTCGGCCATCGCCTCGGCTACGGGCATGTGACCTGCGACAAGGACGGCGAACTCGCCCCGGTCATGCAGCAGCAGACCAAGTTCCTCGATCATGACGGGATCCACTGCCGGGCCAACCCCTGGCCGTATCCGGGAAGTTGACCCGCGGCTCAGGGGCCACGTTGACATGGATGGAAAGTTCGTTCATATTTTTCCGCATGTGGTCTAGTCATGTTGCCGAGCGCGCCGCCATCGAGCTGGCGCTGATCGGCGTGACCACTCTCTGTGTAGCCGACATTCTCTGTCGCTGACACCCGCCCCCGGGCGTGCGTGTCGCGACGTTCACCTTTGCCGTCACTGACCGACTTCCGCCATCGGCGGCGGTTCTCGACGACCTGATGCGACCTGACGCCCGGGCAGACGTGTGTTCACTCCCGTCTCATTCCCCGTCATTCCGTCTCACTATTCGAGAGGTCGTCTTCCTGATGCGCCAACCGTCCGTCAGAGCGCGCCGCGTGGCAGCGGTGTCCGTCAGCCTTGTCCTGGCCGCGGGCGCCGCCGCGTGCGGTCCGAAGGACAACGATGCCAAGGGCGCGGGGAGCGGCGACTCCACGCCGCAGAAGGGCGGCACGCTCACCGTCCTGAACTCCAACCCGCAGGACGACTTCGATCCCGCCCGGCTGTACACCTCCGGCGGCGGCAACGTCCCCTCGCTGGTCTTCCGCACGCTCACCACGCGCAACCGCGAGAGCGGGGCGGCGGGCGCGAAGGTCGTCCCCGACCTGGCCACCGACACCGGGCGCCCGAGCGAGAACGCGACCGTGTGGACGTACACCCTGAAGGAAGGGCTCAAGTACGAGGATGGTAGGGCGATCACCAGCGCCGACATCAAGTACGGCGTCGAGCGTTCCTTCGCCCCCGAACTCTCCGGCGGCGCGCCCTATCTGAGGGACTGGCTGATCGGCGCCGCCGACTACCAGGGGCCCTACAAGGACAAGGGCAAGGGCCTCGACGCGATCGAGACGCCGGACGCACGCACGATCGTCTTCCGTCTGAACAAGCCCGAGGGGGAGTTCCCCTACCTGGCCACGCAGACGCAGTTCACGCCGGTCCCGAAGGCCAAGGACACCGGCACGAAGTACGAGGAGCACCCGATCTCGTCGGGTCCGTACAAGGTCGTCAGCAACGAGGGTGACGGCGAGCGGCTGATCCTGGAGCGCAACACCCACTGGTCGGCGGCCACGGACGCGGAGCGCAAGGCGTACCCGGACAAGATCGACGTACGGTCCGGGCTGGACTCCTCGGTGATCAACCAGCGGCTGTCGGCGTCCCAAGGGGCGGACGCCGCGTCCGTCACCACGGACACCAATCTCGGCCCGGCCGAGCTCGCCAAGGTCGCCGGCGACAAGGAACTGGCCGCGCGCGTCGGCACCGGGCACTTCGGATACATCAACTACATAGCGTTCAACCCGAAGGTCAAGCCGTTCGACAACGTCAAGGTGCGGGAGGCGATCTCGTACGCCATCGACCGTACGAGCGTCATCAACGCGGCCGGCGGTTCGTCGCTCGCCGAGCCCGCCACCACCTATCTGCCGAACCAGAAGTCCTTCGGGTACACGCCGTACGACCATTTCCCGGCGGGTGCCTCCGGGAACCCGGCGAAAGCCAAGGAGGTGCTGAAGGAGGCCGGTTACCCGAACGGGCTGACCGTCACCCTGACCCACTCCAACGCCAAGGACTTCGAGACCAGCCCGGAGATCGCGACCGCCGTCCAGGACGCGCTCAAGAAGGCCGGCATCACGGTGAAGCTGGACGGGCTGGAGGACAACGACTACTCCGACACGATCCACGACGTGAACAAGGAGCCCGGGTTCTTCCTCGCCCACTGGGGTGCCGACTGGCCCTCCGGCGGTCCGTTCCTCGCCCCGATCTTCGACGGCCGGCAGATCGTCAAGGACGGCGCGAACTTCAACACCGGCTTCCTCGACGACAAGTCGGTCAATGCCGAGATTGACGCGATCAACAAGTTGACCGATCTTGACGCTGCCGCCAAGAGGTGGGGTGCGCTGGACAGCAGGATCGGCGAGCAGGCGCTTACCGTGCCGCTGTTCTACCCGGTCTACAAGCGGCTGTACGGCAAGGGCGTCAAGAACATCGTGATCAGCGACTGGACGGGTGTCCTGGACATCTCCCAGGTCTCGGTGAAGTGACCACACCGTGAGCGAGGTCCTTCTCGCCTCCCAGGCCGCCGGGACGGGTACGACACCCGTCCCGGCGGCCTCGGGGGCCCGTCAGTTCTGGCGGCGACTGCGTGCGCAGCGCGCCGCCCTCGTCGCGGCGGCCGTCGTCGCGCTGCTCGTCCTGGTCGCGCTCGCCGCGCCGTTGCTCACCGCGATCGCCGGCCAGGACCCGACCACCTACCACCCCGACCTCGTCGACTCCGCGCGCGGAGGCGTCCCGACCGGTTCCCTCGGCGGGATCAGCGGCGACCACTGGCTCGGTGTCGAACCGCAGACGGGGCGCGATCTGTTCGCCCGGCTCGTCTACGGGGCCCGGGTCTCGCTGGGCGTCGCGCTCGCGGCGACCCTCGTCCAGGTGTTGATCGGCGTCGTGGTGGGCATCGCGTCTGCCCTGGGCAGCCAATGGGTTGATCAACTGTTGAGCCGTCTCACCGATGTCATCATCGCCCTGCCCCTCATGATCATGTCGCTGGCTCTGCTGGCGATCGTGCCCGGCAGCTTCCCGCGGCCCGTTCTCGTCGCCCTCGTCATCGGGCTGATCGCCTGGGGCGGGATCGCGAAGATCGTGCGCGCCCAGACGCTCACCCTCAAGCAACTCGACCATGTGGCCGCGGCCCGGCTCAGCGGCTGGGGTTCCTGGCGGATCGCCCGCCGCGAACTGCTGCCCGGCCTCGCCGCGCCCGTCATCACGTACGCCGCGCTCCTCGTCCCGTCGAACATCACGGTCGAGGCCGCCCTGTCCTTCCTCGGCGTCGGGGTGAAGCCTCCGACGCCCTCCTGGGGGCAGATGATCACCGCCGCCGACGTCTGGTACCAGGCGGCACCGCAGTACCTGCTGCTGCCCGCGGGCGCCCTCTTCGTGACCGTCCTCGCCCTCACCGTCCTCGGCGACGGCATCCGCACCGCCCTCGACCCGCGCGCGGCCTCACGCCTGCGCATCGGCACGGGCCGCAGGCACGAGGCCAAGGCCGGGGCTGTCGGGACGGTCGCGGCCGTCGCGGCCGTCGCGGTGGAGAAGACCGAGGCCACAGCGGAGGAGAAGAAGGGGGCCGGCGCATGAACATCTCCGGTTTCGGCGGGTTCGTCGGCCGTCGGATCGTCGGCGCGATCGTCACCCTCTTCGCCATCTCGGTGATCATCTACGTCGTCTTCTACGTCGCCCCCGGCAACGTCGCCCAGATCACCTGCGGCCCGCGCTGTTCCCCCGCCCAGGTGCACCAGGTCGCCGAGCAACTTCGCCTCGACGACCCGCTGTACCTGCGCTACTGGCACTTCCTTCAGGGCATCTTCGCCGGCCAGGACTACTCGACCGGTACGTCCGTCGAGCACTGCTCGGCGCCCTGCCTCGGCCTCTCGTACCAGAGCGACCAGCAGGTCACCGAGCTGATCCTGGCGAAACTGCCGGTCACCGGTTCGCTCGCGCTCGGCGCGATGGTGCTGTGGCTGCTCATCGGCGTCGGCACCGGAGTGCTCTCGGCCTGGCGGCGCGGCCGGCCCACCGAGCGCCTGCTGACCGGGCTCACACTGGCGGGCACGGCCACGCCCGTCTTCGTCATCGGCCTGATCCTGATGATCGTCGTCTGCGGCCAGCTGGAGCTGCTGCCGTTCCCGCAGTACGTGCCCTTCGCCGACGACCCCGAGCAGTGGGCCTGGAACCTGGTGCTGCCCTGGCTGTCGCTGGCCCTCATCGAGTCCGCCAAGTACGCCCGCCTGACCAGGGCGTCGATGCTGGAGACGCTCGCCGAGGACCACGTACGCACCTTCCGCGCGTACGGCGTCGGGGAGCCGTCGATCATCGGGCGGCACGCGCTGCGCGGGGCGGTGGCGCCCCTGATCGCGCTGACCGCCACGGACTTCGGGTCGATGTTCGGCGGCGCGGTGCTCACCGAGACGCTCTTCGGGCTGCCCGGAATCGGACGCGAACTCGTCGAGGCGGTCAAGGTCGTCGACCTGCCGGTGGTCGTCGGCATGGTCCTGGTCACCGGTTTCTTTGTGGTCATCGCCAACGCCGTCGCGGATGTCCTGTACGCGGTGGCCGATCGACGGGTGGTGCTCGTATGAGCTTGGACAAGGCCTCAATTGAGGTCCCGGTGGAGAGCGCGGAGACCACGGAGACCAGAGCGCTGGTGGAGGTCGACGGGCTGACGGTCGCCTTCGGCTCCCTGCGGGCCGTGGACGGGCTGTCGTTCCGGCTCGCGAAGGGCGCCGCGCTGGGCCTGGTCGGCGAGTCCGGGTCCGGCAAGTCCACGGTCGCGTCCGCCCTGCTGGGGCTGCACCGCGGTACGGGAGCGGAGGTCGGCGGCACGATCCGGGTCGCCGGAACCGACGTACAGCAGGCGTCCGAGGCCGGACTGCGGCGGCTGCGCGGGGCGAATGCGGCGATGGTCTTCCAGGACCCGCTCTCCTCCCTCGACCCGTACTACGCGGTGGGCGACCAGATCGCCGAGGTGTACCGGGTGCACACCAAGGCGTCCAGGCGGGCCGCACGCGCGCGTGCCGTCGAGGTACTGGACCGGGTCGGAATCCCGGACGCGGAACGGCGGTCGCGGTCCCGGCCGCACGAGTTCAGCGGCGGGATGCGCCAGCGCGCGCTGATCGCCATGGCTCTCGCATGCGAGCCCGACCTGCTGATCGCCGACGAGCCGACGACCGCGCTGGACGTGACCGTCCAGGCCCAGATCCTCGACCTGCTGCACACGCTGCGCGAGGAGACCGGCATGGGCCTGCTGCTCGTCACGCACGACGTGGGCGTCGCGGCGGAGAGCGTCGACCACGTGCTGGTGATGCGGCACGGGCGCGCCGTCGAACACGGCCCGGTCGCCGCCGTACTGGGGGCGCCCGCCCAGGCGTACACCCGCGAACTGCTCGCCGCGGTACCGCGCGTGGACGCGAGGCGGGTCCCCGGGGGAGCCTCCGGCTCCGAGGAGGTCGTGCTGGAGGCCGTCGGTCTGCGGCGCGAGTTCGGGCGCGGGAAGCGGGCGTTCACGGCCGTGGACGACGTGTCGCTGACCGTGCGCCGGGGCGAGACCCTCGGGATCGTCGGCGAGAGCGGCAGCGGCAAGACGACGCTCGGGCGGATGCTGGTCGGGCTGCTGGAGCCGACGGCCGGCGAGGTGCGCTACGAGGGGCGCGTGCGGTCCGGGGTCGGCCCGGCCGTGCAGATGGTCTTCCAGGACCCGGTCTCCTCCCTCAACCCCCGCCGCAGCGTCGGCGAGTCGATCGCCGACCCGCTGCGGGCGCGCGGCGAGAGGGACGAGGGGCGTGTCCGGGGGCGGGTGGGTGAGCTGCTGGAGCGTGTCGGGCTCGATCCGGCGCACTTCGACCGCTATCCGCACGAGTTCAGCGGCGGCCAGCGCCAACGTGTGGGCATCGCACGGGCGCTGGCCGCCGAACCCCGCGTCATCGTCTGCGACGAGCCGGTCTCGGCGCTCGACGTCACGACCCAGGCCCAGGTGGTCGCCCTGCTCGGCGAGTTGCAGCGCGAACTCGGTCTCGCGCTGGTGTTCGTCGCCCACGACCTCGCCGTCGTACGCCAGGTCAGCGACCGCGTCGCGGTGATGCGACGGGGACGGATCGTCGAGTCCGGCCCCGCCGACGAGGTGTACGACAATCCACGGAACCCGTACACCCGGCAGCTGCTGGCCGCCGTACCCGCTCTCGACCCGGATGTCGCGGCCCGGCGCCGCACCGCCCGCCAGGAGTTGACCTGGGCGTGACCGCACAGGCGTTCGTAACCATGCGTGTGTGAATGATCTCTTAGCGCGACAGAACGCCAACCGCACGGGAAAGTTACGACCGTTCACCCCTTTTGGTGGTGCGACGGACAACCGTCCGTCGCACCACCGTCATGTCCGCATACGTTCGTCCCGCTGCGAGCCGCCGGGTCAACGGTGGCTCCCCATACGGGAGATCGGGGGTGTACTCGTGCGCATCGGACTGCTGACGGAGGGTGGCTATCCGTATGTGAGCGGTGACGCCAGACTCTGGTGCGACCGGCTCGTGCGCGGGCTCGACGGACACGAGTTCGACATCTATGCGCTCAGTCGCAGTGAGCGGCAGGAGGACGAGGGCTGGATCGAACTGCCGCCGCAGGTCAGCCGGGTCCGGACCGCCCCGCTGTGGACGGCCGAGGATGACGGAGTGGCCTACGGCCGCCGTGCACGGCGGCGATTCGCCGAGGCCTACGGAGAGTTGGCCGCGGCCCTGTGCGGCGGACCCGACGCGGGGAACGCGTCGGGCGGATCGGACCCGTCCACCACTGAGGCGGACCGTTTCGGCAGTGCGCTGTACGGGCTCGCCGAACTCGCCCGGGACGAGGGCGGCCTGGTGGGAGCGCTCCGCTCCGAAGCCGCCGTACGCGCTCTGGAGCGCGCCTGTCGTGCGCCCGGCGTGCAGGGAGCGGCGCGCGAGGCGCGCGTCCCGGACCTGCTCGCCGTCGCCGCGCACCTGGAACGCGCTCTGCGCCCCCTCTCGCTCGACTGGTACGAGGACGACGGGCTCGGCTCGGTCGACCTCTGCCATGCCGCGGCCGGTGGCCCGGCGGCGCTCCCCGGACTGCTCGCCCACCACTTCTCCGACGTACCCCTGCTGGTCACCGAGTACGGGGTCCCGCTGCGGGCGCACTACCTGGCCTCGGGCACGGACGGCAGCGCCCCGGCCGTACGGTCCCTGCTCGCGGCCTTCCACGGCAGGCTGGCCTCGGAGGTCTACCGGCGGGCCGCGCTCGTCACCCCCGGCAACACGCACACCCGCCGCTGGCAGGAGAGATGCGGGGCCGACCGGGAGAAGCTGCGGACCGTGTACCCCGGCATGGAGGCGTCCCACTTCGCGGAAGCGGGCGAGTCGCCGGAGACCGCGGACCCCGACACGCTGATCTGGGTCGGCCGCATCGAGCCCGCCAAGGACCTGATCTCCCTCCTGCACGCCTTCGCGGAGGTCCGCAAGGAGGAACCGAAGACCCGCCTGCGCATCATCGGCGCGGCGGCGGGAGCCGAGAGTGAGGCGTACCTCGGCCACTGCCGGGCGCTGGCCGCGCAGCTCTTCCCCGACGAGGCCGAGGGTATTCACGCGGTCGGAGACAACCCGGTGTCCTTCGAGGAGATCGGCGGCCCGGAGGCGCCGACGCTCGCGGAGGCGTACGCGGTCGGCGCGGTCGTCGTCCTGTCGAGCGTGGTCGAGGGCTTCCCGATCAGCCTGGTCGAGGCCATGTTCTGCGGCCGGGCGACCGTGTCGACGGACGTGGGCGCGGTGGTCGAGATCATCGGCGGTACGGGGCTCGTGGTGCCCCCGCGCAACCCGCGGGCGCTCGCGGAGGCGTGCGTGGCGCTGCTGCGCGACCCGGCGCGCCGCGAACGCCTGGGCGCCGCCGCACGCGCCCGTGCCCTCGAACTGTTCACCGTCGAGCAGAACGTCGAGGCATTTCACGGCATTTACCTGGAGGTCGTCTCGCGCTGCCCCGTCCACAAGGTGGTCCTCGACCACGCCGGTGAACCGCTCCCGTTCGCCGTCCCGGCGGAGGCACACGTCCCCGGCCGCTGGACGCATGCCGACATACGAGTGGTGGCCCGGGGCGGGCCCAGCTGGGCGACAGGACGCGCTTCCGCACCGGTACAGGCGACCCCCGTACCCGCCGGGGAGGGCGCGCGATGAGCGAGCTGGGAGAACTGGACCGCCCGGGGGCACCGAACAGCCCCGCAGCCTGGGACGAACACCCGGAGGAGTGGCTCACGGGCGCCGCGGAGACGAACGTACGGGACACGGACACGGACACGGACAGGGAGACGGAGACGGAGACGACGCGGACACAGTCACAGGCCACCGCGCCCTCCACCCGTACCGCGCGCCGAGGGACCGGGGACCCCGTGAAGGCGCTCATGCACCGACACCGTGAGCTGTGCCGGCGTGCGGTGGACCCCCTGGAGATCGCCGCCGGCCTGGAGGCCCACGGCGTGACCGACCGGACGGCCGCACGCTTCCGCCACCGGGACGTGTTCTCCCTGGCCGAGGAGATGTACGCCCGGGTCTCCCGGGACACGGAATCGGCACTGAGGGCCACCCCGCCGCCCGTACCCCGCGTACGGGCCGACTGGGTCCTGCTCTCCCTGCTCCCCGGCGCCCTGTGCGCGGCGACGGTGACGGGCCTGCACCTCACCGAGGGCCGGGTCCGGCTGGCTGTGGCGACGCTGGGTGCCCTGGCCGTGGCGCTGGCCGTACGCGCGGCACTGGGCCGGGGGCCACTGGGCCCCAGATCCCACCCGGCGCCCCCCGGCACATACTCGAGCCACACCCCGGGCTCCACGCGTGCGTGGACCTACTGGCTCCTCGCGTACGCGCTCCTGGGCGACGACCTGCTCACCGCCGCGCTGACCGGCGGCCCCGACGGATTCCAGGCCGCCGTCCGCGACCTGTCCACCGCCCCTGTCATGGCCCTCACCCTGGCCTGCGCACCGGCTGCCTGGTGCGCCCACCTCTTCGCGGCGGGAGCCCGTCGCAAACTGGCCGCCAGTCGTGGCCTGGCGGACTTCACGGCAGCCGTGAAACCCCTCCTCCTGGGCGCGTTCGCTCTGTTCCTCTGCACGTCGGCGGCGCTCGTGGCGATCTCCGCGACGGTCCTGCGTGAACCGGCGGCCTACGCCACGACCGTCAGCCTGGGCGCCCTGCTCCTCCTGGCCCGCCTCCTCACTGCACACGGCTTCACCCACGCCCCGGCGGTGGTCCTCGGCGCGGCAGCCGCGACGGAGGCGGTGGCCCTGGCCACCGCCTCCGCGTCCCACCTCCCCGGCTGCGCCTCCCTGGCCGTCCCGGTGGACGCGGTCGCGGCCGCCTGGAGTCCGGCAGGCATCCAGGCCGCGGCCTGCTCGGTGGCCGCCCTGATCCTCCTGCTCCACGCCACCCGAACGCTGACCAGAGCGTCGGCCCACGCGATGCCGGGTGAGCCCGGATGACGTCCCGGAGCACGACCACGACCACGGCAGGCGACCGATTCCGCGACGCCCGGCCCTCCATCACGAACGAACCCGCAACCCCTGAAGGAGTACAGCGATGATCACCTCCCGACCCGGAGCCGGAGAATCCGCCGAGGGAGCCGTCCGATGAGGGTTCTACTGATCGGAGCCAACGGCTATCTCGGCCGCTTCGTCGCCGACCGACTGCTCGCCGACCCTGCCGTGCAGCTCACCGTCCTCGGCCGCGGCGACGACGCCGACGTCCGTTTCGACCTCGCGTCCGGCAGCCCCGGCGCACTCACCCGCTTCCTCGACGCCGTCCACCCCGGAGTCGTCGTCAACTGTGCGGGCGCCACCCGCGGCGGGGCCCGCGAACTCACCCGCCACAACACGGTCGCCGTCGCCACCGTCTGCGAGGCCCTGCGGCGCAGCGGCTGCGGCGCCCGTCTGGTCCAGCTCGGCTGCGGCGCCGAGTACGGCCCCAGCCAGCCCGGTTCCTCCACGGCCGAGGACGCCGTCCCCCGCCCCGGCGGCCCGTACGGTGTCAGCAAACTCGCCGCCACCGAACTGGTCCTCGGCTCCGGCCTCGACGCCGTCGTCCTGCGCGTCTTCTCGCCGGCCGGGCCCGGCACGCCCGCCGGCTCCCCGCTCGGCCGCCTCGCCGAGGCGATGCGCCGCGCGATGCAGTCCGGCGACGGCGAGCTCAAGCTCGGCGGCCTGGGCGCGCAGCGCGACTTCATCGACGTACGGGACGTGGCACGGGCCGTCCACGCCGCCTCGCTCTCGGCCGCGCAGGGCGTCATCAACATCGGCTCCGGCCGCGCCGTGCGCCTGCGCGACGCCGCCTCCGTCCTCGCCCGCGTGGCCGGATACGGCGGCGCGCTGCACGAACTCGACGGCCCGCCCGGCCCTCTGAGGGCGTCCATCGGCCACCCCCGCTCCGATCCGGACCACGCGCCTCCGGCCGCGTACCCGTACCCGGACGGCTGCGGCAGCTGGCAGCAGGCCGATGTACGCACCGCACGCGACCGGCTCGGCTGGCGGCCCCGGATCAATCTGGAGGAGTCCCTCGCCGACATCTGGATGGAGGCGGCATGCCGCATCTGACCAGTGCAAGGGCGGGCACCGCGAGCACCGGCGTACGCACCGGCTTCGGGATTCCGGGCTTCGCGCACCCCCTCGTCGCCCCGGCCGAGTGGGGCGAACTCACCCGCCCGGGCACGCCTCTGCACTGGGTCGTCCTCAACGTCGCCGACGGCCCGGGCAGCCGCCCCGATCCGCACTGCCTGGAGGCCGTCGGCCGCCTGCGCAACGCGGGTGTCCGTGTCCTCGGCCACCTCGACACCGCCCACGGGGCCCGTACGCACGGTGAACTGATCACCGAGGCGCAGCGGTACCGCGACTGGTACAAGGCGGACGGCTTCCTCCTGGACCGCTGCCCGACCGACCGCACCGCGCTTCCGGAGATCCGCCGCACGGTCGGCACGCTCCGCGAGGCGGACGGTGACGCGCACATCGTCCTGGGCCACGGCACCCATCCGCATCCGGACTACGCCGAGCACGCCGACCAGCTCGTCACGTTCTCCGGCCACTGGAGCGACTACCGCTGGTCGCAGGTGGCCGAGTGGACCGCCGACCATCCGCCCGAGCGTTTCTGCCACTTCGTGCACGGCCTGCCGCTCGGCCATCTCGACGAGGCGCTGCGCGTCGCCCGCTGGCAGGGCGCCGCCACGATCTACTTCACCGACCGTACGGATCGCGCTGGCCGCACCGACCCCTGGGAGACGATGCCCGGCTACTGGGACGAGATCGTCTCGCGCCTCGGAACGGGTGTCTCGGAATGAAGAAGGGCGTGGCAGTGTTACGGGGAGAACAACTGTAGTGATTGACCGACCAACGGAGTCCCCGTGTCGCTGCCACCCCTGGTCGAGCCCGCTGGCGAGCTCACCGTAGACGAGGTCCGCAGGTACTCCCGCCACCTGATCATCCCCGATGTCGGGATGGACGGGCAGAAGCGGCTGAAGAACGCCAAGGTGCTCTGTGTGGGCGCCGGCGGCCTGGGCTCGCCGGCGCTGATGTACCTGGCCGCCGCGGGCGTGGGCACGCTCGGCATCGTGGAGTTCGACGAGGTCGACGAGTCGAACCTGCAGCGCCAGATCATCCACAGCCAGGCGGACATCGGCCGCTCCAAGGCCCAGTCGGCCCGCGACTCGGTGCTTGGCATCAACCCGTACGTCAACGTGGTCCTTCACGAAGAGCGGCTCGAAGCCGAGAACGTGATGGAGATCTTCAGCCAGTACGACCTGATCGTCGACGGCACGGACAACTTCGCGACCCGCTACCTGGTCAACGACGCGGCCGTCCTGCTGAACAAGCCGTACGTGTGGGGTTCGATCTACCGCTTCGACGGACAGGCCTCCGTCTTCTGGTCCGAGCACGGCCCCTGCTACCGCTGCCTCTACCCGGAGCCCCCGCCGCCGGGCATGGTTCCCTCCTGCGCCGAGGGCGGCGTCCTGGGCGTGCTGTGCGCGTCCATCGGCTCCATCCAGGTCAACGAGGCCATCAAGCTCCTCGCGGGCATCGGCGAGCCCCTCGTCGGCCGCCTGATGATCTACGACGCCCTGGAGATGCAGTACCGCCAGGTCAAGGTTCGCAAGGACCCCGACTGCGCGGTCTGCGGCGAGAACCCGACCGTCACCGAGCTCATCGACTACGAGGCCTTCTGCGGTGTCGTCTCCGAGGAGGCCCAGGAGGCGGCGGCCGGCTCGACGATCACTCCCAAGCAGCTCAAGGAGTGGATCGACGAGGGCGAGAACATCGAGATCATCGACGTCCGCGAGATCAACGAGTACGAGATCGTCTCGATCCCCGGCGCCAAGCTGATCCCGAAGAACGAGTTCCTCATGGGTACCGCCCTGGCGACTCTCCCGCAGGACAAGAAGATCGTCCTGCACTGCAAGACGGGTGTCCGCAGCGCGGAGGTCCTCGCGGTCCTGAAGTCCGCCGGTTTCGCGGACGCGGTCCACGTCGGCGGCGGTGTGATCGGCTGGGTCCACCAGATCGAGCCGCACAAGCCGGTCTACTGACCCGCGGTTCACGCCACGGTCTGTCCCGTTCCTCTCGTTCCTCCTCCTGTTCGGCCGGCGGGGGTCTCGCGCACCACAGGTGCCCGGGGCCCCCGCCGCCGTCATGAACAGACCTTGCCGTCCTTCGGCACCGTCCCGTCCAGCAGATACGCGTTCACCGTGGAGTCGACACAGCCGCTCCCACTGCCGTACGCCCCGTGCCCCTCGCCCTTCCAGGTCAGCATCACGCCGACGCCCTTGCCCAGCTCGTCCGCCATCTTGCGCGTGCCCTCGTACGGTGTCGCCGGGTCCCCGGTGTTGCCGACCACGAGGACGGGCGCCGCGCCGGGCGCGCCGACCTCCGGTGTGTCGTACTGGCCGGCCACCGGCCAGTCGTGGCACCAGCCGGCCGTGTCCCAGCCCATGAACTCCCCGAAAACGGGCGAGATCTTCCGGAATTCGGGCAGCAGCTTCCTGGTCTGCGCCGCGGTCGGCCGCTGCTTGTCGTCCAAGCACGATATGACCCGTTGGGCATGTGTCGTCGTGCCGTAGTGGCCCGACGCGTCGCGGTCGTTGTAGCCGTCGGAGAGCGCCATCAGGTCCGATCCGTCGCCCTGCTCGGCCGCGTCCAGTGCGTTGGTCAGCGCCGGCCAGCTCTGCTTGCTGTACAGCGGCAGGACGACGCCGGTGACCGCCATGCCCTGGGTCAGCTTCCGCCCTGAGGACGTGGGCAGCGGCTCGGCGTCGATCCGCTTCAGCAGCGCCGCGATCTTCCGCGAACCCTGGTCCGGGTCCTGGCCCGTCGACTTCAGGTAGTCGTCGAGGGCGCGCTGGAAGCCCCGCGTCTGGTTCTTCGCGTGTCCCACCAGGTCGGCGCTCGGGTCGACGACGGCGTCGAGGATCAGCCGTCCCACGTTCTTCGGGAACAAGTGGGCGTACACACCGCCGAGTTCGGTGCCGTACGAAATGCCGAAGTAGTGCGTCTTCGCGTCGCCGAGGACCTGACGCATCAGGTCCATGTCGCGGGCGGAGTCGGTCGTCGAGACATGCGCGAGGAGCTTTCCGGCGGACTTCTCGCAGCCCTTCCCGAAGTCGGCCGCGTCCTGGAAGTACGCCTTCTCCTCGGCTGCGTCGTCCGGCGTCGGGTCCACCGACTCGGCGGCCTCGATCTCCTTGTCGCTGCGGCAGCGCACGCCCTCGCTGGCCCCGACCCCGCGCGGGTCCCAGCTCACCAGGTCGTAGCGTTTGCGGAGTGCGGAGACCGTGCCGGCGTACGAGGGCATCACGGAGATGCCCGACTGGCCCGGTCCGCCGAAGTTGAACAGGAGGGACCCGATGCGGTTGCCTCCGGTGGCATTGGCGCGGATGAGCGCCAGGCCGATGGTCTCGCCGCCCGGTTTCGCGTAGTCCAGCGGCACCTTGAGCGTCGCGCACTGCCAGTCGCTGCCCGGCGTGGGGGAGTCCGACGTGCCCTCGCAGCGGCCCCAGCCGAGCTTCTGCGAGGTCAGCGAGGCGGGCAGCTCCGGCGAGGCCCGGGACGAGGAGGCCGCCGTTGAGGGCGTGGCGGCGCCGGACCCCTTGCCGTCACCGCTGCCGGATGTGTTGTCGCCGCAGCCGGCCACCAGCAACACGGCGGCGGCAGCGGCCGTCCAGCGTACGAAACGAGACATGTGCACTTCCCCCCTGCGAGCCGTCCGCTCGGATCAGCGGATGGCGTTCCGGCCATATTAGGCGGATCACGCCGAGGCTGTATCGGCCTGTGGATAACGTTCTGACCTGCACTTTTCTAGGAGCATACGGTCCCCGTCGCCGGTACCTTCCCGTTCAGCAGATAGCCGTTCACCGCCGTGAGCACGCAACGGTTCCCGCTGTCGTACGCGCCGTGCCCCTGCCCCTTGTACGTCAGCTCGACGCCCACACCCTCACCCAGCGCACCCACCATTTTCCGCGCGCCCTCGTACGGCGTGGCAGGGTCGCCGGTGTTGCCGATGACGAGGATCGGCGCCGATCCGGTCGCGCCGACGTCGGGGTGGTCGGCGTCGCCCCGCACGGCCCAGTCGGTGCAGCTGACCATGGACCAGGCCAGGAAGTCGCCGAACAGGGGAGAGGCGGCGCGGAACTCGGGCAGCCTCGCCTCGACGTGCGCGACGGTGTAACGCGGCTTCTGGTCGGAGCAGTTGATGGCGATGTTCGCCGCGGTGATGTTGCTGTACTCGCCGTTCTGGTTGCGACCGTTCATCGAGTCGGACAGCAGCATCAGGAATTTGCCGTCACCCTCGTACGCCCGCTCAAGGCCCTCGGTGAGGTACGGCCAGAAGTCCTGTGAGTACAGCGCCTGCGCGATGCCGTTGGCCGCCGCGCTCTGGGTCAGCTCGCGCGGGAAGATGCCCGGGATCGGCTTGGCGTCGAGGTCCTTGAGGAGCTTGGCGATCCGGGTCTCGACATCCTGCGCGGTGTCGCCGACCGGGCAGTCCTCGGTCTTGGAGGCGCAGTCCTCGGCGAAGTTGCCGAGCGCGAGCTGGAAGCCCTTGGCCTGTCCGAGCGAGCCCTGTTCGGGTGTCTGGGTGGGGTCGACGACCGCGTCGAAGACGGCACGGCCCACCTTCTTGGGGAACAGATGTGCGTAGACGCCGCCGAGTTCGGTGCCGTACGAGATGCCGAAGTAGTACAGCTTTTCGTCGCCGAGGACCTGGCGCATCAGATCCATGTCCCGGGCCGCGTCGGTGGTGCGTACACGGGGGAGCACCCTTTTGGAGTTCTTCTCGCAGGCCGCGTTGAACTTCCGGGTGTTGCCCAGCAGCTCGGAGCGTTCGGCGGCGTCGTCGGGCGTCGCGTCCTGCTGGAAGTACGCGTCGAGCTGTTCGTCGTCCTCGCACCGCACACCGGCGCTGGCCCCGACCCCGCGCGGGTCGAAGCTCACCAGGTCGTAGCGCGTGCGCAGGGTCGTGTAGTCCGTGCCGAACGCGGGAAGCGTGGCGACTCCCGAGCCGCCGGGCCCGCCGAAGTTGAAGATCAGGGATCCGACGCGCTTGCTCGCGTCTCCACTGGTCTTCGCCCGGATCAGCGCGAGTCCGATCGTCTCGCCTTTCGGCTCGGCCCAGTCCAGCGGTGCCTTCATGGTGGCGCATTGCCAGGTGTCGCCGCCCGGCAGCGGGGACGGCGCCTCGCCGCCGCCCTCCGACTCGGACGGCTCGGGACAGTCCCGCCAACTCAGCTTCTGGGCCGACGGATCCTCATCCGCGGAGCCGGAATCGTCGCTGCACCCCGACATCAGGGATGACAGCAGGAGGGCGCTGGCCGTCAGAGCAGCGGCACGCGGCCGGAAGGGGCTGGGCATGCCCCCATCCTGCGGTCGTGCCCGGTGGGACGCTCGGGGCGCGAGCCGTACGAGGTACCGCGCACGCCCCGGGGAGCACCGGCACGAGGCTCCTCTCGCTAGAGGGAGCCCTTCCGTGTCAGGTGGTTGAAGAACAGCCAGCCCGGCAGTACCGGGATCCAGAGGGTCAGCAGCCGGTAGAGCAGCACGGCAGGGGCGGCGACCTCCTTGGGCAGACCGACGGCGATCAGACCGACCGTCAGGGTCGCCTCGACCGCGCCCACACCACCGGGGGTCGGTGCCGCGGAGCCCAGCGCGTTGCCGGCGAGGAAGACGACGGCGACGCTGGCGAGGCTGAGCGAGGTCGACTCGTCGCCGAATGCCCGGATGGACGCGTCCAGGCACATCACGAAACACGCGGTCAGCAGCAGCATGCCGCCGATACCGGTGATCAGTTTCTGGGGCCGTTGGAGAACGTCCAGCATGCGCGGTACGACACCGGCGAACAGCGACCTCACGCGCGTGACGACGAATTTCCGCAGGAACGGCACCGAGGTCACCACGAGCACGAGCACCGCGACGGTCAGCAGGCCCGCGATGACCGTCCGGGACGGCGACAGTGACGGAGTCTTCTCGGTGCCCGTCAGATAGCCGAACGACAGCAGCATCAGGATGTGGCAGCCGAGCCCGAACAACTGCGACGCGCCGACACTGGCCACCGCGAGCCCGGGCCGCACACCGACGCGTTGCAGGAATCGCGTGTTGAGGGCCACACCGCCCACTGCCGCGGGTGCCACGATCTTCACGAACGACCCGGCGACCTGCGCGGCCACGGTCCGCATGAACGGCACCCGCTCCGGTACGAAGCCGAGCAGACTCATCGCCGCGGCGAAGTAACTCAGCGCCGAGAACAGCACGGCCGCGATGACCCAACCCCACTCGGCTTCGTCGAACAGGGTGGCGAACTCGATGTGGGTGAGCTGGGAGAGCAGGAAGTACGCGCCGAACGCGCCCGCGATGAAACTCATCAGGGTGCGCGGTCTGACCCGTTCCAGCCGGGCCGGTTCGACCGGTGCCTGCGGTCTGATCAGCAGCACCTGGTGGCGGATCTGGGCGAGCAGATCCTCCTCGCGGGCTCCCTCAAGAGCCTCGTCGATGGCCCGCTTCTCGGCTCGCTGTTCCGCTCGCACGGCTTTTTTGTCGGACTTTTCCAGTACGACCGGCCCGGTGTCGGGCTGGGCCGCCTCCAGCCGGGCCTGCTTGGCCTGCTGGGACGCTTCCAGGACCGCATCGCGCTGACGCTGGGCGCGCTCGCGGGCGAGTCTGCGCAGCGTCGCGCGCGTGGAGCGCGACAGGGCGATGGGCTGGAGCATCGGCAGACAGTCCGCCACCGCGTCCGGGCCGAGCACTCCGACCGCGGACGTCACCGTGCGCTCGGCGCCCACGCGCAGACCCAGCGTCGACACCAACTGGGCGATGTCCATGCGCAGGAGCAGGTCCCCGGCCGCGATCTCGCCGACCCGGAGGTCGGTGAGGATCACCTTGCCGGAACGATCCACCAGAATCGCCTCGCCGACGAGCCTGCGATGGGCGATGCGCCGCGACTGCAGGGCCCTCACCTGATCCCAGGTGTTGCGCAGCAGGTCGTCGGTGATCTCCTCGTCCTCCAGCGAGTCGAGCGTGCGGCCTCCGGTGTGCTCGTATACGAGCATCACGGCATCAGGGCCGAGCTCCGAGGTCGCGATCAGCTTGGGCGCGTTGGCCCCGGCGGCGATCGCCGCGTACGCGAGGAGAGCTTCCTGCTCCAGTGCCTGGCGCAGCGACTGGAGGCTGCTGCGGGTGGCCAGGCCGCGCAGCGTGATGTTGCGCCACATGCGGTAGAAGAACCCCTGCGCCTGCTGCTCGCGGTCGACCACGGTGACGTCCAGCGGGGGGCCGTCCTCCAGGGTGACGAAGTAGCGCCGGCCGCGGTCACCGCTGTCCGCCGCCTCCGGTACCTCCTCACGGGCCGCGCTCACCGGGCGGAAACCGACGTGCCGCAGGCCCGCCATCAGGTTGCGCCCGGTGGGACGCACGTTCGGCGAGCCGACCGCGTACAGCGTCCCGTACGCCACCGACCAGCCGATCAGCACCGTCAGGATGATCGAGAACGGTGTTGTGTAGCCGGTGACCAGCATCGAGAAGGCATCGAGCAGCAGCACCACCCACAGCACGGCGCGCCAGCGCGGCCGACGGGACATGCCGACGGCCGTCATGTACGCGATGACCGGAGCGAGATAGCCGTGCACCGGGTCGGTGAGGGCGTGGATGTCGCCGGGGGAGGGCTGGGTCAGCGCCTCCTGGATGGAGCCCGGGGCGGCCTTGGCGACCCACAGGTCGGTGGCGAGGGTCACACCGTGCGCGAGGACCGCCGCGAGCACACCGTCGGCGATGCGCAGCCCGTCCCGCTTGATCAGCCGTTCGATCGCGAAGGCGACCGGCACCAGGAGGATCGCGATGCTCGAAGCCAGCCCCGCGATCTTGATCAGCAGGTCGGGTGCCTGGCCGGTGCCCTTGTTGATGTCCTGTTCGAGCCCCGAGGTGGTGCCGTGCGCGAACGCGGCGATCGCGAGCAGGACGATGATCGCGAAGACGCCGGCCAGGAGCCGCATGAGATCGGAGGGGCGGTGCACGCGCGCGGGGAGCAGCGGTTCGTCGCCCTCGACCTCCTCGGCGTGGGCCTCGTCGTCGGTGCAGTCGGCGGCCGGTCCGGCCGGTGTCCGCTCGGGCTCGTGGCCGGTGCCGTCCGCATCGGGACGCGACGAGACCTCAGAGGTGTCCTCCGTGCCTTCGGGGTGCACGCCCTGCTGCTTCATGGTCTCTTCTTGGTCTCGTATCACCGGTCACCGCCCGCACGATGGTGGCATGCCCCACTGACACACAGGGGCATCAGGGTGCAATGCGGGGGCGCACAGTCTGCCGCAAGCACTGCTCCGGGGCGAGGAATACCCACGGTCGCCGTCTCGTCACATTGTCGGTGGGGTGGGGCAGGATGGGTCGGATGAGCGACGAGAGCCGTCCGGCGGACGCCCTGCCGGAGTACGCCGAGCGGGCCCTGGAGGCCGCCGAACTGATCCCGCCCGGGCGTGTCATGACGTACGGAGATGTGGCCGAGTGGCTGGAGGAGGGCGGACCGCGCCAGGTCGGGCGCGTGATGGCCCTCTACGGAGGGGCCGTTCCGTGGTGGCGGGTGGTCCGCGCGGACGGCGTCCTGCTCCCGGGCCACGAACTGGAGGCCCTCGGCCACTACCGCGCGGAGGGCACACCTCTGAAGGAGGCGAGCAAGGCCGCCGCGGGGCATCTGCCGCGCCTCGACATGAGACGGGCGCGATGGGACGGCGGCGAGCGGGCGGAGGGTCACACCTGACAGCTTCCGCCATCGGGCGGGCATCAGGGGGACCAGTGGCCCGTACGGGGTAAACCGGGCACGTCCGTGCCATGGCGTACGTTCGAGGGGCGAGGGGCCCGGGTGACGCCCGGGGCGGGAGGGAACAAGCGGAAGCCCTGCTTCCGAACCGCCCGTCGGCGTACCGTCTGCTGCACCTACCCCCCTCACCTCCCGGCCACCGTCCTCCACGCGGTCGGCCGACCAGCACACCCACCAGGACCGGCGAACCACGTGAGCTCCTCTTCCTCCACCAGGCGCCTGTCGCACCCCCAGGGGCGACAGGGGAACCGTGGCGCTTACCGACTGGTGCGCACCCCGCCCACGCGGCAGGATCCCCCTCATCTGGACGCCGCACAGCGTGCGGTGGTTGACCACGCGCGGGGCCCACTGCTCGTCCTCGCAGGTCCGGGTACCGGAAAAACCACCACCCTCGTCGAATCCGTGGCGGCCCGGATCGCCCGGGGCGGGGACCCCGAGCGGATCCTCGTGCTGACGTTCAGCCGCAAGGCGGCCGTCGAACTGCGCGACCGCATGGCACTGCGCATCGGAGCCGCCCGCGCTCCCCGCGCGACCACCTTCCACTCCTTCTGCTACGCCCTGGTCCGCGCCCACCAGGACAGCGACCTGTTCGCGGAACCCCTGCGACTGCTCTCCGGCCCCGAACAGGACGTGGCCGTACGCGGACTGCTCGCCGGCCAGCCCGACCTGGAGCGGCTCGGCCTGGCCCATGTGCGCTGGCCGGACGAACTGCGTGCCTGCCTCACCACCCGCGGCTTCGCCGACGAGGTCCGCGCGGTCCTCGCCCGCAGCCGCGAACTGGGCCTCGGCCCGGACGCTCTGGACGCCTTCGCCCGGCGCATCGGCCGCCCCGACTGGCGGGCCGCCGCCGCCTTCCTCGCCGAGTACCTCGACGTACTCGACATGCAAGGAGTGCTCGACTACGCGGAACTCGTGCACCGGGCCGTACTCCTCGTGAGCCGCCCCGACGCCGCCGGGCAGCTCGCCGCCCGCTACGACGCCGTCTACGTGGACGAGTACCAGGACACCGACCCGGCGCAGGTACGGCTGCTGCGTGCGCTCGCCGGAGGCGGCCGGACACTCGTCGCCCTCGGTGACCCCGACCAGTCGATCTACGCGTTCCGCGGCGCGGACGTCAACGGCATCCTGGACTTCCCGGATGCCTTCCCGCGCGCGGACGGCCGCTCTGCCCCGGTCGAGGTCCTCCGGACGTCCCGCCGCTCCGCCGCCACCCTGCTGACCGCCACCCGCCTGCTCACCCAGCGCATGCCGCTGACCCGCCTCCCGGCCGAGAAGGTCCGCGCCCACCGCGGACTTGCCCCGGTCCGCGACGGAGGCCGCGTCGAGGTCTTCACGTACCCGACGTCCGGTACGGAGCTGGAGAACATCGCCGACATCCTCCGCCGCGCACATCTGGAGGACGGTGTCCCCTGGGGCGAGATGGCCGTCCTGGTGCGGGCCGGCGGCCGTACGATCCCGACGGTCCGGCGCGCTCTCACGTCCGCCGGGGTCCCCCTGGACATCGACGGCGACGACCTGCCCCTGCGCCACGAACCCGCGGTGGCACCGCTCCTGACGGCCCTCCGAGCGGTGGCGACCGCGGCGGCGTCGAGCGCGGGTGAGGAGAGGGACGCCGAAGGAGCAGAGGACGGTGAGGGTGAAGACGCCGACGTCGCCCTGCAGGGAGCCATCGCCTGGCTCGGTACCGAAACCGCCCTCACCCTCCTCACCTCCCCCCTCGCCGGCATGGACGCCGCCGATCTGCGGCGCCTCGGCCGCGCCCTGCGCGAGGAGGAGCGGACCGCGGGCAACCCCGTACCGCCGCCCTCGGACGAACTCCTGGCCCGCGCGCTGGCCGAACCGGAACGCCTGGTCGTCCACGACCCGACGTACGCGCGTGGTGCCCAGCGCCTCGGCGCGCTGCTCGGCAAGGCACGTGAGCGCCTCGCGGGCGGCGGCACGGCGGAGGAAGCCCTCTGGGACCTGTGGAACGGCACGCCCTGGCCAGGGCGGCTGGAGCGGGCCGCCCGGCGCGGCGGTGCGGCCGGACGCAACGCCGACCGCGACCTCGACGCCGTGTGCGCGCTGTTCGCGACCGCCGCGCGCGCGGAGGAGCGCACCGGCGGCCGTGGCGCCCTCAACTTCCTGGAGGAGATCGACGCCGAGGACATCGCCGCCGACACCCTCAGCCGCCGTGCCGTGCGCCCCGACGCCGTACGCCTGATGACCGCGCACCGCTCCAAGGGCCTCCAGTGGCGCCTCGTGGTCGTCGCAGGCGTCCAGGAGGGTCTGTGGCCCGACCTGCGCCGTCGCGGCTCCCTCCTGGAGGCCGACCGCATCGGCCGCGACGGCCTCGCCGAGCCGCTCACGCCGGGAGCACTGCTCGCCGAGGAACGGCGGCTGTTCTACGTGGCCGCCACGCGCGCGCGTGAACGCCTGGTCGTCACCGCGGTGAAGGCTCCCGCCGACGACGGCGACCAGCCTTCCCGCTTCGTCACGGAACTCGGCGTCGAACCCAAGGACGTGACGGGCCGCCCGCGCCGCCCCCTCTCCGTCGCCGCCCTCGTAGCCGAACTGCGCGCCACAACGGTCGACCCGCGCGTGTCCGCTCCCCTCAGAGAGGCCGCCGCCCGCCGCCTGGCCCGGCTCGCCGCGCTCACCGACGAGGAGAGCCGCCCACTCGTCCCGTCAGCCCACCCCTACCGCTGGTGGGGCATGTATGAACCGACCGAGAGCAAGGTCCCGCTGCGCGACCGCGACCAGCCCGTCGTGCTCTCCGGCAGCGCCCTCGACCAACTCGCCAACACCTGCTCCCTGCAGTGGTTCCTGGGCCGCGAGGTGAAGGCCGACGCCCCCGCGACCGCCGCCCAGGGCTTCGGCAACGTGGTGCACGTCCTCGCCGACGAGGTCGCCTCCGGACACACCCCCGCCGACCTCGCCGTCCTCATGGAACGCCTCGACTCCGTGTGGAACGCGCTCGCCTTCGACGCGCCCTGGAAGTCGACGCAGGAGAAGGAGCACGCGCGCGTGGCGCTCGAACGCTTCCTGACGTGGCACGTCGACTCCAGCCGCACAGGCCGCACCCCGGTGGCCAGCGAGCACGACTTCGACGTGACCCTCGGAGCCGGCGACTACGAAGTGCGCATCCGCGGTTCCATGGACCGCGTCGAGGCCGACGGCGAGGGCCGCGCCTACGTGGTCGACTTCAAGACCGGCAAACAGACGCCCACCGCCGCAGAGGTGGCCCGCCACCCCCAGCTCGCCGTCTACCAGCTCGCCGTCCGTGAAGGCGCCGTCGACGATGCCTTCGACGGCGTGCGCCCCGAACCGGGCGGCGCCGAACTCGTCCAGTTGCGCCAGGGCGCCGCAAAGAAGGACGGCGGCGAGACACTGCCCAAGGTCCAGGCGCAGGCCCCCCTTGAGGGAGGGACCGGGACAGGGACGGAGGGGGAGTGGGTCGGCGACCTGCTGGCCACCGCCGCCGGCAAGGTGCTCGACGAACGGTTCACCCCGACCGCCGGTCAGCACTGCGCGCACTGCTCCTTCCGGGCATCGTGCAGCGCCCGCCCGGAGGGCCGGCACGTCGTCGAGTGACACCCGTCGGCCCCGCGCGAGGGTGACGCCCGTACGGGAGTGATGTACGGCACCACCTGTGCCGACCTGCGCTTCCGCCGCCCCGGACGGCGAACCTGGCCTCCGCTGTCAGTGTCCGCGGCTAGCCTCTCTGACGTGCCAGCCAGTATCAGCGACCCCGAGCAGCTCAAAGAGCTCCTCGGTATCCCCTTCACCCCGGAGCAGACGGCCTGCATCATCGCGCCGCCCGCCCCTCAGGTGATCGTGGCCGGAGCCGGGTCGGGCAAGACGACGGTGATGGCGGCACGCGTGGTGTGGCTCGTCGGCACCGGCCAGGTCGCCCCCGAACAGGTGCTCGGCCTCACCTTCACCAACAAGGCCGCCGGTGAACTCGCCGAACGCGTCCGCAAGGCCCTCGTCAGGGCAGGCGTCACCGACCCGGACGTCATCGACCCCGACAACCCGCCCGGCGAACCGGTCATCTCGACCTATCACGCCTTCGCCGGCCGTCTCCTGAAGGACCATGGCCTGCGCATCGGCCTCGAACCCACCGCCCGTCTCCTGGCCGACGCGACCCGCTACCAGCTCGCAGCGCGCGTACTGCGCGAAGCCCCCGGTCCCTACCCCGCCCTCACGCGGTCCTTCCCGGACCTCGTCAGCGACCTTCTGACGCTCGACGCCGAACTCGCCGAACACCTCGTCCGCCCCGAGGAACTGCGCGCGTACGACGCCGAACTGCTGCGCGCCCTGGAGGGCGCCAAACTCACCAACGCGGACCTGCGCAAGCTCCCTGAGACAGCCGCGGCGCGCCGTGAACTCACCGAACTGGTGACCCGCTACCGGGCCGCCAAGCGCGAGCGCGACCTTCTCGACTTCGGCGACCAGATCGCCCTCTCCGCGACGCTCGCCGACATCCCCGAAGTGGGCCGCGTCCTGCGCGACGAGTTCCGGGTGGTTCTCCTCGACGAGTACCAGGACACCTCGGTGGCCCAACGCGTCCTCCTCGCAGGCCTGTTCGGTGGTGGCACCGGCCATCCGGTGACCGCGGTCGGTGACCCCTGCCAGGCGATCTACGGCTGGCGCGGTGCCTCCGTCGCCAACCTCGACGACTTCCCCGAGCACTTCGCCCACGCCGACGGCGGCTCGGCTGCCCGCCAGTCGCTCAGTGAGAACCGCCGCAGCGGGGGCCGCCTCCTCGATCTCGCCAACGGCCTCGCGGAGCCCCTGCGCGCCATGCACGCGGGCGTGGAGGCCCTCCGCCCCGCACCCGGCGCCGAGCGCGACGGCCAGGTGCGCTGCGCGCTGCTGGGCACTCACGCCGAGGAGATCGACTGGCTCGCCTACTCCATCGCCCACCTCGTACGCACCGGCACGGCACCCGGCGAGATCGCCGTCTTGTGCCGCACCGCCACCGACTTCGCCGAGATCCAGGGCGCACTCGTCGCCAGGGACATCCCCGTCGAGGTGGTCGGGCTCTCCGGGCTGCTGCACCTGCCCGAGGTCGCCGACCTGGTGTCCGTCTGCGAGGTACTCCAGGACCCCGGGGCCAACGCCTCCCTGGTCCGGCTGCTGAGCGGCCCGCGCTGGCGCATCGGCCCACGCGACCTCGCCCTCCTGGGCCGCCGGGCCCGCCTTCTCGTGTCCCACGCGCGCGTGGGCGACGCCGACGACCCGGACCGCCGGCTCGCCGCGGCTGTCGAGGGGGTCGATCCCGCCGAGGTGATATCGCTCGCGGACGCCCTGGACACCTTCCTGGAGACACCGCTGAGAGGCCAGGGCGACGACGACGGGCTGCCCTTCTCGCCGGACGCGCGTGTGCGCTTCGCCCGGCTCGCCACCGAACTGCGCGACCTGCGCCGCTCACTCGCCGACCCGCTGATGGACGTACTGCACCGTGTGCTCGCCGTCACCGGCCTGGAGGTGGAGCTGTCGGCGTCCCCGCATGCTCTGGCCGCCCGCCGCCGCGAGACCCTCTCCAACTTCCTGGACATCGCCGCCTCGTTCGCCGCCCACGAGAGCGAGGCGAGCCTGCTCGCCTTCCTCGGCTTCCTTCGCACGGCCGCGCAGTACGAGAAGGGCCTCGACAACGCCCTGCCCGGCGGCGAGAACACCGTCAAGGTGCTCACCGCCCACAAGTCCAAGGGCCTGGAGTGGGACGTCGTGGCTGTCCCCGGCCTGGTCACCGGTGCTTTCCCCAGCGACCGGGGCCGTGAGAAATGGACCTCGCAGGCCAAGGTCCTGCCGCACGGACTGCGCGGCGACACCGCCACACTGCCCGACATCGAGGCCTGGGACTCCCGGGGTATGAAGGCCTTCCAGGAGGCGATGAAGGACCACCAGCACACCGAGGAACTCCGCCTGGGCTACGTCACCTTCACCCGCCCCCGCTCCCTCCTGCTCGGCTCCGGCCACTGGTGGGGCCCCTCCCAGAAGAAGCCCCGCGGCCCCTCCGACTTCCTGCGGGCCCTCCACGACCACTGCACGGCCGGGCACGGCGAGATCGAGGCCTGGGCGGACGAACCGGAGGAGAACGAGGAGAACCCCGCCCTGCACGCGACGACCGCCGACCAACTGTGGCCCCTGCCCCTGGACGACGCCGCCTTCCGCCGCCGCCGGGCCGCCGCCGAGACGGTCCTCGCCCACCTGGAGACCCTCGCCTCCCACGAGGACAGTCACCCCGCAACGGCACACGACGCCGACGCGTACGACGACCCGGACTGGCCTCCGCCGCCGGACGACGAGCCTCCCTACGCGGACGACGAACTCCTTGACGACGACCCCATCGAGGAAGACGCCGCTTCCCCCGCCGAGGACGAAGGCGACTGGGACGCCTGGACCACGGACCGTCCCGAACCGACCGCTCAGACCCCACCCCACGCGCGCGTGCCCCACACCGGACCCGACCAAGACCGCCCGCACACGGTGCCCCACGCCCGCAGCCACCCCGCCGAAGCGGATCTCACACCCGAGGAGGCCCGCGCCGTAGCCTCCTGGGACCGAGACCTCGACGCGCTCGCCGGGGAACTGCTGCGCGCGCGGGCGAGCGTCACCGATGTCCCCCTGCCCCCGACACTGACCGCGTCCCAGCTGATGCTCCTGGCCGCCGACCCGGACGCCCTCGCGCAGGAACTGGCCCGCCCCATGCCGCGCCCACCGCAGCCCGCCGCCCGCCGGGGCACCCGCTTCCACGCCTGGGTAGAGGCCCGCTTCGAGGAACTGCGGCTCCCCATGCTGGAACCCGAGGAACTGCCCGGCAGCGACGCGGAGATCGCCGACGAACGCGACCTACAGGCCCTCAAGGACGCCTTCGAGCACACCGTGTACGCCCACCGCACGCCCTACCGGGTCGAGGCCCCCTTCCAGCTCGACATCGCCGGACGCGTCGTACGGGGCCGGATCGACGCCGTCTACAAGGAAGGCGACGGCGCGGAGGCGACGTACGAGATCATCGACTGGAAGACCCACCGCGCCCACACCGCCGACCCCCTCCAGCTCGCCGTCTACCGGTTGGCCTGGGCCGAGCAGCAGGGCGTTCCCCTGGAGGCCGTCGGAGCCGCCTTCCTGTACGTGCGCAGCGGCGAGATCGTCCGGCCGGACGATCTCCCGGACCGGGCCGCACTGGAGCGGCTGCTCCTGGACGAGCCCGCCGCGTTCGAAGTACCGGACGAGGACGTCAGTGCGGGCCGATAAGCTCATGACATGAGCCAGGCCCCGGACAGCGCCGTCCGTACGTACATCGAGCAGCACCGCGTCGCCTTCCTCGACGACCTCGCCGAGTGGCTGCGCATCCCGTCCGTGTCGGCCCAGCCCGACCACGCCGCCGATGTACGCCGCAGCGCCGACTGGCTCGCCGCCAAACTCAGGGAAACCGGCTTCCCCACCGTCGAGGTCTGGGCGACACCGGGCGCCCCGGCGGTCTTCGCCGAGTGGCCCGCCGACGACCCCGCCGCCCCCACGGTCCTCGTCTACGGCCACCACGACGTGCAGCCCGCGGCTGTCGAGGACGGCTGGGACAGCGACCCGTTCGAACCGGTCGTCCGGGGAAACCGCCTCCACGCGCGGGGGGCCGCCGATGACAAGGGCCAGGTGTTCTTCCACACACTCGGCGTCCGCGCCCACCTCGCCGCCACGGGCCGCACCGCACCCGCCGTCCATCTGAAGATGCTCGTCGAGGGCGAGGAGGAGTCGGGCTCCGTCCACTTCCGTTCCCTCGTCGAGGAGCACGTAGACCGACTCGCCGCCGACGCCGTGATCGTCTCCGACACGGGCATGTGGGCCGAGGACACCCCCACGGTGTGCACCGGCATGCGCGGCCTCGCCGAGTGCGAGATCCAGCTCCGGGGGCCCGACCAGGACATCCACTCCGGATCTTTCGGCGGTGCCGTGCCCAACCCGGCGACCGCCGTCGCCCGCCTCGTCGCCGCACTGCACGACGAGCACGCGCGCGTGACGATCCCCGGTTTCTACGACGGAGTCACCGAACCCACCGACCGCGAGCGCGAGCTTTTCGCCGAACTCCCCTTCGACGAGGAGCAGTGGCTGCGCACCGCCAAGTCGTACGCCACCCACGGCGAAGCCGGACACACCACCCTGGAGCGCGTATGGACGCGTCCCACCGCCGAGGTCAACGGCATCGGCGGCGGCTACCAAGGGCCCGGCAGCAAGACGATCGTCCCGGCCTCCGCCATGGTGAAACTCTCCTTCAGGCTGGTCGCCGGCCAGGACCCCGACCACATCGAGAAGATCGTCCGCGACTGGACCGCGACCCGCGTTCCCGCCGGGATCCGGTACGAGATCACCTTCGCGGCGGCCACGCGCCCGTGTCTGACCCCGCTGGACCACCCCGCTCTGCAGTCCGTCGTACGCGCCATGAGCCGTGCCTTCGACAAGCCGGTCCGCTACACGCGCGAAGGCGGCAGCGGCCCGGCCGCCGACCTCCAGGACGTCCTCGGTGCCCCCGTGCTCTTCCTGGGCGTCTCCGTCCCGTCCGACGGCTGGCACGCCCCCAACGAGAAGGTGGAGATCGACCTGCTCCTCAAGGGCGTCGAGACCACCGCCTACCTGTGGGGCGACCTGGCAGGTAACTGGCGCCATGAGTCCTGACGACCCTGTGCGGTCCGGACCGCCAGCCGCCCCGGGGCACACTGGACGCACCGCCCCGCACCTGCGCGAACCCGCCCGAAAACCGCCGCCCCCCATGCGTCCCCACCCGCATCCCGCTGAACCGACCGCCGAAATATCCGTTCCACCGGGGGAGTTGGAAGCACCTGTGACCACCTGGACCGACCACACCGCCGACCGTCCCATCTCGCTCACCGCCCCCAGTGGCATCGACCGGGCAGCGCACCACCGGCTCGACGAGGCCTGGCTCGCCGCGGCGTGGAGTCACCCCACAACCCGCTGCTTCGTGGTCTCCGGCGGCCAGGTCCTCATCGACGAGACGTCCGAGGGGCGTACCGAGCTCGTCATGACCCCCTCCTTCGAAGCCCCTCTCACCGAAGCACACCGCTACTTCCTCGGCAGCGACGACGACGGCACCAGCTATTTCGCCCTCCAGAAGGACGCCCTGCCCGGCCGCATGGACCAGTCCGCGCGCCCCGCGGGCCTGCGCGAGGCCGGCCTGCTCCTCTCGCCCCGCGACGCGGGTCTGATGGTGCACGCCGTCGCACTGGAGAACTGGCAGCGACTGCACCGCTTCTGCTCCCGCTGCGGCGAGCGCACCGTCATCGCCGGTGCCGGCCACATCCGCCGCTGCCAGGCCTGCGGCGCCGAGCACTACCCGCGCACCGACCCGGCCGTGATCATGGCCGTCACCGACGAGGAGGACCGCATCCTCCTCGGTCGCCAGGTCCACTGGCCCGAGGGCCGCTTCTCGACGCTCGCCGGCTTCGTCGAGCCCGGTGAGTCCATCGAACAGTCGGTGCGCCGTGAGGTGTTCGAGGAGGCCGGCATCCTCGTCGGCCACGTCGAGTACGTCGCCAGCCAGCCCTGGCCGTTCCCGTCCAGTCTCATGCTGGGCTTCATGGCCCGCGCCGTCTCCACCGACATCGAGGTCGACGGCGACGAGATCCACGAGGCCCGCTGGTTCTCCCGCGAGGAACTGCGCGCGGGCTTCGAATCCGGCGAGGTCCTGCCGCCGTACGGCATCTCGATCGCGGCCCGCCTGATCGAACTCTGGTACGGCAAGCCGCTGCCGAAGCCGAACAGCGCGCTCTGACGCCCGAGGCCGGCCCCCGAGCCGGCCTCGCCGACATGCCGGGCACGCGAAGACCCCCGCGCGGCCGTCGGGCCGGTCGGGGGTCAGGGACACACGGGGTCAGACGCCGAGGGCCCGCTTCACCTGCGCGAGGCTCGGGTTCGTCATCACGACCTCCGGGCCGTCGTTGGAGGGAACCACCAGCACCGTCGGAACCGTCTGGTTGCCGCCGTTCGCCTTTTCCACGAACGCTGCGGAGTCCGGGTCGTGCTCGATGTTGATCTCGTTGTACGCGATGCCCTCGCGGTCCATCTGGCTCTTCAGCCGACGGCAGTATCCGCACCACGTGGTGCTGTACATCGTCACAGTGCCCGGCATGTCTCTCGCGCTCCTCAGCAGTTCGGGGGACGGGTGCTCGTTGTGGTGGAACGTACGAGGCCCGGCCGCCATTCCCGCAGGGTGTCCGAGGGGGATGCCTGCCGCATTAGTACGACCGCAAAGGGCTGCCTGTGGACAACCGGCTCACCTGTCTCCGGCGACCTGGCAGCATGGCCGTGTGACAGCAGCAACGCACTCCACCCTCTTCCCGCAGGTTCCGGACTCGGCCGACGCGGTGCTCGACGGACTCGATCCCGAGCAGCGCGAGGTGGCCACCGCCCTGCACGGGCCGGTGTGCGTGCTGGCAGGTGCCGGCACGGGAAAGACCCGGGCGATCACCCACCGCATCGCCTACGGCGTACGCGCCGGAGTGCTCCAGCCCTCCAGCGTGCTGGCCGTCACCTTCACCAACCGTGCCGCCGGTGAGATGCGCGGGCGACTGCGCCAGCTCGGCGCCGGCGGAGTCCAGGCGCGCACCTTCCACTCGGCCGCGCTGCGCCAGCTCCAGTACTTCTGGCCGAAGGCCGTCGGCGGCTCCATGCCCCGCCTCGTCGACCGCAAGATCCAGCTTGTCGCCGATGCCGCCGCCGCCTGCCGCATCCGCCTCGACCGGGGCGAACTGCGGGACGTCACCGCCGAGATCGAATGGTCCAAGGTCACCCAGACCGTCCCCGCCGACTACGTCCCCGCCGTCGCCAAGTCCGGCCGCGTCGCGCCCCGCGACCCGGCCGAGATCGCCCAGCTCTACGCAACCTACGAGGACCTGAAGCGGGACCGCTCCGTCATCGACTTCGAGGACGTCCTGCTGCTCACCGTCGCCGTCCTCCAGGACCGGCACGACATCGCCGAGCAGGTCCGCTCCCAGTACCAGCATTTCGTGGTCGACGAGTATCAGGACGTCAGCCCGCTCCAACAGCGGCTGCTGGATCTGTGGCTCGGGGAAAGGGACAGCCTCTGTGTGGTCGGCGACGCCAGCCAGACGATCTATTCGTTCACAGGAGCAACTCCTGACCATCTTCTCGACTTCCGCACCCGCCACCCCGGTGCCACCGTCGTCAAGCTGGTCCGCGACTACCGCTCCACCCCCCAGGTCGTCCACCTCGCCAACGGTCTGCTCGCCCAGGCCCGGGGCCGCGCCGCGGAACACCGTCTGGAACTCATCTCCCAACGCGAACCCGGACCCGAACCCGTCTACACCGAGTACGCCGACGAACCCGCCGAGGCCGAGGGTGCCGCCCGCCGCATCCGGGACCTCGTCGCCGCCGGCGTGCCGGCCAGCGAAATCGCCATCCTGACCCGGACGAACGCCCAGTCCGAGACGTACGAGCAGGCACTCGCCGATGCCGGAGTCCCCTACCAGTTGCGTGGCGCCGAACGGTTCTTCGACCGGCCCGAGGTGCGCAAGGCCATCAGCGCGCTGCGCGCCGCCGCCCGCTTCGGAGCCAACGACTCCCTCCTGGACGACGTCGTCGACCTGCCCTCCCAGGTGCGTGCCGTGCTGTCGGGGGAAGGCTGGACCAGTCGGCCGCCCGCCGGCTCCGGGGCCGTCAGAGAGCGCTGGGAGTCGCTGGCCGCACTGGTGAACCTCGCGCAGGACTTCACTGCTGCGAAAGCGAATGCCACGCTCGCCGACCTCGTCGCCGAACTCGACGAGCGCGCGAACGCTCAGCACGCCCCGACCGTGCAGGGTGTCACCCTCGCCTCCCTCCACTCGGCCAAGGGCCTGGAATGGGACGTCGTCTTCCTGGTCGGCGTCGCCGAGGGCATGATGCCGATCAGCTACGCGAAGACCGATGAACAGATCGAGGAGGAACGCCGCCTCCTGTACGTCGGAGTGACCCGCGCGCGAGAACGCCTTCATGTCTCCTGGGCACTCTCCCGCGCGCCCGGGGGTCGGCCCAACCGCCGCCCCAGCCGCTTCCTCGACGGCCTGCGCCCCGGCTCCGTCACCACCGCCGTCCGGACGGGCACGGCCGGCTCCGGTGGCATCGAGCGCGGCTACGGAGGCAGCCCCGGCGTCGCCCCGCGCCGGACCCAGAGAACCCCTGCCCGCTGCCGGGTCTGTGGGCGCACCCTGACCGACGCGGGCGAGATGAAGCTGATGCGCTGCGACGAGTGCCCCTCCGACATGGACGAGGGCCTCTACGAGCGGCTGCGCGAGTGGCGGGCGGTCCAGGCGGCGCGCAGTGGGCAGCCGGCCTTCTGCGTCTTCACCGACAGGACCCTGATGGCGATCGCGGAGACCATCCCGGACGAAGCAGGGGAGCTGGCCCGTATCCCCGGCGTCGGAGTGCGCAAGCTCAACCGGTACGGATCCGATGTTCTGGCCATCTGCGCAGGTCAGGAAGTAGAGGGCGAGGTCGGCAGTGACTGATTCAAACTCGTCGGAAAAATAGTTTGCGCATGCCCCGGGAATCCCCATAGGTTCTTAGCAACGGGAACAGAGTCTTCTCAGAAGGCCTGGCCCTGTGCTCTACTTCATAGTCGTATATCCGTTGGACTGGTTCGTCCCAGTCCCCCAAGACGCCGAGAGGAGGCGAGTCCAGTGATCAGCATCAACACCAGCTCTGTCAGCACGGTCAAAATGACCGATCTCTCGACCGTCTCCCTGTGCATGCTCGGCGTCTCGGACCTGGGCACCGGTCTGTCCGGCATTCCTGCCGTCCGGCTGGCGTCCTCCCTGCCTCTCGCGGGTCTCCCTGTCCGTGAGCGCAATGAGCGACCGAGCAAGGCACTGGAAGCAGGAGCAGTAGAGGCAACGGCCCCGGCCTATGCCTTTGCGGCCGGTGCCGGATCCCTCAAGCAGACGACGCAGCACCACACGATGTGGGCCTTCCGTGGGCCAGAACCCTGGAGTGATCCAGCCTGATTGATCAGGCCGGCGCCTTCAGGGCCGCGGAACCCCACCCGGGATCCGCGGCCCTTCTGTTTTCCCCGAACGGGGACGACGGAGTGAAGGGGCCTCGGGACAAGAGAAAACCCGCCGGTACCAGCCGCACCCGGCCCAACAGGGCCGGAACGACCAGACGAGGAAAACAAACCGTGCAACTCGAAGCGCACGCCCCGTCAGTACCGCCTTCCGAAACGATCCCCCCGCCCGGCCTCACGGAGGACCGCACCTTGATCCCGCTCACTGCGCTCACCGCGCTCGACGACGCCATCGAGAACCTCGGCGTACCCGTCCCCTGCCGCTCCTACGACCCGGAGGTCTTCTTCGCCGAGTCGCCGGCCGACGTCGAGTACGCCAAGTCCCTCTGCCGCACCTGCCCGCTGATGGAGGCCTGCCTCGCCGGCGCCAAGGAGCGGCGTGAGCCCTGGGGCGTCTGGGGCGGCGAACTGTTCGTCCAGGGTGTCGTTGTGGCCCGCAAGCGGCCCCGTGGCCGTCCGCGCAAGAACCCGGTCACAGCATGAACATCACAGGAACGATCGATCGCCCCTTCACGCACGACCCCAAGAAGCAGGTCCCGATGACGCCGACCACCAGCGAGCCCGTCGGCTCCGCGACCCCGGACTTCACCACCACCGGTGCGAACGACTCGCGCCAGAACAGGACCCGAGAGATGCAACTCATCCCAGAAGCCTTGGCTCGTGCGCATATGCACGACCGCCTTCAGGAGGCCGAGCGGGAACGCCTCGCGCACCGCGTGGTGACCGCCCGTCGGCTCCAGCGCCGAGCCGAGCGCGCCTCGCTGCGTGCCCGCCGGGCGCTTGCCATGGCGGTCATGCAGTAACGACCACGGCAGCTGCGCAGTAACAGCAGCCGCTTCCCGCGGGGGTCGGTCCGTCAGAACGGACCGGCCCCCGCGGTGCGTTGTGCCCTCCTGGCCGCAGGTCACGGCGATATCGTCGCAGGGTGACGAGTTTTCCCGATAGCAGTGGTGGCGAGGATGCCGGTTCCTCGACGGACCCCCGACCCGTCGTGTGCGCCCGCTGCGGTACGCGGGCCGAGGGCCCGCCGCTGACCTGGACCTGCTCGGTGGAGAACGGAACGCGTCACTACCTCTGTGACACGTGTGCCCGGGAGAACCTCAGGGCGATCGAGGGGCGGCTGGACCCGGCCTGGTGGTGAAGCCGGCTCACGCCTCGGCAGCCGCGGACTCCTCCTCGGCCTCCGGCAGGAATCCCGGCAGCCACTCCTCCAGTTCCGCGCGCATGCGGACCGTCGCTCCCAGTTGGCACAGGACACCGATGGTGCTCAGGGTCACCCGGTGTATCAGCAGGTACGACGGAGGCAGGTTGAGGCGCTTGCCCAGTTGGTGCGCGGGGGAGCGCGGGTCGGCTATGCGGGCCGCCTGGCTGCGCATCCAGCCTCGGCTGAAGGTGAACTCGTCCGCCTGGGCCGGTTCGATGATCGGCAGGAGATAGTCGAGTACAGCGTCGGGATCCAGGTCGATCGAGTCCTTGACGAAGCCTTCCGCGCGGAGAGCCTCGTAGATCGCCTCGGCCCGGCCGTCCAGGGTCAGGCGCAGTGAGTGGCCGATCATCGGGGGCAGACCGCCCGGGAGGCGGTCGACCGTACCGAAGTCGAGTACGCCCAGGCGCCAGTCGTCCTTGCCGCCCGGGCCGCCGGGCAGCAGGCGGAAGTTGCCGGGGTGGGGGTCGGCGTGCAGGAGGCCGGTGCGGGCGGGCCCCGAGAAGAGGAACCGGGCCAGCAACTGGCCCGCGCGGTCGCGCTGCTCCTGCGTACCGTCGGTGATCACCTCCGACAGCGGTATGCCGTCGATCCACTCCGTCACCAGGACCTGCTCGCGCTGGTGGACGACGGCCGGTACCACGACGTCCGGATCGTCCGTGAACTCCTCCGCGTGGGCCTGCTGGGCCTGGGCCTCCAAGCCGTAGTCGAGCTCCTCGGAGACACGGTCCCGGAGCTCGGCGATGAGCGGTTTGATGTCCATCCCGGGGATGAGGGGCCCCAACAGGCGGGCGAAGCGGCTCAGCTGGGTCAGGTCGGAGAGCAGCGCATCGCCGGCGCCCGGATACTGCACCTTGACCGCGACCTCGCGCCCGTCGTGCCACAGCCCCCGGTGCACCTGGCCGATCGAGGCCGCGGCGGACGGCTTGTCCTGGAACTCCAGGAACAGGTTCTGCCAGTCCGCGCCCAGCCGTGCCTCCAGTACCGAGTGCACCGTGCGCGTCGGCATCGGCGGAGCCGCTTCCTGGAGCTTCGTCAGCGCCGCGCGGTAGGGGCCCGCGACCTCCTCGGGCAGGGCCGACTCGAAGACGGACAGGGCCTGCCCGAACTTCATCGCGCCGCCCTTGAGCTCGCCGAGCACCTTGAACAGCTGTTCCGCCGTGCGCTGCTGCAGTTCGCGGCCGACGATGTCCGCCGACTCGCCGACGATCCGTTTGCCGAGTCCCCAGGTCGCCCGCCCGGCGATGCCGAGCGGGAGCGCGGCGAGCTTGGCGGTACGGGTGACCGCCTTCCGGGGAAGATCAGACATGAGCCCTCCAAGTTCCGGGCAGCCGCGCCGCGTGTGCCTTACGGCGTAACTCCGTCGACGGCCGTTGCTCCGCCATTGTCTCGTGCGACTCCCCGTCCTCCGAGGTGTGTTCCTCCTTCTTACTCTTCTCCTCGGCACCGCAGGGGCATTCGGGGTGGGCCCAGACCGGTCGGGCGTGCCAGTCGAGGCCGGGTACGGAGACCTCCCAACGGGCACCCGCGCTGGACGGCGTCCTACCGTCCAGGAAGGCGAGCGCGTGGCTCGCGGTCAGGCCTGCGACCGTCGTCGACAGGGCCAGGTCACAGGCCCTGACCTGGCGCGGACGTGCGGAACGCCACTGCGCCACCAGACGCGGCCAGACGGGGTCCCGGTCGACGCGCCACCGGTCCAGACAGCCGGCGCAGGCCGTCTCGCCCGGCAGGACGAGCGGGCCCACGATGCCGGTTCCTTCCACGACGCCCGCGTACAGATGAGGTGTGCCCGAGGTCACGAGCGGTTCTGCGGCTGCCGGGTCGGGGGCATGCACGGCGAGGTCGTCGCGCGGGGCGATGATCACCAGGGAGAGACCGGGGTCGTGCTCGCCGGGCGGCGACTGAGCGGCCGTACGCCGTGGTGGGCGGTCCGGGGCCGCCCGGCGGGCAGCGCGCCGCGCGGACTCGTCCCGGCGTTCGCCGACGGAATCGGCGGGCAGGCCACCTGGTGCGACGTCCCATGGCTCGACCACGCCGCCGTCGCGCACATCGACGTGACCCACGCCTGCGCCCGCCAGCAGCGAGGCCACCACCGCGCCCACCCTGCCCGCGCCTCGGACCTGCACGCGCAGCGACCGGCGAGCGGCCAGACGTGCCATCGCCTCGCCCGGTTCCCGTGCGACCAGGGAGAGGGAGGCCAGATCGGGACCCAGCCGCTCCAGAACCTTCTTCTTGCCGCGCAGCGTCTCGACGGCAGGGCCGCCTCCTGTCGCATCGTCGAGGAGACCGGCCTCGCTCAGCCGCTCCACCAGACCGTCGACATGGGCGGCCGGCAGGTCCATGCGGTGCCCTTCGTCGTGGAGGCGCGGCAGTCCGCGAGTGCCGTCGAGCAGGCTGAGGAAGCTGCCCGTCGCCGTGTCCATCGGGCCGAGCGTCATCGCATGGGCGGGTGTCATCCCGAACTGCACCGTGTTCAGGTCCCGCCAGCCGGTGCGCAGCGCGCCCTTCATCATCGGGTGAGTGACACGCGGGAGGGTCTCACCCGAGTGGCTTGTGGCCGTCGGCGTGACCTCCGTGTCCGAAGCACGCGCAGGTGTGGTGGTTGATCGCATGGCAGGCCCCCGTAGCCAGAGAAAATCCCTGTTGAAAGTCCTTGTTTGTCGGTGGATGTCAGTGCTCGTCCGCCGGCGAATGTCAGCATGACCGGTTTGCTCATCGGGCGTCGAAAGTTGTCCACAGGCGGTGGGTATTAGTCGTACAAATCAAACGCATGGTGGGGATCGCCGCCGAACCGCGCCGGAGTCAAGACTTCCTCCATGCACAGCGGGTAACGTCGTGCCGTGCCCGCCGACCCACTGCACCGCGCCGGAAACCCACAGCGCAGTACGACGAGCCAGCCGCCGAGCGGCTCGGGGGCGAGCGCGATCGAGGTTCGCAGGAGCGACCGGCGACGCCGGACGGTCTCCGCGTACCGCGAGGGCGATCGCACCGTTGTGCTCATCCCCGCCCGGATGTCCGAGGCCGAGGAACAGCGCTGGGTGACTGTCATGCTCGACAAACTGGCCGCCCAGGAGAGCAAGAACAAACGGGTGCCCGGTGACAGCGAGCTGGCCGAGCGCGCCGAGCAGCTGTCGGCCCAGTACTTCGACGGCCGCGCCCGGCCCACCTCGGTGCGCTGGGTCACCAACCAGAACACGCGCTGGGGCTCGTGCACCCCGGCCGAGGGCAGCATCCGTCTGTCGCACCGGCTGCAGGGCATGCCCGAGTACGTCGTCGACTACGTCCTCCTCCATGAGCTGGCGCATCTGCTGGTGCCGGGGCACGGGCCCCGTTTCTGGCGGCTCCTGGACGCGTATCCACGGACCGAGCGGGCCCGCGGCTACCTCGAGGGAGTGGTCGCCGCCGACCGGCTGCCGCATCCGCCCTCCGCGCGCGGGGACTGATCTCCGGGCCGCGAGCACGCGGTGGTGACAGGGTGTTGTGTACCGGGTTTGTACCGGCTCGGGTCACGTCCGGAATTTGCCGTTAGCCTGACCCGACGCATTCGGCATTCGGGATGGGGGACGGTCGGTACGCATGGCCAGGGAATTCCAACGCGGCCACAAGGCCAAGATCAGTGATCTCACAGCGGGCACGGATCTGTACGTAGGCGTACAGATCTCCGGACCGGGGCTGACCTTCGACATCAGCTGCTTCGGCCTCGACGCCGACGAGCAGCTCTCGGACGACCGGTACTTCATCTTCTTCAACCAGCCGAAGTCCCCCGAGGAGTCCATCCAGCTCCTGGGTACTCAGGCGGGCGACACGGAGTCCTTTCGCGTCACGCTCGACCGGATCCCGCCGCAGATCCAGAAACTGTCGTTCACTGCCACGCTCGACGGCGCCGGGCAGATGTCGCAGATCGCCCCCGGATACGTCCGTATCGTCGCCGGCGGCGAAGAAGTGGCCCGCTACTCCTTCAACGGCTCGGAGTTCACCACCGAGCGGGCCGTGATGCTGGGCGACTTCTACCTGAAGGACGTGTGGCGGTTCGCCGCGGTCGGACAGGGTTTCGACGGCGGCCTCGACGCGCTGCTGAAGAACTTCGGCGGGGAGGTCGCCGAGGAGGAGGCACCCGCTCCGCAGCAGCCCCAGACCGGTGCCACTCCCGGGTTCGCGCCGCCCGCGTTCGGCGCTCCGGCGCCGGCCCCCGCCGCTCCGCAGCCCGCCGCGCAGGGTTTCGCGCCACCTCCGGGAGCCACCGCGCCGTCGTCTCCGGCGCCCGCG
>NZ_JAAGLU010000550.1 GCF_010550245.1 Streptomyces sp. SID12501
GGTGCCGTGGCGTCCCGAGCGCCGGGCGACGGTCCTGACCTGGGGCCTGCTGTCGGAGGGGAAGGGGGTCGAGTGGGCGCTGCGGGGGCTCGTGCAGCTCCGTGGACGCATGCCGCTGCCGGCCTACCTCGTCGTGGGCCAGACCCACCCCCGCGTCCTGGAACGCGACGGCGAGGCGTACCGCGACCGGTTGGTCGCCCTCGCGCACGACCTCGACCTGACGGAGTCGGTGCGCTTCGACGGCCGGTACCTGTCCGGCACGGAGCTGCGTGCGGTGGTCCGCCGCGCCGACGTCGTCCTGCTGCCCTACGACTCCAGCGAGCAGGTCACCTCGGGCGTGCTCGCCGAGGCCGTCGCCGCGGGACGTCCGGTCGTGTCGACACGGTTCCCGCACGCCGTCGAGCTGCTGTCGGGCGGCGAAGTGCTGCTCGTTCCCCGGCGAGATCCCACGGCCATCGCCGA
>NZ_JAAGLU010000551.1 GCF_010550245.1 Streptomyces sp. SID12501
GAACCAGGCGGCGTTGCCGGTGCTCATGCCGGTGCATCCGTGGCTGACGTTGGCCACGCCGTGCGAGGAGACGGACCACGGCGCGGCGTGCACGTATTCACCACTCCAGGTGACACGGGTCGCCCAGTAGACGGGCAGGTTGTAGTACTCGCTGCCGCCGATGCCGACGGTGTCACCGCGCATCTGGACGTAGTACTGCTTGCCGAGCACCACCTTGATGCCGTTGCGGGTGGAGAAGCCGGGCTTGCCGGTGGTCACCGGAAGGGTCGTGACCACTTCCCCGTTGCGGCGGAACGTCATGTAGTGCGAGGAGGCGTCGGTGGTGACCTCCACCCGGTCGCCGAAGTCGATCTTGAGCGGCTTCGAGGCGGCGCCGTGGAGTTCGTCGGAGACCCGGACGCCCTCCAGGTTGCTCCGTACGGTGACGCTGGTGTTGGCCGGCCAGTAGTCCTTGGGCCGGAA
>NZ_JAAGLU010000552.1 GCF_010550245.1 Streptomyces sp. SID12501
GCGCCTGACGGCGCGCCGACCGTGCCCGCGCCGCCACCCGCGCCCGTGCGACGCCGCGGCAGCGAGCGGCCCCTTACGGCCGCGAGCAGCGCGTAGTTCTCCGCGACGAAGACCCGGCCCGGGCCGCCGACGGGCTCCGGCACCCGTTGGCCCGTCAGGTCCAGGTACATCGCCTGGACCACGTCGAGCCCGGTGTCGTCGGTGAACAGCCTGAACTGGGCTCCGGGGCGCGGGTTGAAGTCCACGAGCCGGAAGCAGCCCGCCTCGTCTCGACGGAAGTCGAGGTCGAGGATGCCCTGGTAGCCGAGCCGTTCGGCGAGCCGCAGTCCCGCCTCCTCCACCGCCGGATCGGGCAGCCACCGTCCGACGGCCGTCAGCCCCGTCCGTACCGGCCAGGACAGTTCCTTGCGCCCGGACCCGACGAGCAGCGGGTGTCCGCCCCGCGCGAAGGCCCCGTGGAAG
>NZ_JAAGLU010000553.1 GCF_010550245.1 Streptomyces sp. SID12501
CGCGGCGCTCAACCTCGAGAAGCAGCACCTGTGGGACACCATGGGCCGGCTCAACCAGTACATCTACGTCGCGAGCGCGCTCGACGCGCAGCTCTCCGCGAAGATCGCGCAGGCCGAGGCGACCGACCCCGAGCGTGCGCGGGCGCTGCGCGAGGACGTGCTGTTCTACGTGCGGCAGAAGCACCAGGACCTGCTCACGCAGCTCGCGGTGTCGATCCAGGGCTACCTCGCGATCGACATCATCATCAAGAACAACGTCGAGCTCATCAAGGGCGTCGACCGCGCGACGACCACGACCGTCGCGGCCCTGCGCACCGCGGTGCTGGTCGCGCAGGCCCTCAACAACCAGAAGCTCGTGCTCGACCAGATCTCGGCGCTCAACACCACGACGTCGAACATGATCGCGTCGACGTCGAAGATGCTGCGCGAGCAGTCGGTGACGATCCAGCAGCAGGCCGCGA
>NZ_JAAGLU010000554.1 GCF_010550245.1 Streptomyces sp. SID12501
GAGCTGGACGAGGAGATGGTGTACGAGTCCCGCGTGGGTGACGTGTTCACCCTGGGCACCACCTCCTGGCGCATCGAGGACATCACCCGCGACCAGGTCCTGGTCACCCCCGCGCCCGGGGTACCGGGCCGGCTGCCGTTCTGGAAGGGCGACCAGCTGGGCCGCCCCCTGGAACTGGGCCGCGCGGTCGGCGCGTTCCTGCGCGAACTGGGCGCCCTGAGCGACGAGGACGCCCGGCTGCGACTGCTCGCGGCGGGCCTGGACGCCTGGGCCGCCGACAACGTCCTCGCCTACCTCACCGAGCAGCGCGAGGCCTGCGGCCACGTACCGGACGACCGGACCATCGTCGTCGAGCGGTTCCGTGACGAACTGGGCGACTGGCGGGTCGTGGTCCACTCGCCGTTCGGCGCCCAGGTGCACGCCCCCTGGGCGCTGGCCCTCGGCGCCCGGCTGGCCGAGAA
>NZ_JAAGLU010000555.1 GCF_010550245.1 Streptomyces sp. SID12501
ACCTGCACCTCGCCCACAACACGTGGGACGCGGTGGCGGGGCGGTCGGTGCCGAAGCTGCTGTACGGCTTCGGTCGCGAGGACCAGCTGGACGCCGACGCGGTGCGCCGCCTGGTCGGCTCACTGTCGAAGTTGCTCGATCCGGCTGCCGCTCTGGCGGCTACCGTCGAGGCGAACACGGAGCTGGACTTCGTCGAGTCCCGCCCCTTCGGCGGCGCGTATCTCCTGGACCAGCTGTGGCAGCGGCTGGAACTCCCGCGCATCGTCACCGCGTTGGGCACCCGGGGGCGAGGTCGTCCACGGAACGTCGAGGCCACCGAACGCGCCCTGTTCGCGCTGGTCGCCAACCGAGCTCTGGCACCGTCCTCGAAACTGGCGGCCGCCGAGTGGGTCAACCACGACGTGCGCATCGACGGCCTTGACCCCATCGACGACGACACCTGCTACCGGGCGATGGACTGG
>NZ_JAAGLU010000556.1 GCF_010550245.1 Streptomyces sp. SID12501
CGAGGAGATCCGCTGGTTCTCGGTCGCCGACCAGCGCTCGCTCGAGGTCGCCGACCACGGCCTGTGGGCGCCGCCGTGCCGCGAGATCCTGCTCACCGACGACGTGCGCGAGCGCGCCGCCGCACTGCGCGAGCGCCTGCCCGGTGCGCTCGACATGCTCGACAAGCTCGCCGAGGGCATCGCGGTCGAGGGCATGGAGTCGCTCGCGCCCGCGCTCGTCGAGCGCATGGTCCCCGTGCTCGACCTCGTGCCGGACGCGTCGCTGCTCGTGCTCGTCGACCCCGAGCGCGTGCGGCGCCGCGCGCACGACCTGGTGGCCACGACGCAGGAGTTCCTCGAGGCCGCGTGGACGTCGGCCGCCGCCGGCGCCGCGACGCCGCTCGACCTGTCGGCCGCGTCGTTCGCCTCGTTCGCCGAGGTCCGCGCGCTCGCCGCGGTGCGCGGCCTGGGCTGGTGGACGC
>NZ_JAAGLU010000557.1 GCF_010550245.1 Streptomyces sp. SID12501
TCCGTCCGGTGACGAGTGCGTCCGTGGGCAAGGGGCGGGGCAACGCGAAGGACCCGACACGTGAACGGGCCGGGGGTTCCCACCCTACGCCCGCCCGCCCCTCAACCACCGTCCCCCACCGGGGCGCGGACCGCCCGTCCGGCGCCGCCCGACGGTTTCCGGACACGGCCGGAACAGGGGGTCGCGGCCGGACCCGGCCGGCCGGAATGGCAACCTGAACGTATGTTCATATCCGGGAGTCCGAAGGCGGCCGGGACGCTCCCGGCGTCCCCGGCCCCGCCACCCGTACCGCTCGTCCCGGCGCCGCGCCGGGCCCCGCGGGAGCCGGGGGCCGCGTTCCGGACGAACCGGAACGCCTGGCTGCTGGCCGCCGCGCTGTTCCTCGCGTACGCCGTGCTCTCGGTGTCGCGCCACCGGCGCATGGAGACCCTCTCCTGGGACCTGGGCATCTTCGAGCAGGC
>NZ_JAAGLU010000558.1 GCF_010550245.1 Streptomyces sp. SID12501
ACCCGCACACCGCCTTCCGTGGTTCCCGCCACGCCTTCCTCCCTCGTATGCCCCGGTTTCACCGGATCGGTGGACCCCCGCACGGGAACCGGGGCGCGCACGGGGCGCGTCGGGGTACGCCGGGGGTCACGGCCGGAGGGGTCATCATGGAGGCCGACGGTAGAGAGCCGACGGGGCGACGATAGGAGCTGCAGTGGCAACCGGAACCATCCGCTACTGGGCGGCGGCCAAGGCCGCGGCCGGGACGGCGGAGGAGCCGTACTCGGCACGCACACTGGCCGAGGCGCTCGACGCCGTGCGGGAACGCCACCCGGGAGAGCTGACACGGGTCCTGCTGCGCTGCTCCTTCCTCGTGAACGAAGAGCCCGTGGGCAAGCGTCCCCACGACGGCGTCCCGCTGACCGAGGGGGGCACCGTAGAGGTGCTCCCGCCCTTCGCGGGCGGGTGAACGGGAACCGAT
>NZ_JAAGLU010000559.1 GCF_010550245.1 Streptomyces sp. SID12501
CGCGAACCGGGCCTTGAACTTGTCATTGCGCGCGACGGTGCCCTCCCAGTTGGGCTGGGCGGACTGGCTGAGCCACCCGGCAGTGATCGCCCGGCGGAGATCGAGAAGGCCCTCGATCCAGACGGCCCGCAGCTCCAGCGGCGTGAAAGACGCCTTCCTCAGCCGGCTGTGCCCCGTGCTCGGCACGTACTCGCGCACCTTCCCCCCGCTGCTTCCCAGTTCCTTTTTCCACGCCTTGAACTCGCCCGTCGTGTCAAGCCCGGACAGGCCCTCTGCGACAAGGAACCCCAGCCCCTGGAGCTCGATGCAATCCCGCATCGCCCGGGCGTCGTTGAGCCAGCAGACTGCGTCGCGCGAGTCGCGATGCGGCTCGCCGTCCGGCAGGTCCACCCGCATCGCCGTGTGCGCCTTCGCGTCCCACACACGGGTCGACGATGCGTAGTCGAACGCGGTGCTGCCG
>NZ_JAAGLU010000055.1 GCF_010550245.1 Streptomyces sp. SID12501
CGCCCGACCTGACGGCCCACAGACGGCCCACGGCCCCTTACGGGCACGCCAGTTGGAGGGAAACCGCTGGTAGAACGCCTGTTGGGCCGTGGGCCTGCTTCTCCGAGCCCGAGAAGACGGCCGCCTACCTGGGTTCGCTCACGGGCGCGTAGTCGGCGGCGGTGTCGGTGGTCCGCGTGGGCTCGGTCGCGAGGGAGTACCCCTCGTCCGATCCCGCCGTGGCGTCGGCGGGGAGCTTCGGCGGTGTGTACCGCCGCAGGGGCTCCCCGTCCGGGTCCGGCCGTACGGCGCCCAGCACCGGGTTGGCCGCGACCGGCGACACCTTCACCTTCGCGCCGGGACGCGGCGCCTGCACGACCATCCCGCCCCCGAGATAGAGGGCCACATGCGTCGCCCCGGGGAAGTAGACGACCAGGTCACCGGGGCGCAGCTCGGCCAGCGGGATGTGCGGCAGCCGCGCCCACTGCTCCTGGCTGGTCCGGGGAATGGGCCGCCCCGCCTCCTCCCAGGCCTGCGAGGTCAGCCCCGAGCAGTCGAACGACGCCGGCCCCTCGGCACCCCACTCGTACGGCTTCCCGAGCTGTGCCACGGCCTGCCGCAGTGCCCGCTCACCCTCCTCGGACGGCTTCCGGTCGGTGCTGAGCGCGCCCGAGGTGATGAACTCCCGCTGCTTCCCGGTCACTTCGCCGCGCTCCAACTCGGCCAGTTCGGCGAGCTGTTCGGTGCTCAGGGTGGCGAGCAGCTCCTCGACCTCCCGCAGCCGCGTCCGTACGGTGTCCCGGTCCCGCTTCTGCTGTTCGGCGAGGGTGAGTTGCTCGTCCAGGGCGGCACGGGCCGCGCGCGCCAGACCGTCGGTGCGCCGCTCGCCGCCGACCAGTCGGCCCACCGTCTCGGCCCGCTCCAGCGCCAACTGCCGGATCACATGGCCCTGTTCGAGGGCGTGCTGTGGATCGCGGGCCAGCAGCAGCTGTACGTACGGTGAGATGCCGGTGCTGCTCTGGTACTGCTGCCGGGCGAGCCGGCCGAGGGCGCCGCGTCGCTCGTGCAGGGAGAGGCGGGCGCGCACGAGCTGTCCGTCCAGCCGCCGTACCTCGGCCCGCTGCCGCTTCAGCCGCCCGGCGGTGGCGTCGTAGGTCCCGGTGGCCCGCTCGGCGTCCCGGTACAGCCGCTGAAGGTCTGTCAGGAGAGCGGCGACGGAGGGCTCCCCTTCCGCGGAGGGCTCGCTGGGGGACCGGGTCGCTGAGGGACCGGGGTCCGGTACGGCCAGTGCGGGGACGGGTGCGAGGAGTGTGCCGACCGCCATGGCCGCCGTACAGACCAGACGCAGAAGCCTTCCTGACACGTCATCACCTCCGGTGCGGAGCAGCCCTTCCGCTCCGCACCGCGAGCTTGTGACGCGGGCGCGAGGTCCGCGCGCCGAGCGTGCGCGGTTCGGCCCAACCCCGTCACCCGTCGGTGTCGTCCGGCTTGCCCTGCGGCGTGGCGGCTGGTGGTGTGGCCGGTTTCGACCACGGCCAGCGGAGCCTGCCGTCGCCGGTCTTGTCGCCCTCGGGGTCGTACGTGTACTTCCAGCCCGGGTGGAGGCCCAGCTTTCCCGGCCGGCCCTTGGGGGCGCGGCGGTAGACCAGTACGGTCGGGGGGCCGCCGGCCGCGTCCGGTACCGGGACCTTGTACGTCTTCGGCGGGTGGCCGGTCGGCCCGAGCAGGATGGGCAGCACGCGGCCGTCCAGGGGGCCGCCCTCGAAGGCGGTGTCTTGGCTCTTCACGGGATCAGTTTCCGGTATCCGGGCCCAGCGCGTCGCGTACGACCGCCGCGGTCTGCGGGTCGCGTCCTGCGGTCACGCCGAGCGACGCCGCGAACTGCTCCACCAGCCAGTCCCGCAGCTCGCCGACCGGCGGCACCTTGCCCTCGTCCAGCCAGATCAGCGAGGCCGCCTCGACCGAGGTGATCCACATCCGTACGGTCATCCGCAGCCGGGGGCCGGGTTCCGCGACCCCGAGATGGCTGAGGATGTGCTCGGCGGCGGTACGGCGGACCCGGTCGACTATGGCCGTCGTACGGGACGTCTCGACGACGCTGCCGCCCTGGAGGAGGGCGCTGAAGCCGGCGTCGTGCTCGTCGACGAAGGCGAGATAGCGGTCCAGGGCGCGGGAGAGGCGCTGGGCGAGCGGGCCCTCGGGGGGTTCGTCGAAGCAGAGTTCCAGTTCCTCGGCGGCGGAGCGGAGCGCGCCCTCGTACAGCTGCTGCTTGCCGCCGGGGAAGTAGCGGTACACGAGGGGGCGGGAGACGCCGGCCGCCTCCGCCACGTCGTCGAGCGAGACGTCCTCCGGGGGGCGGTGCGCGAAGAGGGAGAGGGCGGCTTCGAGCAGTTGGTGTCTCCGTTCCTCGACGCCCAGTCGTCGGTATGCGGGAGTGGAGGTCATGGGGGCAGCGTAATCGGGTGCCGCAGGCACGCATGCCCGCAGCGGTTACGCGGGGCTGGTGGGTGCCAGCAACCCGGACGCGACCCACAGTCGCCGCCCCACTCCCCGCAACACCCCGATGTCGTCCAGGAAGTCGGTGAGCCGCCGTGCCCCCGTCTGCATCACCTCCCGCCGGTGCCCGCTCGCCCGGACCTGCGCCATCGCCTCCGCCTTGTCCAGGCCGACGTTCGCGTAGACGTCCGGATTGACGAAGGCGACCGAGAAGATCCGGGCGAACTCGCCGGATGTGACGCGGGTGTACTCCTGGGACCACCTGGGGGCCGTCACCATCTGGCGGCGGAGTTCCTCACGGGCGTAGCGGACGTGGCGGGCCTCCTCGACCACATGGATCCTCGTCACGCCCCTGATCAGTGGCTGGACGCGCTCGTCCGGGAACGTCAGGCGCTGCATCCAGTCGAGGACCTCCTCGCCGAGCAGGGTCGCAGTGAAGGAACCGGGGGTGGTGGACACCGTCTTGAAGAAGCGGCCCAGGTTCTGGTGCGTCCGGCTGACCGGGTAGTACGGGGTGCCGCCGCGGCTGATCAGCCGGGCGAACATCTTCGAGTGACGGCACTCGTCCTCGATCTCCGTCAGGGCGTAACGGACGTGCGCGCTCGTCGCCGCCTTGTCGTAGATGTGCCGTACGAGGAGCTGCATCAGGATGATCTCGAACCAGATGCCGAGCGAGGCGAGCGCCGCCGCCTCGTGCCGGGAGAGCAGGATGCGCTGCTCCTCGCTCATCCGCTTCCACAGCGGAGTGCCGTAGAGGGAGACCAGCTCGGGCGGCCAGAACCACTTGCCGTCCTCGAAGGGGGCGTCCCAGTCCAGTTCCTTGTCCGGGTCGAAGGAGTGCTTGGCGGACGCGTCGAGCAGCCGTTCGGCGACCTGCTCCCGGTCCTTGAGCACGCCGAGCGCGTCGCGGAGTATCTCGGCTTCCGTCACTGTCGTCACCCTCTTATGAGACCGCTTGTCAGCAACTCGGTCAATCCCCTGGGGGCTACTTACGCGTCGAGCTGTGCGCAGAACTGTGCGCAGAACTGTGCGTAGAGCTATGCGTAGATCTGTGTGCGGAACTGCGCGCAGCCTTACGCACGGCTTACGCGGTCACCCGAGTGGAGTAGCGTGCTGGCGTGTCCACGACTCCGCCGCCCCGGCCGCCCGACGACCCCTTCGGCCCGCCCCCTTCGGGGCCCTACGGGCAGCAGCCGCCTCCGCCGCCGTACCAGGGCCCACAGCAGCCGGGCCCGTACGGCCAGCAGCAGCCGCCCCCGTTCCCCTACGGGCAGCAGCAGCCCTACGGTGCGCCCGGCCCCGCCGCCTGGGGCGCCCCGATGGCGCCGCCGCCCAAGAAGAGCCGGCTCGGGCTGATCCTCGGCATCATCGGCGGTGTCGTCGTGCTGGCGGTGGTGGGCGTGGCCGGCCTCTACTGGATCGGCGTGAAGTCCGACACCGGTTTTCCCGACGCCGAGTACAAGCTGACGCTGCCGCAGAAGGTCCTCGACGAGAAGTACGAGCTCGCCGGTGACCTCTCCGGCTCCGAGGGCAAGGCCATCGAGGACGAGGCCGACGGCGCCTGGGACGCCCGGGACACCAAGGCCGTGGTCGGTCAGTACAGCCTCGGCGGCGACCAGGCCAAGGGCACGCTGGTGATCTCCGGCATGTACGGACGGTTCAAGAACACCGGCCTGGCCCGCGACAACATGATGAAGGGCGCGGCAGGCGGCAGCGGAGCCAAGGTCGCCGTCAAGCCCAAGGACTTCAAGCCGGCCGGCTCCGACGTCACCGTCACCTGCGAGGTGCTCGTCCAGACCCAGGGCGGTACGGAGCTCACCATCCCCATCTGCGGCTGGGTGGACGGCAACACCGGTGCCTCCATCGCCGAGATCACCGCCGACACGGTCACGAAGAAGCCCGCCCAGGTGGACCTGGCGGCGGCTGCCGAGACCGCCGTCAAGATCCGCGACGAGATCAGGAAACCGATCGGCTGAGCGACTCCGGCACCGGGTCCGGGTCCGGTACGAGGTCCGACACCGGGTCCGCCAGCGGGCTCGACGGGCCTGGCGGGAATGACGTACGCAGGGTGAACGCGTACTCCGTCGGTCCGTGCGCACGCAGATGGAGGAGTCGGGTCTCCGCCTCCTCCACCGTCGGCCGGTGTCCCGCCGGCACCCACCACAGGGTCGTGACCGCCTCTGCAAGCCGCTCGAAGAACTCCCGGCGGCGCGCCAGCAACTCCCGGTGCCGGCCCTGGTACATGAACGCCGTGAGGGCGTCCATGTCCCGCCACACCGACATGTTCACCAGGATCCACTCGTCGTCGAACATGCGCGTGTCGGTCGCGTCGCCCGTCTCGCCCTGCAGCCTCCAGACGAATCCGTCCGAGGCGTCGGCTACGGCGTTCACGGGGTCGAGGCCGTCGGCGAACGGCTTCAACTGAGCTGAATCCAGAGGGGCCTTGAGGCGGCCGATGTTGACCTGGGCGAGTTCGTACGTGGCGTCGGATGATGGCGTCATGGCCGCACGGTAGGTCGGAGGTCCGGTCCGCGCACCCCCTTTTCTCACCTGCCGAGCACCGCCTCCATCACCGCCCGCGCGATCGGCGCCGCCGTCCCGCCCCCGCTGATGTCCGTACGGTCGGCGGAGGCGTCCTCGACCACCACCGCGACGGCCACCGTCGGCTCGACGTCCCGTTCGCCCTGCGCCCAGGAGATGAACCAGGCGTACGGCGTACCGGAGTTGCCGATGCCGTGCTGGGCGGTGCCGGTCTTGCCGCCGACCGTGGCGCCGGGGATCGCCGCGTTCGTGCCGGTGCCCCGCTCCACGACGTCCCGCATCAGCTCGCGCATCCGTACGGCGGTCGACGGACTCATCGCCCGGAGCCGGCTCCGTACACCCGAGGCCGCGACTGTCGTGCCGTGCGCGGTGGTTGTCCGCTCCACCAGATAGGGGGAGGGCACCTGGCCGCCGCCTGCGACCGCCGCCGCGACCATCGCCATCTGCAACGGCGTGGCCCGGGTGTTGTACTGGCCGATCGCGGACAGCGCCAGCTGTGCCTTGTCGACGTGGCGGTCGAAGGTGCTCCGCGCGACCGAGAAGGGGATGCGCAGCCCCGCGTCGTTGAAGCCGAACCCGTCCGCCGTGGTCGCCAGGTCGGCGACGCCCACGTCCACACCCAGCTTGGCGAAGACCGTGTTGCACGACCAGGTGAACGCGGCCCGCAACGAGACGTCCGCACATCCGTCGCCCTCGTTCGTCAGCACCGTGGACGTACCCGGCAAGCGGTACGGGTCGGGGGAGCGGGTCGGCTCGTCCAGATCGGTGACGACCCCCGCGTCGAGGGCCGCCGCCGCCGTGACCACCTTGAACGTCGAACCCGGCGGATACGTCTGCCGCACCGCCCGGTTGAGCATCGGCTTGTCCGGATCGCCGTTCAGCCGCCGCCAACTCCGTTCCACGGCAAGCCCGTTGCCGGACAGTGCCGCCGGGTCGTACGACGGCGCGGAGACCAGCGCGAGGACGCGCCCGGTCGACGGCTCCACGGCCGCCACCGCACCCTTGCGCCCGCCGAGCCCCTCGTAGGCGGCCTGCTGGGCGGCCGGGTCGATGGTGGTCACCACGTCGCCGCCCGGGTTCTGCGCGCGCGTCACGTCGTTCCACAGGGGGAACGGGGAGAGAAGCGGATCGCTGCCCGAGAGGATGCCGTCCTCCGCGTGCTCCAGGAACGTCGTGCCGTACACCTGGGAGGCGAAGCCGGTGACCGGGGCGTACAACGGGCCGTTCTTGTACGTCCGTTCGTACCGGAGCTGCTCCCCGGTGTCCGTGGACCCGGTGACCGGCCGTCGGCCGACCAGGATGGCACCGCGCGGCTGGCCGTAACGGGCGATCACCTGGCGGCGGTTGGCCGAGTTGTCGTCGTAGCGCTGGGCCTGGACGACCTGGACGCGGGTGAAGTTGACGAGGAGGGCGAGGAGCAACAGGGCGCAGAAGAGGGCGGCGTGCTTGATGCAGCGCGTCATCTGCCTTGGTTTTCTTGCCCGTTCGGGTTGTCTCGTCATGGTGTGGGCCGCCCGTCGTTGTTCTCTGTGTGCTGTCGCCGGGCCGAGTCGCTGATCCGGATCAGCAGCGCCACGATGATCCAGTTGGTGACGACGGACGAGCCCCCCTGCGCCAGGAACGGCATCGCCATACCGGTGAGCGGGATCAGGCCCGACACCCCGCCCGCGATCACGAACACCTGGAGCGCCACGATCGAGGCGAGGCCGACGGCGAGCAGCCGGCCGAAGGGGTCGCGCAGTGAGAGGCCCGCCCGGTAGCCGCGCTCCACGAGGAGGGCGTAGAGGATGACGATCGCGGAGAGACCGGCCAGCCCGAGTTCCTCGCCCGCCGTCGCCAGGATGAAGTCCGACTTGGCGGCGAAGCCGATCAGGATCGAGTGGCCGAGCCCCAGACCGGTGCCGAGCATGCCGCCCGCCGCGAACGCGAACAGCGACTGGGACAACTGGTTGGGACCCTGGCCGGCCTCGATCGTCGCGAACGGGTGCAGCCAGTCCTCGACGCGGCTGTGGACGTGCGGTTCGAGGGTGCCGACGGCGAAGGCGCCCAGCGCGGCCAGCAGCAGACCGACCGCGATCCAGCCGGTGCGGCCCGTGGCCACGTACAGGAGAACCACGAAGAGGCCGAAGAAGAGGAGCGAGGTGCCGAGATCGCGCTCCAGGACCAGTACGCCGACGCTGAGCAGCCAGATCGCGACGATCGGGCCGAGGACCCGCCCGGTGGGGAGCTGGAGCCGGCGCAGCCGCCAGATCTGGCGGCCGGTGTACGCGAGCGCGCCCCGGTTCGCGGCCAGGTACGCGGCGAAGAACACCGCCAGCAGCACCTTCGCGAACTCGCCCGGCTGGAAGGAGAATCCGGCGACCCGGACCCAGATACGGGCCCCGTTCACCGCCGGGAAGAAGATCGGGAGGATCAGCAGGACGAGGGCGGCGGCCACACAGACGTACGCGTACCGCTGGAGGACCCGGTGGTCGCGCAGCAGGACGACGACCACGATGAACAGCGCCACGCCCACCGTGGACCAGACGAGTTGGGCGGGGGCCGCCCGGTGCCCCGGCGTCTCCAGGTCGAGCCGGTAGATGAGGACCAGGCCGAGGCCGTTGAGCAGCACGGCGATGGGCAGCAGGAGCGGGTCGGCGCAGGGGGCGCGCCTGCGCACCGCGAGATGGGCGAGAAGCGCGAGCACGCCGAGCCCGGCGCCGTAACCGGCGGCGCCGGGCGGGACCGTGCCGTTCTTCGCGAGGCCCACATCGCAGTAGCCGTACACAGAGAGGAGGACGGCTACGACGATGAGGGCCAGCTCGATGCCACGGCGCCGGGGGACGCGCGGGGCGGGAGCGGAGGGATCCGCGGGCTCCGAGAGCCAGGGCTTCGGGGATTCCCCGTACTCCGCCGCCACGGTGGTTCCGGGCTTCGTCATGCCCGGAATCTACCCAAAATGAATGGAATGTTGCGTGACGCTGTGCCGGGTAAAGGGCACGACCAGGGTCAGCAGAAGCGCGGTGCGGCGCCGATGTTGTCGATGTAGCGGGCGGCGCCCCAGGCCCAGGTGCCGTCCGTCAGGAGGTACCAGAGCGAGTTGCCGTCGACGTTCTCGCCGCCGGTCTTGCAGAAGATGTTGACGATCGCGCCCTTCGGGACGACCCGGATGATCGCGCTGCCCCGGTTCGGCGCGCTGCGCAGCCGCAGTCCGCCGTTGGCGGTGACGATCCCCTTGTAGAGGACGGTGTTGCTGTTGCTGCTGGTGTTGTGCTGGCCCCAGCTGCTGTTGTTGCTCTGCTGGTTGTTGCTTTGTTGGTTGTTGTTCTGCTGGTTCCAGCTGTTGTTGCTCTGCTGCTGCCCGCCGCCGTCGTTGTTCTGACTGTTCTGGTTGCTCTGATTGCTTTGGCTACTCTGATTGTTCTGGCTGCTCTGGCTGTTCTGTTGCTGCTGGTTCCAGCTGCTGCCCCAGTCGTCGTCGGCGGGGCTCGCGAGTGCCGGGGTGACGGCGCCGACGGAGAGTGCGGTGGTGGCGGCGGCTATGCCGAGGCGGGTCAGGGTGGTCCGCGGTGACATGTGGGCTCCTTTGGCAGGACAGAGCTGACTAACCGCCACGCTAGGAGTGCGTCGTGTAAGGCGCCCGTCACGCTGGGCCGTTGGTGGCGGGCCCCCGTGATTCGGCCAGCGTGAGCGTTGCCAGAGCGCCACCGCCGTCACTCTCCGGCACGTTGGCGAAAGTCAGCCGGGCGCCCAGTACCTCCGCCTGGCCCAACGCGATCGTCAGCCCGAGCCCGTGCCCGGTCGCCCCGCCCTCCGTACGGAACCGCTGCGGCCCGTGCTCCACCAGGTACTCCGGAAAGCCGTCACCGTGGTCCCGCACGGTCACGACCGGACCGTCGACGGTCAGCGTGACGGGCGTACGGCCGTGCCGGTGGGCGTTGGCGACCAGGTTCCCGAGCACCCGTTCGAGCCGACGCCGGTCGGTGTCGACGAGGGCGTCACGGACGACGAGTGTCTCCGTGTCGGCTCCGGTGGCTCCGGAAGCCCGCACGACCCGTTCGGCGAGGGCGCCGAGCGCCTCGGTGTCGACCTCCAGCCGCTCCTTGCCCGTGTCCAGCCGGGAGATTTCGAGCAGGTCCTCGGTGAGTGTCCGCAGCGCGGCGACCCGGTCCCTGACCAGCTCGGTCGGCCGCCCGGCAGGCAGCAGTTCGGCTGCCGCGTGCAGCCCGGTGAGCGGGGTGCGCAGCTCGTGGGCCACGTCGGCGGTGAAGCGCTGTTCGCTGAGCAGTTTCCGTTGCAGCGAGGCGGCCATGGTGTCGAGGGCGGCGGCGACGGCGGCGACCTCGTCCGGCGAGCGGTTCGGGTCCTGCGTACGGGCGTCGTCGACGCGGGCGTCCAGGTCGCCGGCGCTGATCCGGCGGGCCACCTGGGCGGTCGCGTGCAGCCGACGGGTCACCCGGGTCACCGCGAACGCGCCGACCAGCAGTGTCGCGCCGATGGCGAGGCCCGACGACCACAGGATGGCCCGGTCGAGGCCGTCGATCGTACGGGCGCTCTGCGAGTAGTCGAGGGCGACGGCGAGTGCGTGCCCGCCGTCCGCGGGACCGGCCGCCCACATCGTCGGCACCCCGTCGTGGTCGGTCACCATCGTGCCGCGCTCCCCGGCCGCGGCGAGCGTCCGCAGCGCCTTCGGCAGCCCCTCGGGATCGATACCGGCGTGCGGCCTCAGCGCGTCCCCGGCCTCGTACGCCGCCGTGGCCTCCACCAGCCGGGACAGGGCGCGGTCGCGAGCCTGGTCGACGGTCTGATGGGTCACCGAGACATGCACGAGGACGCCGAGCAGGGCGGCGAGGGCGCAGCACATCCCGGTGATGAACAGGGCGGCCTTGGCTGCGAGGGTGCCTGCCCACCCGGGCAGCGAGACCCTCACCGGGCACTCTCGGAGGAGGAGGGCAGGGGTGAGGAGAGGCGCTTGGGTTTGCCGGTACGGAGGAACTCGTCCCGGGTGAGCAGCATCGCCTTCTGCTCGGAGTCCCAGGTCCACTGGGTGCGGTACTCGTACCCCGGGATCTGCGACGGCGAGCGGATGATCACGGCCCGGCCGGCCAGTTCCACGGCGGTCACGGCGTCGTCGTTCGCCATGATCTGCACCAGCCTGTGCCGCTGGAAGGTGTACACGCGTACGGCCGTCCCGTTGCCCGGCAGCAGCCGGAAGCCGAGGGCCATGTCGTCGCGGCCGTCGCCGGTGAGGTCGCGGTAGTAGGCCTTGAGGACGGGACAGGCACTGGTACCGCCGCCGGTATCAGTGTCGGTGTCGGTTCCGGTGTCGGTACCTGTATGGCTCTTCCGGCCGCAGGCGGCCATTCCGGCGGCCGTTCCGGCGTACGGGGAGCCGTCGGCGGTGTAGGTGTCGGCGTGCCTGGCGATCTCGGCCCGTACGACGGCCACCGGGTCGACCTTGTGGATGTCGTCGCCGGGGGCGGTGACGCCCTTCACGGTCTCGGTCTCGGCCTCGCCGTAGTCCCAGGCGGGGCTGGAGGCGGCGGGCAGCTCGGGCCAGAGCCGGGCGGGGCTGACGGCGGTGGCGGTCGGCCCGGCCCCGCGCAGCCCACCGGCGTCACCGCAGGCGGAGGTGGCGGTGGCGAGGGCGAGAACGGCGAGGGCGGCGCGGGAGACGCGCAGGGCGCGGGCAGCGCGGGAGGTGCGGCTGGGATTCACTGCACTCCTGCGAGAGGGCCGGGGAGGATGTGGCGGGCGACGGTGGATGAGCCGCTTCCTCCACGACACCTTATTCGCAGGGAAGTCGCATTTGCGGGGCGGGTTACTCCGTCAGTTCCTCCAGCAGCCGGGCCGTGGACAGGCCCGTCCGCAGGTACTCCACGAACCTTTCGTTGTGCAGGGCCCACGGGGAGCGGCGGGACCTGATGAGCCGGATCGCCTCCTCGGTGTCGTACCCGTCGAGGACGAGGGCGTGCGCGACGACGAGCCCCGAGCGGTTGTAGCCGCTGTAACAGCGCACGAGCACCCTGCGCCCGTCCTCCAGCGCGGCGCACACGGCCTCGGCGAGCCGGATCACGCCGGCGAGCTGGGTCCCGTCGAGCGGCCCGTCCGGGATGGACCACACGTGATGCTCGACGCCGGGATCGGGCCCGTACCCGGGCAGCTTGAGCAGGGTCATGACCAGGTCGAACTCATCGTGCACGACGGCGAACTCGATCTCCCCCGGGCGACGAGTGAACTCGTGTCCGCCCATCCACAGCCCGGGCACGATCTCGCTCCACGGCTTGCCCGGAGCCGGCACGTCGGGCTCCTTCCTGCGGGTCCGCAACTACGCCGCCTCCCCCACTCGGGCACCCAACTCCGCCCCAACTCCCTTCAAAGGTAACCGGGTCCTTGCCCCCGCAGCACCCCGCCTGTTCCCATGGCCATGCGGGGATAGGGGTGATGGTGGATGAGCGGACTGCGCGTCGTACCGGCCTGGCGCCAAGGTCACGAACGGTTGTACGTGTGCCTGACGGACGGGCGGAACATCGCCTGGTACGACCGTGAGTCGTCCCGGGTCAACCTGCTGAGCGACGACCTCAGAGGGGACGTACTGGAGGCCCTGGGCCCGTTCCTGACGGGCCCGGTCACGGTGGGCCCGCCCCCGGTCCCGACCCCGGCGGAACTGGCCCGCCTCTCCCTCCACCCCGACGACGACCTGGCCCCGAACCGTCCCGGCGAGGCCCTCCAGATCGCCCTGGACCGCGACCCGGGCCCACCCCACCGTTTCCGCCCGGACCCCCGAAGGCGTGCCCTGACGGCGGAACAGGCGGTGGGTGAGGCCCTGGAGGCACTGGAGGGCGCGGGCTGGCACACCCTGCACTCGCTCCCGCTTCCCGGCGGCGACCGGATCCACCACCTGGTGATCGGCCCGGGGGGACTGTTCGCGGTGCACACGCTGTACGCCCGTAAACAGCGGGTACTGGTGGCCGACCCGATGGTCTCCCTGGGGCGCCGGGACCCCGACCCGCTACTGCGCCGGGTACGTTCGGACGCCGACCGGGCCTCGTACGCGCTGACGGCCGAGGTCCACCCCGTCCTGGCTCTGGCAGGTCCGGCCGACCTGCGGATCACGGTTCCGCTGCGGGAGGTCAGGGTGCTCCAGGACACGGATCTGTCGGGGCTGGTGCGCCTCGGGGGCGTACTGAAACCGGCGGACGTGGAGGCACTGCACGCGGTGGCTCGGGACCGGGGGACCTGGGGGCGGGTCTAGGCCGTTTCGTTTGGATCAAGTTCTTGATGAAGTTCTGGATCAAGTGATGCGGGCAGGATCGATGGACAAGGAAGGCGCCTCTGACTGAGGGTTGATCTCGCCTCAGTCGCCCAGATCCTGTAACCGGTGGCGACCGACCTTGGAAGTGATCTTCCGGGTTGTGACGGGGAAGCGAAGGGGGAGCCGTGGCCGCTGAGGTGACGGGGAGTTTCGAGTACAGGATCACGCACAGCATCAGCAGGGAGTCGGGCAACAGGCCGTCCCGGACGATCTGTCTCAGCAACGCCATGACCGGTTGTCTGGAGCGTTTCGACAAGCGGGTGAACGAAACCGTTGAGACGTGCGACCACTGCGGGGCGCGGCTCCTGGTGGCCCTTCCGTCGTTCGCGGAAGTGCGCCGTCAGCAGCGAGTGCACGGGGTGTTGTGGAAGGTCTATGCCTTGGCGACGATCCTCTGTGGCTACGGATTCCTGCAGGTGATCCACATGACGGGCAAGGGATCCGGGCCCCTTTTCGCCTTCTGTGTCACCGTGTGCGCGACCCTCTTCTTCGCGTACCTGACCCTGCTGAGCGGGCTGGGATCGGTCACCATGGGAGGGCCCGATGTCACCCGCGTCGACAATCGGGACCACGGAGACATCTCGCACCGCTGGTCCTGGGTGACAGGCGCCGACGACTCGTGACGCGACGCGACGGGCTCCACGGTCGCCTGTCCGGAACACGAGGACTCATCGTGAGCGCCCCCCGGATATTCGAGTGAACGTGCGGGACGGGCTGCGTAGGGTGGCGGCCGTGGACCCAGCTGACTTCTACACCGGTATCGTCGCGGACCTCTACGGACCGCTGAAATCCTCGTCCCAGGACCCCGAGCCCTACGCGGACTTCATCCGGCAAGCCGGTGTGCCGGCACTGGAACTTGGATGCGGAGACGGTGATCCGCTGCTCGAACTGCGCCGACGCGGCTTGGACGTGGAGGGCGTCGACTCCTCCGAGGACATGCTCGAACGCCTCCGTCGCCGGGCAGCCGAACAAGGCATCGGTGCCACCGTGTTCCACCAGCGTATGGAAGCTCTGAGCCTGCCCCGCCGCTACCGGGCGATCTTCCTCGCCGGACCGACCTTCACCCTGCTCCCCGACGACGACGCGGCGCTGGCCGCCCTGCGCGCCATCCGCGCTCACCTGGCGGAGGGCGGCACCGCCCTGGTACCCCTGTTCACCCCCGCACCGACCCCGGCCGACCAGATCGGCCAGGTACGCACGGCTGTGGCCCCCGACGGGGCGGAGCTTCGGTTTTCCATCGTGGCCGAGCAGCGCGACGAGACAGCCCGGACCCAGACGACGCTTCTGCGCTACGAACGCCACCACGGCTCGGACAGCAGCGTCGTGGAGCGCCCGTGGATCCTGCACTGGTACACCCGGGACCAGTTCGAGAAGCTGGCCACGACCGCCGACCTGACGGTGACCACGGTCACCGACCCCGACGGCAAGCCCGTGTCCGCCGACGCCACCGGACTGCTGCACTTCCGGCTTCAGGTCAGCTGCCCCCCTCCCTTGAGCGTGGTCTGCGACGCCACCTCGACCGAGCGGGTCAGGGCACTCGCCGCCCAGCTCGGCGACCTGGACGTCCTGGTCAATGCCGCCGGAGGGCTGCCCGAGCCCGTGTCCGGCGACCCGTCGACGCTGGAAGCGCAACTGGCCCAGTAGCACACCAGCTTGGCCCAGAACTTGCTCACCGCGGTACTGACCACCGTCGCGCTCCAGGACAAACTCACCGGCGGCGGCTGCGTCATCAGCATCGGCTCGGTCGGTGCCGAGTGCCGAGGCGGCTCCTACGGCGCGGCCAAAACGGCCCTGGCCGCCTGGAACGCCTCGCTGTCCGCCGGACTCGCGCCCGAGGGCATCACCTGCAACGTGATCTCTGCGGGCTTCGTCGCCGACACGAACTTCTTCCAAGGCGGACTGACCGAAGAACGCCATCGCGCGCTCGCGGAGGAGGCGCACAACAAGCGCCCGGGAACAGTCGACGACATCGCGCAGACGGCCTACTTCCTCGCTTCACCGGGGCCCGCCACATCACCGGCCAGACCATCCACGTCAACGGAGGCGCCTTCACCACGCGGTAGTGCCGGACGGATGCCGAGCCATGTCCCCCACGCGCTCACGGCGGCGGTGGCAGGAGCGGGGACAGCAGGTCCCCGTACGAGTCCAGGCGGGGCGCGATGTCCCCTGCCCTGAAGGCGAGTTGGGCCGGGCTGGTGCACCCCGCCACCTCCTCCCACGTCACCGGGGTCGACGCCGTCGGCTCGGCGCGGGCCCTCAGCGTGTACGGCGTTGCCGTCGTCTTCCGGGCCGCGTTCTGGCTGTAGTCGACGAAGACCTTTCCGGGGCGCAGGCTGCGGGTCATGCGGTGGACGACCAGGTGGGGGAGGGTGTGTTCCGCCTCGACCGCCAGAGCCTTCGCGTACGCGGTGATCTCGCCGGACGTGGTCCGGGCCGCCGGTGTCGCCAGCAGGTGCAGGCCCTTCGAGCCGGACGTCTTCGCGTAGGTCTCCAGCCCATCCGCTGCCAGTCGGTCCCTTAGCCACAGTGCCACCTCGCAGCACTCCACGATCGTCGCCGGATGGCCGGGGTCAAGGTCGAGGACCAGTCGGTCGGCCTCGCCGGGGGCGTCGATCAGCCACTGCGGGGTGTGGAACTCCGTGACCAGGTTCGCCGCCCACATCAGCGAGGGCAGGTCCTGGATCAGGACCATGTGTGCCGGGCCCTCCGAGCGAGGGACCTCCGCCGTCGTGACCCAGTCGGGCGTACCCGGCGGCACGTTCTTGGTGAAGAAGACCTGGCCGTCGGGGCCGTCCGGGTAGCGGAGGAAGGAGACCGGGCGGTCGTGGAGGTGGGGGAGGAGGACGTCCGCCGTGGTGGCGTAGTAGTGGAGCAGCTCGCCCTTGGTGAAGCCCGTCGCCGGGTGGATCACCTTCTCCAGGTTGGAGAGGACCACCCTTCGCCCCTCCACCTCCGTGATCGGCGTCATACGATGAGAATCCCATGAAAGCGGGGCAAAGCGTCCCTGGAGGACCGGAGGAAGGTTCCCTCGTGCGATCCATCTGGAACGGCGCCATCTCCTTCGGGCTGGTCAGCATCCCGATCAAGCTCGTCAACGCCACCGAGAGCCACTCGATCTCCTTCCGGCAGATCCACGTCGAGGACGGCGGGCGCATCCGGTATCGCAAGGTGTGCGAGATGGAGGACCGGGAGGTCCGGGGGGACGAGATCGGCAAGGCGTACGAGGGTGCCGACGGGTCGATGATTCCGATCACCGACGACGATCTGGCGTCGCTGCCCCTGCCCACCGCCAGGACCATCGAGATCGTCGCCTTCGTGCCCGGTGATCGTATTGATCCGCTTCAGATGGACACCGCCTATTACCTGTCCGCGAACGGGGTCCCGGCCGCCAAGCCCTACATCCTGCTGCGCGAGGCCCTGAAGCGCAGCCAGAAGGTCGCCATCGCCAAGTTCGCGCTCCGGGGGCGGGAGCGGCTCGGCATGCTGCGGGTCGTCGACGACGTCATCGCCATGCACGGGCTGCTCTGGCCCGACGAGATCCGGGCCACGGACGGGGTCGCACCGGATACGGGCGTCACCGTGCGGGACCAGGAGCTCGATCTCGCCGACGCCCTCATGGCCACCCTCGGCGAGGTCGACCTCGCCGACCTGCACGACGACTACCGCGAAGCCGTCGAGGAACTCATCGCCGCGAAGGCCGCCGGCGAGGAGGCGCCGCACGCCCCGGCGCCGAGCGGTGGCGGCAGGGTGCTGGACCTGATGGCCGCGCTGGAGAAGAGCGTGCGGGAGGCGAAGGAGTCGCGGGGCGAGCAGGAGAAGGCGGCGGAGGGCGAGGTCCAACCCCTGCGGGGACGTCGTACACCTGCCAAGGCCACCCCCAAGGCCGAGCCCGGGAAGAAGTCGACCTCCACAGCGAAGAAGACCACCACCGGCAACAAGTCGACCAGCACCGCCAAGAAGACCCCGGCCAAGAAGGCGGCTGCCAAGAAGACGGCCACCCGCAAACGTTCGGCGTGACAGCGCCCCGATAGGGGCGCGGGGAACTGCGCGACAAGCCCCCACTGGCCCGCAGCCAACGAACCGCCTATCCAGCGAAGCGCTCGCGCCGCAACGCCAGTACCGCGTTGTGCCCGCCGAACCCGAACGAGTTGCTGAGGGCCAGATCGCCGTGGCCCGGCAGCGGGCGCGGGTCGCCCCTCACCACGTCCAGGGCGATCGCCTCGTCCTGTTCCCCCTCCGCGCAGCCGATCGTCGGCGGGATCGTGCCGTGGTGCAGGGTCAGGACCGTCGCCACCGCCTCCACCCCGCCCGCGGCACCCTGGAGGTGGCCGAGGTGGCCCTTCAGGGCCGTGACGGGGGCCGGGGTGGCGCCCAGTACAGCCCGCAGGGCGTTCGCCTCCGCCAGGTCGCCGTCGATCGTGGCCGTGGCGTGGGCGTTGACGTGGACCACGTCGGCGGGGCGGCCTCCGGCGTCGCGCAGGGCGCGGCGGAGGGCCAGCGCCACTCCGGTGCCGGACGGGTCGGGCGCCGCCATGTGGTGGGCATCGGCCGACAGGCCCCAGCCGGCCGCCTCGCAGTAGACGCGGGCGCCCCTCGCCCGGGCGTGCTCCTCGGACTCCAGGACCAGGAAACCCGCGCCCTCGCCGTTGACGAAACCGTCCCGGTCCCTGGCGAAGGGGCGGGACGGCAGGTCACCGGCGGGGCGCGTCGACAGGGCGCGCATGGCGGCGAACGACGCCATGATCGCCGGGGTGACGACAGCCTCGGCGCCTCCCGCGAGGGCGACGTCGACGTGGCCGTACCGTATGCGGTCGATTGCCTGGCCGATCGCCTCCGTGCCCGACGCGCAGGCGCTGGTCACCGTGCGGGCCTCGCCCGTGATGCGCAGGGCCAGCGAGATCTGGGAAGCCGCCTGCGACGGCACCGTCATGGGGGTGGTGAGCGGCGAGACCGCCCGGGGCCCCTTCTCGCGCAGCCTGCGGTCGCCGCCGACGAGGACTGACGCGTCGCCGAGGATCGCGCCCACCGACACCCCGACGCGCTCGGGGGACAGACCGCTCGCCTCCGTGCCCGAACCGTCGAAGCCCGCGTCCAGCCAGGCCTCCCGCGCCGCCAGTACGCCGAACTGCGCGGACCGGTTCATCCGGCGTGCCTGGGCGCGGGGGAGCAGGCCGGCCGGGTCCACGGGGACCGTGCCCGCCACGCGGACGGGCAGGCCGGTGAACTCCTCGCCGGTCAACTCCCTTATTCCGCAACGGCCTTCGAGGAGACCTCGCCAGAGATCGGGTACTCCGACGCCGAGCGGGGTGATGGCGCCCAGACCGGTGACGACGACCCGGCGGGCGACGGTGGGGTGCTGGCGGACATCCGGCTCGGGGTGCATGACGATGCTGCCTCCCGGAGTGCGGCGCGGGACGGTCGGCGCACCTCGACTCTGCCCGTGTCAGGGGCAGTTCATGCCGGGATGGTTCAGGCTTCAATCGTCAACGTACGTTCACTGCCTGCGGGCGATGTCGGTGCTGTCCGGCCCGTCGGCTGCTCGGTCGCGCGGCCACGGACGCCCGTCCAGTCGCTCCACATCACGGTTGAGGCGGCTCAGTTGGGCGGCGAAGTCCGCGACCTCCCCGGCCGTCCAGTCAGCCATCACCTTGGCCAGGCCCTCCAGGTTCGCCGCGCGGTCGGCGGCCAGCCGGTGCTCGCCCTTCTCCGTCATCGCGAACTTGCGCGCCATGCCGCCTTCGGGGTCGGGGATGCGTTCGACGACTCCGGCCCGGACCATCGCTGCGGTCTGCCGGTTGAGCGTGGACGCGTCGAGGCTGAACGCGGCGCTGAGCTGGCCGATCGACATCGGCCCCTCCACCTGGATACGGCAGAGGAGGGTGTACGCACTGCGGTCGAGCCGTTCTGGCGCGCCCCCCGCTCTCGGTGAGCGCAGGTGCATGTGCCGACCGAGGAGCATCGTCTCGAACTCGATCAGATCAAGGGGTTTGTCCACGTCGTTGTCGATGTTGATGTCGCTGTCGTTGTCGACGCGGTCGTTCGTCGGCTTGTCCACGCGGCTGCTTCCTTCGGCTCCTGGGCGGGTCTTCCCTTCGGTGGACCCGCTCCCAAGTTAGTGCGTTGATCGGCTATGTGTATGCTGCACATCTCGTGCATCATGCACATCGCTTGCGAGGGAGCAACCCAGTGGACAGTTCCAAGCCCGACGCCGGGCCGGGTCCCGGCAGAGTCGTCGGCATCCTCGCCTTCGCCGGCATCGTGGCCGCGATCACGCAGACCCTCGTGGTCCCGCTGATCGGGGAGCTGCCGAGCCTGTTCGACACCTCCGCCTCGAACGCCTCCTGGGTGATCACCGCCACCCTGCTGGCCGCGTCCGTCGTGACCCCGGTCGCCGGGCGGCTCGGCGACATGTACGGCAAGAAGCGCATGCTGCTCGTCTCGCTCGTGCCGCTCGTCCTGGGCTCCGTCCTCTGCGCGCTGTCGTCCTCCGTGATCCCGATGATCGCCGGGCGCGGACTGCAGGGCATGGGCATGGGCGTCGTACCCCTGGGCATCAGCCTGCTGCGTGACGTCGTACCGGCGGAGAAGCTCGGCTCGTCCATCGCGGTCATGAGCGCGTCCATGGGGGTCGGCGGCGCGCTCGGGCTGCCGTTCTCCGCGGCGATCGCCGAGAACGCCAGCTGGCGGGTGCTGTTCTGGGTCGTGGCCGCGCTGGCCCTCGCCGTCGCCACGCTGATCTCGGTCTTCGTGCCCGACGGGCGCGAGAACACGGCCTCCGGGCGCTTCGACGTACTCGGCGCGATCGGGCTCGGCATCGCGCTGATCTGCCTTCTCCTCGCGGTGTCGAAGGGCGCCGACTGGGGCTGGGGCAGCGGCACCACCCTCGGGCTGTTCGCCGTCGCCGTGATCGTGCTGCTGGCCTGGGGCCGGTGGGAGCTGCGCAACGCCGAGCCGCTGGTGGACCTGCGTGTGACCGCCCGTCCGCAGGTGCTGATGACCAACGCGGCCTCGATCCTCGTCGGGTTCGCGATGTACGCGCAGTCCCTGGTCATCCCCCAGCTGCTGCAGCTGCCCAAGGAGACCGGCTACGGGCTCGGCGAGTCCATGCTGGCCATGGGGCTGTGGATGGCTCCGGCCGGCCTGATGATGATGCTCATGTCGCCGCTCGGCGCCATGCTCTCCGCCAAGTCCGGCCCCAGGATCACGCTCTCCGTCGGCAGCCTGATCGTCGCCGTCGGGTACGGGATCTCCCTGCCGCTCGTCGGCTCCGGCTCCGCCTGGGGTCTGCTCGCGGTCACCATCGTCTGCAGCACGGGTGTCGGCTTCGCCTACGGCGCCATGCCGGCGCTCATCATGAGTGCGGTCCCGCAGTCCGAGACCGCCTCCGCCAACAGCTTCAACACCCTGATGCGTGCGATCGGCAGCTCGGTCTCGGCCGCCGTCATCGGCGTCGTCCTGGCCCAGATGACCACCGACTTCGGTGGCTTCGCGCTGCCCTCCGAGGCCGGATTCCGGGCCGCCATGATGCTCGGCTGCGGTGTCGGCCTCGCGGCGGCGGTCGTCGCCTTCCTCATCCCGGTCCGCCCGGTGGAGGCGACTTCGGCGGCCGAGGCGGCTCCGGAGGCCCTCGCTCCCGAGGTGTCCCACGTGTCCGAGGCGAAGGGCTGACAGCGACCACCCCGCCCTCGCGGCGAGCCGACCTCCCCGGGTTTCCGCCGGGGAGGTCGGCTCGTTCTGTCGTGTCCTGCCCCTTGTTCGGGAAGGGGCGGTGGAATTAGATGGTCTGTCAGTGTCGCCCGGCAGTGGCCTTAGGCCGTGCCGAAGGGCTCTCTCAAGCATGGCCGGATTCGGCCGCCGGGATGCCGACATGAAGAATTTACAAGGTTTCCTTAGCCTGCCCACCGTGTTTCCGAGGCGTGATCCGGAAGTGAATTCAACCGGGTTTCTGACAGCTCACTCATGGTTACGGTGTGCCGCTGGGTCTGCGGTGATGTCGATACTGATTAAAATTGGACGGTTTTTCGGGACTTGTGGTGGCTGGACAGCGGTGGCCGAATGGAATCGGCCGCATACGGAATGTTCCACGCCATGTTGACTCGTGAGTAATGTCGGCGCTAGCTTCCCGTTGGATTCCCCCTGAAGCGTTTCCCCCTGAAGTCAAGTGCCTCCGCGCCACAAAACCCCCACCGTGCAGTTTCACCGAATATTTCGGAGAATCATGACGTCTGCCGTGCGCGCCGTTGACATGATCATTGGAGTCACCCCGTTCGGCGAGCCCGACGCCAGGCTCGCCGCCGCGGTCAGCCGGGCAGGCGGCCTAGGGGTACTCGACCTCGGCCTCGGCGACCGGAGAGCCAGAGACGCGCTGGCGCGAATACGCCGCCTCGCCGAGCTCTCCACCCCCTCCACCCCCGACTTCCGCTACGGCGTACGGATCGGCCCCCACTGCCGACTCACCCCCGCCGACCTGGCCGGCGACGGCGGCCCCGACACCGTGATCCTCGCCTCCGATATCTCCCACGTGACCGATGTCGTCGATGACTCCGGCGCGTTCTGGTCGGTCGCCGAGGTCGCCGCCCGCCATCGTGTCCTCGTCGAGGTCACCGACCTGGCGGAGGCCCTCGCGGCCGTCCGCTCCGGTGCGCACGGGCTGATCGCCCGGGGCAGCGACGGCGGCGGCCGGATCGGTGACCTCAGTACCTTCGTCCTGCTGCAACGGCTCCTCGCCGAACCAGGCATCGACCTCCCCGTCTGGGCCCGCGGCGGCATCGGCCCCCGTACGGCCGCCGCCGCCGTCGCCGGGGGAGCTGCGGGCGTCGTGCTCGACAGCCAGCTCGCTCTGCTCGCCGAGTCCTCGCTGCCGGAGGCGACGGCTGCCGCGCTGCGCTCGATGGACGGCTCGGAGACCGTCGTCGTGTCCGGTCACCGCGTACTGCACCGGCGCGGCCCCGACGCCCCGTCCGTCCCGGCCGGCGATCCGGCGGCGGTCGCGGCGATGCTCGGCGCCCAGGACCCGCGCACCCAGCTCCTCCCGGTCGGCCAGGACGGCTTTCTCGCCGCCCGCTTCGCCGACCGCTGGGGCGACACCACCCGCACGGTCCGCGCCCTCACGGACGCGGTGCGCGATGTCGTCCAGGATGGCGTACGAGGCGACGTACGGGATGCCGTAGGAGACCTCGGGCCCGCACGTGCGTTGCGCGCCGGGTCGCCGATGAGCCGGGCCCTCGGCACCCGACTCCCCGTCGCTCAGGGGCCGATGACCCGCGTCAGCGACCAGGCACGGTTCGCCGCGGCCGTCGCCGGGGGTGGTGCGCTGCCGTTCGTCGCGCTGGCCCTCGCCAGTGGCGAGCAGACCCGGACCATGCTGGCCGAGACCCGGGAAGCCGTCGGAGGCGACCGGCCCTGGGGTGTCGGCGTGCTCGGATTCGCGCCCGAGGAGCTGCGAAACGCCCAGCTCGAAGCCGTACGGGAGCTGCGGCCGACGCATGCCATCATCGCGGGCGGCCGTCCGGCCCAGGCCGAGGCGTTGGAGCGGGCCGGGATCAGCACCTTCCTGCATGTGCCCTCACCGGGGCTGCTGAAGCAGTTCCTGGAGGCCGGGGCACGCCGGTTCGTGTTCGAGGGGTCCGAGTGCGGCGGGCATGTAGGACCGCGCGGCAGCTTTCCGCTCTGGGAGGCACAACTCGCCGTCATCGACGACTACTTGGCCGGGGCCAAGGACAGTGACGCCGAGCGGATCGAGGTGTTCTTCGCGGGTGGTGTCCACGACGAGCGGTCGGCCGCGATGGTCGCCGCCCTCGCCGCTCCGCTGACCGCGCGCGGCGCATCCGTAGGCGTTCTCATGGGCACCGCCTATCTGTTCACCGAGGAGGCCGTGGCCTGCGGAGCGGTCCAGCCGCTCTTCCAGCGACAGGTCGTCGACGCGACCAGTACCGCGCTGCTGGAGACGGCGCCCGGTCATGCCACCCGGTGCGTACCCAGCCCGTTCAGCGACAACTACCGCGAGTTCGAAGCGGAGTTGAGGACGAGCGGGGTGCCGGATCGGCAGATCTGGGAGCGGCTGGAGCGGCTCAACGTCGGGCGGCTGCGGATCGCCAGCAAAGGCATCGAGCGGGACACCGAGGGCGAGTTGGCGGCCGTCGACGAGCAACGGCAGCTCGCCGAGGGCATGTTCATGGCCGGGGAGGTAGCCGTGCTGCGCTCGGCGACCACGACCATCGACGCCCTGCACCACTCCGTGGCAGGCGGCGCCGCCGACTTCCTCACCGGCCGTGCGGCGGAGCTGCGGGAGCGGCTCGGCGTGCACCCGCCCGAAGAGGTCCCGGCGCCCGCGCCTCTGGACGTCGCCGTCGTGGGCATGGCCTGCATGTTTCCGGACGCCCCCGACCTCGCCGCCTTCTGGGCGAACGTCCTCGGCGGTCACGACGCGGTGGGGGAGGTACCGGCCGACCGCTGGGACCCCGCCGTGCACTATTCGGCGGAGGCCGGGGACGGCGGCGTCACACCGTCCAAGTGGGGCGGCTTCCTGCCCCGCATCCCCTTCGACCCGCTGTCGTACGGCATTCCGCCCACCTCGCTCGGCAGCATCGAGCCCGTCCAGCTGCTGGCGCTGGAAGCCGCCCGGCGGGCCCTGGCGCATGCCGGATACGGGGACCGGGGGCGGGAGTTCGACCGCTCGCGCACCTCGGTCGTGTTCGGCGCGGAGGCGGGCAGTGACCTGTCCAACGCGGGCACGCTGCGCGCCGTACTGCCCTCGTACTACGGCAAGGTGCCGGACGGGCTCGCGGATCAGCTGCCCAGGCTCACCGAGGACTCCTTCCCCGGGATGCTCTCCAACGTCATCTCCGGCCGGATCGCCAACCGGCTCGACCTCGGCGGTGCCAACTTCACGGTCGACGCCGCGTGTGCCTCGTCCCTGGCCGCCGTCGACGTCGCCTGCAAGGAACTGGTGGGCGGGACCAGCGACGTCGTGCTGTGCGGCGGCGCCGATCTGCACAACGGCATCAACGACTATGTGCTCTTCTCCTCCGTGCACGCCCTGTCCCCGACCGGGCGGTCCCGTGCCTTCGACAGTTCGGCGGACGGGATCGCGCTGGGGGAGGGCGTCGCGTGTGTCGTGCTGAAGCGGCTGGCGGACGCCGAGCGCGACGGCGACCGGATCTACGGGGTCATCAAGGGCGTCGGCAGTTCCAGCGACGGGCGTTCCCTCGGGCTGACGGCTCCCCGGCCCGAGGGCCAGCGGGCCGCGCTGCAGCGGGCGTACCGCAACGCCGGGGTGTCGCCCGCCCAGGTCGGTCTCGTCGAGGCGCACGGCACCGGGACCGTGGTCGGCGACCGTACCGAACTCGCCATCCTGAGCGAGGTGTTCAGCGAGGCGGGAGCCAAGTCGGGTGCCGTCGCGCTCGGTTCGGTCAAGTCACAGATCGGGCACACCAAGTGCGCCGCCGGACTCGCCGGCCTCATCAAGACCGTGCTCGCCCTGCACACCGGCGTCAAACCGCCCACCCTGCATGTCAGCAAGCCCAACTCCGCCTGGGAGGCCGGCAGCAGCCCGTTCGTGTTCCACGGGCAGGCGCGGCCCTGGGCGGCTCCGGCGCGCGAACGACTCGCGGGGCTCAGCGCGTTCGGCTTCGGCGGCACCAACTTCCATGTGGTGCTGGAGGCCTACGCCGACTCCGCCCCGCCCGCGCACGGGCTCGACGCCTGGCCCGCCGAACTGTTCACGTTCCGGGCAGCCGATCCGGCCGGGGCCCGGCGGGCCATCGAGGACGTGCTGAAGGCGGCACAGGACGAGCAGTCCTCCTGGCGGCTGCGTGATCTCGCCCTCGCCGCCTCACGCCGCTCCGACGCCCGCCACGAACCCGTGCAGGTTGCGGTCGTGGCGACGGACACGGCAGGGCTCGTCGGGCAGTTGCGGCGGGCACTGGCGGGGGAGCACGACCCGCGAGCCGGCGTCCACCTGGCGCAGAACCAGCAGAACCAGCAGAACCAACAGAACCAACAGAACCAACAGGGCCGGCAGAGCCGGCAGGAGACCTCGGGCCAGGTCGCCTTCCTCTTCCCCGGGCAGGGCAGCCAGCGGACCGGGATGCTCGCCGACGTGTTCGTCGCCCTCCCCGAACTCCAGTACTACCTGGAACTCGGCAGCGACCACGCCGACCTCCTCTACCCGCCCACCGCCTTCGACGACACCACCCGAGACCGCCAGCACACCGCGCTCACCGACACCCGCGTCGCCCAACCGGCCCTGGGGATCGCCGGCCTCGCCGCGCACGCCCTCCTCACCACGGCAGGCGTACGCCCGGACATGGCCGCCGGACACAGCTACGGCGAACTCGTCGCCCTGAGCGCGGCCGGTGCCCTCGACCCGGAGGCACTCCTCGCGCTGAGCGCCGAGCGTGCGACCGCGATCCTCTCGGCCGCAGGCGAGGCCAACGGCGACGACCCGGGCACCATGGCTGCGGTGTCAGCCGGCGCCGAGGACGTCACGGCCGCCCTGCTCGCCGCCGACGCACCCGCCTCGGTCGTCGTCGCCAACCGCAACTCGCCCGAGCAGACGGTGATTTCGGGCCCGACGGAAGCGGTCGACGAGGCCGTACGGCTGCTGCGCGCGGCCGGGCTCGGCGCGAAGCGCATCCCTGTCGCCTGCGCCTTCCACAGCCCACTGGTCGCCGGCGCCGGGGAGCTGTTCGCGACGGCACTGGCCCAACAGCCGGTACGCGCACCCGAGTTCACGGTGTGGTCCAACCGGACAGCCGCCCCGTACGGCGCCGACGCCGACGCGGTGCGTGCCGAACTCGCCGCCCAGATCGGTGCCCCGGTCGGATTCGTCGCCCAGATCGAGGCCATGTACGAGGCGGGCGCCCGGATCTTCGTCGAGGCCGGGCCCGGTTCCGTACTGACCCGGCTGGTCGGCCAGATCCTCGGCGACCGCCCCCACCGCACGGTCGCCTGCGAACCGCGGCCCGACAGCGGACTGCGCGGCTGGCTCGACGCGCTGGCCCAACTGGCCGTCGCGGGACTGCCGGTGCGCACCGGATGGCTGTTCCACGGGCGCGACGCCGTCGACGCGACCCGGACCAAGGCACCGAAGCGGCCCGGCTGGACGGTCGACGGCCATCTGGTCCGCACCGCCGCCGGCGACCTCCTCCCCGGTGCGCTCGCACCGGCCCGACGCGTAGTGGAGACGACGACAGTGACCGCGAATCACCAGGACGGCACCCCGGCCGGTGGCAGGGACGCGCTGATCTCCGAGTTCCTGCGCGCCAGCCGCGAGATGGTCGCCGCCCAACGGGACGTACTCCTCACGTACTTCGGCGCGGCACCGGGACAGTGGATACCCGGGCCGTCGGCACCGGAGCCCCTGCGGATGGAACAGGCCCAGGATCAGCAGGGGGTGGCCGTGCCGCCCACCTATCCGCCCGCGCTCTATGCCGTGCCCGAGCCTGCTCCCGTCCTCGTCCCCGCTGCAGTGGGGTTCACGGAGGCGGATGTGCTGGGGGTGGTGCTGGAGATCATCAGTGAGCGGACCGGGTATCCGGTGGACATGATCGAGCCGGATCTTGATCTGGAGGCCGATCTGAGTATCGACTCGATCAAGCGGGCTGAGATCGCTGGTGAGTTGGCGCAACGGCTCGGTGTTGGGGGTGGCGGTGATCTCACCGTGCTCGGTGATGCCGAGTTGGAGGAACTGGCCAAGGCGCGTACGGCGGCCTCGGTGACGGCGTGGCTCGCGGCGCGGCTCACCACGGCCATGTCCCAGCCCGCGTCTGCTCCCGTCCTCGTCCCCGCTGCCGTGGGGTTCACGGAGGCGGATGTGCTGGGGGTGGTGCTGGAGATCATCAGTGAGCGGACCGGGTATCCGGTGGACATGATCGAGCCGGATCTTGATCTGGAGGCCGATCTGAGTATCGACTCGATCAAGCGGGCTGAGATCGCTGGTGAGTTGGCGCAACGGCTCGGTGTCGGGGGCGCCAGTGACCTCACCGTGCTCGGTGATGCCGAGTTGGAAGATCTCGCCAAGGCGCGTACGGCGGCCTCGGTGACGGCATGGCTCACGGTGCGGCTCACCGGCCCGGGCGAAGCCGAGGAGCACGCAGTGGAACAAGGAGCGGCACCGCAGTCCCTCCGGCCCGAGGCGGCCGAGGTGTCCACGGAGGTCATCGGTGAGGCGCCGAAGCGCTTCCAGTTGCGGCCAGTGCTGTTGGAGCAGCAGGACGGGCACGGGCGCGGAACCGGGGACGGGACCGGGACTGGGACCGGGGCAGTCGACCCTGCCGCCGTACTGGCCGGAAAGCGGTTCGCGCTTCTCGGTGACGACGACGGCGCTGCGGTGGCCCAGGAGGTCGTGGCGCGGCTCGCCGGGCATGGCGCCGACGCGGTGGTCCTCGGGCCCGAACATCTGCTGAGCGAGGCGGACGGGCCGGTTGACGGGGTGCTGTACCTCGACCCGCTGGCCTCGTCCCGGCCGCCGGTGCTGCCCGACGCGTTCCCCGTGTTCAAGGCGGCCCTCGGGCTCGGCCCACGCTGGCTGTTCGCCGTACGGGTGGCCAAGGAAGGCGGCCCGGACGAGGCCGAGTTGAGGTCGGCCGGCCTGCACGGGCTCTTCCGGACGGTCGCCCGGGAGTACCCGGAGACGGACGCGCGGATCATCGACCTCACCGGCGATGACACAGGTGCCGCCGCTGTCGCCGACGCGCTGCTCGGCGAGCTGCTCGCCTCCGACCGCACCCCGGTCGTCCTGCGAACTGCCGTTGGGCGCCACGGACTTGAGCTGGTCGAAACCCCGCTGGGCGCGCTCGGCACCACCGGTGCGGGACCGGCCGGGGACGGTGCCGCAGAGGCCGCAGCCCTCGGACTGGACCGGGACAGTGTGGTGTTGCTGGTCGGCGGGGCGCGGGGCATCACCGCGAAGTTCGCCGCCGCGCTGGCGTCCGCCTCCCGCTGCCGGATCGAACTGCTCGGCCGCACACCCGCACCGGAGGGCCCGGAGGACGCGGCCACGGCAGCCGCCGGCACCCGGACCGAACTGCGGGCGGCCCTCGCGGCCCGGGGCGGACTGACCCCCGCCGAGATCAGCCGTGAGACCGAACTCCTGCTCGCTCAGCGGGAGATCACTGCCACCCTCAACGAACTGGGGGCCCTCGGCAGCCCGGCCCGCTACCACTCCGTCGACTTCAGGGAACAGGACGCGGCACTCCAGGCCGTAAAGGAGATCCACGCCGAACACGGCCGCCTCGACGGGGTCGTCTACGCGGCCGGGGTCATCGAGGACCGGCTCATCGCCGAGAAGACAGCCGAGTCCTTCCAGCGCGTCTACGGGACGAAGACCACCGGCGCCGAAACACTCCTCGCGGCACTGGAGCAACTCCCGAACAGGCCTGCCTTCGCAGTCCTGTTCGGCAGCATCTCCGCCGTCCTCGGCAACCGGGGCCAGGTCGACTACGCCGCCGCCAACGACGCCCTCCAGAGCCTCGGCGCCGCCTGGGCGTCCCGTACCGGGCAGCGGGCCCTGACCGTGCACTGGGGGCCGTGGGCGCCGACCGGCGGCCACACCGGCATGGTGACCCCCGAACTCGGGCGCGAGTACGCCCGGCGCGGGGTCAGGCTCATCGACCCCGAGGAGGGCACGGCCGCACTGCTCCGTGAACTGGCCTGGGGCGAGGAGTCGGCAGGCGCGGTCGTCTACACCTCGTCGGGCTGGTAACCGGCATGACTGATCGTCACACACGGTCAGCGGGTGGCACGTCGACGCCCGTGGCCATCGTGGGCATGTCGGTGCTGCTCCCCGGCGCAGCCGACCTCGACTCCTACTGGCGGAACCTGCTCGCCGGTACGGACGCCATCACCGAAGTGCCGGACGGGCGTTGGGACGCGGACGCCTACTACCGGCCCGACTCCGTCGGCGGCCGTGCCGTCGCCGACCAGGTGTACTGCCGGCGCGGCGGGTTCGTGGACGAGCTGGCGGAGGTGGAGGTGACCCGGTTCGGGATCATGCCGAACTCCGTCTCCGGCACCGAGCCCGACCAGCTCATCGCCCTCAACGTGGCCGCCGCCGCCCTCGCCGACGCGGGTGGCGACGACCACCTTCCCGACCGGCACCGCATCGGCGTGGTCCTCGGCCGGGGCGGCTACCTCACGCCCGGACTCGTCCGGCTCGACCAGCGGGTCCGTACGGCAGGCCAACTGGTCCGCACGCTCGGCGAGTTGATGCCGGAGCTGGATGCCGCCCAACTCGACCGTGTTCGTACGGCGTTCACGGACCGGCTCGGTCCCGACAGCCCCGAGTCGGCGATCGGGCTCGTCCCCAACCTCGCCGCCTCGCGGGTCGCCAACCGGCTCGACCTGCGTGGACCCGCGTACACCGTGGACGCGGCCTGCGCCTCCTCGCTGGTGGCCGTGGACCAGGCGGTGAACGAACTGGCGTCCGGACGCTGCGACCTGATGCTGGCCGGGGGAGTCCACCACTGCCACGACATCACCCTGTGGAGCGTCTTCTCACAACTCCGCGCCCTCTCGCCCAGCCAGCGCATCCGCCCCTTCCACCGGGACGCCGACGGCATCCTGATCGGTGAGGGCACCGGCGTGGTCGTGCTCAAGCGTCTCGCCGACGCCGAGCGCGACGGAGACAGGATCTACGCCGTCATCCGGGGCACCGGCGTGGCCAGCGACGGCCGCGCCGCCGGGCTCGTCAACCCCGACCCCGGCGGTCAGACCCACGCCGTACGCCAGGCCTGGCGGGCCGCCGGACTCGACCCCGCCCGGCCAGGTTCGGTCGGCCTCCTGGAGGCCCACGGCACGGCGACCCCCGCCGGAGACGCCGCCGAACTGGCCACACTGGCCGAGGTGTTCGGGCCCAGGGAGAACGAAGGTGCGGGCGGCAGCGGTCCGGCGGTGATCGGCTCCGTGAAGTCGATGATCGGGCACACCATGCCCGCCGCCGGGGTCGCGGGCCTGGTCAAGGCCGCCCTCGCCGTCCACCACGGCATGCTCCTGCCCACCCTCCACTGCGACGACCCGCACCCGGCCCTCGCGGCCACCCGTTTCCGCCCGCTGGACCGGGCGGTGCCCTGGGAGACGACGGACGGGCAGCCGGTACGGCGGGCGGCGGTCAACGCGTTCGGGTTCGGCGGGATCAACGCCCATGTGGTGCTGGAGGAGGCGCCCGGGGCGCGTACGCGGAAGGCGACTTCCCCCCGGCCTTCCCCTGAGTCTTCGTCCGGGCCTTCGTCCGGGCGGACGGTGACCGTCGTCGAGCCCGAGCGCGTCCTCCTGCTCGCCGCCGACACCCCCGAGGCCCTCGCCGCTCTGCTTGACACGGACGACACGGCCGTACTCGCCGCCGGTCTCGACGCCACCCGTACACATCCGCAGGCCGGGCCCGCCCGGCTCGGCATCGTCGACCCGACCGCGAAGCGGCTCACGCTGGCGCGCCGGGCGATCGCCAAGGGGCGGGCATGGCAGGGCCGTAGCGACGTCTGGTTCCGGCCGGAACCGCTACGGGCTTATGCGGAAGGGGAATTGGGAGGTCTGGCCTTCGTCTTCCCAGGCCTCGAAGGTGACTTCGAGCCCCGCGTCGACGACATCGCCGCACACTTCGGTCTGGACGGTGTGCTCCCGACCGGCGAACGGGCCGAGGTCGGGGACGTGGGCCGGCACGGATTCGGGGTCGTCGGGGTCGGGCTGCTGCTCGACCGTGCGCTGCGCCGCATGGGCGTCGTCCCCGACGCGGTGGCCGGACACAGCGTCGGCGAGTGGACGGCGATGACGGCCGCCGGACTGTACGACGGCGACGAGGTCGGCGCCTTCATGGCGACCTTCGACCCCGACACGGTGACCGTGCCGGGGCTGGCGTTCGGGGCACTCGGCACGTCCGCCGAACGGGTCCTCGCGGCGCTCGCCGAGGAGGGCTGGGCTGACGCCGGGATCGTGCTCTCGCACGACAACGCGCCGAGTCAGTCGATGGTGTGCGGCCCTGCTCCCGCGGTCGAGGAGTTCGTCCGGGCGTTCCGTGCCCGGGGTGTGCTCAGCCAGGTGCTGCCCTTCCAATCCGGCTTCCACACACCGATGCTGGCGCCCTACCTGGCCCCGATCCAGCAGGCCGCGAGCCTCTTCCGGCTCCAGCCGCCCATGGTTCCGGTCTGGTCGGGGACGACGGCGGCGCCCTTCCCGGCGGCCGAACCGGCGGTGCGTGAGCTGTTCGTACGGCATCTGCTGGAACCGGTGCGTTTCCGGCAACTGGTCGAGGCCATGTACGCGGCCGGACACCGGACCTTCATCCAGGTCGGCACCGGCCAGCTCGGCTCCCTCATCGGCGACACGCTGGCGGGGCGCGATCATCTGGTCGTCGCCGCCAACTCCCCGCACCGTGACGGGCTCGCCCAACTCCGCCGCGTGGCAACAGCGTTGTGGGTGTCGGGGAGGCCGACGGCACCGGCACTGCCGCGCTCCGCCACCAGTAACGCCACCGCCGACTCCGCTCACCACGCTGCCGGTCCCCCCGACCGCTCCGCGGACCCGGCCCTCCCCGGTAACTCCGTGCGGGGGGATCGGCCGTCCAACCGCCCGCCCGTCCGCCTCGACCTGGGCGGCGCCCTCGTCTCCCTCGGCGAACCGACGCTCACGCGACTGCGCGCCGAACTGAGTTCGGGGCTGAACCTCGCGGGGCCTGCGGCCACCGGGGCACCGGCCGCCGCCGCGCTGCCGGGCGCCGTCCCGTCGCCGGTTCCCGCCTCGGCGCCGGTGACGGACCGACGGAGGCGTGCCGCCGGGGTGTTGGGCGTCACGGAGATACCCGCTGCCGCCGGCCTCCCGGGCGCCGCCGCGCTGACGTCATCGCTGGACGCGCTCGCGGGCCGCTTCCCTGCCGCCGCCGAACTCGGCGCCCTGCTACGGGAGACGGCGGACACCGCCGCCGAGCTGATCGGTGCGGGCCGTCGCCGCCCGGGTTCCGCCGCGGCCTACGCCGGGAGTACCACGCAGGATCCGGGCGGCCTCGCCCCGGGCTTCGCCACCCCCGAGTCTCTGTCCCCGCTCCCGCACCACCGATCGACCGCCCTCACCACCCGACCGCTCCCCCCGACACCGCCCGCCGAGGCCACCCCACCCCCTTGGCGCACCACGGTCCGCGTATCCCCGGACACCATGCCGTACCTCCTCGACCACTGCTTCTTCCCGCAGCGCCCCGGCTGGCCGGACGTGGCCGACCGGTGGCCGGTGGTCCCGGCGACGACGATCGTGCAGCACATGATGGATGAGGCCCGGCGAGCGGCGGAGCAGACCGACCCCGGAACCCGAGCTGTCGCCGTCGCCGTCCACGGTGCCCGTTTCGACCAGTGGCTCACCGCCACCCCACCCCGCGACGTGGACGTGACAGTCACCCCCGTCCCCGCGACCCCCACCCACCGTGCCGTCTCCTTCGGCCCCCGAGCCCGAGCCACCGTCGAACTCGCCACCGCCTACCCGGAGTCGGCAGCCCACCCCACCCCCTGGCCCGTCGACGCCACCACCGAACGCACCCCCGACCACACCGCCGCCCAGCTCTACGCCGAACGCTGGATGTTCCACGGCCCGGCGTTCCAGGGGGTCACCGAACTCACCGCGCTGGGCGAGGCGCACGTACGGGGAGTCATCACGACCCCGCCCGCGCCGGGCTCACTCCTCGACAACGTCGGCCAGATCCTCGGGTACTGGATCATGGCGACGCGTACCGAGCGGACGGTCGTGTTCCCGGTCGGAATGCGGGAGATGAGGTTCTACGGGCCGCACCCCGAACCCGGCACAGACGTCGACTGCTTCGTCCGGATCACCTCGCTCACCGACACCGTCCTCGAAGCCGACGTCCAACTGACCGTCGGTGGCCAGATCTGGGCCGTGATCGGCGGCTGGTACGACCGGCGCTTCGACAACGACCCGCAGACCAGGCCCGTCGAACGCTTCCCCGAGCGCAACACCCTCTCCCAGGCTCGGCCGGACGGCTGGGTTCTGCTACACGAACGCTGGCCCGACCTCGCCTCGCGCGACCTCATCATGCGCAACTCCCTCGGAGGGGAGGAGCGTTCGCAGTACGAGCGGCACGCGCCGCGCGGTCGCCGGCAGTGGCTGCTCGGCCGGATCGCCGCCAAGGACGCCGTGCGGCGGTGGCTCTGGGAACGGGAGGGCGAGGGGGACGTGTTCCCGGCCGAGATCCAGGTGCACAACGACGCGACCGGGCGGCCGTACGTCACCGGGACGCACGGCCGGACCCTGCCCCCGCTGGACATCTCGCTCGCCCACCGGGCCGAGGCAGGGGTGGCGATCGTACGGCGGACCCGGCCCGGTTCCGTCCTCGGCGGAGGTCCGGGTACAGGGCCCGGGATCGACATCGAGGAGGTCGTCGAGCGGGACGCCTCGACCCTGGCCACCGCCCTCGGTCCGGCCGAACTCGCCCTGCTCCGGGCCAGGTCGGCCGCCGGCGGGGAGTCCGAGGCGCTCTGGTTCACCCGTTTCTGGGCCGCCAAGGAAGCCGTCGCGAAGGCGGAGGGCACCGGATTCGGTGGCCGGCCAAGGGACTTCGCGGTACGTGAGACCACGGACGCGGGCGACCGGCTCACGGTCTCCGGACGGCTCGCACCCGCCTACACCGTGCACTGCGAGCAGACGGGCAATCCCGCCGGACTGCCCGACAGGGAGTACGTCGTGGCCTGGACAACCGGACCGGCCGAAGAAGTCACAGCACAAGAAGGGGAGTTGGAGCGATGACCAGCCTCAACGGGCACACGACCGGAACCGTTGGCGAGGAGGCGGTGCTCGCCGACATCAGGGGCATGCTCGCGGTCCTCCTCGACGAGTACGGCCTCGACGACGTCGAGATCCGTATGGACACCACCTTCAACCGGGACCTGGAGCTGGAGAGCATCGACCTGGTGACCCTGGCGGGGCTGCTGGAGGAGAAGTACGGCAACCGGGTCAACTTCGCCGAGTTCCTGGCCGACATGGACTTCGACGAGATCATCGAACTCACCGTCGGACGGCTCGTCGAGCACGTCGTCGCCAGTCTCAAAGCGGCGGAGGCGGGCTGACCATGGCGATCGTAGACATCGGCGGCGGCCTCAGGCTGCACGCCCAGCGCATCGGCCCGCGCGGCGGACGGCCGGTCACCGCGACCGCCGTACTCGTGCACGGCCTGCTCACCGACAGTCTGGCCAGCTACTACTTCACCGTGGCACCGGCGTTCGCCGCCTCCGGCATCGACGTCGTCATGTTCGACCTGCGCGGCCACGGCCGCTCAACCCGCCCCGCCACCGGCTACACCCTCGACGACAACATCGACGACCTGGAGGCCCTCCTCGACCGTCTGGAGGTGACCGGCCCGGTCCATCTCGTCGGCAACTCCTACGGCGGGACAGTCGCGTTCGGATACGCGGCCCGCCACCCCGAGCGCGCCGCCAGTGTCTCCCTCATCGAGTCGGAGCCGGCCACCGCCGCCTGGGCGGGCAAACTCGACAGCATCCTCGGCCGGGTCATGCACGAACTCGCCCACAACGAGGCCGAGGCCATCGCCTGGATCACCGCCAACCGCAGCCAGAACACCGCCCGCCTCGCCAAGGGCGCCGCCCGACTGGCCCGCGAGACCACCCTCGCCCAGGACATCCCGGCCAGCCGCGTACTGAGTGACGCCGAGATAAGTTCCGTACGCTGCCCAGTGCTTGGCGTGTACGGGGGTGACTCGGACCTCGCCGAACTGGCGCCCTGGATGGAGTCCGTGCTGCCCGACTGCCGGACCGTCGTCGTGCCGGGGCACGAACACTCCGTGCTCGTCGAGGCGTCGGGGACGGTCGGCGGGCACATCCTGTCGCTCATCCTCGGGGCGACCGCTCCGGTGCAGCTGGCGGGGGCGGAAGCGCGGTGAGCCGGTTCCTGTTCGTCGTGCCGCCGCTCGTCGGACACATCAACCCGGCCGTCGGTGTCGCCGCCGAACTCGCCGCACGTGGACACGAGTTGGCGTGGGCATGTGCCGATCCGGGACTTGTGTACCGGCTCGCAGGGGAGGACGCCACCGTCTTTCCGTGCGCCGGGCCCGTCCCCGGCTCCGGTGACGGCGTACGGCCGCCGGACCTGCGGGGGCCCGAGGCGCTGAAGTTCCTCTGGGAGAGGTTCCTCGCCCCGCTCGCCGAGGAGATGGCTCCCGGAGTCGCCGCCGCCGTGGGGGAGTTCGGGCCGGACGTCGTCGTCGCCGACCAACAGGCCCTCGCCGGTGGCCTCGTCGCCGAGCGCCTGGGGCTGCCATGGGCGACCTCGGCGACCACCTCGGCCGAGTTCACCGACGTACTCTCCGGCATGCCCAAGGTCGCCGAGTGGCTGGACGAGCTGCTCACGGGCCTCCGAAACCGCGTCGGCGACCCGGCGGGCACCGCGGACCCACGGTTCTCCCCGCACCTCGTACTCGCCTTCAGCACACCGGAGTTCGTCGGCCCGGATGCCCGCACAGGCGACCAGATCCGCTACGTCGGCCCGTCCGTCGCCGACCGGCCCGCACCGTCCGGTTTCCCCTGGGACTGGCTCGACCCGGCCCGCGCCACGGTCCTCGTCACCCTCGGTACGGCCAACACCGACGTCGGTGAACGCTTCCTGACCGAGTGTCAGGCCGCCGTACGCGAGCGGGCGGACCGGATGCAGACGGTGATCGTCGACCCGGCGGGCGTACTCGGAAGCACCCTGGGCGGGGAGCACGACAAAGGCGTTCTGATCACCCCCTCCGTGCCTCAACTCCCGCTCCTCGAACAGGTCGACGCCGTGGTCTGCCACGGCGGGCACAACACCGTGTGCGAAGCGCTCTGGCACGGGGTACCGCTCGTCGTCGCGCCCATCCGTGACGACCAACCCGTCGTCGCCGGGCAGGTAGTGGCGGCCGGGGCGGGTATCCGGGTGCGGTTCGGGCGGGTCACCGCGCCGAAACTGGGTGCCGCGATCGACGCCGTACTGCACGAGCCCGACTACCGCCTGGCGGCGAGCCGGATCCGTACCGCGTTCCGGGCAGCCGGAGGTGCCGCCGCGGCGGCCACCCGTCTTGAGCAACTCGCCATCGGCGCGCCCGCCAAGGAGACGGCATGAAGGAGAAGGAGACGGTATGAGTGACGACGAGCACGAGCACGAGCACGAGCACGAGCACGAGCACGAGACCAGCACACCGGCGGAACCGGCCGCTCCGACCCGTACCGAGCAGGTGGCCGCCCTCCGGCCCACCTATCAGGCCGACCTGGCCTTCGGCCTCGACCGCTTCTTCGAACCCCCGCGCACCAGTTGCCCCTGGTGCGGCTCGGCCCGGCTGGAGACCCGGCTGCGGACCACCGACCTGCTCCAGCACAAGCCCGGACGGTTCGTGCTCGACCGCTGCCAGGACTGCCGGCACACCTTCCAGAACCCCCGACTCAGCGCCGCCGGGCTGGAGTTCTACTACCGCGACTTCTACGACGGACTCGGCGAGAAGCAGCTCGGCAACACCTTCGCGAGCCGCACGAAAATGTACGAGCAGCGGGCCCGTGCCCTGCTCCCCTTCGACGACGCGCCCAAGAACTGGCTCGACGTCGGCACCGGTCACGGCCACTTCTGCGAGTCGGCCCGGGTCGTCCACGCGGGCACCACCTTCGACGGGCTCGACTTCACCGACGGCGCCGAACTCGCCGAGCGGGCGGGCCGTGTCGAGCGCGGCTACCGGGGGAGCTTCACCGAGCTGGCCCCCGAACTGGCCGCCCGTTACGACGTCGTCAGCATGTTCCACTACCTGGAGCACAGCACCGAGCCCCCGCTCGAACTGGAGGCCGCGCGGCAGGCCATCCGCCCCGGCGGACACCTGGTGATCGAGGTCCCCGACCCCGACAGCCGTTACGCCCGGCTGCTCGGCCGCTGGTGGCTGCCCTGGCTCCAGCCCCAGCACCTGCACTTCGTCCCCGTCGACAACCTCCGGCAACGGCTCACCGACCTCGGCTTCACCGTCGTCCTGGAGCAGCACGCCGAGCCGCACGACCCCGTCGACCTGCTCGCCGCCGTCTGGCTGGCCCTCGACAACGCCGCCCCGCGCGACAACTTCCCGTGGCTGCCGCAGCCCCCGAACGCGCTGCGCCGCATACTTCGCGGAGCTCTGCTGCTGGCCGGCGTCCCGGCGCTGATCCTGGGCACCCTGCTGGACCGCTTCGCCGTCCGGCCGGTCTCCCACCGCCTGGGCGTCTCCAACGCGTACCGTCTGGTGGCCCGGCGGGACTGACGCGTGCTTCCGGGGGCCCGCAACACCAGCGGCCACGGCACCGGCCCCCGGACCGCCGGCAGAGAAGCAGGTCGGCAAGGACGACCGGCGCGGACATCGCGAGGCGAACCCGACCGAACACGACGTGCGCCACCACATGTCGGCGCATCACGGAACCTGGGCGCACCGCACCACTTGCTGCGCGTCACAGCACCTTGGCGCGCACCAGCATCGACAGCACGAGGGCGCCCGGCAGCAGCGGCAGCCAGACCGTCAGGACGCGGAAGCCGACGACGGTCGCGGCGGCCAGGGACAACGGGGCGCCCATCGCGGCCAGCGTGAACACCAGGGCCGCGTCGACGGGACCGATCCCGGCCGGCGCGGGTACGGCGCCGACCGCGGCGCTCGCGGCGAGGTAGGCGAAGACCACGTCCGGCCAGGCGATCGGCAGCCCGAGCGAGGCCCCGACGGAGGCCAGCACCGCCGCCTGGCACAGCGAGAATCCCGCGGCGCCGCCCCACAGCGCGGCGACCCGGACGGGCCGGGTGTGCAGCCGCCGTGCGTCGATCAGGGCGGTGCGCAGACCGTCGAGCAGGGGGCGCCGCAGCGGACGTACGAAGGTCACAACCAGCGTCACGACGACCACCGTGCCGGTCACGCCCAGGGCGATGGGCAGCAGCGTCCCCTGGTCGGGGAGGAGGTCGGCGGTGCCCAGGGAGGTCGGGAAGGTCGCCAGGAGCGCGAGGATCAACAGGAGCTTCGCCACCGGTTTGACCAGCGAGTACAGGGCGAGGGACGCGGTGGCCCGGGCCAGCGGGATGCCACGGCCGGTCAGGAAGCGCAGGGTGACGGCGTGGGCGCCGAGACCGGCGGGCAGCACGTTGTTGGCGGCGCCGGCGGCGAACTGCGAGGCCAGCAGCAGCCCGGGCGGCAGGCGCTCCGGGATCGCCCCCTGCCGGGCGAAGGCGGCGGACACCCAGCACAGGAACGTGAACGCGGCCCCGATCGCCAGCCACCCGGGGTCGGCGGTGGTGAGCTGCAGGGCCCCGTCGTGCAGGACCTGCCAGTTGTCCGCCGCCCAGACTCCGATGAGCAGGAGCGGCAGCAGACACAGGACCCGGCGAGCGTGCCGGGCGGCGGGGAACCGGGAACAGAAGGAGGCGCGGGAAGCCGCGACGGGACAGTCCGCGGTGCCCTGGGGAGGGGGCTGGACCGTCGGAGCGGGCGGGGCGATGGGGACTATCGGCAATGAGGACACAGCGCGCGTCGTCCTTCCACGTTGCGCCCACGCGCTGCGGGGGCGGACGGGGGGAATTGAAGAGCGAAGCAAGGGGGACGGCAGGAGCGTTCCCGGTCCGCGTGACGGGGTGGTGTCCAGGAAGAGAAGGGGTGCGGGCGGACGGGCGACGCAGGTGATGCCTGAAGCTTTCTGTCAGTCTCCCCTCGTCGCCTCCTGTCAACCTGTCAATACGTCCTTTTCACTACGGGTGTTCAACGCCTTCGTGCGGCCGTGGGTTCCGGCCTCGCCGCCGAACTCGCTCAGCGCGCCCTCGACGATCGCCTCCAACCGCGCGTGATGCGCACCTCGCCAGTACAGACGTTCGCACACCACACACTGTGCGTAGACGTCGTACGTACGCCGGGTCCCGTCCTCCAGCCGGTCGCCGACCGTCTGCTTGTCGGCCTGCTCCAGCATTCCGTTGCAGGCGGTGCACCGGGTCCACGGGGCGAGCGCGGGCGCGAACCGGTCGAGGACGTCCCGGAGCTGGTCGTCCGGACGGTCGCTGTAGATGTACGCGCCCGCCCACAGCTCCCGGCGCCGCAGCAGACCCCGGTCCCGGGAGAGCAGCACCCGCTGCTCGGCCGCCGACAACGTGGCCAGCGCCGGGTCGCCGATGTCCTCGCTCTCGTACGCCGCGTCGACACCCAGGAGCCGCAACCGGCGTGCGAGCGTGCCCAGATGGACGTCGAGCAGGAACCGCAGCGGCGCGCCCGGCACCGACTGCGGCCGGACGACGGCGCCGACCTCCACCGTCTCGCCCGCGCCCGGCACATGGGACACCGTCACCTCCCGGCCGTCGACCAGCAGCCGTCCGGCCTCGGTGAGCGGTACGCCCAGCGACTCCACCACGTGCCCGAGCGAGGACGATCCGTCCGTGACCACGGTCGTCGGCCCGGCGCGTCGCGCGGACGGGACGAAGAGCAGCAGCTCAGGGGCGAAACTGATGACGATCTCCGGTCTGCTCACCCGGCCAGCATGTCACCGCCCCGGCCGGGCACGCCCGCCGATTTCCGGTGCACTACTCTCAGCGCTCTCAACACCCCGGTCCGGTACCCCGACCGGGGCGGTCGGCCTCGCTGGTGGGGGAGTACGGCAGCATGCAGTTCGAACGTACGGGCGTGCCCGGTTACGAGGTCGTCGAGGTTCTCGGGCAGGGCGGGTTCGCCACCGTGTACCGGGCCCGCCAACTGGCCGTGGGCCGCGAGGTCGCCCTCAAGATGGACAGCCGTGTTCTGGCCTCCGACCGCGACCGGCAGCGGTTCCTGCGCGAGGTCACCGCGGCCGGTCAACTGTCGGGCCACCCGCACGTGGTCGCGGTGTACGACGCGGGGGTGCTCGAGAACGGCCGCCCGTACATGGTACTGGAGCTGTGCCCCGGCGGTTCGCTCGGCGACCGGCTCCACCGGCAGGGCCCGCTCTCGCCCGCCGAGGCGCGCGACATCGGCGTACGCATCGCCGACGCGCTGGCCGCGGCCCACGCCGGCGGCGTCCTGCACCGCGACATCAAACCGGGCAACATCATGATCGACCGTTACGGAAACGTCGGCCTCGCCGACTTCGGGCTGGCCGCGATGCCCCGCCCCGGCCAGGAACTGTCGGTCACCCGGGAGGCGTTGACACCCGCGTACGCCCCGCCGGAGGCGTTCCGGCTGGCCGAGCCGACCCCCGCCGGTGACGTGTACTCCCTCGCCGCCACGATCTACGCCCTCGTGCACGGCAGACCCCCGCACTTCCCGGCGGAGGGCAGCCTCGGCATCGCGGAGGTCGTCGTCCGGCACACCTGGCCCCTGCCGGACCTCCCCGGTGTGAACCCGCGCTTCACCGAGGTCCTCCGCCATGCCATGGCCCCGGACCCCGCCGACCGTCTGCCGAGCGCGGAGGCGCTCAGGGACGCGCTGGCCGCCGTGGACCTGACGGACTCGGCGGGCGCCACCTCCGCCCCCGCTCCCGCCCCCCTCTCCACGGCCCTGCCCACCACCGTCCCGCCGTCCGCGACCTCCCCGCGCCGGACGAAGGTGAGCGTGCGGCTGTCCGTCGCGGCCGTCGCGGTGGTCGTCGTCGGCACGGGCGGGACGGTGGCGTACCAGTACCTGCCGCCGTCGACGACAGAGGCACCCACCACCGGATCTTCCGCTTCCGCTTCCGCTTCCGCCTCCGGCGCGGGTGGGGCGACCCAGGCCACGAACGCCGGTTACGGCGTACCGACGACGACCGAGAACTGCCCGGCGACCGACGTGGCCGGCCTGGGCGGCCGCTGCACGACCACCGCCGAATGCTGGGGCGGCATGGTCGTCAACGTCGGCATCGTCAGCGTGAACCGCTCCGACTGCGTGGTCGAGCACCCGTGGGAGACCTTCGCGATAGCCCCGCTCCCGTCCACCGGGATGACCGACAACCAACGGGAGCTGGAGAACCACCCGGACGTACGGAAACTCTGCTCCCCCGAGGTCCTGGCCAAGTCCAGACAGGGTGACGCGCTCAAGATCGACCCCGCCGACTGGACCATCGACGTGCTCCCGCCCACCCAGACCCAGTACGCCGACGGTCTGCGCGTCCTGCGCTGCGTGGCCACGATCACCGGCGAGCAGTCGACGGAGGCGCACTTCCGGCCCCGGACCTGAGCCCCGCACCGAGGCGGTACCCGAGGGCCGACCCGGCCACCGCACTGCCCCAACTGTCCTTCACCCGAGCGGTGGTTGACGTACGCCGAGACGTACTGCTCAAAGCAGATTCCGGAGCTGCTCCTGAGCCGCTGCCCACCACATGCCTTCTCCGCCGCACGCGGCAGATGACTCGTGGAGGGGGTCTTCCGCCGCGGCCAGGTACTCAAGTCTGGCTTGCGCCAGGCTCAGCAGACCGTTGGGGCCACCCCGGACAATGTGAGCGTCCCTGCCACTCTGTCCGTCGTCCTCCCAGCCGCACTCCACGCAGATCTCGAAGTTGGCGCGCTCGTGCAGAGTCCGGTAGCAGCAGCACGGACACTCGACAGGGGAACCCTCGGCGTCAGATACGGACGGAGAAACTCGCTGCCCTTCAGCCGGCATGACTGACATCGTTGCGCGACGCGTCATGACGTACAAGGAGACCTCTCGTTGGCGGTCTGAAAACCCCCGGCGAGCTGCCGCGAAGCCTCGCAAGATCAACATGTCATGACAACGTGATCACTGTCATGAGCTGCTTTCGACGGCATCCGCCTGCGCATACGCGAAGACCCCGTTCTCAGCTGAAGCGCTGATGGCGGGGTCTTTAGGCACCTCATTCAAGGTGCCCCCGGCAGGATTCGAACCTGCGCACACGGTTTTGGAGGGCATGCTCCCTTTGCGCTCAGTGAGGGCCCTGAACTGCGAAAACTCCAGGCGCCTGAGCGAAACAGCTGCTCTTCACTCGCCGCTCACTCAATCCGCGGTCGCTTGCCGATCGCGAACCCTGAGTTCTCCTGAGTGCTGGGGGCCGCCGTGCTTAATTTCCTGGGTGCGGCACAACGGGGTCGCCGGGCTCGGGCGGCCGAGCCCGGCGGTCGAGGCCCGCCATGTCGTCCGTGTGTGCCCATGTCCGATACTGAGCGACGGATTCGACGCTGTGGTCCCACCCCCGCGCAAACTGTTCCGGTTCCGCTGCTGGAAAGTTGCTGGGTTGAGCCCGAGCAGCGTCAAAAAGGTCGACAAGCATCCGGCGACTCAAACTGTCGTCAAGATGGTCGGCAGCATCCTCTGACCCCCAAAGGAGCACCGCCTCCGCGGCCCGGGTGAGACCATCTGTGCTTGCAGTAGGCATGGCCAGCGCCAGGGAAGCCCGGACGATCTCCAGCGCGTCTTCTCCGGGCATGTCAGCGTCTCCTCTCGCAGATGAGGCACTGACCAGTCAGGGCCGCGAACCGAAGCGCCATCTTCGCTGTGTTCTGGGCCTGTCGCAGACATTCGTGTCTGTCCAGGAGGGCGTACTCCTCCGTTGACATGACGTACTTGACGAAGAGTTCCCAGTGATCTTGCGCCCGATCCCAGTCGTTGCGATGGGCGACGCGTACCCAGGCATCAACGAAGCCCTGTTGCGCGTGCGTCCCATGAAAGTGTGGGCGGAGATCTTCGATGAGTCTTGGAGGCGACAGTCGCTGAGCCAAGCGCCGTTGTGTGAAGGCGGCATTGCTGGCCACTGCCTTTGAGCGGTCGATCCGCTTCGCGATCACATGGCCAGCTATGCCACCAATGATGGCGGGGACGAGGAGCCAGCCGATGACCGATGCGATCCATAGGAGGACATGATGGGGAGGGCTCAATAGGGCGAAGGCATGGTAGACCTCGCTAGGGCTTTCCGCGCGTGCGGCAAAGACGTATAGGACCCCCACCACGGTGCCGATGGGGAGTCCGACGTCGAGGACCCATTGGCTGACACCCTTCAGTGCCTTGCTTGAGCGCCAGATACGCCGTAGCCGTCTGGCTAGGGACGTGCTTGCGGATGGCAACTTTAAGTAACCCGGGATCGGGACGGGCCCAACGGGCAAGGCTCCCCCTGTGTGCCAGCGTGCGCCCAGTGGTGACGCGCATTCTCTAGGTACCAGATTCTGCCGTAGGTTGCGGGCGAGTCGGCAAGCGTAGTCGTCAACTTGGGACGGAACCGTGTCCTCGCTCAGTTATCTCTTCGTACTCTCAGGCTGTAGGCAGGCGCCGCCCTGGCTTGAGTGGGAGACCATTGCGGAGGGCTGCACGCGTGAGCCGCAGCCGTCCGTCCTGGAAGACATCGGCCGCATCAAAGGAGCAGGGGACAGGGGCCTGTTGGCCCGGTTCCTGTACTCGCTGCCGACTTCCCTCGTGGGGCACCGCAAGATCCTGCCTGACACCATCCCCGACGAGGTGGCCGACACCTACGAGGAACGCGTCATCGCGCTGACCATGTCCCTCGCGGATTGGACAGACCCGGCGCTCCTACAGCTCTCACCTGAGGCGAACGATGTGCTGGTCGCCTACGAGCGGCGGCAGGAACCGCGGCTGCGCAAGCGCGGTGGGGACCTCGGACACATCGGGAACTGGGCCGCGAAGCTGGGCGGCGCGACCTGCCGCCTCGCCGGGCTGCTCCATCTCGCCACGCACACCGAGAACGGGCACACCCAGCCCATCACCGCCGACACCATGCGCGACGCGGTGAAGCTCTCGGACTACTTCACCGGTCACGCCCTGGTCGTCTTCGACCTCATGGGCGCCGACCACACCGCCAACCGTGCCCGCATCGTCTACGAGCTGCTGCGCGCCAACGAGTGGACCGAGATCAGCAAGCGCGAAGTCATGACTGGGCTTGATCCGCTTTGACGGACATTCGAGATCAGGGGTTCTGCCCCGGGAGGATGTCCATCATGGAGAGCATGGGGAAGAAGAAGCCTCGGCCTCGCCGTTCGTTCACGCCGGAGTTCAAGGCTGAGATCGTCGAGCTGTGCCGGCGCGGTGACCGTTCGGTCGGTCAGATCGCCAAG
>NZ_JAAGLU010000560.1 GCF_010550245.1 Streptomyces sp. SID12501
TACGTTGGCGCCGGGGATCGGGTCCTTGACGGTGGCGACGATGACGTCGCCGATACCGGCGTAGCGACGGCCGGAGCCGCCGAGCACACGGATGCAGAGAATCTCCTTCGCACCCGTGTTGTCGGCGACACGCAGTCGCGACTCCTGCTGGATCATCTAGCTACTCCTGTCGTCTGGCGGGTTCTCGGTCAGCCGTGGCGCCGAGCCTGGCCATACGGATGGTTGCCGTGGTGCACACGCCGCGGGCGGGCGGGCCCGCCCGCGCCGTGGGCAACTGTCATGGTGCTGCTTGCAGGTGCCGGCGACCCCACGAGGGGGCCGCCGGCCCGTGTCACTTGGCCTTCTCGAGGATCTCGACGACGCGCCAGCGCTTGGTCGCCGACAGCGGCCGGGTCTCCATGATCTCGACCAGGTCGCCGATGCCGGCGCCGTTCAGCTCGTCGTGCGCCTTCACCTTGCT
>NZ_JAAGLU010000561.1 GCF_010550245.1 Streptomyces sp. SID12501
AGGGCGAGACGGCGCTTCTTGCGCTCCTCCGCGGACGAGGGCGGTACGGGCACGACGGCGGGCGCGGACATGGCGGCTCCGGAGGGAAGACCCAGAAGGGTGAGGGGGGAACGCCCCGGCGGTGGGGGAGTGCCCAGAGCATGCGGTCGCCCTCGCCGGCGGACAAGGTCCGCCGCGCAGATCTAACGTTCCGCTAAGGAAGGCGCACGCGAACGGTCCCCGGGGGCGGGGTGGGGGCATCGCCGGTCGGGCGGCGCCGGCCCGGTTCCGCCGACCGACCGCGCTCCTCCGGCTCCGGTCACATTCGGCCAGGTCCCGGGCGGCGGACGGCTCGCGGCGTCCGGCGCGGGGCAGACTGGGCCCGTCAGCTGCTCCCGACGCGGAGGACCCGCCCGTGCCCGTACCGATCATCATCGACTGCGACCCCGGCCACGACGACGCCCTCGCCCTCCTGATGGC
>NZ_JAAGLU010000562.1 GCF_010550245.1 Streptomyces sp. SID12501
TGCTCGTCCTCGGACTCACCCGGGCCGGCGAAACCGGCTGGACCACCCCCACCACGCTGGCCTCCCTGGCCGCCGGCGCCGCGCTCCTGGCCGCCTTCGTCCGCATCGAACGACGGGCGGCGGCCCCGCTCGTCCCGGTCCACATCCTGAAGCGGCGCAGCGTGGTCTGGGGCAACGCGGCCGGGCTGATCGCCTTCGTCACGGAGACCTCGCTGGTCTTCCTGCTCACCCTCTACCTCCGGGAAGTCCTCGGCTACTCCCCGCTCGCCACCGGACTCGCCTTCGGCGTCCTCGGCATCGGCACGGTCGTCGGCGGGGTGCTCGGCGGACGGGCGGTGGGCCGGTTCGGCAACCGGCGCGCGATCGTGCTCGGCGGGGTCGTGCAGGCCGCCGCCACCCTCTCCTTGGTGGCGCTCGGCACCTCCGGTGCCTGGATCTGGCTGCTGCAGGCGGCCACCT
>NZ_JAAGLU010000563.1 GCF_010550245.1 Streptomyces sp. SID12501
GTTCGGGCTCGGCGTCGGGCTGCTCGCCGGGTTCCTCGCCGGCGCGATCGGGTCCGGCGTGCTCATGGCCGTGTTCCTCGCGAACTCGGGCGGCACGTGGGACAACGCCAAGAAGATCATCGAGGACGGGAACTACGGCGGGAAGGGCTCGCCCGCGCACGCCGCGGCCGTCATCGGCGACACCGTCGGCGACCCGGTCAAGGACACCGCCGGGCCCGCGATCAACCCGCTCATTAAGGTCATGAACCTCGTGTCGGTGCTCATCGCGCCCGCCGTGGTCGTCGTCTCCGTCGGCGACGACGCCAACCACGTCGTGCGGCTCTCCATCGCGGTCGTCGCGACGGCCATCGCGTTCGGCGCGGTCATCGCCTCGCGCGTGCGCGCCGCCCGGGTGGACCGCGAGGGCCGGCTCGAGCACGAGACGCCGCCCGTCGGCTGAACCCCGTCGCCTCGGTCCGG
>NZ_JAAGLU010000564.1 GCF_010550245.1 Streptomyces sp. SID12501
CGATCCTGTCCACGTCCTCCGGCCTGCTGACCGACAAGCAGGCAGCCAAGAAGGGTGTGGGCGGGGAAGTCCTCGCCTACGTCTGGTAAGCCCGAGACGGAGAGGAGAACAGCCATGTCTCGAATCGGCAGGATCCCCGTCCCGGTGCCTTCGGGTGTCGACGTGACGATCGACGGCCGCGTGGTGACGGTGAAGGGCCCCAAGGGGGAGCTCACCCACACGGTCGCCGCCCCCATCGCGGTGGACCGCGACGACGCCGGCGCCCTCGTGGTGACGCGTCCCGACGACGAGCGCGCCTCGCGCTCGCTGCACGGCCTGACCCGCACGCTGCTGGCCAACCTGGTCACCGGCGTCACGGAGGGCTACACCAAGAAGCTCGAGATCGTCGGCACCGGTTACCGCGTGACGGCGAAGGGCAGCAACCTCGAGTTCGCGCTCGGCTACAGCCACCCCGTCGT
>NZ_JAAGLU010000565.1 GCF_010550245.1 Streptomyces sp. SID12501
ATCAGAAGTCTCGAAGTGATATTGCGGGATGGTCGGAGATCCTGCTATTCACCATCCCGTGGGGTCATTCGCCGATGGGCAGCGTGGCGGACGTCCGCCACCCCCCGTCGGACGGAGTGCCGAAGTCGAAGGTGCCGCCGAGCGCCTCCACGCGTTCGGCGAGTCCCGCCAGCCCCGAACCGCCGCCGCGGCGCGCCCGTTCACCGGCCCCGCCGCCGTGGAGGGACGGGGCGCTGTTGGTCACGGAAACGGCCAGCAGGGGCACCGGACCGGAGAGGTCGGGCTGTATCCGGACGCGGACCAGCGGAGTGGTCGGGGCGTGCCGGCGGATGTTGGTCAGTGCCTCCACGACCGCCCGGTGGGCGGTCGCCGCCACCTCGCGCGGAACCCGGCCGACGTGATGGGGCGTCAGGTCGATGTCGAGGTCGACCTCGGCCCGCCCGGCGGCCCGGAGCCGG
>NZ_JAAGLU010000566.1 GCF_010550245.1 Streptomyces sp. SID12501
GCGGGGTGTGGTGAAGGGATTGCCCGAACTTCCCGTCCAGGAACGATGGTGACACCGCGGTAGTCTCCGTGCCGGTGATCATAGATGGAAACCATCTTTCCCTCGTACAAGGGGAGCCAACGCCGAGTGCCATCCGTGAAGGCCCATCCGTCGAGTCGCGCTCCGCCCCTCTCCAGCTCTTCGCGCGTTAGGAACAATGACGAGTCGTTCGCCATGTGGAATACGGTTCCAAAGCGCAGTGACCAGGGGTTCTCCGAAGCGGAGTCGGCCAATAAAACAGGGTGGCGGTTGTAGATTTCCAGTGTGATGTCGGCGTCGCGTCTGCCACGGAACATCGGCAACGTCCCGGTATTTGGATTGAGGCGTCGAATCTCGTCGATCGACAACGCATAGCGCTGAGCGAGGGCCTCGGTGACGCTTCCGGCGGATATGGAGATCCTGGGCCCAGGATAGGGGGT
>NZ_JAAGLU010000567.1 GCF_010550245.1 Streptomyces sp. SID12501
CCAGCGGCCAGGTGTGCGTCTGGCCGGGCTCCTCGCGCCACACGGCGTCCACGCCGCGGCCCGCGAGCGTCGTCGCGACCTGGGCCGCGTGCCGCACGCTCATGCTGTTCTCGTCCGCGGGCACCGAGAGGAACAACGTCAGCGGCGACGGCAGCGCGATCGTCGGGGCGTACTTCGTGACGTCGTGCGCGTCCCACTCGGCCTGCGTCGCGAGCATGGCGTGCCCGCCCTCGCCCGGGTCGGCGTAGGGGCCCATCGCGAGGATCGCGGCGAACTGGTCGGCGTGCCGCAGGCCGTGGTCGAGCGCGCAGTAGCCGCCCGACGAGAACCCGCCGAACGCGCGCCCCGACCGGTCGGCGACCGTCCGGTAGTGCGCGTCGACCCACGGGACGAGCACGTCCGTGAGGTAGGTGTCGACCTGCGAGCCGCCCGTCGTGGAGTCGAGGCACTCGGTGTC
>NZ_JAAGLU010000568.1 GCF_010550245.1 Streptomyces sp. SID12501
AAGGGGCTGCTGCTGGCCTTCCTCGTCCGGCTGACGGGCGCGCGGCACATCGTGGAAGTGGGCACCTTCACCGGCTTCTCCGCCCTGTCCATGGCCCAGGCGCTCCCGGCCGACGGCCGCCTCATCGCCTGCGACGTGTCGGAGGAGTGGACGGCGTACGGGCGCGAGGCCTGGGAGGCCGCCGGCGTCGCCGACCGCATCGACCTGCGCATCGCCCCCGCCCTGGACACGCTCCGCGCGATGCCGGCCCGGGAGCACATCGACCTGGCGTACGTGGACGCCGACAAGCAGAGCCAGATCCTCTACTGGGAGGAGCTCGTGCCGCGGCTGCGCCCGGGCGGCCTCATCGTCACGGACAACACCCTGTTCCACGGGACCGTTCTGGACGAGTCCCCGGAGAGTCGGGGCGCGAGCGTGCACGCGTTCAACGAGCACGTCGCGGCCGACTCCCGGATGG
>NZ_JAAGLU010000569.1 GCF_010550245.1 Streptomyces sp. SID12501
TGCGGAACTGCCCGTTGGGGAACTGCAGCGCGAGCACCGAGAACACGACGCCCACGACGCCCTGTCCCACGATCTTCCACAGCGGCGACAGCCCGAGGGACCGTTGCCGGGAGATCTTGATGAAGTCGTCGAGGAAGCCGACGACCCCCAGCCCGGTCATGAGGAACAGCGCGAGCAGCGCCGACGCGCTCGGACGGGTCCCCGTCAGCAGCAGGCCGAGCGCCCAGCCGACGAGCGTCGCGCCGATGATGACGACGCCGCCCATCGTGGGCGTGCCACGCTTGGTGAAGTGCGCGGTCGGCCCGTCCTGCCGGATGAACTGACCGTACTGACGACGGACCAGGAACCGGATGAACAGCGGCGTGCCGAGCAGCGCGAGCAGCATCGAGATGCCGCCCGAGATCAGGACGGCCCTCATGCGTCGGCCCCCGTCAGCACGTCGCCGAGGCGCCACAGG
>NZ_JAAGLU010000056.1 GCF_010550245.1 Streptomyces sp. SID12501
ACCCGTCCTTGCGGCGCAGACCGAGCGCCAGTGCCTCGTGGCGGGCCTGGGTGGCGGCGCGGCGGCGTTCCGCCGCCGTGGCCGCCTCACGGGCCGCCGTGAGGCCTGCTTCCGCGTCGGCGAGGGCGGCCTTCGCCGCGTCGTGCCGCTCCGCCAGGTCCGCGTCGCCCGCGTCGAGGCCGTCGACCTCGGCCTGCAGGGTCTCGTACTCCTCCTGGGCCGCGACCGCCCGTTCCCGCGCCTCGTCGCGGGCGGTGGCGAGCCTGTCGATCTCGGCCTGAGCGCTCGCCGCACGCGAACGGGCGGCGTTGACCTGGCCGTTCAGCCGGGCCAGTCCCTCGCGGCGGTCGGCGATCGCGCGGGCCACGTCCTTCAGGCGCCGCTCCTCGACCGCGAGTCCGCGCTCCAGCTCGGCCCGGTGCTCGACCGTGTCCTCCAGCGCGTGTTCGGCCGCTTCCAGGGCCGCTTCCAGCTCGGCCTCCTGCTCACGGATACGCGCGGCCTCGCGCTCCATGTCCTCGGGTTCACGTCCGCGCCGCTCGTCGTCCGGGGCGGAGGTGGCGCTCTTCACGCGCGCGTCGGCCAGCGAGACGGTGCCTCGCACCCGTTCGGCGAGCTGGGAGAGCTCGTACCAGGTCTGCTGCGCGCCTTGGAGGCGCGGCGTGAGCTGCCGTACCTCGTCCTCCAGCAGCGCTTCGCGCTGGAGGGCCTTCTTCAGCTCGGCCTCCGCCGCGTCCTTGCGCTCCTTGAGCGCGGCCTCGTCCGCGACCTCTGTCTGGAGGGCCCCTCGCAGCCGTACGAGATCGTCGGCGAGAAGCCGGAGCCGGGCGTCACGCAGATCCGCCTGGATGACCGCGGCCCGGCGCGCGACCGCCGCCTGCCGTCCCAGCGGCTTCAGCTGACGCCGCAGTTCGTCGGTGAGGTCCTGGACGCGGGCGAGGTTCGCCTGCATCGCGTCCAGCTTGCGCAGCGCCTTCTCCTTGCGCTTGCGGTGCTTCAGTACGCCCGCCGCCTCCTCGATGAAGGCGCGGCGGCCCATCGGATCGGCGTGCAGTACGGAGTCCAGCTGGCCCTGGCCGACGATGACGTGCATCTCGCGGCCGATGCCGGAGTCGGACAGCAGCTCCTGGATGTCCAGCAGCCGGCAGGTGTCGCCGTTGATCTGGTACTCGCTGCCGCCGTTGCGGAACATGATCCGCGTGATGGTGACCTCGGCGTACTCGATGGGCAGCGCGCCGTCGGAGTTGTCGATGGTGAGGGACACTTCGGCGCGGCCGAGCGGCGGGCGCCCGGTGGTGCCGGCGAAGATGACGTCCTCCATCTTGCCGCCGCGCAACGACTTGGCGCCCTGCTCGCCCATCACCCAGCTGAGCGCGTCCACGACATTGGACTTGCCCGAGCCGTTGGGCCCCACGACACACGTGATGCCCGGTTCGAACCGGAGCGTGGTCGCCGAGGCGAACGACTTGAACCCTCGGAGGGTCAGGGCCTTGAGGTGCACGCCGCTGGACTCTACCTTCCGCCGGTATGTCACATGATGAACCCCTGGATACCCCCCGGCGGTTTCGCCGATGAACGTGCAGGGCACATCAGACGTTAAAGAGGGTGGACACCTTGGGGAAGCAACCACTCTGGACCATGGGGGAGCAGACGGGCAGCACGGGGAAATAAAGAAGGGACGCCGAAGCGTCCCTTGCAATACTCTGGCCAAACTTCGACAGCTCAGCGGTTGATGCCAACAGCTCGACCACTGGGTGCCTGGTGCGATGCGCGGTACTGATGCGATGCGTTACAGACGCAGTGATCAGGTGAGCGCGGGCTCTGCCTGGCGTGCGTCGATGCTCTCGAGAAGCGAATCGTGAGAAGCGGCAGCCGTCAGCTCGTCGTTCTCCGCCTGGATGCGTCCGAGTTCGGATTCCAGGTCCTGTACGCGCTGCTGGAGCCGTCGCATCTCGGCGAGGAGTCGCGGGTCAGAGCCGCCGACGTAACCGAGAAGCGCCTTTGCCATGATGGATGGTCCTCCACACTGAGTGACCGACCGAAGCGGTGTGGGTCGTGAGGGAATCGCACCCGCGATGCTTGGCACTGTGCAGCTCTTGCTTGGGTTTTTACTGCCGTTCTTACATGCCAAACAGCTAAGGTGCGCGGGGCTTTCAGAGTCTCACCAAAAAGTTTGACGGTCAACACGATCACGCCCTGTATTGGCGGGCGGCACGGGGCGCGCGGCCTCTGGCGGGCGGCGCGGCGACTCCGGCGGGGCCCGAGGGCCTGGTGACAAGCGTTTTCTGCGGAGCCTGCCACGACCTGCCCTTCTTGGCAACCACCAGGCAGTTTCTGCCGTGGACAGGCGCGCGTGGCATGTTGTGGCATGTCTACGGGGTGCTGCCTGGGCCGCTTTACAGAACCGCCTCAGCGGATGGCGAACCCGTCGTAGATCCGACGAGGTGTGTCCCAGATCTCGGTGACGCCGTCCACGCGGCCGGGCGTGTCGTCACCGCGCAGCCAGTCGAGCAGTCCTTCACAGCCCTGACGCGTGCCTTCCGCGACCACTTGCACACGTCCGTCGTCCAAATTGAGAGCAAAACCACTCAGCCCGCCGATCTCCAGCGCCCTGGCCCGCGTGAACCAGCGGAAACCCACGCCCTGGACGCGTCCGCGCACCCAGGCGACCAGTCGCACATCCTCGTTCATGGACGCACGCTAACGGGCCAATGTCTCTCTGAGCACTTCCTCCCCTTGCGCCATGGGGTACCGTCCCCACCCAACGAATCTCATATGAAACTCACTCGTTCGAGTGAGTAATCCTGACCGCAAGGACGAGGAAGGCCAAAACATGGGACGCCACCGACGCTCCGCCGCCGGAAGCGCCACCACAGGTCGCGCCACGGGGGTCACGGAAACATACGATTCGGACACGGGAGGTTACGGATCCGGCCAGGGACCGTACGACTCCCCTGTCCCACACACACCTCACACCGCGTACAGCACGCTGTGGGAGGACGCCCCAACCACGGTGGGCATCGCCCCGTATCTGCACCCCGAGGCGCAATCCGACGCCTACGCGACGAGCGACGCCTACCTCTTCGCCCCGGACGTCACGGGCGCCCATACGGCGATGAACGGCGACGGTCCCTTCGGCGGACCCGGGAACGGCAGCACCCGTGGGCGCCGCAAGAAGCGGTCGTCCAGGCCGGTCCGTACGGGCCTGCTGGGCGTCTCCGCCGCGGTCGCCCTGGGTACCGTCGCGGTCGCCACGGGCGTGCTGCCCGGCGGTGACAAGTACACGATCGGTGGCAGCAGCAGCGGCGACAAGGTGCAGGCCGCCGACTCCCCGACGAACGCCGAGACCCAGCAGGGGGGCACGTCCGGCAACGCCGACACGGACCGCGACAGCGGTACGTCGACGAGCCGCGACTCGGATCGCGACACATCGCCCTCTTCCCCATCCCCCTCGCAGTCGACGGCTTCGGCCGCCCCGGCGACCAAGGCCCCGCCGAAGAAGTCGGCGGTCACGCCCAGCGAGGCACCGACGACGGCTCCGGCGCCCACTCCGCCGAAGGCGAACGAGACTTCGAAGCAGCAGACCTCCGCCCCCATCACCGTGTCCGCGCAGGCCGCCGCCGAGGCGGAGGTGCTCCAGCTCGTCAACGAGGAGCGGGCGAAGGTGGGCTGCAGCGCGGTGTCCGCGAACAGCGCGCTGCAGGACCTGGCGGAGGCGTTCAGCGAGGACATGGCCGCCCGGGACTTCTTCGACCACACCGACCCCGACGGTCTCTCACCCTGGGACCGGGCGGACAAGGCCGGCATCACCAGCCTCGGCGGCGAGAACATCGCCCGGGGCCAGGCCGACGCGGCCGCGGTGATGGTGGCCTGGATGAACAGCCCCGGCCACAAGGCGAACATCCTGAACTGCGACTTCAAGACGCTGGGAGTGGGCGTCCACTTCGGCTCGGGCGGCCCCTGGTGGACTCAGGACTTCGGCTACTGACCGGCGCGACCGTCCGGACCGCCTGAAGATTGCACTAACTACGGGTTAGCGCAATCTTCAGGTCAGCGCTGCGCTCGCGTACGCTGGAGTCATGATGAACGCCACGGAGGAGCAGCCCCTCCCCTACGACGTGTTCGCCAAGGCGTGTCCGTCGCGCGGCACGCTGGAGCACGTCACGGGCCGTTGGGGCGCGCTCACACTCGGCGCCCTGCAGGAGGGCTCGCTCCGCTTCAACGAGTTGCGCCGCCGCGTCGACGGCGTGAGCGAGAAAATGCTCTCCCAGACCCTCCAGGCCCTGGAGCGCGACGGCCTGGTCCACCGCGAGGCCCAGCCGACGAACCCGCCCCGCGTGGACTACGAGCTGACCTCTCTGGGCCACGAGGTCGCCCAACGGCTGCTGGCGCTCATCCACTTCGTGGAGGGCCGCATGGACTCCGTGCTGGCAGCACGCGAGAAGTACGACGAGACACGCGCCCCTCGACAGCAGAACCCGTGACCGTCTACGCCGAAATACGCGGCGCCCGCTGGCACTTCGGGCAGAAGTAGCTGGACCGGTTCATCCAGGGGCGACGCAACATCGGCGTCGCACAGCGCTTGCAGGGCAGTCCCTCGCGTCCGTACGCGTCGAGCGAGCGGTCGAAGTATCCGGATTCGCCATTGACGTTGACGTACAGACTGTCGAAACTCGTGCCGCCCACGTCCAGCGCCGCGTTCATCACATCCCGTACGTGGCCCAGGAGTTCGGCGGTGTGCGGGCGGGTGAAGCCCGCGGTCGGGCGTTCGTAGTGGACCCGGGAGCGCCAAAGGGCCTCGTCCGCGTAGATGTTGCCCACGCCGCTGATCAACGACTGGTCGAGCAGGGCCCGTTTGATGGTCGTCCGCTTCCGGCGCAGCGCCTGATGGAAGGCCTCGTCGTCGAACAGCGGGTCGAGGGGGTCACGCGCGATGTGGGCGATGACGTCGGGCAGCCCGTCGGGGGTGTTGTCGTGCAACGACAGCCCGCCGAAGGTGCGTTGGTCGACGAAGCGCAGCTCGGTGGCCAGGTCGTCGGCGAAGCGGACGCGAATACGCAGATGTTTCTCGTCGACGGCCTCGGGCGGCTGCATCAGCAGCTGACCACTCATCCCGAGATGCGCCAGGACCGACTGCCCGGTGTCCTCCAACGGCAGCCACAGATACTTGCCACGCCGGCTGGGCGTACCGATGCGATGCCCCTGGAGCCGATGCACGAAGTCATCGCCCCCGGCGACATGCCGCCGCACGGCCCGAGGATGCAACACCTCGGCGTCGGCAACGGTGCGCTGGGCCACCCACCGAGCCAACCCCCGCCGTACGACCTCGACTTCGGGCAACTCAGGCATGGAAACCCCCTGGCTTTGGGCCTTTAGGGGCGCGGGGAACTGCGCGACCAGCCCTCACCGGCCCGCGGACAACGAAAAACCGAAGAACACCAGTGCCCGTCCCGCCAGGGACAAGCACTGGTGCACACAGACTCAGGCAGACGTTGAGGAAGGCGCCTCGGCGTCATCCTCAACAGGCACAGGTACAGGCACCGCGGCCTCAGCTGCGGCCACAGCCACCGCCTCCGCGGCAGCGACCTTCACACGTTCATCCGCATCCGCACGGATGGAACGCCAGGCCGATTCCGCGGCCTGCTGCTCCGCCTCCTTCTTGCTGCGGCCGGTGCCGGTGCCGTACGAGACGCCTCCGACGCGGGCGGCAGCAGTGAAGGTCTTCTCGTGGTCCGGGCCGGTCTCCGTGACCAGGTACTCGGGCACGCCGAGCCCTTCGGTCGCGGTGAGCTCCTGGAGACTGGTCTTCCAGTCCAGGCCGGCACCGAGGTTCGAGGATTTCTCGATCAGCGGGTCGAAGAGACGGTGGACGAGTTCGCCCGCCGCGTCGAGACCCTGGTCGAGATAGACAGCGCCGATCACCGCTTCAAGGGTGTCGGCGAGGATGGACGCCTTGTCCCGCCCGCCCGTGCCCTCTTCACCACGGCCTAGCCGGATGAAGGAGCCGAGTTCGAGCCCACGGCCCACCTCCGCGAGTGCACGAGAATTGACCACCGCGGCCCGCAGCTTGGCCAACTGGCCTTCTGGGAGGTCGGGGTGGGTGCGATACAGCGTGTCCGTGACCACCAGACCGAGCACGGAGTCCCCGAGGAACTCCAACCGCTCATTGGTGGGCAGACCGCCGTTCTCGTACGCGTACGAACGATGGGTCAGCGCACGCACCAGAAGGGCGGACTCAAGCTGGTAGCCGAGCCGCCCTTCCAGAAGCGTGTGGGACGAGGCTGTGTCCGCCTTTTTCTTGGCGGTCGAGTCCGCCTGGGCGTCAGACATGGAGCCTCTCACCGGCCGCTCAGACCTCGAGGACCTGGCGCTTGTTGTAAGTGCCGCAAGACGGGCACGCGATGTGCTGCAGCTTGGGCTCCTGGCAGCGCTCGCACGCAACCAGAGTGGGGACCGCAGCCTTCCACTGCGACCGGCGGTGGCGCGTGTTGCTGCGCGACATCTTCCGCTTCGGAACAGCCACGGCTACTTCTCCTGCTTCTCGTCGACGCCCGCTTCCGCTTCGGCGTCGCTGATCTCGTCCTTCTCGCCGGGTTCGAGTGAACCTACGAGTCCCTGCAGTGCCGCCCAACGAATGTCGACGGCGTCATGGTGGTGTTCCGGGTCGTCAGCCAGTCGCGCTCCACACTCGGAGCACAGACCGGGACAGTCGTCCTGGCACACCGGCTGCATCGGCAGTGCGAGCACCACCGCATCACGCAGCACGGATTCGAGGTCGAACAAGCCGTCCTCGATGAAGAGCACGTCCTCGTCGTCCTCGGCGTCGTCGGCCGGCTCCGCTTTTACGCGGCCCCGGTCGTCGGCGTCAGGGTACGAGAACATCTCCTGGAAGTCCGCTGTGAGCTCCTGCTCAAGCGGCTCCAGACACCTTACGCACTCCCCCTTGGCCCGTGCACGGGCGGTGCCTGTGACAAGCACACCTTCCATGACCGACTCCAGGCGGAGTTTGAGCACCATCGGCACGCCTTCCGGCACTCCGATGACCCCCTGGATCCCGAGATCCTTGGGAGCGTCGATCTCACGGGTCAGGCGCTGCAGCGCGCCAGGACGCCGACCCAGTTCGTGTGTGTCGAACACGAGGGGGTTGCGGTGGTCGAGGCGGGCGTTCAGAGCCATTCCTGCTTTCGATCTTCGATGCTCAGCTGCTCGTCCTCCGGGCAGCGGTGATCGCAGAGATACACGCGACCGAAGAGCCAGGATACTGGACCTTCCGCCCACGGCCCAATCCGGTCCCCGTCCGGTCTCTGCAGGGGCGGGCGTTCACTGCCCGCCGCGCCCCTGTTCGTAGGCGCGCAGCTGCTCGGCGCTGATCATGCCGGTGTCGAAGAGACTGGTCTCGTCGAGGGCGTGCGCCTGCTGCTGTTGCTGCTCCGGCTGGGCATAGCCCTGCTGTACCTGGGCGGGGTCGTAGGCGACCTGCGAGCCGTCGTACGCCTGGTAGGCGTAGGGGTCGGCGGACTGGTAGCCGTACTGGTCCTGCTGCGGGGCGTACGCCTGCTGGTAGCCGGCGTAGGGGTCGGCGGGCTGCTGGTAGCCGTACTGGTCCTGCTGGCCGTACTGCTGCTGGGCCGGGATCTCCGCCGCCCGGGGCTGTTCGCCGAGGGTGTCCGGGGAGTCGGCGAGGTCGGCCAGGTAGTCGGCGTCGCTGGTGTGCTGCCTGGGGGTGCCGTCGTCGTCCTGGCCGAGGGAGCCGAGGTCGTCGCTGGCGATACGGCCGTGCAGGGTCTGCCGGCCGCGGCCGACCGCCTCCAGGGTCTTGGCGAGGACGGCCTCGAAGGCACCGAGCTTCACGTCGACGTATTTGTCGGCGTTGACGCGCAGGGTCTCGGGGTCGTGGCTGCGCTCGGGGGCGTCCTCGTCCTCGTATCCCTGGTCGTCCAGGCCTGGGCCGGTGCCGAGCAGCTTCTCCCTGCCGCGGCCGACCGAGCCGAGGGTCTTGGTGAGGACGACCTCGAAGTTGGCGAGCTTGGAGTCGACGTAGTCGTCGGCCTCGGCGCGGACGTCCTCGGCCTCTTTGCGGGCCTCGGCGAGGATGCGGTCGGCCTCGCTCTGGGAGCGGCGGGCGACCTCCGTGTCGGAGATCAGGGAGCCGCGCTCGTCGTGCGCGGTCCGGATGATCCGGTCGGCCTCCTGGCGGGCCTGCTCGACCAGCTGTTCCCGGTCGCCGATCAGCTCCTGCGCCTGCGCGAGGGAGCCGGGCAGAGCCGCGCGCACCTCTTCCAGCATCGCGAGCAGGTCGGCGCGGTTGACCACGCACGAGGCCGACATGGGCATCGACCGGGCACTGGAGACCGAGGAGACGATCTCGTCGAGCTTCTTCTGCACGTCCACCGTGTGCTCGCCACTCTCTACAGCTGTGATGAAGACGGACGGGTCGACTGTACGACTCTGCCGACCCGCCCGACACCGAGTGACGGTCTGTCAGTCCTTCGTCAGCCTGTTCGTCAGTCCCTCTTGAGGCGCCCGTCGAGGGCTTCCAGGACGAGCGGCGGCACGAGGTGGGAGACGTCCCCGCCCCAGGCGGCGACCTCCTTGACGAGCGAGGAGGAAAGAAAACTGTAGGTGGGATTGGTCGGCACGAAGAGCGTCTCGACGCCCGACAGACCGTTGTTCATCTGGGCCATCTGGAGTTCGTAGTCGAAGTCGCTCACAGCGCGCAGGCCCTTGACGATGGCCGGAATGTCACGCTGCTTGCAGAAGTCGACGAGGAGGCCGTGGAAGGACTCGACCCGGACGTTTCCGAACTCGGCGGTGACCTGGCGGATCAGGTCGATCCGTTCGTCGACCTCGAAGAGGCCCTTCTTGGATTTGTTGATCATGACCGCGACATAGACCTCGTCGTACAGACGGGAGGCGCGGGAAATGATGTCGAGGTGTCCGTTGGTGATCGGGTCGAACGACCCGGGACAGACGGCGCGGCGCACTAGTGATCCCTCGCTCTCCGGTCCGGTCATCGTGCGTCTTCGCACGTAGAGGCGGCGCGACCGTACCAAAACGTTCCCTCGCCGTAGCGACGGGACCGGAGCGCTTCGAAACCGTCCGGCCACGGGAATTCACCGCCTCTGGTGCTGCGCTCCACGGTGACGAGGGCTTCGGCCGCGAGCCAGCCCCCGGCCCGGAGTGTGAGCAGGATCTCGCGAAGATCGTCGTCCGGAACGGCGTACGGCGGGTCGAGGAAGACGATGTCGTACGGCTGTGTGGACGCCGTCCGAACAATCTGTTCCGTCTTGCCGGCCCGGACCTCGGCGCCGGGCAGCCCGAGCGCCTTCACGTTCTCGCCGATGATGCGGGCGGCGCGGGCGTCGGCCTCCACGAGCAGGGTGTGCCCGGCACCGCGGCTGAGCGCCTCCAGGCCGACGGCGCCCGATCCGGCGTACAGGTCGAGGACGCGCTCGCCGTCCAGGGGGCCGCCGAGGAGGGCCTGCCAGGTGGAGAAGAGGCCCTCTCGGGCGCGGTCGGAGGTGGGGCGCGTGCCTGTTCCCGGCGGGACGGCTAGGCGGCGTCCGCCGGCTGTGCCGGCGATCACGCGGGTCATCTGGGGTCCTTGTCCATGGGGTGATCTGGGATCCAGTTTCGCAGGCGGGGGTAGGGGGTGCTTTGTGTTGTTGGCAACTGCGGGTCCATCGTGGTTGCTCGCGCCCACGCGGCGGAGCCGCCTATCGACACAGCCTCGCGCCCCTTTGGGGCACGTCCGCCTCACCCCTTGTCCAAGTACTGCTCCCTCTCCTCGTCCAGTAGCGCGTCCAGGGCCGTGCGCAGGCCCGGGAGGTTCTCCAGGTCCGGGTCGGCGGCGACCACGGCCGCCGCCTCCTCCCTCGCCTCCGCGATGATCTCCTCGTCGTCGATGACGGTGAGCATCCGCAGGGAGGTGCGGGCGCCGGACTGGGCCTGGCCCAGGACATCGCCCTCACGGCGCTGTTCCAGGTCGATGCGGGACAGTTCGAAGCCGTCGAGGGTGGCGGCGACGGAGTTGAGGCGCTGGCGGGCGGGGCTCGCCTCGGGCATCTCGCTGACCAGGAGGCAGAGACCGGCTGCCGACCCGCGGCCGACTCGCCCCCGGAGCTGGTGGAGCTGGGAGACACCGAAACGGTCGGCGTCCATGATCACCATCACGGTCGCGTTCGGCACGTTGACGCCGACCTCGATGACCGTGGTGGCCACCAGGACGTCCGTCTCCCCGGCGGTGAAGCGGCGCATCACGGCGTCCTTGTCGTCGGGATGCATACGGCCGTGCAGGATCTCGACCTTCAGCCCCTGGAGAGGCCCCCGGGTGAGTTGGTCGGCCACCTCCACGACGGCGAGCGGTGGGCGTTTCTCGGCCTCGGCCTCGCTCTCGTGGGACTTCTTCTTGCCGGCCTTCTTCGGGTCGTCCTCCTCATCCCCGATGCGGGGGCAGACGACGTACGCCTGATGCCCCTTGCCCACCTCCTCGCGCACGCGCTCCCACGCGCGCGCCAGGAAATGGGGCTTGTCCGCGGCCGGGACGACATGGCTGGCGATGGGCAGGCGCCCTGCGGGGAGCTGGTCCAGGACCGACGTCTCCAGGTCGCCGAAGACGGTCATGGCGACCGTGCGCGGAATCGGGGTGGCCGTCATGACGAGGAGGTGCGGGGGCTGTTTGCCCTTGCCGCGCAGGGCGTCGCGCTGTTCGACGCCGAAGCGGTGCTGTTCGTCGACGACGACCAGGCCGAGGTCGTGGAACTGGACCTTGTCCTCGATCAGCGCGTGCGTGCCGATCACGAGCCCCGCCTCGCCGGTGACGAGGTCCAGGAGCGCCTGGCGGCGGGCGGCGGTGCCCATGGAGCCGGTCAGGAGGACCACCTTGGTGGCCCGGTCTGCGCCGCCGAGCATCCCGCCCTCCGCCAACTCCCCCATCATCTCGGTGATCGACCGGTGGTGCTGCTGGGCGAGCACCTCGGTGGGCGCGAGCATCGCGGCCTGACCGCCTGCGTCGACGACGGCGAGCATGGCGCGGAGGGCCACCATAGTGTTGTGGGTCACTGTGAAGTTGTCGGTGACGTAGGCACGACTGGGATGCGCCACGCTGATGCACTGGACAGGCTTGCGTCCCACATACTCAACCGCGCGGATTCCGCGTCGGAACGTGTTGTATTTCGGCCTCGACTTCACTCGATCTGCCTTGCGGGTCAACCTGAAGGGCCCGTACGCGTCGGGCAAGGCCACCGATACGTTGAAGGCGGCCTTCTTCGGAAGGACACGGGCCCGGCCGCCAAGTGATCGGACCAGCCAAGCGACATCGTCTGCGAGTCTGCGTGAAGCCGAACAGAGCGAGATACTCAAGCCGTCCTTGTCGACGGTGCCATCGGTGTCCAGGATTCCTTGCAGCAGAGCAAGACGGTTCTTGATCGAGGTGTTCTTGAACTCGTCCGGAACGAATTTGTCGTGCGAGGTCATGCCCCACAGATTCAGCTCGCGCAGGGTTCGAATCACGGGGTTGCGCACGCCACCCGCACGATGGGTCAGCTGAATCGTGTAGTCACAGCGAGAGCCCCTCACCGGGACCAGACGGCATTCGGGCGCTACGGCGGTCGCTACCGCGTCATGGATCTCGTCGTCGATCGTGGACAGGCGCAGGTTGTGCCGGAATGAACCGTCTCCCAACAGGAGGCCGAAAAGGTACGGATCGAGAGGAAGCTCGAAGTCGCCTCCCAGGTCGACCGGAGCTGCCGCAGGGAGATACCACTTCGAAGACCCGTTTGCCTTGAACGTGTCCAGGCGAATCTCCCGGGTCGTCATGATCTTGGGAGCCTGGCCTCGGTGCCACCCACAACTCGTCCCGACGATCCAAAGATGCTCGTCGTCGCACTCGACCGAGCTTCCGTCCGAGAGGACCAAGCGCCAGACATCGCGCTCTCCTTGTGGGAAGACGCCGTCGATCAGCGCGATCTCCCCGTCTGGCACGACGATTTCGTCTCCCACCTCCAGGTCACCCATACAGCGGAACCCGGCGGGTGTGAGCACGAGCGAGTCCAGAGGCTGGGCCTTGCCCGAACCGACCTCCCCCTGGAGCAGCCGGTGCATCGGGTGTTCCGCCGCGAGGTCGTCGAAGATCTCCTTGGAGACCTTCTGCTGGCCCTCCGTGAGGGTGAAGGGGAGTTTCGCGTCGAAGGCGGTGAGGAGGCCGTCCGGGGACGGTTTGCGGGGTACCGCCGGGAGTTGGGCGTCCGCGTGGCGGCGGCGGGCCAGGGCGACCTGGAGGACGAACGCCTCGTCCCACTTGAGGCGGTCGCGGGCGGACTCGATGTCCGCCTTGGTGTGGGGGCGATGGATCTTCAGGAGGGCTTCGGGGAGGGTGGCCATGCCTCGGCCCTCCCGGAGGGAGTCCGGAAGGGGGTCGACGGCCTCCTGGGCACTCGGGATGACCGTCTGGACAGCCTTTGCGATCTTCCAGGACTCCAGTTTCGCGGTGGCCGGGTAGATCGGGATCAGGGCGCCCGCCCAGGAGTCGACCGCCTCCGTCGCCTCGTCGGTGTCGCCCTGCAGCAGTTCGTACGCCGGATGGGCCAGCTGGAGGCGGCGGTTGAAGACCGAGGCCTTGCCCGCGAACAGCGCGCGGGTGCCGGGGAGGAGGTCCTTGTGGGGTTTGTGGACTCCATGGCCGAAGAAGACCAGTTGGAGCCGGCCGCTGCCGTCCGTGATGGTGACTTCCAGGCGCTGGCCCTTGCCCCGGGGGGCCTTCGAGGACGCGAAGGTGTGCAGGCGGGCGTCGGCCACCTGCGCGACCACCGTCACGTGCTCGTCCATGGGGAGGTCGGCCAGGTGGGTGAGCTGGCCGCGCTCCTCGTACCTGCGCGGATAGTGGTGCAGGAGGTCGCCGACGGTGTGCAGGCCGAGGTGCTCGGCCATCACCTTCGCGGTGGCGGGGCCGAGCACTGACTTCAGCGGCTGTTTCAGTGGTTCTTCCAGTGCGGGCACGAGATCCATTGCACACCACGCCACTGACATTGCCGTATGCATACTGGGAATCCGCTGGTCAGACGGCTCGTTCCGGGCCTAGGATGGCGCGCCCCGGCCATCCCCCGCGGTCACCGCCTCACCGGAACCGCCCGACCCCGCGCCGTCGCCAGAACCTGGTCCCCCCTCCGGCGCTGCGACGATGGACTCCCAGACCTCACAGGCATCCCAGGCATCCCAGTCACCGCATACGTTCCAGGTCGACCTGCGCGGCCTCGTGGACCTGCTCTCCCATCACCTCTACTCCAGCCCCAGGGTTTATCTGCGCGAGCTGCTGCAGAACGCCGTGGACGCGATCACCGCCCGGCGCGCCGAGCAGCCCGACGCCCCGGCGCGGGTGCGGCTGTACGCGGAGGGCGGCACCCTGCGGGTCGAGGACTCCGGGGTCGGCCTCACGGAGGCGGACGTGCACAACCTTCTCGCGACCATCGGCCGCAGTTCCAAGCGGGCGGATCCCGGGGGCATCCAGGAGGCGCGTTCGGAGTTCCTCGGCCAGTTCGGCATCGGGCTGCTGGCCTGTTTCGTCGTGGCCGAGCGGATCAGGGTCGTCAGCCGCAGTGCCCGTACGCCGGACGCGCCGCCCGTGGAGTGGACGGCCGCGGACGACGGTTCGTACACCGTGCGTACGCTGCCCGACACGGCCCGGGCCGAACCGGGCACGACCGTGTACCTGGTGGCGCGGCCCGGGGCCGGCGAGTGGCTCACCGAGGAGCGTGTGCTGGCGCTGGCGCGGGACTTCGGGTCGCTGCTGCCGTACGACGTGCGGGTGGGCGACGAGGCGGTCACCGATCTGCCGGCGCCCTGGAACCGTCCGTATCCGTCGCCCGCCACCCGGAGGGTGGCCCTCCAGCGGCACTGTCACGACCTGTTCGGGTTCACGCCGCTGGACTCGATCGACCTGGACGTGCCGCTCGCCGGGATCCGCGGGGTGGCGTACGTCCTGCCCTCGTCGGTGAGTCCGGCGCAGCGCGCGAGTCACCGGGTGCACCTGAAGGGCATGCTGCTCACCGAGCGGGCCGAACAGCTGCTGCCCGACTGGGCGTTCTTCGTGCGGTGCGTGCTCGACACGGACAGCCTGCGGCCGACGGCTTCGCGGGAGTCGCTGTACGAGGACGAGACGCTGGCCGCCGTACGGGAGGCGCTGGGCGAAAGGATTCGCTCCTGGCTGACAGGGCTCGCCGCCGGGGATCCGGAGCGGCTGGCCGTGTTCCTGTCGGTGCACCATCTGGGCGTCAAGTCGCTGGCCAGGCACGACAAGGAGATGCTGCGCACGATGCTGCCGTGGCTCCCCTTCGAGACGACCGACGGGCGGCTGTCCCTGGAGGAGTTCGCGCAGCGGCACCCGGTGGTGCACTTCACGCGCACCGTCGAGGAGTACCGGCAGGTCGCGCCGATCGCGTCCGCGCAGGGCGTCGGTGTCATCAACGGCGGCTACACGTACGACAGCGAGCTGATCGAGGCGCTGCCGTCGGTGCGGCCGGGGACCGTGGTCGCCGAGCTGGACGCGGACACCGTGACCGCGCACCTGGACGCGGTCGACCCGGCCGAGGAGCTGTCCCTGGCGGCCTTCCTGGGGGCGGCGCGCGCCAGACTCGACCCCCTGGGGTGCGATGTCGTGCTGCGCGCCTTCCACCCGCTGTCGGTGCCCGCGCTGCATCTGGACGACCGGGCGGCCCGGCACGAGCAGGCGCGCGCGGAGGCCGAGGAGCGGGCGGACGACCTGTGGGCCGGCATCCTCGGTTCGCTGCGGGGCAGCACCCCGCGCGCGCGGCTGGTACTCAACCATCTCAACCCGCTGATCCGGAGGATCAGTTCGCTGGAGGACCGGGAACTGATCGGCACCGCCACGGAGTCCCTGTACGGGCAGGCCCTGCTCATGGCGCAGCGCCCGCTGCGGCCCGCGGACTCCGCGCTGCTGAACCGTGCGTTCATCGGCCTCCTGGAGTGGGCCACCCACAGTGATCCCACGGAGCCCACGGAGGACGGCCGGCGATGAGCGAGATCAAGAACTTCGACGCCCTCCGCGAGGCCATGGCGCTGAACTCGGAGCAGCCGGAGGGACCGGCCCGCAACGCGCGCGCGGAACTGCTGCTGGCCGAGGCCGAGAAGCTGAACATCCCGCTCGCCGTGATCGAGGCGCTCGGGCACCAGCTGAAGGCCTACAACTACAGCTCCGAGAAGGACCGGATGTTCGTCCCCTTCGCGCGTCTGCTGCGCCTGTGGGACGAGCGGCCCGAGGACTTCGACGAGTACGAGGTCCACACGCTGCACTGGGTCTTCAAGTGGATGACCACGGGCATGCTGGACCAGCCGCACATCCCGCTGGCCTCCATCGAGAAGTGGCTCGGCGAGATGGAGCACCGCTACCGGCTCGCCGGGCACTCCGAACGGGCAGTGCGCGGCGCCGAGTTCAGTGTGGCCGCCCATGTCGGCGACCTGCCGCGGGCCGAACGGGCGTACGCGGCCTGGCTGGCCGCCGACCGCGACAGCATGGCCGACTGCCACGCCTGCGAACTGCACAGCCAGGGCTGGTGGCAGGCCGAGCGGGGCGCGGACGCCGAGGCGCTCGACCTGTGGCGGCCGGTCCTGGAGGGCGAGTTCACCTGCGCCCACGAACCGCACACCGTCCTGGCGTCCTCCCTGGCCCCGCTGCTGCGCCTGGGCCGCCTGGACGAGGCCCGCGCGCATCACCTGCGCGGCTTCCGGCTGGTGCGGCCCATGGAGAGCATGCGGGGCGCGTACGCGGACCACGTCGAGTTCTGCGCGCTGACCGGCAACGAGGCGCGCGGCCTGGAACTCCTCGCGGAGCGCCCCGCGTACTTCACCGACTCCGGACAGCCGCGCAGCCAACTGGACTTCCTGGCCGCCGTGACCCTCCTCATGGACCGGCTGACCGCCGTGGGAATGGGCGCCCAGTCGGTGCCCGGACCGGCCGAGCGCGACTGGACCGCCCGCGAACTCGCCGTCCACGCGCGCGAGGAGGCCCTTGCCCTGTCCGCGCGCTTCGACCTGCGCAACGGCACGTCGTACGTCGGCGAGGGCATCCGCGCGCGCATGGCCCAGGCTCCGCTGGTGGACCGGCTGCCGCTGGGCGTGCGGGCGGCGAGGGGCATCCCGGCGCCCCGCAGAACACCCGCGGAGTCCAGGACAACCCCGGACGCGGTCGAGAAGCAGGCCGCCGCCCCGGACGACCTGGCCGCGCTGCTCGCCGACGCGCGCCGGATGTCGGACGGGCTGCTTCCGCACGCGATGGAGGCGTGGGCGGCCGTCTGGCGGGCCGCCGAGAACGTGGACCTACCGGCGGCCGACCGGGCGGAGATCGTCGACCACAAGGCCATGGAGGGCGGCCCTGAGGGCATCGCACTCTTCGAGCGGGCCGCCGAGCTGTACGCCGAGGCGGGCGACCCCGGTGAGGCCCTGGCCGCCCGCGCCCGCGCCGCGTACGCACGCGCCCTGGAGGGCGACATCGACGCGGCCCTGACGGCCGTCTCCGAGCCGTACGACGAGGTCCTCGCGCTCTACTCCGACGAGAGCACCGGCGTACGGCAGGCCGCGGCCGTCCTGATGGGGCGCGCCCGCATCCTCATGCGGCAGGTCGAGGAGGACGGCACCGACCAGGTCCTGGCCGCCGCCGAGAACGCCGTACGGGAGCTGCTGGCGCTCGTCGACGGGCACGCCGGGGACGATGTGCGGCTCGCCTCACGCGGCGCGGAGGCACAGGCCATGCTCGGCGAACTGGCGACGCGCACCGGGGACCTGGAGGGTGCCGCGGAGCTGTTCGGGTGGGCCACGGAGGCCTTCGTCGCGGCGGGGCTGCCGTGGTTCGCGGTGGAGTACGAGGCCCGGCTGGCCGGACTCGCCCACCACCTCGGAGACGTCGCCGGGGCCGAACGGGCGCTGCGGGGGGCCCTGGAGCACGGCGGGGCGTATCTGGAGGCGGCGGGCCAGGCCCAGTTGAACCTGCAGCTCGCCGAGATCCTCGGGGCGCGCGACGAGGTCACCGAGGCCGCGGACCGCGCTCTGGAGGCCGCGCACTGGGCCGACGAGGCGGGCGAGGGCCCGACCCTGGGCGCCTGGGCCCGGCATCTGCTCGGCGGTTTCCTGCTGCGGCAGGGCCGGTGGGCGGAGGCGGCCGAGGTGCTGGAGTCGGCGCTGCCCGACCTCGGCACCGAGACGCACGGCGCCGGAGCGGTCGTACAGACGCTGTGGTGGCTCGGCGACTGTCTGGGCGAGCTGGGCGAGCACCGTGAGTCCGCCGAACGCAGGCTGAGGGCCGCGGAGATCGCCCGGCACTGGCCCGAGCAGCAGGACCACGCGACGCTCGCCCACCTCGCCGCCGAGTCCCTCGGCCAGGCCGGGCTGCCCGCGGAGGCCGACCAGGCCTACGAACGCGCCGGCGAGCTGTGGCGCTCGCTCGGCAATGTGCACGGCCTGGTGCGTGCCCTGCGCGCCCGCGCGTGGCTCGCGCTGCGGATGGAGTCGGGCCTCGACGGGGCCCGGCAGCGGATGGCCGAAGCGGTCCGGGAGTGCGCGCAGGCCCTGTCCGAGGCGGAGGAGCTGGAGTCCCGCGAGCAACTCGGCGCCGAACTCGCCCACACCCACCGCCAGTTCGGTGACCTGCTGGCCCGCTCCGCCGCCGAGGACGCCGAGGACGGCGCGATCGAGGCCGCGTTCGAGGCGGCGCTGGCCCAGATGACGAAGGCGATCGCCGTGTTCTCCTCCCTCGGTGAGGAGGGCCTGCACGGCCGCACCGGCGCCGAACTGGCCGCCGGCTGGCTGGAGGCGGACCTGAGCCGCCCGTCGGAGGCGGCCACGCGCGCGCGTGGCGTGCTGATCGCGTACGAGAACTTCGCGGCCTACGAGGAGGAGGCCGAAACGGTCCAGTCCCGACGGGCCGAGGCGGAACAGATGCTGCAGCTCATGGAGGAGCAGGAGTCCGACTAGGTATTCAGACCAGGCCCCCAGCCTTTACTCCACCCCGATGAGCAGCAACGCCCCCTGCCGGCCCCCCCGGTACACGACGGTGTCGACGGCGAGGTATCCCTCCCGCACCCTCGCTTCGAGGTGCGCGGCGATCGACTCGGGCGCCTCGTCTCCGAGGACGAGGGTGACCATCTCGCCGCCCGCCTGGAGCATGCGGTCGATGACGGCCTCCGCGGTGGCCGTGACGTCCGAGCCGATCACGGCGACGTCGCCGTCGATGAGGCCGAGGACGTCACCGGTCTGGCAGATGCCCGCCATCGTCCAGGACTGCCGTTCCGCGACGACGAGTTCGGCGTAGCGGGTCGCACCGGCCGCCGAGGTCATCGCGACGACGTCCTCGTCGAAGCGGCGTTCCGGTTCGTGCACGGCGAGCGCGGCGATGCCCTGGACCGCCGAACGGGTCGGGATCAGGGCCACGCGGATGCCCTCCGTGCGGGCCTGTTCGGCCGCCGCGGCGGCGGTGTGGCGCAGGTCTGCGTCGTTGGGCAGCAGCACGACCTCACGCGCGTGGGCCCGCCGTACGGCCTCGACGAGCTCCCCGCTCGCAGGTGGCTCCCCGGGCCGGGCGAGCACGGTGGTGGCGCCGGCCTCGCCGTACAGCCCGGCCAGCCCCACCCCGGGTACGACGGCCACGACGGCCCGCTGCACCCGCTCCCTGAGCGGCCGTCCCGCGCCACCGGTGTGTACGTCACCGACCCCGAAGTGCGTGATCCGGATCCGGTACGGCCGCCCTGCCTCGACGCCCGCCTCCACGGCGGCGCCCGCGTCGTCGACGTGGACGTGGACGTTCCACAGCCCATCGCCCCCGACCACCACGAGCGAGTCCCCGAGCCGGTCCAGCCGCTCCCGGAGCCGGTCGACGGCCGCGTCCTCGGCCTCCAGGAGATAGATGACCTCGAAGGCCGGCCCGGAGTCGTCGTCCGCGCACTCGTCCGGTCCGTCGGGAGCCGACGCCTGGGCCACCTCCGCCCGAACCGGCACACGCACGCGTGCCGCCCCCGTCGCGCCCCCTCCCGGCGCCTCCCCCGTGAACGTCTCCACCAGCGCCCCGAGCACCGCCAGCAGACCCCGCCCGCCCGCGTCGACGACGCCCGCGCGCGCCAGGACGGCCAGCTGGCCCGGGGTGGCGGCCAACGCGGCCGAGGCACCTTCGTACGCGGCTCTGGCCACCGTTCCGCAGTCGCCGCCCCGAGCCTCCGTCGCGGCGTCGGCGGCGGCCGAGGCGACCGTGAGAACCGTGCCCTCGACCGGGTGGGCCACGGCCTGCCGGGCGGAGTCGGCCGCGTGCCTCAGGGCCAGGCACAGGCCGGGGCCGTCGATGTGGGCGCGCTCGCCGTCCGCGTCGGCGGCCAGCACCTGGGCCATGCCGCGCAGCAGCTGCGCCAGGATCGTGCCGGAGTTTCCGCGCGCCCCTATCAGGGCGCCGTGGGCCATCGCCCGGGTCGCGTCGGCCAGCGTAGGAACCGCGGAGGCCCCGGAGGTACCACCCGGCCCGGCCCCGGCCTCATGCCCGGCGAAGGCGGCCTCGACCGCCGTGCACGCCGACTCCAGCGTCAGATACAGGTTGGTGCCGGTGTCCCCGTCGGCGACCGGATAGACATTGATCGCGTCGATCTCCTCGCGCGCCCGCCCGAGCGCGGCCAGCGCGAGTCCGCACCAGGTGCGGACCGCGAGAGCATCGAAGAATGTCTGCGGCACCTTCGGCACCTGCGCCTCCTTGAGCTGCTGGACGTGGCACGCAGCGTAGACCCCGGGTGAATGCGGGGTGGCCCGGGGCCTGGAGTGAAGCCCTGATCAGCCATGGTAGTTTCGTTGTACTGGCGCAGTCGTTGTATGCTGCTCCGGTTGCCCGATCGAGAAGGCCATCCCAGATGGTCGTCGCACATCGGGCCTTCTCCCTGGCACTGCCACTCAGATCCTCTGATCCTGATCTCGGCGTGCCGGGATCAACCCGTAAGAGCATCTGAAGTCTTTGGAGTGACCCGTGGCTGCCAACTGCGACGTCTGCGGCAAGGGGCCGGGCTTCGGCAACAGCATTTCCCACTCGCACCGCCGTACACCCCGTCGCTGGAACCCGAACATCCAGCGCGTACGTACCGTGGTCAGTGGGACGCCGAAGCGCGTGAACGCTTGCACCTCGTGCATCAAGGCCGGCAAGGTCTCGCGCTGACGATCAGCTAGCGCGCGGCCACTGCTGGTTCGCTGCACAGAGCCGGTCCACCTCGGTGGACCGGCTTTTTGCCGTACCCGCGGTACATGCGCCGTGCCGCAGCACATGAGCCGCGGAAGTCGGCTACGCCCGGAACCGCCACCCGTGGTCCACCGGCCCGATCCCGCCCCCCAGCGCGAACCCGGCCGCGATCGCCCCGGTGACGTACTCCTTCGCCGCCGCCACCGCATCCGGCACCGACTCGCCCTTCGCCAGCCCCGACGCGATGGCCGACGCCAGCGTGCAGCCCGTGCCGTGCGTGTGCCGGTTGTCGTGGCGCGGGGCGCGCAGCCAGTACTCATCGGAGCCGTCCGTGAGCAGGTCGACGGCCTCGCCCGGCAGATGGCCGCCTTTGATCAGCGCCCACTTCGGCCCGTACGCCAGCACGGCCGCCGCGGCCTCGCGCAACTGTTCCTCCGACTCGACCCGTACGCCCGTGAGCTGGGCCACTTCGTCGAGGTTCGGGGTCGCCACGGTAGCCGCCGGCAGCAGGAGCGTCCGTACGGAATCCAGTGCGGACGCGGCCAGCAGCGGGTCCCCGTGTTTGGAGACGCCCACCGGGTCGACGACCACCGGCACGTCCGTCGCAGCGATCAACTCGGCGACCGCCTCGACCAGTTCGGCCGAGGCGAGCATCCCGGTCTTCACCGCGGCCACGCCGATGTCGTCGACGACGCTGCGGTACTGGGCTCGCACCGCCTCCACCGGCAGCTCCCAAGCACCCTGTACGCCGAGGGAGTTCTGCGCGGTGACCGCCGTGAGCACGCTCATGCCGTGCACGCCGAGCGCCAGCATCGTCTTCAGGTCGGCCTGGATCCCGGCGCCGCCGCCGGAGTCGGAGCCCGCGACCGTCAGGACGCGCGGGGGCGCGGTCACGACTCGATGTCCGCGAAGTGGTCCCAGCCGCCCTGGCTGGTCCACGGCGCCCCGTCGACGGTCACCTGGGGCAGGGCCGACGGGTTGAGGACCTCGCCGATCACCTTCCAGCGGGCGGGCAGCTTCACGTCCGGCGGGAAGGTCGCCACGATCGCGTGGTCCTCGCCCCCGGTGAGCACCCACTGCATGGGGTCGACGCCGACGGCCTGCCCGATGTCGTTCATCTGGGTGGGGATGTCGATCGCGCCCGACCGGATGTCGATACGGACCTTGCTGGCCTCCGCGATGTGCCCGAGGTCGGCGATCAGCCCGTCGCTCACGTCGCACATCGCGGTCGCGCCGAGGCCGGCCGCCGCCGGGCCCGCGTGGTACGGCGGTTCGGGGCGACGGTGGGCCTCGACGAAGGCGCGCGGCGAGCGGAAGCCGCGCGAGAGCACCGCGTGCCCGGCCGCCGACCAGCCCAGCCAGCCCGTCACCGCGACGACGTCACCGGGCCGGGCACCGCCCCGGATGACCGGCTCGTGGTTGCGCAGATCACCGAGCGCGGTGATGGAGACCATGATCGTGTCCCCTCGTACGACATCACCGCCGACCACGGCGGCGCCCGCGACCTGGGCTTCGTCCCGCAGCCCGTCCATCAGTTCGACGGGCCAGGTGACCGGGAGTTCGGCGGGGACGACCAGGCCGAGGAGCAGCGCGGTCGGTACGGCGCCCATGGCGGCGATGTCCGCGAGGTTCTGGGCGGCCGCCTTGCGGCCCACGTCGTACGCGGTGGACCAGTCGCGGCGGAAGTGCCGCCCCTCCAGGAGGATGTCGGTGCTCGCCACGACCCTGCGGTCGGGCGCGGCGACCACGGCGGCGTCGTCGCCGGGGCCGACCCGGACCGCCGGGGTGGTGGTGAGCCGGGAGGTGAGCTCCCTGATGAGCCCGAACTCCCCCAGTTCGCCCACAGTGCCCTTCATAGTCGTACGTCCCCTTCTGGTGCTGTCCCCGTTGCTGTCCCTGCCCGGTCGCGAGGCCCGGAGGACCTCTGTACGGTCGAGGTGACCGTCAACCTGTGAGCGTCAACCTGTGCTGCGTGCGCACCCCGGCGCGGGTTCCCGGTCGCCGCAGGTCTCCCCGTGGCGCGTGACGACGCGATACCGTGGCGTTCCTTTTCCCCACATGATCCTCGTGGCCGCCCTGGAGGTTCCGTGGTACAGGCGTACATCCTGATCCAGACAGAGGTCGGCAAAGCGTCGACCGTCGCCGAGTCGATCAGCAAGATCCCGGGAGTGACCCAGGCCGAGGACGTGACAGGACCGTATGACGTGATTGTGCGCGCCCAGGCCGACACCGTGGACGATCTCGGCCGCATGGTGGTCGCGAAGGTCCAGCAAGTGGACGGGATCACCCGCACTCTGACCTGCCCGGTGGTGCACTTGTAGCCCCCGTCTACCCTGTGCCGGTGAACTTCTTCCGTCACCGGCCGCTCGCTCTGCCCGCGCTCGCCCTGTTGATCGTCGTCACGGGCTGCTCCTCAGCAGACGACAGCGCCGCGGTCACGGTTCCCGAGCCGGACGGGAAGGCCACGAAGCTGTGCCGGAACCTGGACAAGGCGCTGCCGGCGAAGGTTGACGGCCTGAGCCGCGACGACCCCGAGCCCCGGTCCGCACTGACCGCGGGCTGGGGCAGCCCGGCGATCATACTGCGCTGCGGTGTCGTACGGCCGCCCAAGATGACCGATCCTCGGGTCGCCACCGGTGCGGATCCGGATGCGGTGGGGGGTGAGGTGAACGGCGTTGGCTGGCTCATGGAGAACCGGGACGACGGGTCGTCCCGGTTCACCACATCCTCGCGGCTTGCCTATGTCGAGGTGACTGTCCCGTCGGGTCGGGACACCTCGGGGGCGTTGGTCGATCTGGCTGCCGCCATTAAGAAGACGGTTCCTGTGGGCATTGCCGACTAGGCGCCGTAGGGGGGTGTTGCGTTGTCGGGTGCGCGTCCGTCGTGGCTGGTCGCGCCCACGCGGCGGAGCCGCATATCGATTACAGTCCCGCGCCCCTTTAGAGGCGCCTCACCTCAGGCCTGTTGAGCGGCGCAGGGCCGCCTGCACCAGGCGGTCCACCAGCTCGGGATAGCCGACGCCCGTCTCCTGCCACATCCTCGGGTACATGGAGATCGGCGTGAAGCCGGGCATCGTGTTGATCTCGTTGATGACGAACTCGCCGTCCTCGGTGAGGAAGAAGTCCGCGCGGACGAGGCCCTCGCAGGACGCCGCGTCGAAGGCCTCGACCGCGAGGCGGCGCACCTCCGCGGTCTGCTCCTCGGTGAGGGGGGCGGGGACGATGCCGTCGGCCGAGTCGATGTACTTGGCCTCGAAGTCGTAGAAGGCGTGCGCCTGTACGGGCGGGATCTCGGCGGGTACGGAGGCACGCGGGCCGTCCTCGAACTCCAGCACCCCGCACTCGATCTCGCGCCCGCGCAGCGCGGCCTCCACGATGATCTTCGGGTCGTGGCGCTGGGCCTCGGCGATCGCCTCGTCGAGACCGCCCAGTTCGTCGACCTTGGTGATGCCGAACGACGATCCCGCGCGCGCGGGCTTCACGAACAGCGGCCAGCCGTGCTCGCCGGCGAAGTCGACGATCTTCTTGCGGGCGGCCGACTCGTCGCGCTCCCACTCACGCGGCCGGATCACCACGTACGGGCCCACCTTGAGGCCGAACGACGTGAACACCCGCTTCATGTACTCCTTGTCCTGGCCGACGGCCGAGGCGAGCACACCCGCGCCGACGTACGGGACACCGGAGAGCTCCAGCAGACCCTGAAGGGTGCCGTCCTCGCCGTACGGGCCGTGCAGCACGGGGAAGACGACGTCCACCTCGCCGAGGGCCTTGGGCACCGAACCCGGTTCGCTGTAGACGACTTCGCGGTTCGCGGGGTCGACGGAGAGCACCACGCCGCCCTCGTTCGACTCGGCGAGCTGGTCGACGTTCGGCGCCTTGCGGTCGACGATCGCCATGCGGTCCGGTTCGTCGGCGGTGAGCGCCCAGCGCCCGTCCTGGGTGATACCGATCGGCAGGACGTCGTACTTCGTCCGGTCGATGGCACGCAGCACGGCGCCGGCGGTGACCACGGAGATCCCGTGCTCGGAGCTGCGACCGCCGAAGACGACGGCCACGCGCGGCTTGCGGGACGGCTGCCCGGGGCTCTGGGGGAGGTTCTCGGTGCTCATATCGGGTTGAGGGTACCCGGTGGCAGTGCGCTGAGTCAGCGCCCGCAGACCCCTGTTGCTCAGCGTCGTTCGGGCTTGGCGCTGCGCGACATCAGTTCCTTGAGGGCGACGACGGGCGGCTTGCCCTCGTGCACGATGCCGACGACGGTCTCCGTGATCGGCATGTCGACACCGTGCCTGCGGGCCAGATCCAGCACGCTCTCGCAGGACTTGACGCCCTCGGCGGTCTGCTTGGTGACCGCGATGGTCTCCTGGAGCGTCATGCCTCTGCCGAGGTTGGTGCCGAAGGTGTGGTTGCGGGAGAGGGGCGAGGAGCAGGTCGCCACCAGGTCGCCCAGGCCCGCGAGTCCGGCGAAGGTGAGCGGGTCGGCGCCCATCGCGAGGCCGAGGCGGGTCGTCTCGGCGAGGCCGCGCGTGATGAGCGAGCCCTTCGCGTTGTCGCCGAGACCCATGCCGTCGGCGATACCGACGGCGAGACCGATCACGTTCTTGACCGCGCCGCCGAGTTCGCAGCCGACGATGTCGGTGTTGGTGTACGGGCGGAAGTACGGGGTGTGGCAGACGCTCTGGAGGCGCTGGGCCACGGCGTCGTCCGTACAGGCGACCACCGCGGCGGCCGGCATCCGGGCGGCGATCTCCCGGGCGAGGTTGGGACCCGTGACGACCGCGATCCGGTCCTGGCCCACCTTGGCGACGTCCTCGATGACCTCGCTCATCCGCATCGCGGAGCCGAGTTCGACGCCCTTCATGAGGGACACGAGGACCGTGCCGGGAGCGAGCAGGGGCGTCCACTCGGCGAGATTCCCGCGCAGGGTCTGCGAGGGGATGCTGAGTATCGTGAAGTCGGCGTCGCGCGCGGCCTGTGCCGGGTCCGTGGTGGCACGGAGGTTCTCCGGGAGCTCGACCCCCGGGAAGTAGTCCGGGTTCGTACGCGTGGAGTTGATCGCCTCGGCGAGTTCGGGGCGGCGGGCCCAGAGGGTCACCTCGCAACCCGCGTCGGCGAGCACCATGCCGAAGGCGGTCCCCCATGATCCAGCGCTGAACACCGCCGCCTTGACCGGCTTGCTCACTTGCCCTGCCCCTCTTCCTGAACTTCCCGTACTTCTGCTGCTTCTTGGACTGTCACTTCTCGCACTGCTGCTTCTCGCACTACTGCTTCGTGTCCGGCCACTTCGTGTACCGCCTCCGACCGCGCTCGCGCTCCTTCACCGGCTGCCTCGCCGGCGGCTCTCTCGTGCGCGTCCAACGCGTCCTGCGCCTCTTCCGCGGCTGTGCGGCGGCGCTGCTCGATCCGCTCCTCGCGCGGGTCGTAGGGAGTCTCGGGCGCCTTCTCGCCGCGGATCTCCTCCAGCAGGCGGGTGATGCCGGCCATGATGACCTCCGTCGCCTCCTTCAGGAGGTCGGGGCTCATCTCCTTGTCGTAGAACCGCGTCAGATCCACGGGCGGGCCCGCGAGGACGTGGTGGGTCTTGCGCGGAAGGACGTTGAGCTTCCTGCCGTACGGCGGCAGCAGTTCGTTCGCGCCCCACTGGGCCACCGGGATCACCGGGCACCTGGTCTGCAGGGCGACCCGGGCTGCGCCGGTCTTGCCGGTCATGGGCCACTGGTCCGGATCGCGGGTGATGGTGCCCTCGGGATAGAAGACGACGCATTCGCCGCGCTCCACGGCGTCGATCGCGGCGCGGAACGCGCTCAGCGCGTCGGTGGTCTCGCGGTAGACGGGGATCTGTCCGGTGCCGCGCATCATGGTGCCGACGAATCCCTGCTTGAAAAGCCCGCTCTTCGCCAGAAAACGCGGAACACGGCCGCTGTTGTACTGGTAGTGCGCGTAGGCGAAGGGGTCCGCGTGCGAATTGTGGTTCACCGCGGTGATGAATCCGCCCGCCGCCGGAATGTTCTCCATTCCGCGCCAGTCCCGGTTGAGCAGAACCACCAACGGCGGTTTGCAGATGACCGCGGCGAAGCGATACCAGAAGCCGATTCTGCGGCGGGGCACGCGGGACACCTTCCTCTAAGGCCTGGACCAGGACCTCGGCCGGTGGACCTGGTGGCCGCACAAGTGTCGCCCCGGGCTTCCGGTCTGTCGAGAACACCGTACGCCCCGGCACCGACACCGCCGGATGGGCTTTGATGACAGCCAGGTGACAATGGTTGCGGCCGAGAGAGCGCCGGAAGTGCAACCGGGGTGAACGAGGGAGGGACGGAACGCTCGTGCAGTGGACGGTGGTCATACCCCTCAAACCCCTCGCTCGGGCCAAGAGCAGGCTCGCGGACACCGCCCATGACGGACTCCGCCCCGGGCTCGCCCTGGCCTTCGCCCAGGACACGGTGGCAGCGGTGCTCGCCTGCGCTGCGGTCCACGATGTGGCAGTCGTCACGAACGACGCCCTGGCCGCCCGTGAGCTGGCGGCCCTGGGGGCCGCGATCGTCTCCGGCGAGCCCCTGGGCGGCCTGAACGCCGCTCTGGCGCACGGAGCGGCTGCCGTACGGTCGCTACGGCCCGACAGCCCCGTAGCGGCCCTGAACGCCGATCTGCCGGCGCTGCGCCCCCTGGAACTGGCCCGCGTCCTGGACGCCGCCGCCGAATTCCCGCGAGCTTTCCTCGCGGACGCGGCCACCGTCGGCACCACTCTGCTGACCGCCCGCCCCGGTCAGGAATTGCTTCCGCATTTCGGTCCGCATTCCCGAATCCGCCACCATGACTCCGGCGCCGTGGAACTCGGACTCACCTCGGTGAATTCCGTACGCCAGGACGTGGACACCGGCGACGATCTGCGGGCGGCGCTCGCCCTGGGGGTGGGGACACGGACGGCGACCGCCGCCCGGGGGCTGCTGATCGCGGGCCAGTAGGCTGCCGCCATGCAGGCGACCGCGTACACGTACGACGCCGGGACACGCAGCGGCAGTGTTCTGCTCGACGACGGCACCCCCGTTCCCTTCGACGCGCCGGCGTTCGACGCGGGCGGACTGAGGCTGCTGCGGCCCGGACAGCGGGTGCGCATCGAGGTGGAGGGGGGCGGAGACCCGCCCCAGATCACGCTCGTCACCCTGCAGACCTTCTGAGCGTCCGCGCACGGTCCCGGACGCGCCGCGGGCCGGACTCCCTCGGGGAGTCCGGCCCGGCGCGTGAGTGCCCTTGCGCCCCTACTTGGTGCGGGCGGTGGCCTTCTTGGCGGTGGTGGTGCGCGCCGCCGACTTGCGGGCCGGGGCCTTTGTCGCCGCCGACGTCTTCTTGGCCGCCGGGGCCTTCTTGGCGGCGGTCTTCTTCGCCGTGGCCGTGGTCTTCTTGGCCGCCGCGGTCTTCGCGGTGGTCTTCTTGGCCACGGTCTTCTTCGCCGTCGCCGTGGTCTTCTTCGCCGGCGTCGCCTTCTTGGCCACGGTCTTCTTCGCCGTCGCCGCCTTCTTGGCGGTGGTGGCCTTCTTCGCCACGGCCTTCTTGACCGTCGCGGCAGCGCCGCCGCCGGTCAGGCTGCCCTTGGGCGCCTTCTTGACCGCGACCTCTCCGCCACGGGGGAGCTTCTTCGAGCCGCTCACCAGGTCCTTGAAGCCCTGACCCGCACGGAAGCGGGGGACGGACGTCTTCTTGACCCGAACCCGCTCACCCGTCTGCGGGTTGCGGGCGTAACGGGCCGGACGGTCGACCTTCTCGAAGGAACCGAAGCCGGTGACCGAGACCCGGTCCCCACTGACCGTCGCGCGGACGATGGCGTCCAGGACCGCGTCGACCGCTTCAGCGGCCTGCTGACGGCCACCGACCTTGTCCGCAATGGCTTCTACGAGCTGCGCCTTGTTCACGTCTTCCCCTTCGGAGACATTGCCAGAACGAAAGTGTTCAAGCTTTTTCGCACGTTAGGCAGATATATACCGCAAATCAAACACGAAACGGGCTAATCACCCTTGTGCCGCAACGAACTCGGGCTGTCACGGAGTTCCTCAGCGGTCCTCGTCGGGGATTCGACCCTCGTCGAGGTCCGCCGTGAAGCGCTCCAGCCGCCTTGTCGCGTCGGCGAGATCGTGCTTGGCCGCGGCCGTAATGACCAGCAGCTTCCGGGTCAGCGCCATCCGTACGCCCTCCGGGACTTGCAGTGCGCGCACTCTTGTGTGCGCTTCCTTGAGTTGGGCCGCGACCGCCGTGTAAAGCTCGAGTTGGCCGTCGTGTTCCATGCACAGATTGTGCCATCTGGGGCGAGTTGTCGCCTGCTCAGGGGGCAACTGCTGCCTCAAACGGCCTTTCGCGTCCACCTCGACGTCGCGGTGTCAAGACCCGGGTACCCCATCAACACCCTTTCTAACATGGGAAGTTGAGAGCTCCGGGCGTGGTGCGCAAGAGGGTCCGGGGGCAGAAACAGCTGTACCCCCAATCGTGGCGATCGGGGGTACAGACGGGGTGTTGCGGTGGCCGAAACCCTACTTGCGAAGGGCCTGACGGCTCAGGCCTTGCGGCTCAGACCTTGAGCGTCCACGGCTTGTACGAGGGCCGCTTCGCCTCGTACGCGGAGATCTCGCCCTCGTTCTGCAGGGTGATGGAGATGTCGTCCAGCCCGTTCAGCAGCCGCCAACGGGCGTTCTCGTCGAGCTCGAAGGCCGCGGTGATGTCCTCGGCGCGCACCTCGCGGGCCTCCAGGTCGACCGTGATCTCGACCTGGGGGTCGTTCTCCGTCAGCTCCTGGAGCGCGTCCACGATCTTCTGCTCCAGAACCACCGTGAGCAGGCCGTTCTTGAGCGAGTTGCCGCGGAAGATGTCGGCGAAGCGCGACGAGACGACGGTCTTGAAGCCGTAGTTCTGCAGCGCCCAGACAGCGTGCTCGCGCGAGGAGCCGGTACCGAAGTCGGGGCCGGCGACCAGGACCGTCGCGCCCTTGCGCTCGGGCCGGTTGAGGATGAAGTTCTCGTCCTTGCGCCAGGCCTCGAACAATCCGTCCTCGAACCCGTCCCGCGTGACCTTCTTGAGCCAGTGAGCAGGGATGATCTGGTCGGTGTCGACGTTGCTGCGGCGCAGCGGGACGGCCCGGCCGGTGTGCGTGGTGAATGCTTCCATGGCTGATCAGACTCCAGCGGGCGTACGGGCGTCGGCGTCGGACAGGTCGGCCGGGGAGGCCAGGTGGCCCAGTACGGCCGTCGCGGCGGCGACCTGGGGCGACACCAGGTGCGTACGGCCGCCCTTGCCCTGCCTGCCCTCGAAGTTGCGGTTGGAGGTGGACGCGGAGCGCTCACCGGGGGCCAGCTGGTCGGGGTTCATGCCCAGGCACATCGAGCAGCCCGCGTGCCGCCATTCGGCGCCGGCCTCCTTGAAGACCACGTCCAGGCCCTCGGAGACGGCCTGCAGACCGACCCGCACCGAGCCGGGGACGACCAGCATCCGTACACCGTCGGCGACTTTGCGGCCCCCGACGATCTCGGCGGCGGCGCGCAGGTCCTCGATACGGCCGTTGGTGCACGAACCTACGAAGACGGTGTCCACCTTGATGGAGCGCAGCGACTGCCCGGCCTCCAACCCCATGTATTCCAGGGCCTTTTCGGCGGCGAGGCGCTCCGAAGCGTCTTCGTACGAAGCAGGGTCGGGGACGTCCGCCGAAAGGGGCGCGCCCTGACCGGGGTTGGTGCCCCAGGTGACGAACGGCGACAGCGCGGTGCCGTCGATGACGACCTCCGCGTCGAATTCCGCGTCGTCGTCGGTGCGCAGCGTCTTCCAGTACTCCACGGCCGCGTCCCAGTCCGCGTCCTCGGGCGCGTGCGGGCGGCCCTTGAGGTACTCGAAGGTGGTCTCGTCGGGGGCGATCATGCCCGCGCGGGCGCCGGCCTCGATCGACATGTTGCAGATGGTCATCCGGGCCTCCATCGAGAGCTTCTCGATGGCGGGGCCGCGGTACTCCAGGATGTAGCCCTGGCCGCCGCCCGTACCGATCTTCGCGATGATCGCGAGGATGAGGTCCTTGGCGGTGACGCCGTCGGGCAGTTCACCGTCGACCGTGATGGCCATGGTCCTGGGGCGGGCCAGCGGCAGCGTCTGGGTGGCCAGCACATGCTCGACCTGCGAGGTGCCGATGCCGAACGCCAGCGCGCCGAAGGCGCCGTGCGTGGAGGTGTGGGAGTCGCCGCAGACGACGGTGGTGCCCGGCTGGGTCAGCCCCAGCTGCGGTCCCACCACGTGGACGACGCCCTGCTCGACATCGCCCAGCGGGTGCAGCCGCACACCGAAGTCGGCGCAGTTCTTGCGCAGCGTCTCCAGCTGGATCCGGGAGACCGGGTCGGCGATGGGCTTGTCGATGTCGATGGTCGGGGTGTTGTGATCCTCGGTCGCGATGGTGAGGTCGAGGCGCCGCACCTTACGGCCGTTCTGGCGCAGACCGTCGAAGGCCTGCGGGCTGGTCACCTCGTGCAGCAGGTGCAAGTCGATGAAGAGGAGGTCGGGCTCGCCCTCGGCGCGCCGGACGACATGGTCGTCCCAGACCTTCTCCGCGAGTGTCCTACCCATCGCTTTCCCTCCGGCCGGCCGGTGCGGGCGCCGGCCCATCTAGATAGAGATCTTGTGGAGGCGACCGCCCGTACCCCTTGTCCGGGCAACCGCCGCCGGGCCCGTTGGTCGGCGGGCCGCTGTGCCTTCCAGAGTGGCGCGTTCCACCGGAAAATGAACTTGCGTTTCACAGAGTGAGACGCGAGTATCGTTTCATGGACAACAGTAGCGGCGTCGGCGTTCTGGACAAGGCAGCCCTTGTCCTGAGCGCTCTGGAGTCCGGTCCGGCCACCCTCGCGGGACTGGTCGCGGCGACCGGACTGGCACGACCCACGGCACATCGTCTCGCCGTGGCCCTGGAACACCACCGCCTGGTGGCGCGCGACATGCAGGGCCGTTTCATTCTCGGCCCCCGCCTGGCGGAACTGGCCGCGGCTGCCGGCGAGGACCGCCTCCTGGCGACCGCGGGCCCGGTGCTCACCCATGTCCGCGATCTGACGGGCGAGAGCGCGCAGCTCTACCGCCGCCAGGGCGACATGCGCATCTGCGTCGCCGCGGCCGAGCGCCTCTCGGGCCTGAGGGACACGGTCCCGGTCGGCTCGACGCTCACGATGAAGGCGGGCTCGTCGGCCCAGATCCTGATGGCGTGGGAGGAGCCGGAGCGCCTGCACCGCGGCCTCCAGGGCGCCCGCTTCACAGCGACAGCGCTGTCGGGCGTACGACGCCGGGGCTGGGCCCAGTCCATCGGCGAGCGCGAACCGGGCGTCGCCTCGGTCTCCGCCCCCGTCCGGGGCCCGTCGAACCGCGTGGTCGCCGCCGTCTCGGTCTCCGGGCCCATCGAACGCCTGACCCGCCACCCCGGCCGCATGCACGCCCAGGCGGTCATCGACGCGGCGGCCCGCCTCTCGGAGGCTCTGCGCCGCACGGGCTGACACCGGGTGTGAAAGTCAGCGAGGGTCGGCCTCAACGCCGCGGCAGACCTTCACCGGCAGACACGCCGAGGCACAGCTTTCAGGGGCGCGGGGCCGCATCGATCTGCGACGCCGAGCGATGAGTGAACCGTTCCTCACCGGAGCGCCCCCGCCGCTCCACCGGCAACACCCCATGCGCCGCCGCCAGCCCGAACGCCGGCATATCCGCGTAGATGGACTCGTAGGACCCCTCGGGCACGACATACGTCTCGTGCCACAGCCCCACATGCTGCCGGACCTTCCCCTCCCGCTCCTTGCGGTTGAGCCTGGCCCACGCCTTGTGATGGAACATGTCCGACGCCGCTGCGTACTCGTACAGCCGCTCCTTGGACTCCCAGTACTGGACGACGTAGTACGTGCGCGGCGACGCCGTCAGCAGGACATGCTTCAGCAGCCCGCGCGAAGGATCCCTCGTCAGCTCCCGCAGCATCCGCGGCATGGCCGCGAACACCGGGAACCAGTGGTGCACGGCCCAGAAGTGGTTGATGCGCATCCCGATGAGCAGAACGACGACATCCCCCTCGGCAGCCGCTGTCGTACGGCCCGCGTTGGGCTTCGCGAACATGGGACCTCCCCCGTCGGGACTGCGCGCCCCATTGGCTAGCGGCACTATCCGACTACCGCGTGCTTGGATCGTGCCGTCGTCCGAGGAAAGGCACAAGGCATGCGGCTGGCCCAGTTGAGCGAGCGCAGCGGTGTGTCCACCGCGACGATCAAGTACTACCTGCGCGAAGGCCTGTTGGCGCCCGGCCGGCAGATCAACACGACGACCGCGGAGTACGACGAGGGTCATCTGCGCCGACTGCGGCTGGTGCGCGCGATGATCCAGGTGGGCCGTATCCCCGTCGCCACCGCCCGTGAGGTGCTCGGCCACGTCGACGACGACTCCCTGGGCCGCACGATCCGCCTGGGCGCGGCCCTGTGGGCGTTGCCGCAGGGCGCCGAGCCGGACGAGGAGGATCCTGCCGTGGCCGCCGCCCGCCGGGAGGTGGACCGGCTGCTGGCGAGCCTCGGCTGGGAGACCGCGCGTGAGCTGAGCCCCCTCTCCCCCGTGCACCGCTCGCTGGTGGTGGCGGTTGCCGCGCTGATCCGGCTGGGGTATCCCTGGGACGCCGAACTGATGGCGCCGTACGCGGAGTTGATGCACCAGGTGGCGAGACGGGACCTGGACTATCTGGAGACGCACGCCTCGGACGCGGAGCGGGTCGAGACGGCGGTCGCGGCGACCGTGCTCTTCGAACCGGTGCTCACGGCACTGCACCGGCTGGCCCAGGAGGAGGAGTCGGCGCGACGGTACGGTCTGTAGGCGGGCGGCTGGGCACGTGGCCCCGGCATGGCCACGCATGGCCTCACATGCAAAACGGCCCCCCGCCGAAGCGGAGGGCCACCGTGCCTGACGTACCCCCGACCGGATTCGAACCGGCGCTACTGCCGTGAGAGGGCAGCGTGCTAGGCCGCTACACAACGGGGGCGAGGATCTTGCAGGCGTTTAAAACCGCAACGCCGCAGATCTGAGCTGGTCTACCTGGACTCGAACCAAGAATGACGGTACCAGAAACCGTAGTGTTGCCAATTACACCATAGACCAAGGCAGTTCAAGGTAAAGCGTACCCCCGACCGGATTCGAACCGGCGCTACTGCCGTGAGAGGGCAGCGTGCTAGGCCGCTACACAACGGGGGCCCTAGCGATCCTGCATGAGAGTCAGCGGGTGCGACCCGGTCTGACCCTCCGGGAAGGATCTGTACCCCCGACCGGATTCGAACCGGCGCTACTGCCGTGAGAGGGCAGCGTGCTAGGCCGCTACACAACGGGGGCCTTTGTGGATTCTGATCTCCACGGGTGCAGATTTAAAGCAATCTGCGAGCTGGCCTACCTGGACTCGAACCAAGACTAACGGAACCAGAAACCGTCGTGCTGCCAATTACACCATAGGCCACTGGAACGCGAGCCCCTGCGGAGCTCCTGTTCTAGCTTGTGCCTCCGGTTCCCGGCCTTTCGGCCCGCTCTCCGGCGGCGCAGGAAGAACATTACCTGAAGGTGGACGGCGCTCCAAAACGGGTATCGGCGCCGAGGACCGCCGGGAGTTCGGCGAGGGAGGCGATCCGGTGCGGGCCCGCGGCGGCCTGCTCCACGACAGTGAGGCCGGCGCGGTCGATCCACACGGAGAGCATCCCCGCGTCGACGGCGCCCCGTCCGTCGATCTCCGGGTGGTCGCCGACGTACGCCACCTCCTCCGGAGGCAGGCCCAGGGCGTCGCAGGCGGCGTGGAAGGCCTGGGCGTCCGGCTTGTGGAAGCCCAGCTCGGCCGCGCACAGGACGGCCTCGAAGCGGTCGCGTACGCCGAGCACGCGCAGTTTGCGGTCCTGCACTCGGATGCTGGAGTTGGAGAGCACCCCGTGCCGGTGGCTGGCGGCGAGGAGGTCGAGGACGGGCAGTACGTCCGGGAAGAGCGCCCAGGCTGCCTCGTAGTGCCCGATGTAGCGGTCGAACCAGGCGTCGGCCCCGGCGTCGGTCAGCTCCTCGCCCAGGAACATCCGCACCCGCTCCCGGCGCTGTCCCAGGAAGTCGATCTCCCCCGCCGCGAACCGCGCCCACTGCCGGTCGGTGACCTCCCGCCAGCGAACGAGGGCCTCCTCGACGGTCGCGTACCCGTCGAGCAGGCCCTCTGCCACGAGCTGCTCCCGCATACCGACGCGGTCCGCCGTGGTGTAGTCGAAGATCGTGTCGTCGATGTCCCAGACCACGGCTCGGATCGTCATGACACCGACGGTACCGGCACATACGCGGAGGGCGGCGCCCGATCGGACGCCGCCCTCCCAAGTGCCTTGGCTACGCGGCCAGTCTGGCCAGTGCCGCGTCGATGCGGGTCAGGGTCTTCTCCTTGCCCAGGACTTCCAGGGACTCGAAGAGCGGCAGGCCGATCGTGCGGCCGGTGACGGCCACGCGGACGGGGGCCTGGGCCTTGCCGAGCTTGAGGCCGTGGGCCTCACCGGCGGCCAGGACGGCCTCCTTCAGGGACTCGGCGGAGGACCAGTCGGCGGCCTCCAGCTTCTCCCTCGCCGTGATCAGCAGGGCGTCGCTGCCCTCCTTCATCGCCTTCGCCCAGGACGCCTCGTCGGAGGCCGGCTCGGGCAGGAACAGGAAGTCGACGTTGTCCGTGATCTCCGAGAGGACCTTGATACGGGTCTGGGCGTGCGGGGCGATCGCCTGCCACTTCGTCTCGTCGAAGTCCTCCGGCGCCCAGGGGGCGAAGGGGGCCCGGAGCCAGGGTGCGCAGCGCTCCGTGAAGTCCTTCACGTCCAGCAGCCGGATGTGGTCGGCGTTGATCGCCTCGCACTTCTTCAGGTCGAAGCGGGCCGGGTTGGGGTTCACGTCCGCCACGTCGAAGGCGGCGACCATCTCGTCGACCGTGAAGATGTCCTGGTCGCCCGAGAGCGACCAGCCCAGGAGGGAGAGGTAGTTGAGGAGGCCCTCGGGAAGGAAGCCGCGCTCCCGGTAGAGGTTCAGCGACGACTCCGGGTCGCGCTTCGAGAGCTTCTTGTTGCCCTCGCCCATCACGTACGGCAGGTGACCGAAGGCGGGGACCGACTTCGCGATGCCCAGCTCCGTCAGCGCCTTGTACAGGGCGATCTGCCTCGGCGTCGACGACAGCAGGTCCTCGCCGCGCAGGACGTGCGTGATCTCCATCAGCGCGTCGTCGACCGGGTTGACCAGCGTGTACAGGGGCGCGCCGTTGGCTCGTACGATCCCGTAGTCCGGGACGTTCTCCGGCGTGAAGGTCAGTTCGCCGCGCACCAGGTCCGTGAAGGTGATCGTCTCGTCGGGCATGCGGAAGCGGACGATCGGCTTGCGGCCCTCGGCGGTGTACGCCGACACCTGCTCGTCGGTCAGCGCACGGCAGTGGCCGTCGTAGCCGGAGGGCTTGCCGGCCGCGCGGGCGGCGTCGCGGCGGGCGTCCAGCTCCTCCGTGGAGCAGTAGCAGTAGTACGCGTGGCCCGCTTCCAGGAGCCTGGCCGCCACGTCCTTGTAGGTGTCCATCCGCTGCGACTGGCGGTACGGGGCGTGCGGGCCGCCGATCTCGGGGCCCTCGTCCCAGTCGAAGCCCAGCCAGCGCAGCGAGTCCAGCAGCTGCTCGTACGACTCCTCGGAGTCGCGGGCCGCGTCGGTGTCCTCGATGCGGAAGACGAACGTGCCGCCGGTGTGGCGAGCGTAGGCCCAGTTGAAGAGGGCCGTGCGGACCAGGCCCACGTGGGGGTTACCGGTGGGCGACGGGCAGAACCGTACTCGGACGGCGGGGGCGGGTGCGCTAGCCACGCTTGACAACCTTGTTGGTGAGAGTGCCGATGCCTTCGATGGTGACGGCGACCTCGTCGCCGACGGTGAGCGGTCCGACGCCTGCCGGGGTGCCCGTGAGGATCACGTCGCCGGGGAGCAGCGTCATGGCCTCGGTGATGTTGATGATCAGGTCCTCGATGGAGTGGATCATCTCGCTGGTGCGGCCCAGTTGGCGTTGCTCGCCGTTGACCGTGAGCTGGATCGTGAGGTCGGACGGGTCGAGGTCCGTCTCCACCCAGGGGCCGAGGGGGCAGCTGGTGTCGAAGCCCTTCGCCCGGGCCCACTGCTTCTCGCGCTTCTGGACGTCCCGCGCGGTGACGTCGTTGGCGCAGGTGTAGCCGAGGATGACGTCCTTGACGCGCTCGCGCGGGACCTCGCGGCACATCCGGCCGATGACCACGGCGAGTTCGGCCTCGTGGTGCAGTTCCTCGGAGAAGGAGGGGTACTGGATGTCGTCGCCGGAGCCGATCACCGAGGTGGACGGCTTGAAGAAGGCGAACGGGGCGTCGGGCACCTCGTTGCCGAGTTCCCTCGCGTGCTCCGCGTAGTTGCGGCCGTAGGCGACGACCTTGTTGGGAAGCACCGGCGGCAGCAGCCGGACCTTGTCGAGGGGGACCTTCGTGCCGGAGAGCTCGAAGTCGGCGAACGGGATGCCCTTGATGATGTCGAGGACAAGTTCGTCCGGCTTGTCGCCCTCGACCGCGCCGAAGGCGACGTTCCCGTCGATGGAGAATCTGGCGATGCGCACGGGATTCCTGCGCCCCTCTGCTGGTCCGGCTGGAGTCTGACGGTCCAGGCTAACGCGCCGCGGGCGGGCGCCTCGCGCAATGGAGCGAGGGCGCCCGTGCCCCTCGTACGGCGGAGACCGGGTACGAGGGGCACGGGCGCCCTTGACACACAGACATTCACGGTGTCCGCCCTGAGTAACGGGGCGGCGCTCGCGCGTAACTAGTCCGCGACGGAGGCCGCGACCGGGGCGTCCATGAGAATGGTGCGGCGGGGGTTGGCGGTCTGTGCGGGGAGGTCCACGGAGTGCTCCGGCTGCTCGACGGGCGACAGTTCGTCGGCGTCGGTCAGGTGCGCCAGCGTCGTGCGGCGCGGGTTTGCGATGTTGTGGAACATCGTCGTCGTCTTCACTGTTAGTAGTCCTCGACCCTGTCATGTCCGGGCGCACGGACGGGCGGGAAGCCGCCGTCCGCGCACGAGTTGTCGGATTTGCCATCTCTGTAAAGCGTCAGGCTAAACATGCGATTCCCTCGGGAAGTCATGGAGACCCCCCGATCGGCGTGTGAGTTTGCTCACGAATCAATGGGCAAAACGGTCAATTCCGACCCTCGACCCCCATCCATGAAACGGACATTGCCCCACTGAAGCTCCCATTCCGCTCCTGATCATGGCGACCTGGACACCGTGACTATCTATGCGACTCGTGGAATTTCGTCCGGTATGTGGGGAATCGCTTTCCACACCTCGTGACACGACGCTCACGAGGTGTCATCGTCGTCACACCGTGACCCATTGGCCTTGTTGGAGATCCGGCACTGTGCTGGAATTCCACGGACCGCCGCGGGATGACGAGCCGGCGCACAGGGGGCGCGAACGCAGCGCCGAGCGGCGGCACGTTAGGGGGAACCGCGCCGGGTTACTCACGACCACCATGGGGGGCGTATTTCAGGGCGCCCCCTATACGCCGACACCGTCCGTCCGTTCACGCGGAAGGGCGCCTGGTCCAGAGGTTGCGACGCTAGTGCAGGGACGTTTCAAGAGGGATGGCAGCGCTTCGGCGGAGCCGGAGCCACACAACGGAGCCGGTAACGGTTCCTCCCCCCAGCACGCCCAGAACGCGGGCCAGGCAGCTCTGTCCGGCGACAACGGCGAGCGGTCGACGCGCCTCGGCAGCGGTGCGCCCGGCGGCAAGGGCTCGGCATCCGGTGGGCCCGCGCCCGCCACGCCACCCGCGAAACCCGCCAAGGGGCCGACCGGCCCCGGTGCGCGAATAGCCCTGCGCAACTGGCGTATCTCGACCCGTCTGGTCTCGCTGCTCGCACTCCCCGTGGTCGCGGCGACCTCGCTCGGCGCCCTGCGCATCAGCGACAACATGGACGACATCCAGCAGCTCGACAACATGCGGCTGCTGACCGACATCACCAAGCAGGCGACCGAGCTGTCCGCCGCGCTCCAGGAGGAGCGCGACCAGTCGGCCGGTCCGCTCGCGCACGGCGCGCCCGCCAGTGACTACAGCGTCAAGGGCGTACGCGACAAGACCGACCGTGCCCTCGCCAACTTCATCGACGGCTCCGAGGAGATCGACACCGCCAGCAAGACCGGCACCCTCGAGGGCGTCCGCGACAGCCTGGTGGGTCTCGTCGCCGAGCTGAGCAAGCTCAGCGAGATCCGCAGCAACGCCTACGAGGACCGAGCCAACTCGACGCAGACGGTCGAGGCCTACCACCGGCTCGTCACCCAGCTGCTCGACCTCTCCCAGGACATGGCCGAGGCGACCAGCAACCCCGAGATGATCACGCGTACCCGCTCGCTGGCCGCCTTCTCCTCGGCCAAGGAGTACGCGTCCATCCAGCGCGCGGTCATCGCGGCGGCCCTGCCCGAGGACAACAAGACGCTCGGCAAGCTGTCGGAGAACGACCGGCTCTACGCCGAGTCGGCGCTGAACAGCCAGGACTCCGAGCTCGACAGCTTCAAGAGCATCTACGGCGGCGGCTCCGAGGATCTCCTCAAGTCGATCGACGACGGCAGCCCGACGATCACGGCGGCCGACCTCTACGCCAAGCGCATCCTGCAGAGCAGGGACGGTATCCAGGGGCTGCAGAGGCGCTCCTACAAGGACTGGATCGACGACGACTCGGCGAAGATCCAGCAGATGAAGACCATCGAGATCACACTGCTCAACCAGATGGAGCAGAAGGCTCGTGAGCTGCGCAACGAGGCCGAGCAGGAAGCGATCATCTCCGGTGCGCTGATCCTGCTCGTGCTCGGTGTCTCGCTGGTCGGCGCCTTCGTCGTCGCCCGGTCCATGATCCGCTCGCTGCGCCGCCTCCAGGACACCGCGACCAAGGTCGCCCAGGAACGGCTGCCCGAGCTGGTCAAGCAGCTGTCCGAGTCCGACCCGCAGGACGTCGACACCTCCGTCGAGTCGGTCGGTGTGCACTCCCGGGACGAGATCGGCCAGGTGGCCGCGGCCTTCGACGACGTGCACCGCGAGGCCGTCCGCCTCGCCGCCGAGCAGGCCCTCCTGCGAGGCAACGTCAACGCGATGTTCACCAACCTCTCGCGCCGCTCCCAGGGCCTCATCCAGCGTCAGCTGTCGCTCATCTCCGAACTGGAGTCCCGCGAGGCCGACCCGGACCAGCTGTCCTCGCTCTTCAAGCTCGACCACCTCGCGACCCGTATGCGCCGGAACGGCGAGAACCTCCTCGTCCTCGCCGGTGAGGAGCCCGGCCGCCGCTGGACCCGCCCGGTCCCGCTGGTCGACGTGCTGCGCGCCGCGGCCTCCGAGGTGGAGCAGTACGAGCGCATCGAGCTCTCCTCGGTCCCGACCACCGAGGTCGCCGGCCGGGTCGTCAACGACCTCGTCCACCTGCTCGCCGAGCTGCTGGAGAACGCCACGTCGTTCTCCTCCCCGCAGACCAAGGTCAAGGTCACCGGTCACGCGCTGCCCGACGGCCGCGTCCTGATCGAGATCCACGACACCGGCATCGGCCTCTCGCCCGAGGACCTCGCGGCGATCAACGAGCGGCTCGCCGCGCCGCCCACCGTGGACGTGTCGGTCTCCCGCCGCATGGGCCTGTTCGTGGTCGGCCGCCTCTCGCAGCGCCACGGCATCCGGATCCAGCTGCGTCCGTCCGACTCCGGTGGTACGACCGCGCTGGTCATGCTCCCCGTCGATGTCGCCCAGGGCGGCAAGAAGCCCGCTCCGGGCGGCAAGGCCGGCCAGGGCGCTCCCGCCGTGGGCGGTCCCGCCGCGGCACAGGCCACCGCCGGTGTGGCCGCGGCTCGCCGGGGCGGTGGCCAGGGTGCTCCCGCCGGTGGCGGG
>NZ_JAAGLU010000570.1 GCF_010550245.1 Streptomyces sp. SID12501
GTCATCACCGCCTCGGGCGTCGAGCTGCGCGTCGGCGCCCGCGTCCTGCTGGAGCCGACGACGTTCCGGATCGCCGCGGGCGACCGGATCGGGCTGGTCGGCCGCAACGGCGCCGGCAAGACGACCCTCACCAAGACCCTCGCGGGCGAGACGCAGCCCACGGGCGGGACGATCTCGCGCGGCGGCGACGTCGGCTACCTCCCGCAGGACCCGGCCTCGGGCGACCTCGAGCAGCTCGCGATGGACCGCGTGCTCTCGGCGCGCGGCCTGGACGCCGTGCTCACCGCGATGCGCGAGACCGAGGGGCTCATGGCGTCGGCCGACGACGCGACGCGCGACAAGGCGATGGACCGGTACACGCGGCTCGAGGCGCGGTTCACCGCGGCCGGCGGCTACGCGGCCGAGAGCGAGGCGCACCGCATCACCGCGGCGCTCGGCCTCGGCGACCGCGTGCTCG
>NZ_JAAGLU010000571.1 GCF_010550245.1 Streptomyces sp. SID12501
GGCCCTGTCGGGCTCATTGGCCGGTCGAGCCGCCGGTGTCCCGGCGGTCCAGGGCGCGCTGGAGGGCTGCGGCGGCGTTCTTCCGGTCGGAGTCCGCCGTGGAGGAGTGGCGGACGCGGCCGACGGCACCGGTGGTGGGGGTCATGGTGATCGACTCCTTGAGATCACGGCGTGGCGGGGCCACGGATGAGGGGTTCCTTCAAGGCGCCGGAAGAGGCGGGGAGCTGTGCGCCGCAGGGGTTGCCTGCCAGGGGCGCGCGCTCTCGACCGCCATTCGCCGGATCAGCGAGACGTTCGGCTCCTACAAAGCTAGGGCAGGTCCGGCTGTATGTCTCGGCAATTACTCGGACTTCCTAGTATCTGAGACGCCGAACCGCCGAATCCGCCCCTCCGCCGGTTCCCCTTTCAGCCCTTCTGGGCCCTGAGTTCCCTGATCAGAGCCCTGACGGCGAGGGTT
>NZ_JAAGLU010000572.1 GCF_010550245.1 Streptomyces sp. SID12501
GCGTACGACTACAACGCCATGGCGAAGTACGCCGAGAAGTACTGGAGCAACTACAACCCCCAGTACCGCAAGTTCAACGGCGCCGGCGGCGACTGCACCAACTTCATCAGCCAGGCGCTGAAGGCGGGCGGCTGGAAGGCCGCTCCCGGCTCGTCCTCGGACTACCGCAACTGGTGGTACGACGGCAGCCGGCAGAGCGACTCCTGGGTCGGCGCCAACGAGTGGGCCTGGTTCACGCTGTCGAACCAGCGGGCCGCCAACCTGGCGAACGTCCACCAGATGGACGTCGGTGACGTACTGCAAGTGGACTTCAACAAGGACGGGTCCAAGGACCACTCGATGATGGTGACGTACCGCAGCGGCAACGGCATGCCGTACCTCACCTACCACTCCACCAACACGTACCGGAAGTCCCTCGCGAGCATCCTCGCGTCGTACCCGGACGCGCGCTACTTC
>NZ_JAAGLU010000573.1 GCF_010550245.1 Streptomyces sp. SID12501
GGGACGAGGGCGAGCAGGGCGGCGCCGATGCCGACGCGCTTGCCGAGGCCGCGCGCGATGTAGGCGTAGAACGCGCCGCCGCTGCGGACGTGGCGGCTCATGGCGGTGAAGCCGACGGCGAAGACGGTGAGCGTGAGGCCGGCGAGGAGGTATCCGGCGGGGGCGCCGATGCCGCCGAGGAGGATCGCGACGGGCGCGACGCCGGCCATGACGGTCAGCGGGGCGGCGGCGGAGACGACGAAGAAGGAGATGTCGGCCGTACCGAGGGCGCCGCTGCGCAGGGCGGACCCGGCGGCGGCGGTGCTGGGGGTGGATCTCGGCGCAGGTTCCGGCGTTTCGGGCATGCGGGGGGGGCACCCTTCTGCGAACGGCAGGCGGCGGGAGTCCGAAAACCTAAAGGCTTTCGGTTTGCGGCAATGTAGCCTCCGGTTCTGGCGTACGGGAAGACCTCACGGC
>NZ_JAAGLU010000574.1 GCF_010550245.1 Streptomyces sp. SID12501
AGCCTCCCGCGGTCGGACCACGACCAGGAACGCGTCACTGTCCAGATCCATCACCACCTCGGCCGGAACACCCTCGCGCAATCGCTGCGCCGCGTACTCCTCGGCGGGCCAGCTTCCCCTCGGACTTCCGGCCGGAAAACGCTCCAACACCACACGACCCATGGGACACCCCCTGCTGCTTGCCTTCAAGTCTCTTCAGGCACAACGACGCGGAGGCCGCCCGGGAACGTTCCCGGGCGGCCTCCGCGTCGTTGTGCCTGAAGAGACTTGAAGGCAAGCAGCAGGGGGTGTCCCATGGGTCGTGTGGTGTTGGAGCGTTTTCCGGCCGGAAGTCCGAGGGGAAGCTGGCCCGCCGAGGAGTACGCGGCGCAGCGATTGCGCGAGGGTGTTCCGGCCGAGGTGGTGATGGATCTGGACAGTGACGCGTTCCTGGTCGTGGTCCGACCGCGGGAGGCT
>NZ_JAAGLU010000575.1 GCF_010550245.1 Streptomyces sp. SID12501
CGGCATCGAGGGCGGGTCGCTGGAGGACGCGTTCGTGGCACTGACGGGAGAGGGATTCGATGTCGCGGGCTGAGGATTCGATGTCGCAGGCTGAGACCGTTCCGTCCCCGGGGGCCGTGCCGGGAGGCCCCCGAAACCCGCTCTGGACACTCGGAATCCTCCGCTCCGAGATCACCACCACCCTCCGTCGCCACCGGACCTACGCGCTCCTCGCGGTGCTCGCCGCCGTCCCCGTGCTCATCGGGATCGCGGTCCGCATCGAGACGGGCGGCGGCGGACCGGGGGGCGGGGCGGACGGCGGAGCCGGACCGGCGTTCCTGACGCAGGTCACCAACAACGGCCTCTTCCTCGTCTTCGCCGCTCTCGCCGCCACGCTGCCGGTCTTCCTGCCGATGGCCGTCGGTGTGGTCGCGGGCGACACGATCGCGGGCGAGGCGAGCGCCGGGACCCTGCGCT
>NZ_JAAGLU010000576.1 GCF_010550245.1 Streptomyces sp. SID12501
GGACAGCCCACATCGCACGGCCGGCTGCTGCGCTCCCCATGACGTCCGCTCGCCGCTCTTGGCTGTCGGCCGGGGTGTCACCCGACCCGGAACACCAGGCGTCGACGTCAGCCGCCGACCAACCTGCCGACGGCGAGGCGGATCGTCCGGGAGTAGCGGACCGTCCGGCTGTTGTGGGCCCTGGCGGCGGGAAGCACCATTGTGCCGATCCGGCGGTACTGGGCCGAAGGCTGTCCGGCAGACACCGCAAGGACGCCGGAGGCGCCTCTCCTGGCCTGGCCGCCGGCACCCTCGGGGCAGAAGCCCCCTTTGACCCGCCGCCTTTGGTGGCGGGACGCCCACCTCGCCCCGTACCGGTATGGCTGTCCGCCACGGCCACGCATGCTCGTGCGGCCATAGCAGTTGACGGCGGCTCGGTGCACGGGCTCACCGTCCGCACCGCGACCGTCCGAGGCC
>NZ_JAAGLU010000577.1 GCF_010550245.1 Streptomyces sp. SID12501
TCCTGGTGCACAGCAACCGGGACCGGATGACCAGCCCCCAGGCCACCCAGTCCCTCACCGCACGGGCCCGCCGGGCCGGCGCCCGTACCTGCATGATCACCGTCCGGGGCGGCGACCACGCGATGATCCGCCGCGCCCCGGCCTGGCACCACCTCACGACCAGCCTGGTCACCGGGTTGCTGGGAACCGGCAGTCTGCCGGGACCTGTCACCGCCGCCCTCGGCCTGCCGCCGACCGCCGAGCCCACCGAGGGCACCTTCGACCTCGACCGGCTGCGCGCCGAGCGGGGCGCGGCCGGGCTGCAGCCGAGTTCCTGACCCCTCCGGTCCGGCCGCATCCGCCGTCCTGGGGATGCGGTGCCGGAAGCGGACGCCCAGGATGGAGATCCGGAGGCCGATCTACGGCGGAGGAGAACCCCTTTGCAGGCCGAAGCGTGCGGCGACGGTATGCCGTCG
>NZ_JAAGLU010000578.1 GCF_010550245.1 Streptomyces sp. SID12501
CAATGAGCGAGAGTGTGTCGCGATATCCACCCGACTGGCACGCAGCCGTCCAGAAGGGGCGCGATGGCGAACCACACCTCCGCCACGATCGGCGACGGCACCACGTCGTCGACCGTGACGTCGCAGGCAGTACGGGCATCGTCGAGGTCCCGCTGCGGGTTGACGAGCGTGCTGATCGCGGAGCCGTGGTCGAACGCGACGACCAGCTGACCGGACGGGGCCTGACGTGCGGCCTTGATGCCCACGGTGAGGGTGCTGAGGGCGCACGACCTCAGGGCGCGTTCGGGCGCCGTGGGCGCCCGGAAGAACCGCACGGGCGCTGGCCCGGGGGTGCTCGCCGGGACGCTCGACGACGGATCCGGCCACCTGCGCCGTGACCGTCGGCCGGGTAGGTCACGGAGCCGGGGTGCCGGATGCCCGTGCGCTCGGCCGCGGCGGCTGCTCACACTTACGGC
>NZ_JAAGLU010000579.1 GCF_010550245.1 Streptomyces sp. SID12501
GTCGTGCCGTCGAACTCCTCGCGGACCCCGCGTACTTCCGCGGCCGCCGGAACGGTTCCGCGCCCGGGTCGATCCGTGATCGTCGATCCGACCCGCGGTCACGCGTTCCTGGGGTCGGTTCTCGCCGGACCCGCTCAGTCGAGCGCGTCGGCGTCCGGCTTGGACCGTTCGTGCAACTCGAACCAGATCGACTTGCCCTCACCCCGCGGATCGACGCCCCAGTCGTCGGCCAGCATCTCCATGAGCAGCACCCCGCGCCCGCTCGACGCCATCTCACCGGGCTGCCGCTTGTGGGGCAGCTCGTCGCTCCCGTCGGCCACCTCCACGCGCAACCGCCGGGTGCCCAGGTCGCCCGCCGCCTCGGCGACCAGCAGCGCGTCGCCGTCGGTGTGCACCAGTACGTTCGTCACCATCTCGGAAACCATCAGCACCACCGAGTCCACCTGGTCGTCGT
>NZ_JAAGLU010000057.1 GCF_010550245.1 Streptomyces sp. SID12501
GACTCGAAGTACTCCTCGAAGCTCTCCTACCGGATCAACACCCGGGACCGGCAACCGACACGGCGGATCACAGCCAAGGCCATCACGTTGCACACCGCGATAGTCCAGTAATCAAGCAACGGCATTGACCGGGAACATCGAAGTGGAACAAAATAGAGCACCGGCTGTTCTCACAGATCAGCATCAACTGGCGTGGTAGGCCCCTGACCAGCCACGAAGTCGTCGTCAGCACCATCGGATCGACCACGACACGCAGCGGGCTGTCCGTCCACGCCGAGCTCGACCCCGGCGCATACCCCACCGGCATCACCGTCCCCGACACCGTCATGGAACGCCTGCCCCTGACGCCGCACGAGTGGCACGGCACGTGGAACTACACGTTGCGCCCCGAACCGCTCGCTCCCGAACCGCCCCCGCCCAGCCCCGAGTTCGGGCGCTTTCCCACCGGGGACAAGCTCCCCGCCTGGCTGCGGCACCCCAGCCTCACCGGACTCGAGCCCGCCGCCTTTGACGATCTCGCCGTCCGCTACCGAGCCTGGCGTGCCGAGCACCCGCCGATCTTCCTGCCCGGCAAACGCCCCGACGGCGGCCCCGGCGCCGGCGGCAGACGACTCTCCGTCTCCGACCAGCTTGTCGTCTTCCTCCTCAAAAAGCGCTGGTCCATGACGAACGCCGTTCTCGCCGAGGCGACCAGCCTGGCCAAGAGCAGAATCGGCGCGACCCTCCAGGAGGTCGCCCCCGTGCTCACCGCACTCGGGCACAAGATCCCGGCCGGCGCCCTCACCATGACCACGGCACAACAACTCGCCGCGATCGCCGGGCACGACCCCACACCCCCGTAATCCCCACCAAGATCGACGAGTTATTGATCGGCAGGCCCCTGGGGCCACGGGCACGATGTTCGCCGCCCTCCACGGCGACTTGGTCCCGCACGCCTGGCGCGATCCCGGGTCGGAGCACGACGCCTACCAGTTGTTCCACCAACGGTCGCTCGCCATGAGCTGGCTCGACGGCACCGGGACTGACGACACGGGGACCGGCGCACCCGGCCTGTGGGCCATGAACGACGCCGGGTGGGACCACCCTCTCGCCGCCCCCGGCACGGAACTGGTCTCGTGGTTCCAGGTCGAGGCCGGTGCGATGCCCGGCGACCGGCCGCTGCCCGTGCGGCCGTTCCTGCGCTGCGCCGAGGACACCACGGCGCGCGTCGGCACGCTGCGCCTCTCCGCCGTACAGATCCTCATGCCGGTCGACGGGCTCGACGCCTCGTCGCGCCCGCCGTACGCGATCGTGCCGTCCATGCACACGGCCGACTGGTTCGCCGAGCGTGATCCGCGAGCGCGGACGCCGGTGGAGGTCGGCGTCAGCAGCGGTCGCGACCCGTCGCTCCCCGCCGCCGCGAAGCACCTCGCCGACAACCTGGGTCGCCTGGACCAGGACGTGTTCGTGTGCGAGTCCTACGACGTCACCGGCCGGGGCGGGACGGACGCGCCCCCCCCACCCCGCCGTTCCACGACAGCTTCTGGAACGGCCCGGCTGTGCAGGGCGTGGTGCTGCGCGGAGAACTCGCCGAGTGGTCGTGCGACGCGATCGGCTGGCTGGCTGGCCGAGGTCGTCGCCGACTCCGCCGCCCGACTTGGCGTCCGTACGCCGCTCCTGCTCACCGTCAGGCCGGCCCCGTCAACGGGCTGACCGGTGAGGGCTCCCAGACCGCGTAGTCCGCGAACGTACGCCGGTAACGGGTGTGCCGCGTGTCCTGCGTGTGCCTGCGCTGCCACTCCTCCACGTCTGCCGGACCCTGCCGTACGCCGGACTCCGCCCCGCATTCGCTCTCGTCGCCGGACACGCAGCGCGCCGCGTACTCCGGTTCGGCGGTCTGGTCCTGGACGATCGTGTACGGCACGTAGCGGAAGATCCGGCGGGTCACGCGCCGTGGTCCCGTAGCTGGTGGGAGCGGAGCAGTACGTTCGCGTCGGTCTCCCGGCTCCAGTCGAACCCGGCGCGTGCGGTGGCGCGTCGGGCGCCGAGTCCGGCGCACTCCGTACAGCCGGGGACCGGCACCGGCGGGCGGCACACCTCGTGGCTCGGCCCGTTCACCGGTTCCGCCCGGTTGCGCACGGCCTGGTCGTTCACCGCCCGTACCTTGGCGCTCAGTTGCTCGGCGGGAGTCGCGGGGCGTACGTCCGCCGGGACCGCCTCCCACTCCCGGCCGCCCCCGAGCGGGCGGAGCAGCAGATACGGGCCGACTTTCGCCCGGTACTCCCCGACCCTCTCCAACTCCACGTCGTACAGGACCGCTCCGGCCTCAGGGGCCGTACCCGCACAATTCCCTGTCTCCACGCGCTTCTCCTTTGGAGTGAGCAACTACCGGTTGTGGAGACAGCGTTGCGCTGCGTTGGGTAGCTTCACCAGGCAGAACGCCATGACCTGACCGAGGTCATGGGAGGTCGCCATGACCGCCTCCCGGTCATGACGGAGGAGGTTTGCGCATGACCGTCGAGACCGACCTGGCCCCCGACCCCACCAAGTCCCTCCTGGCCTTCTTCGGCACGGAGCTGGCCCGCATCCGCACCAAGATGGGCCTGTCCCAGGAGAAGCTCGCGAAGCTGGCCCACACAACCCAGTCCATGCTGTCGAAGGTCGAGTCGGCGAACCGGGTCCCGTCTCTGGACCTCGCGCGCGACCTCGACATCGCCTTGAAGACGGACGGCCACTTCGCGCGGCTGCATCCGCTCGTCATCCGGTATGCGTATCCGTCGTGGTTCCTGCCGTTCGTGGAGCTGGAGCAGGACGCCGTGTCCATCCGGTCGTTCGAGAACCAGGTCATTCCCGGGCTACTGCAGACCGAGGGGTATGCGCGCTCGATGCTCCTCGCAGTCCGGCCGGACAACCTCGACGACCTGGTGGCCGCCCGCATGACGCGGCAGGAGATCTTCGAACGCGCGGATCGCCCTCAGAGCTGGTTCATCCTGGACGAGTTCGCGCTTCTGCGGCACATCGGCGGTGAAGCCGTGATGCGCGCCCAGTTCGAACACCTACTGGAGGCGGGCCAGCACCCCCGCACGGTAATCCAGTTGATCCCTCGGACGGTTGGCGCGCATCCTGGGCTGGCAGGTCCGTTCGCGCTGCTCGGGTTCGACGAGGGCCCGGACGTGCTCCACGTAGACGGCTTCTCCCAGGGCCGCACAGCCCTTGGCCAAGACGAGGTGACCGAGGGGGTCCGAGCCTATGATCTGCTCAGGGCGGTGGCTTTGTCGCCCGACGCGTCGGCCGAGTTGATCCGCAGGCACCTGAAGGAGCTGGACACATGATCAGCGCAAGCGAGCTGTCTGTTGTGTGGCGCAAGAGCAGCTACAGCAGCACCAACGGCGGCAACTGCCTCGAAGTCGGGGAGGGGGTCGCCACTGTCGTCCCCGTCCGCGACTCCAAGGCCCCCCATGGCCCGGCCGTTCTCTTCGCGTCGGCCGCCTGGGCGTCGTTCGTCACCGAGGTCAAGGGGAAGTAGTCGCTGGCGGACCGGCCGGTGACCCCGCATTCCCTGGCCTTCTACCTGGACGTCGTCACCACCGGCACCGTGCTCGGCGTGGGCCCCTCGGATTCCCCCGGGCGCGTCGCCAAGGCCCTGGGGCCGGACTTCGCCGAGGACACCTTCGGTGACCGCAGCATGTGCCTCGGCTACGGCTTCGTCGAGTTCTTCTGGGACCGCGCTTGCGCCGACGGTCCCTGGTCGGGCCACCACTTCACCCTGCAGGTGCACCGGCTCGCGTACCGGAACCACGGCGACGTCCACGCTGCACTTCGTGCCCGGTACGGGCGGTTCACTCCCCGGCTTCGGTTCGAAAAGCTGCGGCGCCTACTGGCGCGGCTCGGCGTGCCCCTGCTGGAGATCCCGGAAATCCCGGACGCCGGTCCGTACTTCCGTACGTTCTGGCAGCCCGACTCCCGTGTGGCCATCACCGTCATAGGCACCTACGGCGAGCACTACACACCGGACAATCTGCGGGTCGGTGACGTGTACAGCGTCCACGGCCCGTTGGCTGCCAAGGAAGTGGAATGGCGGATGGCACAGGCCGGGCAGCAGGGCCGGGCGGCTTCCGGCGACGGCCACTGTCAAGGCCACGACAGCTGAGAACCGGCCAGAGCAACCGTCGCGCACAGCTCCTCCAGCGCCCCCGCCCACCCGTGGTCCGCCGGTGTCCCGTACCCCACCACCAGTGCGTCGGTCCGTTCGGCGGTCGACTCGGGGTGGCGGTAGGCGTCGAGGCCGTGTACCGCGAGCCGTCGCCGTGCGGCCTCCCGTACCACCGACTCCTCGGTGCCCGGCGGCAGTTGGAGGACCGCGTGCAGGCCGGCCGCGATGCCCGTCGCGTGGACGCCGGGTGCCCTGGCGGCCAGGGCCGCGACCAGCGCGTCCCGTCGACGCCGGTAGCGCAGCCGGGCGGCGCGCACCTGACGGTCGTACGCACCCGAGTCGATGAACTCCGCCAGCGTCAACTGGTCGAGCACACCGCACGACCAGTCGACCCTGCCCTTCGCCGCGATCACCTCGCCGACGAGGGACGGCGGCAGCACCAGCCAGCCCAGCCGCAGGCCCGGCGCCAGTGACTTGCTCGCCGTACCGACGTACACCACCCGGTCGGGGTCCAGCCCCTGAAGCGCGCCCACCGCCTGACGGTCGTAGCGGAACTCCCCGTCGTAGTCGTCCTCCAGGATCAGCCCGTCCCCGCGCCTCGCCCACTCCACGACGGCGGCCCGCCGGTCGGGGTGCAGCGCCTTGCCGATCGGGAACTGGTGAGCAGGAGTCAGCAACACAGCTTGCGCGTGTGCCAGTTCACCTTGGCCACCAGTCAACTCCTCAGTACGGGTGCCCAGTTCGTCGAGGCCGAGCGGTACCGTCCGGAGTCCCGCCCGCTCCAGCAGCCGCCAGTGCGCGTCCAGCCCGTACGACTCCACGGCGAGTGAGGGGAGCCCCCGCCCCCGCAGTACGGCGCCCAGCAGCATCAGCCCGTGCACGAAACCGGAGCTGATGACGATGCGGTCGGGGTGGGTGTGGACGCCACGGGCGCGCGCCAGATATCCGGCCAGTGCGGTGCGGAGTTCCACGCGTCCGCGTGGGTCGGTGTAGCCCAGGGCCTCGTTCGGGGCGTCGGTCAGGGCGCGGCGGGATGCCTTGAGCCAGGCGGCGCGGGGGAAGAAAGACAGGTCGGGGCTGCCCGGGATCAGATCGTGCACCGGCGGGAACGGTGAACGCGGGTGCCGGGTCGGACCGGCTGAGGGGCGGGGCACAGGACGTTCCGCGACGCTGGTGCCCGAGCCCTGGCGGGCGGTGAGCCAGCCCTCGGCGACCAGGTCGGCGTACGCGTCGGCGACCGTGTTGCGCGCGATGCCGAGGTCGGCGGCGAGGGAGCGGGAGGACGGCAGCCGGGTGCCGGGAGCCAGCCGGCCGCCGCGCACGGCTTCCCGGATCGCGTCCGTCAGCCCTCTGCGTACACCGGTGGCGGTGCCTGTGCCGGTGGCGGTGCCTGTGCCGGTGGCGGTGGCGGTGCCTGTGCCGGTGGCGGTGGCGGTGTCAGCCGGGTCGAGGTGGAGGTCGACTCCCAAAGTGGCCCATGATCTTGCCATGAAAATGGACCATACCCCTGGGCTACTCGACCCCTAATGTCGATGGCGTGACCACGTATGAAGAGAAGGAAGAGAAGTCCGCAGCCAGGACCGAAGAGAAAGCACCCCGCCTCGCCTGGGCCGAGCTCGCCCCCGATGTCTTCAAGGCCATGATCCGGCTGGACTCGGCGGCCAGGCAGGGTCTCGACCCGGTCCTCCTGGAGCTGGTGAAGATCCGGGCCTCGCAGATCAACCACTGCGCCTACTGCCTGGACATGCACACCAAGGACGCGCTCGCGGCCGGTGAGAGCGTGGAGCGGATCGTCCAGCTCAGCGCGTGGGAGGAGTCGGCGCACTTCTACACGGCGAAGGAGCTGGCGGCGATCGAACTGACCGAGGCGGTGACCGTCCTGACCGACGGTTTCGTACCGGACGCCGTCTACGAGCGCGCCGCCCGCCACTTCGAGCCCGCCGAGCTGACACACCTGATCGCCGGGATCACGGTCATCAACGCCTGGAACCGCTTCGCTGTGACGACCCGGATGGTCCCCGGGTACTACACACCCGGCACGCACGGCACACCCAGCACACGCGACGGCGCGAAGTGACGGCGGACGCCTTCCGGGCGCTGCACCAACAGCGCCCGCCCCACGACCCGTTGGTCCTGCCCGGCCCCTGGGACGCGGTCAGCGCACGGGAGTTCACCGCCGCCGGGTTCCCCGCGCTCGCGACAACCAGCGCCGGGGTCGCGGCCTCGCTCGGGTACGCGGACGGGGGCACGCCCGTCGACGAGATGTTCGCGGCGGTCGCGCGCATCGCCCGGTCCGTGGACGTGCCCGTGTCGGCGGATGTGGAGGACGGATACGGGCTTGCGCCAAGGGAATTGGTGGAGCGGCTGCTGGCGGCGGGCGCCGTCGGCAGCAACCTTGAGGACTCCCACGCGGGCGTCCTCAAGGACCCGCACGCGCATGCCGACCGGCTCGCCGAGGTGCGGGCGGCGGCGGGCGACCGGCTGTTCCTCAACACGCGCGTCGACACGTTCGCGTACGGCGACCAGGACCCCGAACGGGCTGCCGAACAGGCCGTCGAGCGGGCCGCGTTGTACATCGCGGCCCGCGTCGACTGCGTGTACCCCATCGGCGCCCCGCTCGCCGTACTGCCCCTGCTGCGGTCCGACATCGTGGGGCCGCTCAACGTGCTCGCCACACTCGGCGGCCCCTCACCGGCCGAGCTGGGCGCCCTCGGCGCGACCCGCGTCACCTTCGGAGTCGGCCTGCTGCGGCGGACGACCGGGGTGCTGCGGGAGATCGCGAGCGGGCTCAGGCAAGGGACGTAGGCCCGGACCCCGACACCCCCCACACCCCCACACTCCGTCACCCAGTCACCCCGTCGCCCTTCGCCTTCTTTCTGCTCTCGCGCACCGCCCGTCGCCGCTCCTCCTCCGCGTCCCAGCGGCGCTTCAACTCCAGGCTGCGTTCGCTGAGTTGGACCGGCTCGTCGTCCTCTTCCCGCCACAGGCCCTGTTCCTTGAGCCGACGTGTCTGTACGTCGACGGGCGGTTCGGGGTCGAAGTCGGAGGGGCGCGGGCCCTCGGGTCCGTCGGGGCCGACCCTGATCAGGCGCTCGACCCGGGTGACGCGGTAGCGGATGCCGTCGACGGTCGCGACGTTGGAGCGCTTCTCGTCGATGTGGTCGGCGATCAGGGCGTACTCCGCTGCCTGCTCCTCGCTCAGCCTCAGGGTGAAGGGGGCCATCACCCGCAGCCAGTAGGCGAGGGAATCCCGTGCGCCCTGGGGTGTGGAGTCGGAGGAGCCGGGGTTGTGCGCCCGCCAACTCCCGTCCACCCGCTCGGAGATCATGTAGACGGCGGGCAGCAGGACCCCGCCCGGGTGCGTGTGGAGTGCTCGTCGCGCCTCGTCCCGGACCGCCTGCGGTGCGCCGGGCGCGATGCCGACGAACTGGATGAGGTCCAGCTTGAGGATGCCGTCGGACAGCCCGGTGCCGGTGATCGGGTCGACCACGAAGCCCTTGGTGCGCGGTCCCACCCGGTACGCCTCGCCGACCTCCGCCGGGTCGGGGTCGGAGGGGCGGGGCGGCTCGGGCCCGTTCGGCCCCATCCGGACGAAACGGGAGGCACGCACGATCCGGAAGCGCTCGCCGCGCACCCGTACGTCGTTCACGACCTCCCGGTCCATGCGCACCGCCGCCGCCGTCCACTTGCGCCGGGCGGCCTCGTCCCCGGCGTCCTCCGCCTCGCTGGCGCGCAGCCGGAACACCGAGCCGAGCGAGTCCCGGGAGCCCTGCGGGGTGTCGCTGCCGTAGCCGTAGAGCTCCCAGCCGCCCGTCTCGCACTCCCTGGCGTGGAAGAACTCCGGGATGCCCAACCCCATCAGGTCGGGATACCGCCGCGCGGCCTCCCCCGCCTCCTGCTCCGCGAAGGCCGCGATCGGACCCTCCTGGGCGGTGACCCGGATCGTCAGATACGCCGGAACATCATCCCTGTAGTCGCTCATGCACTGAGCGTGCACACAACGGCCCTGGCCGACACCCGATTTCACCGAATTCAGGGGGTCTCAGCTGTGGAATCCTGTGGAATCCACACCCCGTCAATCCTGTCCCACCTCGTCGCAGGTGCCGCGAGGCGGGCAGAACCAGGCCAACGCCGTGGTGAGGAGTTCCAGTTCGTCCGCGCGGCCGTCGGAGTCCGGGCCGTACGCGGCGATGGCGTAGATGTTGCTGTCCGAGGCCACGAAACGCTCGTCGTAGACGTGCCAGGTGCCGGGGTCCGGCTCGCCCCGTATCGAGTCGGCCAGGTACTCCAGCCGGGTTGCCGTGAAGGTGCCGTTGTCGAGGGTCTGTCGGCGGAGCTCCGTGAAACCGGGCGCTTTCGCGGTCTCGTCCGAGAGGAACAGGTCGAACGACTTGGCCGGTGACGACTCCGACACCTGGTACACCTGGATCCGGTGAGTGCGGTCAGGACTGCGGTAGTTGACCACGCGAATGCCGTACAAGGAGGCCACCGTGGTGCGTGTCCACCCCGGGGGGAGTGCGATCCGGAAGCCCTCCCGGTCCGCGTACAACGCGTAGCCGACCGGCGGTCCGGAAGCGAACGCGGAGACGGATGCGGACGCGGAGGGCGAGACCGTGCCCTCGGTGGGCGCCCCGGCCGCGTCCGTCGGCTCCGACGTGACGGGCGTCGGGGATGCCGTGGACTCGCGAGCCGTGGTCGTCCGGTTGTCCTTGTCGTCGTCCCCGGGGCCGACCAGGAAGGTCAGCACCAGAGTCACGGCGACGCCGACGACCGCAGCCCCGATCAGCGCGGACCACATGAGCCGCCGTCTCTGGCCACCGGTGCCGGCGGGCGCGGCGGGCTGACCGACGGGCGGCCAGGACGCGTTCGACCCCACGGCGGTAGGCGGATGGCCGACGTCGTCCGTCCTGGCCTCTCCGGCAGCCGACGGGGGCCAGACGCCCTGCGCAGCAGCCCCCGGCCACCCGACGGGCGCGGACACCGTGGGCGCCTCGGCAGGCGCGGGCACAGGCGGCCACTCACCCGCACCGGCGGGACCGGCGGGTGGCGCGCCCGTCCCCACCGCCCCCGGCCACCCGGCAGGCGCGGACACCGCAGGCGCCTCGCCAGGCGCGGGCACAGGTGGCCACTCACCCGCACCGGCCGGATCGGCGGGTGGTGGCCCGTACACCGACGCGTCCGTCCCCGCAGGCCCCGGACCCGGCCCGTCCGGCAGGAAGTTCGGCCGAGGTGGTGGTGGCGGAGTCGTCGGAGCGGCGCTGCGGCTCCCGGCGTCCTCCCAGCGCTGCGTCTCCTCGTTCCAGTACCGCGATCCCCCGCTCATCGTGGTCCCCTCACATCCCCAGGAGGCCCGCCACGGCGCCGGCCGAGGCGAGCACGTTCAGCAGGGTCTGGGAGTCGGTGAGGAGCTCCCGCAGTCTTTCCCGGCGCGAAGGAGCCGCCCGGCCGGTTCGGGTGATCTCCTCCTCCGTCTCCTCCAGGGCCGTACGCAGTGCGTCCGTCTCCTCGCTGGCGCGCACCCGGGTCAGGTCGGCGCGCAACTCACGTACCGCCTTCAGGAGTTCCTCGGCCGCCTCGTCGCGCTGATGAGCCGTGCCGTGGTGGGCGACCGCACGTGCGTGGCTGCCGATGGCGAAGGTACTGTGCGAGACATCGCCGATGTTGACGTTCGGTTCTTTCGGTGGATTCAGTTCATTCGGTTCATCAGTGGCCATCGGTGCCGGATCCCGTCTGCGGCGCGGCGCCGCCGGTCGTGGAGGAGGCAGTGGCGTGACTGCCGATAGCGAAGGTGCTGTTGTCGACGCGGGCGAAATTGTTCGTCACGTCGCCGTTGTTGTTGATGGTGGTGATCTTCTGCATGAACTCGCCGGTCCGGTAACCGGATTCGGCCAGCGCGACCCGTACCCCGTTCGCCACCCGGTCCTGCACGTTCTTGAGGTAGCGCAGGACGTCCATCTCCTGGAAGTCGGACCCGAGGGGTACGGAGCCCAGCTCCCGCACGGACAGGCTCGGCCCGTCGGGCAGCGCTCGGGCGTACCCGCCGGTCAGCAGCCGCCAGACGTACAGCAGGCCCTTGCCGAGCGTCACCAGTGAGTGGGCCACGGAGCCGGGGACCTGGGCGACGGCCCAGGCCGCCTTGCCTAGCACGTTGTTGTGGCGGTAGCGGTGGGCGGCGCGGTCGGCGTTCTTGAAGTCCTCGCGCACCGGCGTCAGGACGTGCGGGGCGACCTCCAGGGTGAGCATGCGGCCCTGGGTGTGGATGCGCACGAAGACCGTGACGACCAGTTCCTCCTCCCAGCCGCCGACGCGGATGCGCAGGAAGTGCCGTCTCTTCTCGGCGCCCTCCTCGACAGCGCGCGCCCGGTGATCCTCGAAGGCCTGCGGGTGGTACGGCGCCTCGTCGCGCCGCAGGATGCCCTCGGCGGGCAGGAACACGCACTCGTCGATCTCCAGCCGGCGCAGCCGGTCGCGCCCGAGCTGACCGGCGTACTCGGCGGGCAGCCGCAGCTGTTCGATCAGCGGCCGGATCTTCTCCAGTACGACGCGGTTGCCGAGCGGCTGCTGCTTCTTCGTCTCGTCGGGCCGCAACTCCACGGCGAGGACCCACGTCTGGTAGGCGGCGCCCGCCCCTCGGAACGGCCGCGCCTCGTTGTACATGATCAACGGGGCGTGCTGTTCGAGCCGGATACGGTCCTTGAGCCGCTGGAAGCGCAGCCCCTCAGTCTGCTCGGCCGGGTCCGACGCGGCGTCCGGGAAGCTCTGCGGGGACAGTTCCGCGGCCAGCGCCTTGGCGAACCGGCCCCGCTGCGCGGCCACGCACAGCGCGATCAGGGCGAACATCGCGAACGTGATCCAGGCCTGCCAGGGATTGATCAGGCTGTCGACGTTGTCGCTGGACGGCACCAGTACGTCGGTCGCGCTCGGCGAGTCGGAGAAGCCGCTGCCGCCGTACAGGCCGGAGTCGTACGAGCCGGAGGACGAGCCGCTCGACGAGTCGTCGTCGAGGGCGCCGAACGCGACGGCCGCCGTGAAGAGCAGCAGCGCCGCGAACAGGAACCGGCCCCACCAGCGGAGCAGAAAGGCGGGCAACAGCCGGTACAGGGGCGGGTGCGCGGCACGACCCCGGATCCAGGACGCGACCGCGATGTACACGATGGGGAGCAGGAAGAAGGCCAGCAGACCGCCGGTCAGCAGCGCGCCGATCGCCCACAGACCCAGGATCGCCCCGGCCCACATCAGCTCCTGGCGCCTGGCCCGCAGGGCGTGCGCGAGGACGCGGGCCGCGTCGAAGCCGAGCGAGGGCGCCACGATCCGCTGTTCGTTGAGGTGCAGTTCCTCGATGACCTGGTCGCGGTATCCGGAGTCCAGATAGGTGCCGGCGCACAGCAGCCGGGTGGCCTCACTGGCGTGCGGTGGTGTGGGCTCCGGTGCGGGCGGTACGGCTGGTGTCGGCTGTGGTTGCTGCGGCACGTATGCGGTACTCACGCGACTCCCCCGATGCGTGTAACGACCCTTACCGAAGGGCCAGTTGACAACCCATCAGCATAGAGGGACGGGCGTTTCGGGGACAGCGGATTGTCAGGGCCGGCGGGCCGTGCTCGCGCGGGAGGAGCCGGCGCGGGAGGAGCCGGACACGCCCGAGCCCCGTCCGGCCGAAGCCTGAACGGGGCTCGAGAGCAGGGCGCTCGAGGCTCAGATGAGGCCGAGGCCGCGCACCGCGTCGCGCTCCTCCGCCAGCTCCTGCACCGAGGCGTCGATGCGGGCGCGGGAGAACTCGTTGATGTCCAGGCCCTGGACGATCTCGTACACGCCGTCCTTCGTGGTGACCGGGAAGGAGGAGATGAGGCCCTCCGGGACGCCGTACGAGCCGTCGGACGGGATGCCCATGGAGGTCCAGTCGCCGTCGGCCGTGCCGTTGACCCAGGTGTAGATGTGGTCGATGGCCGCGTTGGCGGCGGAGGCGGCCGAGGACGCGCCACGGGCCTCGATGATCGCGGCGCCACGCTTGGCGACGGTCGGGATGAAGTCCTCGGCGAGCCACTTCTCGTCGTTCACGACCTCGGCGGCGTTCTTGCCGCCGACGGTGGCGTGGAAGATGTCGGGGTACTGGGTGGCGGAGTGGTTGCCCCAGATCGTCAGGCGCTTGATGTCGGCGACCGTCGAGCCCGTCTTCTTCGCGAGCTGCGTCAGCGCGCGGTTGTGGTCGAGGCGGGTCATCGCGGTGAAGCGCTCGGCCGGTACGTCCGGAGCGGCGGCCTGGGCGATCAGCGCGTTGGTGTTGGCCGGGTTGCCGACGACGAGGATCTTGATGTCGTCCGCGGCGTTGTCGTTGATGGCCTTGCCCTGGGGCTTGAAGATGCCGCCGTTGGCCTCCAGGAGGTCACCGCGCTCCATGCCCTTGGTACGGGGGCGGGCGCCGACCAGCAGGCCCACGTTCGCGCCGTCGAAGGCCACGTTCGGGTCGTCCGTGATGTCGATGCCCTGGAGCAGCGGGAAGGCGCAGTCGTCCAGTTCCATCGCGGTGCCCTCGGCGGCCTTGAGCGCCGGGGTGATCTCCAGGAGGCGGAGCTTGACCGGCACGTCCGCGCCGAGCAACTGGCCGGAGGCGATGCGGAAGAGCAGGGCGTAACCGATCTGGCCGGCCGCGCCGGTGACGGTGACGTTCACGGGAGTGCGGGTCATGGCGTTCTCCGTAGGACAGCTGGCGGTGGGGCGTCGCTGCCCCGGTTCGGATGATCGATCTCTTGGCGTCAAGAGAGATCCGCCGTCAGGCTATCGCGCATCCGGGATCTCGGATGTACGGGTCCCGTGTGGCCCACCCCACAGAGCCGGGTTCGCGGAGTCGCGTTCGCCGTGCCGAGTTCAGAGTGTCACGGCAAACGACGGCCGCTCGTCCGGGGGGAGGGGAAACGAGCGGCCGTCGCACGGGGACCGACGTTGCCGGACTCCATGGGGGTACTTCCCCGTCTGCCCCGAACCGGGCCGGGCATTCCCCTCGTACGGCGATTCCGCGATCCGTACGAGGGGAAGGTGCCGTGGCCCCGCGCCCTGCTGCGTGCGGTCCTACTGCGTGCAGCCCTTCTGCCCGGTCGCCTTGAGCGTGACGCACGCCGTCGCGTCGCCCGCGTCCTTCACGGCCACCATCGGCGTGTACGCGTCGGTGTCCGTGTCGACCGCGCCGGCCTGCTTCGCCGCGCCGGAGGCGGTGACGTCGACCCGGTCGCCCGGGGCGGCCTGGGTGATGCGCGCCCACGCCGCCTGGCAGGTCTTGCTGTAACGGACCTCGACGAGCGTGGTGCCGACGGTGACGCTGTTGGCGGTCTGCGCCAACTCGCCGCCGCAGCCCATGTTCTCCGGGTCCTTGCCGGTGCACGCGGCGCCGCTGCACTTCACACCGATCGGCAGGTCGGTATTCGCGTCGGCCGAAATGGTCGGCGACGCGCTCGGCTTGCTCGCCACCGGCGTGTCGTCGCCCCGGTTGGTGAACCACCAGGCCGCCGCGACCACCACCGACGCTCCCACGACGCCCGCGAGGAACATCGTGAGCCGCCGCTTGCGCCGCGAACCGCCGGATCCGCCGCTACCGGCCGGCCGGGCGTCCTGCGGCGGCCCGCCGGGTACGCCGGGCACGCCTGCGGGGGGCGTACCGGGAGTCCAGGGCGGCGCGCTCGGAAATCCGGGCGCCCCCGACGCCCCGGAAGGTCCCGAGGTCGAGGCCGGGCGCCCCCCGGCGCCGCCTCTCGACGCCGGTCCCTGGTACCCGGCCATGCCCCACGAGTTGCTCTCGGCCGAGACGGAACTCGACGAACTCGCGGAACTCACCGAGCCGCCGGAAACACCGCCCCGGGCCGCGCCGGCCCGCACGTCGCCCGCCGAGTCGCGGGTCTCCGTGGCCGTCGGCTGCGGCGGCACGGTCGGGGAGACGCCCGCGGGTCCGGCGATTCCCGGAGTCACCGTCGCGCTCCGGGCGGCCCGCCCACTCTTGCCGCTCCCGTTCTTCGTCTCGACGGCGGGCGCCCCGAACTCCCCCAGCGCGGCGCGCGCCTGAGAGATCCGGATCGCCTCCATCGTCATGTCGTGGCGCATCTCCGAGCGGCTCCAGGCGCGCTCGGCCAGCTCCCACATCGTGGTCAGGTGCACAGGATTGGTACCGGTGACCTCGGCCAGGGCGACGATCGCGCCCTTGGGCGCGAGCAGCCGGCCGTTGAGATAACGCTCCCACGACGTCTTGCTGTAGCCCGTGCGGTCGGCCACCGCCGCGATGTTCAGGCCGCTGCGGTCCACGAGCCTGCGCAGCTGGCTCGCGAACTCCCTGACCTGCGGATCCAGTTCATCCGGCAAGGCCCTCCAACGAGGCATTGCTTCCCCCCTCATTCCCCCCGGTCGTGCTGGCTGTTCTCCCGTGCGCGGTGCCGCGGATCCCTTGGCCGAATCGTCATCTTGACTGTCTTGACTACCCACACGGATGCGCCCAGTCAGGATCTCGGTTCCCGGGGTGGGGGCGCACGGGAGCATTGTCGGGCCTGGAGGTGCACCGTTGCACGCCCCCGGTCCACGGTCCAGTGTTCCACCGACAGCCCCCACCGCCGACCGAACCCCTGGATAACGCACGGGACACCCCGGACCGCCCCGATTGACCACATTAACCCTGTCGCGTTGCACCCCGGTTGCGATTCCTCGAACTTATCGACACATCGCCCCACAGAAAGCACAAGAAAGGTCACATCGGACGCATGGATGCCACATTCCCTCAACGTCGTCAACCAAAAGCGACAGCGCCGACCACCGCGACAAGCGCGAGCACCAGTACGAGGAGTACCGCGACGAGCAGCACCCGCCGGGAAGAGTCCACGGGCACCTCCTCGGAAGCCCCGGAAGACCCGGTTCCGGACCCGGACCCGGACCCTGAACCGGACTCCACCCACCACGGAAGGGTGGGCACCTCCTCCTCGTACACCCCGTCCTGCTGCTCCTGCTGCCCCGGCTTCGCCGGATCCGGAGCCGGCGGCCGGGGCCAGGCCTGGACCGCCAGCTCCCAGCGGACGCCGAAGCGCTCGGCGTCGGCAGGGGCGAGGCCCGCGACCCGGCACAGGGCGGCTATCGCCTGCCGGGGCGGCGGCTGGGTCGCGTTGAGGTACCGCTGCCAGGAGGACTTGCTGTACGCGGTGCGCGCGCCCAGCGCGGCCAGGCTGAGCCCGGTGCGGTCCTTCAGGAGCCGCACCTGCTCGACGAAGTGCCGCACCTCCGGCGGCAGATCGTCCGGCAGCGGCTGCCAGGCGCTCATCGCGCGTCCTCCTCGACGTTCGTCGGCCGGTCCGAGGCATTTGACGACGTCAGAGGGCGGAACGGTTCCCGCCGGGTCGAAGTACGGTCTAGGTCCTACCCGTCCTGGCTGTTGATCGTGTAGTGCAGCGTGTCGTCCAGGAACGGGATCGTCAGCCACGGCTTCGGCTGCGCCATCATCGCCAGCAGCACGATGGCCGTACCCAGCACCGTGTACGTGACCATGTCCGTGAACCGGGACCGTACGGCGAGCATGCCGACGTCCGGCACCACCCAGCGCAGTACCGCACCGGCCAGCAGCGCGGCCCCGATCAGCAGCAGTCCGTACCGGAACACGTCGAGCGCGGTGATCAGGAGCCCGACCCCGACCGTGCCCAGCACGACGAGGATCGGCCACTGCCGCACCGGCGCCGGCGCGTCCCCCGGAGCCGCCCGGCCGCCGCCCTCGGGTCGCGCGGTGTCCCGCGTGAAGAGGGGGAAGCGACGCGTCGTACGCCGGGGACGCCCCTCGGCGTCCGGCGCGCTGACGGGGTCGACGACAGTGGGCTCGGGCATCTCATCGGGCATCTCATCGGGCATCTCACCGGATGCCGGCGCGGGCGCCGACGCGGGCGCCGCCCGCCTGTCCTCCGCCTCAGCCGGCACTGCGCTCCGCCGCCTCGACCACGTTGACGAGCAGCTGGGCGCGGGTCATCGGGCCGACCCCGCCGGGGTTCGGGGAGATCCAGGCGGCGACCTCGGCGACGTCCGGGTGGACGTCGCCCAGGATCTTGCCCTCGTCGTTGCGCGAGACACCGACGTCGAGGACGGCGGCGCCCGGCTTCACGTCCTCGGGGCGGACCAGGTGGGGTGAGCCCGCGGCGGCGACGATGATGTCGGCGCGGCGGAGGTGGGCGGCCAGGTCACGCGTACCCGTGTGGCACTGCGTCACCGTCGCGTTCTCGCTGCGCCGGGTGAGCAGCAGCGGCATCGGGCGGCCGATGGTGACACCGCGGCCGACGACCACGACCTCCGCGCCCTTGATCTCGACGCCGTGGCTACGGAGCAGGGTGAGGATGCCGTTGGGGGTGCAGGGCAGCGGGGCCGGCTCGTTCAGGACGAGGCGGCCGAGGTTCATCGGGTGGAGGCCGTCCGCGTCCTTGTCGGGGTCCATGAGTTCGAGGATGCGGTTCTCGTCGATGCCCTTGGGGAGGGGCAGCTGGACGATGTAGCCGGTGCAGGCGGGGTCCTCGTTCAGCTCGCGGACCGCGGCCTCGATCTCCTCCTGGGTGGCCGTGGCGGGCAGTTCGCGCTGGATGGACGCGATGCCCACCTGCGCGCAGTCGCGGTGCTTGCCGGCGACGTACTTCTGGCTGCCGGGGTCTTCCCCGACGAGGATCGTGCCGAGGCCGGGCGTGACGCCCTTCTCCTTCAGCGCCGCCACGCGGGCGGTCAGATCGGACTTGATCGCGGCTGCGGTGGCCTTGCCATCGAGAATCTGGGCGGTCATGCCCCCATCCTCGCGGATGACCGCCTCCGGGTTCCAATCAGGGTTCCGATCGGGGTTCCGATCCTGGTTCCGATCGGGGATCCCACCGACATATGCGACGCCCATGCGCGTGATCGTGGATGTTGCACTTGCACAACACATGCACTATGCGGCTGGACAAGCACAAGCCAACAAAGAACGATAAAGCGACAGGCAGCACAGTGCCGCGGGCAGGGCCGGGGGGCGGACCGCATCTGTACAACACCTTCCTCCGTTCGGTGCCTCGCGTCGTCCCCGCACTTGACGCAGACGGAGGAAGACCCGCCATGAGTTTCGGCGATCCGAACAACCCCTACGGCCCGCCCCAGCAGCAGCCCCAGCAGCCGGCGCCCGGTTACGGCTACCCCCAGCAGACCCCACCCCAGCAGCCGGGCTACGGCTACCCGTCGGCCCCGCCGCTCGGCCAGCAGGGGTACGGGCAGCCGGGCTACGGGCAGCAGGGTTACGGCGGCTACCCGGGCGGCCCGCTCACCATGCCGGGCAATGTGAAGGCCGCCCGCGTGATGCTCTTCGTCATCGGGGGCCTCCAGGTGATCGGCGCCATCCTCATCGCGCTGTCCGCGGTCGCGATCAACGCGGCGAAGAACGACCAGCAGCTGAAGGACGACGTCGACTTCCAGCAGCTCGCCGACTACTCGTCCGGCGCCCTGTGGGCCGTCACCGCGGTGGCCCTCGCCTGGGGAGTCTTCGCGATCGTCCTGGGCGCGAAGTTCGGCAGCGGCGGCAGCGGCATCCGGATCACCACCATGGTGTTCGCGATCATCACCGCCGTCCTCGGCATCTACCCGTTCATCGTCGTCGGCCTGATCCACACCGTGCTCGCGATCCTCGTCGCGGTGTTCGTCGGCAAGTCCGAGGGCGCGGCCTGGTTCAACCGGGCGAAGTAGCCGGCGGCCGACCGGTAGGCACCGGTCATCCGCTGGTCCACGCCGCTCCCCCTCAAGGGCCGTGTCCCACCCCGCACAGGGGGAGACACGGCCCTGATGCGTCGTACGCCAGGACCGGCTCAGCCGCAGCTGCCGGAGATCCACTTGTGGGAGCGGACCTTGTAGGTGCCGGCGAGGTTGCCGCCGTGCTGCTGGCGGGTGCAGCCGACGCGGTCGCTGTAGTCGGCGCCCAGGTAGTAGGCGACCCCGGTGGACGAACCGGTGCCGGCGTTCCACACCGACTTCACGTTCGTCGTGGCGGACCATGAGCAACGGGTCGAGCCGCCCTGCCAGTCGGGGTCGGCGACGTCCCACGAACACTTCTGGCCGGTGAAGTTGGCGCCCGTCCAGAAGCAGATGTCGCCGCTGGCACAGTCGACGGCGGTGGGAGCGGCCTGTGCGGCCGAAGCGGACGTGGGCACGGCGAGGGCGGTGGCCGCCGCCGCGCTGACGGCGAGGACCGCGAAGAGCGGCTTGAGGCGGCGCGGCCTGCGTACGGAAAGTTTCATGGGCCTGATCTCCTTGGGTTCGTCGACCGTTGCGTCGAGCGATACGTCGAGCGACGCGTCGACCGGTGGTACCGACCGGTGCTCGGACGGCCCGACGCTGACAAAGCACCCGCCCGCCGGGCAAGGAAATCGGGCCCAATGGGATGCCGGGACGACGGGACGGCGTTCACATGGCACGTTCGGAGATCGTTGGAACGGCCATGGGACGGAGTGCGTGGCACAGTGGCCCGGCTACTGGAGCGTCTGACCAACGTGCCATGGGGGGAACAACCATGCCCGCACACCCGGAATCCGAACAACTCGCCGCGATATTGCGTGCGTTGAAGAGCAGATCAGGACTCAGTTACGAAGCACTCGCCAAGCGGACCGACATCCCCGGCTCCACCCTGCACCGGTACTGCAAGGGCACCTCGGTGCCGCAGGACTACGGAAGCGTCCACCGCGTCGGCACGGTCTGCGGCGCGTCCCCCGACGAACTCCGGTCACTGCACCGGCTGTGGGCACTCGCGGACACGGCCCGGCTCAAGGAGAGCGGGGAGGAGAGTGGGGAGGGGACCGGGGAGCCGGAGGGCGCGGTGCCGGACCCTGCCGTCGAGGAACCCGCGACGCCGGACCCCGTCCCGACCCGCCGGACCCGCTACCCCGTGGTCGCCGCCGCGGTGGCGGCGGTGTTGACGGTCGGTATCTCGGCCTGGGTGCTGTCGACGGAGGAGGCGTCCTCCGCCAACGGTCCCGACGGACGCGTGCTGTTCTCGGCCGCCTGCCGTTCGGTGGTGGCCATGGGCCAGCACGACACCTGCGTACACGAGGTGCAGCAACTGCTGCACGACAAGGGCGCGGACATCGGCGTCGACTCCGACTTCGGGCCGCAGACCCTGCGCCGGGTCACCGCGTTCCAGGTGTTCGCCGGCCTCCCGCCCAACGGTGTCGTGGACGACGCGACGAAGAAGGCGCTGTACTCGTCGTCGAAGGTACGCATGAACGTGTGGTCGCCGGAGAAGGTGCGGCAGCGCATCCGGGCGGTGTTCAAGGAGGCGCCCGACAAGGCCGTCGCCATCGCGGACTGCCAGTCCTTCCTGGATCCGCTGCACATCCTGCCCAACACCAACGGCACCCGTAACTGGGGCGTGTTCCAGATCTCCGACGCCCGGCTGCGCGAACTGGGCGGCACACCGCGGCAGGCACTGGACCCGGCGTGGAACATCGAGGCGGCCGAGCGCCTGTGGAGCAAGGACCACGACTTCCACGACTGGCAGCACTGCGAACGAGCGGCCGACGCCGCGACATCGCCCTCGCCCTCGCCCTCGCCCTCGCCCTCGCCCTCGCCCTCGCCCTCGCCCTCGCCCTCGCCCTCGAAGAGACCCTGAGCACTCCCGTAGTAAGTGGGGCGGTCACCGGCGGCCGTCGACAAGTTCACGCCAATGCCGTGCCACACCCGCACAAGGGGAGACACGGCTCTGGTGCGTCGCCCTAGTCTGACTCCGGTAGCCGCGAGGTCCTGGGGAGACTCACCTTGTACAGCATCATCGTGGTACCTCCGCCGACCACGGAGGCCGAGCGACGAGACGTCCGCTTCCGGCTCGCGCCCGGCGAACGTCTCACGTTCGGCCGGTCCGCGACCGACAACGATCTGGAGATCCCGCACGAGGGTGTCTCCCGCGCCGCCGGTGAGATCACCGCGCAGGGCGCCTTCTGGATACTGAGCAACCACAGCGGGTCCCAGACGTACGTCGTCGAGAACCCGGAGGGCGCAGGTGAGCACGTCAAGGTGGGCCCGGGGCGGCTGGACGCGCCGATCCCCTTCGAGTTCTCCCGGATCGTGCTCCCGGCGGCCGGTGACCTGCTCCCGATGGAGGTGTGGGCACCGCGCCACGACTACCGCGACCCGTCCGCCGGCCCGCCCGGGGCGACGACGGCCCCCGCCTTCTCCATCGACCGCACGAAGCGCTACTTCGCGGTCCTGGCCGCCCTCTGCGAGCCCCGGCTGCGCGGCGCCCCACACGCACCGCTGCCGACGGTGGACCAGGTCGCCGATCGACTGCGCCCCAACTGGCCTGCCGCGTCCCGCACTTCGGTGCAGTGGAACATCGACTACCTGGCCGTGAAGCTGCGCCTCAAGCCCAGCCCCGACGAGGCGGACACGGGTCCGCGCCTCAACGGCAAGAAGGCGTCCCTGGTATCGCTGGCGCTCCGCTTCGACCTCGTACGAGAGGACGACCTGACCGTGCTCACCAGAGCGCCGGGCCCGGTGGAGCGGTGATGCCGGAGACGTACGCGGTGACGGTGCCCAGGGGCTACCGGGTGGGCGCCTGGGAGGTAAGAGAGCCGATCGCGACGGGGGCGTTCGGCAGCGTGTACGAGGCCCGGCGTGTCGGCGACGGACAGGGCGCGGGAGGGGACGTGGTCACCGCCGGTGCGCCCGAGGAACTGCCCCGCACCGCCGCCCTCAAGTTCCTGCCCACGGGCACCGGTACCCCCCGTCACCTCGCACACCTGCGTGAACTGGCGGACCGTGAGCTGAGGTTGCACCGCAAACTGAAGCGCCCCCGGCTGATCCGCATGTACGAGACGCTGACCGTGGACGACCCCGCCCACCCGGACCTGGACGGCGCCGTGGTCCTCGTACTGGAGAAGGCGGAGGAGTCCCTGGCTTCCCTCCTCACCCGCACACCGGGCCCGTCGGCGCCGCAGGGCCCGGCCCTTCTCGCGCAGATCTGCGAGGGGCTGGTCCAACTGCACCGGGCGGGCTGGGTGCACGGGGATCTGAAACCGGCCAATGTGCTGCTGATGAGGGACGGTTCGGCGCGGCTGGGCGACTTCAACATGGCCGCGGAGCTGGAGGGCACGCACGCGTACACGCCCGCCTTCTCGACCCCCGACTACACGCCTCCGGAACTCCTGTGGTCGGAGATCGGTGAGCGGGGCAGCCGGATACGTCCGTCGGCCGACATCTGGGCCTTCGGCGTGCTGGCCCACCTGGCCCTCAGCGGCTCCTTCCCGCTCCCCGGCGGCACCTCCGCCGCCCGCCGGGACGCCGCGGTCGCCTACGCACGCGGCTCGGAGGAGCTGCGCCTTTCTCCTCAACTCCCGGACGCCTGGCGGGAGATCGTGCGGGACTGTCTGGCCCCGACGCACCAGGAGCGGGTCGGCGGAGAGGCTCTGCTGCGGCGGGTGGCGGCGGTGGCCGGCACGGGCGGGCGTGCGTCGCGGCTGCCACGGCTGTTTTGGCCGTTCGCGCGGCGCGGGCGTCGGTCGGCACTGGTGCTCGGCGGGTCGGCCGTCGCCACCATGGCCGTCGCGGCGCTCGGATACGGCGTCAGCACCTGGGCGGGCGACGACAGTCCGGCCGGGAAGGAAACCGAGCGGAGCGCGGAGGTCACCGCCGCCGCGTACGGCACCGCCGACCTCCGCGCCGACCGGGGCATCCCGCCCGCCTACCGCCTGCTGATCGTCGAGACGGCGCACGACTGCTCACAGAGCGGCGTCACACCCTCGCTGATCGCCGCCATGCTGAAGGTGGAGAGCGACTTCGACCCGGACCTGTCCGACCCCGCCAAGGACGAGTACGGCATCGCCCGTTGGACCCCGAGCGTGCTGCGCTGGTGGATGAGCGACGACGGTACGCCCGAGGAGGAGGTCCCCGAACCCCCCTTCCCGCCCGCCGAGTCCATTCCGGCGATGGGCCGCTACCTGTGCTGGATCGCGCCGCGGCTGGAATCCGGCCTGCCGGGCGACCGCCGGGTGCTGATCGCCGCCGGGTACCGCACCTCGTACAAGACAGTGAACGACGCGGGCGGAGTTCCCCCGAGCAACCGCTTGTACGCCGACCGCGTCGCTCACTACCTCAAGGAGTACACGCCACCGGGGAAGAAGTGACCCTGAGAGTTCCGAGGTATCCCCGCACACACACGAGTACTACGCGGACAACCTGTCCGAAAACTTCTTCAGCAGCGGCCCCATCGTGGACAACAACATCCGCTCGCACCGCTGGGTGACCGCCGGCTCCTGCTCGGTCCGGCTGACCTGACACACCGGACGGAGGCGGGCGGTCCGGCGCCGTTTGCCGGGCCGCCCGCCTCCGCGTGTGCGGATCAGCGCTGAAAGCGCGGCTCAGTGGAAGAAGTGCCGCGTCCCCGTGAAGTACATGGTGACGCCCGCCTTCTGCGCCGCTTCCACGACCAGCTCGTCCCGCATCGAACCGCCGGGCTGCACCACGGCCTTGACCCCGGCGGCCGTCAGGATCTCCAGCCCGTCGGGGAACGGGAAGAACGCGTCCGAGGCCGCGTACGCACCGCGCGCCCGCTCCTCCCCCGCCCGCTCGACCGCCAGCTTCGCCGAGTCGACGCGGTTGACCTGGCCCATGCCGACGCCGACCGAGGCGCCGCCCTTGGCCAGCAGGATGGCGTTGGACTTGACGGCCCGGCACGCCTTCCAGGCGAAGGCGAGGTCCTCGAGCTCGGACGCGGACAGCGCCTCGCCCGTCGCCAGGGTCCAGTTGGCCGGGTCGTCGCCGTCGGCCTGGAGCCGGTCCGTCACCTGGAGCAGCACACCGCCGTCGATCGGCTTGACCTCGACCGGGTTGGCGGGCGCGCCGGCGGCCTTGAGCACCCGGATGTTCTTCTTCTTGGCGAGGGCTTCCAGCGCCCCCTCCTCGTAGTCGGGCGCGACGATGACCTCGGTGAAGATCTCCGCGACCTGCTCCGCCATCTCCTTGCTGACCGGCCGGTTGACGGCGATCACACCGCCGAACGCCGACAGCGGGTCGCACGCGTGCGCCTTGCGGTGCGCCTCGGCGACGTCAGAACCGACCGCGATACCGCACGGGTTGGCGTGCTTGATGATCGCGACACAGGGCTCGTCATGGTCGTACGCGGCACGGCGGGCGGCGTCCGTGTCCGTGTAGTTGTTGTACGACATCTCCTTGCCGTGCAGCTGCTCGGCCTTGGCGAGACCGCCACCCGTGCCGTCGACGTACAGGGCGGCGGGCTGGTGCGGGTTCTCGCCGTAGCGGAGGGTGTTATCGCGCTCCCAGGTGGCGCCGAGGAAGTCGGGGAACTGCGACTCGTCCACCGGGGCGTACGACGACGCGAACCAGGAGGCGACCGCCACGTCGTACGCGGCGGTGTGCTGGAAGGCCTCGGCGGCGAGCCGCTTGCGGGTGGTGAGGTCGAAGCCGCCGGTCTGTACGGCGCTCAGCACGTCGGCGTACCGCGCCGGGCTGGTGACCACGGCGACCGACGGGTGGTTCTTGGCGGCGGCGCGGACCATCGACGGGCCGCCGATGTCGATCTGCTCCACGCACTCGTCGGGCGAGGCGCCGGAGGCGACCGTCTCGCGGAACGGGTAGAGGTTGACGACGACCAGGTCGAAGGGCTCGACGCCCAGCTCGGCGAGCTGAGTGCGGTGATCCTCCAGGCGCAGGTCGGCGAGGATGCCCGCGTGCACCTTGGGGTGCAGGGTCTTGACCCGGCCGTCCAGGCACTCGGGGAAGCCGGTGAGCTCCTCGACCTTGGTGACGGGGACGCCGGCGGCGGCGATCCGGCCCGCCGTCGATCCCGTGGAGACGAGTTCCACGCCGGCCTCGTGCAGGCCACGGGCCAGCTCCTCCAGGCCGGTCTTGTCGTAGACGCTGACGAGCGCCCGGCGAAGGGCCCGCTTGTTGCTCTCGGCCGTGACAGTGATGTCGGCGGTGTCGGCGGTCACTGGATAACTACCTTTCGTCCCTCAATGCGATAGCCGTTGCGGGCGAGCCGCCCCACGACATCGACGAGCAGCCTTCGCTCGACTTCCTTGATGCGCTCGTGCAGAGCGCTCTCGTCGTCCTCGTCCCGGATCTCGACCACGCCCTGAGCGATGATCGGTCCGGTGTCGACGCCGTCGTCGACGAAGTGGACGGTGCAGCCGGTGACCCTCGCGCCGTACGCGAGTGCGTCGCGAACGCCGTGGGCCCCGGGAAAACTGGGCAGCAGGGCGGGGTGCGTGTTGACGAACCGCCCGCCGAACAGGGCCAGGAACTCCTTGCCCACGATCTTCATGAACCCGGCGGAGACGACCAGGTCGGGTTCGTACGCGGCCACCGCCCCGGCGAGCGCCGCGTCCCACTCCGCCCGGGTGCCGTGGTCCTTCACCCGGCACACGAAGGTCGGCAGCCCGGCCCGCTCCGCGCGCGCGAGCCCCTCGATGCCGTCGCGGTCGGCGCCGACCGCGACGATCTCGGCCCCGTAGGCCCCGGTGCCGGTGGCCGCGACGGTGTCGAGGAGCGCCTGCAGGTTCGTACCGGATCCGGAGACCAGCACGACAAGACGCTTGGCGGCCTGGGACTCGGCCACGGCGGGGCCCTTTCTCGGGGGAGCGTTTGTATGGTCGTACGAATGCTTCGCGCCCCGGGATACGGGGAAGTCTACGAAGCGGCCGACCGCCAGCAACGATACCGGCACTCCGGACAGCCCCCACGGGACGGGGGCGTGGCCGGAAGGTAGCGTCTGGGAGGAGCCGGTCCGGGAACGCGGTGGTCATGCGGTGCGTTCACGGGGTGGCGGCTCATGCCGAACAGCCGTAATGGACAGCCGTATCGACAGCCGTGAACCGACGGCCGTGATCAACAAGGGGAAGACGCTCACTTGATGTCGGACCGCAGCCTGCGACTCCTCACGCTCACCCCGCAGTCTGTGCTGCTGCGGGAGCGCCCCGCGTCCCCGCCCGACGCGCCCTCGGGCAAGAAGAACGGCGCCACGGGCGACACCGCCGACACCGGCGCGAACGACGACGGTCAGGGGACCTCGGCCCAGGACGACAACCCGTTCGCGCCACCGCCGGAAGGCACACCGGACAAGCCCTGGCAGCCCCGGCGTCCGGCGGGCGACGACGCCTCCGACGACAGCGGCGGCGGTGACTCACCGTGGGGCAGTCTGTGGAGCGACCGGCAGCCCGGCCGTTCCACGAGCGTCTTCGGCGACCGCTCCGGCCGGTCCGGCGGACAGGGTGGCCAGGGTGGCCCCGAGGGCCAGGGTGACGGGCAGGGCACCAACCCTCGCTGGGACCCGACGGACCCGGCCCAGCGCCAGGCGCGTTACGCACTGCTGTGCGGTATGTGGGCCTTCTTCTTCGCACTCTTCATGTGGCCGTACGTGGCGCTGTTGCTCGGCGCGCTCGCCCTGCACTGGGGTATCGGCGCCCTGCGCGCCAAGCCCCGCACCCCGAACCCGGACGTCCCGGCGCCCCCGCAGGGCACGGGCGGCGGGGGGCGGCAGCAGCGGACGGCCGCGATCAGCGGCCTGGTCACCGCCTCCCTGGCCCTCGCCATGGTCGCCGGGCTGTTCACCCTCCAGATCGTCTACCGCGACTACTACACGTGCGCGAACGACGCCCTCACGACCACCTCCGCGAAGGCCTGCAACGACCTGTTCCCGAAGCCACTCCGGAAGGTGTTCGGCTTGGACAGCTAGATCCGCGAACAGCTCTGCCCACGGCTACGACTGGCTACGGCTGAGCCTCTTCCGGCTCCGGCTCTGGTGGTGGCGTCGCCGACGCCTCCTTGAGCGCCGCCCAGCGAGCCTCGCGGGACGCGGTGTCGTCGTACCAGGGCGCCGGCGCCTGTGCCGATGGCAGTGACGGTGACGGCAGGTCTGCGGGGAGGAAGTCGTAGGCGGCTTCCAACTCGTAGGGGTCGCTCGCCTCGTAGGCGTCGTCGGCCACCGTCTCGTTCGGCTTCCTCGTCCCGTTGGGCAACGCCAGGGGCGTCAGCTTCAGCGTGCCGGTGTCCGTGGCGGTGTCCTTCGGCCGCTTCCGCAGCCGCCACGCGCGCAGCCCCAGGGCCGTCGGTACGGCGACGGCGGCCGTCCACGCGAGCGTCGCCGCGCCCGTCTGCCACCACACCGGCCCTACGTGGGCGAGGGCGTCGCTCCCGAGCGGCCCGCCCGCCAGCGCGGCAAGCGCCGCGAGCGCGCCCGCGCACAGGGCGGCGGCAAGACCCGCGTTCGCAGCGGTACGCCCGCCCGACCATGGAGCCTTCCCTGCCCCTGCCCCCGTCCCTGTCCCTGCCGCCCGCGCCGTGAACCAGGCCACGGTCAGCCCGGCCGCCATCGGTACCGCGGTGACCGCCCAGGCCAGCGGGGTACCCGGACCCGCGTCCGGTACCGCCGACAGCAGCGGGAACGGCGGCAGCAGCGGCGCCGGGTCGGAGGCCAGCGGCCCGGTGACGTGGCCCGCGCCGAGCGCGAAACCCGGGCCGAGGGCGTAGGAAGCGCCCCACAGTGCCGCGTTGGGGATGAGGGCCAGACAGAGCAGCAGTACGGCGATCCGGCCCGACCACGCCTCCGTCAGCTGGAGGAAGGAGGCCCGGGCGGCCCCGCCGTGCCCCACCAGCGACACCGCGACGAGCAGCGCCCCGCCCCCGACGAACACGGCGGTACCCGCCCCGGCGGCCCTCCCGACGGCCAGACCACGGCCACGGGCATCCGCGTCCAGCACGCGTCGGCGTACCCACCTGGGCAGCAGATACAGCACCCGGGGCGACAGGGGTCCGCACGGTCGGCCGTACGCCGTCCACACCCCGGCACCCGCCGCCGCCATGACGAGCAGCGGCACGCATACGGCCGTCCACGCCCAGTCGGGACGCAGCCCGCCCCCGGCCGCGTACAGCGCGACGCCCCCGCCGACGGTCAGATACCCGGCGACCACGCCGAGCCAGACGGTACGGGCGGGAAGAAGGGGCGCGTCCTGTGTCGCGCCCTCTTCCTCCGGGCCCTCCGTCGCGTCGCGGGCTGCGCGGTGCAGCAGCCAGCCCGGGAGCGCGAGCAGCAGGAGCGGGGTGACGCCGACGGGGGCGGGGACGCCGGACAGGCTGTCCACGCGGACGAGTTCGGCGCCGTGGGCGAGCAGCCAGAGTGCGGCGGCGATGTGCAGCGCGCCGTCGGGGCCGCTGTCCGGATACGGCGAGCTGATCCACAGCACCATGACGAGCACGGCGAACGAACCGAGCCCCAGTCCGGCCGCGACCGCGCCGCCGAGCAGGCCCGCGCCGAGTCCGGGGGAACGGTCGCGCAGACGGTCGCGGAGCCGATCGCGGAGCCGATCGCGCAACCGGGAACGGCCCCGGGAGCGGGCCCGGGTACGCAGGGGCGGGAAGGGGAGCCGGCGGTCGGTCGTCTGGGTCACGAGCGCCATGCTCCCAACGACACGCGCTTTCCCGTCGTAACAGGCGAACTTACGACGTGTCACTCAATATACGTTTTATGTACTTTTCCGCGCGAAGGGGCCCCCGGTGACGCAAAGCCCCACCATCCCGCTGCCCCCGCCCGCCGAACGCCGGCGCCTGCGCGAGGCCCAGTCGCTGACGCGGGCTCAGGTCGCGACACGGGTGGGCGTCAGCCGCGAGACGGTACGCGCGTGGGAGACCGGCCGTACGACACCGCGCGGACGCAAGGCACAGACGTACGCGAGCCTGCTGGCGTCGGCACCTGCGCCGACACCGGCGCCGACGCCCGTAGCCCTGGCCGTACCCGTAGCCGCAGCCGTCGCGGAAAAGGGGACGGTCGACGCCCCCATCGCGCCCCTGACGCCCACTCAGGCCTTCGACGCGCTCTACGCGTTCTGCGCCCCCGCCCTCGTACGGCAGACCTATCTCCTCACCGGGCGGCGGGAGTTGGCGCGCGAGTCGGTCGAACGGGCGTTCCAGCTGGCCTGGCACCGCTGGCCCGAGGTGGCCGTGGACCCGGACCCGGCGGGGTGGGTACGGGCGACGGCGTACGAGTGTGCCCTCTCCCCCTGGCACCGCTTCCGGGCCCGCCACCGCCACCCGGAGGCCCCGCCCGCCGACCCGGCCGACCGCGCGCTGCTGTCCGTCCTCCTGAGACTCCCCCCGCCGTACCGCCGCACCCTGCTCCTCCACGACGGACTGGGCCTCGGCCTGCCCGAGACGGCGGCGGAGACGGAGGCGAGCACCCGGGCGGCGGCGGGCCGTCTCCTCCACGCCCGCGAGACGGTGGCGACCCGCCTGCCGGACCTCACGGATCCGGCCCGCCTCGCGCCCCGTCTGGCGGGCCTGGCCACCCACGCCCGGCTGCGCGCCCCCCGCCCCTCGTCCGTCCGCGCGGGCAGCGAACGCCGCGCCCGCAACTGGACCCAGGCGGCGATCGCCTTCACCGTCGCCCTGATCGGCGCCACCGCGTTCACCCTCCACACGGCTCCGACGCAGTACGAGCCACCGGTGGCTCCGGGGACAACAGTGCGGGGAGTACCACCGCAGGCGGCCCCGGGACCGTTGTCCCGGACGGAACGGGACCTCCGCGAGAAACTTCGGAACGCGACGCAGAGCGGCCCCGACAGGGTCCTGCCGGTGCCCAGGTGAGATACGCATGGCTGTGGGCCCGTCCCGGCAAGGGGAACGGGCCCACATGGGTTCAGCTCAGTACCGCGAGGAAACGTCAGCCGGCGAGAATCTCACGCGCCAGCTTCGCCGTCTCGGTCGGCGTCTTGCCGACCTTGACACCGGCGGCCTCAAGGGCCTCCTTCTTCGCGGCAGCCGTACCCGACGAGCCGGAGACGATGGCACCGGCGTGGCCCATCGTCTTGCCCTCGGGGGCCGTGAAGCCCGCGACGTAACCGACAACCGGCTTCGTCACGTTCTTCGCGATGAAGTCCGCGGCACGCTCCTCGGCGTCACCGCCGATCTCACCGATCATCACGATCAGATCGGTGTCGGGGTCCGCCTCGAACGCGGCCAGCGCGTCGATGTGCGTCGTCCCGATGACCGGGTCGCCACCGATACCGACCGCCGACGAGAAGCCGATGTCACGGAGCTCGTACATCATCTGGTACGTCAGCGTGCCGGACTTCGAGACCAGACCGATACGGCCCGGCTTCGTGATGTCGCCCGGGATGATGCCGGCGTTCGACTGGCCCGGGGTGATGAGACCGGGGCAGTTCGGGCCGATGATGCGGGTCTTGTTGCCCTTCGACTTCGCGTACGCCCAGAAGGCGGCGGAGTCGTGGACCGCGATGCCCTCGGTGATGACGACCGCGAGGGGGATCTCCGCGTCGATCGCCTCGACCACGGCGGCCTTGGCGAAGGCCGGCGGTACGAAGAGGACCGATACGTTCGCGCCCGTCTTCTCGATCGCCTCGGCGACCGTGCCGAAGACCGGGATCTCGGTGCCGTCGATGTCGACGGAGGTGCCCGCCTTGCGCGGGTTCACGCCACCGACGATGTTGGAGCCGTCCGCCAGCATGAGCTTGGTGTGCTTCATGCCCGTGGCACCGGTCATGCCCTGGACGATGATCTTGCTGTCTTTGTCGAGGAAGATAGCCATGGCTGTGTCTGTCCCTCTTCCTTACTTCGCAGCCGCGAGCTCGGCGGCCTTGTCGGCCGCGCCGTCCATGGTGTCCACCCGCTGGACCAGCGGGTGGTTGGCGTCGGAGAGGATCTTGCGACCCAGCTCGGCGTTGTTGCCGTCGAGACGGACGACGAGGGGCTTGGAGACTTCCTCACCCTTGTCCGCGAGCAGCTGCAGCGCCTGCACGATGCCGTTGGCGACCTCGTCGCACGCGGTGATGCCGCCGAAGACGTTGACGAACACGGACTTGACGTCCGGGTCACCGAGGATGATCTCCAGGCCGTTCGCCATGACGGCGGCGGAGGCGCCACCGCCGATGTCGAGGAAGTTGGCGGGCTTGACCCCACCGTGCGCCTCACCGGCGTACGCGACGACGTCGAGGGTGCTCATGACGAGACCCGCGCCGTTGCCGATGATGCCGACCTCACCGTCGAGCTTGACGTAGTTGAGGTTCTTGGCCTTCGCGGCGGCCTCGAGCGGGTTGGCCGCGTCCTTGTCCTCGAGCGCCGCGTGGTCCGGCTGGCGGAACTCGGCGTTCTCGTCCAGGGACACCTTGCCGTCGAGGGCGATGACCTTGCCGGAGGCGACCTTGGCGAGGGGGTTGACCTCGACGAGGAGGGCGTCCTCCTTGATGAAGGTGTCCCACAGGGTCACGAGGATCTCGGCGACCTGCTCGGCGACCTCGGCCGGGAACTTCGCCTGCGCGACGATCTCGCGGGCCTTCTCGATGCTCACGCCCTCGTTGGCGTCGACCGGGACCTTCGCGAGGGCCTCGGGGTTCTCCTCCGCGACGACCTCGATCTCCACGCCGCCCTGGACGGACGCCATGGCGAGGAAGGTGCGGTTGGTGCGGTCGAGGAGGTACGAGACGTAGTACTCCTCGACGATCTCGGGGGCGGTCTCGGCGATCATCACCTTGTGGACCGTGTGGCCCTTGATGTCCATGCCGAGGATGTCCGTCGCGCGGGCGACGGCCTCGTCCGGGGTGGCGGCGAGCTTCACGCCGCCGGCCTTTCCACGACCACCGACCTTCACCTGCGCCTTGATGACGGACTTGCCGCCCAGACGCTCGGTCGCCGCGCGCGCCGCCTCAGGCGTGTCGATGACTTCACCGGCCAGCACCGGTACACCGTGCTTGGCGAAGAGGTCCCTCGCCTGGTACTCGAACAGGTCCACGCGCGTCCGTCCCTATCAGTGATCTCGCGGTTCGTTGTCTGCGTGGGCGTGCCGCGATGGGCAACGTGACGTCCGCTGTGTCACAAGGGTGGCGCACACGGTGTCCGAGCGCGCGGCATGTCCGTCCCGCAGGTTATCGCCGCACCCCGCAGGTCCCTAAATCAGGAATCACACCTGAGCGGTGATACCTGTCACAGAGTGCCACTGACGGCCCCGAATCGTCCCGTTCGAGGGCCGTAAAGACGCGTTACGAATGCATAGGGGCGCAAAGGTGAGGCCTCACCGCGCCGGGGTGGGCCCCGTGAGGCCCCTGGAAGGCCCGCCAACGGTTTCGGCGGCCCCCCGGCAAGCGGTCCTCACCCCTGAGGGAGCCGCTCGCCACTGCCCGCCGGGCACGCCCCGACCGGACCGATGGCGTTCGGCCGTACGGGGACTCTCCCGGCGGAGTCCGGAAGATCCGCGCGTCAGGCGAGCGGGGGTCACGGCGAGTGCGCGGAGAGGCCAGGGTCCCGGCTGGCACTCCGTGCAGTCGTCGCCCGCCGACTCAACGCGACGGCATGCCCATCGCCGTGCCCACCCTGCCGGGGACCGCCACGATCGACGACCGCCCGATTCACGCGGCTCACACCGCCCACTCGGCTCACTCGGCTCACTCGGTGTCGGGTATCGGCAGCGGGCGCTTCTCGATCGCCGCGGCCATGATGTCCGGGAACAGATCGGGCGTGCAGGCGAACGCCGGTGCGCCCAGCGCCGCGAGTGCCGCCGCGTGCTCCCTGTCGTACGCCGGCGCCCCCTCGTCCGACAGCGCGAGCAGCGTCACGAACTGCACCCCGGACGCCTTCATCGCGGCGACCCGCTTCAGCATCTCGTCGCGTATGCCTCCCTCGTAGAGGTCACTGATCAGCACGACCACGGTCTCGGCGGGCCGGGTGATCTTCGACTGGCAGTAGGCGAGCGCCCTGTTGATGTCCGTGCCGCCGCCGAGCTGCGTACCGAACAGCACATCCACCGGATCGTCGAGCTGATCGGTGAGGTCGACGACCGCCGTGTCGAAGACGACGAGCCTGGTGTCGATCGACCGCATGGACGCCAGCACCGCCCCGAACACCGACGCGTACACCACCGACGCCGCCATCGACCCCGACTGGTCGATGCACAGGACGACCTCCTTCTTCACCGACCGGGAGGCGCGCCCGTAGCCGATGAGCCGCTCCGGCACGATCGTGCGGTACTCGGGGAGGTAGTGCTTGAGGTTGGCCGCGATCGTGCGGTTCCAGTCGATGTCGTGATGGCGCGGCCTGCTGATACGGGCACTGCGGTCCAGGGCACCGGTGAGCGTGGCCCGGGTCCGCGTGGCGAGCCTCTTCTCGAGGTCCGCGACGACCTTGCGTACGACCGCTCTCGCCGTCTCCTTCGTCGTCTCCGGCATCACCTTGTTGAGGGAGAGCAGCGTGCCGACGAGGTGGACGTCCGCCTCGACCGCCTCCAGCATCTCGGGCTCCAGCAGGAGGGCGGAGAGCCCGAGCCGGTCGATGGCGTCCCGCTGCATGATCTGTACGACGGACGACGGGAAGTACGTCCGGATGTCGCCGAGCCATCGCGCGACCGACGGCGCGGACGCCCCGAGCCCCGCCGAACGGTCCCGCCCCGCCCGGTCCTTGGCCCCGTCCCCTCTCCCGTAGAGCGCGGTGAGTGTCCCGTCCATCGCGGCGTCCTGTCCGGAGAGCGCGCACCCGGTACCGTCCGCCGCGTCGCCCCCGAGCACGAGCCGCCACCGCCGCAACCGCTCCTGTGCCGGATCCGCCGACTCGGTCGCCGTCGTCATGTCCCCACCCCCACAAGGTTGTTGTCGTCGACGCCCCCGTCACCCGCGTCCGACGGCCCCAGCAGCAGCCGCAGCACCGGCAGCACGGCATCCGCTCGCCGGGGGTCGAGGTCGGGTGCGAAGCCCGGCAGACCGGCGGCGCCTGCCACCGCGCTCCCCCGCTTCCCCGGACCGCGCCGGACCAGTTCCCCCAGGGTTCTGCGCACGCCGGGCTCGTACACCGAGAAGGTGCGCCTCAGCAGGGGCAGCACATCGGTGAACGCCGCCGCCGGCACCCCGGTCAGCCAGGCGTCGACCAGCCCGAGCAGCCGTTCGTCGTGCACCAGCAGCATCCCGCCCCCGGAGCCGCCCCCGACGAACCCCTCGATCCACGCTGCCGCGTCCCCCGGCGCCGTGCCGGGCGACAGCACGAGCCCCATGAGGACCGCCGCCTCGTCCTGCGCCAGCTCCCCGTCGTCCAGCAGCAACCGCACGGCCCGCCCACGCACGACTCCGGCCACACTGTCCCGCCCGGACAACACCCGGAGCACGGAGTGCCAGCGGCTCCGCAGCTTGCTGTGGTGTCCCGGCGCGCGGACATCCTCGGCGGCGTCCGCGAAAGCCCCGGGGGACGAGGAGGCCGAGGTGGCAGAGGTGGCAGAGGTGGCCGCAGTGCCACTCGCAGGAGCGTCCTCGGGTTCAGAGACTCTCGCGGGGACCTCCGCGGCAGCGCCCGCGGAGACGACGCCCGGAGACGCCCCCGCAGCAGCGGTATCCACCGGAGCCTTCACCGGAACCGCGTTCATGCCCGCGGCCTCCCCGAGCAGCCCCACCGCCCCGTGCACCGCGTCCACATGGCGCCGCATTTCCTCGGCGGCCTCCGTGTCGAGCGCGGCGCAGGCCGGGGGCAGGCCGACGAAGACCCGCTCGGCGAGACCCGCCGCGACCTCGGCCAGCGCCCGGGTGTCCGTGCCGCGGACGTCGCCGTAGCGCAGGGACCGGACCAGCGCCGGCAGGGCCTGGGCCAGATGACCCACGTCGGCGTCCAGGGCCGCGCGGTCGGCGAGGACGCGCATCACCACGGGGAGCGCGTCGGCCAGTTCGGCGAGCAGACAGCGCTCGGCGAGCGCGGTCACGCCGGCCAGCGAGCCCGCGCCGACGGCGTCGGCCTCCGCTCTGGCGGTCGCCGCCGAGAGCACGGTCGTCCCCCACACACCGGCCTCGGCGACCCGTATCGCCAGCTCCGGCTCCCACCGCAGCCGCCACGTCTCGCGGAAGGTACCGGTACTGCCGCGCGACGCCGCGGGCTCGCCCCAGCCGATCCCGAGCAGCCGCAGGCGGTGCAGCAGCCGACTGCGTTCGGCGTCGGTGTCCTTGCGCAGGTCGAGCTCCAACTCCCTTTCCAGCGCCTCCGGTTTGAGCCGCAACCGGCGCTGAAGCCGCGTCAGGTCACGCTGCAACGGCACAGCGGGCGCCGCCTGGGGTACCTCCCCGAGCACGTCCCCGACGACGAGCCGGTCCTGCACCAGGGCCAGCGGGACGTCCGAGCCCTCGCACATCACCGCCCGCACGGCGTCCGTCGTCTCGGTGAGCCCCGGCAGCGGGCGGCCCCGCATCGCGGCGAGCGTCTCCGCCAGCCGCACCGCCTCGATGACGTGCGCCGAGGAGACCATCCTGTCCTCGTCGCGCAGCAGCCCAGCCACCTTGGTCATCCACCGCTCGACCGGCCGGTCCCGCGCGCCGAACAGATGCCCGTACCAGCCGGGCGAGTCGATGCCCGCCCCGTAACCGCCGGCCCGCGCGAGCCTCCGGTGCGTCCACGGCACCCAGGTCACATCCACCTTGACCTTGGGCAGACCCTTCAGCAGCGCCCGGTCGGCGGCGACGGCGATCTTCTGCCGCAGCGCGGGCACATGCCACGCCCCGCACACCACGGCCACCGCCGTGTCCCCGAACTCCCGCTGCGCCGACCGCACCTGGAGCCGCATGTACGCCTCCCGCACCGGATCCCGGTCATGGCCCCCGGTCCCGTACACCTCGCGCAACGCGCCCATGGCCTCTTCGAGCACCTCGAAGGGAGCGAACGCGTCCCCCTCCCCCGTCCCCCGGTGCTCGACGACGTCCTCCCACCAGCGCTCCGGATCGTCGTAACCGCCGGTCCGCGCGAGCACGGCGAGCGGATCGACCCGCAGATCGGCATGGTCGGCATCCGGGGCGGTGTCCGGGCCGGTATCCGCGTCCGGTTCCGGCGAACGGCCGTCGCTTCCCTCGCCCTGGCTCTCGCCGTCACCCCCGCCCCCGCCCTCGTTCTCGTTCTCCCACGCCAGCGTGTGCGTGGCGGGGAGGTCGATGAAGCGGGCGGGGACCCCGTGTTCGAGGGCCCAGCGGATCGCCACCCACTCCGGGGAGAACTCGGCCAGCGGCCAGAACGCCGAGCGGCCGGGTTCGTCCACGGCGTGGGCCAGCAGGGCGACCGGCGGCCGCATGTCCTCGTCGGCGGCCAGCGGGATCAGTGCGTCGGCCTCGGGCGGCCCCTCGATCAGTACGACCGCCGGCCGTGCCGCAGCCAACGCGGCCCGCACCGCCCGCGCCGACCCGGGCCCGTGATGCCGCACACCGAGCAGCAACGGCCCGGCGCCGGCCTCAATGTCCCTCACACCGCCCCCTCCTGCTCCACATCGAGTCATCGTCACCGACCGCTTCACTCACGCCACCGAACGGCACGGACACCGAACCGCCTCCCACCGACATCCCGTACACACGCCCCCGTCCATCCGCGCCCGCGCCCGCAGCACGGCTCATGCGCTCACCTCCCGGCACGCCCGGTAGAAGTCCTTCCAGCCGTCGCGTTCGCGGACCACCGCCTCCAGGTACTCCTGCCAGACGACCCGGTCTGCCACCGGATCGCGGACGACTGCGCCGAGGATGCCCGCCGCGACGTCGGAGGCCCGCAGGACGCCGTCGCCGAAGTGGGCCGCCAGGGCCAGGCCGCTGGTGACGACCGAGATCGCCTCGGCGGTCGACAGCGTGCCGCTGGGCGACTTCAGCTTCGTCCGGCCGTCGGACGTGATCCCGTCGCGCAGTTCGCGGAAGACGGTCACGACGCGACGGATCTCGTCGACGCCGTCCGGCACGGCCGGCAGGTCGAGTGAGCGGCCGATCTGGTCGACCCGGCGCGAGACGATGTCGACCTCGGCATCGGCGCTCTCCGGAAGTGGCAGCACCACCGTGTTGAAGCGGCGGCGCAGGGCGCTGGACAGCTCGTTGACCCCGCGGTCACGGTCGTTGGCCGTCGCGATCAGGTTGAATCCGCGTACCGCCTGCACCTCCTGCCCCAACTCCGGTATCGGCAGGTTCTTTTCCGACAGGATCGTGATCAGCGTGTCCTGCACGTCGGCCGGGATACGGGTCAGCTCCTCGACGCGGGCCGTCATCCCCTCCGCCATCGCCCGCATGACGGGGCTGGGCACGAGAGCCTCGCGGCTCGGACCGTGCGCGAGCAGCCGTGCGTAGTTCCAGCCGTACCGGATCGCCTCCTCCGGCGTGCCGGCCGTGCCCTGGACGAGCAGCGTGGAGTCGCCGCTGACAGCCGCCGCCAGGTGCTCGGACACCCAGGTCTTCGCCGTACCGGGCACGCCGAGCAGCAACAGGGCACGGTCGGTCGCGAGGGTCGTGACGGCGACCTCGACGATGCGGCGCGGGCCCACGTACTTCGGTGTGATCACCGTGCCGTCGGGCAGGGTGCCGCCTTGAAGGTAGGTCGCGACGGCCCACGGGGACAGTTTCCAGCGGGCCGGGCGCGGGCGGTCGTCCTGTGCGGCCAGCGCCGCGAGTTCGGCGGCGAAGGCGTCCTCGGCGTGCGGACGCAGTTCCTCCGTGCGGTTCGCGTGCGCGGACTGCTCGTGACGCGGGTCGACGGATGTCGGTCCAGCGGATACAGGCATGGCTCGGTCCCCCTCCAGCTCGGCCGGTCTTGGCCCGTTCGGATCTGGTGTCCACACTGCACCACGCCACTGACAACGCGGTCTGACCTGCGAAAATGCCGTTTCGATGGCTGAGTGGAGATCGCCGCGAGGGCCGATTGTCAGTGCCGGGATCTACCGTCGGTGTCATGACTCAGCAGGGGGTGCGCTGGACGGCGGATCAGGTGCTGGCACTGGCGCCTGACGTCTCGTCACGCAAAGCGGGAAGCAAACTCGGCGCGGCCGGGCCGTGGTCGGAAGCCGGCGGTTCTGACGAGGGGACGGTGTGGGGACTGTGCAAGGGCAGTGGCAGCAAGCCGTATCAGACGGTCGTCGACATCGCGGACGCCACCGGGCCCGCGTACAAGTGCAGTTGTCCGAGCCGCAAGTTCCCGTGCAAGCACGCACTCGGGCTGCTGCTGCTCTGGGCGGGCGAGGACGGCGCGGTACCGCGAGGGGAGGCGCCGGGCTGGGCGGAGGAGTGGCTGGCGGGGCGGCGGAAGCGCACGGAGGAGAAACGGACGGCCGACGCGGCCGGTTCCCCGTCCGGGTCCGGTGATCCGGAGGCGGCACGGCGCAGGGCGGAGCGCCGGGCCGAGCGGATCACGGCGGGGGCGACGGAGCTGGAGCAGCGCCTCGCCGACCTGCTGCGCGGCGGCCTGGCCACCGCGGAGCAGACGGGGTACGGGCTGTGGGAGGAGACGGCGGCCCGCATGGTCGATGCCCAGGCGCCCGGACTGGCGGCGCGGGTAAGGGAGTTGGGGGCGATACCGGCGTCCGGCCCGGGCTGGCCGGTGCGGTTGCTGGAGGAGTGCGCGCTGCTCCACCTCCTCGACCGGGGCTGGCTGCGCCGGGACGAGCTGCCGGACGGTCTGGCGGCGACGGTGCGCTCGCGGATCGGCCTGCCCGGCTCGGCGGACGGCCCGCCGGTGCGCGACCAGTGGCTGGTCCTCGCCCAGTACCAGACGGCGGACGCCCGCCTGACGACCCGCCGGATCTGGCTGCACGGCGCGGAGTCGGGCCGTACCGCCCTGCTGCTCTCGTACGGGGCCGCCGGCCGAGCCCCCGAACTGGCGCTGCCGGTCGGCCTCGCGTTCGACGCAGAGGTGTCCGCGTATCCCGGCGCCGGGCAGTTGCGGGCGGCCCTGGGCGAGCGGTTCACACCGCCCGCGCCGACGGAGGTGCGGCCGCCGGGGACGACGACCACGCGCGCGGCGGAGCGCTACGGGGAGGCGCTCAGGGACGACCCCTGGCTGGACTCCTTCCCGGTGACGCTGGACCGGGTCATACCCGTCCCGGACGGCGCCTCCTGGCAACTGGCCGATGCTGACTCCGACCTGGCGCTGCCCCTGGCTCCCTCCGCTGTCGCCCACCCGGGGCTGTGGCGCCTCGTCGCCCTCTCGGGCGGAGCCCCTGTCACGGTCTTCGGCGAGTGCGGTCACCGGGGATTCACTCCGCTGACGGCCTGGCCGGAGGGAGCGGCAGGACAAGCGGTCCCGCTGTGCTGAGGCAGCTCGACACGCCACGCCGCACGGCTCCACGACGCCACGACGCCACGACGCCACGACGCCACGACGCCACGACGAAAGGGAATCTTATGAACGGCAGCAGGGCCTCCGCCCTCGTGGGCTCGCCGGCCGCGGATGCCTGGGAGGAGCTGGTCACCGCGGCACTGCTCGGTACCGAGCGACGTACGCCCCCGGGCTGCCCTCCGGGCAGGCAGGCGCCGGTCGCGCTGCTCGACGCGGCGGCCGTGGAGACCGTACGGCGGCGGGCAGGGCTGCGACCGGCCCGGGCGGCGACACGGCCGGAGCCCGCCGCGGCGG
>NZ_JAAGLU010000580.1 GCF_010550245.1 Streptomyces sp. SID12501
TGCCTGGAGGCCTTCGCCCGAGAGGGAAAGATCCCTTTCAGCCCTACACCCCTGCCCGGCTGGGAGCTCCGGCCCACGGTCTCCCCCCGACTGCCCGACCTGATCGCCGACCACCTGCGGACCGAAGCCGAGAAGTGGTCCGACGTCGCCCGGCCGGACACCCTCGTACGGGGACTCGCGATGTGGGGGGTCATGTCTGAGGCACTGCCGCGCCTCGGGGAGCTGGAGGCCATCCGCCTGGACGATCTGGCGTTCGCCGGCCGGTGTCTGGCCGTCACGATCACCCGCCAGCCGCAGGGAGGCCTGCGGGGCAAGACTCCGCAACCCGAGACCGTAAGGCTCTCCACGGCGACGACAGCACACCTGCACAAATGGCTGGGACGGCGCGCCACCCTCGTGGAACGACTGCAAGGCGGGGAGCCGACCCATCTGTCGGTGTCCACGTCGCCGAACG
>NZ_JAAGLU010000581.1 GCF_010550245.1 Streptomyces sp. SID12501
TCCGCCGGGTTCGCCAGGGCGCTCTTGCGGGCGACCGTCACCCTGCGCCTGAGCGAACGCGGGCTGCGCCGACTGCCCGCCGTGGCGGACCCGGCGGGCATCGGCGAGGCGCTGGCCGGCGCGGGAGCCCCCGATCCGGCCGGGCGCGTCACGCTCGATCTGCCGGTGGAGTCCGAGGACGTCGCCTTCGCCACGCTGGCCGAACTGGGCGCGGACGCGGAGGTACTGGCCCCGGAGGGCCTGCGGGCCCGCTTCCGCGAGCGCGCCCGGGCCCTCACCGCCCTGTACGCGGCGGATCCGACGGTTCCGGCGGATCCGGCCGACCCGGCCGACACGGCCGATCCAACCGACCCGGCCGATCAGCGGTAGTCGTCCGGCGAGCCGCTCCCGCCGCCGTACACGACGTCCTCGAAGTACGCCCAGGCGTCCGGTCGGCTGCCGTCCACGTCCCGTA
>NZ_JAAGLU010000582.1 GCF_010550245.1 Streptomyces sp. SID12501
CGACCGGCCGCGTGACGTGCACGTCTACTTCGACAACGACGTGAAGGTGCGCGCCCCGTTCGACGCGGCGGCGCTGGCGGCGCGCCTCGCCGGGCGCGGTCTCGGGGTGCCCGCGGGTCGCTGAGGGGCGTTCCGCCGGACGGGTGGAGTCGTGGTCACAGCGCGAGCCCGTCGGTTATGACCGCTTAGTCTTCCCTGCGGCACGGCTGCGGGGCACGGCACCGCGGCACCGACACCACGAGCACGGGACGGCACATGATCTTCTTCGGCTGGGGACGACGCGGCAAGACGGCCGAGCTCGACCCGGGGCGCGTCCTGGTGCGCGCGTGGGCGTACTTCCACCTCTTCTGGCTGTTCCGCATCTCCTGGCCGAAGGGCTACACGCTCGCCACGGCCACGCCCGACGGCTGGGCGCAGCGCGCGATCTCCGACGAGGAGGGCCCCGCGCTCGACC
>NZ_JAAGLU010000583.1 GCF_010550245.1 Streptomyces sp. SID12501
CCACCGGTCACCAGCACGGTCCCCGACGGTGTCCAGGACGCGGAACCCTCGGCACGTACCGCGCGTACGAGGCGACGGCCGAAGACGCCGGAGGCGCGGATCGCGAGCTGGTCCTCAGCAGCGGCTCCCCCGGCCAGGACGCCGGCCAGCCTCGCCAGGGTCCGCTCGTCCCACGCTTCGGGAAGGTCCACCAGACCACCCCAACGCTCCGGAACCTCCAACGCCGCAACCCGACCCAGACCCCACACCTGCGCCTGGACCGCCGACACCAACCGGTCCGAACGACCCACACTCACCGCACCACGGGTCAGGCACCACAACGGCGCCTCCACCCCGGCATCACCCAAGGCCTGCACCAGAACAGCGGTGTCGACGACAGCCGCCGCCTCATCCAGGGCGAGCAGCGACATCACACCGGCCACGGGGCCCGGACCGGACAGCAGACCGGCCAGAG
>NZ_JAAGLU010000584.1 GCF_010550245.1 Streptomyces sp. SID12501
CAGATCTTCGCCGAGCTGGGGCCGGCCATGGACGTGATTTCCGCCGCCATCAGCCGCGCCCGGGAGTTCGACCCGGCCAACAGCTGCAACGTGTTCCGCCTGGGCCTGTCGGACGATGCCGAATTCGGCCTGTTCCCTGCCCTGTTACAGGCCCTGCGCGAAGAGGCTCCGGCCATTAGCGTGGTGGTACGCCGGGCCAACTTCCTGCTGATGCCGGGGCTGCTGGCCAGCGGCGGGATCTCGTTGGGCGTGATCTACACCACAGACCTGCCGGCCACCGCCAAGCGCCGCAAGCTGGGCGACATCGGTGTGCGGGTGCTACGCGCCGATGACCGGCCGGGCCCGCTGACCCTCGACGAATACTGTGCCCGTCCGCATGTGATGGTGTCGTTCTCCGGCGACATGAGCGGCAATATCGATCTCGATCTGGCACGCATCGGCCGCTGCCGCAAGG
>NZ_JAAGLU010000585.1 GCF_010550245.1 Streptomyces sp. SID12501
CAGCCTGCAAAACAACCGATAAAATTTTTCAAATGCGGGAATACGGCGGTCAGCGTTCGGGGCGAGCGTCGATTTTTCCTTCGGAGATTGCCACGGCAGCCTCAGGCGATATACTGGGGCATGACACAGCCGGAGCGCCGACGAGCGTATGATCGACGACCCTTCCGACGGACGCAGCCTGCTGCGCCGCGCTGGCTTCCCAAATTTCCCTGACCCTAACGAGTCCCTTTGATGTGGATCGAAATCCTTGTCGTCCTTGTCCTGACCTTGGTGAATGGTCTTTTGGCCATGTCCGAACTGGCAATCGTCTCGGCCCGTCCGGCGCGGTTGAAAGTGCTGGCCGAGCGCGGCGACCGGGGGGCTGTCACGGCGCTGAAACTGGCTGACGATCCGGGGCGGTTCCTGTCCTCGGTCCAGATCGGGATCACGCTGGTGGGCGTGCTGTCCGGTGCGT
>NZ_JAAGLU010000586.1 GCF_010550245.1 Streptomyces sp. SID12501
CAACTCGCCGAGCGTCGTCAGCGCCTGCTTGACGCTGTCGTCCGTCCACTTCAGCTCGTGCTTGGCCAACTGGTCGTACTTCTGCGGACCCGACAGGGAGAGGTAGACGTTCTCGAACCAGTCCGTCAGCGTCCAACCGTCCGCCCCCGCCACCGACACCGCCGGCGTACCGGACGCCGAGAGCGTGTCGGCCGCGGCCACGAGGTCCTTCCACGTCTTCGGGGGCGTCACCCCCGCCGCCTCGAAGGCCTTCGCGTTGTACCAGATCAGCGACTTGTTGGCCGCCTTGTAGTACACGCCGTACTGGGTGCCGTCGACCGCGCCGAGGTCCTTCCAGCCCGCCGAGTAGTTCGCGTCCAACTGGGCCTTGGCCTCCGGACCCACCGGCTGCGCCCACTTGTTCTGCACCGCCGCCCGCAACGCCCCCACCTGCGAGAGCAGTGCCACGGCCGGC
>NZ_JAAGLU010000587.1 GCF_010550245.1 Streptomyces sp. SID12501
GCGCAACGGTCGCTGCAGAAGCTCGTGGTGCGCGGCTGGGTCACCCTCACCGCGGCCACCCTGGTGATGCTGGCGCTCCGCAACCCGTACACCGGCTCGGGCAAGTTCGCCGACGTCTTCGACCTCGCCGGGCTGCAAGCCGTACTGGAGACCAAGACGGGCGCCTCGTTCGTCTCCCGGCTACTGCTCCTCGGAGCCGCCGCGCTGTTCGTCGCCGTGCTCTTCGGGGCGTACGCGCGCCACCAACAGGCGTCGGGTTCCGGGGAAGCCGGTCCGGCTGATCCGGATGGTCCGGCCGGTCCGGATGGTCCGGCCGCCGAGGACAAGAGGCAGCCGAACGACCTGGCCTTCGGCCTCGGGATCGGCGGAGCCGTCGTGGCCGCCGGCATCGCCGCCACCTGGGCCCTGTCCGAGCACGCCTCCACGGGCATCCAGACCGGCATCGCGATGCCGG
>NZ_JAAGLU010000588.1 GCF_010550245.1 Streptomyces sp. SID12501
GGCGAAGGCCACGGAGGACATCGCGCGGCGGGTCGAGGCCATTCAGGGCGACACGGCGGGGGCGGTGGACGCGATCGGGCAGATCGAGGGGATCGTGCGCTCGATCAACGACTACCAGCTGACGATCGCCTCGGCGGTGGAGGAGCAGACGGCCACGACGAACGAGATGTCGCGCGGTGTGGGGGAGGCGGCGACGGGGTCGGGGGAGATCGCGGCGAACATCACCGGGGTCGCGTCCTCGGCGCAGGAGGCGTCAACGACGCTGGGCCAGATGGGTGCCTCGGTCGCCGAGCTCGCCCGCCTGTCCGACGACCTGCGACAGCGCGTCGCCGCGTTCACCTACTGAGACCGGAGCGGGCCCCGGGTGAGATGCGCTCCGGCGCCTCACCCGGGGCCCGCGCCGTCCGATGGGACGCACGCAAGGGGGCGCCCGGATCCGACTCGACCGCCCTC
>NZ_JAAGLU010000589.1 GCF_010550245.1 Streptomyces sp. SID12501
CATCCGGCAGCTGGACCCCAAGGACTTCGCGGACGCCTGCGCCCCCTGGCTCACGGCCCCGCACGCCAATTGGGCGCCCGAGGACTTCGACGCCGAGGCGTGGGCCCGCATCGCCCCGCACGCCCAGACCCGCGTCACCGTCCTGTCGGACATCACCGCGAACGTGGACTTCCTCTTCCGCCGGGAGCCCGTCGAGGACCAGGCGTCCTGGGACAAGGCGATGAAGGGAGAGCCCGCGGCCCTGCTGACCACGGCCCGCGCCAACCTGGAGACGGCCGACTGGTCCGACCCGGAGGCCCTCAAGCAGGCCGTCCTGACCGCGGGCGAGGCCCACGGCCTCAAGCTCGGCAAGGCCCAGGCCCCCGTCCGCGTCGCCGTGACCGGCCGCACCGTCGGCCTGCCGCTCTTCGAGTCCCTGGAGATCCTGGGCAAGGAGCGCTCGCTGGCCCGCAT
>NZ_JAAGLU010000058.1 GCF_010550245.1 Streptomyces sp. SID12501
CCGCGGTTACCTTGAACTCCGCCGCCACACGCGTATTCGGCTTCCCGCCCCCGCACTCCAAGACGATGCGTGCCCGCTCGACAAAACGGGGCGCCACCGCCCCGCCCGCCCAGCGCAGCAACTCGGCACGCTCCTCATCGGACAGCACAACTTCGACGGCACGAGGACCCCGAGACATGAAAACAGGCTACAGACTTAAGCCCGCGAATTCAGGCGCACCACACTAGTGTGATGCGCCAGAGATCCGTCGGCAGAAGCGGGCGAGTGAGTCGAGGATCTCTTCGGCTGTCTTGGTCCACCCGTCCAGTACGCTGCGGAGCGCGATTGCCGCGTGCGTGGCCCGTTCGCTCAAGATCCGGTCGTGCGCCTCGCGGTCCCCGGCCGCTGCGTGGGGGATGTCGAGAGCTTCCAGAACAGCCCGCACCAAGTCACGCACGGCGCTTGAGGGAACAGCCCATTCGGGGATGTTGTAGGAACCCTCCATACTGATCCACTGGCCCTTGCGTCTCGCTCATGTCTCTCACCAAATCGGCGGTGAGATGCGGACTTTGGGCCTCTGACCCGGTCTTCCATGCTCTCTGTGGACCCCACGTACTGGGGTGGTCGTGTTACATACCCCACACGTCGAAGCGCCTCTCTTGTACGAACCCTCCTTTCCCTCAGCCGGTCGGATACGTCAGGATCGGCTTCCATGGACCTGCTGACGACGCTGGTGGACAAGGGGCTGCGGCGCGAGCTGCCGACCCGTGAAGAGGCGCTGGCCGTGCTGGCCACCTCCGACGACGATCTTCTCGATGTGGTGGCCGCCGCCGGGAAGGTGCGCCGGCACTGGTTCGGGCGGCGGGTGAAGCTCAACTATCTGGTCAACCTGAAGTCGGGTCTGTGCCCCGAGGACTGTTCCTACTGTTCGCAGCGCCTCGGCTCCACCACCGGCATCCTGAAGTACACCTGGCTCAAGCCGGACGAGGCCTCGAAGGCCGCGGCGGCCGGGCTGGCCGGGGGCGCCAAGCGGGTCTGCCTGGTGGCGTCCGGGCGCGGTCCGACGGACCGGGACGTGGACCGGGTCGCCGGCACCATCAAGGCGATCAAGGACCAGAACGAGGGCGTCGAGGTGTGCGCCTGCCTCGGGCTGCTCTCCGACGGCCAGGCGGAGCGTCTGCGTGAGGCCGGCGCGGACGCCTACAACCACAACCTCAACACGTCCGAGGCCACCTACGGCGACATCACCACCACCCACACCTACGAGGACCGGGTCGACACCGTCCAGAAGGCCCACGCGGCCGGACTGTCCGCCTGCTCGGGCCTGATCGCGGGCATGGGCGAGAGCGACGCGGACCTCGTCGACGTCGTCTTCTCCCTCCGCGGCCTCGACCCGGACTCGGTTCCGGTCAACTTCCTGATCCCGGTCGAGGGCACCCCGCTGGCCAAGGAATGGAACCTCACCCCGCAGCGCTGTCTCCGCATCCTCGCGATGGTCCGGTTCGTCTGCCCGGACGCGGAGGTGCGCATCGCGGGCGGCCGTGAGGTCCATCTGCGCACGATGCAGCCGCTCGCCCTGAACCTCGCCAACTCGATCTTCCTCGGCGACTACCTCACCACCGAGGGCCAGGCCGGCCAGGCCGACCTCGACATGATCGCCGACGCCGGTTTCGAGGTCGAGGGCGCCGACCAGGTCACGCTGCCGGAGCACCGGGCGGCGGCCGGCGGCGGCTGCGGCACCGCGTCGGCGGGAGCGTGCGGCACGGAGGCGGGCGCCTGCGGTTCGGACGCTGCGGCGCCCGAACCGCGCACGGACCTGGTCACCGTACGCCGCCGAGGTGCCGGAACGGACCTCGCACCCAATGCCTGACCTGCCCCTGTCCGACCTGCTGGACCTGGACCGGCGCCACGTCTGGCATCCGTACGGGCCCATGCCGGGCCGGGTCGAACCGCTCGTCGTGGAGTCGGCGAGCGGGGTGCGGCTGCGGCTCGCGGGCGGGGCGGGCGAGCTGGTCGACGGGATGTCGTCCTGGTGGTCGGCGATCCACGGCTACAACCACCCGGTGCTCAACGAGGCCGCGCGCGAGCAGCTCTCCCGGATGAGCCACGTCATGTTCGGCGGGCTCACCCACGAGCCCGCCGTACGGCTGGCGAAGCTACTTGTCGACCTGTCGCCGGAGGGGCTTGAGCACGTGTTCCTCGCCGACTCGGGGTCGGTTTCGGTCGAGGTCGCGGTCAAGATGTGTCTGCAGTACTGGCGTTCGATCGGCCGCCCTGCCAAGCAGCGCCTGCTGACCTGGCGCGGCGGCTACCACGGCGACACCTGGCAGCCGATGTCCGTGTGCGACCCCGAGGGCGGCATGCACGAGCTGTGGCAGGGTGTCCTGCCCCGCCAGGTGTTCGCGGACGCGCCGCCCACGGAGTACGAGGAGTCGTACGCCGACCACCTGCGCTCGACGATCGAACGGCACGCCGACGAACTGGCCGCCGTGATCGTCGAACCGGTGGTGCAGGGCGCGGGCGGCATGCGGTTCCACTCCCCCGCCTATCTGCGGGTACTGCGCGAGGCGTGCGACGCCTACGGCGTGCTGCTCGTGTTCGACGAGATCGCGACCGGGTTCGGGCGCACGGGCGCGCTGTTCGCGGCGGAGCACGCGGCGGTGACGCCGGATGTGATGTGCGTGGGCAAGTCGCTGACCGGCGGTTATCTGACGATGGCGGCGACGCTGTGCACGGCACGGGTGGCCGACGGCATCTCGCGCGGCAAGGTCCCGGTGCTCGCCCACGGCCCGACCTTCATGGGCAACCCCCTGGCGGCGGCCGTGGCCTGCGCCTCGATCGGCCTGCTGCTCGACCAGGACTGGCGGGCGGAGGTCAAGCGGATCGAGGCCGGCCTTCGGGACGGGCTCTCCGGGGCGGCGGAACTTCCCGGGGTCCGGGACGTACGCGTGCTGGGCGCGATCGGGGTGGTCCAGCTCGACCACGAGGTGGACATGGCGGCGGCGACGGCGGCGGCCGTGCGCGAGGGCGTGTGGCTGCGGCCGTTCCGCGACCTCGTCTACACCATGCCGCCGTACGTCACCGGCGACGCGGACGTGGCCCGGATCGCGCGCGCGGTGTGCGCGGCAGCACAGGAGGGATGAGCATGCCGATCCTGGTGATCACGGGGACGGGCACGGAGGTCGGCAAGACGGTCACGACGGCCGCCGTCGCCGCCACGGCCCTCGCGGCGGGCCGCACGGTGGCCGTGCTCAAGCCCGCGCAGACGGGGGTACGTCCGGACGAGCGCGGGGACGCCGACGAGGTCGCGCGGCTCGCGGGTGACGTACGGACCCTCGAACTCGCCCGCTATCCCGACCCGTTGGCCCCCGCGACGGCCGCCCGCCGGGCCTCGCTGCCGCCGGTCCGCCCGGCCGAGGTGGCGGAGGCCGCCGCGAAACTCGCCGCCGAGTACGACGTGGTTCTGGTGGAGGGCGCGGGCGGACTGCTCGTACGCTTCGACGACGAGGGCGGAACCCTGGCGGACACGGCCGAACTGCTGGACGCGCCGATCCTGGTCGTCGTGTCGGCGGGCCTGGGCACCCTCAACGCGACAGAACTGACGGCCCGTGAACTCTCCCGCAGAGACGTCCACTTGACGGGCATCGTCATCGGAAGCTGGCCCGACTCCCCGGACCTGGCAGCCTGCTGCAACCTGGCGGACCTGCCGGTGGTCGCCGGAGCCCCTCTGATCGGGGCACTACCTGCGGGGGCGGGGACGCTACCCCCAGCCAACTTCCGCACGATGGCTGGAAGTTGGCTGGCGCCAATGCTGGGCGGAACATGGGACGCGTCAGAATTCGGGGAGCGACAGGCGCCCTTGTAGGGGCGCGGGGCTGTATCGATCTGCGGCTCCGCCGCGGGGCGCGACAAGCCGCCCCCACCGGCGCGCAGCCCACTCACAACCCCGCCTCCCCCAGCAACCGCACCAGCTCGATCCGCGACCGGATCCCCAACCGCGAGAAAACCCCCCGCAGATGGTGATCGATCGTGCGCGGACTCAACGCCAGCCGCACAGCGATCTCCCGATTGGTCGCACCATCCGCCGCCATCCGCGCAACCATCAACTGCTGCGCCGTAAGGCGGGCAGTGAGATCCGCCGGCCCCGACGTGACAGTCACCGGCGCCCCCAGCGCCCGAAGTTCCGCCCGTGCCTGCGTCGCGCAGTGCGGCGCACCGAACGTCTCGAACGCCTCCAGCGCGCTGTGCAGCCGGTCCCGCGCCTCGGCCCGCTGGCGCAGCCGACGCAACGCGCTGCCGAACAACAGCTCCGTACGGGCGCGTTCGAAGTCACGCGTGCCGTGGCCGTGCAGGTCGAGGGCCGTGCGGTAGTGGTCGACCGCTTCGGCGCCGGGGGCGAGCAGAGCGCGGCAGCGGGCGCTGAGAGCCAGGTCGTCCGGGCTGCGGACGGCGGTGGCCCAGCGGTCGTAGTCGGCGTGGGCGGCGCGTGCGACGCGGGTGTCGCCAGTGCGGACGGCGGCCTCGACGTAGTGCGGGGTGGCCAGGTGCCGGATGGCGCGGTGGCCGTGGCCGGGGCCGAATCCGGCGAGGGCGCGCAGCCGGGCGGTGGCGCTCTCGAAGCGGCCGGTGGAGAGGTCGAGGAAGGCGAGCGCCCACAGGGCGAGCGCGGCGGGCAGGCCCAGGCCGTGGGCGCGGGCGTGGGTACGGGCGGCCTCGGCGCGTTCCCGGCAGACCTCGCCGTCGCCGGTCACCGCCGCGAACATGGCGAGGGCGGCCTGCAGATGACAGGCACCGTTGTCCTGGCCGGTGGCGTACGCCTGCCAGAGGGCGTCGGCCGCGGCGGCCTCGGCGGCGCGTGGGCGTCCGGTCCAGAAGTCGGCGTAGGCCCGGAACTCCATGGCCTGCGGGACGGTCACCGTCTCGCCCCGGGCCCGGGCGGAGGCGGCTGCCCGTACGGTGGCGCGTTCGGCGCCGGAGTGGTCGCCGAGGAGCAGCGCGGCGATGCCGGAGTGGATGAGCAGGGTGGGGTCGCCACCGGGACCGCAGCGCCCGGCGGCGGCCTTGAGGAGGTTGCGGGCGTCCTCGTACCGTCCCTCGACGGCGGCGGCGAGTCCCGCGAGGGTGCCGGGCGGGATGATGCCGAGCCGTGCGGCCACGGTGGCCGCCTCCCGGCAGCGGCGGAGGTCGCCGGTGTAGACGGCGGCCTCGGTGGCACGTGCCAACAGATGCACGGCGACGTCGAGAGCGGGGTTCGGGACACTGCGCGACGACTGTGAGTCCGGGTGCGGGTACCGGGTCGCGTACGGGTAGGCATACGGGTCGTCCGGTGTGCCGAATCGTTCCGCCGGGCCGGAGTGAGGCCCTTGATCCTCGGCGGAACGATTCAGCACGCTCGCCCCGATCCCTCCGCTCCCCTGCTCCAGCGCGGCTCTCGCGTGCCGGACCGCGGCCGTCAGCAGCTGGTCGAAGGCCTCCGTCGCGTTGCCCGACCGCAGGGCGAGCATGCCGCCCAGCGCACTCCCGTCCGAGGACGCCACCAGACCGCGGGCCCGGTCCCCGTCACCGCGGTGCCAGGTGTCGGCGGCGGCCCTGGAGAGCAGCCGGGACCGTTCGCGGGAGTCGGACGAGAGGGCGGCGGCGCGCTCGCCGAGGGATCCGGCCAGGAGGTGGTCGCCCACCTCCCGGGCCTCGTGCGCGGCGCCGCCCAGCTCGGCGACGAGCCGTGCGCTGGGGCCGAGGGCGCCGGCACCCCGGTGCCAGGAGCGCCTGGGCGACTCACCGTCGCCGTGCAGGACGCGGGCCAGCAGCCGGTGCATGTCGCGCCGGTCCGCCGAGGACCCGGACTCGTAGGCCGCGATGCGCGTCCACGCGTCGCGGAAGACGACTCCGCCCGCCGTCGCGTGGGCGATCCCGGCCGTCTCGGCGGGTTCGAGGGCCCCGGTGTCGAGGCGGGCCGCGGCGACCGCGCGCAGGAAGGCGTGGGTCTGCACCGGGTACTGGTCGGCCGCGGCGAGGAGCAGCAGCAGCCGGGTGTCGTCGGGCAGGACACGGATCGCCCGGCGGTGCGCCCGCAGCAGTTCGGGGGCGAGCGCGGCGGGTTCCGCCGGTAGCGGATCCAGGCCCGCCGCCTGCCGTTCGGTGAGGAGCGGTACGAGTTCGGCGGCGGCGCGCGGATCGCCGTACGCGGCACACAGGACGCGCACGCGGACGCCTTCGGGAAGTGGGGGGCCGAGCTGCTGCCACGCGTCCGTGAGCTCCGGTGGCGAAATGCGCGGCTGAGGCGGGGGATTCACCGAGGTCACCACGCCACTCAGGTTACTGGCGAGTTACAAGGCACGTAAAGACCGGCGATTTCACCGATGCGGCGCGCGTAGACCCGGCCTGACACTCCAGCCAACCCCACGCATATCAGGAGGCACCATGCAGCGCCATATGCGACGCATCACAGCAGCCGTCTCGGCCGTCGTGTCCTCTATGCTCCTGTCTCTCTCGCTCACCGCGACACCCGCCCAGGCCGCGACCCACAATCCGATCGTCTTCGTGCACGGCATCAGCAGCTCGTCGAGCAGCTGGAACGACTGGGTCGCCGACTTCAAGGCCGACGGCTACACGGCCGCCGAGCTGGACGCCTGGTCGTACTCCTGGTCCCAGTCCAACGTCACGACGGCCCAGCAACTGGCCACCGAGGTCAAGAGAGTTCTGGCCGCGACAGGCGCCTCGAAGGTCGACCTCATCGTCCACTCCATGGGCGCGCTCAGCGCTCGCTACTACCTCAAGAACCTCGGCGGAACCGCGTACGTCGACGACTTCGTCTCCACGGCCGGTACCAACCACGGCACGTCGCTCGCCTCTTGGTGTGCGTGGCTCTACACCTCGTGCTCCGAGATGAACACGGGAAGTTCGTTCCTCACCTCGCTGAACTCGGGCGACGAGACGCCGGGCAGTGTGTCGTACGCCAGTTACTGGTCCAACTGCGACGAGGCGCTCACCCCGGACACGACCGCGATCCTGAGCGGCGCCACGAACGTCGAGGTCGGCTGCATCTCGCACGACGAGATGAACAACGACTACGGCGTCTACTCGCAGGTCCGTACCTTCATCGCCTGATCCCGCCGGATACGGCCTGATTCCGCCGGTTCCCGGCGACAGCGAGGGTGCGCGGGTCCCGTGCGGGGGACAATCGCGGTGAGGTCGTTCCTCCTCGGGAGGTCCCATGCCGCTACGGTCCACCGCAGGCTCCGGCAAGGTGCCGCGGGATTCCGTGCACCATCCGCTGTTCGCCCGTTACTACGCCCGGCTCAGTGTGGCCGCCGAGACCGGCATCGGCCTGGGCGCCCTGCGGCACCGGCTGCTCGCCGGGCTCTCCGGACGGGTGATCGAGATCGGCGCCGGAAACGGGCTGAACTTCGCGCACTATCCGGATGCCGTCTCTGAGGTCGTCGCGATCGAACCCGAGCGCCTGCTACGGCAGTTGGCCGTGGAGGCGGCGATGCGTTCCGAAGTGCCCGTCGATGTGGTGCCGGGCGTCGCCGAGGCGCTGCCGGTGAAGGGCGAGGCCTTCGACGCGGTCGTGTTCTCGCTGGTGCTGTGCAGTGTCCGGGACGTGTCCCGGGCGCTCGGCGAGGTACGGCGGGTGCTGCGGCCCGGTGGTGAGGTGCGGTTCCTCGAACACGGCGCCGGAGGCGGGCCCGCGATGCGGTTCACTCAGCGCGCCCTCGACCGCACGGTGTGGCCCGCGCTCGTCGGCGGCTGCCATGTGGCCCGGGACCCGGTCGCCGCGCTGCGGGACGCCGGGTTCGAACTCGGCCCCTACCGGCGGCTGTTGCTGCCCGAGAAGGGGCCGCGACTGCCCACCTCGTACTGCGTGCTGGGCAGCGCGTGGCGTCCCCCACAGCCGGGGACAGAGCCCGGGCCGGAGACGGCGCGGGACCCCTCATAGGCTCCACTGGCGCAGTTCGTGCGCGATGTCGTGCACCGAGGCGTTGCCGGTCTTCACCAGCCGGGCCAGATCGCGCACCTGCTCGGGCGAGGTGACGACCTTGACCCCGCTGGCGATGAGGTAGGCGTAGGCGACCGCGGAGGCGAACAGCGCGTTGGAGCGCTCCAACGCGGGCACATGCAGCAGGAGTTGGAGCAGGGCGGCGGCCCGGGCGTGCGGGTTGTCATAGACGGGGATGTCGAATATCTCGGCCTCGTGGCGGGCGACGGCCGCGACCAGAGCGCCCCAGTCGGAGACCTGGGGGTCTCCGGGCGTCTTCCGTTCCGCGATCATGAGGAGCCAGGCGAGGTCGATCCTGAGGTTGTCCAAGGGTTCAGTGACGACCTTCGCGCTTGCCTTCACGGTCCGTGCCGAACTCTTCGGCGAAGACGGACTCGTACTGCTTCATGAAATCGGCGGCGGCCTCCACGAAGGTGTGGCCCGCCTCGCCGGTGTCCTGTTGGACCAGCTCTTCTATGTAGCGGTTGACGCTCATTCCGCGGGACAGGGCTTTTTCGCGCGCCGCGCGGGCGGTGCCCTCATCCACCCGGACGTTCAGCTGAGTCTTCGCCATACCTAGACGCTAGCGCGGGAGTGCTAGCACCCGCAAGGGGGCCACCCAAGAGCGAAAAGGGATACCGGGTGTGCGTCCCGTCACACTACGCTCGGCCGGAACAAGGGACGAGGGACGTCGGCACGACATCGGGACGGCCACGACCGGCAAGCCATCGAAGGAGGCAGTCTTGTCCACACCTGCTGCGGAGCACGCCCCCGGGCGCGCGGAGGCGGACGGGACCGCGGCCCGCGCCCGCGCGCTGACCAAGGCGTACGGCTCGGGCGAGACGACCGTGCTCGCCCTCGACTCGGTCGACGTGGACATCGCGCGTGGGCGCTTCACCGCGGTCATGGGGCCGTCGGGGTCGGGCAAGTCCACGTTGATGCACTGTCTGGCGGGGCTCGACACCGTGTCGGCGGGGCAGGTGTGGCTCGGCGACACGGAGATCACGGGGCTGAAGGACCGCGACCTGACCCGGCTGCGGCGGGACCGGATCGGGTTCATGTTCCAGTCGTTCAACCTGATCCCGACCCTGAACGCCGTCGAGAACATCACCCTGCCGATGGACATCGCGGGCCAGAAGCCCGACCAGAAGTGGCTGGACCAGGTCATCGACACACTGGGGCTGCGGGACCGGCTGAAGCACCGGCCGGCCCAGCTCTCCGGCGGGCAGCAGCAGCGCGTGGCCTGTGCCCGGGCGCTCGCCTCGCGCCCCGAGCTGATCTTCGCGGACGAACCGACCGGAAACCTCGACTCCCGCGCCGGTCTTGAGGTCCTCGGCTTCCTGCGCGAGGCCGTCGACGACCTCGGCCAGACGGTCGTCATGGTGACCCACGACCCGGGCGCCGCCGCCCACTCCGACCTGGTGCTCTTCCTCGCCGACGGCCGGATCGTGGACGAGATGGCGCGGCCCACGGCGGAGGCGGTCCTGGAGCGCATGCGCCTCTTCTCCGGCGGACCGGGACAGACCCGGGCCGCCTCCCCCGATACCCCCGACGACGCCGACGCCCCTTCCCTCACCAAGCCCACCGACGAGGACTGACACCCCGTGCTGAAGGCAACGCTCAGGAGTTTCCTCGCCCACAAGGGCAGACTGCTGCTCTCCGCGCTGGCCGTCGTCCTGTCCGTGGCGTTCGTCGCGGGCAGCCTGATCTTCTCCGACACGGTCACCCGCACCTTCGACCGGCTCTTCGCCTCCACGTCCGCCGACGTCACGGTGAGCCCGCGGGAGGACTTCACATCACAGGTGCCGTCCGGCGAGGCTTTGACCCTGCCCGCCTCCCTGGCACGGCGAGTGGCCGGTGTCGACGGCGTCGCGGAGGCCCACGCGGACGCGTCCGTCGAGAACCTCACCGTCGTCGACGACCGCAACAAGTCGGTGTCCCCGACCTCCGGCGCCCCCACCATCGCCACCGACTGGTACCTCACCGACCGCAGCCCCGTCGAACTCACCTCCGGCCATGTCCCCCAGGGCGACGGCGAGGCGCTGCTGGACGCGGACACCGCCGACAGCAAGGACGTGGGGATCGGCGACACGCTCACCGTCCAGGCGCAGCCGGGGTCGTTCAAGGTCAGGATCGTCGGGATCGCCACCTTCACCACCACCAACCCGGGCGCGGCGCTGCTGTTCCTGGACCCGAAGACCGCGCCGACCATGCTGCTGGGTGCGCCGGACCGGGCCACGAGCATCTCGGTGACCGCCGCGAGCGGGGTGAGCGACGCCGAGCTGAAGAGCCGTATCGCGAAACAGATCGGCACCAGCGACTACGAGTTGGCCACGGCAGCCGAACAGGCCGAGTCCGCCGCCGACCAGCTCGGCGGATTCCTCGACGTGATCAAGTACGTGATGCTGGGCTTCGCCGGGATCGCGGTGCTCGTCGGAGTCTTCCTGATCGTCAACACCTTCTCGATGCTGATCGCCCAACGCACCCGCGAACTGGGCCTGTTGCGGGCGCTCGGCGCCGACCGGCGGCAGGTGCGCCGGTCCGTGCTGACGGAGGCGGTGCTGCTCGGCCTGGTCGGCTCGACGCTCGGCCTCGCCGCCGGGATCGGGCTCGCGGCCGGGCTGATCCAGCTGATGAGCGCGTTCGGCATGAACCTCAGCTCGGCCGACATGGTGGTGGGCTGGCCAACTCCCGTGTCGTCGTACGCCGTCGGGCTCGGCGTGACGTTCCTGGCCGCCTATCTGCCGGCCCGGCGGGCCGCGGTGGTCTCCCCCATGGCCGCGCTCTCGGACGCCGAAATCGCGGGCGTGGGACGGCCGTTGCGGGTACGGGCGGTGGTCGGCGCGATCGTCGGGGCACTCGGAGCCGCCGCACTGGTGGGCTGCGCCACAGCCGGCGAGACATCAACCTCCGCTTCCCTGCTGGGACTCGGTGTCGTCCTCACGCTCCTCGCGACGGTCATCGCGGGCCCACTGCTGGTCCGGCCGGTCATCCGGGTCCTCGGCGGCGCGTTCCCGGCGATCTTCGGGCCGGTCGGCATGATGAGCCAGCGCAACGCCCTGCGCAATCCCCGCCGTACGGGGGCGACGGCCGCCGCGCTGATGGTGGGCCTCGCCCTGGTCGGCGGGATGTCCGTGGCCAGCGCCTCGATGACCAAGTCCTTCGACCAGCAGATCGACAGGACGCTCGGCGCCGACTTCGTCGTACAGAACGACAACTTCGTGCCGTTCTCCCAGGAGCTCACCGCCAAGGTGCGGGCCACGGACGGTGTCGGTCTCGTCGTGCGGCAGCGGTTCGTGCCGGTCGCGGTGCAGTTCCCGGACGGCAAGCGCCTGGAGACGACGGCCGCCGGGTACGACGCGCGGCTCGACGACGTCGCCCATGTCGACTACGCGCAGGGCGACACGGCCGCCGCGCTCGCGGACGGCCACCTGGCGATGTCCGCCGACTACGCCAAGGACCACGACGTGCGCCTCGGCACGGTGCTGCCGGTGGAGTTCGCGGACGGCGGCAGGACCGAGCTGACGGTCGGCGCCCTCACCGACCAGGGCAGCGCCGAGGGGTTCGGGACGCAGGGCGGGATCTACTTCGGGATCGCCGTCGCCGAGAAGTACGTGCCGGGCGGCCAGGACTCCGCGCTGTACGTCAACGCCGCCGGCGGCACGAGCGCCGACTCGCTGCGTCCCGCGCTGGAGCGGACCCTGGACCCGTATCCGCAGGTCAAGGCGCGTGACCAGGCCGACTACAAGGAACTGATCCGCAACCAGATCGCCGTACTGCTCTACCTCGTGTACGCGCTGCTGGGGCTCGCGATCGTCATCGCGGTGCTCGGCGTGGTCAACACCCTCGCTCTGTCGGTCGTGGAGCGCACGCGCGAGATCGGGCTGCTGCGGGCCATCGGACTGTCCCGGCGGCAGCTGCGCCGGATGATCCGGCTGGAGTCGGTGGTGATCGCCGTGTTCGGTGCGGTGCTGGGGCTGGGGCTGGGGCTGGTGTGGGGCGTGTGCATCCACCGGGTGCTGGCCCTGCAGGGCATGGAGGCGCTGGCGATTCCCTGGGTCACGATCGTCGCGGTGGTCGTGGGCTCGGCGCTGGTCGGCATCGTGGCCGCGCTGCTGCCCGCCCTGCGTGCGTCCCGGATGAACGTACTGGCGGCGATCGCGCACGAGTGACGGGCGATGCGTGCAGTCGTGTCGCCGCCGATCGGGTTGCGCGTACGGCGTGGCTCGGGCCGGGAGGTGACTGCCGGTCAGCCGATTAAATACCTGGTCAGAGCTTTGTTGCTCGCTCCGGGGATGGCCGGCCGCCCGAACCGGGTACCGCCGTGCGGGTCAGTCGGGTGGGCGGCTCGAGTGGTGCGGCGGGCCGGTCTGGCTGACGGTGGATCACGTCGGGGCCGGGTCTCGTCAGCTGACATCACGTCAGCGCCCCAGCCGCGGCGGAAGGACTTCGACCATGCGCTCTGCCCGCCTGCTCCTCGCTACCGCGACGGCCACGGCCGCTCTCGCGATCGCCGCACCCGGCGCCCTCGCCGCCGACGGCGGCGACTGGGACAACGGTGACTCTTCCTACAGCAAGGAGCACGACAAGGACAGCAAGCACGACAAGCCGAGCGGTGGAGTGCACACAGGTGGCGGTGCGCTCACCGCGGTGAACGAGGGCGGCGACTGGAGCAAGGGCGACAACACGGACGAGGCCAAGAAGGGCGACTGGAGCAAGGGCGACAACACCGACGAGAGCAGCAAGGGCGACTGGGGCTCCAAGCACGAGAAGCCCAGCGGTGGCATGCACACCGGTGGCGGCGCGCTGGCGTCCCCGAGTGTCACGGCCGGCGGGCTGGCGGCCCTGGCGGTCGTCGGCGCCGGTGCGTTCGCGATGCGCCGCAGGAACGCGGCCGACGGGGCGTCCTGACCGATGCCTGACATAGCAGCCGGGGCCGTCGCGTGCGCACATCCGCCTGTGCGCACTGCGGCGGCCCGGCCGGTTCACTCCCTCCGAGTCCGTCTCGGTCCCCTACGTGCTGTGCCCGTGTTCCAGTGAGGTGGTTCCCGATGGCAACCCCGTTGCCTTCCCCCGTTGAGCCCACATCGGTGTCGCCCAGGCGGCGCCTTGTCGTACGTCTGATCGCGTGGACCGTCGTTCTCCTGATCCCGGCGGTCTTCCTCTTCTCCGGGAACGACGAGTCGACCGACGACGCCCGCGCGCCGCGCGCCGCCGCGGCCCACGCTCCGTCCTCGTCGTCCGCGCCGAAGTCCTCGGTCGCGCCGCAGGCCGGAAAGCAGTTGCCGCGGGCCAGGCCGACGCGGCTTCTCATCCCGGCCATCGGCGTGGACGCGCCCTTCGTCGGCCTCGCCATCGGCGACTCGGGCCAGCTCGAACCCCCGCCCGCCGACGACGTGAACATGGTCGGCTGGCAGGCGGACGGCGTGTCCCCGGGCGAGGCGGGTACCGCGATCATCGCCGGGCACGTCGACACGGCGACCGCCCCCGCCGTGTTCGCGGGGCTCAGCGAACTGAAGAAGGGGAACCGCTTCTCCGTCAACCGGTCCGACCGACGCACGGCCGTCTTCGTGGTCGACAGTGTCGAGACGTTCGCGAAGGACGACTTCCCCGACGAGCGCGTGTACGCCGACACACCGCAGGCACAGGTCCGGCTGATCACCTGCGCCGGTGACTACGACCACTCGGTGCGGGACTACACCGACAACCTGGTGGTCTTCGCCCACCTTGTCTGACCCGTCGCCGTCCGACGGGAGCCCACCTGGGGGATCAGCGGTGGCGAGCCGGAACACCCGCTCCTAGCTTCGGCATATGACCAGACGACAGATCACCCACCTCGTATGCACCGCGGCTGTCGTGGCGTCGGGGCTGGGTGCCGCCGCGCCGGCGGACCATCGCACGGCGCATCAGGTGCTCCGAATCCACCGGGTACAGCCCGGCGAGTCGATCCAGCGGGCGGTGGACGCCGCCCGGCCGGGGGACACCGTTGTCCTCTCCCCCGGTACCTATCGCGAGAGTGTCCGCATCACGGTGTCGGACCTGACGCTGCGGGGCTCCGTCGCCGGGCCCGCCGTCATCGTCCCCGGCCCGGTAGCCGCCACCGCCAGCACCTGTGCCACCGCGGGCAACGGCATCTGTGTGACCGGCACCAAAAGCAGCCCCGTCAAGCACGTCACCCTGCGCTCGCTGACGATCCGGGGCTTCGCCAGGAACGGCCTGTGGGCGTCGTGGACCGACCAGCTGAAGGTCCAGGACGTGACCGCCGAACAGAACGGGCAGTGGGGCATCGCCCAGGAGAGGTCCGTGCGCGGCGTGTTCAGCCGCAACACCGCCGAGCGCAACGGCGACGCCGGACTCTTCGTCGCCAACACCGTCGACCGCGAGGACGGGGCCCAGGACGCCAAGGGCACCGTGATCAGTCAGAACCGTCTGGTCGGCAACCGCATCGGCGTCACCGTGCGGCGGCTGCGGAACCTGACCGTCGAACGTAACGAGGCGACCGGCAACTGCGCCGCGGTGTTCGTCGTCGGCGACGAGGGCAAGCCGCGCGCCGGGGCGATGACCGTACGCCGCAACCACATCCACGCCAACAACAAGCTGTGCCCGAAGACCCCCCGGCTGCCCTTTCTGCAGGGCTCGGGCATCGTGCTCACCGGCACCGAGAAGACGCTGGTGACGAAGAACCGGGTCGAGGACAACGTGGGCACCTCCCCGCTGTCGGGCGGCATCGTGCTGTTCAAGAGCTTCGTGGGCGCCCCCAACGAGAGCAACGAGATCCACGACAACGTGGTGCTGCGCAACAGCACGGCCGATCTCGCCGACCGGGACACCGGCACGAACAACACCTTCCGCGACAACACCTGCGGGGTCTCCGAACCCGCGGGACTCTGCTGACCGACCGACGCCCCATCCGTCCCACCCGCCCCACTCCCCCCACACGGCACAACCACAGAGGCGAGGCACCACATGACGACCGTTGACCCGGCACCCCCCACCTCCACGGCTCCCCCGGCTCCCCCGGCTCCCATGCGGCTGAGGGAGCTCGTGTTCGGGGCGGCCTGCGCCGCCGCCGTACGCGCCGCCGCCCGGCTGGGCGTCGCGGACGCCCTGGACGACGACACGCCGACGACCGTGGAGGACCTGGCGTCGGCGGTGAAGACCCAGCCCCACACCCTCAGGCGGCTGCTGCGCGCGCTGTCCTGCCAGGGCGTCTTCGCGGAGCGCCCCGACGGCACCTTCGTCCACACGGAGATGTCCCGGCTGCTGCGTGAGGACGATCCGCACAGCCTGCGGTACATCGCGCTGTGGTGCACCGAGCCGTGGACGTGGAACGTCTGGCCGCAGCTGGACGAGGCGGTGCGCTCCGGCCGCAACGTCTTCGAGGACATGTACGACAGGGAGTTCTTCTCGTACCTGAACGAAGAGGCCCCCGAGTCGGCGTACGTCTTCAACCGGGCCATGACGACGTCCAGCGAGCAGTCCGCGCGGGACGTCGCGAACCTGCTGGACCTCAACGGGGTGTCGTCGGTCGCCGACATCGGCGGCGGTCAGGGCCGGGTCGTGGCGAGTCTGCTGGAGAAGCACCCCAAGATGCACGGCACGCTGCTGGACCTGCCCGGGGTGGTGGAGAACGCCGACCCGCGGCTGCGCGCCGGGGGTTCACTGGCCACGCGGGTGAGTGTCGTGGCCGGGGACTGCCGGGAGGACATCCCCGTACAGGCGGATGTGTACATCATCAAGAACATCCTGGAGTGGGACGACGAGAGCACCCGCAGGGCGCTGGCGAACGTCCGGAAGGCGGCGCGGCCCGGTGCGCGGGTCGTCGTGATCGAGAACCTCGTGGACGACACACCGTCGATGAAGTTCACGACGGCGATGGACCTGCTGCTGCTCCTCAACGTCGGCGGTGCGAAGCACACCCGGCAGAGCATGGTCGACCGGCTGACGGACGCGGGCCTGGTCATCGGCGAGATCCGCCCGGTCAACGCGTATCTGCACGCCTTCGAGTGCACCGTCCCCAGCTGACCGCACCGCGGCCGAAACGCCGAAACCCCGAGGCCGGTACCGCGAAGTTCGCGGTACCGGCCTCGGGGTTTCGTGCTCAGGAGCCGACGCCCCGCTCCCACTGGTAGAAGCAGCGCGCCATGGCGTCCTTGGGGCTGCGCCACGTCAGCGGGTCGTACGCGGACACGTACGCGGAGAGCTTGTCGCTGACGCTCCGGAACTCGGGGTGGCCGGCCACCTTCGCGATGGCGGGCGCCGGGTCCTGGTCGGCCTCGATGAAGTGCAGGTACACGTCGCCGTACTGGAAGAGACTGCGGCGGGTGACACCGACGAGGTGCGGGAGTTCACCGCTGTCGGAGGCGGCGAACAGGTCGGCGATCGCCGGCGCCGACTCGGGTGCCATGCGGGCGACGATCAGGGCGTGGTGCATCGGGTGTCCTTCCTGGGCCGGTGGCTCAGCGGGGCAGGGGCGCGTTCTGGCGGTCCCGGGCGACCTGCTCGATCCGGTCCCGGATGAGCGCCATCTGCGTACGGGAGTTGCGGTTGATGTTGTCCGTCATCCACTCGTCGTCGACCGGGGCGTCGGGCTTCATCGCGAAGTCCTGCGTCCAGCGCATCTGGGTGCCGCCCGGCAGCTCCGTGTACTCCCACAGGATGTTCATGTGGGCGAAGGGGCCCGTCTCCACCCGGCGGGCCCGGACGGTCCGAGTGACCCGGTTCACGGTGCGTTCCGAGACCCAGCTCCAGACCTTGCCGTTGTCGTCCGGGAACATGGTCAGCCGGAAGGCCGTCGTGTCACCCTCGCGGGAGAGCACTTCGAGGGACGAGTACTCGGTGAAGAGCCGGGGCCAGTTCTCGATGTCGTTGGTGATGTCCCAGACGAGGTCGAGAGGGGCGTCGACGGTGATGGCGTTCTCGGTGTGTCCGGCCACTTTCAGGCTCCAGCCTTGAGGGTGCTGTTGACGAGGTCGAGGAACTCCTGGGGCGTCCTGCAGCGCTCGGAGTCGGGGGGCAGCGAGCGGCCGTACTGGTTCTCCAGCTCGCCGACGATGCCGAGCAGGCCGAGCGAGTCGAGGCCGAGGATCCCGAAGGGGGTGTCCGAGGCCCGCTCCAGCTCTCCCGGGTCGACGGTGACGCCGGCTCCCCTCTTCATGAGGGCGGCCAGCTCGTCGTAGGTCACTTGGGTGGTGAGCATGCGGGTGTCTCCTTCCCGCCCGGTGGTCATCGGGCGGAGTCGTCTCCACGGCGCACTACCAGCGCCGCGTTGGAACCCATCAGTCCCCGGCTGAGGACCAGGGCCGTGCGCGGCTCGGCGGGGCGAGCGCGGGACATCACCAGGTCGAGGTCGTGGCAGATGTCGAACACGTTGGGGGTGGGCGGGATCAGGCGGTGCTCCATGGCGAGCACCGCGGCGGCGATGTCCAGCACGGGCGCCCCGCAGTAGGCGCGCCCGATGCCGGTCTTGGGCGCCGTGACGGGAACCCTGGTGCCGTGTGCCCCGAGGGCGTCGGCGATGGCACCGGCCTCGGCGCGGTCCGCCTCCGGCACGCCCAGTGCGTCCGCGAACACGACGTCGATCTCCTCCGGGGCGCAGTCGGCCTCGTCGAGGGCGCCCCGGATCGCGTGGGCGAGCCCCTCCCGGGACCGGTCCCAGCGGGAGGCTCCGGTGAAGGTGGCGGCGTGGCCGGCGACGGTGGCCCGGACGGCCGCCCCCCGTTCCCGGGCGCGGTTCTCGTCCTCGACGACGAGCATGGCGCCGCCCTCCGCGGGCACGAACCCGCAGGCGCCCTTGGTGAAGGGCCGGTAGGCGCGGGCCGGGTCCTCGACGGTGCTGAGTTCGGCGTATCCGAGCTGGCAGACCATCGAGTACGGGGCGAGGGGTGCCTCCGCGCCGCCGACGACGACCGCGCCTGTGCCGCGCCGAACAGCCCGGGCGGCGTGGGCGACGGCGTCCAGACCGCCGGCCTCGTCGCTCGCGACCACCCCGCACGGCCCCTTGAAGCCGCCGCGGATGGAGATCTGGCCGGTGCTGGCGGCGTAGAACCAGGCGATGGACTGGTACGGGCCGACGTACCGGGATCCCTGACCCCACAGCTTCTGGAGCTCCCGCTGCCCGAACTCGCCGCCACCGGACCCGGCCGCGGTGACCACACCGATGTCGAACGGCTCGGTGGGCTCGCCCCGGCCGATTCCGGCGTCGTCGAGGGCGAGTGCGGCGGCTGCCATGGCGAAGTGGCTGAACGGGTCGGTCTGGACGAGGAAACGTTCCTCGATGAGGCCTGCGGCGTCGAAGCCCCGGACCTCCCCGGCCACCCGGAGCGGCAGGTGTCCACAACCGTCACGGGTGATCCCGTCCAGGACGAAGAGGCCTTCGCCGACGGCCTTCCAGTACGCGTCGGTCCGCAGACCATTGGGCGCGATCACACCGATCCCGGTGATGGCCGCGCGTGAGGTGCGCCGAGTGGGCTGAGTGTTCATCGGGTCCTCCCGCCCGGCCCCGTCAGCAGCACGGCCGACTGGAAGCCGCCGAATCCGCTGCCGACGGAGAGCACGTTCCTGAGCCTGTGCTGGCGCGCGGTGCGCGGCACGTAGTCCAGGTCGCACTCGGGGTCGGGTGTCTCGTAGTTCGCCGTCGGCGGGACGACCTGGTGCTTCAGCGCCAGGACGCACGCGACGATCTCGATCGCGCCGATCGCGCCCAGTGAGTGACCCACCATGGATTTGATGGAGCTCATGGGTGTGTCGTAGGCGTGGGCGCCCAGGGACCGCTTCACCGCGGCGGTCTCGTGCCGGTCGTTCTGTTTGGTGCCCGAGCCGTGCGCGTTGACGTAGTCGATCAGCGTGGGGTCGAGGCGGGCCTGGTCGAGCGTGGAGTCGATCGCCCGGGCCATCTCCAGTCCCTCGCCGGTCAGACCGGTCATGTGGTAGGCGTTGCCGAACGTGGCGTAGCCGCCGACCTCGCAGTAGATGTGGGCGCCGCGCGCCCGGGCGTGCTCGTACTCCTCCAGTACGAGGACCGCCGCGCCCTCGCCCATCACGAAGCCGTTGCGGCGGGCGTCGAAGGGCTTGGAGGCGTGTTCGGGGTCGTCGTTGTTGTCCGACGTCGCCTTGATGGCGTCGAAGCAGGCCATGGTGATCGGCGATATCGGCGAGTCCGCCGCTCCTGCGATGCAGATGTCGGCCCGACCCTCCTCGATGGTGTGGAAGGCGTAGCCGACCGCGTCGATCCCGGAGGTGCAGCCGGTGGAGACGGTCTGCACCGGACCCTGGGCGCCGAACTGTTCGGCGACCACCGAGGCGAGGGTGCTCGGCGAGAACGCCCGGTGCAGCTGCGGGTCGGCGCCACGGTGGTCCACGTCCCACCGCTGTCCGCCCGCGCTGACCTTGACGTAGTCGTGCTCCAGGCGGGTGGTGCCGCCGACGGCGCTGCCCAGGGAGACCGCGACGCGCCAGGGGTCCTGCGTGCCGGTGTCGAGTCCGGAGTCGCCGACGGCCTCGGCGGCGGCGACCATGGCGAACTGGATGTAACGGTCGGCGTGCTGGCTCAGCTCCGGGTCCAGACCGTGCGCGAACGGGTCGAAGTCGCATTCGGCGGCGATGCGCGAACGCAGTCCCGCCGGATCGAACAGCGTGATGCCCCGGGTCGCGGTACGGCCGCCGGCGAGGAGGTCCCAGAACGCCGTGGCCCCGGTGCCGCCTGGAGCGACCACACCGATACCGGTGACAGCCACCCGCCGGGTCACCGTATGGCCCCGCTCCGCTCGGACCGCTGTCCGTGGTCCGGAGCGAGCCGGTCCGGCCCGCCGACGGCGAACTCCGTGCCGGGTACGGCGGTTTCGGTCACCTCCGTGTCGACGTGCCCGAGACTGGGACGCGGGGCGAGCGGGCCCAGGTGGAAGACCATGCGGGCCTCCACGTCACCGACGTTGCGGAAGCGGTGGCGCACGTCGATCGGGATCAAGAGGCCCTGATCGGGCCTGAGGGCGTGCGTCTCGCCGTCCAGGTCCACTTCGAGGCTGCCTGCGACGACGTACACGAACTCCTCGGAGTACGGGTGGTAGTGCTCACCGATGCGCTCACCGGGCTGGACGATCGCCAGGCCCATGAAGCCGCTGGTGGAACCCACCGTGGCGGGCGTGAGCATCGCCCGCAGGTCGCCTCCGCGTCTGCGGTTGGGTTCTGTCTCGCTCAGGTCCACGATGCATGGGTGCTGCTTGTTCATGGTTGACACCTCCGGGTGGGGCAGGGACGTCGTCGTCCGGGTGGGGCGGGGCGGCGCGGAGAGCGCCGCGACGGTCCGTCAGGAACGCGCCGAGCTGCGGTCGGTGACGGGCATCATGTCGGCGTGCGACAGGAGGCGGTTGAGGTTGCGGTCCGTCTCCAGGGAGCCCTCGACACCGATCGCGGCGCCGTCGAGGAGACGCTCCAACTCGGCTGCTTTCCCGGGGCCCTTGAGGCCGAGGGAGGACATCGGGTCGGCATCGAGTTCGCCGGTGATGTCGACGAGCCTGACAACGATGTCATCCCGCTGGAAGACGGTGCTGCCGTACACCGGGCTGCGCGGGTCGTCCGCCGCGGCCTCGTCCTGGTGGGCGAGCAGCTTGGCCAGGTCCATCCCGCGGCCCTCCTTCGCCGGGTAGTACAGCGCGTGCCGCCGCAGTCCGGCGGGTGCCTGCTCGGCGGAGACCACGTGGTGGACGGCCGGGAGCGCGGCCCGGGTGAAGAAGACCCGCGCCGAGTCGGGGTCGCTGAGGTCCCGGTCCTGTTCCAGGTACGGGTTGATGGCCTCCTCGACCGCCCGCACCTCGGGCTGGCGGGCGACGTGGCGCAGCGCCGCGAGGAGGTCACCCTCGACCTCGACGGCCCGCACGACGCGGTTGCCGTGCATGAAGAGGGAGGTACGGCGCAGCCGGGTGGTGTCGTCGACCTGGGCCTCGGGCGAGGTGTAGCCGGCCAGGATCTCGGCGACCTTCGACTCGGAGCCCGGCTTGACGGTGAAGGTGAGCGCGTGGCGTGCGACACCGTCGCCCACGCGGGCCGCCACCTGCATGCCCGCTTTCGACTGCTCCGGCGTGAGGGGGGCGTTGGGGGTCGTCTCCCGGACGATGCTGTAGCGCATCGACCGGGTGTCCCTGACGCAGCTGTGCATCGGCCGGACGGTCTCGACGTGCTCCTCGCTGTTCACCCAGGCGAGGAAGGGTGGGGCGCTCTCCCACTCGCTGGTGATGAGCCACTGAGAGGGGTTCTCGATCGACTGGCAGAGCTGGTCACTGAGGTGACCGGGCACGGACGCGACCTGGTTGCGCATGAGTTCGTAGGCGTCCAGGAACTGCTGCTGGGCTCCTTCGTACAGGTCGAGCAGCAGGATCACCCGCAGCCTGGAGCCGTCGAACGCCGACTGCGATATGCGTCCCGAGATGGTCATCCGGCGCACCTCTCCTCTTCGTTGTGGAAGTCCGTCGTGGTCGGGCGGGGAGCGACCGTGGTGTCCGAAGTGCCGGGGCCGCCATGAGCCGATCGTTGACGCGAGTGGCGATGTGCGCGACTCCCGCGGGGTCGGGCGGGTGAACCGTGCGCCATCCGGGTGCCTCCGGCGGGCGGAACGGTTCCCGGGGAGGCACTGTGCAGGGGCATCCCATCGCTGACCCGCGTCCCGGCAGTGACCGGCGGAGACCCGCAGACACAGGAGGCATTCATGAACCGCGCGGAAGAGGCCGACGGCACAGGCGGCCACCACGCACCCGTCCTGATCGTCGGCGGCTCCCTGGTGGGGCTGTCCACCTCCCTGTTCCTCGGGCGTCTCGGCGTGCCGCACACGCTCGTGGAGCGTCACTCGGGCACCTCGATCCATCCACGTGGGCGCGGGAACAACGTGCGCACCATGGAGCTCTTCCGGGTGGCCGGGGTGGAGCGGCGCATCGAGGAAGCGGCGTCGGTCCTGGCGGACAACCACGGCATCCTGCAGACGCCGGGCCTGGTGGGCGACGTGGGCGAGTGGCTGTTCAAGGAGATCGACCCCGGCGGCGGGCTCGCCCGGTTCAGCCCCAGCGGGTGGTGCCTGTGCAGCCAGAACGACCTGGAGCCGGTCCTGCTGGAGAGTGCGCGGGCGCTCGGCGGGGATCTGCGGTTCTCGACCGAGCTGATGTCGTTCGAGCAGGACCCCGACGGGGTGACCGCTCGGCTCAAGAGCCGGGATACCGGTGAGCACACGACCGTCCGGGCGGACTACCTCGTCGCGGCGGACGGTCCGCGCAGCCCCGTCCGCGAGCAGCTCGGCATCGGGCAGAACGGCCCCGGCGACCTGTTCCACAACGTGAGCATCACCTTCACCTCCCGCGGCCTCGCGGACGTGGTCGGCGACCGGCGCTTCATCGTCTGCTACCTGACCAGCCCGGACGCCGACGGTGCCCTGCTGCCGGTCGACAACCGGGAGCGCTGGGTGTTCCACGCGCCGTGGCACCCCGAACAGGGCGAGACGATCGAGGAGTTCACCGACGAGCGGTGCCGGGAGCACATCCGGCGGGCCGTCGGCGTACCGGACCTGGACGTGGAGATCACCGGCAGGGCCGCCTGGCACGCCGCCGAGCGGGTCGCCGAACGGTACGCGGACCGCCGGGTGTTCCTCGCCGGCGACTCGGCCCACGAGATGTCCCCCACCGGGGCGTTCGGCTCGAACACCGGTATCCAGGACGCCCACAACCTCGCCTGGAAGCTGGCCGCCGTACTGGGTGGCTGGGCGGGTCCCGGTCTGCTGGGGTCGTACGACATGGAGCGCAGGCCGGTCGCGGAGGCGACGAGCGCCTGCGCCTCCGCACGGTCGGTCGAGCACAGCCATCCCGGGTACACACCCGCTCCGGGAGCCGGCGGCCCTGGCGGCCCCGGAGGCCCTGGCGGCAGGAAGGGCGGAATCCTCAACGTGGCCCTCGGTTACCGCTATCCGCGGGGCGCGGTCCTGGGCGCCGATCAGGCGGTACCGGTCGTGCCCGAGGGTGTGCGGCTGACGGGTGAGCCCGGCAGCAGGGCTCCCCACCTGTGGCTGAACCGCGCCGGCACCCGGATCTCCACACTCGACCTGTACGAGGGCTCGCTGGTGCTCCTCAGCTCGGCGGGCGCGGCCGACGGATGGCACGACGCTGCGACCGAGGTCGCGCGACAGCTGTCGGTGCCGCTCGACTCGTACCGGATCGGCAGCGGACCGGACGCCGAGCTGTCCCCCGCGAGCGACCTGGAGTGGGCGGAGGCCCATGGCGTCACCCCCGAGGGGGCGGTGCTGGTGCGCCCCGACGGGTTCGTCGCCTGGCGCTCCGAAGGGCCGTCGGCGGACCCCGGGGCCGTGTTGCGAGCGGCCCTTTCGGCGTTGCTTGACCGGGACTGACCATTCGACACACTTCCGTGCACGGAAACTTCGCTTCCGTGCACGGAAACGAGTTCGCCAGACGGGTCGCCGCTCTGCTTGGCTCGCCCCATGAGTGATCTGCGCATCCGCCCAGCGACCCACGCGGACATCGACTCCGTGCTGCGATTCTGGCGCGAGTCCGCCGAGGGGACCAGCATCAGCGATGATCGTGACGGCGTGACCCGACTCGTCGACCGTGACCCCGAAGCCCTGCTCCTCGCGGAGCGCGACGGCGTGCTGTCGGGCACCGTGATCGCCGGTTTCGACGGCTGGCGCTGCCATCTCTACCGGCTCGCGGTGCACCCGGATCGACGTCGGCAGGGCATCGGTTCGGCGCTGCTGGCCGCCGCCGAGGAACGGTTCGTACGACTGGGCGGGCGGCGCGTGGACGCCATGGTGCTGGAGCGCAACGAGAGGGGGCAGCATGCATGGCGTGCGGCCGGGTACGGGGCCGAGGAGCATTGGCGGCGCTGGGTGAAACCCCTCACCGACTGAGCCACTTTGCGCATCCTTTACTATTGGCGGACCGGTTTCTTCTCCGACACGTCTCCGATACGTCTCCGATACGTCTCCGAACATCTTCGATACCTCTCCGAGGAAAGGTGTGAACGTCCGCCCATGGGCGAGCCTCCCAGTAGCGACAGCACCACTCGACGTCGAGCGATCCCGCCGGCCCTGCCCGATCATGGGACGGAGGTGACCCGATGACAGAAGTGCTCCTCCTCCTGGTGGCGATCCTGCTCTCCCTGGCCTGCGGCGCCTTCGTCGCGGCGGAGTTCTCCCTGACCACGGTCGAGCGCGGCGAGCTGGAGCGTGCGGTGGAGCGCGGCGAGCGGGGTGCCGCCGGTGCCCTGAAGGCCGTACGGAACCTCACGTTCCAGCTCTCCGGCGCGCAGCTCGGCATCACGGTCACCAATCTCGTGGTCGGCATGCTCTCCGAGCCGTCGATCGCCGCGCTGATCGCGGGCCCGCTCGAGTCGCTCGGCGTCTCGGCCTCCATGTCCTCCACCCTGGCCCTGGTGATCGGTACGGCGCTGTCGACCGTCTTCCTGATGGTCTTCGGCGAGCTGGTGCCCAAGAACTGGGCGATCTCCGCGCCCCTGGCCGTGGCCAAGCGGGTGGCGACGCCGCAGCGCCTGTTCAGCGCCGCGTTCCGGCCGTTCATCACGCACCTCAACAACACGGCGAACCGCATGGTGCGCCTCTTCGGTATCGAGCCCGCCGAGGAACTGGCCTCCGCGCGCGGCCCCCAGGAACTGGTCGCGCTGGCCAGGCACTCCGCCAAGTTGGGCGCCCTGGAACCCGACACCGCGGAACTGTTCGTACGGACCCTGAACCTCGCCGACCTCACAGCGGAGAACGTGATGACACCGCGCGTCCAGGTCGTCGCCCTCGACGCCCAGGCGACCTGCGAGGACGTGGCGAACGCGACGCGGGCAACGGGGCTGTCCCGGTTCCCCGTCTACCGCGGCAACCTCGACTCGGTCGTCGGCGTCGCACACATCAAGGACTGCCTCGCGGTGCCCTCGGAGCGTCGCTCCCGGGTGCCCGTCTCCGAACTGATGCGCGAGCCGCTGCTCGTCCCCGAGTCGCTGACCGTCGACCGGCTCCTGGACCGGCTCTCCGGCAAGCGCACGATGGCCGTCGTCATCGACGAGTACGGCGGCACGGCGGGCGTGGCCACGCTGGAGGACATCGTCGAGGAGGTCGTCGGCGAGGTACGGGACGAGCACGACCCGCACGAGACGTCCGACCTCGACCCGGCCGGCCTGGACGACGAGGGCCGCACCCTCTACTCCGCGGACGGCGCCGCCCGCACCGACCAGCTCGCCCGCGTCGGCCTCCGGCTCCCCGAGGGGCCGTACGAGACGCTCGCCGGCCTGATCGCGACCGAGCTGGGCCGTATCCCGCAGGCCGGTGACACCGTCGAGGTGGCCGACTGGCGCCTGGACGTCGTGGACGCCTCGGGCCGCAGGGCAGCCCGCGTCCTGCTGCACGCGCCGCGCGCGCACGAGGAACCCGAGGAACCCGACGTAAAGAAGACGAACAAGGCAGACAAGGCAGACAAGGCGAACGAGAAGGAAGGGGAGGCGAAGTGACCACCGTCCAACTGCTGATCGGTCTGGCGACGCTGGTCGTCAACGCCTTCTTCGTGGGGGCCGAGTTCGCACTCATCTCCGTACGCCGCAGCCAGATCGAGCAGTATGTCGAGGAAGGCGCCGACGGGGACCGTGCGGACGGCGACCGGCGGGCGAAGAGCGTGCTGTGGGGCCTGGAGCACGTCTCCGCGCTGATGGCCGCGGCCCAGCTGGGCATCACGCTGTGCACCCTGATCCTCGGTGTGGTCGCGGAACCGGCGATCGCGCATCTGCTGGAGCCGGTGTTCCACGCGGTGGGCGTCCCCGAGAGCGCGGGGCACGCGGTGTCCTTCGTGATCGCCCTCGCCCTGGCGACGTATCTGCACATGCTGCTCGGCGAGATGGTGCCGAAGAACATCGCGCTCGCCGAGCCGGTGCGCAGCGCGCTGCTGCTCGGTCCGCCTCTGGTGGCCCTGGCGCGGGCGCTGAAGCCCGTTATCTTCACGATCAACGCCTTCGCGAACATGCTCCTGAAGCTGATGCGCGTAGAGGTCAAGGACGAGGTCACGGCAGCCTTCTCGGACACCGAACTGGCCCGTCTGGTCCGGGACTCCGGCGCGGCGGGGCTCATCGACGAACGCGCGCGGGAACGCCTCCACGACGCCCTGGAACTGGGCCGACGCCCGGTGCGTGACGTCGTGCTCCCGCTGGAAAGCGTCGTCTACGCGCGCGTGGGTGTCACTCCGGAGGAGCTGGAGCGGCTGTCCGCCGAGTCGGGCTTCTCACGCTTCCCGGTGGTGGACGACGAACGGCGGATCGCCGGGTACCTGCACGTCAAGGACGCGCTGGACGCCACGCCCCGGGACCTCGCCTTCCAGGTCCGGGACATGCGGCCCATCGCGAGCGTACGGGCGGACACTCCCCTGGACGACGTCCTCACAGCGATGCGGCGCAGCCGTACGCACCTGGCGGCGGTGCAGGGCGAGGACGGGCTGCTGGCGGGCATGGTGACGATGGAGGACGTGCTGCGCGAGCTGTTCGGACAGCCTGCGTAGACCACTGCAGCCCGCTGCAGATCACCTTGGGCGGCCTTGGACGGGCCTTGGACGGCCTTGGAGAGGTCGACCGACCGTCGGGTATGTGTACGGGTTATTATCTGTGTCGCCATGCAGATGAATGCCTCTTACACCAGCCTTGTCGCGGTCGGCGACTCCTTCACCGAGGGCATGTCGGACCGGCTGCCGGACGGTACGTACCGCGGCTGGGCCGACGTCCTCGCGGCCCGGATGGCCGCCCGCACGCCCGGCTTCCGGTACGCGAACCTCGCCGTGCGCGGCAAGCTGATCGGGCAGATCACCGCTGAGCAGGTGCCCGTCGCGGTGGCCATGGAGCCCGATGTGATCACGCTGGTGGGCGGGCTCAACGACACGCTGCGCCCCAAGTGCGACATGGGGCGGGTGCGCGGGGCCCTGGAAGAGGCCGTGGAGCGGCTGGCGCCCGCGTGCAAGCAGCTGGTGCTGATGCGCAGCCCCGGCCGCCAGGGCCCGGTCATGGAGCGCTTCCGGCCGCGCATGGAGGAACTGTTCGTCTGCATCGACGACCTCGCGTCCCGGCACGGCGCCCTCGTGGTCGACCTGTACGGGGCCGCCTCGCTCGGTGATCCCCGCCTGTGGGACGTCGACCGGCTGCACCTGACGGGCGAGGGCCACCGGAGGGTCGCCGAGGCGGTCTGGCAGACCCTCGGCTACGAGGCCGAGGACCCGGAGTGGCGCACACCGGTGCCGGCCACGGCCCCTCCGGGCTGGGCCGCCCGCCGGGTCGCGGACGCGCGCTTCGCACGGCAGTACCTACTGCCATGGATAGGCCGCCGCCTGACAGGGCGCTCGTCCGGGGACGGCCGGACAGGCGCCCACTTTAGCGCTGAGCTGGGCAAAGCCTTCTGGATCACCCCTATGGACCACACAGACCCGGGCCCGGTGACGGACTGGCGACAGGTGGGGTCCTGACCCGGAGCCGCGCCCGGATGCCATCCACCGGCTGAACGCGGGGCGCCGCCATGCCAGCGTCGGCTTCGTCCTGGCCCGCGAGGGCATCCTCCTCGACCCGGTGCACCCGCTTCAGACCACACGCTGGGCCGACGACGCAGAAGGCGCGGCCGATCCGGCGGTGCTGCTCGGAATCCTGATCACCGCGGCGGAGAGGCGTCCGTCCCACGGGAGGCAGTCATGAACGAACGCGACATCCTGCTCAACGAGCTCGCGCAAGGGCTGCGCCCGATGCCAGAAGGCATCGAATGGTTCGACAGCCTCGGCCACGAAGAGCAGTCCGCGGTGCTGCGGCTCCTGCGCCATCACTGCGTCCAGGCGCGCGCCGTCGCAGAGGATGCACCGGAGAGCATCCGCCGTGCCGGGCTGCGCCCAACGCATACGCCCGCAGTGCTGATCTCACGAGGCCGGATGGACGAGCAGCTCGGAAAGGTCGCCGGTCTCGCGCCTCTCGACGAACGCCGCAAAGCGTTCAGGCTGCTGATCGCGGTGCTCACGATTGCCGACGCGCGGCGCCGCGAGCGCTTCTGCTCCGGCGGCTGCAATCACTGGTGGCACAGACTGTCCGTCGTCTGACAACCCAGCACCGCACTCCTGAAAGTCAGCGACAGGACGGAGCGTGTCGTTGACGACGGATCGGATCGGATCGGATCGGGGCACCGCGTTCCACCTGCAGTTCGGCCCATGTCGTCTGGGTCCCGTTCAATGCATGATGACGACATGAACCATGGCGACCAGCGCTTCCACGTCATCGTGCTGTCGAACTTCGCGAAGGGCTTCGACAAGTACGCGTTCGCTTACGGGAAGGCGGGGATTCCGGAGAGTACCTATCCCGACCGGTTCCACCTGCTGACCCGTGCGGAGTTGGGAATCGGCATCGGCAAGGCGCGACGCCTGCTGGACCGTCTGGCCATTCCGGGCGACCGGCTGCTGGTGCTGGAAACCACGGTGGATCCCGACAAGTTGGTGCCCAACCTGTCGACCGGTCTCGGCATGGAACTGCACGAGGCTCGCATCCGGTTGTCAGCAGTCCACGAACTCGACCAAGCAGGCGACGAGTTCACTCTGCGCCCGACGACCGTCGAGGATGCGATGGCGGCCTCCCTGCACCTGCACGGATCGGCACAGCGTCGCTACGCCGACACGCGACCGCGCTCGGTGTCGCTTCTTCCGGTCGCCTCCGCCTGCCAGGCCCGGTGTTCGTTCTGCTTCTCCTCGGCTTCGATCTCCAGCGACCAGGCGCCGGCACGGGTCCCATGGGACGCGGTTGCCCACTGGCTGGAGCGCGCCCGTGCGGCGGGTGCCGAGCGTGCAGTGATCACCGGGGGCGGGGAGCCCACGCTCATACCGTTCGAACAGCAGCTGCGACTGGTGTCCGCCTGCTCGGCGGCCTTCCCGAAGGTCGTCCTGATCACCAACGCGCACACCCTGGCGAAAGGCCGGCACGCTGACCGGGCCGACCGCCTCGCAGCCCTGAGCGCCGCGGGCCTGAGCGTGCTGGCGGTCTCCCGGCACCATCAGGACGACGCCGTCAACGAGCGGCTGATGATGCTGCGCACGCCGGTGAGTTCTGTCGTCGATACCTGGCGCGTGGAACGTGACCGCTGGCCGGGGCTGCGGATGAGGCTGATCTGCGTGCTCCAGCACGGCGGCGTCGCCGACGCAGCCGAGGTCGCCGACTACCTTTCGTGGGCCGCGGCCCACGGTGTCGAGGAAGTCTGCTTCAAAGAGCTCTACGTATCCACCAGCACCGAGTCGCTCTACTTCGACCGCGCCGCCAACGTCTGGAGCCGAGAGCACCAGGTCTCGCTGTCCGTCGTCACCCGGTTCGCCGAGCAGCACGGCTTCGAACTGGCGAGCCGCCTGCCCTGGGGCGCGCCGGTCTACCACGGCAGCTGGGACGGACGGCCGCTACGGATTGCCGCGTACACCGAGCCCAGCCTGCTCTGGGAACGCACCAGCGGCATCGCACGCAGCTGGAACGTCATGGCCGACGGACGCTGCTACGCCTCCCTGGAAGACCGGGCCAGCGAGATCGTGCCGGAAGGTGCGTCGGCATGAGGTTCGAGGAGTTCCAGGAATTCCGGCAGCGCCAGCTCCGTGCTTCCTCGTCGCTTCTGGACGCCGCCGAGACCAACGTGTACCGGGCGCTTGCTCCGATGCGACCGGAACCGCCGACCGACATGAGTACGGTCCACCGGTGCGACCTCGCCCGAGCCTGGCTGCGGCGCTTCGAGCTGCCGGAAGAGTGGTCCGGCCACGCCATGGTCTGCCGAGGGGTCCGGCACGGGCTCGGTGTGGTGTTCCACTGGATGCGCGCCGTGCAAGCGCGGTTGTGGCTGCCCAGCGACGTGTACCCGGTGTACTTCGAGCTGGCCCGCGCTGCGGGCCTGGAGCCCGCGTCCTACCCGACGCTACCGGCGCCGGCCCTGCCAAGATCACCGGCGGACGACCGGCCCGAATACCTGCTGCTCGCCAACCCCAGCAAGCCGCTCGGCCGATACCTGTCCGATGCCGAGTGCGCCGCGGTGATGTCGTGGTTGCGGAAATCACCACACCGCCGCCTGCTGATCGACAGCGTCTACGACCTGGGAGCCCCGTTCGCTGCCGGCACGCGGCGATTGCTGGACACCGGTTGCGCGGTCCTGCTGCATTCGGTCACCAAGGGATGGCTTTGGCCACGCACGTTCGGCGTGGTCCTGCTGGGCTCGGCGCACACCGAACTGACCGAAGCGTTCCGGGCGGATCCGCCGACGCCGGCACAGCTGAGGCTCGCCGACCGCCTGCTGACCGAGCACAGCGACGTGCCCCGGCAGGTCGTCGACGAACTGGCCGCACGGGCTGAGCGGTTGTTCGAACGGTTGCCGGACGAGGTGCTCAGGGCGATTCCCACGGCGAGCCGGACGTGCCCCGGCAACTACTTCTTCCCGGTTGAAATCCCGGCGGAGACGCTCCATCGTGAGTGCGGCGTGCTCGCCATGCCGGTCAGCGTGTTCGGGGGGAGCAGTTGGTCCGGCTCCATCCTGACCAGCCTTGGTGACGCTTTCGGCCCGACGCCGACGGTGGCGCGATGAAGCCACTGGAGGACCTGGCCGTGTACGACGATGCGGACTTCTACGATCAGGAGTTCACCGCGCGCACCCACGACATCCCGTTCTTCCTCGGCCAAGCGGTCCGAGCGGGCGGTCCGGTCCTGGAGGTGGCCTGCGGAACCGGGCGCATCACCCTGCCGATCGCCCGGGCGGGTGTCGAGGTCACAGGGCTTGACATCATGCCCTCGATGCTTGCGCGTGCCCGTCAGCGGGCCGAGGACGAGCGACAGCCGGTCGAGTGGCTGGAACAGGACTGCCGAGACATCCGCTCCGACAGGCGCTTCGCCCTGGTGTTCTCGGCAACCAACGCGATGCAGCACCTGCACGACCTGGATTCCGTGGTCGCGTTCCTCGCCTCGGCGCGAAACGTGCTGCGACCAGGCGGGACCCTGATCCTGGACGTCTTCAACCCCGACATGGCCAAGCTGTGCCGGCTCCCCGAGTCGCCCTACCACCACAAGTCGGTCGCGGACCGGGACGGGGCGAGGCTCGACGTGCGAGCGACGACCAGCTACGACGCCGCCGCCCAAGTGCTGCGCTTCACGCTGGACTACCTACGCGACGGCGTGTGCGTACGCACGAAGAAAGTCAGCATGCGCTGCTTCTTTCCCGAGGAACTCCTGGCGCTCTGCCGGCTGGCCGGTCTCGACGTCGCGCAGCGCTACGGGGACTACGATCAATCCCTGTTCACGAGCACCTCGCCGAAGCAGCTCCTGTTCTGCCACTCCCGAACCGCCTACGGCCAGATCGGCGATCCGCCGTCGGTACCGGTCATGCATCCGAGCTGAGCCAGCACCGCATTCCAGACTAGTTGACCCCATGAGTACACCGTTCGGGGACGGCCGGACAGGCGCCCAGTTCAACGCTGAGCTGGGCAAAGCCTTCTGGATCACCCCTGCGGACCACACAAACCCCGGCCCTGTGACGGATTGGCGACAGCTGGGGCCCTGACCCGGAGCCCCGCCCGGATGCCATCCACCGACTGAACGCGGGGCGCCGCCTCCTGAACGGGCTACAGACTTAAGCCTGCAATTTCCGGCGCATGACACTTGGTAATCATCGGCGGGAGCGATCCGTTCTGGTTCGGCCGGTCTCACGGAGAGCGAAGCCTTCCACCGTTGCCAGATCTCATCAACATTTCCAGGCTGTCTGATCGCTAACGGCCTCGGGGGAAATAGTGATCGTCCCGGTCGGGCCGTGACATGAGAAGGACCGCACGGGTTGAGTGAGTTGTGAAGCTGACCTGGGCCCGTGCGGTCTGTTCCCATCCTGCCCTGTCTGGTGTCTCTCGCGCACATTTCGGCGAGTTGTTTGCCGAGATCGCCGAACCGTGGGAAGCCGCCCGGCAGTCCGCGCTGCGGGCAGCACGCGGCGGGGAGCGCAAGCGGGTGGAAGAGGGCGGCCCCAAGCCGAAGCTGGTCTTCTTCGACCGGCTGCTCGTCACCCCGGTCCACCTGCGACACCAGCTGCCGCATGAGGTGCTCGCCGAGCTCTTCGAGGTGGACCGCTCCACCGTCTCCGAGGCGATCCGGCAGCTCCGCCCGCTGCTGGGGGCCCGCGGCTTCGCGGTACCCGACCGGCCCGGCCTGCGGCTCAAGACACTGGAGGACGTCTTCGCCTATGCCGAAGCGGAAGGCGTCGAGATGCGGTTCGACGGTGCCGAGACACAGGTCAGGCGCCCGCAGGCCGGGCGCCCCGGACGCCGTGAGTTCGCCTCCGGCAAGCGCCGGCAGAACACCATCAAGACCACCACGTTCCGCGACGGCCAGGGCCGCATGCTGCTGTCCGGAGTGGTCCGCCCAGGCCGGATGCACGACCAGACCGCCGTCCGCACCGAGGGCATCGCCGAACAGTTCCGCAACCGGCCAGGCGTGAAGGCCCAGGTCGACTCCGGATACGCAGGGCTGGCCAAGGAGTTCCCCGGCCAGGTCAGCGCACCGCCGAAGAAGCCCAAGGACGAGGCATGCGATGGTGACAAGTACGCCTGGCTCGAGACGCGGCGGCGGCAGTCCTCGGCCCTGATCTGCGTGGAACACACCAACGCCGAGCTCCGCCAATGGACACCCCTGCGCCGGTTCACCGGACGCCGCGACGCTTACGCCGAGACCCATCTCGCGATCGCAGGCATGATCTCCGACCGATCCGCACGACGGCCCACCGTCGGCGGACGAGCACCGAACTCGTCCTCGTCCTCGACGTGATCTGGTGATCACCCACCAGCGGAACCGCCAGGCCAGCACGTCCGAATCTCGTTTTCCCCGAGGCCGTAAGTGTTGCCCCAAACCGTCGACAAATGTTGCTCGCTCTCACCTACGCAACCAGACGGCCGAGAACCGGCTCGCCCTCACTCCCCACGCTCTGCCCCTGCACCCGCCTCGTCGCTCCTGGTGGGGCACGGGTGCGCCCGTTGCTGCTCCATGCCGCAGTGGCGGACGGGCGACAGCGGGCTTGTTTGGGTACCTTTCACCGCATCCAGTGTCCGTCGGTGCTCCACCCCAGGAAGCGCCGGGCGCGACCGCCGTCTGTTGTTCCGTCCCCGCCGAAAGTGCCGCCCTCGGCGACCAGCGTCAGGCCGGCCAGTGCGGGGGCCAGCCGGATCGCGACTTGGGCGGGGTGGCGGGCCGTCTCCTCGTTCAGGCCGGCGATGATCCGCCCCTGGTCCTCGGGCGGGCACAGGGACAGGTGGAACAGCATCTGGCGCCACGCGTAGGCAGCGTCCTTGATCGTGCCCAAGGGCCGTGTGTTGTGGTGCACACGGGCTGTCAGCCTGCACACGGTCACGAAGCAGCGGCGCGCCAGGTCGGCCCAGCCGGGCCGTGGGACGATGCCCACCCGGTGGACCAGCGTGGCCAGGTTGTGGGTGGTGAGGATCTGCGCCTGCTCGATCACCGTGCCGTTCGCAGCGGCCGACCAGGACCCTGACGTCGTCCCGGCGCGCTCGGTGCACAGCCGGGCGAAACCGGGAGAGGTGCGGGTGCGGTACGAACGGGTCAGGGCCGTTCCGGTCTTGGCGATCGCCAGGTTGCGGATCGCCGCGTAGTCGATGCCGTAGTAGCGCTCGTACAGCGTGCCGCCGAGCAGTTCGCCCGCGATCCGCGCCGCCGTGAGGAACTTCGGGCTGAACGTGCCCATGAAGATGTCGGCGGCCAGCTCCTCCACGAACGGTGCGCCCAGGTCGCACTGGCGCTCGAGTTCGCCGAGCTCACGGACCAGTGGGTTGGGCAGGAGGGTGCCCGGGAAGGCCTGCACGGCCAGCTCGCCGAGCTGGCGCAGCACGGTGAGCGCGCCTTCGCCGTCCGCCTTGTTCAGCACCGCGGACCGCTGCCCGGACACGGCCCGTACCCAGGGCAGTTCCTCGACGCGCACCTGCCGTTCCAGGTTGAGCAGCAGCAGCGAGCGGCGGTCGCGAAACGCCCGGTAGTTCGCGGCCATCAGCACCCGCAGCGCCTCGTCGCGGTACGCCTGCGCGGTGGTGGCGGCGACCAACTGCGGTACCAGCTCGGCCAGGACCTCGGCGGACGGGATGACGCCCCGCTCCACGAGCGTGCCGAGCGGTGCACTCAGCGCGAACTCGACCACCTGGCCGATCCTGGGCGGCACGGCAGCCGCGGCGGGCAGCCCTGTCTCCCGGCTCTCCTCCTCGGTCACCGCGCGAAGAAGCGGGGCGACATCGGGGACGCCTGTCTCCTGCGGGAGTACAGAGAGTCGGCGCAGCATCAGCTGGGCCAGGGCGTGGTGGGAGGGGCGCGCCGCCTGCTCGGCCTGGCTGCGGCGCAGGGCCGTGTGCCCGGCGGAGCCGGGCAGACCGCGCCGACGCACCATGGACTCCACCGCATGCCGCAGCAGACCGAGCCGGCGCGCGTCCAGCGGCCGTCCGACGACGATCTCCTCCAGCGCGCCGCGCAGAATGCCCAGGTTCTCCTGGGGACTGCGATGTCTGGTACAGCGGGTGTGCTCCGCGGCGAGCAGCCGGTAGCGGCCGAGCAGAACCTCACCATGGGTCAACCAACCGGCATCCGGGGCTAGCTCGAGGACCCGGCCGTTGCGCGCCGTCCGCAGCCAGTGTATGAGCAGCTCGTCGCCGAACGGCTGCCACACGGCGAGCGCCTCGCGCTGGGTCTCGACAGCCTCGTTCGGGCGCCGCCGTATCAGGGTGCCGGCCGCGTCAGAGACGGTGTGCCGGTGGACGGCCGCGGTGACGTCCGGCACGGCCCCGTCCGCCGGGCGGGGCAGAAACCGCAGCCGGTCGGCGAACGGCTCCAGTTCCGCCGCGAGGTCCAGCGCCGCGTCCGTCTCCCCGTGCCGCACCAGCCACGCCATAGTGAGCAGCGCCGCCTCCTCCGGCACGCCGATCTCGTAGTGGCCGCTGTCCAACCGGGCCCACAGCCAGGCGAGTCCGGGCTCGGTCAGGCAGTGGGCGAAGAGCGCGCGCCGCTCGGCGGGCACGCCGAAACTCAGCGCGGCCTCGGTCTCGTACGGCTGGAGCGGACCGCCCGCGCTCGCGGTCCCGGTGGCAAAGCCGCCCCGCACCACCTCAGGTGTCACCCAGGCCGGAAGCCCCGCGACCGGAGTACGTGAGCCGACCGTGAGCCGTCCCGCGGCCAAGCCCGCGGCCACCTCCCGCCAGCGCTGCCCCCGTACCTCGGCGCGGCGCCGGGTGTCGGCGTCCCCGTGGGTCAGCGCGGTCGTGAAGGCCTTGGCCAGTTGCACCGCCGCATAGGACGGGTTCGCGGTGAGGGGCTGCTGCTCAGCGTTGTCGTTCATAAGCCGACGTGGCAGGTTCCGCCCCTGCGCCCTCCGGGTCCAGAGCCCGGTGCTCTACTGCTGAGCTACACGCCGATGACCACCGAGGTTAGACGCTTGCATGCTCACCAATCAACCGGATTTCGGCAAGGCGCCACGGTGGCGACCAGCACGCCGATGAAAGTGAGCAGCAGCCATACCACCAGCCCGGGGCGGGCACCGGCGGCGACCTGGCTCCGTACTTCGCGGGTGACTGAATCGGCTGGTTCGGGGCCGGTGGGCGTGCCTGTTGGAGTCGTGGCCGCGTTGGTGGGGTGTGACGATGTCTTCCCGGTCCCCGCAGCCACGGACGATGCGTCCACGCATGGAATGCGTGGTCAACGCCGTGGTGGAGAAGCGTCTGGGCGCTCTGCCTGTCGCTGCCGAGTTTCTGCGCCGCCTGGATCTGGCCGGGACCGTCGACCGGTTGTGCCCGGGCCGGGACAGCGCTCATCTGACGCACGGCCAGGTCATCGAGACGCTGGTGACCAACCGGCTGACCGCGCCCGCCCCGCCGCGGCAGGTGGAGGACTGGGCGCGTGAGTGGGCGGTGGAGGAGGTCTTCGGCATCGAGCCGGAGCTGCTCAACGACGACCGCCTGGGCCGGTCTCTGGACGCCGTCGCCGAGCACCTGACGGAGCTCACCGACAGCATCGGGGCCCGCGAGATCGGCGAGTTCGGCATCGATGTGTCCACATGCCACCGGGACATGACCTCCATGTCGCTGCACGGCGCCCACCCGGCCGACGACCAGGACGAGGACTATCCCCGTATCAAGCACGGGCATCCCAAGGACCGCCGCTACGACCTCAAGCAGATCCAGACCGGCCTCGCGGTGACCGGCGACGGCGGCATCCCGCTGCTCTCCCGCGTCATCGACGGCGGAGCCGCGGAGATCTCCCAGATCACCGGCGCCATGAACGCTCTGCGCGCGATGGCCGGGCCGAAGGAGTTCCTGCTGATCGCGGACTCCAAGCTCGTCTCGTACCGCAACGTCACCGCGCTGATCAACGCCGGGAACGAGTCGAAGGCGTCCCGCATCGCCCGGGCCAAGACCGCCCCGTCTTTTGAGGACCAGTTCGCACGTCTCCCGGCTGAGTACAAAGAGCGCGCCCTCAAGGCACTCCAGCCCCGCAAGGAGGAAGGGTTCGTCTCGGCGGTCGTGCTCATGTAGGGCGGCGGCGTCGCCCTCCAGACTTCGGGCGGTGACTGACCCGCCTGCGGCGGACAGGCCCTCCTCACCTTCGAGCCGGTCGGCCGGACGGGCACGGATACGCACTACTCCGCGAACGGCTTCGTCTGCTCCTTGTGTCCCTTCGAGGCGAACGGAGCAGACGAGATGGCCGCCCTGCGGAAGGCCAACACCCCTGTGCTCGTGGGCACGATGACGACGATGACGATGTCCACCTCGCATGGTCGCACTCTCTCCCCGGAGGAGCTGAAGATCGGCGAGACCAAGGCAGGTTGATCGTCACGTCGAGGTTCCATGGCCGGGGCCACACCTTTGATCATTTTCTGCATCGTGGAATAGAGAGAGAAATCGCGGACTGGGGCGGGGTCCGCGAAGTCAGCGCCATCGGTATGTCGTCCGGGGACGGGATGCCGGCGAAACGGCCGGAGCTGTCGCCGTACGACGATCTGTCATAACTGCGCGGATGACCTGCCGTCGCTTCGCACGACGGCCGTTCGTAGCTTCCTCCGAACAGGACCGTGGCGCCGGCCTGCACGAAGCGCCAGTTGAATCCGTCACCGGATTCTACTGATCAAGCCAAATGCCCAGGTCAGAGGGTCTTTATTGCTCCCCGTGGGGGCTCGTATCTCACATTCCTGTCACCGTTTGACGGCTCTATGGCGGGAGCGTTGTCGCCATTACGTTCGGCAACTAGCCAATGGTCCTCCCCATGGCCACCCTGATCTGCGAGCCTGTCGCGACTCGCCGCGGTAGGAGCTTCCGTCGATGGGTGTGGGCGGCCCGGCTGGAATGCCTGAGCCTTGACAGGCCCGTTGCTGCACAGCGGTCGTCGGCGATCGGGTGGGTATCCCCGATCATGAGAGCCCTACCGTTGTGCTTGCCGGAAACCTCATCCATGCAGGTGAGGGTCTGTCTGAGGGGCAGGGTACTCGCGCGGCTGGTGGTCGCCCCGGCATGATGGCCGGTCGTGCTGCTGCGACTGGCCTATCCGGGTGTGACGAACGTGTTCGCCCTGCTGCGCCTACTGCCGATGAGCGACCATGGCAAGGACGCCGAGATCCTCGCTCTTCGCCATCAGATCGGGGCACTGGAGCGCCAACCCGACGGCCGGAGAGTGCGGTTCACCCCGGGCGATCGCGCGTTCCTGGCAGCGTTGCCGCGCCGGTTGCCGACGGAAGTGCTGCGCGGGGCACGGCTGCTGGTGCGCCCGGACACTGTGCTGCACGGGCACCGTGACCTGGTCTCGCGCCGCCACGCGGCCCGTTCCCGACCGGCGCATCCGCGTCCTGGGCGCGACGGCGCACCCGACCGCCTCCTGGCCGACACAAGCCGCGAAGAACCTCGTCATGGACCTCGATGACACCGGCTGCCGGGCACGGTTCCTCATCCGGGACCGCGACGGCAAGTTCCCCGCCCTGTACTACAGCCTCAGATCTTGAGGTTGTGATCGGTTCTGCTCGGGTTGCCGCCAGGGGCGTAGGCGGGTGGGCAGGGGGTCGCCGCGCCGGTTGTAGTGGCTGATGGTGGCCCGGGTCTGGTGCAGG
>NZ_JAAGLU010000590.1 GCF_010550245.1 Streptomyces sp. SID12501
GATCCCTTCGAGTCGTACTTCTCCGGCAACACCATCCAGATCTGCCCGGTCGGCGCGCTGACCTCGGCGGCGTACCGCTTCCGCTCCCGCCCGTTCGACCTGGTCTCCACCCCCTCGGTGTGCGAGCAGTGCTCCGGCGGCTGCGGGATGCGCACCGACCACCGGCGCGGCAAGGTCATGCGGCGCCTCGCGGCCAATGAGCCCGAGGTCAACGAGGAGTGGATCTGCGACAAGGGGAGGTTCGGCTTCCGTTACGCCCAGCAGCGCGACCGGCTCACCACCCCGCTGGTCCGCAACGCCGACGGCGTCCTGGAACCGGCGAGCTGGCCCGAGGCGCTGGAAGCCGCAGCGGCCGGTCTTCTCGCCGCCCGGGGCCGGGCCGGTGTGCTGACAGGTGGCCGGCTGACCGTCGAGGACTCCTACGCGTACAGCAAGTTCGCGCGCGTGGCCCTC
>NZ_JAAGLU010000591.1 GCF_010550245.1 Streptomyces sp. SID12501
GAGCGCGTCCCACAGGAGGTCCTGGTTGGCGGCCTCCCGGATGGGCGGGCAGCACTTGAACTCGCTGGCGCCGTCCGGGACTTCCTCGGCCGTCAGGGTGAGGAAGTGCGGGCAGGACTCGACGGTGATCCGGATGCCCTCGGCCTTCGCGGCGGCGATCAGCGGCAGCGCGTCGGAGGACGACAGGTGCAGCACGTGGACGCGGGCGTTCAGTCGGCGCGCCTGGTCGATCAGGTTCTGGATCGCGGTGTTCTCGGCGTCCTTGGGACGGGAGGCCAGGAAGTCGGCGTACTTGGGGCCGGGTTCTGTGGCGCGGACTCCAGGTGGTGCGGGTCCTCGGCGTGCACGATCATCAAGCCGCCGAAGCCGGTGATCTCCGCGAGGGAGGCGGCCAGTTGCTCCTGGTCGAGCTGGGGGAACTCGTCCACGCCCGACGGGGACAGGAAGCACTTG
>NZ_JAAGLU010000592.1 GCF_010550245.1 Streptomyces sp. SID12501
CGACGCGCTCGCGGGCCCGTCGGCGATCGCCTTCGTCACCGGTGACCCGGTCGAGGCGGCCAAGGGACTGCGTGACTTCGCCAAGGCGAACCCCGCACTGGTCATCAAGGCGGGTGTGCTCGACGGGCGCCCGCTGACCGCTGCGGACATCACCAAGCTCGCGGACCTCGAGTCCCGCGAGGTGCTGCTGGCCAAGGCGGCCGGCGCGATGAAGGCCAAGCTCTACCAGGCCGCGTACCTGTTCACGGCTCCTGCCTCGCAGGCCGTGCGCACCGTCGAGGCCCTGCGTGCCAAGCAGGAGTCCGACGCCGCAGCCTGAGCCCGACGCTCCGGCCGCACGGTCTCGTAGCAAGCCCAGCACCCCCCGCCGCCGACGACCGGACGGCGGGTCCGAACGGAAGGAAGCGCCACCATGGCGAAGCTCACCAACGACGAGCTCATCGACGCGTTCAA
>NZ_JAAGLU010000593.1 GCF_010550245.1 Streptomyces sp. SID12501
TCGTCGACGCCGTATCGGTCGACCCATTGCTGCACGGTCGCGCGCACGAGCTCGGCCCACGCGCCCATGTCGTTGGGCGGGCTGCAGTGCGCCTTCCACCAGAACAGCGTCTGGGTCTGCGTGGCGAGCGCGCGCGGCATGAACCCCAGCTCGACGAACGGCCGCGCGCCGACGTCGAGGATGAAGTCGACGACCTTGTCGACGTAGCTGAACGTGATCACCGGCTCGGGCAGCACGTTGTCGGGGCCGAAGCCGCCGCCGTACGTCGCGCGGTACACGAACATGTCGTCGTGGAAGATGCCGTGGAACCGCACGGTGCGGGCCCCGAGCACCTCGACGGCCTCGCGGAAGTGCGCCTGCCAGTCGGCGCGCAGCGCCTCGTTGGCGCGGCCCGCTCCGAGGCACGCGTTCCACACGTGGCGCAGCGGGCGCTCCTGCGGGGTCGCGCCGTCG
>NZ_JAAGLU010000594.1 GCF_010550245.1 Streptomyces sp. SID12501
CGACGAAGCGGTGCAGGCCCTAACCCACTCATCCAAAATCTCGTGAAGCTCTATCAAGGCTGCATGGAAATTTGGCCAGCTGGGTGATCCACCAGCCTTCCCAACCACTCCCCTGAGCACAGCGGTTCCGACACGTGCGACTACCGCCAGCTCTGAACCAGCCATCAGATTGCTCCGTTCATCGAAGTTCCCCTACGGCCAAGCCAGTTGTCTCGGCTCCACAAGCCCATGCTTGCAGAACCGGCCACTCCCGTGAGCACCCTGACGCACCGAGTCGGCGGACACGGTGTTGAGCACGGGGCGAGGCGAACCCTGATGGGCCGAAGCAGCTGCGTCCGCTGTGCGTCGCGTGCCACAACCGCGAGACAGCACGTCATCAGCCGGGCGGGTTCGCTGCCGAGGCTCGGTCACGGCTCGAATCGGGCGAGCGTCCGCCGTTCTGACCAGGGGGG
>NZ_JAAGLU010000595.1 GCF_010550245.1 Streptomyces sp. SID12501
GTGAAGCGACAGTTCCGGTCTGCCACGGCCGAAGATGAAGCTTCGAGGAAGGTGCAGCGGCAGGTCAATCTCGTGAACGAGGTGTTGGAAACCTTCAAGGAGGCGCTTGAGTTGAAGACAGAGGAAGTCCGGGAGCAGCTTGACGCCAAGGTCAAGGAAGTCTTTTCCCGAATCTTCATCAAGTCCTACGAGCCCGAGCTCACTGACTCCTTTCAACTGCTATTGAAGTCTAAGGCCGGCATTGCGATCCGGAGTACTGGCGAGAATCAGGTGCTCGGCTTGTCCTTCGTCGGTGCGGTCTCGGAGATCGCAAAGCAGATCCATCAGCGTAAGGCTAAGGGTGGCGATGACATCTTGGGGGATGGAGGAATTTACCCCGTCGTCATGGACGCTCCTTTCGGTAGCCTCGACTTGACCTATCAGAAAGAGATCTCCCAGGCATTGCCCAAGCT
>NZ_JAAGLU010000596.1 GCF_010550245.1 Streptomyces sp. SID12501
TTCAGCATCGAGTGGGCGCGCATCGAGCCGGAGAAGGGCTTCGTGTCCCGCGCCGAGGTCGCGCACTACCGGCGCATGGTGGAGACGGCGTTCGAGCTGGGCGTCACGCCCATGGTCACGCTCATGCACTTCACGGTGCCGCGCTGGTTCTACCAGGAGGGCATGTGGCGGGCCGCCGACGCGGCGGACCGGTTCGCGCGGTACGTCGAGGCGGCGCTGCCCGTGCTGGGCGACGACGTCGAGTGGGTCTGCACGATCAACGAGCCGAACATCGCGGCGATGATCGCGGGGGGCGAGGACCCGGCGAACCTGGTCGCGTACGGGCTGCCCGCGCCGGACCTCGCGGTGGCCGACACGCTGCTCGAGTGCCACCACCGCGCGCAGGAGGTGCTGTCGGGCGTCGGTGGCGTGCGGTCGGGCTGGACGATCGCGACGCAGGCGTTCCAGGCGGA
>NZ_JAAGLU010000597.1 GCF_010550245.1 Streptomyces sp. SID12501
CCTCCGTGTTGGTGCCGATGGTGTCGTTGAGGTTCTTGGCGATGTCGTTGATCTGCGACTCGGTGACGTGGAAGGGGCTGTCCAGCAGCCAGCGCTTCAACTCGTCGATGCCGTCACGGACCCGGTCGGAGAGCGTGTCGAGGTTCTCCATCACCTGCCACACCACGAACCAGCCGACCAGGCCGATGATGACGAACCCGAGCACGGCCGTCACAGCGGTGGCGAGCCCGTGCGGCAGCCCGAACCGCTTGAGACGGACGACGGTCGGCTGGAGCATCGCGGTGACGAGCAGCGCGGCGGCGAAGGCGAGGACGACCAGCTGCACCGCGCTGATCACCTGCATCAGCACCCAGAGGGTCCCCGCGAGGACGAGCAGCCGCCAGCCCGCCTCGGCCGCGACCCGCATCCCCCACGGAATCGCCGCGACCGGATCGGGCCTGGCGGCGACGGA
>NZ_JAAGLU010000598.1 GCF_010550245.1 Streptomyces sp. SID12501
CCGCGGCGGCGTCAGCGCGCCAGGACGCCCCGGTGGCGCAGACCCCAGATCGCGGAGTCGGTGAGCGCCTCCCACGAGGCCTCGATGAGGTTGGGCCCCACGCCGACCGTGCTCCACGACGTCTCGCCGTCCGTCGTCTCGATGAGCACGCGCGTGACGGCGTCGGTGCCCTGCATCTGGTCGAGGATGCGGACCTTGAAGTCGATGAGCTCGAAGCCCTCCAGCTCCGGGTAGACGCGCAGCAGCGCGTGCCGCAGCGCGTGGTCCAGCGCGTTGACGGGACCGTTGCCCTCGCCGGTGCTGACGATCCGCTCGCCGCCCGCGTGCAGCTTCACGGTCGCCTCGGCCGTCGCGGGCGTGCCGCGACCGCCGTTGCGCTCGACGATCGTGCGCCACGACTCGACGCGGAAGTACCCCGGGCGCGCGCCCTCGAGCTCCTCCACGAGCAGCA
>NZ_JAAGLU010000599.1 GCF_010550245.1 Streptomyces sp. SID12501
CACCACGGCCCGAGGACGCCGCCCCGGGAGCGCCCGGGCTGTCGGCAGTCCCGCACCATCCGCAGGACCCCGCCGCAGTGCCGCTGCGCTACCAGGACCTGACCGGCACCGAACCGGCGACGCCCGCTCCCGACGACCTCGGGTTGGACGACGTGGCCTGGCTGCTCCACACCTCCGGCTCGTCCGGCACCCCCAAGGGCGTACTGCTCACCCAGCGCAACCGCCTCGCGCCGGTGGCGGCAGGACTCGTCGGTGTCCTCCGGATGGCCCCGCAGGACCGACTGCATGCGACCGACCGCGAAGGACGTCCGGGACGCACCCGTCGGACGGTCCGGCGAGCCCGCGGCCCTCGGCCGCCGGCTCGTCGAGGCGCCGCCGGGGGTGCCCCTCGCCTCCGGTGGAACGGGGCCCCGGCTGCTCTGCTTCCCGGCGCTGAGCTCGCTCTCCGGAC